>NZ_AP018227.1:5484900-5844097 GCF_002368095.1 Calothrix parasitica NIES-267 | reverse complement strand
CCCCCTCTCCCCATCTCTCTTAACCGTTCGGCTCTTCCATCGGTCTACCTTTGGGAACCGGAAGGAGCGGACGACGGTCATCATAAGGCATTGGGATGTACTGCACAGAAGGTCTTCCACCTTGAGGTTGCGGGTACAGTTCCATCAGGTCGTAGACGATTCGGGGCAGTCCGGCTGTGACGGGCAGCCCCATTTCCGTGGCTTCTTCTACGGTTACTGGATAATCGTGGGTAACTTGTCCGGTTGTTAAAGCTTGAATAATATTTTCGATATTTTCTGGTTTAACTTTTTGCTTGGGGATGCAATCTTGAAGTAAAGTCCTGACAAACTTCTGTACTTGATTCATGGCTTTACGGGATAAGTCGGCCATAATCAAAGTCTGGTCGTCAACTTCACTGATTGGTTTATCTTCAACGACTTTAATGATGCTCGCGGCTGGATAATTACCAAGCTGGGGGTCTACAGGACCAAGAACCGCATTTTCATCCATAACAATTTCATCTGCTGCGAGAGCAAGCATTGTACCGCCACTCATTGCATAATGAGGTACAAAAACAGTTACTTTGGCTTGATGACGAATTAAAGCTCTAGCTATTTGCTCGGTAGCTAAAACTAAACCACCAGGAGTGTGCAAAATCAAGTCAATCGGTACATCTGATGGAGTTAAGCGAATTGCTCTAAGAATTTTTTCCGAATCTTCGATAGTAATGTAGCGCGAAATTGGTACTCCTAAAAAACTGATAGACTCTTGACGATGAATAAGTAGAATTGTTCTGCTTTTACGTTTCTGCTGAAACTCATCAATACTGCGGAAGCGACGATACTCCATTTTACGCTTCTGCCAAATCGGTTGTAAGGAAGAAAGCAGTAGAAAAATCCACAATATATCGAAAAAACCAAAATTCATAAGACTAAGTGTTTAAATTTAACGCTTGACGTGATTTATTCTCACAATTTTTGGTAAATACGATGTCTATCTGGAGAGACATTTAAAAAAAGCTATTAGGGAGCATCTTGCTCCCGCTACAATTGTTTTATAAATTAGATTAATCTCCACGTCATTCCATCCTCTTCACAAGTAGCAAGTACCGCTACGCTCAAGTAGTAAGTAGCAAGTTTTACCTCTTCCTAAAGAAAGAGGATTCGCGCATCGATTAATATTGTTTATTTGTTTTTTCTCCTTAAAAGGAGAGGATTTATACCAATTTCGGAGCTATATTACTTATTACTTGCTACTTTAGCTCTCTATGAGCGTGGTAACAACTGGATACAACTGGATACAACTGGGAAGCTACCTTAAACTAGTGTATGAGAGTGTGATGATTGACTCTCGTACTCAATCATGGTATCAAATAATCTTTAATTTTGGAGTAAATAAGAATGCTTGGTGGAATTTTAACTGGTTTAATAGTTGTTGCTTACGTTGGAGGTGTATGGAAATTTTGGACTGGATTTAGAAGAACTAATTTCAGCAATAGCTTAACAAATCGCCTTGCTCTATCATTATTGTGGCCAGCTTGTTTTATTGGTAGTAAATCCTATCGTAGAAATTTTACAAAAGCGCTCAAAGGTTAGAAATTTTTGAATATTCTCATAAAATATATGAGAAAAAAATAAAATTGTCAGAGGTATTATTCCTGTGGCAATTTTTTTTATTAAACAATTATCAATTATTAGTTATCAATTTCTACCTTTTCCCTGTTCTTTTAGCAACTTGCTCGCGTACTTGTTGATTTAATAAGTAACCAAAACCAGATTTTTCTAAACGATGAACAAATTCATCATAATTATTTCCTAATGCTTGAGCGGTAGCATTAATATTCCAATTATGTTCGGCTAATTTAGTTAATAAGTAAACTCGCTTTGTTTGTGCTTTGGATAAACGGAAGGTTTTAAGATATTGCAATTCACCATTTTCTCTAATAATTGCTTCTCCTATGTGATTTTCTTCTTTAAGCTGTATATCGGTCATAAAACGCTGCAATCTAAACGGACCAGCGTTATAAACGATTTTAGATTGTAATTTACGTCCTAAAATTCCGCCTGCCATAAAACCCTGAAAAGCAGCCCAATCCATCCGCATTTTATTTATAGCTAATCTTAAAGTTTTTAAACTATCAATTTCCGATTCATTTACAGATACATCCATAGGGAAAGTCGTATCATAAAGTAAACCATATTCATAAATTAATTCGCCATAAAAATCTTTTAATAAACTTTTGTGTAACAAACGATAATCTTCTGGAGTCGGAACCACAAAGGCTGATGCTAGAGCTTCTGCAACGAAAATCAAAACTCCAACTTGTTGAGGGTGAATTTCAAAGACTCGTAAAGCGTCTTCTAATCTATAAATAAAACGTCCTTCTATGGCGGTTTCGTAACGACAACCTAATCCATGTGAAATAGCATATTTAGAATATTCGCTCCAAGCAATATCAGGACCATTAAAAAACATCGAGAGAAAACCTTCCATCGCTAAATGTAGCGGTAAAAACCTTAATTGATTTTTAGATTCTCGCTTTCTCATCCGATGCATTAAACGCACGCTACTATAACTACAATTAATTTGTTTACCATCATGTTTTGATTGATTGATTTTTGATTTATTTATTTGTCCTCCTAAAGCTGCAACCGGACTACCATCATCAGTCCAAGACATTACCAAACCGTGGGGAACGTAAGAATAGTAATTAATATCTTTTTCTAAAGAAACAACAGTTAAATCTTCATGATAAGAACGTTTTCCCAAGCGTAAATCATCGCGTACATTCTTTCTTAATAACGGTACAATTCTTACCGCACCGCGTACTTGAGAAGGTGCTATTTCTAATCCCTTTAAAGAAATATCAGTTAAAAGATGCTTTTTTTGTGCCACGGTATAAAAGTTAGGAGTTAAGAGTTAATAATTAATAATTAATAATTGGTTCGTAGTTGCGCTTTAACGCTTTATTTTCAACTTATTTACAACATCTAAAACTTTCACTACGAACTGATAAATATTCTTCTAATTCAAATAAACGAGCGGAACCATTTGCAAACCGAGCAAAACTTAACATTGTTGGTAAATCTTCTGCGTCTCGCAATCCTACGGTAGGAATATCGGGACACAATGAATGTACGGAAAAGTCTTCGGAATTAAAAACTGGGTTGCAGTGAACTATAGATGTACGGTTTTTGGGGTCTAAACGATTACGAAAAATACGCAGTACCTGCGCTGCACCGGAGGGTGGGTCATTTTCGTATCCATCTGAAACAATTACTACTAAGTCTGCACCCCACTCAAGTGCATCTAACAAAGGTGTTGCTAGGTCGGATTGTCCCCGAGGGTTTACTTGTAACGGTTCTACTGGATTTAGAGTCCAAAAATCTTGATATTGTTTGGATGCGGCTTTTAACAGATAGTGGGTAGCTAAAGCCACACCTAAAGGACGACGGCGCTTTTCGGAAGAACCATAGCTAGAGTAACTACAATCTAAGACTGCTGCTACTCGTCCTAATTTCATCGGTGCTTTTTGTAATATTTTTTGAGCCGATTTTTCCAAAGCTTGATTCAAGATATCCTGCTTCTGTTTTCGAGTTTCCACAGGTAAGGAAAGTATATATAATGCTAATTTTGTTAAAGCAAGACGGCTTAAATCTAAATCAATATTGAGTTTTGCGCTTTCACCCGCACTTTGAAAACGCAGTTTTTCGTTCAAAGTCATTCTTTCTTGAATGCGAGACAAAAAAACTTCGCGTCTAATTTTATGCTTGCTAGCTAAACCCTCGGCAACGGTAAAAGGCAGTTTATAGACAGCTTCAGCACTGAAATGAGCTTGACGAAAGTTTTCAAATAATTCTGTTTGATATACTTTTTGCTTCCAATTACGAAACAGAAAATTACTCAATTCTCCTTGAAGCTTCAAGTGTGCATGAGTAACTATAGCTCTGACTTTTGAACGATATTTTACTGCATCAAAGGCAATATTGCGGCGATAATTTACATAATCACGAGCAATAGCACGACTGCGACGGTTGTTGATTTTTCGCTGTCTTAACTGCTGTAATATTCCCCAAGCACGCTGTGGTGGTAATTTTTGCAGTGCTGAAGCAATTAACGCACCTTCTTCTTTTTTGTGTTTTGGAGATGTATCTTTTCCTGTAGCTAATAAGTTTAAAATGATTTGCGCTTGATTAAAGTGATTAATCCCCGCAGCCAAAGTACGAGCGTACAGCAAACGGTAATTACCTAAAATATATTGATGCAAAAAATCAATTGAAACTTTCTGTCCGTAAGCATCATCATAAAACTCGCGCTGTCCGGTACAGGATAAGCAAGCGTTAATAAACATGACTAAATCTTCCCGTGCGACTTCTTCAACACGGCTATTTGAAGTAGCATTCATAGGGAGGAGAGAGTAGTGAGTAGTAAGTAGTAAGTAGCAAGTAGAGAGTAGCAAGTAGTAAGTAGTAAGTAGCAAGTTAATTTTAGATTTCTCGCTCCTAGATTCTTAAGAGGATGTTTTAAAAGTGTCCGGCGGTTAAAACCGCTACTACACAGGCAAAGTCCACCTCCGTGGACTTAACCCGCGCAGGCGGGTTTGGCTTGTGTAGACGCGACTTACAGTCGCCAGTTAAGGTATTAAATTCGACTTTTAAAACATCCTCTAATCTAAAATCTAAAATCTAAAATCCTAAATAAAATGGGATGCTGTTCGGGGAAAGGAAGCACGACTGACTAGGACCAGTTACAAGTGGGATTCGGAAGTCGTACCATAGTCCCGCGAACAGCAAGACTGAAAAATCTATAATTATTTGGAGTGATTAATTATTTAAGTCAATTAAGCGTGACAAAATTCGCGTTCAAATATGTTCTGCAATAAGTATTCTGCTTTATCTTCAATTTCAGTAACAAATATACCTGTTTCACTTGCGATGAATGATGTTAACCAGGTACCTTTTAAGATAATTTCTACTGAATCAGCATCGCAGCGACAGAATTCCACTATATTTTCACAGTCCAATTTCTCTAATTGAGCGGTTAGATGTGAGTCCACCGGTACCAAAATAGAAGCCGTGCTAGATTTAATACAAATACTCGTAGAACTTCGTAAACTTATGAGTACCCTTGTATTTATCCAATCTTCTAGAGGTTGTTTTAAACAATCTAAGTTTATCTTATCATCGGTATAAGTAAGCTTTAACATAGGAAATTTTCTACATCATTAAAAAAACAGAAAGTAATGAAATATTGATTTGTTTATCTCTTGAATACACTATATGACAGGATAATTCCCTCAAGCTAATAAAATTTAAAGTACTCGGAAAGCCTTTATTATCAAGGTTATACACCTGGGGGAATTAGCAAAGCTTGGGGGATTCCCCCAGGTTTTGATTAAATTGATGCTTAAATGATGTATTATTAGTATTCTGGAAAATTAAATCAAAAAATTATTAAGTTTCCATTCACTATATGCCCAAAAGTATAAATCTATTACTTTTGAAGGATAGAATCATTTTTTCGTTTTTAGGAAAATAAATCTATGTTTGCTTCGAGTTGACGCTTGTATTGCATGTGTGTCTCAATTTGTTGCAGCGCAAAAATTTATCAGACCTAATATACATTTATGTTAAAAGTATCAACTGCCTAATAGGGTGATATTTCGGATTTTATTTTTATGATTTCAAGTTAGAGTCAGATAGATATTCATACCTAGGTTGAACCAACAGTTTGTTGGCTATAAATATTTTTGGATTTTGACCTTTGCTTGGGCACGGGTTTTTGATTCTTTACTCTACTTTTCCTAAAGTTGGAACGTAGCACAATCAACCACTCTTATTAATTGGTTCCCATTTGTAACTATTGCTTGAAATAACTTTATTGCGCTTCAGGTGGCATCTTTGAAGCGTATTCTACCCTCATTTTAAACAAGATTCGGAGGAAAAATGCTTCACGGTAATAATGGCGAGACCCTTTCTATCTACGAATGGTTATCCAGAGCGGGATTTAAGAATTCTGATGTTTTTAGAATGGAACCAGAGCTAATTAGACATCTTCATAGACAATGGTTTGTATATCGCGAAGTTGTTCAAACTTTTATGTCAGAAACTGGCTGTTCTGACCCAAGCGAATTTGAAATCAGTCATCCTTATCGTACACCTCAAGTACCTCAAGCAACTTCTGCTTACTCTCAGATTGCTTAAGACTGCAAGTAATTATACCTTAAGCTGAGTGCATTACGACATTATTAATATTTGAATATCAATGTAAATCTATTTACAGTCGTAATGTACCACCTTTGATAATTTATTAAGTGGGATTAAGCGTTAATTGAAACAACGCTGATACAGTATGCTGTATTTCTACAAAAAATCTTTCAATAATCCGAAATCCCGTTACGGTTGATTTTTATTTGCTTGCCAAAGTCGCTGAATAAACTGATGAAGTTTTTGTTTAGCTGTGTGAGATAATTCTGACTCTGGTTCTTTTACTAAAATTTGAGAGTATAGTTCAATCACTTGCGTATCTAAAGCTGGTTGAAATAAATTTTTTGGCCAGAGCAAGTCGGAAGTAGAGCGCAAATCAGTTATTTGTTGCGATTCGCTCTCTTGATTAACAAGTAGTAAAGGACGTACCCAGCACAAATCACGTTCAACTACCACTTGAATAACTTCTGTATATAGTCTGCTGTCTTCATATTCCAGAAAAACTATTTGTCCAGCTTGAAAATTTGCTTCTATCTCCATATTTACGAGTTAATAGAACGAAAAGGAATTTTTTCTATTCTAGAAGCTTGAGTTCAAGTTGTCGGGGGGAATTTGTCACCTGTGGAACCGAAAAAGTAAGTTACTGCTCTCGCCATGATTATTATGCAATGCAACAATTAATAGACCGCAGAAAACTTTCTCTCTGGTTCGTGTATAGCAATTAGATGCGATACAATATTTTAAATAAGTGTTAAGTAAAGTGTAGAAAACAAACCCTCCTATATAGTATATTAACCGTGTCAGTCGAAACCATAGAGAAGCGTTCAACAACCCGTAAGCACGCGCCTCGGTACCGCGTTTTGCTCCATAATGATGACTACAACGCTATGGAGTATGTGGTGCAGACACTAATCACCACAGTACCGAGACTCAGCCAACCACAGGCTGTAAGTATCATGATGGAAGCTCATACAAATGGATTCGCTTTAGTTATTACTTGCGCTCAAGAGCATGCTGAGTTTTATAGCGAGACTCTCAAAACTCATGGCTTGAGTAGCACCATTGAGCCAGAAGAGTGAAGTTAAAGAAAAGAAGCTGTTACTCTTCTAATTAGCGTCATTTGACAAGCATGGTAAAGAAACATCAGATACTATAAAGTCTGTTTACTGTTATTCAATCTTTACCAATAAAAATGACTTGGTATGAAAATTAACTTATTTAGTTTAGCCCAACGCCCTGCCCCTATAAGGTTGGGCTGTTTTATTTTAACTTTGCTGTTGCCGTGGTTGCCTTATGCAGCAGCAGTATACATTATGGTTGAAGATGAAAATACCCGGACTATTTTTATCATGGGTATTTTAGCGATTGAATTTTTATTTTTATTACCTTGGTGGAGTAAATATATTCATCAGCAAAGTCCAGCATTTCCTCATTACGGTTTGGAGTTTACGCGGAAAAATGGAGTCGAGTTGCTCAGAGGTATAGCAATTGGACTGATTAGCGTTTTATTATTATTCTTTGTGCAAGGGATATTAGGTTGGTTGGTTTTCGAGCAACCCAATTTTTCCGTGATGCAATTAGTTTTGGAAGGGTTTATTACTGGTCTTGGTGTAGCCTTTGCTGAAGAGTTGTTTTTCCGTGGGTTTATCTATGATGAATTGCAGCGAGATTACAATTCTAAATCGGTAGTTTGGGCAACTGCAATTATTTTTGCCGTACTGCATTTTATTAAACCTCTATCAGTAATTATAAGTACATCGCCGCAATTTTTCGGATTAGTACTCTTGGGTTTAGCTTGTGTTTGGGCGAAACGCAGTACTAGGGGTCGATTGGGCTTACCGATTGGGCTTCATGGAGGCTTGGTTTGGGGTAACTATATTATTGAAGTAGGGAAATTAGTGAAATATTCCGGTACCGTTCCACAATGGGTAACTGGTGTGAATAATAACCCTTTAGCTGGGGTAATGGGTTTATTGAGTTTGCTATTGCTAGCTCTGTGGATGCGTGGAAAACAGTTAGCAGCCAACAGTGAACAGCAAGCAGTAACTAATAAAAAATGAGTCGGAAAATTCTGGTTGTTATTTTTAGTCTTGAGAATAAATTATTCTTTTCTTCTACTGGTTTGTCCCATTAATTTTAATGGGTTTTTATCTTTGTTCGTAGTTGCGCTTAAGCGCCAAATAATTAGGGTTTCAGCCTTCATGTACAAACAATGATTTACCCTTACAACTAATGGGACAGACCACTAGTCCTTTTCATTAGTTTTGACGGGTATAAAATTTTTAGTTGTAACATCTTCACCTTATTATGCTGCATATTTGGCGAAGACCGCGCAACTACAAACCCATCAGAATTATTGAAATGCACTACTACTTACTACTTCTTTTCTCTAATCATTTAAAGGTAAGCTAATGTAACCCCATTTATCTCCAACTTTAACCCAAGCTTTTCCTACTTTTGGATCGGCGGTATTTGCTTGATATGACAAAATTTTACCTGCATGGTCAAATTGTGGGGGGATAACCATTTGACCGCTTGTATTAATATAGCCCCATTTATCTTCAACATTTACCTTTGCTAAACCGTTTGAGAATTTACCAACATCGTCAAATTGTGGCTTAATTACAAATTTTCCTTTTTTATTTATATAGCCATATTTACCGTCTACCCATACTGATGCAAGTCCGTTGGAAAAATTACTCGCTTCAAAAAAAGATGGCTTGATATGAAATTTACCGTATTGATTTATATATCCCCATTTACTGTCCTTACTCGCTAAGGCTAATCCTTCAGAGAATTTCCATACTCTTTCAAATCGAGGTGCGATCGCCAATTTACCTTTGCTATTTATATAACCCCATTTATCACCTACTTTAACTGGTGCCATATCTTCATCGAATGAGGAAGCATTGTCAAATTGAGGTTTAATTATCAAGTTTCCACTTCTATTTATATAGCCCCACTTATCACCTAGTTTCACTGGTGCTAGCGATACTTTATTAGCAACCTTGTTTTGCTTATCTACGCTGAAAGACATCGCATCATCAAATTGGGGTCTGATTACAAATCTACCAGCTTTGTTAATGTAACCCCATTTATTACCTGATTTTACTAGTGCTAATCCGCTCGAAAATTCCCGAGCGGTATCGAATTTGGTTTTAATGGCTAACTGACCATTTTTATTAATATATCCCCACTTTCCACCCATATTTATCCATGCTAAGCCTTCGGAAAATTCTCCAGCAGCATCAAACACGGGAGGGATAACGACTTCACCAGCATTATTAATGTAGCCCTTACGATAACCAATATAAACTGAAGCAAATCCTTCTGAAAATTCGTTTACGGAGCTAAATTTTGGTCGAATTAAAAAAGTATAATTGTTATTTGTACTACTTCTTGAACGTTTTGGGAATGAATTGTTATCCTTGAAATTAGAAGAAGCTGGTGGTGAAAATATCAAGCAGGGAAGAGTTACAAGTAAAGCAAAAATCACTCTTAACCTCTTACTAGCTTTTTTAGTCGCTACCTTGGGTGATACAACCATATAATTGTGTCAATTTTTATAGATTTTAATACTGCTACGAACTAGTTGGATTGAGGTTAATAAATTTTTATACTTTCAAATAAAATTATTCGCCTGGTTTGATAACGTTTTAAGTTGGTGAAATGTTCCTTATCAGTGAACAGTTATCAGTTATCAGTTATCAGTTATCAGTGAGCAGTATTTCTTTGTAATTGTTTTTATAGCTATTTCTGCGAAAAAAATACATAGCACTCGTTTCTTCGGCAGGAATAACTATAAATAGTGATTTTTAATTAAATTGAAAAAATCCCCCTTAAGAAAATCTGGGGGATTTCAGTATCTGGAATATAGTATTTGCTGTTGTCGCTGTATGAGAGCTATTCCCATCGAATTATTGAGAATTACTTAGAAAACTTTTGAGCTATAGTTCCTACTAAACATGCTTTATCAAAATTCACACCGTCTAAATTTGCACCTTCTAATTCCGCACATAATAAATTAGCGCTGGTCAAATTAGCACCTGAGAGATTAGCTTTACGTAAATCCGCTTCCTCTAAGTTGGCTTCGCTTAATAATGCACCTTGTAAATCTGCGCGACTTAAATCTGCACCTTTGAGATTGGCACCAGTAAGATTTGCACCACGTAAATCAGCACCACGTAAGTCTACACCTTGCAGGTCAACATTGATTAAATTACTACCGCTTAAGAAAGCACCTGCGAAAGAAACTTCGCTGAGCGTAGCACCCATGAAATTCGCACCGCGTAAGTTACTACCTCGTACATCCGCACCGGTCAAATCAGCTTGCATCAAGTTAGCACCCATCAAGTTGGCTCGCAAATCAGTTTGCTGGAGGTTTGCGCCCATTAAGTTAGCTCCTTCTAAATGAGCACCTTCAAATTTGGAATGAGCAAAATTTGTACCTACCAGAGTTGAACCAGCAAGATTAGCTCTACTTAAGTCAGTTTTAGATAAATTTTCGTCTTCTAAGTTAGCTCCGGCTAATTGCTTCAATTCACCAGATTTAATCGCTTCAATACTCATATGTCTTTTTATATTAATAGATAGTAATTTATAGATTTAAAACAATTAGACGCAAAGAGAGATAATATAACTGCTCTTTACGTCCTGCTTTAAATAATTATCCATTTAAAATGCGAGCTAAACAAATCATTTAAGGTAACTTGTTATTACACTTGGCTCGCTTATTCCTCCTTGCTTGCTATCAACCAACCATACTCCAGCGCTCAACTTAGGTGAAATTACGGATAATTCTAGCCCTTGATGAAAACCCATAACTAATAAGGTTAAGGTTTCTATCAGTTTGGGGTCAAAACGAGTTGATTGTTGTTGAGTACATTCTTCTAAAGCTTGAGTAAATGTATCTTCCTTACTTAATCCAGAAGATAACTTCTGACTTACTCTAGATTGAAAATCTGTTACTAAAGCTAAAATTCTGGACTCTAAAGGAATCTCGTCTCCTCCTAATCCTGATGGCTCTCCCGTTCCATCCCACCATTCCGATTGATGGGTAATAATTTGCGCTACAGCTCGCAATCTTGGCATAGTGCGTAAAACTTGCGTCCCCGGTACTAACGCACAAGTTAAAGCACAGCTAGGTGCATCTTCTTTATAAATTGCAGATGTTCCAGGAGTCAAGACGCTTTCGGCATTTTGCAGGGGATGTATGCGATGTAGAAAACCAGCAAGCCGCAATCGTTTCATCTGCCATGCAGGTAAATCTAAAAGCTGACCCATTGTTTCAGCTAAGGCTACAACCTCTGTAGCTGCCATTGGATTATTAATATCGGCAGCATCAAGAAGTTGTGCCATCCGTAAAAAGGCCTGAATTTCGTTAGAAAATAAGTTTCTATCTAAAATTCGATGGCGATTACCAACAGGAACAGAAATATTTGTTTGTCCGGTCTGCAAATATTCCACAACCTTGGAAACTACAGTTGATAATTCTTCTGATGTTGCAGTAGTTGGGTTAATCTCCCGTTCGTATTGATGCAGTTTTTGCGCTAATTCCGGATTGTGATTTTCTATATGACTAATTGCTAATTGAGCCGTTTCCCTGACTAAATCTGGCTCAAAAGTCCATAAACCGTAAAATTTTCGCTCCAAATCTGACTCTGGCTGTCCTGATAAGCCATAATCTTTTTCAGATAGCTCTTGACAAATTACCATTGCCGTATATTTCGGCGATAGAATAATTAAATGCCATTCTTCGGCTACTGGATCTTCTGGCTCGATAGATACCAAGTCTACATTGGGTAATTGACTGGTAGGATGTTCTAACCAACCGCTATCAGGGGCCGCCATAATTGCGACTTGATGCGAGGATTTAGCAATATCTGCATAACGTTCGGCTTCCTCTAGATACCACTTACCTTGTTGAAAAGCAGTAATGACTAAAGGTTTACTATCATCATCTAGTATATGGTCTTCTAAAGCGTGGCAAAGAGCCACCAAGGTATTCTTGAAATAAACGCCGTATCTAATTGGTCTTTTGCTATCTTGATGGGCTTTTTGTAACCTTTGGAGTATTGAGCCTTCTAACATTGGATTTTATTGTTGATTTTATAAAAAAATCTCATATGGATTTCGAGCAATTTTAACACCGCTACAGGTATAAAAGGATTTATTCACCATAATTGTTAATTATTCTTGAAAAAACCTAAAATATACATCAATAGCCCTGTTATGACTTTGAGTCCCAATCTTTCTAACTATTTTTTTCGGCTTTACCTCCTCAGTTTTTAGCTGCTCCCTTACTGTGTTTATAGTAGGATGAACTATGCCACCCTACTGCAAAATTATCATACACTAGCCAACTGCTTTGACTTGGTTTGAATTGGCGCTGTAAGTGCTTCTTCTAAATCAGCACAACCAAGTTTCTTTTCTAAGATTTTGAGAACCTCGCGTCCGAAATCATTGGGGTTGTCTCGCGTTGCTTGCAAGCAAACTTCACCGAAAAAGGAGCCTAATGGTTCGGGATTCCATAGTAATTTTCTCGCATTCCACGGAGCTAGCAGCATTGGATTGTAACCTTTGTTGAGAATGCCTTCTTTAAAAGCGTATTCTTCTAAATGAGTATGAGGTTGTAATCCAATAAAGAAAATTGCGGGTTCGACTTTATCTACTCCGAAAATACGTTCTAATTCGCGATGGTAAGCGATGGTTTGACGAATAGTTTCGGGACGCTCATCTATCACATTGAAAGAGTAGTTAACCGAAACTAAATCATTAAATCCTGCTGCTTTTAAGTCGCGACAGTTTTGTAAAACGGTTCGCAGATTGTAACCCATCCGCATTTTTCTAACTAATTCTTGGGAACCACTGGTAATACCGATTTCAAAATAATTCATTCCGGTTTTTACCATCAAATCGCATAGCTTCGGAGTCAGGTTATCGGCACGGATATAAGCAGCCCAATTAATATCCGTCATTCCGGAATCAACGATTTTCTCTAATAATTCCACAGCATCATCCATAAACTTTCGTGCTGGGATAAATTGAGCATCGGTAAACCAGAATTTACGAATTCCTCTATCGTAAAGTTGTCGCATTTCCGCAATCACTTCATCAGCGGGATTAATCCGCACCTGCTTACCTTCCACAACCGTGTAAACGCAATAGCAGCAATTATGAGGACAACCGCGTTTGGTTTGTACACCAATATAAAAATCTTGCTCTTGCAGATAATAGTTAAACTCGGGCCAAATGCTTTCGATATAGTCGTAGTTACAAGCGCTTTTTTCAACTGGAGTCGGTTCTTCGTGAATCAAGCGCTGACGTGGTTGAGTTTCTCCGACAACATAACAGCGTTCGTCCCTGAATTCTTTTCCACTTAGCAGTTTTTCTAATAAAGTTTCCCCTTCACCAACAGAAACAATAGAACCTTTAGGTAGGCTTTGGCTCAACTGTTCGTAATAAACGCTAACCGCACCACCACCAATCACGACGCGGACATCTTTATTGTATCTACGAGCGCGTTTCAATCCACGTTTAACCAAAGCTTCGTTACGCCAAAGTTCTGTGTAGAAACCTTTGAGCATTTGCACTCCACCCAAAGCTCCATGCAGTTTCACAAATGGGTTCTTCGCGTAGAAAATTTCAAAAGAATACTGCAAAGGATTTCCACCTCGTCCACCAACTGGAGCAAAAATATGAATATCGCGCCAAGAATAAATCAATAAAGTTGGCTTGAACTCATCAATACAAGCATCCAGGGCAGACTTGTAGTCTAAGGGTGGTACCGTTCCCAAATCAAAAATCCGCTGTTCGACATTCTCGAATAGCTTGTGGACATGATCCGCAAGGTAAACAACCCCAATCGGAAAAATCGGGTTACAAGGAAGGCGAACGTAGAGAATTTTATTTTCCATAGTAGGTGTTTCAACTTCCATCTTGCTGTTATCAAGGAAAAAAGAGAGCGACTATATCCGCTTTAAAACTAGGTATTTAAATTAGTTTTTTTGTCGTTAATGACAATCGTACTTGAGTTTTTACTCATTTATGAATAAACCTAGACTGTCGCTCGAAGCGCCCAAACCGTAGGTAAAACCCTCTACCAATAAGTTGAAAGATAATACGGGTTAAACAAATACCCGTAAGCTTTTACCAGAACTAGGCCCGCATTCAACTGGTCAACTTTTAGCTCGTCAAAACTTGTATTGACAGACTTGCGGCTTACCGCAGTTGAGGCAGATGCTTTATGAAAATCAACTTCATATACCTTTACGATAACATCCACTTCCTTCATCAGACCCATTTGATCTACTAATCATATGCAGTCATGAGGGGTAGGGAGATTGGAAGATAGCTAAAAGAATTCTAAATTAACAATTCAATCTGGAAAATAAAATCCTTGTCTTCGGATTTTCGTCATTATCCAATACCATTAATTGACCAACTACTAATTACCAATTGTGACGGCTTTTATATTGGTGAGAATTAACTAGTTGCAATCATTATTGTAGATAAATTCAATACTCTATATTTCCGTAGTATAAAACTCATCAAAATGCATGAAATAATTCTATAAATTTTCTAAAAATATTCTCATCATAAACACATAATGCATGATTGCAAAAAAGGCATATTTTTTTACAAAAATTTCATATCTGGAACATATCTTAAGGTAGAAATAGCATACAAATAGCCAGTTGGTATTGATAGTTACAGCAGGTGGGGATCAAGGAGTGCTAATTTTGTAAATGTAAGATACAATTGTGGCGATAAGCTCCGGCCTCTGTTATGGCTCAAATATTAGATCCTCTACCTCCTGAGCAATCAGGGAAATCTCTGTGTTGTTACGTTAATGCCACGAGTAAAATACAGGTGGCTCGCATCTCCAACATTTCTAATTGGTATTTTGAACGGGTTGTTTTCCCCGGTCAAAGACTAGTGTTTGAAGCACCATTAGAAGCTCAATTAGAAATTCACACGGGTATGATGGCAAGTGCAATTTTATCGGATACAATTCCGTGCAATAGACTTGCAATTAACGAAGCAAATATTTCGGTTTTAGAAACAGGTTCAGAAAATCAGAATGCCGATTCAAGAGATGAAAATTCTCTTGTGTCCTCAGTTCATTCAAAAAACGGAGATACTACAAAACCATTAATAATCGTTGGCTAAAGCCTTTATTGATTCAAAATTTTTTTCTCTATTTTTTGGGTTGCTACCTTGGCAACCCCTTTTTAATAAACAGTTAACACTTAACAGTTAACAGCGAACAGTTACCAGCGAGCAGTTTGTAATTCATAACTGGTAACTGCTTGCTCATAACTCCTAATTCTCAACTCCTAACTCTCCCCATATGTCCCGGTTCAATCTACAATCCTAGGTATGGATTTACCTTCATTTCTTTGGTTGTGGAAAATTGCTGCTTGGTCTATGGGGTTGTCGTTACTTGCTTATTTTTTATTAGCGGTAACGGGTATTTGGATGTTTCGTACTAGAGCATCTGGAAATCCCAATATTGCAGCATTGTTACCGGGGGGGTATGGCGGACTACGCATACTCCACTATGTAATGGGTATCACTATGGTTGCTTTAGTGATACTGCTATTGGCTATTGGTATTGTCGGCACTTTAGGTGAATATGGTTCTTTGGGACATTCACAACACCTGGGTGCTGGACTAACTACGGTGGTATTAGTTTTAATCTCTGCTGGAAGTGCGGTTTCGATTCGTAATGGCTGGGTTTGGGGCAGACGCATTCACGTCAGTACGAATATTGCTTTATTTCTTGTATTCGTTTGGGTTTCGCTAAGTGGTTGGACTGTAGTACAAAAATATTTACCGTAAATCAGTTATCAGTGAACAGTTATCAGTTATCAGTTACCATCGGTCGAGTATATATGAATCATTAATTTTCAAGCTACTGTTTGTAAGGATATGCCCAATTTACCGCTAATAATTAATAATTGATGATCTACATCGTCTAAGTGAAAATTGAAAATTGTTAACTGATAACTGATTATGGATTCTACTATTTTTCGGCTATCTCCTTTAATTAGGATTACGCTCTTAAGTTTGTATTTAGCGTTGACTTTACCGTTACCTTTTCTTGCTGATTTCACAAATGCACCCGTACCACCCGCACTACTTTGGGTTGGTATCGGTATTGGTTTTGCAATTTTATATGCCGTTTTGACAGAACGAGTAATTTTAAATGAAGAGGGTATCATGGTTGTTTATCCTCCTTTGGTACCAAAGTTTTTTCGTAAAGGTTGGTTTTTGGCTTGGTCCGATGTAGAGGATTTAAAACCACGTACCACCGGACAAGGAGGAATTGTCTATTATTTTGTCAGCAAGGACAAGAAAGGTTACCTGTTACCGATGCGAGTAGCGGGATTTGCTCGTTTGGTGAAAATTGTAGAGGAAAAAACGGGTATTGACACCACAGATGTTTACCCATTATCTCAACCGTGGATGTATGTGACTTTGCTCGTGTTTACCTTGTTAATGTTTTTAGTTGATGGCTGGACGATATTAACTGCTGTGGGGGTTAATTAGGAATGAGTAGTAAGTAGCAAGTAGTAAGTATTAAGTAGTAAGTAGCAAGTAGCAAGTAGTAAGTAGTAAGTAAATTATTTTTGTTTTTATTGTCATTTGTGATGCTCGCTCAATCGTCCATTCCCTGTTCGCAACTTGTTACTCGCTGCTCGCTACTCGCTACTTCTAGAATGTCTCCCCATCTCTAGAGATAATCTATAAATCCTTCCGGGACTAACCGAACGTTACCAGATTTCAAAGTTTTGATGTCCATCCAAAGTGCTGTTTTCTCTCGTTTTCCTTCGTTGAATGCGATTTTTTCCTGCTGGTAAAATTTGGGGTCAGTAAAATCGCATTCATAAAGTTGGATGATTTCGTGACCTGGGTTTCCTTGAAAGGTAAATATGTTTTCTAAACAAGCTAGGTAACGAATGTTGCTTAATTCTGCTTGAAGTTCTTCTTGAAATTCTCGTTGGAGAGCTTCTAAGCTGGTTTCACCAAATTCGACACCACCACCTAATGCACGATAGAATTTGTCTTTCTTAACTGGGTCGTAACCTTCGGAAAGAAAAGTGCGGTTGTTTTTATCTCGGATTAATCCTAGTGCTAGAACGCGAATCTTACCTTCTTTGTACATTTATTTTTCCTCGGAGCCTTAGTTATCGTAAATGAAAGAAGGACGACTATCGCTATTTTCAATCGGCCAATCTGGATTTTCACCCCCAATGTAAATTTCATCAATGGTGACGTATTCTTGACCGAGTTGATTCAAAGCATTGATAAGAACATCAAGTGCGATCGCATCGGAAGTTCCCAAATCAAACCAGCATCTTCCCCAGTCTCCGTTGTATTCAAATTCACCCATATTATGCATGAGGGCTAACAAGCTATTTTGATAACCATCTTGGTCATAATGTAGATAGCTAATATCGAGTCCAGTTTCCTGCACCTGGAGATTTTCAGCATTAAAACCTCCTAACTTACCCAGATAAAACCAGGAATCAAAAAGCTCTTCAACAAACTGCTTTTCTCGTTCGGAAGGAACCGTACTAAACCTCAGCCAAATCCAGACATCAAAAGGGTTTATTTCGCGGAATTCTATTTTCATTCGATTGAAGTATCTAGATTAGTTTTATCCCAAGGTTATTTTAGAGGAATTGCGGAAGATTCTTAAAGTAGCGAGTAACGAGTAGGAATCAAAGATTGAGCAATAAAGATAAACAGAAAATATTGTTGGTAATTCACTCTTTACTCTTTACTTGCTAATTTCTACTTGCTACTTGCTACTTGCTACTTGCTACTCCTCACTCTTTAGACTTCGCGCTGTTCTTCGACGTTCGCGTTCTATTTGTTTTACTACGCTCGCAGGTAGTTGAGATTTTTTGGCTAGTGCTTGGTCAAAATTAGCAATTGCTTGCTTTTTTATTTCGGGGTTGTTTTGTTTTTTGGATTGTTCTCGCAGGATTTGGGCTTTTAAATAATAGAGCTCTGGATTCTCGGATGTTATTTTTAGGGCGCGATTTACGTAGTCTAGTGCTTGAGAATACTTTTTTAAATCTCGGTAGGCTATGGCTATTCCTCTTTCAACTAAGTACTGAGGACCTGCATGCTCTTCTAATCTTTGAATTGCTTGTTGGGGATTGGCGAAGGGTAGATTTACAGCGAGCATTAAATCCATGTAACCCTTAATCAAATTCAGTTCTGGGTCTTTTGGTGAAATGGCTTCTGCTTTGTCTAAATGGTTATAAACTTCTCGCAGACGACTTAGTGCTTTTGGGGCACCGCTAACGGTACCTTCACGAGTCAGGATTACTGCTCCTTCTAAAAAGTGACCTACAGCAGCGTATAAATTACCACGCAAAGGGTCTGAAGCAATCAATTTTTTAGCGGTATTTAAAGTCTTTGTGCTGTAAGATTCTAATTGGCGTACATCCTGTGTTGTGTAAGCTAATGATGCCTGCATCGCATAAGCTAATGGTTCATTCGGCTCGGTTGATAATGCCTGTTCCAGATGCTTTTGTCCTGCTTCGTAGTCACCTTGCTTGAATACTGCTTTAAATGCAGCTTCGGTATTATCGCCAATATCGCGCGGTTGATTGCGGGGAAAAGGGTCTGCTGCGAAAGTTAGTCCCGATATATTCAGCGCAATGAAAGTTGCGAAAGCTGAAGAAACTAAACGTAAAACTTTTTTGGAGGTAGTTGCAGCTTGTATTTTATTTTTTCCAGTATGTTTTTCAGTCATTTTAAACCTCAGAATTATTACTGTTGAATCGGTTTAATATCTTACTTATAATTACGTAAATAGTTTACCTATACCTCGCTCATATTTACGCAAAAATTTTATAAATAGTTTGACTGGGTAGATTTGAGAGGGTTCCCAGGTTTTTTTGTGACTAATAGCAAAGAACGATTAGTCTGCCACAATAAATGATGTACGGGTAAATAGTTTTTCCTATTACCAGATGTAATGGTTGTAATTTGAGGATTTTTCGGAACGAAGGTTTGCAGCTCGATGTGTAGTTAATTAATAAATGCCTAATTTTCAGCAATCTTAACCAATGCTTTATCTCAGAAATTTAAATTATCATCCTACTGCTACTCAGAATGCAATTCTCAAATCAATTAATTTAGATTTAGCTCCCCAAAAGCTAGGTCTAATTATCGGACCTAGCGGTTCCGGAAAAAGTACGCTGTTGGAAATCTTGTCTGGATTAGCCGAACCCACATCTGGCTCGTTATTTTGGCGAGAACAGGAATTATTGGCAGAAGAAATTCAGCAATTAGCTGGTTTGGTGTTTCAGTTTCCAGAGCGCCATTTTTGCGGGAGTACGATTTTAGAAGAATTACGTTTGGGACATCCAGAGTTAGGGATAGAGCGAGTTAGAAACGCATTGAGCGAAGTTGGTTTAGAACACTTATCTTTTTCAACCCCACCTCATGCTTTGAGTGGTGGACAGCAAAGACGTTTGGCTTTAGCAGTACAGTTAATTCGTCAGCCACATATATTATTATTAGACGAACCGACGGCAGGTTTGGACTGGTCAATGCGTCGTCAGTTGGTAAATTTATTAGCGAAATTAAAAGAACACTGGACTTTATTAGTAGTTACCCACGATGCAGGGGATTTGTTACCGATTGCTGATAGCTGCTGGACTCTCAGTCATGGGGAATTGGAATCTATTGAACCGGAAAAGTTGAAGCGGGAAGTTGAGGAATCGGAGGCAGCGGTTTAGGAAGAGTTAGGAGTTAGGAGTTAGGAATTAGGAGTTATTAATTCAAGGCTTCTAACTAGTCATTGATAATTCATTATTTGTTCATTGATAACTGTTATTAGCTTCCAAAAAATTAAGTGATGTAAGCGATGAGTTTTACTTCAGATAGTATTCTCAAACATCTTGATAAAAGTGATTACCCACTGCTGAATGTAAATTACGATATAGCAGCAGTCAGAGTGGTAGGTTTTTGCAATCAAGAAAAATGGGCAATTATTTTTGAATTACTTACAAGCTATCCTTCTTCTGATGGGATTGGACTTGATATTTTTGCTTACGGAACTGGACTAAAAGTAGAACAAGGATTTGATACACCAGTTTTACACACCCCTCTTGAATGGAGAAAATGGGATTCTGAAGAAGAAGAAATAGAAGATGATGAATTTGACGATAGAGGGTTTCCATTTATCCCCGAAGTGATAAAAGTTCATATCCGTAGAAAGTTAATTACAGTTCATAGCAAAGATGTTCCAAGGCTTAATCAAGCCCCAGAATTTGATTTCGACCTTTTAGTTCATCTTGTAGACATTTATGGTGAAAATTTGTTTTCCACTGATGAAGAGCTATATTTATATGTCTCTAAAGAATTAAAAAAACTTGTTCAATTTGAGAATTTGCATCATCAAGATGATTGGCATCATGGTAAAGGTGCAGGTGTTTGGGAGGGTGATAAATTTCATATTCCTAGCTATACGTCTTCTGTAGAAGTAATGGCACAAATTCTCGAAACTCGAAACTTTAATTTGTATAAATCACAATCAATTAGAAATTTAGGATTTGATTGGAAAACTTTTAAATAAGTTCGTTTTCTTATATTGAAGTTAGAAGCTATTATTCGAGAGAGCAACCGGACCGGGATTAAACGTCCAAATTCCACCCGAAAGGTAGAATCTATGCAAGCTAAACTTCACTCTTCAACTTACAAGTGCGGATGCCAAAGTAATTTTAGAGACTTTACCTAAACAAATTCAAGAAGCTTTAATTGCTCGTGCGAACGATATTGATTATCCAATTGAAGCAGTAATTGAAATGGCAATTGCGAGTTTTATTGATACGGAAGCATTGGGTTTTGCCGATTGTAAACCAGGAAGAGGACAGTAAATTTATTTAAACAAATTAATTTGGCTATGGTTGAAGAATGGGTTTATAAACAACCAGATTTTGCAGCAAAACTAAACCCGATTCCTCAGCCTAAAAATGGTATTCGCTCTCTTCTGATTCAAGGGATAAAGTATGATTTCATGTATGAAGGAGATGAAAATCGTGCTTGGATGATATATTATGCCTTACTAAATTCAGAAGGAAACTTATTGTCTCATAGAAGTGTATGCGAACAGGAAGTAAAAGCCTATTTTCGGATTCTTAATCCACAATTACGTCCAATACACAAGCAGCGAATTCAACCTGGGATAAGATTTTACGTGGTTGTTGGTTCACACAAAGTAGCTGAAGGTGTTGTGGCAGAGGTGTTACACTTAGTGGATGAAAATTAAGATAATTCTTCACTATGTCAACTTCTGCACAAGAAGTGTATATTCAAGTAGTTCGTAACCTTCCACCACAAGAGCGGTTACGACTAGCCAATCTTATTCTTAATGAATTGGTCGAGCAAGATTCATCATCTGTTGTAAATCAAAGTGATTGCTGGACAGATCAAGATATAGTTGATATTAATAATTTTTCGTTGCAATACGCGGCTACATTATTCCTTGAAGATGAGGAGGCTGTTGAATAATGTTTGATGCTGGTGATGTAGTAACGGTCGATTTTCCTGGGGTCACTGGTATTAAACGCCGTCCGGCTCTTGTTTTATCTTCAGCGGTCTATAGCAATCCTAAATCATTTATGAGAAATTACGTAATATTGAAAGGGTATTTATTATGGCAAAATGGTCATCATCGATATTGAGACAGGTGATTATGAAGTCGATGAAACTGGGTTAAAAGCATCGCGAAAGCTCAGCAATAAACACCCAAACGCCCGACTCTTCGGTATTCGTATTGGATATAATGTTGCCGTTTCATTTGGTGGTGTTATGGAACGTGTTTATAAATGATTTCTGGAATTGTGACGGATAGACACGCAACTGTTGCACTCACATTTTTACTACCGAACGGCTCAAGCATACCTATTGAATTTGTTATCGACATAGGTTTTACCGGCGAACTATGTCTTCCTCAAGAAGCGGTTTCATTAATGGGCTTATCCTTTAGACAACTGTTGATAAAAACAGCGTTAACTGTTCATTAATAACTGATAAAGGTAGACTAACTATTAGATAACGTTTGTTGGTTTTCAATATGTCGTCCGTAACTAATTCTTCCCTCCGCGAGCAACAACATCCCCTGATTCGTCAGTTGGCTGATTGTATAGAAAAAGTTTGGCATCAGCATTTGGATTTATCGACTTATAATTTACCTGCTGAGTTGGGGTATGTGGAAGGTAAGTTAGAAGGTGAAAAACTTACGATTGAAAATCGCTGCTATCAAACTCCTCAGTTCCGCAAGCTACATATGGAACTAGCGAAGGTCGGTTCAATGCTGGATATTCTTCATTGTGTAATGTTTCCTTACCCGGAATATGATTTACCGATGTTTGGTTGCGATTTGGTTGGGGGTAGGGGTCAAATTAGTGCTGCAATTGCTGATTTGTCTCCAATGGATATGAAAGGAAATTTACCATCTAATTACAATACCGCGCTTGTTGAACTACCCGAACTAAATTTTTCCCAACCTCGTGAATTACCAGAATGGGGAGAAATTTTTTCTCAGTTCTGCATTTTTGTGCGTCCCGGTTCTCCTGAAGAGGAACAAATGTTTCTTTTACGGGTTGAGAATTTTTTAACAATTCATTGTCAAAATTCTATTGCTGCAAAACCTGTTTCATCAGAAGCAGCAAGTAAACTGTTGGAAGGACAATTAAATTACTGTAGGAAACAGCAGCAAAATGATAAAACTCGTCGCGTTTTAGAAAAAGCTTTTGGTTCGGAATGGGCTGATTACTATATGACTACTGTTTTATTTGATGTTCCCGAAAGCAAGTAGGAAATAAGGATAATTGGTAATTGGTAATTAGTAAAGAAGATAATTTATAAATAGCTTGTGGTAAGTATTCAAAGCTCTTCAAATTCCAAATAATTGGCGTTATGAATTGATTTGTGATTGATGTCGGAATTCTATAGGAGTTTTAAATATTTTAAATAGCGCGAACCCGGTTAAAAAAAACCGGGTTTATTAATGACAGAACTTATACAATTGTCACAATATTCTGTTGGTGCGTGATACTAAAAAGCGATTAAGTAAGTAGGTACCAATAAACTAAGCTATGTAACAATATATAAATTTACCTCAAACCCTTATCGCTACTTACTACTTGTGAAACAGTTGCGGTGGACGGGTTCCCCGGCATAAGCAAACTGTTGTTAGCGCAGCGTCTCCCGCTAGGGAGATACCCGAAGGGCTACTTGCTACTTCCTGGTCTTAACTACGATTTTCAACACCGACCTACTTATACTCCGTTCAAAATTATTCAAAGAAATATTTCGGTTGCGTAAGCCTCTAACGAATGATATTAAACTGATACATTTTTTACAATTACATAGAGATGATGTTGTTATCAATTAACTGTTTTACTGTTATCAAATGTATTTTTAAGTTCGTTAATCAAATATTTTTTGTCTGATTAGCTATGAAATAATAATTAAATAATCAACCCTATAAATACTATTCTTCATCTGTAGATTATGCTACGTTTCAGAGCTAAACTTCAATGTAGAATCTATAGGAGTGTGGGTAAAGTGTAACTATAGAAGATTAATATTTATAGGTTTATAGCTTGCAAGATTAATAGTTATTAGTTCTTAATAATGATAAGCCTATTTATTTTTATCATTTATTATCTATCTAATTACTGTTTTTAATATTTCTTTAATTATTCATTTATATGCTTTTAGTTGTGTTTACTACTAATTAGCTTTGAATTAACTGTATCTATACATATATTTGTGGGGTAATAGCTAGCAGGAAAACAAGATGAAAAATATCATGTGAAACGAATATAAAATTCAAATTTGTCTAACCGAGTTTTTTATAACCGAGTTGCTTTTTCACAAAAATTGTCATTATAAGCAGAACCGTAATGCAAATAATATCAATATTGTATTTAGTTACTGGGCAGTTATAGTTATTAGCTATTCTTATTTTAAATAAACAGCAACTATACAGCAAATTTATGCAATTTTATATTTATATTATTGTTTAAATATCTTTTTCAAACTTTATTTTTTCAACCTTTTTAACCCCGATTACAGCTTGAGATGAAACTACTTATTATTTCTACTCAACATGATTAAAAGTATGGAGTAACATATCATGTCAAGGGTAAATGAAAAACCACCTATAACAGAACAGCCACCAGAGAAGTCAAAACTTTGGTGGGGAATAGTAGCAGCAGTACCCTTGGCAATTACTATTGGGGTACTAACTAAAGCGAGAATAGAAAGATTAGAAACTGCGGATACACCGGTACCTGTTAACCCAGCAATAAACAGTGTAAATGCTGTGGGTCGCTTGCAACCTAAAGGAGAAGTAATTAAACTTTCTGCACCAACGGGGATACAAGGGACATCCCGAGTAGAAGAAATGTTGGTGAAAGAAGGACAAAAAGTCAAAAAAGGTCAAGTAATTGCTGTCTTAGATAGTTTCAGGAGTTCTCAAGCTACGGTAGAACAAGCAAAAGCCAGAATTCAAGAAAGTCGTGCAAATCTTGCTGGTATTAGAGTCGGTTCACCCCGAGAAATTCAAGCTCAAAAAGCGGTAATTGCTAGACTCGAAGCGCAGTTAAACGGCGAACAAAAGACAAGTAGTGCAACAATTGCTCGAATAAGAGCACAGTTAAGTGGAGAAACTATTTCTCAGCAAGCAACAATAAATCGCTTACAAGCTGAACTCGAAGGACAGGGAGATTCTCTCAGAGCGACAGTAGCAAGAGTCCAAGCAGAAGCTAGAAACGCTCAAGTTGATGCTCAACGTTACGAGCAGCTATATCGTAATGGTGCTATTTCTCAACAGGAAAGAGATAGAAGACGACTTTCAGCACAAACTGCTAATCAGCAATTAGTAGAAAGTCAAGCTACTCGCAGACAAGCAATTGCTAGTTTACGACAGCAACTTGCTCAAGCTACAGCAAACAGAGAAAAAACTATAGCAATTTTGCGACAACAGCTTGTAGAAGCAGCAGCAAACCAGAATAGAGCCATAGCAACTCTACAAAGACAGATACAAGAACAAAAAGCCAATTTAAACAGACTTCAAGAAATTCGTCCTAGCAATCAAAGGATTGCACAAGCTCAAGTTAATAACTCTATCGCACAGTTAAGAAAAGCCGAAGCGGACATGAAGTTGAGTTATGTAATCACACCAATAACAGGAGAAGTTCTAGAAATATATACCAAAGCAGGAGAAACCATGAGTGCTGAAGGTATTGCTGAAATTGGACGTACCGACCAAATGATTGTGGTAGCTGAAGTTCCCGAAGCAAGTATTGGTAGAGTTCGTTTGGGACAATTGGCTTCCATAGTTAGCGACAACGGAGCATTCAGCGGAAGACTACAGGGAACCGTCTCTGAAATCGGTAGAAAAATAGGCAAAAGAAACGTCCTAAATACCGACCCCGCAGCAGATGTAGATGCAAGAGTCGTAGAAGTCAAAATTGCTCTATCCGAACAAGATGAAGACAGAGTAGCAGGATTAACCAATGCCAAAGTTATAGCTACGATTCAAATTTGAAAAAGGTCAAAGGTAATAAATTATAAATTTCCAACTCTTAATTATTAACTTTTTACTGATAGCTGATAACTGTTCACTGATAACTGATAAACGATGGCAAAACTACCTTTAGCATGGTTACAACTTAAACGTGAAGCGTCTCGTTTAGCGGTGGCTTTAGCGGGAATTGCTTTTGCTGATATTCTCATGTTTATGCAGCTTGGTTTTCGCGATTCTCTGTATTACAGTAACGTTCGTTTTCATAATAGTTTAAAAGGGGACATAGTTTTAATTAATAGTCAGACAAGCGCTATTTTATCGCTAAAAAGATTTTCTCAAAAACGGCTTTATCAAACTTTGGATTTACAAGATGTAGAGTCGGTGCATCCAATATATGTAGACTATACGAGTTGGAAAAACCCAAATACTGGTGTTCCGAGAAATCTTTTAGTTATAGGAATCAATCCTCAGCATAATATCCTAGAACTTTCTGGTTTGGAGGAAAATTTAGATAAAATTCAATCACCAAATGTGGTGCTATATGACCGCTCTTCAAGAAAGGAATATGGGCCAATTGTTTCAGAATTTGAGCAGGGTAATGATGTTAGAGCGGAGGTCAGAAGAAAGTTAGTTAAGGTTGGAGGATTATTTACTTTAGGTGCTTCTTTTGGGTCAGATGGTAATTTAATTACTAGCGATAATAATTTTCTGAGAATATTCGTAAATCGTCAGCCTGGATTAATTGATATTGGTTTAGTTAAGTTAAGACCTGGCGCAGACCCTGATATTGTTGCAAACCAATTAAGAAGTTATTTAGACAAAGATGTCAAAGTTTTAACTAAGCAAGAATTTATTGATTTTGAACGCAATTTTTGGGCTAGTAGTACTGCTATTGGCTTTATTTTCACTTTAGGAACAATCATGGGTTTTATTGTTGGAACCGTGATTGTTTATCAAATACTATATACAGAAGTTTCAGACCATTTAGTTGAATATGCAACTCTTAAAGCAATTGGTTATTCTCATAATTACTTTTTAACTGTAATTCTTCAAGAAGCTTTAATTTTAGCAGTTCTAGGATATCTACCCGGATTAGCTTTCACTCTATTTCTATATAAACAAGCAAGAGCAGCCACTCTTCTACCAGTTTTTATGACTACTAGTAGAGCAATTATGGTACTAATTCTAACTATCTTGATGTGTTTTATCTCAGGAACAATTGCCGTGAAAAAACTAAAATCAGCCGACCCGGCAGATATCTTTTAAACAGTGAGCAGTGAACAGTGAACAGTTATCAGTTATCACTAACTATAAAATTTCTAACTCCTAACTCTTAACTCCTAACTCTTAACTCCTAACTCTTAACTCCTAACTCTTAACTCCTAACTCCTAACTCCTAACTCTTAACTCCTAGCAACTAACAACTAACAACTAACTATTATGAATAGAAAAGAACCTGTAATTTCAATTCAATACCTGAATCATTACTACGGAAAGGGTGCACTCAAGAAACAGATTTTGTATGATATTAATCTGGATATTTATCCGGGTGAAATTGTGATTATGACGGGTCCTTCTGGCTCGGGTAAAACAACTTTGCTTAGTTTAATTGGCGGTTTACGCTCCGTACAAGAAGGAAGCCTTGAGTTTCTAGGGGAAGAACTTTATCGAGCTAATCCTAGAAAATTGGTAAGTACCCGACGTAATATAGGCTATATTTTTCAAGCACATAATTTGCTAGAGTTTCTAACTGCTAGACAAAACGTACAAATCGCCGCAGAGTTAAATAAATGCATTTCTCAAAGAGAAGCTATTGCTCAATCTAAAGAGATGTTGCAAGCAGTAGGTTTGGAAAATCGAATTGATTATTTCCCCGACAATCTTTCTGGAGGTCAAAAACAAAGAGTTGCTATTGCTCGTGCTTTGGTAAATAATCCCCCATTAGTATTAGCGGATGAACCTACAGCAGCTTTGGATAAACAGTCTGGAAGAGATGTTGTGGAAATAATGCAGCACCTTGCTAAAGAACAAGGAACTTCAATTTTATTGGTAACTCACGATAGTCGTATTTTAGATATTGCTGACCGTATTATCAATATGGAAGATGGTATTTTAACTAGCGAACAGTTGACGCTCAGCACCTAAGTGAATTTTGGATTTTAGATTTTAGATTTTAGATTTTGAAATTATCATGTTTCAATCTCCTAAAAAAAAGGATTCCCTGAATTGATGCTGATATTTAATCTAAAATCGTAAATCCTGGACACTTAACACAATTGTTGTGTTGCTCTACAATATAGTGTCTTGTTTATCTAAAATTGAGTAACAGTATTTGATTTGTTAAATGATTAGTAAATGTTAACTGATAACTGATAGCTGATAACTGTTTATCGTTCATTTTCGAGAACCAGTCTTATTGTTTTTTGGCGAGTCATTCATGATACTGCTATTGGCGTTTCCGGGACGACTGGTACGAAAAGTAACGTTAACACCTTCGTTTGATTGCTCTAACACTAGTAAGGGTGTGGGTTTGGCTTTTTGGTCCCAATGCATGAAAGCAATTCTACCTTGAATGGTTGGTTGCCAGCTATCATGGTCTTCTGCTGGACTTAGATAGGTTTCAACGCAATCAATCAATTGGCTGATAGTCGCTGAGCTAGCTTGGGTGGGTAATTTCATTAACCTAATTTGAACGCGAAACAGTACTCTTTTCCCGTTATTTGTTGCTGCACCAGTTTCATACTCTACATCAAAAGTTTCATCTACCTGTCTTCCAGCACTACTAGCAATTCCTACCGTTCCTTGTTTTTCATGGTTAGGACGGAGTGCTTGAGAAATTTTATCCTTAATTTTTATTTTTATCTGGTTAACTATAGCAAAGTGGAAAACTTCCTCTTCCATCCGCATTCGCAAATAATCGAGGTTGAATTCCCGTGAGTTAATCAAATCGGGATTTGTTTCCATTTTACGCATCGTTTGGAGAGATAGCTTCAGCTTCTTCTCTAACTCTCGGGTGCGGAATTTTTCAAACCTGAGTTTCTTTTCTATCGCTTTAATTTGGATTTTGCCATAAATTATTAAGCCTATTATGGTTAGGGTAAGTCCCCCATTTACCATTATCGGTAATGGAGGTAATTGATTTTCGGTCGCTACAGCTACCTCTTGAGATTTCTCTGGGGTTTCTGCTTTAGGAGATTGAGCAGTAAGTATCGAAGTTGACATAATGGACACAATTAAAATTGAACTCCTCATAGCTAGGATGCCCAAATTTACAACTCCGTTTTGCGATATGATTATATTTTCTTGAAAATATTTATTTTTTTTATTTAATTAGAGTTTGAATTTACTTTTTTCATAGTACTGATGAATTATTTTTGGGTTTTAGGGAGTAATCTTCAAAAATCTATTATTCCTTGATATCTGTTCTCTATTCCCTTCCTCCTACTCATTACTTCTTACTTCTTACTTATTAATTCTTAGATGTCTTGTTTATCTCTTCCCCAACCTGCTCAGAGCAATATTTTTAGTAATATCCGTCTTGTTGCTACGGATATGGATGGTACTTTAACTACGAAAGGTAAATTTACGAATACCCTGCTGCAAGCATTGCAAGATTTGGCTGCAGCCAATATTAAAATAATTGTTGTTACCGGACGTTCTGCTGGTTGGGTCAGCGGTTTAGCTTATTATTTACCGGTGGTTGGTGCGATCGCCGAAAACGGTGGTTTGTTTTATCCCTCTCAAAGCGAGCAAGCAGTTGCTATTACACCGATAGAAGATTTTAGCAAGCACAGAAAAGATTTAGAGGCTGTTTTTCACAAATTACAGCTTGATTTTCCTCAAATCAAGGAATCGAGCGACAACCGTTTCCGCATCACTGATTGGACATTTGATGTAGCTGGTTTAAGTAACGACTCAATACAAACTCTTTTACGTCAATGTCAAGATAATGGTTATGGATTTACCTACAGTAACGTTCAGTGTCACATCAAACCTTTAGGACAAGATAAAGCTATCGGGTTATCGCAAGTGCTGCGAGAATATTTTCCTGGATATGCTTCAGATGAAGTTGTTACTGTCGGTGATAGTCCCAACGATGAAAGCTTGTTTGATAAGAATTATTTTGGTGTATCTGTAGGTGTCGCGAACGTACTGGAATATGTAGATAAATTGGAACATAAACCCGCTTACGTAACTCAGAACAAAGAAGGTAAAGGTTTTTGCGAGCTATCGGATTATATTTTGAAAGTAATAGGGAGTAGTAAGTAGCAAGTAGGAAGTAGTAAGTAGCAAGTAGGGAATTGGGAATTGGGAATTGGGGATTGGGAATAGAGGGTAGAAAAAATTAATCTATCAAAATTAATCCATCAAAATTAATGTGGTGAAGTAATATTAGTTGATTTCATTAAATTTGATAGGTAGTATCCACATCCGACGGAGGTTGAAAAGTCCTATTTATAGGACTAGAAGAGAGCCATCAACATTAACGAGACAAAGCACTATAGCATTTATCAAGCTACTGAGGTATTGCGTTAACCTCACCCCGATAAAGCTTTGTTTTTCTCCCCTCTCCTTGATAAGGAGAGGGGTTGGGGGTGAGGTTTTGAGATGTACTTCACCAGACTGGGAAACGCTGTAATAGTGCATTTCATTAATTTTGATAAATTGTATTGCAGTCCATTTTAATGGACTTAAGCTATTAGACTGGGAATTGCATTCCCAGTCGGGTGACTTATCTGAACTAGATGTTTTAAATCACACTTGTCATTATATAGAAGCTGATGTAACTATTATTCAGTAGCAGCGTAATTTCTCAATTTATATAGATTTATAGATTGGAAGTTTTATCTTCCCTATTCTGTTTTTGATATCTGTTGCTATAAACCGCATTCTATTGCAATCAATAATTTGATAAAACTGTTTTTATGCAAGATGAAAAAAATTCAGCTTATGAGTCTAATAACCCTGTAAAAGACGCTTTAGAATTAATCAGCAGTAGAAATAGCAATGGGGAAGTTAAGCAAACCTTGCACAAATTGCAGGAGTTACTTGCACGGACAAAAGCCGATAATGAAAATTTAAATCAAAAACTGGATAGGGAAATTCGTAACTGCAAATTGCTTGAGGATAGGTTAAGCAGTTCTGAGGCTAAGTTACGCGGTATTGTTGAGTCAATCAAAGATATTATTTTGGTCGTAACTATTGAAGATAAAAAGTTGTCTAATGTGGAAATTCTACCGACTTGTGAAAGTCATGGGGATGCGACTACTGACCAGTTAATTAATAAGACTGCGGAACTGTTTTTCAAGGAGACTGCTGAAAATTACTTGGAACAGGTTCTATATGCTTTAGATACACAAAAAATATTGCATTTTGATTACCTGTTACAAGCAGAAGAAAATCAGGTATGGTTTAGTGCTAGCATTTCTCCTATTTCCGACAAAAGCGCGTTATGGGTAGCTAGAGATATTACTCAACGTAAAGCAGCAGAGGAAGTTTTAAGGAAAAGTGAAGAACTTTTTCGTGCTATTTACGAACAAGCTGCTGTAGGAATTTTCATGGTTTCTCTGTACGGTGAGTTTATGCAAGTCAACTCGCGCTTTTGTGAAATTGTAGGCTATAAAGAATCATTTTTAAAACAAATAAGTTGGCAAGATATTACCCATAAAGATGATATTGAAGCCGAATTGATGCACGTGCGACAGCTATTTACCAAAGAGATTAATAACTATTCTTTACAAAAACGGTTTATCCGTAAATTCAATAAGTACAATCGAGAGCAATGGGTTAATGTTAGTGTTTCATTGGTATCCGACCAACAAGGAATGCCAGATTATTTCCTCGGTGTAGTCGAAGATATTTCGCACAACAAATGGACGGAAGATGCTTTAAGGAACAGTGAAGAACGTTTTTGTGCTATTTTCGAGCAGGCTTCTGTAGGAATTTATCAAATCAAATTGTCTGGAGAATTTATCGAAGTTAACCCACGTTTTTGTGAAATTACCGGCTATAGCGAGTCGGAATTATTAGATTTAACCTGGCAAGATATTACAACTTTAGATGATTTAAATTCTTGCATTGATTTCATGTCTGATATTCTGAATAATCAAAGCCAAGCTAATTCAATAGAAAAAAAGCTGCTTCATAAAAATGGTGAATTAATAGAGGTAAAAACTAGTATTTCTGTAATCAAAGATTGTTTCGGGACTCCGCAATATTATCTTTGTATAGTAGAACAGTAAATAGTTAGGAATTAGGAGTTATATCAATTCCGATGCAACCGGAATTATAAAAAAACCGCAGAGGACGCAGAGGACGCAGAGGCAAGGGAAAGGAGAGAGATTTTTAATAATTCTCATATAAATGGAAAATATATTAGTAGTTATTTTTAATTTTATATTAATTTTTTCAAAGTTAAGAGTTAATAATTCGAGTTTAACCAATTACCAACTAATAACTAATAACTAATAACTAATAACTAATAACTAATAACTAACAGCATCAATTTTGGGAGTGTAGCGCCACAATTGATACAGACGAGTTGCGGGCATGGTTAAGTACAGCATATCTCCACCGCTCAAACAGGTTTCGAGTAATTCCCAACCGTGGATGGTTTGAGAGTTTGTTTCTACATATAAGGGCACAAAATCGGCTGACATGGCTGCTTCTTGAACTTTTTGTCCGCAAAATGGATGAGATGAGGTAATTATCGTCGCAAAGGCTACCCACAAACTATCTGCGGTGATGCCGTTACCGAGGATTCTACCTCCTAATGCAGCGGCTGCAAATGCTGGAGCGGCAAGCTCTGCGGGACTTAGTACTGCTTCAAAATCAAATACTTCCTGGGCCATTCGAGCAAAGTCTGGGTCAGCATAATTTACTACTACCTCAATTTTGGATGATAATCCTTTAGCCTTGAGAGCAATTTCTACGTTAGTAGCATCGTTTCCGGTAACAGCAATTAATGAAGCCGCATTACTGACGTTACATGCTTTGAGAGTTTCTGGAAAACTAGCGTCAGCATTAATTGTGGGGATACCTAAATTACGAGCAGTATTAATATATTTACCGTTGCTGTTGGGTTCTACAACAACAACTTCCTGTCCGTTATTGTAAAGTTGCTGAACGATTTTTATCCCCAGACCACCCAAACCGCAGACTATATAGTGATTGCGTCGAGGTATTCGCGCTGCATCCCAAAACTGTTTGAAACGAGTACCTAAAACAAAATCGTTGAGCAAAGCATACCAAATACCAAATATTGCTGCTCCAACTAACATCATGATAACGGTAAATATTTTAACGCTATCGGGAGCATTTTCTACTACTGTTTCATTACCACCCGCACCAGTAATCATCCCTACTGAAAAATATAATGCATCGATAAGGGACATTTTTAGTTCCGCTGATACATAAGTGAGGGTTGCTAAGGAAATAATCATCATTAACAACATTGCTCCTATCAATACTGATTGAGCGTGATGTCTAAACTGTCGTAAATTTGTAAATACTTTGAGCAGTTTTGCTATTAATGATTTGCGGGTTGTCCGGATTTGGGGTTGAGTACCGACAATTAAACGGTCACCCTTTTGAAGTTCGTGTCCGGACATGACAGCGGATACCAAATCTAAATCACCTTCTACGGGTAAATAATAGATCAGCATCCGGGAACGGTCTTCCCATAATCCGGAAAGTTTGCGACCGTTCCAAGGGTGATATTGATGAATATATTCTTCGTGTATCGGCCAAGTTTGTTTAAACAATTTAATTTGTCCGATTGCTTTATTTCCTAAAGCAGCAAAACTAAATACTGGTGCAGCCAAACCGGCTACACTCATACTTAAATGGTCTGGCAAAGTATAATCTAAACGTTCACCCAAACTAGTATTAAAAAAGCGATTAATTATCCGAATACGAGGGTTAAGCACCCGCGCTTGCATAACAATCCACAAATTTAATGCGTCATCTCCTCCAGCAATAACTAAAGTATTAGCCTGCTGAATTCCGGCTGCTTTAAGAGTACTAGCTGCATGTAAATCACCAACAATCACATCTCCAGCCCTTTCACCAGAAATAGCTTGATGATGAATACCAACAACTAACGCTCCCTGCTGTCTGAGCAAACGAAATATTTTATATCCGGTGCGTCCTAAACTACAAACAATGATTCTGGGTTTCATATAAAAGCAGCAACATTGATACGAAAAGCTGCATTCCAACAAAAAGGTTTACTCACATTCTGGCTCACCAACACTCATAAGAACTGTAGCAGAAGAAACTATATTAAAAAAAGGTAAGAGGTAATGAGTAATGAGTAATGAGTAATGAGTAATGAGTAATGAGTAATGGGTAATAAGTAATGGGTAATAAGTAATGGGTAATAAGTAATGGGTAATAAGTAATGGGTAATAAGTAATGGGTAATAAGTAATGGGTAATAAGTAATGGGTAATGAGTAATGAGTAATGAGTTAGTAATTATTTATTTTATTTCTTTTTCCCTCTCTCCTTGTCCCCTTGTCCCCTTGTCTTCCCTCAACCAGACCGATAAGCGGGAAAGAAATTAGATTGAAACAATTTTTCAACTTTAGTATTTAAAGATTCTGCTCTTAGATGAGTCAGATAAGTATATTTCTCCCAATCTGGAATTAATTGCAGCGCAAACCAATCGTGTCTTTGTTTGGAAAAACCTGCTTTGAAGTGATATAAGCTGTCTTTTGTTCCTCCGACACCACTTCCTATATGCATCAATTCGTTACCGCGTTGCTTTGCCCAATATCGAACGTAATCTAATAAGTAATTAAATGGAGATAAAGGTAAAAATTTGTTTTTAGTTCCGCCTAAATGAGCTTGAACTATTTTCCCACATTCAAAAAATATACAGGCTGCTGCAATTTCTGATTCAAATTCTACCAAACATAAATGTATGTTACTATCCAGATTTTGTAAGTCTACAAAATACTCTTGGTCAAAGTAATAAGACTTACTTGCAGCCACACGATTCATGGTTTCCTCGTAAATCGCTTGAAAATGTTCGAGATATTCTACTAAATTTACCATCCTGGCAGTAAATCCCAGCCGTTTGCATTTATTGATTGTGCTTTGATGACCTTTCCTAGTATTTGCCCAAATTTCTGACTCAGAGAGGTTTAAATCAACAGAAATTGTTTCACCAATGTGATTTATCTTCTTATTGACACTCTTACGTGCAAATATCGGACTAAATTGATTGCTTAAAATAGGATGCAATTGAAAAAATGCCGAACAAATATCTTTACTTTTAAAATAATAATTTAATTCCTTGAGAGCAAAATTCGTAAAACTAGATTCTTTTGTAGCTGCTTCACTTAGTAAAACACCAGGATAACCATAAGGTGATATTACATCTAAAAAGTTTTGTGCTTGCGAACCCAAGATGTCATTACACGAACGAATTAAGAAAGGTAAGAAAAATATTTTCTCTCCATCATCTACTACAAAAGCTTGACTTGTAGATTCCGTTCTTTTTGCTTCTAAACGAGCATATTCTGGTAAATGATAAACATCGTATCGAAGTTTATCTAAAGTTTTTAGCCACAAAGGATTTTGGCTATCAATGACTTGAATATTCATGAGTTAGCAGTTTTAATTTCTGCTTCTTAAGTCGCCATCTAACTACGGCAATTCGATTAATCGTGCTTCTCTTGATAAACTTAAAAATTGCCGTACAAGTAATCAAAGGGTATCTAACTAAATTTCGGATTACCTTATTTCTATATTTTTCTTGCTTTAGTAAATTTCCTTCTTCCTGATAGATAGATAAACAAGTTAAATAGCGGTAAATTTCCTCTGATTTGATTATGTAATTGTATGCAAAATTAAAATATTCATTGAGCAGCTTATAACATTTAATTGCTTCTTTTAGCTGCTGTATTCTTTTCATGCTGCTAAATAAGCCATTACTATGTACTCGATAAACTGCTAAAGACTGGTTGATGTAGCCGATTTTTCCATGCTGTGCATTCAATACATGTAGTACCCAGTCTCCACAAACTGTATCGCAATACCATTCAGGAAATTCATCAAACAAACCTCTTCTATACATAGTTGAACAGGTTGGGATGAAGTTGCTTTTTAAAATATTTTCTATGCTGGAAAATGTTGGTGGTTCAAAATCGTTATATCTCCGAGAAGTACGAGATTTATCTTCAAAAATTGTTGTAACGTCATGAAAACAAATTGCACATTCAGGATGATTATCTAGAAAATCTACCTGCTGCTGAAGCTTATGGGCAGAAGTCCAATAGTCATCTCCATCTAGAATCGCAATATACTCACCTTTGCAAGCTTCAAGTGTTTGTACAAAAATTTTTTGACCATAGCAACCCAAGTTTTCTTCGGGTAATATCAAGCGAATTTTATCTGGATACTGTTTTTGATATTCAATAACAATCTCCCGTGTTTTATCGCTAGAAAAATCTTCTCCTATGATGATTTCATAACTAAAATCAACTTCTTGCAACAGTATACTTTCTATAGCTTGTGCAATAAATTGTTCATGGTTAAAAGTGACAAGAGAGACACTGACTTTGGGATTATTTCCTGTTAATTGCGAATCAACAGGCCCGACGAATATTTTGGTAGAGCATTTCATTAATTAGATTTCCCCCTGTGGTTGCAACCCTGATAATCTGACAAATATTACTAATTTCTTTAGCCCCAATTGCAGTACCCGTAGGTAATGCTAATACTCTGGCTGCCAAACGTCTGGTATTAGTTAACATCAAACCCATATCCGCAATACCAGAGCGATAGGGTTCCATTTGATGACAACCAGGATAAAAATAACGTCTTGCGAGAATATTTTCTGCCCACAAAACCTCGTAAATTGTGTCGCGATTAATTCTAGTTATTGACTCATCAATTTCTACAATGACGTACTGATAGTTACACTTTTCTGCTTTGTCATAACCGATTAGATTCACGCCTGGAATATTTGATAATTCTTGTTGATATTGTTTGTAATTTTTACGATTGGTATTTATAAAATCTTCTATACTCTCAAGTGATGTCAACCCCATAGCGGCAGATACTTCGCTCATTTTGCCGTTAGTTCCAATGAAGTCAACACAATCATAATTACTAAAACCAAAGTTTTTCATGTAGCGAATTTTATGAGCTAATTCACTATTATTTGTAACAATTGCACCTCCTTCAAAGCTGTTACAAAATTTGGTTGCATTAAAGCTAAATACTTCTATATCGCCAAAATTACCTATCATCTCTTGTTTATAAGAGCATCCAAAAGCATGAGCAGCATCAAATAAAAGTTTTAGATTGTAGCGTTTAGCAATGTCTTCAAGGGCTTCTACATCACATCCTCTTCCCCATAAATGTACCCCCATTATCGCTGTCGTTTTATCTGTAATTAATGACTCGATTTTTTGTGGATCTATATTATGAGTATCAGGGTCAACATCGCAAAAAACCGGGTCAATCCCCTGCCATTGCAAAGCATGAGCGGTAGCAACAAAGGTAAATGATGGAATGATGACTTCACCTTTTAGCTCGCAAGCTCTGATGGCTATTTCTAATCCTGTAGTCGCATTACAAGTTGCAATACAGTATTTGACTCCTACCAATGAAGCTATACGCTGTTCAAATGCTTGTACGAATCGTCCGTTGTTCGTCAACCATTTGCTGTCTAAAATATCGTTAATACGCTGTAGTAAAACTTCCTTAGAACCAATATTCGGACGACCAACGTGTAATTTTTCTTCAAAACTCGGTTTACCACCGAAAATAGCTAGTTCGCTTAAGTGTTTTTTCATATTAATTATTGCCTTTAAATATTAGCCAATAATGAAATATTCCGAGCGCTTGGGTGAATATAAAAGTCTCTTTATAAGCTTCCCTAATCGCTTTAGAAAATCTGCAATTAACTATTAAAATAGATAGAATTAAAGGCAAATTAAATCAGAAAATGTACATTCCTAAAAACAATGCCTAATTCACTTATACTCATGCCAAATATACTGATAAATGCAACTTTAATTTAGACTAAAAAATCGACGACTATCTAATTATTGAAAGTATTGAAATTAACTTTCAATATTCAAAGTGCCGAAGATAAATCTAATGAACTACAATTCATTAGGGCAAATGATTACTAGCCGATTTCAAAGCTTTGATTTAATAGAACACTTTAAGAGAAATCAAAACTATATATATTTAATACAGTTTCCAGGACTTTACTTTTTTGCCAATGGTTCCCTTTTATATCTATGTGATAAATAGCTGATTCAAAAACAAAAATTAGCTACTCTTATACTTAGACATTAGGTAATTCGTTAGCGATTTTTACAAGTCTTAGAACACCCACCGCTAGGTGTAATTTTATATTTTCTTTTCCTTAGTATAAATAAAATCACGTATGTTTTGCGTAATCTTTGTTAAGTTTTATTAAAGATACAGTACTATTCTATCAAAGAATTGTGAAGAAAAAGCTTGTTACTGTGTCACTTCCAGAGCCGGAAAGCTTTTTAAAACACTTTTAAATGCTGGGTAAAACCCCTCATGACAATATAACTTATCTAATGGTAAGTGATGAATTGTGTATTAATTTTAGATGTAAACTGCGTCATTGTTAATTTACTTAAGGAAATACAATTATTGCCCACATACTTGCTGCTAAAGCTATAGAGGCTAAATGCTGCAATAGCATACAGCGTAAGGGTTGACGGGCTATTTTCTGCGTTAGGAATACTGTTAGTAAAGTTGAAAAAATTAAGGTGCTACCCTGTAAAAAAGCGATAACTGCTGGATGTGCGACTAATATCGGTAAAGATGCACCATTCAAACCTAAAGTTGCAAAAGTTACTGGTAATATACGTCCTGCTTCGTTTAAAGCTAAACGTAAATAATGAGCTAAACTACCACCTAAAACTAATGGTAGATAACCATAAGCAAGTTCTACAAAAGGTTTGGGTTTAATTGGTTTAATTATATTTCTACGTTGAGATATTGTCTTTTTTAGATAGCAATTAAAGCGATAAAATATTTGCATTAAACCGTAAGCTAAAAACGGAATAGCTACCGGAATAATTAAAGCAAGTATTGATAAACCAGAATGCTGCCAAAAATTATTTAAATCAAACTGTAATTTAAGAATATTTTTGATTTCAGGTAAGCGATGGAGGTACACTCCCCCCAACAGCAAAAACAACAGCGCAACTTCATAACCATACGCTGTATGAGTAGTCCACAATTCAATACCGGGAGGACGTAAATTAAACTCAACCGAGCGATGAGGACAAGCTTTGAGACAAGTCATGCACAGCACGCAGTCTTTGTTATCTTGCAATTGTGCGGGATGAGAATATAAAGGACAGCCATTTGTTTCCAGTCCTTCACCTTTTTGCGGACCACCTTTATAACATTGATAAGTATTGCAGCTAGCAGAACAAATACCTTGTTGCGCTCTTAATTCCGTCATTGATAACTTAGCAAACAAGCCATTCATTCCCCCAATCGGACATAAATACCGACACCAAAATCTTCTTTCAAAAATAGCCGAGCAAATCATTGCACCAGCCGTAATTAATAACAGCAAACAAGCACTTAAATAAGCAGTATTTTCTAAATCCCAAAGTTCTTCCCAAAGAAAAATGAGAGTAAACATGGCGAATAAAAACCATCCACCCCATTTTTCAGCTTGCTGTCTCGGCCAAGATTGAAGTTTTCTGGGGAACAGCCATAAAGATAATTTCTGCGTAACTTCACCGTAAATCATGAACGGACAGAAAGCGCACCAAATCCGACCTAAAAACGGGAAGAGAAATAAGAAAAACGGCCACCACCAAGCCCAAAATAGATTTAATCCGAAATTTTTGTCTCTGGTTTGCGGCCCAAGAAATAAAATACTAACAAGAACCGCAAAAGCTATTAAAGTAAAACCGTAATTTATCCTATCTGGAAACCAAGGACTGCGAAGGAATTTTCTGAGTCCCGGATAACCATTTAATAAATTGAAGCGAAACCGTTTTTTCTTAGTATCAGCAGACCAAAAAATTTCTTCGGTTAATTCTTTAGCTCCATCAGCTTGGACAATAGCCCTTTCTACCAAGCTTCTCAACTCTTTTAAATTACCGGGAAAATCGTAAGACTGCAATCGACGTAAAGCTTCCGGTGTAATTTTCGGTTTACGAATCCCTTCTTGACGAGCGTAAAGACTAATATGATATTCAACTTGAGCTTTGATATCACCCTTCCGAACTCTTAACGGTGGAGCTTTGATAGTTTTATTAATCGTTCGCTGGATTAATGGCTGAGCTTGTTCTGAAATAATTAAAATCCGAACTTGACTATCATAAGATTCCGGTTCTGGTTGTCCGTCACGAGTCACGGGTTTATAAGTATTGGTTTCGATAAATTCAGCTAACTTTGGTAATAACTCCGCAGCTGTTTCCTGAATATTATTTAAAACTAAAGTACCTTCCCCCAACCATCTAATTAACCCCGGTTTACCCCCCACACGTCCAAACAAATCCGCACCACTAGTCTGTAAAATTCCACAATCTACTTTAATAATTGGTTGTCGGCGAAAATCAGAACCGTAGTGGATAAGAGCAGCAATATTATCTTTTTCTAAACCAGGTTCCCCGAATATTAATATAGATTCCCTAGTGTCGGAAGCTTGACGGATTTGTTCTCGCAACTTCATAGCATAACGACTACTTCCGACAACCCCCCGTTGTGCTTTTGTAACTAAATAAGGACGTAAAGCAATAGAGCGTTCTTGTTCGTAATTAAGCGCTGATTCTAGCTGAGCAACTTCCTGAGCTAATCCCCGAGAAATACTTTTTTGAATTTGAGGATATTGTGCAATTAATTCCTTGAATTTTTCAGCAGGTATTATCCAGAAACAAGATTCGCTCAAAGTTTTAATAGTACACTTTGTTAACTCATCCAAAGTTAACTCTTGAAGATTAATTATCGTACCCGGAAGTAAACCGCAATTTAGAGCATGATTATTTTTATCTTTACTACTACTTTCGAGTTGACCTTCTAACAAAAAGTAGAGTGCTTCCGGTGGAGTTTCTTCTGTAAATAAAAGCTCGTTGGCTGGGATAACTTTTTCTTCAACAGCTTCAGCAATTGCTGATAAAGGTTCAGTTTCAAGAATTCCTAAAGCAGTCCGTTCTTGGAGCCAAGTTAATTTTTCGGAAGTATTCATGATATTCCCCTCGATGCTGGGATTTTCAGCGGATGGTTGGGCTGGATGGAGATTATATTGATTAAATTTTAATAATTACCTATAAAAAGCTCTTAACATTAAAGCTGTTGGTGTAGTGTAATTTTGCAAAGAGAATTAATATTAATCTCTTCCCGCTCTAAAATTACTGAACAATTGTAGGTAATCTTTCATTAACATTACACATTAAAGATGGATTTGACAGAAAAACTTGAGAAGCTTGGTATAAACTCGTGCAGAGAAGAAAAGTTTAGCCCCCTCAGCGAAAAAGAAATTAAGCGGATTGAGATAAAACTAGGAACAGTTTTTCCAGAAGATTATCGACAGTTTCTTGCTACCTATGGAGAATCCGATTTTGAAGAGTATGCTGAGTGCTCAACTGACAATGGAGGAATTTCTCCTGGTACGTTCTTTGGAAAAAACATTGAACACGCAATTTCAGAACATAAGGAGAGACTTCCTGTCTTAATGATTCCAATTAATGAAGATGCAGCAAACAATTTGATTTGTCTCTCATTAAGAAAAGATGATTTTGGAGCAATCTATTTTCAGAGTCATTCTATTGGGTGGGATGAATCTGGTGACATTGAAAATTCAAAACTTGAAAGTTGTTTTCGTTTTGCTGATAGCTTTTCAAATTTTATTTGTAGATTAGTAATTCAGTAGACTAATCCTCATAATTACAACCCAGTTACTATAATGATTTTAGAGGTTATTAAAGATAGTTACTAATAGTTTATTGGCGAAAAACTTAATTTTATATTTTGAACAAGAGAAATACTTATTATACTGCTCAATATTCATAAGCTAACTACAGCAGCAATTTAGGCTTATATAGCTTTCGTTTTATCTTCTGTTTTCACTTTTATTTAATTTATGAACGGGTGTAATTCACAATCGCAATTCAAACCCTTCTAAAACATCTTCCCCAGACAGCTTTATCGGAATATTAACCACTTCCACCGATTGATTCTGACGATAAATTTCCACTTGTTTATCTTGAGGATTAATTAACCACCCCAAACCCACGCCATTTTCTAAATACTCCTGCATTTTATCTTGAAGAGATTTCAAACGGTCGCTTTCGGAACGAAGTTCAATTACAAAATCAGGTGCTAACGGTGGAAACTTTTTACGCTCCTCCAAACTTAAACTTTCCCAACGTTCCAATTTTACCCAAGCTGCATCGGGAGAACGTTTTGCACCATTAGGTAACTTAAATATAGTAGAAGAACTAAAAACTTTTCCCAACCCAGTTTGACGATTCCAAATATTCAAATCAGTAATCAAATCCGCTTCTTGATTTCCGCTTTCTCCTCCTACTGGTGGCACAATAATCAATTCCCCTGTAGCATTTAATTCCAAACTTAAATCTCGATTAACCGCGCAAAGTTGATAAAATTGCTCGTCGGTTAAATTAATAATTGGCTCTAGATTTAGCACAACGGTATTCATGGAAGTGCCCGCAAATGTTAGTTTAAATTAATCGTAACGTCTTGGAGAGGGGAGAGAGGGGGAAGAGGGGGGAGACAAGGAGACAAAAACTTCCTAACTCGCTACTTACAACTCCCAACTCCTAACTCCTAACTCCTAACTCCTAACTCCTAACTCCCAATCCAAAATCTAAAATCTAAAATCCAAAATTGTTTTAATCCGTCACCGCTCCCAAACTACTAGAAGAAACCAACTTGGCATACTTGGCCAAAATACCCTTCGTATATCTCGGTTCTGGCGCTTTCCAGTCTACCCGACGCTTGGCTATTTCTTCGTCAGAAACTTCTAATTGCAGCAACCGCGCATTGGTATCGATAGTGATTGTATCTCCTTCTTTCACTAACGCTATAGTTCCACCCACAGCTGCTTCCGGAGCGACATGTCCGACCACTCTTCCGTAACTTCCTCCGGAAAAACGTCCGTCGGTTATTAAACCCACAGAATCACCCAAACGCGCTCCAATTATTGCAGCGGTTGGAGCCAACATTTCCCGCATTCCCGGACCTCCTTTCGGACCTTCGTAGCGAATTACTATCACGTCACCGGCTTTGATATTTCCCGATAGTATTGCATCTAAACAAGATTCTTCCGATTCAAATACCCTGGCTGGCCCCGTAATTTTCGGCATTTTTACACCGGTAATTTTTGCAACCGCTCCCTCAGCAGCCAAATTACCTTTTAAAATAGCCAAATGCCCTTGTTTATACATCGGATTGTTCCAAGGACGAATTACATCTTGGTCGGCTGGTGGTTCTTCCGGTATATCAGCCAAGACTTCCGCAATGGTTTGACCGGTAATAGTAATACAGTCACCGTGAATTAAATCGTGAGCGAGGAGCATTTTCATTACTTGAGGAATGCCACCCACTTTGTGTAAATCTACTGCTACATAGCGACCGCTAGGCTTTAAATCGCACAAAACCGGTACCCGAGCGCGGATAGTTTCAAAATCATCAATAGTTAATTCCACACCCGCAGCATTGGCGATCGCCAAAAAGTGGAGTACCGAATTTGTGGAACCACCAACCGCCATAATTACAGAAATAGCATTTTCTATAGACTTACGAGTAATAATTTGTCGGGGTAAAATTTGCTTGCGTATCGCTTCGGTCAAAACAGTCGCCGACTTTTCCGTACTATCGGCTTTTTCAGCATCTTCAGCAGCCATAGTAGAAGAATAAGGTAAACTCATCCCCAAAGCTTCAAAAGCAGAAGACATAGTATTAGCGGTATACATTCCCCCGCAAGAACCCGCACCGGGACAAGCATTCTTCTCAACTGCCATCAATTCATCTTCGCTAATATTACCAGCGCTGTATTCTCCTACAGCTTCAAAAGAACTGACAACAGTTAAATCCTTACCATCGTGATGACCGGGTTTAATCGTACCCCCATAAACAAAAATCGCCGGAATATTCATCCGAGCCATAGCAATCATAGCTCCCGGCATATTTTTATCACAACCACCAATAGCCAGCACACCATCCATGCTTTGACCGCTACAAGCAGTTTCAATCGAATCAGCAATTACTTCACGCGACACCAGGGAATACTTCATCCCCTCAGTTCCCATCGAAATACCATCACTAATCGTAATAGTACCGAACATTTGCGGCATCCCTTGAGCATCGCGAACGCCCTTTTCAGCCCTTTGAGCCAAAGTATTAATCCCCATATTGCAGGGAGTAATAGTACTAAAACTATTAGCAATCCCCACAATCGGCTTAGTAAAATCATTATCTCCAAAACCAACCGCTCGCAACATCGCTCGATTCGGCGAACGTTGCACCCCTTGCGTTACAACTCGGCTTTTCAAATTGTCAGACATATTGTGTTCCCCTCCGCGCCGTTTGTTTTCATCAAGGCGCTTGTTAGCAGATTTAGTAGATTACCCCAAAATATCAGAAACTATTTACTGGCAGTAGTTAGGCAAAAAAAATTATTATTTACCGATTTGTAATGGGTAATTGGTAATTGGTTTTAACGTAGGGTGCTGTGACGGTCACGATAACCTACTTCAAAAATCAAACAACCTGCATAATACCGTCACGCACCATATTCTAAAACTCAAACGATAAGTGTTAAAACCTTTGTAATTCAATTTGATTTTTGAAATCAACTAAGGAATAATACGTATAATATTTTTTACTTTTATATTTTAATGGTAATTCACGGTCCGGATTCAATTACTTTTGAAGGTGTAACTGGCGAACGCTATTGGTTTTACGAATATTATCCTTATACTGGGGTAGCAGATATAGATGAGCGATTAAGTGGATTCCCGGTAGCAGTATTTTTGCCAGAACATCGTCCTAGAGAGCATACACCTTTGGTAATTGGATTACAGGGAATGTGCGCGCCTTATGGATGGAATGCATTTATAGTACCAACCCTCACTCAAATGGGTATAGCTGTAGCTTTATTCGATACACCGTTAGCTGGTGAACGCAGTTTAGTACGTACTTTTACTAGTTTGGTAGATAAAGAAATAAAACCTTTACTTGATAGAGGAATTCCTTTCGATACAGCAATATTGTTGTCAATGTTTCGTACCACTACTAGCAACATTGCTCGAATTAGAGAATTTTGCGGTCATAAATATGGACTTTGGGATTCCAGAGTCGCATTATTTGGTGTCAGTATGGGAGTGTTGTTTTCTACTTACGCTTTTAATGTAAATGGCATAGGAGAAAGACTTTTAGGTACTATTGGACATGGAGATTTAAAATCCTTTGCCAAAAGTTGGGGATATTCTTTTCTGCCAGATATCGCAGCTTCACCCTTGGGTGTAATTGCGGAATCAATTTTAAAAAGATTGCAGCCAGATTTACAGCCTATGCTAAAAATTTTGCAATTAACCAAAAAATTAAAAAACGAAGAAGAATATGCTTTTGAATGCAATCCCATGAACTACATTGAGTCAGTCAAATCACCGCGTCGAGTTCGCTTCTTAGTTGGAAAAAACGACCCCCTTGTCAGCGTAAAACATACCCGAGCTTGCGCTCAAAAATTTCCCGATGGTGATGTTTATGTAGTTCCTGGAATGGGACACGGAACAAGACAATTTGGTCCGAATTTTGTCAATCATGTGCGCTACTTTTTAGTAACTCAGTTGGGAGATTGGCAGGTTTGAATTTTGAAAGAGAGAGAGGGGGAAGATAATAACTGGTAACTCTTAACTCCTACTCCTAACTTCTTATTACCTTTAACCTCTGACCTTCGACCTCAACTCTTCCAAGCTGCTTGAAAAATTCTAATTCCGCAACATCGCATATCTGTAAGCAGAATTAACTATAGCGCTATAGTTTCCATGAGTTTGTAGATTGGGTTGAACACAGAGAAACCCAACTCCCTATCGTTTTGACAAAAAATTGTTATTTAGGAATTGGTAATTCGGAAGTTCCCAATCCAAAATCTGAAATTAAATAACCTTTAACCTTTAACCTCTGACCTTTGACCTTTAACCTCAACTCTCCCAAGCTGCTTGAAAAAATTCTAATTCACACAACATTGCATATCTATAAGCAGAATTAACTATAGCGCTATAGTTTCCATGAGTTTGTAGATTGGGTTGAACACAGAGAAACCCAACACCCTATCGTTTTGACAAAAAATTGTTATTTAGGAATTGGTAATTCGGAAGTTCCCAATCCAAAATCTGAAATTAAATAACCTTTAACCTCTGACCTTTGACCTTTGACCTTTAACCTCAACTCTCCCAAGCTGCTTGAAAAAATTCTAATTCACACAACATTGCGTATCTATAAGCAGAATTAACTGTAGCGCTATAGTTTCCATAACTATTAAGGAGATTTTCTAACTGTTCCGCTAAAGGAATAAAATCCGCACCGCTATAAGTACGAATCCAATCAGCATATTGATGATTGGGAATACCGTCTTTTGCTAATTCCCTTCCCAAAAAACTATATAAACTCATACAGGGAGACATAGCAGCAGCAATTAAACCAATATCACCGCTCCAAGCAGTTGCTGTTAAAAAATCCGTATATCGACGAGTTGCATTTCCCGGTTGCTGTACTTTTAAATCGACATTCCATTGACGAGCATAACCTTCGTGTAGCTGTAACTCTTCTAATACTCCACCAGCTAAATTATGAAAAGTCGAGAAAACAGAAAAATCTGGAGCTTTAGCAGCAGCGATACTATAAGCACGAGCAAAAGATTCCAAGAAAAAAGCATCTTGTCCCACATAATAAGCAAACTTTCGTTGCTCCAAACTTCCATCCGCAATTCCACGAACAAAAGCATGCTCCAAACAAGATGCAGCTAAATCAAGATTATTTTTCCACAAATCATCAGAAACCATAAATCAGTGAGCAGCGAACAACAGTTAAAAGTTTTGAAATAGAAATTATTTTCCCCTTGTCCCCTTGTCTCCCCCTCCCCCAATCCCCAATCCCCAATTAATTCTTAAAACGATAAAAAATTAAGCAATAAAGAACTTACACTTCCCACAAAGTCCATTAAAGTTGGTTTTGATGGACGTACTTTTCCTTCTCGGGGTGTTTGCACTTCCAAGATAAACACTTGTGCTGTCTGCAATCCAGTAATATCTTTTTGTGATTTGAAGAGTTTTTCAGCAAATTTAGCATCTTGAATAGCTCCTTTGCTATCTAACATATGATAGCGAGCAATACCACGAGCTAAGTAAGCTCCCGCATAATCGGGCTTAGCATCAATAGCTTGATTAAAATATTGTGCAGCTTGCTGTAAATTACCTTTTTCTGCGGAAGCTATACCCCAAGCATAAAATTGTTCTGGCTTAGCAGCTTCAGATGATATACCAGTTGCTCCTTGTAAATTAGCTGTATTTACGTCTATATCTGTTAACTGAGCATTTACAAGATAAGTATTTCTTAAATCGGCACCATTCAAGTTGACGCGACTGAGTTTAGCACCGTTTAGGTTAGCACCAAATAAACCAGCACCGCTTAAATTAGCATCGCGTAAATCAGCACCGTTAAGATTTGCACGGCTGAGATTTGCGCCGCTTAAATTTGCACCACGTAAATCCGCTCCAGATAAATCGGACATCACCAGACCCGCACCGCTCAAATCGCAATTTGGACATTGCTTGGTTGCAAGCAATTGTCTAACGTGTTCGGAATTTGCTGCTTGGGCTGAATTGGTGAAGCCGAAACTAGAAAAAAAGAGGATTGTAGCTATAAATAATTGATTTTTCATAACAGTCACGAGCAGAGCAGTATGTTTTCCTGACTACTCAGCTTAACCTAGAAAAACCAATACCATCTGGGTATATTCTCTAAGTAAAAACTCTAACTGTAAATAAATTTTGCTTCAATCTTCAACCTTATACTCATCAAGCATTCACGCTTGTGATAAGTTCAATTTTCATTTTTATGCGCCACAAACCTAAAAGCTTCGTTTTGTATATCTTTTTCGGCTGTATGACTAAGAGAAAACAAACCTGTTAACGTGCATAAATGTAGAGCCAACGTTAAACCAATCGCTAGTAGAAGCTTCTCACACATAGTAATTCCCCTGAGCAAACTATAAACGTATCCGTATTTTTGCTTCAGTTATAACTCATCTTTTTCTTAATCTAAGTAAAAACCCAAGTTAAGCGAAGTGATTTCAGTCCTTAAGCAAAGTGACGTTTGTCACGATGGCAATATAAACTACCCCGCCGTAAGACGAACAGGGTTTCTAACTTCCCCATCTGTCCTATCGGACTTACTGATTTTTTTGACGCTTCGACTGTTGTAGTTACTTGGATAGTATCCGTATTAGTACTAACTTAAACAGCAAATATGCGAACATTTGCATCTACGAGGGCTATCCCATCCCCCGGTTGCCGGATTATGGATTCATATTCTAAATTCGTTTAGGGAATTTGTTCGTGAACTAGCACAAAGATTATCAAAACAAGGAATGTCGAATCCCTTGCTTTGAACGCGCACACCATCCCCACCGTAAGACGGATGGAGAATTCTGCCGTTTAGTTAAAGTACAGAATGGCAAAGAAAGGTAGAGATTAACTATCAACTCCTAACTGATAACTGTTCGCTGTTCGCTGCTCACTGTACCTGTTGATAGAGATGAATAATGTTCCAAGAGATTGATGAATAATTCGTTGTTAAATGTAGAAATAGAGTAAGGGGGACTAACAAAATAATTTATACCAACGAATGCGAATATATAATTTTCGCTATTCGATGTGCGATGCCTGATGCATTAAAATTGAGAACAAAGATTTTTATCTGTCTAAGCGCGAAAGTAACAATAAATTAACAAATAAATGTTTTTTCTCAGACGTTAAAGTAAATATGGTTATAGGTGGACCGATCCTACAGCACTAAAATTCTGAAGCTGAAGCATAAAATTGCAGAAATCTTATTAAATTTATCAAATTATCAAAGTAAGGAGCAAAAATGGAGACAGAATTTAAAGAACCCCAAAAGGTTGATACCGCTTTACAGAACGAGATGCCAGTAATAGATGGCACTAACCCTCAAACTATAGCCAAGTTACCACCTACTGATACATCTGATAGCCAATTAGAGATGGTTGGTGCAAAAATTTCTCAATTCTTGGCTGAGATTCCTCAAGACTTGAATAAGTTTTACAGCGCATACAAAACACCACTTATCGGACTTGGGGTGTTTTTAGCATCATTTGTTGCTTTAAAAGTTGTTTTAGCTATGCTAGCTGCGATAAACGATATTCCTTTGGTATCCCCTATTTTTGAGTTGATTGGTATTGGATACTCAGGTTGGTTTACATTCCGCTATCTACTTAAAGCACCAACTAGAAAGGAATTAGCCGTAGAAATTGAATCATTTAAGAAACAAATTACTGGTCAAAATACTACGGAATCTTTAAACTAAGTTTCTCAATCTTTCTGTAGAAATTCCGATTACATCGCAATAATTAACAGCCCAGTTTCTTTGAGAAGCTGGGTTTTTAATTAACAGTATTGCAACATTTAGATATATAGATATAACTATAACTATAAATTTAAGAGCTTTTTCTCTGTTCCCTTTCGTACAGATTCATACCAAAGTTAAATATTTTTTTCTTATGGTTATATCTTGCGAGAGAGAAAAAATCATCACTATTTAAGCTAAGTCACTTCTGAGGATAGTATGCTATGTGCTGTCTGTTAACTTAATCTAGTTTTAGAAGTTAATTAATAAGTTCTTTAACTGAGGATTAAAAACAATGGCAGATAATAAAAATCAAGGAATAGATTCATCTAAGCGCGTTCAAGGAGAAAAATACGATAGAGGTATCGTTCCTGCTGAGACTGCTGCTCGTAGAGAAAGAGAGCAAGAAAGCTATAAACAAACTCCTTCCAAAGAAGAAGATGAAAGTATCAATACAACTGAAGGTTTCACCGTAGACAAAGAAGGATTAGCAAATAATTACGCGATTGAGCCGGAAATGTACTACGAAGAACCCGGTGATGCTAAAGCACAAGCAGAAAAAGAAGCTGCACAACGTGCTGAAGAACTTAAGGAAGTTAATGAAGAAAAAGACGGAGATTTAACAATGGAAGCTGATACTCGTGGTAAGGGTCCAGGTGTAATTTAATTTTTTGAATATTGCCATAAAATCAAAAGTCAAAAATCAAAAAGTTGATAATGTTCTTGATTTTTGACTTTTAGATTTTTATTAGGGAATAGGAAACTGAGAAAAGTGAAAAAACAAGTATTTATAAATAGAAGCTTTTAGAAACCCGCTACCTTCAAGACACCGGGTTTCTATATTATTTAGAATAGAGCGAAATAATTATATTCAAATTATAAACGATTCCATTTCTGGTTGATGCCATTCGCGTTGATAGCGTTCTGCAACTAACGGTTTAACTACAAACTTCGGTGGAGAACCTTCTTTAACATCAATCCGAAGTCCTGAATAAGGTCTTCTTTTATTAGACCCCGAACCGTTACGACCTACAAAAAGATGGGAACGTGCTATTAATTTCGATTTTTCGTCGCTTGTTGGAAAATATTCCTGTAAGTCTGCTCCTTCAGGTCGCTGTCGTCGCAAGCTATGTCCGCTACCTCCACAAACAATCCAGTTGATGTTAGAGTCAGCGCTACCTGTATCTAAGGTTTCTATATGTTCCATGCAGTGAGCATGTCCGTTTAAGACTAAATCCACTATGGGACGACCTTGAGTTAATGACTTTACTTCTTGAGCAACTGCTTCAAATACCTTACGGATACGACTGCGAATTGCAAGAGTTTGCGCTTGTTCCCATTTAGTTGCTTCAGTAACGTAGGGAGGATGATGAAAAAAAACGACTCTTCCCCGCACTTCGGGTGTATTCCAAGATTCAACCAAACGCTGCTTGAACCATTCGAGTTGTTCGGTATCGGTAACAGATTTTTTCGAGCTATGCAATTGCTTATCAATATCAACAATTATTTCCTCAATTTGCGATAGCTTAGATTGCAAATCATCAATTTTTTCTGCGTCATTGGGGTCATTAGAATCCAACTTGTTTGAAATTTCTCTTATTTGGTCTTGCTCTTGTTCTAATCCATCACGTCTTTTCTGTAATAACGAACGATAAACATATCCTTCTTTTGTTTCTGGTAAAGGAAGTGGGTCATTAATGGTATTAGAATCTAAAGCAAAAAAATCGATTCCACCATATCGGAAAGTGTAGTAACGATTGGGAAGACGGGTAAATTGTCCCGGAACGTAGCGAATACATCTTCCGGTATCTGTTTTCGCTGTGTAGTGTTCGTCCAAATGACGTGCTAATTCACCTGGAAAATTAAACCTATTCAAATAATCAAAAAATGCTCGTGCAAATGCATCACCTTTACGGGAACCGTGTCTACCAACTTCAATATCTAATTTTGATGGAATAAAGCGACGAAATGGTAAAGTTGTGGCGGATATCAAGCCAAATATAATTGGTAAGTCATAATAATCGTGGTTTCCGAGTACGGGTAAAATAGGTAATTTGAAAACCATCTCATCGTAAGGAATCTTTTTATAATCTTGACCACCTACAATCGCTTCTCGATATGGTTTGATGAAGTTTTTAGGATAATATTCGCTTGACCCGACTTGATAAACTACATCGCCAGTATGTAACATAAATCGGCATTCATCATAATGAGGTAGCATTAATTCGGCCACCCTCCTCATCGGACTATGACCCCGGTGGGAACCCGTACCGCTATCCCCTACCACTAAGAAAGAAAATTCTATATCGTCAGCTTTACCATCATCAATAACTAAACTAGTTTGGTCAATATTTCGTTCAATGATTGCAGAGTCTTTCCACTTGACTCGCTGCTTCATTTTACGAATTTTTTCGGTTACTGTAGGTTCGGATACTAATTTCAATATTACTTACTCCTAAATTCTCAACTAGTAGTTTGTTTATGATGGCTGTACCAAATTACTAATATCTTTTTATCGAAATAATTACTTCTTTCTGGAGTCAGGTTTATTGCTTTTAAAGTTTAAGTCTATGGTCGAATAAGGTTAAAAATCTTCTAGCAAAAATGCTTATTTGAAACGAGGATGTTGGAAAAGGTTTGAAAAGTTTAATTTAACCGACCGAACAGCATCATTCTCAATCGGTGTAGGTTGGATTGAACTAAGTGAAACCCAACACGGGTATTGGGTTGCGCTATGTCCTTGCGGACAAGCTCCCAAGAACCCTTAACCCAACTTACAACTACTGCTATCTACCCGAACGAAATATCAACCGCTAAAAATTAATTATTCTTTATAATATAAAAATTTATTTTTATGCCAATTATACCAGGAATTAAGATAAAAACTTCCTTCTAAGATGTGATTTTTAGTCTATATATATTTTCCTGCGAATTTTTTAACAAAAATTAGTAAAGTAATGTAAAAAAAAGTCTAAATTTGCTTGACCTAGAGTGTGAAATTGAATTCTTCGATTTCTTAACTGCGGTAGTCTGTATAAGGAATATATCTCCTGATTTGACAAATTGGTTTATGACATCAGCTGTTTCGAGTTCTATCACTACTATTCGCATCGGTTCTCGTAAAAGCCAGCTCGCTCTTATCCAGACCTACTGGGTAAAGGAAGAACTCTCTAAGAAGTTTCCTAATATCAAGTTTGAAGTTCACACCATGTCTACCAAGGGTGACAAAATCTTGGATGTGCCTTTAGCGAAAATTGGTGACAAAGCGCTATTCACTAAAGAGTTGGAATTGGGAATGATGAATCGGGAGATTGACTTTGCAGTTCATTCTCTGAAAGATTTACCTACTCGTTTACCAGAAGGATTGGGTTTAGCAGTAATTAGCGAGAGGGAAAACCCTGCTGACGCTTTGGTGGTGCATGAAAAGCACAAAGACAAACAAATCGAAACCTTGCCCAAAGGTGCTGTTATCGGTACATCTTCTCTACGTCGCTTAGCGCAATTGCGACACCATTTTCCTCACTTCGAGTTTAAAGATGTACGCGGTAACTTAAATACCCGTCTTGCCAAACTTGACTCCGGAGAATACGACGCTTTAATTTTGGCAGCAGCAGGATTGGGACGTTTGGGAATGTCAGACCGGATTCATCAAGTTATTCCCAAAGAGATTTCCCTTCATGCAGTCGGACAAGGTGCATTAGGTATCGAATGCCTTTCCGACAACGAAAAACTGATATCCTTGCTCAAAGAAGCAATCGAACATCCTCCAACTCGCGACAGATGCTTAGCAGAAAGAGCTTTCTTACGCGATTTAGAAGGTGGTTGTCAAGTACCTATCGGTGTAAATACCGAAATAAATGGCGACCAATTGACCATGACAGGAATAGTTGCCAGTATCGACGGTACAAAGCGCATTCAAGACACCGTTACCGGTTCCTTATCCGAGCCAGAGAAATTAGGAAGCGAATTAGCCCATTGTTTGCGCGAACAAGGAGCGCAAGAAATCTTAGATGAGATTTTCGCCACTCTTGAGCGCGGGTAATTCAGTTAGCAGTTAACAGCGAACAGTTAACAGGTCATCTTGAATCAGCAGGTAAAGATTAACAACTAACAACTATCAACTATCAACCAACAACTGATAATTTATAACTGATAACTGATAACTGATAACTGATAACTGAAATGCGGATTCTATTTGTGGCAGCAGAAGCGGCTCCGGTGGCGAAAGTCGGCGGGATGGGTGATGTTGTGGGTGCATTACCAAAAATTTTACGGAAAATGGGGCATGATGTACGGATTTTTATGCCTTATTACGGTTTTCTGCCGGACAAGATGGAAATTCCCGAAGAGCCAGTTTGGAAGGGAAATGCCATGTTCAATGATTTCGCGGTTTACGAATCGGTGCTTCCTACTACTGATGTTCCGTTATATTTGTTTGGACATCCGGCTTTTGACCCGCGCAAAATCTATGGTAGTGATGATGAAGATTGGCGCTTCACTTTCTTTGCGAATGGTGCTGCTGAGTTCTGCTGGAATTACTGGAAACCCGAGATAGTCCACTGTCACGATTGGCATACGGGAATGCTTCCGGTATGGCTGCATCAATCTCCCGATATTAGCACCGTATTTACGATTCATAATTTAGCTTATCAAGGTCCTTGGTACTGGTATTTAGAGAAAATTACCTGGACACCGTGGTATATGCAAGGACATAATACGATGGCTGCTGCGGTACAGTTTGCCGATAGAGTAACTACAGTTTCTCCTACTTATGCCGAGCAAATCAAAACTGCTGATTATGGTGAAACATTGGAAGGATTGCTGTCATTTATAAGCGGTAAATTATCGGGTATTGTTAATGGTATAGATACTGAAGTTTACGACCCAGAAACAGATAAATATATTGGTGAGCAATACACTAGTGAAACTTTAGATAAACGCAAGCCGAATAAAGTCGCTTTGCAAGAAGAATTAGGATTAGAAGTTAACAGTAATGCCTTTTTAGTCGGGATGGTATCCCGTTTGGTAGAGCAAAAAGGCATTGATTTAATGATGCAGGTTCTCGATAAATTTTTATCTTACACAGATGCTCAATTTATAGTTTTAGGGACTGGAGACAGAAATTACGAAACCCAACTATGGCAAATGGCATCTCGTTTTCCCGGACGGATGGCAAGCTATATACTATATAACGATGCTTTGGCTCGTCGTATCTATGCCGGAAGCGATGCATTCTTAATGCCAAGTCGTTTTGAACCCTGCGGTATCAGTCAAATGCTAGCAATGCGCTACGGTTGCGTGCCAATTGTCCGTCGTACCGGAGGACTAGTAGATACAGTATCCCATCATGACCCCGTAAATCATACCGGTACAGGTTATTGTTTCGACCGTTACGAAGCCTTAGACCAGTACACATGTATGGTACGTGCTTGGGAAGGTTTCCGCTTCAAACCTCAATGGAAAGAATTACAAAAACGGGGAATGAGTAATAATTTTAGTTGGGAGCTTTCAGCTAAGAAATATGTCAATCTCTATCGGGAAATGTTAGGTTTACCGGAAGAGGAAGAGAAGAAAGAAGAAGTAGCTGTGAAGAGTTAAGATTTCAACTTATTTGCTTATGCTTGTTAAATAAAATCTCACTCCTTACCCTCTCCTTGTTAAAGAATAAAAACCTCACCCCTTCCCCTCTCCGCTATTTTGGAGAGGGGTTTGTAATGCTAACTCAAAATTGAATATAGAATTTATTTAAACAATTTATGACTATTAGTTAAAGAATTAATTATTCTAAGTATAAAAATAGCAAATCTTCAGTATATCCTCGCAAATTGATATGAGATAAAAACTTGTCGTATGAATTAATAACTGATTAGGTTGTCCGTATTTTCTCTAAGTTATTTTTATTTTAATAAAGATTGCTCAAAACCCCTACCCATTTATAAAATATTTTGTCACACTTAATAATTAGTTATGGAGCTAAAACAAGATTGCTAAAGCTGAATAATGTTTAATTCAGAAATTCAGAAAAATTTTGTTTATCTAAGGCTCTTTTTTTTTGAATATAAGTTATTGTTCTGTAATCTTTTGATAGCTAAATATTAGCATTTTTATTCTGTGAGTATTTTAGTTGTTAAAAGATAGTGTCAGGGATTAGTGCAAATACCATCTTTAATCGAAAAAGATTGTACCTTGACTCTAGAGAATTAAAATGAAAGAAGTTTTAGAACTGATTGAGCAGAAAAGAAAAGAATATGCTCAATTACCGTTAATGAAGTTTTTGGTAGATGAAAGTATAGACCCCTTAGAACGATTATCTTGGGCACCTTGCTTTGCTCCTTTTGCCATGACTTTTAAAGATATTAATGCTCGCGTATTCCGAGAGGAACCTGCCGATAGCTTACTTCAGGAAATGATTAATAAGCATTCTTATGAAGATGGTCGTCACTGGCGTTGGTACTTAAATGATTTAGAAAAATTAGATTTTGATGAATCAATAAAATTTACAGATGCATTGAGATTTCTTTGGGGTGAAGAAACTCAAAAAACACGCTATTTCTGTTACGACTTATTAGGGCTTTGTGTATTTGAGAAAGACCCTATAATAAAGCTAGCTGTTATTGAGTCAATAGAAGTTACTGGTTCTGTTACTCTATCTTTGTTTGTAAATATAGGGGAACAAATTCAACAGAAAACTAACCATAAATTGAACTATTTTAGTGCATCGCATTATGCAGTAGAAACAGGTCATATTCAGGCTGGTTCAAACTATGAAGAAACAGATGAATTTCTAAGAAGCATAACACTTACACAAGAACAAACAGTTAAAGCCTGTAAAGCCGTAGAAATAGTGTTCAAAAGTTTTTCTGAATGCATGAATGAAATGATGAAATATGTAGAAAATCATTCTTCATCCGTGCAAAGATTCAAAACTGTTTCTACACCGCAAATCCAATCTATTAGTTAGCTTAAGGTTAGAATATTTCCAAAATAGTATATTTCTATTTGCTGCTAACTAAGATATTCTGATTCATACTTTAAGTCAGTAGAAAAAAGCGGAGTTTATCTCCGCTTTCATATTATAAAAGACCAATTTATTCCTGCATTATTAGCAAGCTAATATCTATATAGGATTAGTTTGATATGGTAGATAATAGACATAAATTATTTTGTTTCGCTAATACAGAATTTACATAATTTTAAGAACTATATAATGTTTAATAGATTGCTATCCTCTTTATTCCATTGGGTTTTGCTTCATTCTGGTAACAGAATATTTTAAATTTTTAGCAAAATTCTCTTACAAGTGTTTAAAAAGCTGAATATTGGGGAACCCTAGATATACAAACACATTTATACTCTTCTAGGAAGGATTGTGTAATGCTCACATCTACCTTGGTTCCCGGTTATGACATTACGGAAGTCATATACGAGGGAATCAACACTATTATTTATCGGGGTACATCGCATCTAAACCAAGAAAGGGTCATTCTTAAAATTCTTAAAGAAGACTATCCGACTCTAGACGCGATTACTCGTTTGAAGCACGAACATAAAATTACTGAAAATCTTGATTTAGAAGGTATTGTCAAAATATTAAGGCTTGAGACTGAGCAAAATCGGTTAGTACTAGTACTGGAAGATTTTGGTGGCCAGTCTCTTAAACAACTATTTTCTAACCAAAAACTAGATTTATTAAAATTTTTAAACATTGCGGTGCAATTAGCAAAAGCCTTAGTATCGCTGCATTCCCATAATATTATTCATAAAGATATTAAAGCAGACAATATCATTATTAATCCTGAAACGGGAGAAGTTAAGCTTACTGACTTTAGTATCGCTTCAAGACTGAGTAAAGAAAAGCTGCAAATAACCAATCCCAATCAACTCGAAGGGACATTGACATATATGTCTCCAGAGCAAACCGGGAGAATGAATCGCACCCTTGACTATCGTACTGATTTCTATTCGCTCGGTGTAACCTTCTATGAAATGCTTACCGGGAAATTACCTTTTCAAAGTAACGACCCTTTAGAGTTAATTCACTCTCATATTGCTAAGCAACCCGTAAAGATTCAAGAATTAAATCCAAAAGTTCCGAATGCGGTCGCTAATTTAGTAGAAAAGCTGATAGCAAAAAATGCCGAAGACCGCTATCAGACAGCTAAAGGGCTTTTAGCCGATTTAGAACTATGTCGCGAACAATTAGAAATGACAGGAACAATTATCGAGTTTCGACCAGGGAGATTAGATGTATTAAGTCAATTACTTATTCCTCAAAAGCTTTACGGTAGAGAAACTCAGGTCAATTCGCTTCTGAATGCTTTTGAAAGAGTAAGCAAAGGAAGCCGCGAATTGATCCTAGTTTCCGGTTATTCGGGAATTGGTAAATCATCGGTGGTTTACGAAGTTAATAAACCTATCACTCAAAAACGTGGTTATTTTATCACCGGCAAATTTGACCAATTCAAGCGAAATATTCCTTACGCTTCATTAATTCAGGCTCTGAGTAGCTTGATGCAGCAGCTACTTACAGAAAGCAGCACTCAGCTAGAACAATGGCGTAATAAGATACTTACTGCTGTAGGTTCAAACGGACAATTAGTTATTGATGTAATTCCAGAAGTGGAACTTATAATCGGTAAACAAGCAGAAGTAACCGAACTAAGTGGAACTGAAGCACAAAATCGTTTCAATCGCGTTTTTACCGAATTTATAAACGTTTTTGCAAAAGAAGAACATCCTTTGGTTATCTTTCTCGATGACTTACAGTGGGCAGATTCTGCGACATTGAATTTAATGAGAATATTGACTGCTGAATCTGAAACCAAATATTTGCTATTAATTGGGGCTTACCGCGACAATGAAGTTAGTCCTACCCATCCTTTAATTCAAACTTTAGAAGAAATAAAGAAAAACAATGCGATTGTTCATAATATTGTTTTACAACCTCTTGAGATTACAGATGTGACTCAGTTAGTTGCTGAAACCTTGAACGATTATACCGAAAGAGTTAACACTTTAGCTGAGCTAATTTTTAATAAAACTGGTAGTAATCCCTTTTTCATTACTCAATTACTGCAAACACTTTATCAGGAAAGCCTTTTAAAATTTGATTTTACTCCCTTCTCTTCTCTAATTAATAAAGAGAAAAGTCAAGGGATTTGGCAGTGGGATATAGAAGAAATTCAAAGCATAGGCATCACTGATAAAAGCGTAGTAGAGTTAGTTGCTAATCGAATTAAGAAACTACCAAAATCTACATGCCAAATATTGCAGTTAGCCGCTTGTATCGGGGATAAATTTACACTTGATGTGCTATCAGTTGTTAATGAAAAATCTCTCATAAATACTGCTAAAAAATTAGATGCAGCATTGCAAGCTGGGTTGATTTTACCTTTGAGTGAAGCTTACAAAATTCCTTTATTATTTGATGAAAATATAGATAACCATGAAAGAGATACAAATTATCTAGAATTTTATAGAACAAACTTAAAATCAAATATTTTTGGAGTTGGCTATAGATTTTTACACGACCGAGTACAGCAAGCAGCATATTCATTTATTCCAGAATCTGAAAAAAAAGCAACTCATTATAAAATTGGTCAGCTACTACTAAATAAAATATCACCAGAACTACTTTCAGAAAACATATTAGATGTTGTAAATCAATTAAATTTCGGTGTAGATTTGCTCGTAGAACAATCTGAAAAAGATGAGCTAGCAAAACTCAATTTAATTGCTGGAGAAAAAGCAAAAATAGCAACAGCATATGAAGCTGCTGTGAGGTATTTAGAAACTGGATTAGCACTTTTAACAAATGATAGCTGGCGTAATACTTACAAACTAACTTTAAATTTATACGTAGAGACAGCGGAAGCAGAATATTTAAATGGTAATTTTGAAAAATCAAAACAGTTAGGAAATATTGTTTTACAGAAAGCTTCTAATATCCTGGATAAAGTAAAAATATATGAAACACAAATCCAGTCTTGTATGGCAGAAAATTTACTACAAGAAGCTTTGGAAATAGGAATAAAAGTTCTAAGTATTCTTGGTGTAAGATTACCAGTTGAGCCTAAAATACATAATTTACTAGCAAGTTTTGCACAAACAAACTTAGTCTTATTCGGAAAACGTATTGAAGATTTAGCCTATTTACAAAGAATGACTGACCCTTATAAGCTTGCAGCTATGAAAATATTAATGCTCATAGCTCCTGCTGCTAGCATGGTTAATTCTTTAGACTTTCCATTAGCTATTTTTGCAATGGTAAGGTTATCTGTCAAATACGGAAATTCAGTTTATGCTGCTTATGGCTATAGTATATATGGTGCAATTATATGTGAAAAATTTGAAGATATTGAAAGAGGTTACAGATTTGGGCTACTAGGGATACTACTTTTAGATAAATTAAACGCTAACTCATTGAAGTGCAAAGTCTACTTTGTATTCAATGCTATGATTAGACAGTTCAAAGAGCCAGTAGCTAGAAGTATTACACCAACTTTAACAGGTATACAGAATGGACTTGATTATGGAGATATAGAATATTCTAGTTATAGCGCCTGGAATATAAGCAATCACCTATTTTTAACTAGTAATAATCTAGAGATTATAGAACAGAGTATATTCAAATATGCTGGCTTAATGCAGCAATTAAAACTCAAATCAGTAGCATTAACAATAAGTATAATTAGACAAACTGTATTAAATTTTCAAGAAAAGTCTTTTAATAAAATTGGTTTAATTGATGAAGTTTTTGATGAAAGCAATATCTTATCTTCCTTAAATAATAATACTACTTGGCTAAGTATCTTTTATAGCGGCAAAGTAATTACTAATTATTTTTTCCAAGACTTTAAACAAGCAATCGAAAACGCCCGTTTAACCGAAAAATATCAAGAAAGTAACCCCGGCTTCTATCTCTACTGCGTCAACAATTACTATTACTCCCTAGCCCTCCTCGCCAACTATAAAAATGTCACTCCTACCGAACAAAAGCAATACCTCAAGAAAGTCGCTGCGAATCAAAAGAAAATGAAGAAATGGGCGCATCATGCAGCCTGTAATTTCCAGCATAAGTACGATTTGGTAGAAGCGGAAAAAGCACGAATTTTTGGTAAAAATGTCAAAGCCATGAATCTCTACGACCGCGCTATTGCTGGAGCTAAGGAAAATGAATATACACAAGAGGAAGCGCTAGGTAACGAATTAGCTGCACAGTTTTATTTGGTATTAGGTAAGGATAAGATTGCTAAAACCTATATGACTGATGCTTACTATGGCTATATTCGTTGGGGTGCTTTAGCTAAGGTTAAAGATTTAGAAGAACGTTTTCCCAATCTCATTATTCGTAGCGAAAGCAGCATACCAGAACAAGATATTAGCAGGACTATTGTTAATAGTTCTTCGAGAGCTTTAGGTTCATCTACGAATAGCAATAATGTTCTTGATTTAACTACGGTAATGAAAGCTTCTGAAGCAATTACCAGCGAAATTGTCTTAGATAATCTCCTCGATAAGCTGTTATCTATTATTTTAGAAAATGCTGCAGCTCAAAAAGGTTGTTTAATCTTACTCAAGGACGAGCAGCTATTTATCGAAGCTATTGATAACGACCAAGATAACGATTTAGTTGTATTACAGTCAACTCCTATAGAAGAAAGCCAAGATATCCCTTTAAGCGTTGTTCACTACGTTGCGAGAACTCAACAACCTTTGGTACTTAGCGATGCAACTCAAGAAGCGATTTACAAGGACGATTCTTACATACTCCGCGAACAGCCTAAATCGGTTTTATGTGCCCCCATTTTCTTCCAAGGTAAGTTTACTGGGATTATTTATTTAGAAAATAATCAAGCTACTGGTGCATTTACAAACTCACGTTTAGAAATTCTCAAGCTACTCACTTCACAAGCCGCAATCGCAATCGAAAATGCTTATCTTTATGCTGGTGAGCAAGAGAAGTCACAGCAATTACAGCAATCTTTGGAAACGTTACAGCAAACTCAAGCTCAGTTAGTACAAACCGAAAAAATCTCTTCTTTAGGACAATTAGTTGCAGGTGTTGCTCACGAAGTTAATAATCCTGTTGGTTTTATTGCTGGTAATTTATCTATCGCTAATCAATACATCGAAGATTTATTACAATTATTAAGTCTATACCAAGAAAACTTACCTTCTCCACCAGAGGAAATTGAAACTTTCCAAGAAGATATTGACCTCGATTACCTAATAGAAGATTTGCCTAAAATGATAACTTCTATGGAACTAGGTACTGACCGGATTCGCGATATCATGCAGTCTTTGCGAAATTTTTCGCGTACTGATAGCGCTGATAAAAAGCCGGTGAACGTTCGCGAAGGTATCGAAACAACGTTGATGATTTTGCAACATCGTTTTAAAGCGAACTCAGAACGTCCCAAAATTGAAGTTGTTAAAAAGTATGAAGATTTACCTCCAGTTAAATGTTATTCCGGTCAATTAAATCAGGCTTTTATGAATCTATTAGCAAATGCAATTGACGCTTTGGATGAATCTAATGAAGGCAAAACTTACGCAGAGATTGAGGAAAATCCGAATATAATCACAATTCGTACTTCATCTGACGAAGATAAAGTTACAATTCGTATTGCAGATAATGGTCCCGGAATGCCAGAAGAAGTCAGAAGTAAACTATTTAATGCCTTTTTTACCACCAAACCTGAAGGAAAAGGAACTGGTTTAGGATTATCAATTAGCTATCAAATAGTAACGGAAACACATTGTGGTAATTTATATTGTCTTTCTTCTCCTGGAAATGGAGCAGAATTTGTTATCGAGCTACCTTTGGAAGATGAAGAAGACATCGACCAGTGAGCAGTAGTTTAGGTTAAAGGTCAAAGGTCAAAGGTGAGAAGTTAGCCGTCTCCTTATCCCTTTGTCCCCTTGTGTCCTAAATTAATTTACTCCTAAAAAATCGCGTACAACTTGCAAAATCCGTTCGGAAGCTTGTCCATCTCCGAAGGGGTTGATTGCGTTTGCCATTGTTTCGTAAGCTGCTGGATTACTTAATAGCTGTGCTGCACTAGCGACTATTGTTTGGGTGTCGGTTCCTACAAGTTTTGCGGTTCCTGCGCTTACTGCTTCGGGTCTTTCTGTAGTTTCTCTAAGTACTAATACTGGTTTTCCTAAACTGGGAGCTTCTTCTTGTAATCCACCGGAATCGGTGAGCAATAAGTGCGATCGCATTATCGCTCCGACTAGCTGAGCGTAGTCTAATGGTTCTGTTAAGAAGATTCGGGAATGATTTCCTAACATTGCTTGCAATGGTTCTCTTACGGTAGGGTTGCGGTGCAATGGTAGCAATAATGCTGTATCGGGGAATTTATCTAATATCTGTAAAAAACTTTGAGCGATACTTTCGAGGGGTTCTCCCCAATTCTCTCTTCGGTGAACGGTAGCTAAAATAACTCGATGATTGTCCCATTCCAAACCAGCTACGTTACAGGGAGGTTCGCTTTTCGCTACATTTAACAACGCATCAATCACGGTGTTACCCGTCATATGAACTTCCCCTAACACACCAGAACGCTGTAAATTTTCTTCAGCTAAAGGTGTTGGTGCAAAATGCAGTTGGGCAATTTGAGAAATCAAACGTCGGTTGGCTTCCTCTGGATAAGGATTAAATATGTTATCGGTTCTTAATCCAGCTTCGACATGACCAATAGGAATTTTCTGATAAAAAGCCGCTAAAGCTGCTGCAAAAGCTGTTGTTGTATCTCCCTGTGCCAAAACTAAACTTGGTTCGCTTTCCTCAAATAACTCCTGCAAACCGCGCAAGCTACGACAGGTAATATCGTTCAGAGATTGTTTTGGCTGCATAATCTCTAAATCCCGAGAAGCCTTTAAATTAAACAACCCCATCACCTGTTCAACCATCTCACGATGCTGTCCAGTTAAAATCACCTGAGTCTCCAAACCTTCATAGCTTTGGAAAGTCTGAATCACCGGAGCAAGCTTAATCGCTTCGGGACGAGTACCTAAGATAATACAAACTCGCTTCATAAATTAGTCATAATTCACTATTTAATAGTCAATAGTCATTACGATAACGAGATTCGTCAATAGCTTACTGTCACAATTTGAAAAGATAGGGATTGGGAATTGGAGATTGGGTATGGGGGATAAGGAGACAAGGGGACAAGGAGATAAATAACTATTAACCGCCCAATTACCAACGTCTAACTCCCAATTCATAACTCATAACTCATAACTATTTCTAATTACCAATTACCAATTACCCATGCCTAATTCCCAATTCAAATTACATATAAAAATGAAAAAACCCGGTTGAACCGGGCAGTTGCACTGTTTGTCGAATTTAGCAATGATGGCTACTAGTTAATATCACAAATTACAAAGATTCTACTTCGCAAGTTAAAGGACAAGCTGCATAAACAGTTGCATTCAAATGTTCTTCTTCTCCATGCAACCAGCTTAACCATTTCATTTCTGTAGGATGAACACCTCGAAGTGTTAACACCCCAGCAGCGACTACTACTGCCAAAACATTAAACATAATCAAGCCACCAGCTACAACCAATACTGCGCTAGCTGGCATTACAGATTGCAGAACAATAGAAAGCAAACATCCAACTGTAGCCATCAAAACCACTAAAGGAAAACCGACAACCAGCAAGCATACTGCCAGTGTAAAAGTCCATATTAAAAAGCTTTTTATGATTAATAATGAGTAGGTTTTTCCCATATCGGTAGTTTGTGACAAAGCCATTATTTTTCCTCCAAGAGTACAATATATAGTTTGAAAACGAGTGATTAATTTATTAGACCCCACCGGGATCAACATATTCAACATTCTATAGAAACCAAGTATATATAAGTTGGCTATGAAAATGAGCATTTATTCAACAAACTTTACAGTTAATATTTCGTAATTATGTATCGGCTTTTTTTTGATAGATTGTCTAGCTAATGGGTTTTCATCATCTATCAAAAGGCATACAGGTTGATGAAAACTAAATAATTAATACTTTAGGTAGAAGGCTTTAATTGAGTTTACTTAACATTTCTTATTAAAATACTAACTGATTCTAATAATTTTCATTTTTTTTTAATAAATGAGAAAAGGAGAAGAGTTAGGAGTTAGGAGTTAGGAGTTATGAGTTAGAAGTTAATAATCACCAATTGTTAATTCCCCATGCCCTCTCTTGGAAATTTGCACTCTGCGAGAAAGCCTTCGGCTTACATGGGGGAAACCCCCAAGACCGCAATTTCCGCTATTCCCTATTTCAAATTGATTATTTATTAATTTTTTTAATCGAAATAAAATTATTCAAAACAACTGTACTATAACTGTCATATTAAAGCTTATAAGTTAAGTCAGTTAAGTCTTTTTTAGTTGCATCTCAATCTATTAGTGTCATGCCCAAACGCCTGCTGATAGTGGAATCTCCCGGTAAAGTTAAGAAGCTGAGTAAAATTCTCGGAAGTGAGTGGATTGTTCGCGCTAGCTGCGGTCATATTCGAGAACTGAGCAATGAAGGTGAAGATTCTCTGGGCTTTACTATGGATGGTAATAATGTGCGGTGTCGCTACATTCCGCGCAGTCAACAAGCGAAGGAAACTATTAGTAAGTTGAAAGCTGCGGCTAAGCAAGTTCAGGAAGTGGTTTTGGCTACAGACCCCGATAGAGAAGGGGAAACCATTGCTTGGCATTTGAAGGAAGCTTTGGGATTAAGGGAGCCGAAACGAGTTGTTTATACGGAAATCACTGAATCTGCGGTGCGGTCTGCTGTAGCTAGACCTAGAAGGCTGGATGCTAATTTAGTCGGTGCTGGATTGTGTCGAGATTGTTTGGATAAGTTAGTTGGTTACAAGGGAAGTCCGCTGGTTTGGGCTTTGAATAATGGTGCAAAGAGTGTCGGAAGGGTTCAAAGCGCAACTCTCCATTTGATATGTCAGAGGGAAAGAGAAATTCTCAGTTTTGTACCGCAAGATTATTGGAGCGTTTGGGTAGATTATGTTGAAGGGTTTCGCGCTTTTTATAAGGGAATGGTGAATTCTGCTCCTGATTCAGCACAGCAAGATAATCAAGAGAATGACGACACGGTAGTTAAGAAGTCAGAAAAAGCGGAATCCACTCGGGTGCTTTCGGAAGCTGAAGCGGAACGTTTGGTAACGGAAGCGCGAAACAATACCCATCAAATTATCAAGTACGAAGGAAAAATTACCAGTCGTCAACCACCACCACCTTTTATTACTTCTACATTGCAGCAAGCTGCTGGTTCTAGATTAAAATTTGCTCCTGAAAAAACCATGCAGGTAGCGCAAAAGCTGTATGAAGCTGGTTTAATTACCTACATGCGGACGGATTCGGTGATGTTGAGTCCCGAGTTTTGCGCTAGCGTGCGGAAGTGGTTGGAGCAAAACGACCCGCAGAATTTACCGAATACAGCAGCAAGACATCGCAGTAAAAAAACTGCTCAGGAAGCTCACGAAGCGATTCGTCCTACTAATGTATTTCGTCCTTCGGTGGAATTGCGAGTTGAACTTTTACCAGACGAGTTTAGTTTGTATGTATTGATATGGAAAAGAGCGGTTGCTTCTCAATGTCGTGCTGCTCAACTTCGTAAAACTTTGGTAATTATTAAATCGGGTGAAATATTATGGCAAGCGAGGGGACAGGTAGTAGAGTTTCTCGGCTATGCAAAATACTGGGCAAATTTGAGTAAAGATACGCTTTTACCTAATTTAGAACAAGGACAAATTTTAACTTTAGAAAATGCCGGTCATGAGAAGAAACAAACTCAACCACCACCGAGATACAGCGAACCGAAGTTAGTTCAGTTAATGGAGCGTAAAGGAATCGGTCGTCCCAGTACTTATTCTCCGACAATTGCGACTTTGAAAAAACGCGATTACGTGCAGTTAACAAAGTCGAATTTGCAGCCGACAACTTTGGGTTTAGAAGTAGATGATTTTTTACAGAAAGCTTTACCAGATTTATTAAAAACCGAATTTACGGCACAAATGGAAGATGCGCTCGATAGCATAGCTTCGGGAAAACAACCTTGGCAGAAATATCTCACAAATTGGAATCAAGATTACTTTACACCAGCTTTAGTTAAAGCGAAAACTGTACCTGTAGCTGCATCGAATGGGAAGAATAATTATCAGAATAGCGAACGTAAATATGATAAATCTAGAACTCGCTGTCCCGAATGCAAGAATCATTTAGCAAAAATCAAAAGCAGCAAAGTTAAAAAGAAATATTTTCTTAAATGCGTCAGTGGTTGTGAAAATGTAGTTTTATTTTGGAGCGATTACGATAAAAAGTGGCAAGCTCCACGTTCAAAAGATGATAAAAACCCTGTAGCAAAGAAACCTCCAGCAAAAAAGACCGAGTATCCCTGTCCCGTATGCAAGAAACCTTTAGAAGAATACGTTTATACAAAAGAAGGACAGAAGAAATCAATGTTAAGGTGTTCGGATTCTAAAGCACGAACAGATAAAAAACATAAGGAAGCAGTTTATTTTAATACAGCAAAAGGTTGGTGGAGTCCGAAGTTTGGGAATTTGTAAATGGGTAATTGGTAATGGGTAATTGGTGATTGGTAATAATTATTTATTCTTCTCCCTATCTCCCCATCTCCCTATCCCCTTGTCTCCTTGTCTCCCTGTTCTCTTAAAATATTAAGAAATAATGCTAAAAGATTGACTTTTCTTCATTTCCATTTGTTGCTGTAGTCTTTTTTGCCATCTTAATACTCTTTGCCATCTTTGCTCGGGTGAACTCAATTTCTGGGAGAGGATTTTCTCAATTATTGGGTTAAATATAGGTTCAATCTCATCAAATACTTCTAAAGGGTTTTTTCCGTAAATTGTCGGTATAAAAGGAATTTTACCCACAATAGTATCTTGATGCTCGGCTTCAAAAGCTTCAACTTCCGGAAACTGATTGAGACATTTGTTTAAAACATAAACCACGGGAATTCCTAATTCTTCATCAATAGCGCGGATATCTTCAGAAATTGCAATAGAATCGGGAGTTGCTTCCACTACCACAACTACCACATGGGCACCAATGGGTAAACCAAATCGACCAACATCTTCCCCACCACCACAGTCTGCTAGTACAATTCCATTTGTAGATAAAGCCAACCAGGCTTTTAACGGGTTCAGTGTAGCGTGAGAACAGCGATTAGAATAAAGTTCTTCCTTACGCAAAGCACTTGTTCCTACGGACATCAATGCAAGTTTTTCATCAAGGGATTTGATGTACTTCTGAGTAAAAGAGTCCGGTGGTTCAACTGAAAAATTCTTAACTCTATCGAAGGTCGTACCGTAAAAGTCGCGGTAAAGTTGTTCGGAATCCAGTTGCTGAAACTCGTAAAAATCCTGTTCGGCTAAAGTGATTTGTGGAAGTTGCTTTAATTCCTCTTCCCCATATCCTAAATAATGACCAGCAAGATAGCGCGAAAGTGACCTATTAGTATCTGCATCCGCTACAATCATAGCTTTACCTAAGTTTCTCAAACTTTGGATTAAACCTAATGAAGTAAAAGTCTTACCCGTTCCACCTTTCCCCATTAAAGCTATGACAAGTTCTTGATTAGAAGATGCATTAACTGTATTTATAGTCATTACGATATCTTAATGCTAAAGAAATATTTGTTTCAGTGACAATGATAATCATTCCAAATCACAAAAACAAGTAGTACTCAACAAAAGCAAACAAATACTAATTATAACTATATGTTAGAAAAACTACCTTTAAACAAAGCTTTACGTATTTTATTGATTTTTTTTAGCGTATCAATTTATGGCTGTAATAATTCAGATGCGAATAAAATTACTGCTTATACAACAACTGTAACTACCACTACAAAAGTACAGGAAGATTTACCTAAAGTAGTCGCAACCACAAGTATTTTATGCGATTTAACAAAACAAATTGCTGAAAAAACAATTAATCTTACTTGCTTAACTCCACCATCAATTAGCTCAAAAGTTTATCAACCGACACCAGCAGACCAGGAAGCGATAAATCAAGCAAAACTAATTATTTTTAACGGCTACAATTTAGAACCAAGATTAGAAAAATTTATTCTTTCAAGTAAAAACAAAGCTCCTAAATTACCTGTAGCTAAAATTGCCGTACCTTCACCATTAATGATAACTAGAAACGGTAAAAAAGTTGCCGACCCTTACGTGTGGCACAATGCGAAAAATGCTGTCAAAATGGTAGATGTAATCAGTATTAATTTAATTCGAGACATACCTGAAAACGCCGAATTTTATAAAAGTAATACCAAAAAAATCAAAAAACAGCTTTCAGAGTTAGACAGTTGGATCAAAGCCAGAATTGAAAGTATTCCTCCGAAGAAACGTACTTTAGTCACAACTCATGATGAGATGGCTTATTATGTTCGTGCTTATGGTTTCAAACTAGCAGGAACCTTGAGATTTATAAGTCCTACAGAACAAACTTCGGACACAAAAGTTAAACTATTAGCTAATACATTAGTAAAAAGCCAAGTACCCACAATTTTTGCTCAGCCGACAATTAGTCCTGAATTAATCAAAGCTGTTGCCAAAGAAGCACAGTTAAACATCTCAGATAGGCAGCTTTATACAGAAAATCTGGGTTTACCAGGAAGCGAAGCAGATACCTATCAAAAAATGATGATGGCTAATACCCGGACAATTTTAGAAGGATTAGAAGGGACTTATTTAAGATTTGAAAAATAAGTAATTGGTAATGGGTAATTAGTAATTGGTAATGGGTAATTGATTATGATTTGTGAATTATGCGTTCAGCTTGCTGTCTATAACGGGATTTAGAAAAGTTGACGGTTCATCATCTGATTCCCAAACACAAAAATGGCAAGCATGGGCCGAGAATTAATATCTGTTCTGCTTGTCATAAACAAGTTCATACGCTGTACGATAATAACCGTTTGGCTAAGGAATTAAATACTGCTGATTTGCTCAAAGATGAACCGCAAATGCAGAAGTTTTTGAAATGGGTGAAGAAGCAGAAGACTGATAGGAAAGTTCAGGTTAGGGGGAAGAGGACATGATTCGGTATGGGAGTGGGAAGAGGGGGTAGAAAATAATTTTTACTTGCTATTTATAACTCATAACTCATAACTCATAATTCCTAATTCCTAATTCATTAATCCCAATTCCTAACTATGAATTTGTTTAGAAATTTGTGGGGTTTGAAAATTACGAGATTCTACCAGGCTATTTATAACTACCTTCAGTTCGCGTAAATATAATTGAGATTATTGCTTTTTACAAAAAACTTGTATACTTATATCTTGCACCATTCTCAAGAAGACCAAATAAACCCGGTTTCTATTCGTGAAAGCATTATTATGTGGTTGTTTAAGCAACAAGAAACCGGGTTTATGACACTGGTGCAAGATTTGAGTATAGCAAAACACAATGAATATTTATTATTAATAATTCGGTAGTAATCTTATCAAATAAATATGTATATTTTTAACGTTATTTCTAGCGATAATTTGCTGAAAGTTACAACCCCGCTCTTTAATTGCTAACTCTTAATTATTAACTCCTAACTTTTAGCTCCTAACTCCTAATCCAAAATCCAAAATCCAAAATCCAAAATCGAATAACTTTCCTCACCATCCCCAACTACCGGGAATTCCTTTAAATGGCCCAACTACATCTTTAGTTATCCAACCACCATAAAAGTTTCCGGGTTGTGGTTCAACTTTCTCACCATCTATGTAACAAGCATCCATTGGATGAGCGTAAAAAGTGACGTAATCCTTGAGAGGTAAAAATGTTTCTGTGGGATTGGTGTAAAACCAAGCTACATTCTGTGCTTGTTTATCACCGACTTTGATTGTGTAATAACTCGCAATTCCTTTCCACTCACAAACGCTCGAATGTGGTGTTTGAATTAAATATTCCATTTTAATGTCTTCGGGTGGAATATAGTAACTGGGAGGATGGCTGGTTTCTATAACCCGTTTGGCTCGTTTGGTGTCAGCGATGGTTTCACCGTTGAAGATAATTTGAATGTGTTTGTCGGTATCTTGTAAAACAGCGGGACGGGGGTAATCCCATACTGATTCTTGTCCGGGTTCTGGTTTGATGGGTTTTGGTCTGCTAAACATTTTTATATTGGGTAATCGGGATTTGGGAATTGGGCATTGAGAATTGGACGATTTTTTATCCTGTTAGAACACCCCAAGAATAATATTAGTAAAAAATGGGTACTAATATAAAAGCCCCCCTTAGAAAAAGGGGGGTTAGGGGGATTTAAATAAAATTTCTATACACCACTAGCCACAATTGCTAAGTTATTCGATTTTAGATTTACGATTTTCTTTGAATCCAAAATAAAATTAGCGGAAACTATCAGGATTCAATCTATTACCGGATTGAGATGGACGAGATTGAGGAGCAGTTTTCTTAACGTTTCGCATTAGTTTACCGTTTCCACCATCTTGCTTATCTAAGAATGGCTTTAACTGAATAGCATCTCTTGATACTGCTGCACGGTTACCGTTACCAAGTAGAGTTCTACCTAAGTTAACCACGTCTCCTAATCCACTACTTCTGTAAGTGTTAACGCCGATGGTTGACTGTCCGCTGTCTGCTGAAACTAAGTTTTGGAATACGTCGTTGCGTACTTGGAAAGCGTCTCTACCGGGAGGAACTGTTAGTACTAAACGACAAGATGGGTCTGCTTCGCTGGTTACACACAAAACGTCATACCCATTCAAGCTTGAGGTACGAAGTTCTAGTAAACCGTCTGGACGATAGGTTTCTAAACGTTGAGCAATTGTAGCGCAACGTCTTTGTGAATCCCAACCACCACCCAATGCTTGAGGAGTAGCCCAAGCAAATAATTGATTTGGTTGACTTTGAGGAGAGTACATAACGGTGTAACCGTTAGTATCCATCTGACAGCTAAACCGAGTTGCTGTGTCAACTCTTTGTGAAGAACTGCTTGTAGAAGTTGTAGTTGATGTTCCTGTTGGTGTGGATGTTCTGGTTCTGGTTGTAGTTGAAGTCCCTGTAGGGGTTGTGGTAGTTCTAGTACTTCCTGTTGTGGGTACTACAACAGCATCGCTTGAAGAGTCATATTGTGCCATTGCAGGGGTGTTACCGAATAATACCGATACAGCCAAACCGCCGAGACATAAAAGCTTCAAAGGTCTAGATGACATTAATCATCCTCCTGTAAAATTTATTGGGAGTTTCTTTGTTGTAGTGACGAAGATTTTTCGTAAATGATTCGGAAGTTTATTGATTGTGTGGGCACTTATGTAACTGGCATACTATTTTGGATTTTGGATTTTAGATTTTGGATTTTAGATTTTGGATTGATAAGTTGTTACGGATTATTTGAGAAGAGGGAGAAGAGGGGGTAGAGGGGGTAGAAATTCTTAATTCCTAACTCCTAACTCCTAACTCCCACCTCTAACCTATTTCTTTTCTTCCGTAGGTTTCTTATCTTCGTTGTCTTTTTTATCGTCTTCGTCTTGGTTTTCTTTTTCTTCTCTTTCTTTCATTATTTGTTTGACTTTATCTTTAATTTGCTGATGCTTTGCTACCCCTTCGTAAGCGTAACGGTTGTAACCGTTGGTGGTAATTAATTCTTCTAAATAACTTACTCTTTCGGCACCTCCGGGGTGAGTAGATAACCATGCGGGAGGAGAGTTTTTCTGCTGTTTTTTCATGGTTAAGGTTAAGTTACGCAAACCATCAGCAGCGTAACCACCTGCTGTTAATAATCTCGTACCCAATCTATCTGCTTGACGCTCCATGTCGCGGCTGTAATCAAAGGTAAGTATTCTACCAATAGTTCCTCCTCCATAGGGAATATACTGAGTGACGTTGGCGATTAAATTTCCTTGAGTTACTAATTGAAATCCGTGGGATAGCACTACGTGAGATAGCTCGTGTCCAATCAATCCAGCGATTTCTGCTTCCGATTTTGTTTTGGCGATCGCACCAGTATGAATGAAGATTTTTCCACCGGGAAGGGCGAAGGCGTTGAGGTTCTTATCTGGTATAACAAAGAACTCATATTCAAACTCATTTCTACCGCCGATTTTGGCCAGCTTCTGCCCGATTTCGTTAATATAGGCGTTTACTTCTTTGTCTTCGATTAATTCCATCCGCTTTTTAGCCTGTTTGGCAACGGAACGACCTACACCTTTTTCACCTTTCATTAACAGCATGGTGGAGTCGAGAGCGGAGAAGGGACCGAGAAGACTACCCGTGGTTGCATATCCCACAACCCCTGTAATCACGTTAGCGATGGCGTTTCCTCTAGTTTCTCTACGGATATAGGAAGTGTATTTTTTGAGTTTTTCATCCGCAAGTTGAGTAAATTGGGGAGCTTGGGGGTTTTCCGGATTGAGCATGGAAAATTGACGCGCTGCTAGAGAAGCCTGCATCCATTTTTTCTCTTCTGAGAGCGCATTTACTCTTGCTTTAACTAATTCTGGTTGATTGGGATAAAGCGATGTTGCTCTTTCAAGTACCTGTAAAGCTTTTTCTTCTTGACCGTATTTTTTCAGAGCTTGAGCGTACTTTATATTTCCCTGAATAAACTCGGGATATTTTTCGACTAAAAGTTTTAACGGTACTAAAGTTTTTGTTCGTAAATTACTGAGGATTCCCGCTTGACCTTCTCTCCAATAAACTTTACCTGCTGGAGATAATTCTGCGGGATTATTTATCGCTTTCTTCGGTGGTTTAATATCGGATGTATTTGTGAAAGAATCTTTAGCTTCACGATATACTTTTTCTGCTTCCGCTATTTTCCCTGCTTGATAAAGTTTGTCTCCTTCCATCAGTTTCTTCTGACGAGCGATTTCTTCGGGAGTTGGCTTTTCTGATTCGGCTTCTTCTGTAGATATTTCCGGTTTGTTATTATCGGTAGTTTCTTCTGTGGTTTCTTCTGTAGATATTTCTGGTTTTTTATTATCGGTGGATTCGGTCGGTTTTTTTTCTTTAGGAGTTTTAATAATTACCGCTCTGTCTTTTGCCAGAGTAATTTGAGGAGATTGAGTCAGGACAACAAATACAGAAGCACCTAACGAGAGTAACACCCAGTTGAAGGCAAGTATCAATGACTTCCATTGACGTTTCATGGCAAGCTTTTTATCTGAGGGAATTGTATACTCCTAGTCTAAGAATGATAGCAATTTCACGCAAAGTTATCTGAGAAACTTAACATTGTTTTATTGGAAACTTAATTTAAATATGAAGGGATTGTAAATTGGTAATTGGTAAAGAATTAAGAGTAGCAAGTAATAAGTAGTAAGTAGCAAGTAGCAAGTAGTAAGTAAGGAATTAGGAGTTAAGAGTAGCGAGTTACTAGTTAGTAACAGAGAATTGATAATTGATGACCCACATCCGACCGATGAAAATTGTTAACTGATAACTGATAACTGATAACTGATAACTATTCTCTTAATTTTTATTTATTTACAAAAAAATACTCAAATCATGATAATATTTACTTGGTGGAAAATGTGCGCGCATTTATAGTACTTGAAATCATTAATTTGAATGGTTTCAAGGAAGTTGAATCATTCAAACATGAAGATAAATAAATATTAGTTCCCTCTTCTTAACCTGCTCAGATGGCAAAACGTTTCAGGGAAAAGTCTGGTTCTGAGGTAGGGGTAGGAGAAGGAGTTACTTTTTCCTGAGTCTGAGGTAAAGGAGAAGCGGAAATTTGGGGAGGGGTTACTTCAATTTCCATTTTGGGTGAAGGAGAAACATCAACTTCAGGAATATTAGGAAGTTTAATTTGAGAAGCGGGTTCAATGTCGCTTTGGGATGTTGCAGCAGTTTGGGGTGTCTGCTGGGTTTGAGATGTTGGAGTTGGTTGTGGTGTCACATCTTCTTCTATAGCTTCTGCTTTTGGTGTTGGAGTTGGCTGTGGTGTTGCTGCTTCTATAGTTTCAGCTTCTGGTGTTGGAGTTGGCTGTGGTGTTACTGCTGATTGGTCTTCGCTTTCGGGTGTTGGGTTTGGCTGTGGTGTTGGAGTTGGCTGAGTTTCGGCTTTGGGTGTTGCGCTTGGTTGGGGGGATAAAGTTGGTGATGGTTCACTTTCAGGAGTTGGATTTGATGGACTTGGTGTTGTATGGATAATTAAGATATTGTTTTCTTCGGGTTTTGGTTTATCTATGGGAACTACAACACCAGTATCCGAAGAAGTTTGTACGGGTGATGGTGTTGGTGTTGGTGATAGTGCTTCTTCTTTGGCTTCTTCTTTTTCTATTGCAGGTGTATCGGGTGACGAGGGAGGGGTTTGAACTGGTTTTTCTGCTTGTGGTTCTTTGTCTTGTGGTTCTTCTTGTTTGTCTTTATCTGATTGTTCTGGTTTTGAAGGATTGTTAATTTTTTCGTCAACTGAATCTGAGACTTCAGGTTTTTCCGTTCGTGGTTCTTTATTGTCTTCTTCCTTATCTTTGACTGGAACATCTGAATCCCTTTTGCTAGGTTTCGATGTTGTAGGTTGTTTATTGTTTTCTAATTTAGGTGATTCTGAGAATGGTGGTTCTTTTGCTGATGGTGTGGGAGTTACGGATGGTGTAGGAGACTCGTCAACTTTTATATCTTCTTTTTTATCTTCGGATACCGGTATAGCAATAGAAGGTAAAGGTTCTTGCTTATCTTTTTCTGGAGTGAGAAAGGTAGAGGGATTCGATTTTGTTGTAGCAGGTTGACTTTTTTCACGAACGGGTTTGGGTTTGTATTCCAATACCGGTTTCTCTTGAGAGCTTTCTTTCGCTTTTTCTTTTGTTGTAGATGTTTTATTAATATCTTTAAAAAATGATGGGAAAGGGAAAGGTCTTAAAACCGGATTTTTTGCACTACCATCTTTTCCGGTTGCAGAAGGTGAAAATGTTGGAGGAGGACTCAATCTGATACTTTCAGGTCTTACAGAGGGATTTATTTTTTGAGTAGTAGCTGGTATTTCTGTAGTCCGAACCGCTTCGTTTCCATTAGAGCTAGGTTGAAAGAAGTTCCAACCGAACGCTCCTAAACCAAATCCCACACCCATCAAACCAGCCAATCCTAAAGTTTGAAGTGCTATCGGGCGCGGTTGACTAATAGTTGATGGTAAAGTCACGGGTGGGGCTTGGTAAGCCGAGGAAGTGCTTGGTCTTATAGTGGTTGGGGATTTAAGTGCTGCTAAGGCTTCTGCTGCTGTTTGATAGCGCTGACTAAAGTGATGACGTACCATTCCTGTCAAAATTTCAGCAAATCTATCGCTGACTTTTGCTGAATCGCGCCAAATTAATTCGCCGTTATTGGGATTAAATGGTAAATCACGAGGTGATATCCCGGTTAAAGCTTGAATACCGAGCATTCCTACTGCATATACATCGCTACACAGTCTCGGTTTACCATTAGCTTGTTCGTCTGGCATATAACCGGGAGTACCAATAATCAAAGTAGAATTGACATCCCCTTGTTTGTTTTTCGCCAAACCTTTGATTTCCTTAACCGCACCAAAGTCAATCAACACGATTTTACCGTCTTCACGACGGCGCATAATATTCCGCAACTTGATATCGCGGTGAATTACATTATTTTCGTGAACAAAACTTAATACTTCTAGTACTTCTTGTAAAAGCTTAATTACCTTGTCTTCACTTAATTTATGACGCGGTTTGATTTCCTTGGTTAAATCGTGTCCATCAACAAATTCTTGAACTAAATAGAATTCATCATTCTCTTCAAAATGAGCGAACATTTCAGGAATTTGTTTGTGTCCCTTACCCAAACGGTAGAGTACTTGTGCTTCTCGATTAAACAACTTTTTGGCAATCTGTAAAATTGTGTTATTAGAATGCCGAGTTTTAAGTTGTTTAACAACACATTTAGGATTTCCTGGCAAATCCATATCTACCGCGAGATAGGTGACACTAAATCCACCGCGTCCCAGTTCTTTAAGAATTTTGTAGCGATTACGGAGAATCGTGTCTGTGAGCATCAGCTTAACCTATCACCAATTGAGAATGCCCTTAATATTGACAAAGAAGATTTTTTGATTCAGTTCATATAATGACTAATCTAATATCTCTTACAAAGTAATTATAAACTTACCCCTCGGAGAAGATTGTCGTTAAGGAACCCTTAAATTTATAAAAGTTAATTCTATATTGAATTTTTGAATTTATTCTACCGTGTTTTATCTCAGAAGGGGAAAGGGCTTGTCCCTGCACTGGATAAAAACCCTCAAATATCAATCGTATAACCTGTCACTTGTATCTTAATATATTTTTGATTTTTTTTCTTGGATTGTCTTGAGTAGTTATTGTGTATAAAACTTTTATATTCAAGATTGAAATATTCTGAATATCAGCAGTTTCAACCATTGAAATACTGATATTTTGAGCCAAACTAGTTACAAGTAAGCGTTAGGAATACTGCTATTACGAGTAATAATTTTATATAACTTAATTGCTTTAGTTGAGTTAGAGGTAATGAGTAGCGAGTAATGAGTAAACCAAAAACTTTGATTGCAAGTTACTCCCTACTTACTACTTACTACTCTCTTGTCATCACAGCATCCAATAACTTATCTCCACCAAACCTAATTACATCGGTACAAGGTAATCCGGTTTCGGATTCGATTTGTGTAATTGCTTGTTTTGCTGTGATTTCGTCGCTGTTACGAGTATTTAAAGCAATCCCGACTACGGGTACTGACGTAAAAGCACCCGCAGCGGTGGCAACCATTTCATATAATTTAACAACTTCAGCTAAAGGTGGAATTGGTACCCCTTCGATGACTTCTTTTTGTCCGAGACGATGTACTAAAATCATGTGAGTGGGTTGAGAACCGCGTATTAAAGGTAGGGTAGCGGTTGAACTCGGATGTAGTAGGGAACCTTGTCCTTCAACGTGCAAAATATCGTAGTTTTTGCCGTAACGTAATACCACCTGTTCAACAGCACCAGCAGCAAAATCGACCCGCACTGAATCCAAGGGTACACCATCACCTTCTAACATTAAACCCGTTTGTCCGGTAGCGAGGAACTTGGTACGCATACCTCGCAGTCGCGACAAATGGTTTAACTCTAGACTCGTGGACATTTTACCAACTGCCATGTCGGTTCCTACGGTTAATACCCGCTTACAAGGAAGATTTTTGGCTGCGAGGGTACAGACACTTAAATTAGATGGTTCTTTGCGAATATCCCAAATTAACTGACCTGGTTTCAATAAAGTCTTTAGTTCTGGACTTTTACCCAAGGGAGTATGTAAACCGTTGACAATTGACATTCCTGCGACCAAAGCATCTTTAATTTCGTGCCAGTAATCATCCGGTAAACTACCACCTTTGGGAGCAATACCAATTACCAAAACCTGCGGTTTAAATTGAAGCGCATCTTTAACAGAGGCAGCAATAGGCACATCGCGCTTAATACCGGTCAATTCGGGTATAGACTGTCCCGGACAATCGCGGTCGATAGCAGCAACTATCGGCGCATCACTGTAGCGTAATAAAGACAATCCAGTTTTACCACGAGTTCCGCGAATTCCCTCATGTAGTAAAATGGCAATTTTCTGATTAAGCGGCAAACGCACTCCGTTGTACTCCCAACCCTGGTAAATTATTCGGTAAAATTTTACCCTCTTCAATTAATGCACCCCCAAACGGGTCATCAATTAAATTCAGGTGACTATCTAAGTCTAAATAATCAGCTAATGGTGCAAGCTGCGCGAGAGCGGTATTTGCTAAAGTACTATCGGAATAGCAACCGAACATTACCTGTAAACCGCAACTACGGGCTGTATGTATCATCCGCATAGCTTCGGTTAAACCCCCGGATTTCATCAACTTGATATTAACACCATCAGCGCATTCCGCGAGATAGGGAATATCAGCACTAGTAAAGCAGCTTTCATCGACAAAGATAGGTATAGGGGATAACTTTTTTAATTCAACTAATTTTTTTTCTTGTCCCCGGATTAAAGGTTGCTCAATATACTTTACACCCATGTCCGCAAGTATCAAAGACATCTGTTGGGCATCTTCTAGGCTCCAACCACCATTTGCATCGACGTATAAATCAGGTGTAGGTGCTTCTTCTCTAACAGCATCGAGCATTTTTCTATCCGCTTCAATACCTTCAGGGCTGCCTAATTTCACCTTTAACATTTTTACATCCATGAATTCCAGCCAATCCCTTACTCTTTTTCTAGCATCTTGAGGGGAACTAATACCGATAGTTACAGAAATCGGTTTGATGACATTTCTATCAAGTCCCCACATTTGCCACAAAGGTAAACCAGCACGTTTTCCCATCCAGTCGTGTAAAGCTGTATCAATAGCAGCTTTAGCAGCAGAAGGGATTTGTGCTTTAATTAAAACTTGTTCAATTTGCTGACGCTCCGACGGATGCTTTTTAAGTAAATTAGGAGCGATTTGCAGGATAGATTCTTGAATAATTTGAGTAGTTTGTGGATAATTACCAACACTAAAAGGTGATGCTTCTCCCCAACCTTCGATACCATCTTCCGAGATTTTTACCCATAGATTAGTTGTTTTTGCTGTTGTCCCACGACTAATAGTTAAAGGAAAGCGTTTATTCACAGTAAATATTTCTACGTCAATTTTCATAATTGAAGATTAGGTATTGGTAATTAGTTCAAATACATAGTTAGAATCCCTTGTATATTTAGTTTATTATGAATGCGGTTTTGAGCAGAAATAATTAATTAATTAAATAATATTAATAAATAATAGTTAACAAATAGTATTTTTATATTCGATACTAAGTCTCGTGAATAATAATCAACAATAGGATAATATATTTAAGTTTGTTTTTGCTTAAACTTGTCAAATATTGTTTTGTCAACAATATAGCGTTTCCTGGTCTAGTGAAGTACAATAACTGGAATAAAACTGTGCATCTTCTCCTATAATAAAAATGAAAGCGTACTCCATAGATTTACGTCGAAAAATAGTTGATACATATAAAGCAGGTGGAATATCACAACGTCAGCTAGCGAAAAGATTTTGTGTGACTTTAAGTTTTATTGAAAAATTATTTAAGCAATACAAAGAAACAGGGAATATAGCCCCTAAAACAAGAACAAAACAAACTCCATCTAAACTAAACGAAGAACAATTGAAAGTTCTGAAAAAAATAGTAGAATCCAAAAATGATGCGACTTTATCAGAAATTCGTGAGCAACTGAAAGAGCATACTGGGACAACTATTGGGATTTCTACGGTAGATAGAATACTAAAAAAAATGAAAATTCGCTTTAAAAAAAACACTACATGCCGATGAAAAAGATACTGAAAGAGTTCAGTTATTGAGAGTTAAGTTCTGGCAGGAAATTAGTGGAATATCTGCTGAAAACCTTATATTCCTTGACGAAGCAGGAGCAAATTTATCTTTAATAAGACATCATGCTCGCGCACAAAAAGGTCAAAGAGCATACAGTTCTCGACCTCAAAAACGTAGCCAAAATATTTCTATGATTGGTGCAATAGGTCTAAATGGTTTAATCAGTCAATATAGTATTTTAGGTGCAACTGATGGTCTAACATTTGAAGCTTATATCTCTCAAAAGTTAGTACCAAAACTCTGGAAAGATGCTTATGTAATCATGGATAACTGCTCAATTCATAAAGGTAAACAAATTGAAAAATTGATTGAATCAACTGGAGCTAAATTAATTTATTTGCCACCTTACTCCCCTGATTTTTCGCCAATTGAAAATTGTTGGTCAAAGGTTAAAAACATACTGCGTTCTATTGGTGCTAGAAATTATCCAGATTTAGCAAAAGCCATTGATATTGCTTTTAGCCAAATCTCCTTAAAAGATATTTTTAATTGGTTTACCCATTGCTGTTACTGTACTTCACTAGATTGAGAAACGCTATATCTCTGACCGAAATAATTTTAGATTTTAGATTTTGAGGAAAGTTTGGGGAAGAGAAGTTGGGGGGAATATACTCTTACCCCAAAACTTTTCAAGACCAATTATCAATGGTTTCAAGCCCTTCGCTTTTAGTTTCAACTATGGAAATAACTTTGCGGATGGGATGTCCTATGTCCTTCGGATACCCTCGAAGACCTTTAATCTAAAATCTAAAATCCAAAAATTTTTGACCTCTATCTTTAACGTGTAACCGATTATGAATAGCTTAGAAAAATGGACTATTTTACAATCAGAAATGGCTTTAAACCACCCTTGGTGCAAGGTCAGACGAGATAAAATAAAATTACCTGACGGAAAAATAATTGATGACTATTTTGTTAATATTAGACCAGATGTAGCGATTGTTTTACCTATTACTAATCATCAGGAAATTGTATTTGTTAAGCAGTATAGACATGCTATAAGTGATTTTTTTATCGAGCTTCCCGCAGGTGGTTTTAATCCCGAACAAGAGAGCGGTCAAGTTGCTGCAATTAGAGAATTGGAAGAGGAAACTGGTTATGTGACATCAAATATCAAGAAGATAGCAACTTTTTACGATAAACCGAGTAAGGATACGAATCAATTACATTTATATTTAGCAGAAAATGTTGTGAAAACGGGGAATTTAAAGTTGGATATTACAGAAGAAATTGAGGTAATATTAATCCCCGTTGATGCAGTTTTAGAAAAAATCCAAAAAGGTGAAATCTGTGTGGCTGGTACTGTTGCGGCTTTGTTTTTGGGTTTGAATTTAGTTAAGTAAAATTTTTATTGGGAATGGGGAATTGGGAATTGATAATTGGTAATTGGTAATTGATTACTGGTTACAGTTCTCAAACATACTGTTTTTAAAAGATTCATGCTTCCTGGGGAGTTAGCTTCAATTACTAATACTTTGTCTTGAAATTCAATTTTCCATTCTGGTTGTGATGAGATTTGTCCGTTTCTACAAACATTTGTAATTCCAATCCGTTCGCGGGTTTCTGTATTGTCAGTGATACGGTAGTGGAATTGAAGATAATTTTTAGACTGATTTTCGATTGAATTGAGGTCTAGAGATACGATGTTTCCATCGTAGGTTTTACCCATTGTTAACCAATTATCTGGATTCTTTTGATTAACGGTTGAAGAAGTTATTTCGGAAGAATTAACGGGTTGAGTAGCTTTAATTTCTATATCGCTAAAGCGAAATATTCCACCTTGGTAAAAATTCCCTATATATAATACTGCAAATGAATCGATTTTTGATGGTACAGCATAACTTACGGTGATTGGGGTAGAAATATCTGGAATTAATATTCCATCACGACCTTGATTTGATATTGTCCATCTTGAAGGTAAGTATCTATTACCGAAAGAATCAGTCGCTTGAGAAAGGTTGGTAGTTATAGGAAATTTTTTATCTTCTTTGCTTAAATTAGTGATGATAAAGTTGCAAATTACTTCTTTCGTCGGATTTCTATTACAACCCTGAAGTTTAACTTTAAAGCTACCGTCTACAAAATTTCGTTCTGGTTTTGAATTCGCTTGTGCTAAATCAAAAGTAGTTGCTTTAGTTGAAGCGGATGCAGCAGATTTAATAGATATACATAAATTGGCTGTCACCAGCAAAAAAATTGACAAAATTGGCTTGATATTCATAATATCTATCATTTTTTTGTAAAACACCCTGAAACAATACGCTTAATTATCTAAATACAAAAGCGTGCTTAATTGATTAAGTTTATGACAGTTCTTAGCAGTTTGTAACAGTAACCAAATAAGCGTTTATAATTGTTTAGAAATACGATATTTTAGTGATTATTTTATAATTTTTTGTTCATTTTCTAGGGTTGTAAATCTACGTTTATCGGTGAAGTCAGAATACCAAACAAGACTCTTAATAACGATTCTAGTTCTTCTGGAACCCTGTATAATTTAATATCCTGAACTATCTTTTTTTCTTGACGATAAAACATTCCAAATCGTCAATCTTCTCCAGTCGTTACGGCACCATAGAACATAGAAACCGGAGAATCAATCCATTGGTCTAGAGCAATTAGCTCTACAGCTAACTGCGTAAATCCTCTACTCAAATCGGACTGTTTTGCTTCTATCACGATTAAAGCATTAGGAGAATAAATAAAATAACCTAGACTACCTTTTAAAAAGTTGTTGACATTAACCGGATACTCTATATTCAATTCAGATTGAGTTTCAGCACAAAGTTCTAGGAGCGTAGGTGCTATCAAAACTTCCCGACGTGCTGCTTCGCTCATAGGGTTAACGTAGTTGAGATTTCTTGGTAAGTAACGCTTTAAAAAATCAATACAATCAAGTTTTCCTTCATATTTAGGTAATTGTAATTGAGAGCGTGTATAAGTACATCCTAATTCCAATAAAATATCTGCTGGTGCATAAGGCAATTCAAAATATTTACTAAACGTATAGCTTAATTCTGGTTGTAGGATACGTTGACGACTCATAAAGTATTGATAATAGAGGATGGGGAAATTTTAGCGTTTATTTTAAGACGTGGGGAAGATTATTAAAGTATCGAGTAACGAGTAGTGAGTAAAGAGTAGCGACTTAGAAATAAACGGTTAAGTAACTGAAAATAAATAAGACCGGAGTTTCTAATTTAGTTGCTACTTGCTACTTGCTATTTATAACTCCTAACTAATTTATCTTTTCCATTGCTGCAAAATATAGTTATAAAAAGCCTGTTTATCTACTGTTTCCATTACAGAAACTTTTCGTCCTCCGGATACAATTTTTGTTCTTCCCTGACTTTTACCATTGGTGATAATTTCTGTTTCTCTAATTTTTAATTCAAAAAAATCTGGTTTTCCTAAATAAGCTGTTGCTAATACATCCCAAAAATAATAATCTTGAGGAATTACTAAGGCATAACATTTTCCGGCTAAATCTGATATGGGATAGTTTCTTTGTTTACCCATTTGCTGTACGATTTCTGATGTCACCGGGACGTTATTCGTAATATCTAAAGGACACATAATAATTTCAATTTGAGTATCCCAGACTTTCGCGACTGAAACCGGGTCCCAGTAAGCATTCCACTCAGCGGAACCGTCTTGTCCTGGTTCCCATTTTTTTTCGACGTTTCCCGGTACGTTTAATGCACCTCCCATCCAGATAATCCGCTGAATATTATTTTCAATTTCAGGTGCTTTTTGTAATGCTACAGCAATGTTTGTTAGCGGTCCGGTTGCCATTATTGTTACGGGTTCGGCTGCTTGTCGCAATACTTTAACCGTAAAGTCTTCTCCGGGTTCTGCAATTAAAGGTGTAGTTATGGTTTCCTGTTGATTGAGTATGGGAAAATGGTCAACTACATAAGAATCGCGACGGTAAAGATTGGGAAATGAATTAACACCGCTTACTTTACTTTCTGCTACCGGAATATCTGAAACTTCCATCAAATCAAGAATTTTTCTAGTCGCATTAACCGCTGGTTGAGGATAACAATCAGCAGCTGTGACTACCACACCAAGGGGTTGAATGTTATCCATTGTCATCAGCAGCATAGTTGCTAAATAATCATCCACACCACCGTCACAATCCATTAATACGAGTTGCTTGGACATAAAATTTTTGATGCTCAAAACCGTAGACACCTGGAGCAAACTCCCAGCATTCGCAAGTTATAAATATTACGTTTTGAGTTGTATCATAATACGGTAAGTTTAAACATTATACAGATGATTAATACCGTGAATAAATCAGCTTTAGTGGCTGAATTGACTGAGATATATATGAAGTATGAAGCAGCTTTGTGTAGTAATAATACTGCAGTACTAAATGAATTCTTTTGGGATTCGGCTGATGTTGTTCGCTTCGGATTAAAGGAAAATCAATATGGTGCAGAAGATATTCGAGCTTTCCGCAATTCACGTCCGGATTTTAAGTTAGAAAGGGAAATAATTAATCTAAAAGTGGTTACTTTTGGTGAAGATAGTGCAGCAGTTACTCTCGAATTTCGTCGATTTATTAATGGTGAAGAACGTTTAGGTAGACAAAGCCAAATGTGGATGCGTTTTTCAGAAGGTTGGAAGGTTGTTTCTGCTCATGTTTCTTTTTTGGAAGGGAAATAAGGAGTAGTAAGTAGTAAGTAGCAAGTAATGAGTAATGAGTAGGTACGGTTAATATTAGTAATTAAATTAATTTAAATTAGTATTTATAGGTTAGGTTAGGGTCACGAAAAACTATAAATATTGAATAATAATCTATATTTGAGCCGTAACTCGACATTAATATTGTCGATAGTTAATAATATCTATTAGTAGTTATGAAGATGTTGGGTTACGACAGGATTTATATAGATTTACTGTTAGCTTTTTTAAGTTTATTTTTCCTGTCTAACCCAACCTACAAACTCCTGTCTAACCCAACCTACAAACTACAAACTACAAATTAATCATTAATCCCAATCGCATTATTCTTATGTGGGATTAAATGGTAGAGAGGAATGATGCAAATCTATCAGCAGCTTTCCATCGCTATTTCTACGATAACCAAAAGTATATTCGACTTTAGTTTCTTTACCAGTATTGCTATCGGTGAAATAGTAGTTTCCCATAGCTACAGCATCGCTACAGCCAATGCTGACTCCCGCGTTTTCAAATCTGACTTTACTCCAAGTTTGAAGTGCAAATCCGTCATCTTCAGCAATTTTACCTTTGACAAAGTATGATAAAGCATCTTCTTCGGTTAAACGGAACTGTCCTTCTGAAGCTTTTGTGGGTTTAAATAAAACTTTACCTTCGTCATAACCATATAGATTATCAACAGTATTTGCTGCTACGGTTTTATAGTCTCCTTTATTTTTATATGTTTTACCGATTTCAACAATGGCATTAGCCCAAGTATTTTGAGCATCAATAACATCTTTTTCGGTAATACAATTATTTGAACTATTTGATGCTTGTGAATTATTTGAATTGTTTGAAGCCTGTGAATCGTCGTTATTAGCTGAAGATGAATCCTGAGCGCAAGATGTAGCTAATATACTGGCTGGAATCAATACTAAGAACAATACTGCTGATTTAAATAATTTCATTTTTTTTTATTCTTCGTGTCTTTATGAGAAAACTTGCTCAATTGCGTGCAAATATCACATAATTACCAACTTTGAGCAGGCAAAACACGTCATTTATATCACAAAAAAAACAAAAATAAATGTTCGCCATCAAAAAAAGAAATATTTTGTGACGATAGATTAATAAATGGATGGATAGAGGGAATTAGCAATAGGAAGCTTTCTCATAAAACTTTAGACAAAGAAATAGATTTTTCTATTGAAGGGGGATTTTGCGTTACTCCTGTTGATGAAAAATCGGTCGTTGCTGGGGTGGTGGAAGCGATGATTTTTCCTTGGGAGATGACGTAACGAGGTTGGATACGAGTCCGAATCGCATCGTAGTAATCTACTGAATCTAAGACAATTAAAGAAGCTGGTTTTCCAACTTCTAAACCATATTTATCTTGTAAATTTAATGTCTTGGCTGCATTACTCGTAATCATTTGATAACAAGCATCGACTTCCTCACGTCCGGTCATATGACAAATATGTACTCCCATATGAGCGACATCTAACATGCTTCCGGTTCCCAGACTATACCAAGGGTCTTGAACGCAATCGTGACCGAAACTGATATTCAAACCATTCTGCCATAGCTCTTTAACGCGGGTGACTCCCCTACGTTTAGGATAAGTATCCGCACGTCCCTGTAAGGTGATATTAATCAAAGGATTGGCAATAAAATTAATTTGAGAACGTTGGAGAAAACCCATTAATTTAAAGGCATAGGCATTATTATAAGAACCGAAAGCAGTTGTATGACTGGCTGTAACTCTACTACCATTTTTTCTGCGAATAGCTGACTCTGCAACCACTTCTAAAAATCTAGATTGTTCGTCATCAATTTCGTCACAATGAATATCAATTAAACGATGATATTTTTCTGCTAGTTCAAATATTTTTTGTACCGAACGGACACCCGAATCCCTGGTCAATTCATAATGGGGAATTCCTCCCACAGCATCCGCACCCATTTCCACAGCTTTTTCTAATAAAGCCTCATTTTGTGAATCGGAATAAATCCCATCTTGGGGAAATGCTACTACCTGTACTGTCATCCAATCTTTGACTTCATCTCGCAATTCTAATAAAGCTTTCAAAGCAATTAACTGCGGTTCGCTGACATCTGCATGAGTTCTGACAAATAATATACCTTGAGCTGCTTGTTGCTTCAGCATTGTCAAAGCGCGATTTTTCACGTCTTCTAGGGAAATTTTTTGTTTGCGATCGCCCCAAATTTGAATTCCCTCAAATAGAGTCCCAGACTGATTCCAACGGGGTTCTCCTGCTGTTAATACTGAATCTAAATGAATATGCGATTCAACAAAGGGAGGTGAAACTAATTTTTCTGATAAATCTATTTCTTCAATAGTAGATTCGGTTAAATTTGACGAAATAGCAGTTATTTGACCATCTTTAATTCCAATATCTACAATTTGGCTTTTTTCTGAATTAAATGAAACTAACTTTCCTCGACGTAGGATTAAGTCAAAACTATATTCGGTCATTCGATTTTGGATTTTAGATTTTGGATTGGTTTATTCTGTACTTCGATTTTGGATTTTTTATAAAAACTTAATTGTGTACTTCTTTCATATAAATATGTTTGAATCTATAAATCTATTAAATGGCTATAAAAAATTGCATATACAAGCCCCTACAGGATTGTATCAAAAAAAAATAAAAAATTTTTACAACCTTTTTATACAGATGCTCTAACAACGTATTTACGTTGATTAAATGACAAAGTTTGCATTATTAATGAAGCTATTCTCAACTAGCAAAATTTTTGTAATTTTTTATCACAATATGGAGCTTCAAACCGATAAAAACGGTGGTTGGAATGTTTAGTTTTATAAATCTAAAAATTTTCGAGACACAGATTAAAATTGTAAAACCGTATTTAAACGGTTGAGAAATATATATTTTGCTGATTCAGGCTGATATTCAGGACAATGACTACAATCACTAATCCGTCACGGGATTAGGGACATCCAAAAATTAAATTACTCAATTCCTGCATCTAATACGATTATCAGATTTTTTCTCCCCTTGCTTCCCCTGCTCCCTCTGCTCCCCCTGCTCACCAAAATAATTGATTATTTTTTTAATTGGAAGTCCCTTAAATCAATCATAGTTTTTCAATATTGTATTTAAGTTAGGGGGAAAGGAGAAAATAGGATAAGAAGATTGTTGTAATTTCGTTTAATTATTGAATATTTTAATTTTGAAGAGTGAGAGCGAAGACGGATGAATCAGCAAGAATAGACTTGGCAATATCAGCATCTATTTCCAAGGGTTGTAAACAAGTTAACTGCTCAAAAACATCGAGTAAACTGTATTTATTTAGCTTAAATCCTTGCTCGGTTGCAAATTCCTGAACGTGGTCGAAATTATCAAAATGTGTATCTGTAAGGGAAGTTTGAGTCATTTGATTGACCGTTTCTTCAAATTTTTGCCAGGTAGGACTTATTTTCCATCTATGACTTAAATTTTCTTTAGTTATTAAATCGTGAGTAATCCAAACACCACCATAAACCTGAAGTAATTCCCTGACATTTGAAAATACTTGCTGTTTTTGTTCGATTGTTAAATACATCAATAGCCCTTCACAAACTACAGTAATTGGTTTTTGAGAATCCAAATAATCTGCATTTAAAGGAAACTGACTCGAATGGGAAGTAGCATCAATATTTTCAAAACGTAAATTAGAGCGATTACCAACTAATTGTTTTACCAACTGCTGCTTTTGAGAAATTACTGCTGATAAATCGCTTTCAATAAAAACATTATGAGATTCTTCCGAGAATGTCATACCTCTGGGTAATAATCCAGAAGCTAATTCAAGCACTTGCTGCGATGAAAATTCATTCATCAATTGATTAATACCTTTATATCTTGCTTCAAACAAAGCAGCATTCTCTACAGGTCTATCTAATTTATGCCCTTGAAATTTCTCTACAGCAGCATCCAATTGATTTATAAAAGCTTCAGCATTAACTAGTTGCGATAATTCCTGAGAATAAGGAATATCAGTAAACTGTCGAGCATAAGCCACCATTAAAGCTGTAGGACTGATTTTTTCAAAAGAACTCATAGAATCATTAGGAGTTAGGAGTTAGGAATAAAGAGTTAAGAACAATAATTTATTTATTTCTATTTTCATCTTCCCATGCCCAATTACCAATTACCTATTCCCAATTAAGAATTTATCAAAAGTATCTCTATCAGGTAAGGAAAATTGCGCTCCGGATTTGGTGGCAGCTAAAGCACCTGCTGCACTACCCCAAATTATTGCTTGTGGTAATGAAAGTCCTTGGGAAAGTGCTGCTGCTAATCCACCGTTAAAAGCGTCTCCTGCTGCTGTGGTGTCAACTGTTTTGACTGAAAATGCTGGTGTAAAAAAGCTTTTTGTTCCGGTACTGCAATAAACACCTTTTGCACCAAGTTTGACGACAGCGCATTTCACACCTTTTTCTAATAAAATCTCGGCTGCTTTCTTGGCTGAATCTTCGTCATTCACTGGAAAACCAACTAATTGCGCTGCTTCAACTTGATTCGGTGTCAGAATATCTACTAAGGGATAAAGTTCTTCTGGTAAATCTTTTTGTGCTGGTGCTGGGTCGAGAATTACTTTAACTCCGGCTTTTTGTGCTGCTTCTGCTGCTGCAATTACGGCCGGTACCGGAATTTCTAGCTGTAATAATAGTGCTTTCTTTCCGGGTAATAACTGAGATAATCTTCCTATATCTTCTTGATTAACTTGTCCGTTAGCACCGGGAATCACCACAATTTGATTTTCACCAGCATCATCTACATTTATAATTGCAACTCCGGAACTGACTGTTTCATCAACAAATACATTATCGGTTTTGACATTATTCGTTGCTAAATTATCGATTAATTCTTGACTAAAGCCTTGCTTACCAACACGTCCGACCATTTGAATCGGAATTCCTAACTTTGCGATCGCAACTGCTTGATTAGCACCTTTACCACCTGGTGCTTGAAAAAAATCGTATCCTAGCAAAGTTTCTCCAGCAGTCGGTAAATGAGGTGCTGTTGCTACCAAGTCCATATTAATACTGCCAAAGACGATAATAGACATAGCAATTTTGGATTTTGGATTTTGGATTGGATAATTGGTAATTGGTATTGGGTAATTGGGTATTGAAGATAATTAGAAGTAAATTAATAATTCTTCTCCCCCTCTCCCCCTCTCCCCATCTCCCCCTACGGGTTGCGCCACTCCCCTCAACCGAGGGAACCTCGGCACGGGGGTGGCTTACCATCTCCCCATCTCCCCCCTCTAACAGTTCCAACATTTGGGAACTTTAAAATATCGTGTATTGTCAATAAAACGAGATTCGAGGATTCGTAATCCATCAGTTTATCATCTTTTAAGTCTGTTAAAACTGATTGTAATTATTTCTGCATGTTTTTCTGCCATCTGAAGGTAGAATGGTTAATCGTTTCGTCTTCAATTTCCCGTACCGTACAGTTAATACTTCAAATTGTAATCATAGATAAACACATGAAAAGATTATTTCTAGCTAGTTCGATTTTTCTAGTTTTTGCTGGATGGGGATTGGAGCAAAATTTAAAAAGTGTTAATGCTCAAACCTCTTCTGTAGTTATTCAGACTCAAAAGCAAGCTACTAAAACTCAAGCTGCAAAAGTTCCACAATTAAAAGTTATTAGTACGGGAACTGGTAATAAAGAGGAATTACGTTTTACACCAAAGGTTGGTGCGAAACAAACTATAACTGTCACCTTAAATAAGGACACTTTGATGTCTATTGGTGATTTTAAAATGCCCAGAGCAAAGTTACCAGCTTATCTAATCACTTTAGATTCTACCGTTACCAAAGTAGATTCTAACGGAGATATTTTTTATGATATTGCTTATTCGGATGTCAAAATAAAAGGTGATGCTCAAACTCGTCCGGAATTAATCCAAGTGATTAGTAAACAAATCGGACAGTTAGAAAATTTTAAGGGTTCTGCTGTAATTGATAATCAAGGTAGAACCAAAAAAATTAATTACGTCATTCCTGAGACAGTAGATGTAAATATCAAGTTTCTTGTCGAGCAATTATCTAATTCCTTACAGCAATTATCTTCTCCCCTTCCGAAACAAGCTGTGGGAACTGGTGCAAAATGGCAGGTTAGTTCCAACACTAGCATCAACGGAATTAATCTTAATCAAACTACTACCTATGAATTAGTAAATGTCAAAAATGGTATTGCTAATTTAAATGTTAATTTACAGCAGCAGGAAAAATCTACTCAAGTAATTGACTATCCTGGATTACCTTTAGACGGTATTCTGACTCTACAAACTTTTAGAAGTAAAGCACAAGGGAAAGCTACAGTTGACCTTAATCAAGTAATGCCAATAAATTCACAGCTTTCTTTACTTGCTGACAGTAAATATATTGGTAAAAATATCAATACTTTGGAAGAAACACCTTTGATTTCTACATTAAAAGTGGATTTGGCTATTCAGGGTAAATAGAAAATTGGTAATTGGTAATTTATTATATTAATGTAGAGACGTTGCAGTGCAGCGTCTTTTTTTGTTTAGGGTTGGTATCGATTATTTTGGTAGCGGTAAGTTATTTGTTATCTTTCATATTTATGGAGACTTAGCAGTGCTACGTCTCTACACTATTGATATGTGTATATTTTAGAAATACTATGAATATTGATTTTTCTAAGGCTAAATGGCTGAATCAACCGCAGTTTTTTGAAATCAACGAACAATTTATCAAAATTACAACCAAACCGAATACGGATTTTTGGCAACGTAGTTATTATGGATTTAGAAATGATAATGCTCCCGCTCTTTTAATTGAGAGTAAAAATAATTTTTCATTTACCGTACAAACTTCATTTAAATATCAAACCAAATTTGACCAATGCGGTTTAATTATTTATATCAATAGCGATAACTGGTTTAAAGCATCTATTGAATTTGAAACCGAACAATTTTCACGTTTGGGTAGCGTTGTTACTAATCATGGTTATTCAGATTGGGCTACAACAGATATATCTACAATAAATACAATGTCGTATCGTCTGAGTCGTCGAGGAGCAGATTTCTTGATTGAATCCTCAGCGAATAATTTAGATTTTAAGCAAATGAGGATTTTTCATTTACATTGTTTGGGTGAGACATCATCTGAAATGGGTAAACTCGACCCACCAGCACCACCAGAACAATCTGTAAGTTTTGGTTTGTATGCTTGTAGTCCAATGAAATCATCTTTTGAAGCTACATTTGAACATTTTAAACTTGAAAATTGTTTATGGATGGCTCATAATGCAGCTTAAAAATTATTGTTTTTTATTGTTTTTTACTATTTTTTAATTCGTCTATTTTTTCTCTTCCACACCATAAACCCAATACTAAATAATCCCAAACCGAATATAGAAGATGCTTCGGGAACTGATTTTGTTTGACTAGTAACTTTCACATTTTTATCTAATGCATCACCAGTAGAATATACATAATCAAAAGCTTTTTTATCGTCAAGTATACTAGCACGCAAAAATAACCCGCTCCACCGTGCAATAGTCTCTACCGCGACATCTTGAGGTATTGTAGGATTACTAGGATCTGGTCTTGGCCCATCGGGATTATTAGTATTGGTAATACCATAGTGATTTGCACCGGAGATGCTAATCAAAGCTTTGGGGGGATTTTGAATATTATCGTAGGTTTTTTCTGCTCGGAAAGGAAGAGCTACACCTTCGCTAGTTCCTTGTATTAATGCGGTAGGAATTCCAGAATTATCAATCGGGATAAATTCGTCTGTAGCTTGTCTACGTAAGCTGGTACCGAAAAATATTCCAGCAGCTAACTCTTTTGGTCGCTCAAATGAACCTTGACAAACACCAGGAAGACAAAGATTAGCAATTGCAGATAGTCCAACATAACCCTTTCGGGTTCGCTAGTTTGGGGGACGGAAACCGACACCCCCAACTAGTCTCACCTCCTAAAGAATGGCCCAACAATGCTAATTTATCTGTATCAACAATGCCTTTGATAGGTGAATTGGTTTTAGATTTCTCTGTTTCTATCTGGGCTAAAATGTTTTCTACTTGAGAAGTGTCAGTGAAAAGTCCGGTACTACCAATTCTTTCAACCTTCCGCTTTCTATTAGGTACAACTACAACAAAACCATAGCGAGCTACAATACTGGCATATTGCGAATAACTGGATTTATCAACGTTAGCTCCTTGCAATAGTAAAGCAACGGGAAAGGAATTATTCTTGGAATCGGAATTTTTGGTTTTAGGAAAATAGATATCGGCTAAATCATTATTTTTAGAAATAGTTGTGCTGTATTTGCCAAAATCTTGATAAACTGGTGCGGGGTTAAAGCTTGCTGCTGTAGCTGTTTGCATCGTACTTGGAATAACCAGTACTGCAATAGCGGATGCTGTAGATAATGCTTGAAGTTTTGCCACTACGAATTACTCCTTCAGTAAATATTCTTGTGAGTTATTCAAACAATCTTGATTTAGAGCTTCGGTTTCCATACTTATGGTTTGGGTGCTACAAGTCCGAAATGATGCAAACTAGCTGCAAGATTCGCCGATAATTACATAGAAAAAATTCCAAAAATAACTCTAGTGACTGAGATTATACATTTATTTGCAATTGAAATATTTTTATTAATAAACACACATATAGCAATCCTATATGAGTCGTGAGAAAGATAGATGTCAGAAACCCGGTTTTTTGGAAAAACCGGGTTTCTCAAATCTCACAAATGATTTAGGAATGCTATATAGCTACTATCATATGAATTAAAAAATGTTTGATATACTATAAAATTAGTTTTTAAAAACCCATTTTTATAGTTTTCTTTGTAGCTGGAATAATACATAACCGATAAACTGCTAAAAAATAATTGCGATATCAAAATACCTCAAAATTATCAAAAAAACTGCTATTCCAGATTTATAATAATTACTTCCTCTTTTTGTATATTCTATTATTGCAGCAATTAACAATATTACTAATAATATAATTCGGCTGCCGAGGTATATATAAATAGATTGATAGATTAAAAAGTATCATACAGGGAGAATTATCAAAATGCCTTTTCGGATATTAAGTCTGGATGGTGGAGGGGTTCGGGGAATTGTTCCAGCAAAAATGCTGGCGAATATTGAAAAACAAATCAATCAACCTTTAAATCAATACTTTGACTTAATTGTAGGAACTTCTACTGGGTCTATCGTCGCATCAGCTATTGCTACCGGACGCAGTTGTGAAGATATTGTCGAATTTTTCCAGTTTCAAAGCTCAAGTATTTTTCCCTATGAAAGCCTTTTCTCCCTACAAAGGATTCCTTTACTATTAAAGTACGGAATATCCGCTCCTAAATATTCCGATAATAGTTTAATTCAAGTTTTAAAAGGTGCTTTTGGAGAAACAAAACTGTTAGATATCGGTACTTCTCCAAGATTATTAGTAATTTCTTACGACACTATAGAACGCAATCCAATTATTTTTAAAAGCTGGCGACCTGATAAACCATATGGTAACGTTCCTTTATGGGAAGTATGTGTTGCTTCTGCATCCGCTCCTACTTATTTTCCAGCACATAAAATAGATAAAAGAGTGATTGCAAATGCCAAAGATGCAAGTATAAATACTATTATTTTTAGTGAGAATGAATCTACTGTTGATGCAGTATATGAAAATGCCGAAATTAGAATTACCGACGGTAGAGGTAGCGGACAAACTCGGATGATTAAAAAATATATTGGTGCTACCAGAAAAGCCACGGTAAACCCAGCTTGGGATAGAATTCCTGATAAATCATCTACTTATTCAATTAAAACTATATATTCCGCAATTGACGGTGGAGTCGCAGCAAATAACCCTTCGAGTTGCGGAATTGCAGAAGCATTACGGTGCGGTTATTCACCCAAGGATATCAGCGTTCTTTCTATCGGAACCGGAGATAGAACCCGAATAATTCCCTATGAAAAAGCCCGAACCTGGGGTTTATTTGAATGGGCACGTCCGATTGTTGGTGTATTATTTGATGGTTCTTCCGATGTTTACGAATATATCAGCAAACAGATAGTTCACGAACAAATTGTACGTTTACAATTCAAACTTGACAAACATTTAACTGGTAAACCTTTGAGCGACGACCTAGACGATGCAAGCGAAGAAAATATTAATAATTTACTCCAAGCAGCTGACGTTTATATGAATCTACCAGAAGTTAAAGCGAAATTGGACAAGTTTTTGAAAAGTTAGAAGGTGAGGGAGGAAAACAAAGAATTATGGTTCTTCAGTACTTGTTATGCTAAATTGCTGAATCATAGTATTGAAACCCTTGCTATATAAAGGAAATTAGCTTTATTAATCAATATTGATCGCAAATACTGTTTTTAATTCCCTGTTCCCTGTTCCCTACTGCCTTTTTATTATTTTTTCAGCATACCAAGTGCTGAAGAGCCAGAATTATTAATAATATCTAACGTAAATTCAAATATCTCTGGGGGACAATAGATTCTTATTTTCAATTTAATTTAGTTGAAGAAAAATTTTTTTTAATAGTGAAAATATGGGATAATTAAAAAAACTGAATAGTACTTTTCATAATGGGAATATTAGCAAAATTTTTATTTAAGGCATGCCTCCCCATTATTTTAAATACTTTCTAAGAAAAATAATACCATGAAACCGTTACTAAGAAAAAAAATCTGCGCTGTTTTTATCTGATTTTATTCGGAAATTTGATTTGAAGATAGGAGCTATTATATATACCGTTAGAGCAAAAAAGATAAGTAATTATCTCATTATAAACGGGATTATATAGCATGTATTCGTAATAAATATAACTTTTAGCTTTTTAAGTAAGGCTAACCCTGTTGCATTAATAGATAAAATTTTGTGTGAATTAAGTTATCCAAACCTAATTACCAAGTTGATAGTTCCACAACAGGGATTTAGTTCGCATTAAACGTAAATAATTCGCAAATAATTATCTATTTACTATTCAATGTAAAGCATCCCCCGACTCAACATCAAACCAGTGAATATTTTCCGACGGTAGCGCTAGGGTAATTTCTTCGTTAGCCCAACTTTGGTCTGGAGGTAACAAAGCACGTACAGTCACCGGTTCTGCTTGGGAACTGGTAACACGGACGCTAACTAACTTGTACATTCCTAAATTTTCGACTAAAAATACTTGTCCTTTCACAATTTGGCTATCTTCACTTAAAGCAACTCGAACGTGTTCGGGACGAATACCTAAAACAATTTGCGGTGGTGAAGTAGAAAACTTTGGTAAAGTAACGGAAAAATCTCCCAACATCGCAGTGTTCCCTTTGCAGGGTATGGTGAGTAAATTCATCTGAGGACTACCCACGAAACCAGCTACAAACAAATTTGCAGGATGATTGTAAATATCTGCTGGTGGTGCTAGTTGCTGTACGTAACCGTTATTCAATACCGCTACTTTAGAAGAAAGGGTCATTGCTTCGGTTTGGTCGTGAGTTACGTAAACCACCGGAGCTTTTTGTGCTGCGAATATTTGTTTGATATCCGCTCGAACTCTTTCCCGTAATAAAGCATCAAGGTTGCTCAAAGGTTCGTCTAATAAATATGCTTCAGCTTTCCTAACCAAAGCTCTACCAACAGCAACCCGCTGTCTTTGTCCCCCAGAAAGCTGACCGGGTTTGCGTTGAAACAATTCTTCTAAACCCAATAATCCCGCGACTTCAGTGACTCGGGATTGAATTTCACCGCTGGGTACTTTTTTCAGCTTTAATCCCGAAGCCAAGTTCTCCCGTACCGTCATATGCGGGTATAAAGCATAACTTTGGAACACCATAGCCATATTGCGATCGCCAGCGCGTTTATTAGTGATATCCTCAGTTCCGAGGAATATTTTTCCACGGGTAACTTCTTCCAAACCAGCAATCATTCTGAGAGTTGTAGACTTACCACAACCGCTAGGACCAAGTAACGTTAGAAATTCGCTATCCTCAACAGATAAACTAATATCCTTAACCGGAATAACTTTCGGAGAAAAGGTTTTGTTTAAGTTTTTTAATTCAAGTTTAGCCATGTTTTAATTTGGAGAATTGGGGATTGGTAATGGGTAATTGGTACTTGGAGAATCACTAATTATTCCTAACTCATAACTCATAACTCCTAACTTATCCCTTCACTGCTCCAGCGGTGAGTCCTTGAACGATTTTGCGTTGGAAAAATAGCACTAATAAAACTAAAGGTAATGTACCTAAAACTGTAGCCGCAGCGATGGGACCATAGGGTATTTCAAAAGTTGATGCTCCGCTTAATTGGGCTGCTGCGACAGGAATTGTTTTCATATCTTCTCGGGTAATAAATGTGAGAGCGAAAATAAATTCATTCCAAGCAAAAATGAATGTAAGAATTCCTGTTGTTACCAAAGCTGGAAGAGTCATTGGTAAAATAATTTGGGTTAAAGTTTGCCAAGTATTATAACCATCGACCCGAGCCGAATCTTCTAAATCTTTGGGTAACTGCTCGAAAAAGCTGCGTAATACTAAAATAGTCAGCGGTAAATTTATTGCAGTATAAGGAATTATCAGCGCTAAATAATTATTACCCAACCGTAGAAATTGCACAATTTCTAATAATCCCAAGAATAATAAAATTCCAGGAAATAAAGTAACCACTAAAATACCAGCAAGAATAATATTTTGACCCTTGGGACGTAAGCGAGCCAAAGCGTAAGCAGCAGGGGCACCAATACCCAAGGAAAAAGCCGTAGAAAGAATGGAAACGAAAGCACTATTTAAGATATAGCGCCAAAATGGACGACGAGTAAATAACTCAGTATAATGGCTTAAAGTAATGCGAGTCGGAAAATAAATTGTAGGAAGTTTGGAAATATCTTCATTCAGCTTAAACGAAGTTAATAACTGCCATAAAGCCGGAGCCAAACTAAAGACTACGACAAAAATAATCGCCAGATATAGCAATATTTGTTTTAGAAGGTTTTTTTTCATTTCAGCCAACAATTATCAATTATCAATAAACTCTTAATTTCTCACTCCTAACTCGCTATTCGCTACTTGTTACTCCTTACTCATTACTCCTAACTAGTACTCGTTCGAGATACACGGAGTAGTAAATTAGCAAAAACAACTGCAAAAATTAGTAACATAAAAGTAACTACAACCAATGCTGCTCCATAACCGAAGTCTAAATAGCGCATGATTGTGGAGTAGATGTAGAGCGATACAACTTCGGTCGCTCCTCCGGGACCACCACCGGTCATCACGGAAATTAAATCGAAGATTCCGAATGCTTGAGCGAATCGAAATAAAACGGCTATTAAAATTTGCGGTATCAAAAGTGGCAGGGTTATTTGACGGAAACTTTGCCAAGGTGTGGCTCCATCAATCGAATGTGCTTCATATAAATCAGCGGATATCGACTGTAAACCAGCTAATAGCAAAATACTGATAAATGGTGTCGTTTTCCACACATCTGCGACGATTACCGCAATCATTGCTAAAGTTGGTTCTCCCAACCAGTTAATACCAGTTTGAATCAAACCCAATCGCAGTAAAATATCATTGGCTACACCGTATTGGTCATTAAAAATCCAAGCCCAAGCCAAACCAATTAAAGCAGTAGGTAAAGCCCAAGGTAAAATTGCGGTAGTTCTTATCAAACCACGTCCAAAAAATTGCTGGTTTAATACCAAAGCGATGACTAAACCAAACAGCAATTCTAAAATTACCGAAGCGCTAGTAAATATAGTCGTAACCAAAAAACTCTGCCAAAAACGACCATCACCCATCATCCTTCCGTAATTATCCAACCCCGAAAAAACAGGTTGTAATTGCGTTCCTAAATTTTCGGTAAACAAACTCAACCAAAAAGCACGAGCGATAGGATAGCCAAAAACTAACAACAGCAACAGCATCGCTGGTATTAATAAAATTAAAGCCGTTTTTTGTTCTCTACTCCGAATTGTTTCCATAAATCAGTTATCAGTTATCAGTTATCAGTTATCAGTTATCAGTTATCAGTTATCAGTTATCAGTTATCAGTTATCAGTTAACAGTTATCAGTTATCAGTTAACAGTTAACAGTTAACAGTTATCAGTTATCAGTTATCAGTTATCAGTTACCAATTACTTATTACTTATTACTTATTACTTATTACTTATTACTTGCGACTTGCGACTTATTACCTCTTCCTAATAACTGACGAGTTTCGGAAGCTGCATTTTTCATTGCTGCTTCGGGTGTCATTCTGTTTGTTAATGCAGCGGAAAGATAGCGTTGCAAAATATCAGATGCTTGAGCGTATTGAGCAATGGGTGGACGCAATACTGCTTGGTCTACAACTTTTAATAATTCTGGATAGTGGGGATATTTTGCTACTATTTGCGGGTCTAGAAATAGCGAGCGACGACTGGGTACAAATCCCGCTTCTAAGATGAATTTACGCTGTGCTTCTTCGGAAGTAAAATACTTGATTGCTTTCCAAGCTTCTTCGGGATGTTTGCTAGATTTGGATATTCCTAAAGCCCAACCTCCCAAACAAGCACCGCTGCTTCCACTGTTGCTATGTACCATCGGTTTGATGGCAATTTTACCGTCAATAGGTGAAGATTCTTTGTTTGCAAGCGGCCAAACGTAAGGCCAATTTCTGAGGAAAACTGACTCACCATTTTGAAAAATCTGTCTGGTTTCTTCTTCTTGATATGTAGTCACTCCGGGAGGAGAAATTCCAGATGGAATCGTACTTTTCAAAAATTCAATTGCTTGTACTGTTTCTGCTTTATCTAATCCCACTTCTAATGTTTCTGGGTTAACCCAATAACCACCAAAACCTTCTAGGATTTCCACAAACATGGCGGCCAATCCTTCGTATTGCTTACCCTGCCAAACATAACCCCACTTGACATTTGTTTTTTCTTGTAAACTTTGGGATATTTTTACTAAATCATCGAAATTTTCTGGAGGATTAAATCCAGCTTCTTTGAGTAAATCTTCCCGATAATAAAGCATTCCGACATCGCTTCGCATGGGAATTGCATACAGTTTACCTTTGTAGCGTCTTCCTTCGACATCTTTTTTGGAAAATGCTGCTAATTCTTCTTCAGTAATTTTATCTGTTAAGTCTAATAACCAGTTAGCAGCAGCAAATTTGGGTGTCCAAATGACATCCATATTAATTAAGTCATAAGGAGAATCGCCTAAAATAAATGCAGAAGTATACAAATCTTCTAATAGATTAGTAGCATTGGGACCTTCAATAATATTGATACGAATGCCAGGATTTTTCGCTTCAAAATCTTTAATTATCCCTTGTTTCCAAGGTTCAGCATCGGGTGCTGTCATCAATAAATTTAACGTTACCGGCTCCTGAGTTTGGGCTGGATGTAAGGAGAACGTTATCATCCCAAACACAACAATAATAAATATCGCAAAAACTCTAAAATTCAGATTCTGCAATATCTTTTTTAATTCGTTTACCACTTGTAAATCCAACATTCATTGTTAGTCAAATAACAGTTCAGTTAACATCGCATTTTTATTATTAATAAGTTTAGCGATGCGAATATATCCCTTAATATTTCTTTGTATTTATTGATATTTATAGATACTTTTAAACTATATTTGAAATTTTAAGTATGGATATTATAGCTTCTTTGACCAAAATTGCTGAAGTATGATTAAAAACAAAATCAAAGTTAAAGGTCTGCATTTAAAAAGTCTCAATTCATCTATATATCAAATAGGTGGCTTGAGTTTGTACTGATGCAGTTTCGCAGGTAAAAGGAGAAGTTTTTTTGATGAAGAAATAATTCTCAATCCTCGAAAATGCCTGAAGAGAGCAGCATAACTGTTATTGTACTTATCAGAGACGTTATCAGACCAGCAAAAAATCTTATCTGCGAAAACAGCAACGAACAAGATAATCGCAGCTACAGATATTTTTATAAAAAATAGTCGAGGCTCAAAACTCCCATCTTTTAAGTGGGAGATGTAGAGCAAGTTAGGACATTCATGCCCCAATTTATGATAGGATTTAATGGTCAGTATAAGACTTTAAAACCTACCGGGGGACTCTCGGGAAGTATACGCCCAAATCTCGAATCGGCGAGTTGAAGAAAGCTCGCCACGGGGAGTATCCCCGTGGCAGACTTTCAGGAAATATCACTCCGCCCATTGTGGCTAACGGGGTGAGCCTGGGAACCCGGCAGCTATAAGAGGATATTTCAAGCTATGCTGTCTATGCTTGAAAGAATCTCCCCTCTTCCAGACGGGAGAGTGTCAAAAGTAAATTCGCGAGATGTATTCTCTTTTCATAAGGAAGAGCCAAAAAATAAATTATCCCACCGTGGTGGGACAATTTCTTACTTGCAAATCCCTTAAAGGATGTTTTAAAACCGCTACAATACAGGCAAATCACACCTCCGTAGTTGGTTTTTAACCCACGCAGGTGCGCTACTTACAGTCGTTAAGTCAACTATAAAAAGCTATCAAATCCGACTTTTAAAACATCCTCTAAAGTCGCGACCAATAAACACAAATTTTAAATAGAGAAAAGTATTATAAAGCTTTACCAATAATAGAATCAGTAAGCGAAAGGTTAAAAGTCTCTTAGATAACTGCTCCGACTTTTAACCTTTAACCTCGATTAAGACTCTTCAAACAGCTTATATCTAGATTTTCCTTCTTCTTTAGCTTGATACATTGCAGTGTCTGCATCATCTAATACATCCATCGCGTCTTGATGATTTCCTCTATTCAAAGCAATTCCAATACTAGCTGTAATCAATATCTTACGCTCGTGAATGTCAAATGGAGTTTCCAATTTCTCTTGAATCCGCGTTGCAACATTGGTAGCGTGAGCAACATTTTTAACATCTTCTAAAAGAATTGCAAATTCATCCCCACCAAATCTTGCTACAGTATCTCCACTACGCAAGCTTGACTTCAACCGCTTACCCATGTCCAGCAAAAATTTATCTCCCATCCCATGTCCAAATTTGTCGTTAATTCCCTTAAAACCATCTAAATCCAAAAACAAAACCCCGAAGCAATAATTCCTTCTTCGCTTACTATGTTCAAAAGCCTGTTTCAGCCTATCGATGAACAAAACTCGATTGGGTAATCCCGTTATTGAATCATAAAAAGCATTACGCATAAGTTCTGCTTCGGTCTTTTTGCGCTGGCTAATATCCTGAAATACCAACACTGCACCTAATATTTTTTTTTCTTCATCCCACACAGGTGATACAGTATCTCCGATGGATATTTCACTTCCATCTTTTGTAATCAGTTTACAGTTTTCCGGTAAATTCAAAGTATCGCCTGTTCTTATCGCTAATGCAGCTAAATTATCAATTGTTTCTTCCGTCTCTGCATCTTTGAGTTTGAAAACTTCTAGCAAATTTTTACCAATAGCATCCTGCTTTCTCCAACCAGTTAGACGCTCTGCTACAGGATTTATCGTTTCGATACAAGTATCTTTATTTGTAACAATTACTCCACACCCCATACTGTTAATTATTGCACCTAAGTGTTGCCTTTCTTTTTGCAATCTTTCATGTATGTGGCGATTGTAGATAGCCATTCCGGTAGTCATATGTAAGTCTCTTGTTAGAAAGGGTATGAAATACTTGCTAAGCTGTTTATTAAGAGTTTTTGCAATGTCATATTTTTCTGTTAAATAGAGTACTGAATTTGAACAATATTTTTGAATTATCTTTCGTGTTAGCCTCCTATTTTCTTCTGCCAGATAAATCTGATTCAGGACTAAACTTTGAATAATTTTAATAAATTTTATGATAGCCCCTTTAATTGAATTGCTTGCTCTAAAAACGCTTTGTAGAAAAGGAGCACTAACTGTTTTTCTATAGACACCTGGGTCTTCTCCATTCTCATCTATTAAGTTTTCTAGTGTATTTATGAGAAGATATACCTACTATTTCAGAGAACCATGACTTTGATTAAATTCAACCTATTTTAAACCTCAATACTTCCATCATAATCAATATTAAAAGCTGCATTGTTCTTGTCTTACAATCATATTGATTAGATTTATCATGAATTCTCCTTTAGTACTGTTGTTATTCTCTTTTACATAAATTTTGTTTTTTTACAGGTTGAATGCCAAGCTATTATAGCTAATTATTAATATATTCCAAAACTATTTGTATAAAATAACTTTTTCATTCATCAATTAATGTTATTAGGTACCAATGTATAACTATCTGTGGTTTTACTTAAAAAGAGCAAAAATAAATACTATCAAAGTAGTTATACACCATTACCCTATCAGAACTATTTCAAAAGCATTTTGTATATAGAGAAAGGTTTTATCCCGCTGACATACAAATTTCCTTGTTAGCTCTAAACTAAGATATCTTATACATGTACATCATACATTCAAGCCAAAAATCACCAACTTTTCCAATTCTATTTCCTTAAAATACTAATGGTGGAGTGTATTTTCATATACCGGGGCTTTTAACAATGTTAACAAAAATAACTTGTTTCCATCTATTAGTTTTTATCGATAACTTCTACGAATCAACTCCATATCAACATTCAAAGTTTAAATAGATATATTTTTAATTTTTGTTAAGTTAAATGAGATAAGGTTTGACTTCTTCTTTTAGAACATGCAGCATTTGTCTTATATGAAAATACGCTATAAGGCATAAAATTTAGAGTAAATAATAAAGTCTTAGACTTTATTCATCTTGCCATGGTATTAGAGAAAGTAAAATTCAATAAATAAATTAATCTATCGAGCTAAAAATCATCCAAGCCATAGTTACTTAACTCTCTACCGGGATTTCTACAAGCTCATTTAAACTAATCGGACTTTATCCGGTGGGGAATTATTGTAGAGAACTATTTACTTCTAATAAGGTCAATAGTAATTTTTCCCCCGAAGTCTGGAATCGGTGCAGCAGGTTTACTCAAAATCACTTGAACTTGCTGTATTCTATCGCTAGAACCCAAAATATAATCTGCAATGCTACCAGCAAGACGTTCAACCAAAGCAAATTTCGAGGTTTTGATTGAATCTTGTACCAAACTGATGATGCTACGGTAATCGATAGTATCCTCTATCGCGTCAGTCTGAGCAGATATACTTAAATCGAGCCATAACTTGACATCTACTTCAAACCATTGTCCCAGAACTTGTTCTTCTTTTAGATAGCCAGTGTAACCGTAAGCGCGAATTCCCGTTAAATATATGCAGTCCATAAGTAATAAAAAATTATGAATTATGAGTAATGAGTTAGGAGTAAAATATTTAAGACTTCTGACTTGTGAATGTGTAAATCCCAGTGCCCAATGCTCAATTGATAATTGATAATTAATAATTGATTTTTCATGCCAATTGGATTTAGAAATATTAACGAACTTTGGGCTTCTATCATCACCGAAACTCTGAAATTGATGGGTTTAAATTGTGCAGTGATTTGTCCGGGTTCTCGTTCAACTCCTCTTACGGTTGCTTTTGCTCAATCCCAACCTGATATAGAAGTTGTTCCGATTCTTGATGAGCGTTCGGCTGCTTTTTTTGCTTTGGGTAGGGCTAAAGCTACGGGATTACCTGTTGCTATTGTGTGTACTTCCGGAACAGCTGGAGCAAATTTTTATTCCGCAGTTGTGGAAGCTAATTTTAGTAGGGTTCCTTTACTACTGTTAACAGCAGATAGACCCCCGGAATTACGTAATTGTCACTCGGGACAAACAATAGACCAGTTAAAACTATTTGGTAATTATCCCAATTGGCAGACGGAGCTAGCAATACCTATGACAACCATAGAAATGCTAGCTTACTTGCGCCAAACGACGATATATGCATTTGAACAAACACTTTACCCCGTTTCTGGAGCCGTACATTTAAATATACCGTTTCGCGACCCGTTACCACCAATTAGTGATGCAAATGTTATTAATAAAGCGTCTCTAGAATCATTATCAAACTTTAGCTGGGAAGAATTTTTTGCACCAGTAACAAATAAATATCAACTTTCGATTACTAATTCCCAGATAACCATTCCTCAAGAATGGCTAGAAACTAAACGAGGAATCATTATTGCTGGAGTCGCTCAAACCCAACAACCGCAAGAATATTGTAGTGCGATCGCAAAACTTGCTTCTCATTTAAAATTTCCAGTTTTAGCAGAGGGATTATCACCAGTTAGAAATCATGCTTCGCTCAATCCTTATATTATTTCTACCTACGATTTAATTTTAAGAAGTCAAAAAATAGCTACCAATTTAACTCCAGAGGTAGTGGTTCAAATCGGCGAAATGCCTACTAGTAAAGTATTACGTAAATGGTTAAATGACAAAAATCCCCGACGGTGGATAATTGAACCCTCGAATCACAATCTTGATGCTTTACATGGAAGAACAGTTCATTTACGGATAAACGTAGAAGATATTAGATGGGGAGAGGGGGAGATAAGGGGACAAGGAGACAAGGGGACAAGGAGACAAGGAGAAGATGAAATTACAAATACTTACCTTGAGACTTGGTTGAATACGGAAACTCAGGTAAGAGAAAAAATTGATAAAACTTTGGCAGAAAATCAGGATTTATTTGAAGGTAAAGCTGCTTGGTTGCTTTCTCAAGTTTTACCACCCCAAACACCCTTGTTTATATCAAATAGTATGCCGGTACGGGACGTAGAATTTTTCTGGAAACCGAATAATTTAGGTGTTAAACCATTTTTCAACCGTGGTGCTAACGGTATTGATGGAACCTTATCAACAGCTTTAGGAATTGCTCATCGTCAACAAAGCAGCGTCATGCTAACAGGTGACTTAGCATTACTCCACGATACCAACGGCTTTTTAACAAGAAATAAATTTATCGGACATTTAACAATAGTATTAATCAATAATAACGGTGGTGGAATATTTGAAATGCTGCCAATCTCAGAATTTGAACCACCCTTTGAAGAATTATTTGCAACTCCACAGAATATTGATTTTGAGCAACTTTGTAAAACCTATGGTGTTGAATATAATTTAATTAATAATTGGGAAGAGTTGTGTAAAAAATTGAATCCGTTACCGAGCAAAGGAATTCGAGTTTTAGAAATACGTACCAATCGTAAAGTAGATGCGAAATGGCGTAAAGATAACTTGGGAAAGATGGCGAACGCGGATTAAATGGATTACGCGGGTGAAGCTGATTTATTGAAAATTCGTAATTGATAAAGATAAATATTAACGAATAAATACAATGAATATTTTTCGGAGTTCATATTTCTGGTATTTTTCATTTAGTGTCATGTTTTTTCTTTCTCTTGATTTTTGGTATTGGCAACCAAAAGTATCTTTCTCTGTATTTTATCTTCCTCCTTGGGTAATATATTTTATTGGTTTACAAATTCTTCTTTCTTTGATGTTGTTAATATTTACTTTAAAATTTTGGAAAACACCTTTACAGTGAACAGTTAACAGTTATCAGTTTAATAGCATGATTACAGAAAATATTGTTCCTTATCTATTTATTCTTCTATACTGACTAATTACTCTGGGAATAGGCATTGCAGGTTATAAAACACAAAATAACACACCCCAAGAATATTTTTTAGCAAATAGAAGTATTGGAAATATCGTTTTATTCTTTACGTTAATTGCAACTAACTTTAGTGCTTTTACCTTTTTAGGATTTGCTGGTGCTGGTTATCGTGTCGGTATTAGCTATTATCCAATGATGGGATTTGGGACCGCATTAGTAGCCATATCATTTTATTTTATTGGTTACAAAGTTTGGCTTTTAGGAAAATAAAAAGTATTTATTACTCACAGCTTGTAACATTAAACGCGAAGTTTCTCCATCAGCTTTTTCCCACTGATTTTTGTATAAATATTTTGCTAGTTGACTATATCGAGATGGTAATTTCACCCTAGCCAAACGAAGTTTAACACTTTCTTCAAACGGTTTATAGAATGCTTTTAATTCACTTAATCGAGGGCTTAATAAGTATTTTCTAGTTAACCACGTACAAAAACGATTTGCATCTCTTTTAGATAATCCACTAACGTCATTTTTTGCATCTGAGGGTTTAAACCTGTTGTTCTGCCAATGCTGCGGAGGAAGATATTGTGAGTCATTTGTAAATAGCTGATATTCTGCACAAGTTATGTAACTACTATCTTCTTCAAAGTTTTCATTAACCTCTACTAAATTATTTAAATGGCGCTTTATTTTCACCTCAGCAGCTAACTTAAATATTTCTGGATTCTCCGATTCTAATTCTGCATCAAGTGAAAGACGATTAATTCCATTTTCTAAGTCTGCTCGAATCACTCGTAATTGGTTTATACAATAAGGTAAAATATTTTTTGGTATTTTTTATACTTATATTAATAATATTAATTTAGTCAAACCAGTTTAAAATTACTCTAAACTCCCCACACTACGATAAAATTCTCAAGCTAGGGTCAATTCATAACCCATTACCCATTACCAATTACCCACTAGCCGAAGCATGCAAACCAACTGGCAAACTGCCAAAACCTACGAAGATATTTTTTATCATAAAGCCGATGGCATTGCGAAAATTACCATCAACCGTCCCCACAAACGCAATGCTTTCCGTCCTAAGACTGTGTTTGAACTTTACCAGGCTTTCTGCGATGCTCGTGAAGATTCTAGTATTGGCGTAGTTTTACTTACTGGAGCGGGGCCTCATACTGACGGTAAATATGCTTTCTGTTCTGGTGGTGACCAAAGCGTGCGGGGAAAAGCCGGATATATCGATGATGATGGAACTCCCCGTTTAAATGTGCTGGATTTACAGCGCTTAATTCGTTCCATGCCCAAAGTTGTAATTGCTTTGGTTGCGGGTTATGCAATCGGTGGAGGACACGTTTTACATTTAATTTGTGACTTGACAATTGCCGCCGATAATGGAGTATTCGGACAAACCGGCCCAAAAGTTGGTAGTTTTGACGGTGGTTTTGGTGCAAGTTATTTAGCCCGTTGCGTCGGACAAAAAAAAGCTCGTGAAATCTGGTTTTTGTGTCGTCAGTACAGCGCTCAACAAGCTTTAGATATGGGGTTAGTAAATACTGTTGTACCTGTTGAGCAATTAGAAGCTGAAGGCATTCAATGGGCACAAGAAATTTTAGAAAAAAGCCCGATTGCAATTCGCTGCTTAAAAGCTGCTTTCAATGCTGACTGCGACGGACAAGCAGGTTTACAGGAACTTGCTGGAAATGCCACTTTACTTTATTACATGACCGAAGAAGGAAGTGAAGGAAAGCAAGCATTCTTAGAAAAGCGTAAGCCAGATTTTCGTCAATATCCTTGGCTACCGTAACAGTGAGCAGTGAACAGTTAAGTAAGTCGGTACAAATAAACCTGGGTTATGTAAAAGAATGTAAATTGTTGGTCAAACCTTGCTTTTACTTCCTGCTCCCATGAGTCACTACTCCTATCGCGCTTATCAGATTACCTGCATAATTTCCTCTCTTTCTAGTAGTTTTTTCATTAGTTTTGAAGGGTCGCGTTTTCTTTGGAAATGTTGGGAGACGTTATTTATAACGTCTCTACATTACGTCCGTAGAAAACAAAACTGTCAAAATTAACGAAATGAAATACTAGTCTGTCCCATTAGTTCTGAGGGGTAAATCGTTGTTTGTAAGTAAATATTTGGCGAAGACCGCGCAACTACGAACTAATATAGAAACCTATAAAAACTTGTGGGACAGACTACTTCCTACTCCCTCAAATCTGTAAGATTTCACAGGAAAGGGAGTAATAAATCCAAAAAATAAACATAAAAATTGCACCTCTATCCAAAAGGTGCAATTTTTTTTAGTTGACAATAAAAATTTCAAAAACAGATTTTATTTCTACGTCAAACCTTGTTCGGTCGGGTAAATAATATGAACCCTATGCGATTCATCAATCCTATAAAACGGCTAAATTGTTTCTAATTTAAAAGTTGCTCTGTATTTTCTGTCTTGAGACTTAACGGTTCAAGCTTTAGGAAAATACGGAAATTACTCCTCACACAAAAATCTAGCTTAATAAAGCTTCTGCTTTAACTGGTGTTGATGCTTTTTCAACCTCCGGTTCCGCACTGGTAAGCGCTAAGTTATCGGAACTTTCAGCCAATACTCTAGCTGCATCGGGTAAACTCCAAGCATCTTCCAAGCTTTCCCATGAGGGAGCAAAGGGAGGAACTGCTAACGAACAGGCTTTCCAACTCCCACGCACTGGCGCTCCCAGTTGCTGACAGACTCCTCCACGCCGACCTTGGGGTGCAAAGTGACGACAATTTCGGCAAGCTGAAGTGAAGATTTGGATGCTTTTCATTTTTACGCCGTATGCTGACTGATTTACATTTCCTATTTTGCTCCTAGACAGAAATACTGAATAAATGCATCAAGCTGTGATTCTATCTAGGTTTTCATGATCCCAATCAAAAAATAGCTTTATAATCTCTTTATGTTTATGTTATATTTTTCAATTTTTATGTAACGAAAAGAAACAAAACAATCTGGAGTTATGATATTTTTTGAGCCAAAACCAATTAGGGATCATGAACAAGAATCCTACTTTAGATGTAGGAGCATAGTTACATTTAGCTTCAAGGAGTACCCCAACCGGGTAATTAATTGTTCCTAACTGACAGCTATCAATGCATAATTATCGACTGATAGTTTGGGTAAAGTCCGGATGTGGGTTGCGGTTAGTTTAAAAAGACCTAGCAGCGCAAATTGAACAAATCCCCCAACGCTGTAATTCTCCTTCGGGAGTTGGAGATTGACAGTTAGGACAAAGAGGTAAGTTTGAATGTCGGGTTTTTATTGCTTGTGCCCAATTACTAAAAGCAGTGTCAGGACTTTTAGGTTGACGGTCGAGATTTTGATTTTGATTCAAGCTATTTTCTAGATAGCTTGGATGCTCGCGAGACGAAACAATTAATTGTGAAGAAGATTTTTTTTTGGTATGTTGCCAACGAGCAGTAGAAAAGCGTATATCTACTAAAGGGGTAAGCAATTTTTTATTTAGCTTTTTTAGCAATCTTTGGCGTTCAAAAGTCAAGTTTTGTGACCAAGCGGCTCCTGAAGTTGCGACCCACAAAATGTCTCGTTCTATTGAGATTGGCTGGGTATGAACGGAAGCATCTTTTCCAACAACTTCTTGCCAACAATCAAGCAAGCGTTGTAAGGGCTGTTGCTTGTACAAAGCTTCAAGCTGCAGTTGCTCTAAAATCTCTGGAATTGATTCAAACGACATCAGAAAGGGTAGTACGAGTGCAGAAATTACATCTTGGTTAAATAATATAACTATGTTAATTTTCGCTAGGATTGGCACAAGGGTATCTGTTTTACCCCAAATGACTCCTAGAAATTTTGGCAGGCTTTATTAAAGCTTTCCCGGTAATGGTCATAGATACTGGTTCGGTACTGGATCTTGTCCTAATTTGGGAAACCTGCCCTAGTTTTTACGCGAGAAAATTGTTACATGGTGGATAATCTGGCAGTTGGTACGGAGGTAAATGGGATATGAGTGAAAACCCTTTATATTATTCTGGTAATCAAAAATCTAAAACATCAAATTTAAAACCGCCTCTTAGTGCGGCACTAGCCAGCTTAGAAGTACATCTTGATGAGGAATTGGCGCGATATCGTCGAACGCGAATTGGACACAGAACCCCAGGTCAAAAAAGTCTGGGAAGTTTGATTGCTGGTAAACCCCAAGCTCAAAGCGCTATGACCATTGCCCCGAGCAAGAATCAGCAAAGCTTAACTCCAGAACAAGCCGCAGCTTATATAAGAGAGCAGCAAGCGAGTGCAACACCCCCCGAAGTTAAAACTCCACCTCCACCTCCTCCTGCTCCGGAAACTTTCTCGGGAGTTACTTCTAATAAAGAGACAGAGGATACTAATTCTGAAATTTCTTACTCGCTTCCTTCCAATCAAAAACAGGGTGTACCTTTCCCTGAAAACATAAAAACTCCATTGCATACTGCATCTACGTCAAACCAAAGCAGTATTGTTAAAGCGGGTGTTGGTGAAAATAAACCACCTGAAAATAATATATCCCCACCAAAAAATGAAAATACTAAGCAACCAGACGACTATTTAGAATCTTCTGAAGCTTTATTACGCAGCTTACAAGAAGAAGAAAGTGTTCCCCAACCCAAAAAACCAAAAAATAATAATGACAGCTTGCTATCACCTTTGAGTATTGGCTCGATGTTATTGCTTTTAGTCTCTAGTATTACTTTTGGCTATATTATTTTTAACTTAGATAACCTACCTTCGTTAACTTTCGGGGGATTGTTTAAGCGCAATCAAGCAATTAGTAGCGAAAATACTGAAAATGTAAGTGATGTAAATTCAAACGAACAAAAATTAACGCCAATACCCAAAAATCCTAATCTCGCTAGCGATGCACTTCCGGGTATAAATAGCATTGATGATGTTGCGGGGGCGACACCCAAAGCCAAACCTACACCTGTAGTAAAACCTACACCGATAGCAAGACCACCTGCGACCGTTGCCAATCCAGCCCCGGTAGAAAGAGCAACTACACAACAGCCATCTCCCACGGTTGCAAATACTCCTACTCCCGCTCAGCCTGTTTCCGAAACCGAAGCAGTAACAACCCCGCAAAACCTAGATGAAATACAACCATCTAATGGTGGATTTTACAATGTGATTGTAGATAATACAGGCAATACTTTAGCCGATGTAAAAAAAGTAATTCCAGATGCATATTTGTCTCCAGAAGGTAAATATATTTATCTAGGTGCCTTTAAATCCAAAGATAGACTAAAAAAACATTTAGAACTTCTTAAAGAAAAGGGAATTACAGCCAGAGTAGAAGAACCGGAGAGTTAGCAGTTAGCAGTTAGCAGTTAACAGTTAACAATATAATTATCCGGAAGATGAATGTCGGCATCAATTGAGACATCAGAGGAATTCCGCTCATTTATGGGGGCAATCCTGCTGATGTACCTTATGACTGATAACTGTTAACTGTTAACTGAAAAATGGAGGTTTTAACTTATGGGGTTGATTGAGCGTATTGTGCGCTTATTTCGGGCAAATGTGAATAGTTGGACGGCACAACGGGAAGATCCGGAGAAAATTCTGGAACAAGCCGTTTATGAAATGCAAGAAAATTTGGTGCAGATGCGACAAGGGGTAGCACAGGCTATTGCGACTCAAAAACGCACCGAAAGACAAGCAGCTCAAGCTAAGACTACAGCAGACGAATGGTATCGTCGCGCTGACCTGGCTTTAAAACAAGGTAATGAAGCTTTAGCGCGTGAAGCACTTACTAAGCGTAAAGCTTATCAGCAAACTGCAACTGCTGCTTACGAGCAAATTGGGCAACAAAAAACTTTAGTCGCTAAACTTAAAAAAGATATGCAGGCTTTAGAGTCAAAAATCTCTGAAGCTAAAACAAAAAAAGATATGTATATTGCTCGCGCTCGCTCTGCTGAAGCTTCTTTGCGACTTCAAGAAATGCTAGGTGAAGTTGGCGATACCAGCTCGCTTAAGGCTTTTGAGAAAATGGAAGACAAACTTGTAGAACTAGAAGCGAAACAAGAAGTAATTGCCATATCTGGTACAGATGAATTAGAAGATAAATTTGCGAGCTTGAGCGAAGGTGATGACGTAGATGCCGAACTTTCGGCAATGAAAGCACAACTTACCGATAGCACGCAAAAAAATCAACAACCTCCTGGCTGATTTAGATGAAACTTGATAATTCTTGCCCGTAATATTTATTTGGTGACCTGGGGTTATAGGGAGGACTGATTGGAAAGAATAAGATTACATTGAAATAGGTAACTGTCTTAAGTAGTAAACAAACTAAATTTTTATCACCAGAGCGTAAATCTCAAGAGGAAAAAAATTATGGGATTATTTGACCGTGTAAGACGAGTAGTAAGCGCAAACCTGAATGATATGGTTAGCAAAGCCGAAGACCCAGAAAAAATACTGGAACAGGCTATCCTCGAAATGCAGGAAGACCTAGTTCGGTTGCGTCAAGGTGTTGCTCAAGCAATTGCTGCTCAAAAACGTACAGAGAAGCAATATAACGATGCTAATAATGAACTAAATAAATGGCAGCGTAATGCAATGTTAGCGCTGCAAAAAGGTGATGAAAACCTAGCTCGTCAAGCCTTAGAACGTAAAAAATCTTTTACCGAATCTGCTGGGACTCTTAAAACCAGCTTAGACCAGCAAACCGGTCAAGTTGAGAGTCTCAAGCGTAATTTAATCCAGTTAGAGAGCAAAATTTCTGAGGCTAAAACCAAAAAAGAAATGCTCAAAGCACGGGTTACAGCAGCCAAAGCTCAAGAGCAGCTTGAAGGAATGGTGCGCGGTATGAACAGTAGTAGTTCAATGGCTGCATTCGAGCGCATGGAAGAAAAAGTCATGATGCAAGAAGCACGCGCTCAATCCGCAGCAGAATTAGCTGGTTCGGACTTAGAAAGCCAATTTGCACAGCTAGAAGCAGGTAGCGGTGTAGATGATGAATTAGCTGCTTTAAAAGCACAAATGGCTCTACCCGGAGATGCAACAGCAAGTCAACCCCAATTACCAGAACAAACTGACAGTAGTCAAGCTAGTCAGAAGAAAAATAGCGAACCAGTAGATTCTGAATTAGAATCACTCCGCAAAGAATTGGACAATATGTAATTTTTTAGATTTCAACTCAAATTCAAATATTTATAACTATCCCACAACTTTATTGGTTGTGGGATTTTCGCTATTCCGCGAACAGTAGTAAGTAGTAAGTAGCGAGCTTACGAATTACGAATTACGAATTACGAATTACCAAAGACCCATCCTCTTCCCACAGCTACTAGTCTCGGGACAACAAATTAAGATACATTCAATCTATGTAACTATAAAAGATGCTATTAGGTGGAGATTAAGATGAGCGAGGGTGTAAACATCATCAATGATGCTGATTTTGAAAAGGAAGTACTCCAAGCTGAAAAGCCTGTACTAGTTTACTTCTGGGCTTCTTGGTGCGGACCTTGTAAGTTGATGTCCCCAGCGGTTACTGCTGCTGCTACGAAATATAGCGATAAGCTTAAGGTTGTCAAAATGGAGGTTGACCCCAATCCAGTTTCAGTTAAGCAATATCAGGTGGAAGGTGTTCCTGCTCTGCGTCTTATGCAAGGAGATAAGGTCATAGCTTCCAGCGAGGGAGTTGTTAACAAAGAAAAATTGATGAATTTATTAGATACTCATTTAAGTGGTTAGTAGTTAGTGGTTAGTGGATGGCAGTTAGGAAATACTGGTAGTAAGTGATAATTTATAAGATTAACAATCCGACACCAAATAATTAACAACTAGTAACTAGCTACTAACCACTAACCACTAATCTAAAAAATGCAATTTGCTTCTCGTTTAGAACCCCTGAAATCCAATGTATTCGCAGATATGGATGTCGCTAAGGCTAAAGCTTTGGCTAATGGTCGCGAATTAATTGATTTATCTTTAGGGTCTTCCGATTTCCCCGCAGAAAGTCACGTTATTGAAGCTATCGCTGAGTCTTTGTACGATAAAAGTACTCATGGATACCTGTTGTTTCATGGAACTCAAGACTTCCGTCATGCAGCAGCTAAATGGTATTCGCTTCGATTTGGGATTGAACTAGACCCTGAAACTGAAGTTTTACCGCTGATTGGTTCCCAAGAGGGAACGGCACATTTACCCCTCGCGGTTCTCAATCCAGGGGATTTTGCTTTGTTATTAGACCCTGGCTATCCTTCTCATGCTGGGGGAGTTTACTTAGCGGATGGTCAAATTTATCCGATGGCTTTACGGGAAGAAAACAACTTTTTACCTGTATTTGAAGAAATTCCCGCACCAGTATTAGCTCAATCGCGAATGATGGTATTGAGTTATCCTCATAATCCGACTAGTGCTGTAGCACCACTATCTTTCTTTGAAAAAGCTGTTTCTTTTTGTCAGCAGCACGATATCGTTTTGGTTCACGATTTTCCCTATGTAGATTTGGTGTTTCCTGAAGAGGAAGCCCAAACAACCAGCAATCCATATTCAATTGCTCCTTCAATTTTGCAAGCCGACAAAACCAAAAGTATCTCAATTGAATTTTTTACTTTGTCTAAATCCTACAACATGGGCGGCTTTCGCGTTGGCTTTGCTATTGGTAATCGCGAGTTGATTGCAGCCTTACGTCGGGTCAAAGCAGCTGTTGATTTTAACCAGTATCGAGGAATATTAAATGGTGCGATCGCCGCTTTAAGTGGGCCGCAATCTGGGGTCAAAAGAAATGTAGATAGTTTCCGAAAACGACGGGATGCTTTTGTGAATGCTTTGGTGCGTAGCGGGTGGGAGGTTCCGATGCCAAAAGCAACAATGTACGTTTGGGCAAAGTTACCGGAACCTTGGGGTAAAGATTCTATCCAGTTTTGTAAAGACTTAGTTGAAAATACAGGGGTTGCTGCTTCTCCCGGTGCTGGTTTTGGTAAATCTGGAGAGGGTTACGTGCGTTTCGCATTAGTCCAGGAACCATCGGTATTAGAAGCCGCAGTGGATAAAATTTCCCAGTTTTTGTCGTTAGTTCATTGAATCTTTATTTGATATTGATACAAAGTTAATGAATCAGTATCGGCAATTACAGTAGCACTCGGTTAAACTGAACAAAGTTTAAAACTATTTTTGCATCATTTTTTTACACTCAGCGCAATATACTTACTTTAATCAGGTTTAATAACCTTTAAAAGTTTTAAAAAGTAATGTAGCTGCATTCTAAAGGGGAGTATCGATTACTGGTTTTTTTAGTCTTAAGGAACGATTGTGTCCATGACAACAACTATAAAAAAAATTCGTAATTACGCATTACTTGGAACAATAATTAGCGCAAGCGCTACAGCCCCAGCACAAGCAAGTACACTGAAAAATATCAGCAGCGATGATTTAATCCAAAATCCATTTTCAGAAGCATCAAAAGCTAGTAAAGATATTAGCTCGGAAATACAAGTAACTGAGAAACCAGATTATTGTATATCTTTTCCTGAATCAGAACTTTGCAATCAGTTAACAAAACAAGAAAATCGAGATTCCTTAAATAGTCCACTGTTTAGAAGAGCCAAGCATATTATAGAATCTGTTGAAGCTGCTCAAACAACAAAAGTAAAATTTGTCCAAGGACGAAAGCACATAGTATATAACGCACAATCTAATCAATCTGATAGTGAAGAGCCATATACTGCTATTTATGCTGTTGCATCTACTCAGAAAGAAAAGGTTCCAGAACCCTCTGCAATATACGGACTAATAGCATTATTATTACTAGCGAGAAAGCGACAAACAGCAGTAAATAGCCAGGTTTCAACAGAAGAATTACCTGCATGATTGCTAAGAATAATGTTTGAATTAGTTAAATATCATTCTCCTTTGATTATTTTATTTAACTGTGTTCCATAAATTATTCACAGGATATTTGACCAGAGGTGTATCTACTTTACGTTACTCTGGTTTAGCTATTTATAAGCGTTAAAGATGCTCAATAGATGCAGTCCTAACGGTTAGCTTTTTTATTTGTTTTATTTGTTTTATTTTTTAATTTGTTTGTATAACGAGTATTGAAGAAACAATTGTTTGAGATATTGAGTGCTTACTACTTAAGATAGGCTCAAATATTTTAGCGCTCGTCAAAGTGTTTAAATTATTCAATACTAGTGATTCCTGCGGAAGAAACGAGTGTTATGTAGTGCGCTCTTCGATGCATATCCTTACGGACACGCTACGAAGAGCACACTACGGAAATTAATTAAAATAACTATATATATCTATTTATCTATCTATCTATTCATTTATTTGTTGATATTTATTATTTACCTTTAAAACACGAATTAGAAATACCAATAAGATGCTGTGCTCTTATACCAGTGCTCCCAGGTAACGCGATAAAGATTATCAAGTCAGAAGAATTATATATTATTTGCAAATAATTACAATTTCATAAAAAAATATAAACTTTATCTTAAAAAATTAAGATAAGGTTAAAGGTGTGTTTCAAATCGTCTTAAATATCGAATTTAAGCTACTATCTACTGTAAGCATAAGTAATATATTAACTAAATTTTACTTATACTACTCTGAGTCAAATGACTTTAATGCAAGTCTATATTTTTGAATAAATCTGGAATATCATATTTTGTTATATTTTTTACAATAAATTGACTTGCCTGCTAAAGTGGTAGATGAAAATGGCACCGCAGCTAATAAGTATAGAGCAGCAATTAAAGCCGCATTGCTGCTGTGAAAAAGTTTTGCTAATTGAAGATAATGATGTTAATCGAATGCTGCTCAGCGATTGTTTAAAATTTTGTGGGTATCAAGTTAAGAGCTTAGCAAACGGTTCAAAGTTTTTTTCCACAGCCAAAACTTTTCGACCAAATTTAATTGTATTAGATTTAAAATTGCCGGATATTGACGGCTTTTTGTTGCTAGAAAAAATGCAGCAAAATTCTTACACCGCAAAAATTCCGGTAATTATAGTTTCGGGTTTAGCTTTTAAATCGGATTGCGAACGAGCTATTGGCTTAGGAGCTCGTCGCTATTTTGTTAAACCAGTAGTTCTCACCGAGTTTACCCAAGCTATAAAAAAAGAGCTATCTTGCTACCATAAATAATTTACTTGATTCAAATTTCTTTTGTATTTACCTAAAATAAGAAACGTGGGTAGAAATAAGTTTTCTATAATTATCAAACTTGAGTTGTGACAAAATCTGCTGAAGCTTTACCACTGCTGAAAAATCCAGAACGTTTGGAAAATCGTTTAAAAGAGATTCCCCCCGAACCAGGGGTTTATTTGATGCGGGATGCAACTGACCGTATCGTATATATTGGTAAATCGCGGAAGTTACGAACTCGGGTTCGTTCTTATTTCCGAGAATCGCAAAAGCTAAGCGACCGTATCGCAATGATGGTACAACTGGTCACAGATATCGAGTTTATTGTCACTGATACTGAAGCCGAAGCCTTAGCTTTAGAAGCAAACTTAATTAAGCAGCATCAGCCCTATTTCAACGTATTGCTCAAGGATGATAAAAAGTATCCTTATGTTTGTATTACCTGGTCGGAACAATATCCAAGAATTTTTATTACCCGCAAGCGCAGACTAGGTAAAGAGAAAGATAAATATTACGGACCTTATACTGATTCTCGTCTGTTACGAGGAATATTGGGATTATGTAAGCGAATATTCCCTTTAAGACAAAGACCGCAACCTTTATTTAAAGATAGACCTTGTTTGAATTATGACCTGGGAAGGTGTCCTGGTGTTTGTCAACAATTAGTTACACCAGAAGAATACCGCAAAATAGTACAAAAGGTGGCGATGGTCTTCCAAGGTAGGACTAGTGAATTAATTGATACGCTTACTCAGCAGATGCATCAAGCATCCGAAGAATTAAACTTTGAAACTGCGGCGCGTAGAAGAGACCAAATAGCCGGTTTGAAATCCCTAAACGCCGACCAAAAAGTATCTTTACCAGATGATACTGTTTCTCGGGATGCCATAGCACTAGCCGCAGATGACAAACATGCCTGTATTCAATTATTTCAAATTCGTGCCGGACAATTAGTAGGAAGGCTGGCATTTTTAGCAGACGCGCAAGCAGGATTTGGGCATATATTGCAGCGGGTATTAGAAGAACATTATCAAACCGCTGACTCAGTAGAAATTCCTACAGAAATTATAGTTCAACACGATTTACCAGATGCAGAAATTTTGGCAGAAGCATTAAGTCAGCGTAGGGGTAAGAAAGTCACTATTGTCAATCCTCAGCGTCAGCTAAAAGCAGAATTAATTGAAATGGTAGAAAGAAACGCCAATTACGAACTGCAAAGAATGCAAAAACTTGGCGATCGCAATAATTTAGCACTGCAAGATTTAGCTACCATAGTCGATTTACCCGAATTACCCCATCGCATCGAAGGCTATGACATTTCTCACATTCAAGGTTCAAATGCAGTAGCTTCACAAGTGGTGTTTATCGATGGTTTACCAGCAAAACAGCATTATCGTCACTATAAAATTAGAAATCCTGAGATTCAAATAGGTCACTCAGACGACTTTGCTTCACTAGCTGAAGTTATCGGAAGACGTTTTCGCAAATATATAGAAGACCCGCAATTACAAAGAATAGGTAATCCCGATTTTCCAGACCTAGTAATGATAGACGGTGGAAAAGGACAATTATCTTCAGTTGTCGCTGTCTTACAAGAAAAAAACTTACTAGAAGACGTGCGAGTTGTCAGTCTAGCGAAACGACGGGAAGAAATATTTGTACCGGGAGAATCCATACCATTAAAGACAGAATCCGAGCAACCAGGAGTACAACTACTGCGTCGTTTACGCGACGAAGCTCACCGTTTTGCAGTCACCTTCCACCGTCAACAACGTACAGCAAAATTGCGTCGTTCGCGTTTAGATGAAATTCCCGGTTTAGGACATAATCGTCAACAGCAACTGTTAGCGCATTTTCGTTCCATAGACTACATCAGACTTGCAACACCCGCGCAAATAGCCGAAGTTTCAGGAATTGGTCAGCGTTTAGCACAGGAAATTTACGATTACTTTCATCCTAATAATCAAATAAATTCAGTTGAAGAAACCGGGAATAATTAACAAGGAACAGAAATATAAATTATCTGCACGGTTAATGAAAAGAACTAATAATGATTCATTTCATTGATTATGACTGGTTCGTTTTTTTGTAACGTTGGGAGACGTAGCACTGCTACGTCTCTACATTAAATCAAAATCAATGAAAATAATTTATAGTAGTCATTTGCATTAGTTTTTATAAGTAGGTCGGCGTTAAAAATTCAAGGTATGTCATTGCGAGTGGAACGTAGTGAAACGAAGCAATCGCAAGGTTTTGAAGTCTATTTACAGCCCGTTAGATAGTTAGGTTTATTTGTGCTGACTTACTTAGTTAAAAAATTTGTAGTAAGAGTTTTAACTCTTAAATTAAGGATTAAAATCCTTACTACAAACTCTTCATAATTAATAAAAAAGACCACTACGTTTGATTAATTATCAAAACTCATAAAAGATATATAGCAATCCTAGATGAGTCGTAACAAAGCTAGGTGTCAGAAACCCGGTTTTTCCAAAAAACCGGGTTTCTAAAATCTCACAAATGATTTAGGAATGCTATATTTCAACAAATATTTCTTAACGACCAACAACTAAAAACTAGCTAAAAAACAACGGTTTTTCCTTGCTGATTAGCGTCTTCTTTTGTATAGGAAACGCCGTCGATTTTGATTCCTTGTTTATCAAGCAGAGTAATTGTACCACCTTCATTCTCTAAAGAAATACTGTTGTTAGCTAAGGGAACTTGCAATACTTCTCCTGGATTAATTGCACCATTTAAATGATGCTTACGTTTATCATAATCAGTTAAAGCCCATCCATTTAAATCAACTTTTTGAGTTGAGGTATTAATTAGAGTTACAGTTTCATTAATGCCATTACTACCTTCAGGGTTAACCAAAGCAGCTAAAATCCGGATATCAGCAGTACTAGCTGCAAGTAGCGAGTCTATTCTGTCACCATTTTTATCATCAGTGTGAAAAGATTGGGATTGGAAAGTTAAGAAGATACCAACCCACTGTTCGCGGTTGGGATAGTGAATTAACAATCCTCCATCTTGCCAAACTCCATTATCTTTCTGGAATCGACCCGTACTACCTTGATTCATGTGGATGTCATGAATACCGTTACCGGGAACGAAATCAAAATATTTGTCTTTGCTGTCGTTTTCCGGTCCCCATTTTTCACCGAAAGCGTAGATAACAGCATCTTCACTATTTAAAGAGCGTCCGACATACAATTCAATTAAATCATTTAAATCGTTGTCAGGGCCGGGGACATCGTGAGGTAAAGGTTTCATCTGAGTTGTATCGAACAAATTACCTCGAACGTAGTCTAAAGCAAGTCCACCGGGTTTTCTATCTAAATGATTGAATCCGTAATCGAGTTTTACCAACTCCTCAGTAATTGGATGCTCAAAATTATCGTCTACTAAATACAATAATTCCGACGGATTGAGTTTTGATTTTACATTGACAGCGATGCGATGCTTTTGTCCAGAAGTATTGATAAGTACTTGATAATGAGGATTTTTCCCCTCTCCCAACTTTCTATCAATAGCTTTACCTTTAAGAACACCATAATTTTTTAGCATGCTGAATAGATGTCTCCTGATGACCTGATTTGAGTTGCTACTCCAAAAACCAAAAATAGAAATTAGGTAGCGAGTGGATGCGAAAACATCAGTTATAACACCTAATTTTTTATACATCTACTCTTCAGGAGAATTTTTTGAGATTTGTCGATTTAGCTTAAAACAGCTAAGTAATACGCTGCGACTGTTGCAGTTTCAACCAAAATTTAATGAAAATAACGGCAACAAACCTCTGATTAACTTATATCTTGTACCATTCTCAAGAAGACCAAATAAACCCGGTTTCTCCGAAGTGAAAGCATTATTATGTGGTTGTTGAAGCAACAAGAAACCGGGTTTATGACACTGGTGCAAAATTTGAGATTAACAAACTCAAAGCTACGGAGAGAAAACAATCTTTATCAAACAACAAATTTCAGCAAACTCGGATAAGCATAAGAATTATCAGCTTGTAAAGGAAAAGCATCATAGCTGTTGAATATAAAATCAGCCGTCGCTTGAAGATTATCTTTTAAATTCCCATTTTCTCCAAAAGATTCCAGCGCAATACTCCACCATTTATTACCATTGATTTCAATGTTGGTCAGTTCCAAACTACAACCATTATCTATATCTATATCTGTAGAAACAGCTTTCGGTAATTTTGAAACAACAGTATAAAGTTGGCAGTAACGAATTTTTGCGACTTTTACCCATACTGGATTATCTTCAATTTGAGCAAACTGAAAACTTTCCTCACTAAAATCCAAACATCGCCACTTTTTCCATTTTTCAATATTACCTTCGACCGCAGAACCAAATTGTAGCGAGCTATTTTCTGGATAACGCCACTTTACTTCTAATCCTCCCTGACGTAACTTAATTCCTAAATAATCGCAATTTGGTGTGTAAAGATACACATCCTCTCGTTTTTCTGGTAGTTTTGAGTGTGACACAACACAACTGTGTCTAAACCAATATTCAGTATTTTCGGGAATATCACCCGAGTAAAACCAGCGAACTTCATAAGTTGTCAGCATACGTGGGACAATGAAACGAGCGTCTTACCCATAATGGGAGCATTATTTCCAGCTTAAAGGAACCAGAACAAATGTGGAAACGAATTTCGATTACTTTATTTTTAATATTCAGCTTGTGCTTTACTAATATCGGTACAGCAACTGCTGCTGCACTTAATAACTACACAGATTCAACCGATGGTTATCAATTTTTCTATCCTACTGGATGGGTAGAAGTAGACATTAATAACGGCCCTGATGTTGTTTTTCACGATATTATCGAAACAACCGAAAACGTTTCCGTGGTAATTAGTCCGGTTCCATCAGGTCAAACTTTACCAGAATTAGGTACCCCCACGGAAGTAGGATATAAGTTGGGAAAAAATGCTCTCGCTCCTGAAGGTTCCAATCGTACAGCAGAATTGGTCAACGCCGAACAAAGAGAAGGCGAAGATGGTAAAACTTATTATTTATTAGAGTATTTAGTTAAATTTCCTAATAAAAGAGAGCGTCACAACCTTGCTAGCGTTGCAGTTAGTCGCGGTAAGCTATTCACCTTCAATGCTTCCGTACCCCAAAGACGCTGGAATCGCATGAAAGGAATGATTCAAGATTCTGTAGGTTCCTTCCGAGTTGATTAATCAGCGAACAGTTATCAATGAACAGTGAACAGTGAACAGTGAACAGTTATCAGTTATCAGTTGTCAGCGAACACTGAACTCCTAACTTTTCCCTTTGTCCCCTTGTCTCCCTATCTCCTCATCCCCCCATCCCCCCATCTCCTACAAAAATATGGGTACTCCAACTTTTGTCCTTGCTTCTGCTTCAACTGCTCGTCGTCGTTTGCTGCAAAATGCTGGAATTCAACCTTTTGTTTGTCCTAGCGATTTTGATGAGTCGCAGATTCAACTTGAAAATCCAGCGGAATTAGTGGAAACTTTGGCTTTACGAAAAGCTGAAGCTGTCGCACCTCATTTTCAAACTGCTTTGGTTATGGGTTGCGATTCGGTTTTGGCTATTAATGGCGAAATTCATGGTAAACCCTCAACCCAAGAAGAAGCTCGTCAAAGATGGTTGATGATGCGGGGTAATTATGGCGAACTTTTCACCGGACATGTTTTTGTTGATAACACGCAAAATCGTAATTTAGTCAAGCACCAGATTACAAAAGTTTATTTCGCGGCGGTCAGCGATGAAGAGATAGACGCTTATGTTGCGACCGAAGAACCGCTTAAATGTGCTGGTGCTTTTGCGTTGGAAGGAAAAGGTTCGGTATTTGTGGAAAAAATCGAAGGTTGTCACAGTAATGTGATTGGTTTGAGTATGCCTTTGTTGCGGGTAATGTTGATGGAGATGGGGTATCATGTCGCTGATTTTTGGTGATGCTAATAGTAATCCCGAAGTTTGTCGTTCTTTAGTACAGTGTCAGAATTAAAGTTATTTTTGGGGTGAGATAAACATAACTTTCACCAATTAAACGTTTGAATATCATCTACATGAAAAGACGACCCTAATATTTGCTGATTCATTTGGCAATAACCAAAATTTGAGCAAAATCATGAGATTATTTTCGTAGAGGAATAAAATTTAAATCTAAAAAACTATAGCGCTATGGTTTTGAGTGAAGCAATTAAGGTCGGTACAAGAGAAGGTGCAAGATTATTGAGCATTTGTACTCAACGAGTACGACGCTTGCTCAAGGAAGGCAGAATTGTTGGAGCAGAAAAAGTTGGTAGATTTTGGCAGATTCCTTTATTTAACGGAATTCCTAAAATAACTAAAGGAAATAGAGGTCCCAAAAGTAATTGGAGGAAACGTGCTTCAACAGCTTTGACTCATATCACCGTCAATCAATATGTGATTAGAAGCAACAAGAAGAAAAAAGAAAACAAACCTATAGTCAGAGTTCAGCAAGGAAGCCGGACTGGTTATTGCCATGAGGTAGAAATCACTGGCAAATGTAGAATTATATATAGTCCTAATAATCCTCTTGGTTGCGGTGCTAGGGTGTGGATTGAAGTTGAACCTAATGTAATAGTCAAACCTTTTATTTATGCCGATATGAGTCAAGTTGTTGAGAAACAAATTATTGCCGTAGCTTGATAAAAAAATTAATCAAGCAAATAGCTTAGGTTCTTGACCACGAATAATTGCTTCCGGAACAAAATTTTGAGGATAATGCATTCCCCGTTCGCGAATTAAATACATGGTTAAATCCATCGTGTGGTCTGCGACCCAAAACCGAGTAACTTTTCCATCAATTATCCATAGAATGAAATATTCAATTGAAGTACCTATCCTACCCGTGGGTTCGAGATGGAAAAATTGCTTGTCGTGCTTCCAATTTAAATTGACAGCAATAGTGACACGATTTACACCATAAATTTCATCAACTAAATCGAGTCGGGGCTGAAATCCAGATTGGAATTGAGCAGCCCAATTTTTCAATGCTTCTAAACCAATAATCGGCATTGTACCAACAGTGCTGCGAACTTCAACATCGGTTGCGATTACTTCATCCCAAAGTTCTAAATTGCGTTCGTTAAAACCTTTATAAATTAGACGACCGATGCGTTCGGATTGGGAAATGGAGTCCAAGGTTTGTTGAGCATTCATAGTTTAATTCTCCGTGAGAAATCTTTCTTGTTTATAAACTCAGAATAATTTCAAATACAATCAAGATAAATGGCTTAAAAGTAGATTCACTATTTACTTTTTTTTCACCAATCGCTGATGAAGAGTTTAAGCAATATCACAATATTTATCCGAGTAGCCGAAACTAGAAGCTTTGTTGAAGCTGCGAACGAATTAAGTCTTTCTCCCCCAGCTACTAGTAAAGCTGTAGCGAAACTAGAGGAAGAATTGGGAGTGAAATTACTGCATCGAACTACAAGAAGCGTCGGTTTAACCGCTGAAGGGGAAAGATTTTACGAAGTTGCTCAAAAATTTCTTGAGGAAATGGATGCTGTCGCTCAAGAGTTAAAAGATAGTTCGAGCGAACCACGAGGAAGATTAAAGATTAGTATGTCTGCTGCTTACGGTCGAATGTGGGGGACAAAAATTATTTCTCAATTTCTGCAAAATTATCCCCAAATATCAGTTGAGCTTTCCTTGAACGATAAAGATATAGATTTAGCTGCTGAAGGTGTTGATGTTGCAATTCGTGTAGGAACTTTAGCTGATAGTGCTAATTTAATCGCGAGAAGATTATTCTTAGACCCTTTGATTACTTGTGCTACTCCTGAATATTTAAATAATTATGGAAGACCTCGACATCCTGACGAACTAGAACAGCTTAATTGCTTAAACTTTCGTAATCGAAAAACTGGTCGTTTAATGCATTGGTTTTTTACTCTTAATGGACAAGTCGAACGGAGAATTTTTGAAGGGACATTAACAATTGATGATGGGGAAGCAGTAGGAGAAACTGCAATCTTGGGGATGGGAATTAGCCAAATGCCGAGATTTATGGCAATTAATGCTTTAAAAGAAGGGATTTTAGAAGAGATTTTATTTGATTACAGACCACCAAAAGTACCTTTTAGCGCAGTTTACCTGGATAGACGCTTAGTTTCACCACGCATTCAAGCTTTTATTGATTTTATGGTTGAAAGAGGAAATTTTTGGGATAAATAAGGATAAATAATTAATTACAATCTTTTCGGAAGTACTATACACAAGCACTAAAAAAAGATAATTTGGAAAGTTAGGATTTATCATTTTTAGTAATTAATGCTCCCTATTATTTCTACAATTCCTCTGCGTCAAATGGCTTCTGGTGATATTTTGTCGCTACAGGTTTATAAATTTATCGGTAAAAGTTCTGGCAAAAAAGTTTATATTCAATCGAATCTTCACGGAGCGGAAATTGTTGGAAATGCTGTTATCCATCAATTAATTGAATTTTTATGGACTTTAGATAATACAGATTTAATTGGAGAAATTTGGCTGCTTCCGGTTTGTAATCCGATGGGAACCAATCAACGCTCTCACCATTTTTCCTCTGGTAGACATTGTGCTTATGAAGCGAAAGATTGGAATCGGATTTTTTGGGATTATGAGAAGGATATATATCAAAGTAATCAAGGTGAGGATAATCAGTTATTAGCATTTGCTAAATCTCAGATTCATTTAGATATACAAGAGATTAAAATCAATTTTTTAGAAGCAATTAAACAACAATTTTCTAAGCTTTCAGATAAATTTAATTCTGATATCGGAATACCTTACACTGAAAAATTTCGTTATAAATTACAATCTTTGAGTTTAGATGCAGACTACTTAATTGATATTCATAGCTCGACAAATCAAGGTTTAAACTATCTATATTATTTTAATAATCGAGAAGAAAGTGCTAAATATTTCTTACTTGATTTTGGTATTTTATTAGATGAATATGACGGAGATGCTTTTGACGAGGCTTTTATTAAACCTTGGTTGGCATTGGAAAAGTGTTTTTTAGAGTTAGGTAGAACGGTAAAATTTGACGTAGAGGCTTGGACGCTCGAACTTGGTCGAGGAATGGAAATGATTCCCGAATCAGTTAATAAAGGAGTTGAAGGAATAAAGAATTATCTGAAGCAAAAAGGTGTTTTATCTGAAGATTTTGAATTGGATAATATTGCTCAACAAAATAATCAGATGAATTTTAAAACTAAAAGTAAAGCAACAAAATATTACGCAACCGTTGGTGGAATGATTCAATCAAGAATTGCACTTGGTATGGAGGTAAGAGCAGGAGAACAACTTTATCAAATTCTGAGTTTTAATAAACAAGGTAAATTACCTACGACAGTAGATATTTTTGCCCATCAAGATGGATTTGTTTACGATGTTTCTGCGAATCAATCGGTAAATGAAGGTGAGTTTGTGTTGGGGATTATTTGATATTGGGGGATGGGGGATTGGGTATTGGGTATTGGACATTATTAAGAATATGAGTTTAAAAAATCCCCTTCCCCAAAATCATCTAAACTCAAAGTGTCCGCTAACTATCACCATTAAATGTCTCGCTGGTTTAATATCGCAGGCCCATGCCAAGAAGATATCCACTATATGCTATCTCCAACCACACGATTACCGGATTTGGAGGAGCTAATCCAACAACGTAGTTATTTTGTCGTTCACGCACCGCGACAAACGGGTAAAACAACTGCAATGTTAGCCCTAGCCAAACAACTAACCGACAGCGGACGTTATGCAGCAGTAATGGTATCGGCTGAAGCAGGAAGTGCTTTTAACAATGACCTTGGTGCGGCAGAATTAGCAATTTTGGGTGCTTGGCGGAATTTGATTTCAGTCCGTTTACCTAAAGATTTACAACCTCCAACTTGGGTTTACGAAGAATCGGGACAAAGAATTCAAGCTAGCTTAAAAACTTGGGCACAGCTTTCTCCTCGACCTTTGGTGCTATTTATTGATGAAATTGATTCTTTGCAAGATGAAACCCTTATTTCTGTGCTGCGACAGTTAAGGGATGGTTATGCTATTCGTCCAGAAAACTTTCCTTCATCTGTAGGATTAATCGGTTTACGAGATGTACGGGACTACAAGGTTGCGTCCGGTGGAAGCGACCGATTAAATACATCCAGTCCTTTTAATATCAAAGTCAGTTCTATTACCCTAAGAAATTTTAATGCTGAAGAAGTCGTAGAGTTATACCAGCAGCATACTGAAGATACAGGACAAATTTTTACACCAGAAGCCAGCGCAACAGCCTTTGATTTAACCCAAGGACAACCTTGGTTAGTAAATGCTTTGGCTAAGGAAGTTGTGGATAAAATGGTTAAGGATAGAAGTATTCCTATTACCAAAGAGCATATTTTACAAGCTAAGGAAATCTTAATTGCTCGTCGAGATACCCATCTTGATAGTTTAGCCGAGCGCTTGCGGGAACCAAGGATAAAAGCAATTATCGAACCAATGTTAGCGGGTTCGGAATTAGGAGATATACCCAACGACGATATTCAATTCGTAATTGATTTGGGTTTGTGTACGATGCATCCCTACGGTGGACTCACAATCGCAAATCCGATTTATCGTGAGGTTTTACCCAGAGTTTTGACGGTGACACCAATGGCTTCTCTACCAATGATTGCACCAACTTGGTTAACTGCTGAAGGGGAATTGAATAAAGATGCTTTATTAGAAGCTTTTATTAAATTTTGGAGACAGCATGGAGAACCGTTATTAGGTAGCACAGGATATCATGAAATCGCACCTCATTTGGTATTAATGGCTTTTTTGCATCGCGTTGTTAATGGTGGTGACACCCTTGAGCGAGAATATGCAATCGGCAGTGACAGAATGGATTTATGTTTGAGATATGGTTCTACTACTCTTGGGATTGAATTAAAAGTATGGAGAGAGAAGAAACGCGACCCGCAAGCAGAAGGTATTGAGCAGCTAGAATCCTATTTAGCTCGCTTGGGATTATTGAGCGGTTGGTTACTTGTATTTGACCGACGGAAAAATGCACTACCAATTGAAGAACGTTTATCAACGGAAGTTGTTGTAACAGAAAATCAACGTTCTATTACTGTTATTCGTGCATGAATAAAGTTAAAATATCCATCAATTGAACTAAGATAATAAGTAAAAGGATTAATTTAGTTTGTTAGTAATGAATTCAGGTTATATCACTAATTGAACGGCTGCAATTAACAATATTTATATTTGACAATCTTGCTAAATAGAAATTATCTTTCATTACAAAGCGAAAAATAGAATAAGTGATAATTATATGTCTCTCCGGGACATGCTCCACTAGTATTGATAACTGATAATTGTTTTAAGTGAATAGTATTCAAGATAATAACTTTTCTGTTCCAGGAGAAGTTTTAATTCCCACCGCTCCTCCTGGATTTAAATCGGGTTTTATCGGTATTATCGGTCGTCCGAATGTCGGTAAATCCACTTTAATGAACCAATTGGTTGGTCAAAAAATTGCGATTACATCACCGGTAGCTCAAACTACGCGGAATCGATTGCGCGGTATTTTATCAACACCAGAAGCACAACTGATTTTTGTAGACACACCAGGAATTCACAAACCCCATCATCAATTGGGAGAAGTTTTGGTCAGAAACGCCAAAATCGCTATCGAATCTGTTGATGTTTTATTGTTTGTAGTCGATGGTAGTTCGGTTTGTGGTGGTGGTGATAAATATATTGCTTCACTACTCGAACGTACCACTACACCGATAATTTTAGGTATCAATAAAATTGATAATCAGCCGGAAGATTCCCAGTCGATAGATGAAAGCTACTTTGAATTAGCCCAGTCTGGGGAATGGGAAACAGTAAAATTTTCCGCTAAAACCGGGGATGGATTACCTAAAGTACAAAATTTATTAATCGAAAATTTAGAAGAAGGACCGCTGTACTATCCACCCGATTTAGTCACCGACCAACCCGAACGCTTTATTATGGGTGAACTAATTCGAGAACAGATTTTACTATTAACTCGTGAAGAAGTTCCCCATTCAGTAGCTGTCAGCATCGATTTAGTAGAAGAAACACCAAAATTAACCCGCGTACTCGCGACAATCAACGTCGAACGCGATTCCCAAAAAGGTATTCTAATTGGGAAAGGTGGAGGAATGCTCAAATCAATTGGTAGTGCAGCAAGAGAACAAATTCAAAAGTTAATTGCAGGTAAAGTTTACTTGGAATTATTTGTCAGAGTACAAGCAAAATGGCGACATTCGCGCATTAGATTGGCGGAATTAGGATACAGAGTTGAGGAATGATGAGTAAGGAGTAAGGAGTAATGAGTAATGAGTAATGAGTAATGAGTAAGGAGTTAATAACTAATAGATTAAATTTCTCCTAGTCCCCTTGTCCCCTTGTCTCCCCATCTCCCCCTCTACCCCCTCTTCCCCCTCTCCCCTTCTTCCTAATGCACCATAGTCGGTGTCTCTTCTTCCACAATTGGACTGCGTAAGTCTTCGACTAAAGCTTGAATTTCTGGTGGTGGTGGTGGTGTTAAACGGGAAACTATTAGGGTAACGGTTAGGTTAATCAACATACCTAACGTACCAATACCTTCAGCAGAAACACCGAAGAACCATGTGGGCATTCCGGCAAATTTTACGCCGATAATGTAGGCTGTGGTGAAAATTAATCCGGTTAACATCCCAGCTATCGCACCTTCTTTATTAGTGCGTTTGTCAAATATTCCTAAAAATATCGCAGGAAAGAAACTAGCTGCTGCTAAACCAAATGCAAATGCTACTACCTGCGCTACAAATCCGGGCGGATTTACCCCAAAGTATCCAGCTACTACTACGGCAAAACCTACCATAATTCTGCCAACGAATACTCGCTTACTTTCCGATGCATGCGGGTTAATCATTCGGAAATAAACGTCGTGAGCGATGGAACTTGAAATTACCAGCAGTAAACCAGATGCTGTAGATAATGCTGCTGCTAAACCTCCTGCGGCTACTAAAGCAATTACCCAAGGTGCAAGTTTAGCGACTTCTGGGGTGGAAAGTACGATGATATCTCTATCAATTGTGATTTCGCTGGATGCTTCGTCTGGTGTTAATTGATATTTCCCATCGCCGTTTTTATCTTCAAAGCCTAATAATCCCGTACTTTCCCATTTTTTAGCCCAGTCTAACTGCTGTACTTCGGCAACGGTTTTATCGTGCAATGAGTCAATTAAGTTATAGCGAGCAAACATCGAAAGAGCAGGAGCGGTAGTATAAAGTATGGCAATTAATAGTAGTGCCCAACCGGCAGAATAGCGTGCTGCACGAACGTTAGGCACCGTATAAAATCTGACGATTACGTGGGGTAAGCCTGCGGTACCGACCATCAAAGCGATAGTAATAAATAATACGTCCAACATTGATTTGTTGACGAATGGCTTAGTATATTCCTGGAAACCTAAGTCAACTTGAAGACCGTTTAATTTATCTGCAATATCGCTGAAGGTGAATGCAAACTGGGGAATTGGATTTCCCGTAAGTATAAGTGCAATTGCAACTGCTGGAATCAGGTAAGCAACGATTAAAACGCAATATTGAGCGACTTGAGTCCAGGTTATTCCTTTCATTCCTCCCAATACCGCGAAAAAACCCACGATTACCATACCGATAATTACACCCGTATTGATATCGACTTGCAAAAAGCGGCTGAAAACGATACCAACACCGCGCATTTGTCCGGCGACGTAGGTTAACGAAACGAAGATAGCGGCTACAACAGCGACTAATCTAGCAAATTGCGAATAATAGCGATCGCCAACAAAATCTGGTACGGTGTATTTACCAAACTTTCTCAAGTATGGTGCTAAGAGTAGGGCTAAAAGTACGTAACCTCCAGTCCATCCCATCAAATAAATTGAGCCATCGTAACCCAAGAAAGAAATTAGTCCAGCCATTGAGATAAACGAAGCAGCCGACATCCAGTCAGCAGCAGTAGCTGCACCATTCGCTAGAGCGGGTACACCTTGTCCGGCAACAAAAAAGCCTTTACTATCTTTAACGCGAGACTGCCAACCAATATAAACGTAAATTAGAAACGAAGCACCGACAAACAGAATTGTCCAAATTTCAACCGTCACAGTTTTTCCCTACCTTCTTATATTATGTTTGCGGTCTAATTTATCCATCTGCACGGCGTAAATAAAAATTAACGCCACAAATACCAGGACTGAACCCTGTTGAGCCATCCAAAAGCCGAAGGGTACGCCAAAAAAACGGATTGTATTTAAAGGTTCGACTAGCAAAATACTGAATACTAAGGATACCGTTGCCCAAACTATTAAAAGATTGCGAATTAAAGCTACATTTTTTCGCCAATAAGCGCGATGGTTTTCGTTATTCATTTTGTATCGCTATGAATGCATGAGAAATAATAACAGTAAAATGGGTCTTTCCTGTAATTATGCAGCGATACCAACAAGATTTTTAATCATTGGTAAAGGTTTTGCAAAGCATCCCATTATTATTATTTAGGGTAATGTCAGAACCAATTATGCAACTGTAAGCAGGAATAAACGGCTAATTCAAATATTTCGGTTATCAAAATTTTTTTAAGCTATAGCAATCCTACATGACTCGTGAGAAAGCTAGGTGCCAGAAACCCGGTTTTTCCAAAAAACCGGGTTTCTAAAATCTCACAAATGATTTAGGGATGCTACATAAGTAAGCGAACAAAATTATTTACTCTTATTAAAAGCTAATACAATTAGCCCTAAACCTTGCGATTGCTTCGTTTCACTTCGTTACACTCGCAATGACATTGTGTAATTGATTATGTTTAACTACTTATAGCGCTTTTCGGTTGAGCGCAATACACTTTGATAGACCTCACCCCCAGCCCCTCTCCTTCTCAAGGAGAGGGGTGTATTCTATCCAACTGAAAACTGCTATATCGCTACACTTATAGCGATTTTAAGCAACTAGCTACATTTAACATTATTTAACAATTAATATAGCGGTTTTACTTCAGCCCAACACGCTTCAATTTTTGGGTATGAGTATGGCTATCTGTTTATTCAGCTTCAAGAATTAATTTAGTGCTGCAATCACCTGAAAACAGCTATATCTGAGTCAAAAAAATATGGGTAACTGATAACGGCAGAAGCCAACTATCAATTACCCGATATCATTACCCATTACCTACTAATAGAATAACAAATAAAATCAATCAATTTAATTAGATATTTTGGAATATTTTGTTAAAATCTGGGATTTTTATATCTACTTCTTTATCTTAAGACGCATTCTATAATTCTCACAACTTTATATTTCGTTATTTAAACCAAAAAATTGTCATCATTAAAACTTGCTTAAAAAATAATAATGTTTTTACAGATAGAGAATGAATTTGAGTTATCTTAGAATGACGTAAAGTAAACTGGTCTCAAAGTCTAAAGGATGGGGTTCGTTTAAAATCAAGAGGTAAATTATGCAAAAATCATAGTTTGATATATAAAGTCAGATGAAAATTGCTTTTAAATAAGATGGTAATTAGAACATACATTAAAGCGCTTATTCAGCAAAATAGACGTAAAAACATATCTGATTATATTTTTATCAGCTTTCACAAGTTAAGCAAGTGAAAATTAATGACGGTTAGATACACTCAATTTATTAAATAGATATTAGAAATAAGAGGTTTAAAAAAACAAAATGCAAACAATCCAAAAAGTTTGTTGTCCGAATTGTGGAAGTAAATGTGAAAGACATAATATTTCTGACAGACAAATATGTCGCACAAGCTGTGGAGATTGCGATTATTTAATGATTAACTGTACCCGTACCGGGAAAGTTATTGAAGCTTATGCTCCCGGTATTTATGCAAGTAGCAAGTAGCAAATAGCAAGTAGCAAGTAGCAAGTAAATTACTGACTTTAGTCTTATTGTCTTTAACTCAAAAGTTTATTTCTACACGCTACTCATTACTCATTACTCATTACTCATTACTCATTACTCATTACTCATTTCTTACTTGCTCGCAATTGTCCGCAAGCAGCGTCTGTTTCTAAACCACGGGAGTAACGAACGCTGTGTGCGGTATGGTGTTTTTCTAATGCTTGTACAAAATTTTGAATGCGGTCGTAACTTGGACGTTTATAATCTACCTCTTCGATGGGATTATAAGGAATTAAATTTACATGGCTTTGAAATCCCCGTAACTGGCGCGATAGTTGATGCGCGTGTTCGGGAAGGTCGTTGACACCGGCGAGTAAAATATATTCAAAAGATACTCTACGTCCGGTCATTTCTACGTAGTCGCGACATTCGGCGAATAATTCTTCGATTGGGTATTTACGAGCGCTGGGAATAATTTCTTCTCTTAGCTCTTGATTGGGTGCATGGAGACTAACAGCAAGGGTTGCTTGTAAACGATATTTTGCTAAATTACGAATACGTCCGGGAATACCTACCGTAGAAACAGTTAAGTTACGCTGTCCGATTCCCACATCTTTATTGAGACATTGAATCGAACTTAAAGTATTATCTACATTTAATAATGGTTCACCCATACCCATAAATACGATATGACTAACTCGTTGTCCAAAGTCTTCTTGTACGGTTAAAACTTGGTCAACAATTTCGCTACGAGTCAGATTTCGTTTATAACCACTTTTACCAGTAGCACAGAAATCGCAAGCCATAGGACAACCAACTTGAGTAGAAACGCAAACCGTTAAACGTTCTAAACCATCTGGATTATCTGCTTGTCGGTTCCGACTTTTTCCCCATTTTTTGAAAGTTGGCATCCCCACGGTTTCGATAATCTCACCATCAGCCAATTCCAGAAGATACTTTACCGTACCATCGGGAGCAGTAGAACGATGTTGTAGAGTAGAGCGTCCAATGGGAACTTCCGCTACAGATTCTCTCCATTGTTTAGAAAATACAGTGATATCAGTTAAAGAACGAACACCTCTTTGATATATCCACTGATGTAGCTGTTTTCCTCTGTAAGCTGGTTGTCCCTGTTCTTGTACCCAAGCAGTTAATTCTTCTAGAGATGCTCCTAATAAAGGAGGGATAGAAATTTTTGGATATTGAGGTGTGGGTGGTTTAGAAGAAACTACAGATTTAACAGACATAGTGGGATGGTATTAATAAGAAGACGGTGAATCTATATGGTAGAGTATTTGGCGTTTTTATTGTCGGGGAAATATAGATTTAAAAATAATTTAAATCTTTTCAAATTTTTGCAAATAAAAAAATATTTAACCAACCGCATAACGGGTAAATTGGCGTTTAAAAGAAGAATGGAAACCGATAACTATATCTGAAGTTGGTACACCCATTTCAACCAACTTTTCGGCTACAGAATCTTCCGTACCGTTGTATTGAATCCAGATTTTGCCATTTTGAATATCAAAGTGCATTACAGGACCAAATACCCGCTTATCTCCTTTCCAACCAACATAAGCTAATTGATAATGGTCATTTTCTCTATCAAAAATTAGCTCTGCCTTGACGTTATCATCATTACTGGTAGCTATTTGAGCGTGTTCCGTTAAAATCTTCTTCACAAATTCTCGATATTGTTCTAACTTATCCATTGCACAATTTCCTCTAGTTTCGGATTATAAATTATTAGCTTTACTTGATAACGTTTTAAAGCACGCTGGATGAAAGAAAGCTGAAAAAAATCCTGGTAGGTTTCAATGGGAACGGCTAAGTAAACAACTCGGTTTGGTTCTTGCTCTTCAAGTGCTTGACAATAATTAAGATATTGCCCTAATGCGGTATGAAATGCGCTAATATCTGAATCCGCAATAAAGCTTTTAATTTCTACAGCAATTTTTTCTGAATCTCGTTCTGCTGCAATAGCGTTTTCTGCTGCCAAATCAATTTGTAATTTTACTGCTTCACTAATACGAATTGTTAAAGGGTCGTGGGTAACCTTCCATCCATCTTTGATTAAAGCATTTTTAACCTGTTGATGGAAAACATCTTTAGCCATTATGGATGCCTTTCATCCCAAATATATTGAACTTCAATTTTAAATTTATTTTAGTAGGGGGGTTAAGGAGACGTAGCACTGCTACGTCTCTACATCAAGATGCAAAAAATCAACCAAATGTTCTACCGTCCCAACCCCACATAGCACCTTTTGCATCGGCAAATTCGATATAAATGCGATTGGTCGGAACACCAAGAGCTTGATTAATTTCCGAGCAAAAGTCCTGACTCATGGACTTTGTTTGTTCGGGTTTCATAGTACCGACGCTTTTGACTTCTATATAGCAAACTGGGTCAGTATTACCACCAAAAGTCATAGGAACATCAGCTTCAAAAGCCGTCATTACATAAGATTCAGGTTTCCCAGTATGCTTGGCTAGTTTAGACGACAAAGTTTTCAGCATTCCCTCAACTTCAGCTTTCTGAGGAGTAGATATAGAACTTTGGACTTTAATGAAAGGCATAATTTGATTTTGGATTTTGGATTTTAGATTTTAGATTAGTATTTCTAACTCCTAACTCCTAACTCCTAACTCCTAACTCCTAAATACCTTTGACATTTGACCTTTAACCTTTAACCTGAATTACCCTCCGTAATTCCAACCTGTTGTTTCGAGGTTGAGTTGTTTTCCTTCACGGTGAACTCCAGCAGCGATTACTTCACCGACGTAAACAGTATGGTCACCTTTATCTACTTTACCGACTACTTGACATTCGATATATCCCAAGGAATCTTTAATAATCGGACATCCGGTTTCTTTACCAAGCTCGAATTCAACGTCTTCAAATTTATTACCAACACGACGCATTGGTTTAAAGAATTTTTCTGCTAAGTCTTTTTGACCGTCTTCTAAGAAACTGATAGCAAATACCCCACTCTTTTCAATCATCTCATGGGATATAGAATCTCCTTTGACACAATTTACAACCAAAGGTGGTTTAAAAGAAGCCTGCATCAACCAGCTAGCAGTAAAACCGTTAACTTCTTCACCATCCTTAACTCCACAGATATATAACCCGTGCGGAATCTTCCGCAACATCGTTTTTTTAGCCTGCTCGTCTAACATGAGTTTATTTACCTAATTTCTTCTCCACTGTTCAGTTTATCGAAGAGTGGGGATTGGGAATAGGGGATTGGAAATAGTTAGGAGTTAGGAGTTAGGAGTTAGGAGTTAGGAGTAGTAAGTAATAAGTAATGAGTAATGAGTATGAGACTTTCCCTCACTCCCTCACTCCCTCACTCCCTCACTCTTTTCTTCCCCATCTCCCCATCTCCCCATCTCCCCATCCTCTATCACTTTGGTCTAAACAAATGCGAATGCTCTGGGTGATACAATCTTGACCGGGCTGTTGCTTCACCAAGTGCGGGACTGATGATGTAAAGTGTGGTGCGAATCAGTTTTTCTTTATGTGTAATTTCTGCTATTTCGCTCAGAGGAACTACGATAATTTTTTCGTCGTGCCAACCAACTCGAAAGCAGATTGCTACTGGGGTTTCGGGAGAATAATGCTCTAACAGTTTTGCTTGGGAATCTTCGACGTGACGGGCGCTTAAATACAGGCAAAGACTGGCTTGATGTGCTGCTAGTGATGCTAGTTCTTCCTTTGGTGGTACCTGCGTGCGTCCGCTGATACGGGTAAGTATAATGGTTTGCACTAAACCCGGTACTGTCAGCTCTACATTTAATTTTGCTGCGGCGGCTTGAAAAGCGCTGATACCGGGGATTACTTCAAAAGGAATCTCGGCTTGTGCGAGTTGCTGCATTTGTTCGTGGATGGCACTGTAAAGACTTGGGTCTCCAGAATGCAAACGCACAACCGATTTATCATTTCTGACAATTTCAATCATCATAGGTACAATTTCTTCCAGGGTTTTGGAAGCTGTACGAATGATTTGGGCATCTTTCCGACAAAATTCTAAGATTTCTTGAGGGACTAGAGAGTCTGCAAATAAAACAACATCGGTTTGCTGAAGTAGCTTTTGCGCTCTAATTGTTAGTAGGTCGGGGTCTCCTGGACCTGCACCGACAATATATACTGCTGGTTTTAGTTTAGTAACAGCTTTTTCTTCACACAAAGTACTAGTATTGTCACGCATAAAAATTACAGGCAATGCTTCCTCTTTCAAAATTTTTTGGGAAATATCTGGGTATCTTTCCGGATTCAACCCCTATATATAGAAATATTGATTGGTAGATGCACCCTGGTTAAGCCCTGGAGATTACTCCGGGGCATTTTTTATTTTTGGTAATTGGTAATTGGTAATTAAGGTCAAAGGTCAAAGGTCAAAGGTCAAAGGTCAAAGGTTAAAATTTTTTCTTCTTGTCTCCTTGTCTCCCCATCTCTCTACCTCATCATCGTCTCATCTCCCTAACCCTCTCCTCTTCATTTTGGTTAGAAACGACATCCGGTAGGGGACGTTTTCTAAGGTAAAGCCACCATAAGCCAGTTAATCCTATGGCTATTTGTACTAAACTTATTACTTGAGCGATTCTTAAAGGTCCGAGCATTAAGCTATCTAAACGCAATCCTTCAATCCAGAACCGCCCTAAGCTGTAACCTACTAGATAAACCAAAAATATCGTACCTGTTTTGAGGTTAAGCTTTCCCTGCAAGCCTCGAAAGAATAATATCATTAGCAACGCGAATATCATGACATTCCACAATGATTCGTAAAGGAATGTCGGATGAAAGAAACTTTCGTCTATAAATTGCGGTGGACGTGGGTAAACTTTGGAACCATCCACAAGAGTAATTTCGGGAGGAATATAGAGCTTCCAAGGTAAATTAGTTGGCTTACCAAAGGCTTCCGAGTTGAAGAAATTTCCCCAGCGTCCAATAGCCTGCCCTAAAATCAACGAGGGAGCTACTAAGTCTGCTAGTTGCCAAAATGAAACTTTTTTGAGTTTGGCAAAGAGTAAAGCGACTATTAGACCACCTATAATCGCTCCATGAATAGCAATACCACCCTTCCAAATTGCGATAATATCCCCAGGACGTTGGGAATATTCCCGCCATTGAAATAAAACGTAATATATTCTCGCGGCTGGGATAGCCCCAATCACCAACCAAATCGATAAATCGCTTAATAAATCGGGGTTAACATTACGACGCTTCGCCAAATATTGAGAAAGAGTAACACCAATTAATACCGCCGAGGCAATTAATAAACCATACCAGCGAATAGTTAACGGCCCTAATTTTACTAAAATCGGACCCGGAGAAGTGAATGCTGCGAGCGATGAGGGCAAATAGGAGATATCCAGTGCCATGCCAAATATTGTAACTTTACTGTTGCACTCATACTGTGACATACTTCTACACTTTTGCAAGCAGGGGAGTAGAAAGTAGCAAGTAGGGAGTAGAAGGTAGCAAGTAGAAAGTAGCAAGTAGCAAGTAGGGGGTAGGAAATTAATGATGACTGTTCGCTGTTCGCTGATAAATGTAAGCCAGTTACTATTGATTCGCGGTTGGAGTCTGGTATTATAAGAAGCTAAAATCTTGACGGTATAAAAATGCAGTAATATTTATGCAATAGATAAAAGCGTTTTTACTATTTGATGAATCGGAAGGTATTGCTGCCGATTGCTTAGGATTTAATTTTTCCAGCCCTTTTTTCTAAATTTTTTTTGGGATTAATTTTGCTGATCTCAAGGGTGCGGTGTAGAAGTTAAATTTACGTACATAGCCTTTGACTGATTGTTATGCAACAACGTTTGACACCAAAACAAGTTTCTCAAATTGTCGCAGAAGTTGAACGTTTGTCTCAACGAAGACAATCTGAAGTTGAAGTGGAAGAGTTACAGCAAATTTTACATGAATTGAATTTACCTGATGATTTGCTGGATGAAGCTGTAATGCAGGTTTATCGCAAGCAAGCTTTAGATAATCAAAAGAAACGTAATCGTTGGATAATTGGGGGTGTAGTGGCTGTGGTAATAGGTACTATTGCAGCAACATTTTTCATGCAAAAACAGCAGCAACAACAGCAGCAACAACAGCAGCAAGCGCTGGCTCGTATTAATGTTTATGATAGTCGGGTTGGTTATAGTCGCAATGATTCGGTTAGTTTGAAAGAAATCGACCGTCAAAAAAAGCCGGAAGTATTTTACAATGTAACTCTTCAGGATGCTCCTTTGGGAAAGCAGGTAGAATTAGGCTGTAATTGGGTTGACCCTGACCGTGAAATTGCTCATCAAAATAGTTGGAAAACTAAAACTATTAGCAAAGAAGTTTGGAATACTCATTGCCGTTATACTTTTAAAGAAAATGTTCCTCCTGGTAATTGGATTGTACAAATGACTTTGGATGATGAAGTTATTACTAGTAATAAATTTGTTGTTAAGTAATTTGGAAGTTGGGAATTTGCGATCCACATCCTCCGGATGAAAGTTGGTAATTGGTAATTGGTAATTGGTAATTGGTAATTGGTAATTGATTTTAGGTTGTTGGGGCTGCGGTAATTTATCTGAATTGGAATCTCTTTTGATTGGAATGTTAAGTAATGCATCTGAAGAGAAAAAGTTACAAAAAGTTTGCTATGAAAATAATAGTTGCTTTGGTATTTTCGCTGGATGTAATTTTACAAATAGTTCTTCTGTTAGTAGCGAAGAAATTTCAGTTTCTGCTGCTGGTATTCCAGAATTAAAGGATGCAGTTATCAAGTTTGAAAATCAGCGTTTAATTTTAAGTCGAGATTGTTTTGGAAGGGTACCTTTATATTGGTATCGTCAAGAGGATGTAATTTGGTTCGCTTCACGTTTGCAGTTGTTATTACCTGTTTTAGACTCTCCACGGATTAGTATTCCCGGTTTTTACGGTTACAACTGTTTTTCTTATGTACCCACTCCTTTAACTCCTGTAGAAAATATTTTTACCGTACCCGCAGGATGTGAAATAGTTTGGGAAATTAATCAAAATCAAATTCAGAATTATCAAATCAAAAATCAATACGAGTGGAAAGAAAATAACAATTTAATTCGAGATGAAAAAATAGCGATATCGCAATTACAAGATTTACTAAAAAACGCAATCCATCGTCAATTGAAATATTTATCCAACAAACCCGACAAAGAAGTAGGAGTATTTCTTTCTGGTGGATTGGATTCTTCAGTTGTTGCTGCTTTGTTGGTACAAGTAGGAGTGAAAGTAAAAGCTTTTGCTTTGGATTTTGGTAAATATGGAATTTCAGAATTACCTTTTGCTGAAGCTGTCGCAGCACATTTACAGATTCCTTTGATAAAAGTTGATGCAACACCAAAGCGAATTAAATCAGCAATAAAAGCTACTGTCAAAGCTTTAGATTTACCTTTTGGTGATGGGGTGACGGTACCTTTATATTTACTTTGTCAAGCAGCTTCAAAAGAAACAGAAATCATTTTTAATGGTGAAGGAGGAGACCAACTATTTGCTGGATGGACTAATAAACCATTGATTGCTGCTGGTATTTATAATTCTGAAGATTTTAATCAACAATACCTGCGGACTTATCACCGACTTTATGGTTATGAAACACAATCTTTCCCCGCAGAACTATACGGTCAAATCAAAAACATTCATCCAGAATATTGGGTTGAAGAAGCATTAAACCCAGAATTTACAAACAATATTTTAGCAAGACTGCGACGTGCTAGCTTGATGCTCAAAGGTTCGCAGAACATACATCCTAGAGCTACTAATTTAGGAAACGCATTGAATTTACAAGTGCGATCGCCATTTTGCGATTTGGAATTAGCGGAATGGAGTTTTGCGCTTTCAGGAGAACTTTGTTTACAAGGAAAGACTGAGAAATACATCCTCAAACGAGCGGTTGAATCGTGGTTACCTTCAGAAATTGTCTGGAGAGAAAAGCGCGGAATGGGAGTACCTTTAAATAGTTGGTGCTTCGGTGAATTGTGGGGAGAAATCAGTAAAAGATTAAATAAAGGTATTTTGAAAACTGAAGGACGCTATCAAGAAGATATTGTGAGAAAAATTTTGGCTGGTGAAATAGGTGGTCAAATTCGTCAGCGTCGCATCGGTGAAGTTTTATGGTTGTTATTGATGTGGGAATTGTGGAGAGTTGAAGTTTTTGGTGAGAAAATCGAAGGGAAATGTTTTGATTATCAGCTGTTGTGGTTGAGGGTTTTGCAGAAGTTTAAATAATTATGGGAATGGGGGATTGAGGATTGGGAATCGGTAATTGGTAATTAATATAGATTTTAATATTTTGTAGGGTGTTTTACGGCACGAAAATTTTTGATAAATAATTAATATGTAGTTGAAGCCGTAACGCACTATCCGGGATTATTATTAATTATCACAAGCCATCATTAGATATTTTAATTCAAAATTTAATTCAAAAAAATTGCTCCTTTTACAATTAAATCTTGTTTCATTGATTCAGAAATTCCGATGTTATTTCTGAATATATAACAGTTTTCAGTTGAATAGAATACACCCCTCTCCTTGATAAGGAGAGGGGAAGGGGGTGAGGTTTCTCAAAGTGTATTGCACCCAAATGAAACGCGCTATAGCTTTATATAAGTAATATTAGCCACAGTTTTTTATTCTAAATATTTTAAAAGCTATTAAGTTAATCCTATTTATTATATTCACTGGGATAATCAAAAAAATGAAAGTTCACAAAATCGAAACTATTTTAAATGAAGATGGAACTTTAACGCTGCGAGGATTACCTTTTCATGCTGGGGATACCGTAGAAGTAATTATTCTTAAAACTTCTATTCCCAAACAAAAATCAGCGTTGGAATCCCAAGTAAAAGAGCATGCTTATCCTTTGGAAGGTAAGGTATTACATTACGATAATCCAACAGAACCCGTCGCTTTAGAAGATTGAGAATTTTTGTAACTTAAAAATTCTATATTCGTGTAGTGCAGACAGTTTAATTAATATAAGTAAATTTCGCACAATAGTAGTATAAAATGCCCTCGTGAATAACTGACTTCATCGCGAGGTTAAATTTCAATGCTCGATACTCAACCTGTAATTAACCATGTTTTTTCTCTAAATAAAGCAAAAAAAATCCTTTCAATTTATGATTCTCCGCTCTACGTTTACCAAGGAGATATCTTACGTCAAACAATCGGTCGCATAACTAATTCAATACCCTATCCCCACACCAAATTCCACTTTGCTAGCGTAACGAATGGCAATATTTCGTTATTAAGAATCTTCAAAGATTGCGGTTGGGGAATTCACGGGAATACTCCCGGTGATATTTATTTAGCTTTGAAAGCAGGTTTTTCTCCAGACAATATTGTTTATAGCGGTAGTAATTTGACTGCTGAGGAAATAGCTCAGCTATTAAACTGGGGAATTACAACTTTTAATTTAGATAGTATCAATCAATTACAGGTATTTTGCGATGTTTATCAATCCCAAAATAATTACACTGTCAAAAAAATAAAATTAGGATTTCGTTTAAATTTATCTGCAATTACTGGAGATAGTCGTATCGGTGTGCGTCCAAATGAATTTACTGAAGCTGTAGAAATTGCTAGTAAAGCAAACTTAAAAATTAGCGGTTTACATTTTTATCGCGGTACGGGAACGAATGCGACTAAGGCTTTTACACAAGTAATTAATCAAATTATAGAAACCGCAAAATTATTACCAGATTGGCAATATTTAGATTTTGGTGGTGGTTTTGGATATCCCTACCATCATGATGGAGTTGCTTTTGATTGGGAAAGTTTTGGTAGAGAGATTAGCGATGTCTTATTCAAACTTGATAAAAAAATTGATTTGATAATTGAACCCGGAAGGGCTGCAATTGCTGGTTGTGCGACTCTTCTAGCCCAAGTTGTTTCTGTTAAATGGCAGCAAAATAAACAAATTATCGGTGTTAACACTACCGTTGCTAATTTATCAGTTCCATCTGTACATGGAGGATATCGGGAAATTATTAGTTGGAAGACGGGAAAATCTTATCAAACAGATGTTTGTGGAAATACTACTTATTCTCGCGATTATTTAGGAAAAAATTGTCAGCTTCCAAAATTAGAAATTGGAGATATCATTGCTATTTTAGATGTCGGTGCTTACGGTTATGCAATGTCTTCTCATTTCTTACATCGTCCCCGTCCGGCTGAGATTTTATTAGAAAATGAGAGCCATAAGTTAATCCGAAAAAGAGAAGATTATGATATTTTATTACACAATCAAGTTTTTAGTTAAAGATAAAACCTCACCCCCTTCCCCTCTCCTTATTAAGGAGAGGGGTGTCAAAGAAACCGGGTTTCTGAAACTGCGGAAATATTTGAGATATTAGTGATAATTATAGATAAATTAAGTTTGAGGAGAAATGAATGAAATGCGTTAACTGTGGAATTGACAACAATTTAAAAGAAAGAACGGCGAATCAAGGAAGATGTAAAAATTGCAATCATACTTTTGCTTTTGAGCCAACAAGCAGTGATGTCAAATACAAATTTACCGACCCATTCTTTCAAAAGATAATTACGGATATTTCTGTAAATGGTACATTATCTTTTACTAGGAAACAATTTTTTTATGCTTTAGAAAGACGTGTCAGTAAGAAAAATAATCAAATGAGTGGATGGAAAGCACTAGGATGGTTTCTTATTTTTCCCCCAATTGCAATATTTACAAATGGTATTTCAATTGTTGTTGGATTACTAATGATATTAATTAATTCATATTCGCAAAGTAAATCTCAAGTAAATAAACGTCATGTACGTAAAGGAAATGCAAAATTAATTCAAATTAGCGGAATAGCAATTTTAATAATAGGAATTATATATTCGTTATCGATTAATTCATTTCCTTTATTTATATTAAGCGTTATTTTAGGAATGCTATTAATTTATCTAGGAACTATACAAATTAAACGTTTAGCAGATGCAACAGAAACTTTTATGATTAATCTAAATATTTTTCAAGATTGGGTAAACCGCTGGCAACAAATTAATGGCACAATTACAAATATGTTGCCTTCTCCTCGTCAGCAAAATACACCAGCAAATATCAATCCCGATATTACCGCATACAGTTTTGATAGACTAATTGTTTGTGATAGTTCAGAAGTTGCTCAATTATTAATAGCCAATAATTTCCACTTTGAAAACAACTGTGCTGTTCTCAGTATTACCGGATATCCAGAAAATATTTTCAGCACAGTTATGGAAATGTTAAAACGCAATCCCGATTTAAAAGTTTATGCTTTACATAATGCTTCTCCACGGGGTGTAGGTTTAATCAATCATCTCCGTACCAGTCCTACTTGGTTCTTGAATAATAATGTTACTATTTACGATTTAGGATTGCTTCCGCGTCAATTTATAAATAAATCCAAAGCATTTGTGCAGCAAAAACAAGAATATGCAGCAGATGCGAGAAATTTATCTATTGATGTCAAACGAGATTTAAGCGAAGCAGAAATTGAATGGTTAGAGTCAGGTAAATTTATAGAATTAGAATCTTATACTCCTAAAAAATTATTAAGAGTAATCAGCCAAGGTATTTCCAGAAGTCTTCAACCTGATAGTTTTCTACCTGATAGTGGTGGAACTACTTATATTAGTGGTTATGACGATTATGACAGCGATAGCGATACCGGTATTGCTATTTTTGCTGTTGATAGCTTTGGGTGAATCAGTTAACAGTTAACAGTTATCAGTTATCAGTTTTATTCTCGTTACAAGGTTCTACCTTGTAATGCATTTCACAGAGGCTCTGCCTCTAGTAAAATTAATCTACAATAACTTATGAAATGTATTAATTGCGGTACTGAAAATAATTATAAAGAGCGCATTGAAAATTCTAGGTGTTGTAAGAATTGCTCTCATAGATTTGTTTTTGAACCAAAATTAATGTATACAGCAAAATTTACAGATGTTTTTTTTGCTAAGTTAATTTCTGATATTTCAGTCAACAATACCTTAAAATTTACTAAAAAGCAGTTATTTTACCTTTTAAATAAGCGTTTAATCACAAATCAATATACTAAATCAGATTCAATTATTGTCACATATTTAACTTTAATTTTAGTGATTATAGGAATATCATCTTCCCAGAAAGCTTCAGAGATTTTTGTTGGAGTAACTGGTGTATTGATAATATTGGGTGGAATTGGAATAGACTTTTATAAAAAAAATAAAAAAATAAAAACACCTCTTATCACCCCCGAAAAATTCCAAGATTATTTAAATTCTTGGAAAGCAATAAATCCTATTAATGAAATATTAACTTTATCAGAACAAACAAATTTATCAAGCTCAATTAATTCAGATATTACCTCTTACAGCTTTGATAGAGTAGTTGTTTGCGACAATAGGGAAATTGCAAGTCTACTCATCGCAAATAACTTTCATTTTGAAAACAATTCCGCTGTCTTGAGTATTGACGGTTATCCAGAAAATATTTTTGATACGGTAATGGAAATGTTACGTCGTAATCAGGATTTGAAAGTATATGTTTTACATGATGCTTCCCCAAGCGGTGTTAGTGTAGTAAACACTCTTGCTACTAATTCTGATTGGTTTTCTAATACTTCTAATTCCAACGTTACTATTTATGATTTAGGATTGTTACCCCGTCAGGTATTTAACAATTCTAATTTTTTCACTCTAATTTCAGAAGATTCTGCAAGAGAAGCACAAGAATTATCATCAGAAGTAAAAAAAGATTTGACAGAGAAAGAAATTAAATGGTTGGAGGCTGGTAAATTTGTCGAATTAGAATCCTTCACTCCACAAAGACTTTTAAGAGTTATTAGTCAAGGTATTTCAAAAAGTCGTCAAACTAATAGTGATAATAGTTCTGATTTTGTTGATTATGGAAGTCCAAGTAGCGGAGATGATTTTGATAGCTGTGATACTACGATATTCGCCGACGATTGCTTTGGGTGAATCAGTTATCAGTTATCAATTACCAATTACCAATTACTAAGCTTTATAAATCACTAATTAAATCTTTTAAAAAAGTATTTACTGTACTTATTATCCATTCTTTCTCAGCCTCACTTAGTAAAAATCCAAAGCTGTACTTTTTACTTTGGTTATTTAATATTGGGATTATAATTACTTCTTTTTCGGTTGTGTATGTAAAACTTTTGCGCTTTTCTTGATTCAATTCCCAAGGATTCATGTCGTAAGTTTTTCCATTAACTTCGCAGTAAAAACAACCTAGCAAGCACTGTTGAAAATAAAAATTATCATCCTCTATTTTTATTCGGGTTCGTACAGTAGATTGTTTTATAAATAAAGCACACCCTAATATACCTATGATTAAAAGTATTATTGGGTATAACCATACTATTGGTACGAAAGGGATAAATGACATTTTTTGCTGATGAATAAAAAATAAATGCAGCAAATAAGATGAACCGAATCCAAAAAATGCCGTTACTATATTAGAGGAACTTTCTCTTGTTCCAAACCATATTGCTGGAGAATCAATTATTATTCCATTACCATCATTGATATAGGTGATTTTTGTAAATTTTGACAATGGTGCTTTTTCGACAAAACTAGCTTTGTAAAATGATTGCTCTCCCTGCAAAATAGCTAAAGCTTCTACTGCGGAAGAAAACCTATCCTCGACAACAGGTTCAATCATACGTTTCAACCATCGGCTAAATTTTCTATCTATATTTACACTTTTTTGAAAATCAATTTTTAAATTTCGTTGAGGTAGGTCGGAAGGGAATTTACGAGTTAACAAATAAATTAAAGTAGCTCCTAATCCATATAAATCTGTTGATAGTACAGCTTGTCCGTAAAATTGTTCGGGAGCCATATAACCATATGTTCCGACGACTGTACTACCACCCGTTACGGTTTGATGATAAACATCTTGTACCGCTCCAAAGTCAACTAAGGATACTTTACCTTTATCGCTATAAATTATATTTTCCGGTTTAATATCGCGGTGAATAACTGGTGGAATAAGCTGTTGTAAATACTTGAGAATTTCTAAAATCTGAATCGCAATTTTTTTAACTTCTCTTTCCGAAGGTTGCCATCCTTCCTCAATTAATATATTTAAGGGTTTACCTTCAGCCACTTCTTGAACTAGGTAAAAGCAGCTATTGTTTTCCGATTTAATTTCAAAATAATCTATGTAATGGGGAATTGATTGATGGTCAAGCTGCGATAATATTTTTGCTTCTCGCTCGAATAAATCTAATGCTTTAAAATCTTGTATTCTTTGTAATGATAAGACTTTGAGCGCAACTTTATTCCCTGTAGATAATTCTTTAGCAGCATAGGTAATACCGATACCTCCTTGTCCCAAGATATCAGTAATTTGATAGCATAATACTGTATCTCCTATTTTATGTGGTAGATTCATTATGGTTATTTACTAGGTTGTGAATTACATTTTTTATCTAAGCCTTTTTGTTTTATATAATCAAAAACTTCTGGGTGAAACATTCTATGTCTTTTGGAAATATCTAAAGATGATTCCCCATTATTACTACGAATACAAATATCTGCTCCTCGCTTAATAAGTAAAAGGGATATTTTATTCTCATCGCTGGTCACAAACATTTTTGAATATAGTGGAGTGGAATTATCAGAGTCTTTAGCATTAATATCTACACCTTTATCAAGAAGATAATTTACAAAATATTTATCATTATTTTCGACTGCAAAATGCAAAAGACTATAATTACCTACAGAGTTTTTAATATTAACATCTGCACCATTATTTATTAATAATTTTGCAATCTGTGGATTATATAATCTATATCTGGAATGGTCGAAACCAATTGCTATGTTTAAAGGTGCTTCACCTTTTTTGTTTTTTACGTTTAAATCGGCTCCATTACGTATTAATAAATTTACTAACTGATTATTTTTGATAGAGACTGCAAAGTGAAGTGGTGTATTTCCATTTTGGTCTTTTGCATTAATATCTACTCCCTGAGCTATTATAAATTCGGCTAATTTTGCTGATTTGGTTTGATGCAGTAAAGTTTTCCCTTCCTTTGTTTTTATAGATGGGGTTATCTTCGCCCCATTTTGAATAAAGATATTAACTAAAGCTATTTGCTCTTTATTCGGTTCTTCTATGGAAACAAGGGATTCAAAAAGTAAATTAAGAGGTGTTTTACCATCTGCGTCAACTGCATTTATATCTGCACCTTTTTTTATCAAATACTCCGCGACTTCTAGAGGTTTGCTATAAGCTAAATGTAATGGGGTTTGCTGTTTGTCAGTACTTTTTAAGTTTATATCCGCACCTTTTTCTAAAATTGATTTTACCCATGTGCGGGAATTTGCACGATGTAATATGCTCGTTCCGCTGCTATCTTTTCTATTCGTATCTGAAATTTTAGATACTATAAATTTTGCAACTTTTGGAGAAATATCTTGATTTTTGACCCAACAGTTAATTATTAATTCCTGGTCATCTGTAATCGCGTATATGTCGCCACCTGCATTAATATATTCATAAACTATGCTGCCATTATTTGATGGGTAGCAAATGTTAGGAGGAAAAAAGCGTATTAAACCCCATACCTGCCATCGAAAGAAATAAGTATAAGTACAAAGTCCTAAACCCAAGATAGAAACTCTGGACAAGGTACGTAAGGAATTTTTTATTTCAGATTTATCAACAGCAACCTGTTTGCGGTTTAGTGCATTCAACGCAAGATTCGCATCAGAAAATCTTGCATCTGTGTCTGGTTCGAGTATTTTTTCCAACCAGTCAGCAAATTGATTAGAAATTTGGATTTGATTTCTAAAGTTTATTTTTAAACGTTCTCGCGGTAATTCTGTAGGAGAACGGTGTGAAAGTAAGAATAATAATGTTGCTCCTACGCTATATAAATCTGATGCTGCGGAAGTTTTTCCACTAAATTGTTCGGGAGCCATATAGCCAAATGTTCCCACAATTGTACTGCCACGAGCAATGGTATTTTGATAAATATTGGTGATTGAACCGAAGTCGATTAAGTAAATGCGTTGGTTATGATAAATTATATTTTGCGGTTTAATATCACGATGGAAAATAGGTTGTTTTAAACCATGTAAATATATAAGAACCGACAGTATTTGTGTGGCAATTTTTCTAACTTCACGCTCATTTGTACGCCATCCACTATCTACCAAATCAGCTAGAGATTTTCCCGGTGCTATTTCCCTAACAATATAAAAAGCCCTGTTTTCAGGAGTGTTTATTTCAAAATAATCTATGTAACGAGGAATAGCAGAATGATTGAGTTGAGCCAATATTTTAGCTTCTCGTTCAAATAATTCTAGAATTTTCCAGTCGGTAATATGTTGTAAAGATAGTACTTTAATTGCAACTTGCTCGCCAGTATTTATGTCTTTAGCAGCATAAGTTGTGGCAATTCCACCTTCTCCTAAAATACCAGTAATTTGATACTTTCCTTTGATTATCTCTTCTGGATGATGCATCCGACTGAAAATTTAAAAATTAAATGTTTTAACTAGTTATTGTAGCGAGCATTAATTTTAATTGTCAGTGGTATTTTTTCGTATTTAAAGCTTACCGTTAATTATTATCTCTCCCCCTTCTTCCCCCTCTACCCCCTCTCTTTCTTCTGTACCTGCAACCAAATTTCTAAACTCGTTAACAACCACAACTTCACCCCATAACGTCTCCAAGCATCACCACGATAGTTCAACCACTGTTTAATCAAGTCTTGATTTAAATAAGGTGCTATTTCTGCATTTTTATTCAATAACAAACTTTTTGCTCGACGCTGAAAAACGTTTTTAAACCAATAATTTACCGGTACCATCATTCCACTTTTAGGACGGTGGATTATTTCTCTTGGTAATATATCTAAAACAGCTTGCTTCAATACTGCTTTTTCTTGTGCCCCTGCTACTTTATACTGTGGTGGTATCTGCATAGCCATTTCTACAACTCTTCTATCAAATAATGGCGAACGACCTGATAAATTATTCGCGGATGTCATGTTATTCACTTTTGTTAATATGTGGTCTGCTCCTTTAAATTTGATGTTGATTGTCATTAACCTATTTAAATATTTTTCTTCTCCATACAAATAATCAGCAAATACAAAATCTTGCTCTTTTACCTCTTTCAAAACATCTGGTTTGAGAAGTTGAGGTAAATAAGCTGAACATTTTTTAAATGAATTGACGTAATTCGTTACTAAACTTTCTTCAGTATTCTTAACTTCACCATAAAGCCGATTTAACAACATTGGCTGATTTTTTGGACCACCGAAACAAGGGTCTCCTCCTTCTCCATTCAAAATTACACTGGCATTTTCTCGCGCTATTTTTCCGAGTAAATAGTTAGGAACTGTCAAAGGGTCACCGATGGGGTCATCCAAATAAGACATAGTTAACGGTAGCTGTCCCCACATCTCATCCGGAGTAATTTCTAAGATATGATGCTGAGTTTTACAGTGTTGAGCTACTAAACCAGAAAACTCTAATTCATTCGGACATTTTTCCCCGAAATGAATCGAATAGGTATGTACTGGATGATTGTGAAATTTAGCAGCAAGCGCGGTTATACAGCTTGAATCCAAACCTCCCGATAAATAAACACCTACTGCTTCATCCACAGGTAAATATTCTTGTACAACTCGATCTAAAAGCTGTCTCAACTGCTTTCCATGCCAAATTAAGCTTTCTTCTGCATTTTGAATATCTTCTCGTGCTGACCAAAAAAATCTTTTGTTAATGCAATTAACTAATTCGACCGATGATTCCATTTTTAGAACCATCCCTGTAGATAATTCCTTTACATTCTCCCAAAGTGTTTTTTCTCCAGGTACAAAAGCACAGCAAAGATAATCTCGCAAAGCAATTAAATCTAGCTGTCGGGAATGAAAAGGTAATAATGTCGCTAATCGAGGTGCAATAAAGCAAATATTACCGGAATTAGTGTAGTAAAGAGTGCGAGAACCAACACCATCTCGAACCAAATACAAATATCTTTTTTGGTTATCCCAAACACATAGCGAGAACATTCCTTCTAACAAACTTAGACATTCTTCACCTTGAGCTTCCCAAAGATACGCTACTATCTCTTTATCAGTATATTTTTTATCTAAATGTAAAAATTGCAGCAAATTAAACCGGTTGCTTAACCAGATATCTCCAACTACAATAAAACGACTATTATGACTTTTTACGGCTTGGGTTTTGACTACAAAAAAATCTTCATTGCCGTAACTAACATCATAATTGCTAGCATCTATCCGTCCTAAAATTACATACCAATCCGGTATAACCTTGATATCGGGAATTTGTCTTTTATTCCACAAAGCAGTCAATTTCATAAAGAATTAAAACTATTGATTAAGAATTGAAAATAAAAATACCGATGAGAAATCCTGTATTAATTCACGAAGTCAATTAAAATCCCTGCATCAACGCATCCGTTGTCAAAATCCAAAATCCAAAATCTAAAATCTAAAATCCAAAATGGATTGACATTGACAATAGATGGAAATAGTATATTTTGATGCGAAATCAGGGATAATAAAGAAATCAATTACATTTTGAATATTACACTCTAATTTGTAATTTTGAACACATTAACGACCTATAGAAATACTTCAATATAATTACTGAACTTTAAAATTACTAAGTGTAATGATTGCGATTTATCCTGGAAGTTTTGACCCTATTACCCTGGGACATCTTGATATTATTGAGCGTGGTAGTCAATTATTTTCACAAGTTATTGTTGCTGTATTACGCAATCCCAATAAAACTCCATTGTTCAGCGTGCAACAACGTTTAGAACAAATACGTCAATCTACCACACATTTAGATAATGTAGAAATAGATGCTTTTGAAGGTTTAACTGTCGAATACGCGACTCGAAGCAAAGCGAAAGTTTTGTTAAGGGGTTTAAGGGCTATTTCAGACTTTGAAGTTGAACTACAAATGGCACACACCAATAAAACTCTTTCCACCGAAATAGAAACTGTTTTTCTGGCAACGTCAAACGAATATAGTTTTTTAAGTAGTAGTGTGGTAAAAGAGATTGCAAGGTTTGGTGGTTCTATTAATCATCTTGTTCCCCCTCACGTTGCTTTGGATACATACAAATGCTTCACCCACAACCAAACGGTATCGAACCCAATCAAAACGGACACAACGGAAGTCACCCCCCTCAACAGTTCCCCCAACAAGCGGGAAATGTAGATATTCAGCAGGAACTTAACCGTTTAGAAGAGATAATTCTCACCAGTTTCCGCATTCCTTTGACGGGAAGGACTTTGGTAGATGAAGAGAAATTGCTCCAGCAGCTTGACTATATCCGCTTGTCTTTACCGGAAGCTTTTCAAGAAGCATTATTAACTATTCAGCAAAAACAGGAAATTCTTTTAGAAGCTGAAGCTTACGGACAGCAAATGGTAGAAGCAGCACAAGCGAAAAGAGCGCAAGTGTTGAATGAAAGCGATATCATCAGACAAGCAGAGCAACAAACCGAACAATTGAGCCGACAAGTACAGCAAGAGTGCGAGCAATTGATGCAAGAAACTCTTGATGAAATTGAGCGTAAACGCAGAGCTTGTCAGCAGGAAATAGAAGAAATGCGCCGTTTAGCGATGGAAGAAGCGGAACAAATTGCTCAAGGTGCAGATCAATATGCGGATAATGTTTTAGAAAATATCGAACAAGAACTGACCGAATCTTTAAAGATTATTCGTAACGGTAGACAGCAGCTTTATCCAGAGCAGCAGTCACCCCAGCGCGGTTATAACGGTAAAAATATTAAGAAGAAGTAGGGAGTAATGAGTAATAAGTAATAAGTAATGAGTAATGAGTAATGAGTAATGAGTAATGAGTAATGAGTAATGAGTAATGAGTAATGACTAGTAATTATAAAATACTATCTAAAATTAAAAATTCTTAAAGTTAGTAAATAGTATTTACGAATGTTTTATTTTTCTCAAGTTAATATTGGTATAAATCTTGGTGCAAATTTTGCTTCTTGGCTCGGATTTATTCAGATAATATTTGGCTTATTTTATTTAATATTCGCGATAGTTAAATTAATTCCAACTAGAAGTAGATTAAGTAGAATAGCAACTATTTTTTATATAATTCAATTAATTATATTGCCACCTTTACTATTGTTGTCAGGCATAATTTTAGTATTTCAAGGTTGGCGTTTAGACCCGATTTTACAATTTCAGCAGTTAATATTATCCGCTTTAATTTTTTACTTAAGGTGATTTTTGAAAAAGAAATTACCAGCTAAAGTGGTTGAATCAAGATATCCCATTTGGGCAAGAGTGGATTTCGTTGCAATCTAGATTCGATTTGTTTCATAGCTTTCTTTGTTAAAGAAATCCCCTTTTGGTAAACAGTTTTGCTTAAATTTAAGATAGGATGGCACCCTTTCCTGCGTCATACTCGAAGCCCATGAAAGCATGACTTCAGCATTAAATAGCATTGCCCCATTCCAATGCTGCTCAAGAATACCCCAACAACGTTCTATGGGATTATACTTACTATGATAAGGAGGATAATAAAGTAATTGAACCGGTACATTTATTTGGTCAACAAATTCAACCATCCTTTTTAAAAATTGGGTTCTTACTCCACTGCTTTCGGGACCATTGTCAACTTTAATTTGTATCAATGCGGTATCCTTTTTTTGTTCTGGTGTAATTGTCTTCCACCATTGAATTAGACTATCAACAATAAAATCACTTGTTTTATAAGAACTACCAAAGTTGATATAAAACTGTCCACTATCTTCATCAACAATTCCACAAGGAATATATTTTTCTTTACACCCCATATCATGATCTTTAGCTTGATTATTGCCTCTGGTTTTTCCACCACGAGAGTAATTTCCGATATTAACGGTAGCTTTACAATCCATACTTAGTCGCTTGACTTTTGGATTTGTTGATTGCTGGTCAAATTCTTTGATGTTGTTAAAGATATCGTCTGTTTGTGCAATTTTTTTTGAGGTTTGGCTTTTAAAACTTTACGAAGACGATAGCCCATTCGATTCAAAACTTGTGCCATTGTACTAGCACAAGGCAACTGCTCGTGACTAAATCCTTGCTCTTTGAGTTTTTCTATTGCTAATGCTGCTGTTAATCGAGTGTAGGCATCTGAAGTTTTGAATGTTGGGTCTTGTTGACAATAAGATTCTGCTATTTGTCGTAGTGATAATGCTGCAATCGGTTGCTTTTCTTCCCAACACTTTGCTCCACTCAAACTTGATTGTAGTCCTAAACAAATTACTCCTGTTCTTTTCTCTGCCAATCCTACCTCTATATTTTTTCTGCCCCAACCAAATACTGTCTCTGCTAATCTTGACCTACCTTGGCAGTATTTCAATGTTATTTCTGCTTGAAAACTACGACGTTTTGCTCCGCTCATTTTTGACGCTGCTAACCGCAAGTCTTCTATCTGCGATCCTGTTAATGATTTGGGTTCCTCTACACCTACCATATCTAAATGCTTGCCCCTGTTTTTTAGTCACTAACACTACATTTTACTCCTATCGGTAAATTCTTTATTAGAAATCACCTAAGTTTAAAAGATATTATAATTAATACAGTTTATAGAAACAGATAATTTTGGTTATTCCGCAAATTTTTTCGTTTTTTAGCCCACGAAGGTGGGCTTCGCTTCCATAGCCCCAGACTTACAGTCTGAGGGTAGTTTCATAATCAAATTATTCTAAAGAGTATAAGTAAAGTCCTCTACCAACATACCGGGAACCATACTACCTCCAAGATGACGATTTTCATAAGTTCCGACTTCGGGAATAAATTCATGCTTATCAGTAAAATCTATTAAATTATCTCCCCAAAATCTGTATAAACTATCATCAAAACGCAAATCTTCTATTGGAGCGACAATTTCGCCGTTTTCAACCCAGAAGCAAGCATAACGAGTCATTCCCGTGATTCTTCCAGAAGGGCGATCGCTCCAATTTAAGTAATGTAAATTTGATACATATAGCCCAGTTCCCAAAGTTGACAAAATTGCATCAGTTGCTAAACTTCCTCGACTGACTTCCGGACAACGTAAAGACTCAGAACTATTAGCACCATTCGTATCTTTGTCATACTCGACAGCGCTACGAGAATTAATCAAAGTATTTAGCAAACTACCTTTTTCAATTAAATCTAAATCCAAAGGAGCAATTTCTCCCCAATGATTAAAACGAGGAACTAAACCAGTTTTAAAATTTTCTTGCAGGCTAAATTTACGAGAAAGTTTCTTTTTTCCAACTGCAAGTAAAGCTAAAGCGCTATTTCCCTGACGAATATCAGCTTCACTTAACCCACCCCAAGAAAGCATTGTTAGTAACTCCGAAACCGCAGCAGGAGCAAAATAAGTTCTGTAATGTCCTCGGGGTATTTTTTTTGAAGGACGAGAAAGTAACTCTAACTGTTGTTTAGCTTGAGAAATTTTATCTATATAAACTTGATTTTCCCAATTATTTCCGGCATAAAAACCTTTAACAGCTTGTCCCGAATTGGTAAAAATTGAATAGTCCAAAGTAAAAGTTTCGGTACTAAACCAATGTTTTTTACCACCAGAATCAGCATAACCTTGACTGATGATACCACCAGCATAAAAACCAGTAAAATCTAATTCCGTAACAGCTTCTAAAATCGTTTTAGCAACATCTTCATCAGCCAACAAATTACCAGAATGAATTTCGCGAGTAGCTTCATCTCCCGAAGGTAAAACCAGATATGGGTCTACAGGTAATAGTGGCAATTCCTCTCGTAAATCCTGCAAAGAACTAAACGCTTGCTTGGAATCAACTTCCCAATTACCGCTAACAGGAAAAACCCGAAAACCACTACGTTGATTATCCATCAGAGTTAATTCAACCCAGCCATCAGTTACGATACCAGTTTGTCGTACCTTCGCGCGATTAAACCTAGTAAATTGGCTGCGTTCTCTATTCAATTTAAAACTAAATTCTTCCCCCGACTTCTTCTCATTTGAAAAATATTCCAACAATCGATTAAAACTAGCTTCTAAAGCAGATATTTCTTCGTTTTTCATGAACGTGTAATGGATTTTGGATTTTGACAACGGATGCTTTGATTTTGGATTGGTAATTGGGAATCGGGAATTGGGAATCGGTAATTGGTAATTGGTAATTGGAAACAGTTAGGAGTTAAGAGTTAGAAATAATTTTTTCCCCTTGTCTCCCCCTCTCCCCCTCTCCCCATCTCCCCATCTCCCCAATTACGAATTACGAATTACGAATTACGAATTACGAATTATACTCATCCTCCTCCAAAAACTTCGACGTTTTGAAATAAACAAACGGGAGAAGCATGTCCTACGGAAATTGCTTGGTTTGGTTCTCCTTTACCGCAGTAAGCAGTACCATACATCTGCCAAGTAGATTTATTCCCAACTTTGGTTAAACTTTGCCAAAATTCCGGGGTAGTAGCTCGATAATTGGGATTACGAAGAGTTTTTGTGAGCTTACCATTTTCAATCAATTTACCGTACTCGCAGCCAAATTGAAATTTATATCGACGGTCATCAATTGACCAAGAGCGGTTGGACTCCATATAAACACCGCTTTCTATTCCACCGATAATTTCTTCAAAACTAGCTTCACCAGGTTCCAAATTCAAATTTGCCATCCGGTCGATTGGGGGTCTGTTCCAAGAGCAAGCGCGGGCACAAGCAACACCATTCACACCGCTCCTAGCTTGACTTTCCAGACTTCCTAACCCTCGCTGCAATACACCTTCCTTAATTACATATTCTCTCGTTGCTACAGCACCAGTATCATCAAAACCATAGCTAGCAAATTCACCTTTAACAGTCGGGTCAAAAGTAATATTCATCGCAGAGGAACCGTATCCCAACTGACCAAAATCATCTGTCTTCACAAAACTACCACCTGCATAGTTTCGCTCGTCCCCTAAAATCCGGTCAATTTCGAGAGGATGTCCTACACTTTCATGAATTTGCAGCATCATTTGGTCGGGAGCTAACACCAAATTAGTGCGAGTATCCGGACAATCTTCAGCCGTCAAAAGCTCTACCGCTTGTTCACCAATTTGCTGTACCCGATACCATAAACCCTCTTCCTTTAAATCCAATACTCCTTGATAGCAATGAGCAGACCAACCATTATTAGTCCGCTGCTGAACAATCAAACCATCTTGAGCAGTAGCTCCGAAATGAGTAGTAAACAGCAAGAACTTTTGATAAATTTCCGAACCATTACTGCTAACAAACCAAGTTTCTTTGTCAGTAGTTGTAGAGCTAGCTGTAGTCTGAACAATCTTGTCGTCAACTTTCAAAGTTTTACAGACCCGTACAAGTAAATCATTCACTTCACGGGGATTCAAATCTTTTAAATTGTCAACAGAAGGAGAAATATATTCACCCACAACAGCAGGACGTTCGCTCATCTTTTCAAATGGGTGTATCCACCATTCAGACGCTGCCAGTGCTTGTTTATACGCTGTATCAGCCGCAGCTTGAAGCGAGTCTAACTCCAAAGAATTAGTAGCCCCATAACCCAAACAGCCATTAACCAAAACCTCCAGCATTGCTCCGACAGTAGAATACTTGCCATTGCTTTGGGGTAAACCATCCCGGAAAAAATTATTTGAAGACGTTTCCTTTACTACCCTAATACCAATCCAGTTAGCAGGAACATTTATACTATTAATTGCTTTTTTTAGTTCAGACCACATACTACAAAAGTTAAGTGTGATGAAGAGGGGGAGATTATATTATTTACTACAAAACGTCAACTTTTGCAGCTATGATTTGTTAAGTTTTTTCTTTTTTTGAAGAAATTATAATTATTTGGGGATTGGGAATTGGGAAGACAAGGAGACAAGGAGAATTGAACCTTTGACTTTTAACCTTTAACCTTTAACCTTTAACCTTTAACCTTTAACCTTTAACCTTAATTACTGTTCGCTGAGAACTGTTCCGATTGCTTTTTCTTTTAATTGCTTTGGACGGAGATACAGATTTTCTATCAGAACTGTTATTCCTGCTACCCAAGGTGGGACAATTACGGCTCCGATAATTCCTAAAACTTGGGTTCCTCCCAATACTGCTAGAAGTTGATAGAAGGGATGAACTCTTACGGTGTTACCGACTAATAAAGGGTCTAGTACGTAGGTTTCAAGATTTTGAATAATTACGAATAATAATAATACCCATACAAAAGTTAATCCTCCTAGGGGAATAGCGACAATCAAAGCCGGAATTGCTCCTAAAACAGGCCCAACAAAGGGGATAAAATTAGTAAATGCTGCAATGGTACCTAATGCCAAAGCAAATTCGGAAAGTCCTAAAACTCTTAAAGCTAGAGTAATAACAATACCTAAAATTAAAGAAACTAAAACCCTTCCTTGAACGTATCCCCCCATTCGTCGAGAAATTGGTAAAACTTGTGCTTCAAGACGTTCATCCCACGGTTGTGGAAACAAGCTTATCAAACCCTTAATTAAACTTTTACTTCCAGCGGCCATATAGCCAGAAATTACCACAGCTAAAATTAGATTAATAGCAGCACCAAGAATACCAAAAGTTACCCCAAAAGAGCGTAAAACCAGCTTTTGACTGGACCGAAATAACCCATTAGTTAACCCTTGAATATCAAAAATTTGTTCTATGGTTTCTATCTGGGTAATTCCCACCCGCGTAGCTAAATCTTCAAAAGATACAGTCAAATTATCCAAATAAACTGGAAATCTACGGGCTAAGCGCTGGATTTGTTCGGAAACAGAAGGACCAATTAACAAACCTACTCCAATAAGTAGTCCAATCAAACCCAGATAAAACATAATTACCCCCAACCAACGGGGAAAACGCAATTTTTCCAGCGCATCAACAAAAGGTGTAATAGTAGCTGCAAGCACCGTAGCAATCATCAAAGTTAATAACAAACTTCGTAATTGCCATAATAAAATCACCAGAAAAAATCCAGCAATAACCAGCAGAATATCGGACAAACTAAAAGATTTACGCTTTTCAAGCATGGTGAGTATAATTCGTAATTCGTAATTCGTAATTAGTGATGGGGAGAAGAGTGAGAGAGGGAGAGAGTGAGACAAGGAGAGAGGGGAAGAGGGGGGTAGAAAAGAGTGAGGGAAAGTCTCATACTCATTACTCATTACTTATTACTTACTACTCATAACTCCTAACTGTTCACTGATAACTGTTAACTGCTCACTGATTTCTATGCCATTTCGTGCCTTCTTTACTATCAATTAAGGCAATTCCTTGGGCTTGTAATTCGTCGCGGATGCGGTCGGATTCGGCGAAGTTTTTGGTTTTTCTGGCTTCTTGTCTTTTTTGAATTAATTCTTCTATTTGTTCGTCGCTCAAATCATCATCTGTTGCTGCTTTCTCTTGCGATTCTAGTTGAGATTCTAATCCGAGTACATCAGCTAATGTAACTAATGTTTGCCACATTTCTTGTAATTTTTCGGAAGCGGTTTCTGTTTTACCTTGATGTACTAAAATATTTCCTTCCTTGCCAAGTTCTTTGGCTAATTCAAACAGTACGCTCAATCCGCTAGAAAAATTAAAATCGTTATCTACAGCTTCTTTAAAACGCTGAGTATAAGAATTTTGAATTTGATTTTTATCAATTATTTCCCAATTTAATTTCTTGCCATATTTATGACAAAAAAGCAAACCTTCTTTAATAGTATTCCAACCATTAGTAGCTGCTTGAATGGCTTCATCTGTAAAGTCAATTGGTTTGCGATACTGTGCTGTAAGTACAAATAACCGGACAGCCATTGGCTCTACACCTTTATCAAGTAGTTGACGAATAGTAATAAAATTACCCAAAGATTTGGACATTTTTTCACCGTCAACTTTCACCATTCCGTTGTGCATCCAATAATTAGACAACGGTTTACCCGTAACAGCTTCCGATTGAGCAATTTCGTTTTCATGGTGGGGAAAAATTAAATCGGCTCCACCTGCATGAATATCAATGGTTTCTCCCAGACGCTCCCGAACCATTGCAGAACATTCAATGTGCCATCCCGGACGACCTTTTCCCCAAGGTGATTCCCAAGCTGGTTCTTCTGGTTTTGCTGCTTTCCACAAAGCAAAATCAAACTGATATCTTTTCTTTTGATATTCTGGGTCTTCTATATTTACTCGTTCGCTAGCACCAGCCTGCATATCCTCTAATTTACGTCCCGAAAGCTTGCCATATTCATCAAATTTCTGTACCGAATAATAAACATCTCCGCTCGACGGATAAGCATATTCTTTATTTTCCAACTCGTGAATTAACCGCTTAATCCCATCCATCGTTTGTGTAGCGCGAGGGTATTCGTCGGCTTCTTTGACATTTAACCGACTCATATCGTCAAAATAAGCTTTGATATATTTTTCGGCTACAGCTTCCATTGACGAACCTTCTTTTCTAGCTCGCTGCAAAATTTTATCGTCAACATCAGTGAAATTCTGCACGTAACGGACTTGATAACCGCTAAATTGTAAATAGCGCCTTACTACGTCCCAAACAATGCAAGCTCTAGCATGACCCAAATGGCAGTAATCATAAACCGTCACCCCGCAGTAATACATCTTAACTTTCTGCGGTTCTACTGTTTTAAAGGGTTCTTGGCGACGAGTAAGACTGTTGTAAACTGTTAGGGTCATGAGCAAAAATTTTGGATTTTAGATTTTAGATTTTGGATTAGATTATAGATGGTTTCGAGCTTTCAGTTTTAATCAGATCAAAAATCTCTGCATCTAAATTAAGTCAATATTCGATGCAGGATAGTCATGCAAAAACCTTTATCTTTATATCTCTATTGTCAATACAGAAGATAGAGATGTGAATTACGCAATAATAGGGTAAAGCAGTATTGCGTTAAGACCTACGCTACATTATTATTTTTTATTCTTTTCCAATTCTAGTTAATTTACTGTTCTCGTCATGCAATCAACAGCAACTTCAGACCAAGCAATGGAAGCAACGAAAAAAGGATTACCAGTCACAATTATCACTGGATTCCTTGGTAGCGGTAAGACTACTCTACTCAATCATATCTTGACTAATCAGCAGGGTTTGAAAACTGCTGTTTTGGTAAATGAATTTGGCGAAATTGGCATTGATAATGAGTTGGTAGTTTCCACCGACGATAACATGGTGGAGCTAAATAACGGCTGTATCTGCTGCACCATCAATAGCGACTTGGTAGATGCGGTTTACAAAGTGATGGAGCGTCAAGAAAATATAGATTATTTGGTTGTGGAAACCACTGGTTTAGCAGACCCCCTACCCGTTGCATTAACCTTTTTAGGAACCGAGTTACGAGATTTAACTCGTTTAGATTCCATCGTAACGATGGTAGACGCAGCTAATTACAGCATGGATTTATTCAACTCCGAAGCTGCTTTTAGTCAAATCGCTTACGGTGATGTAATTGTTCTCAACAAAGCCGATTTAGTTGATGAAGCCGATTTAGATGCTTTAGAACTAAAAGTTCGAGATATTAAAGAAGGAGCAAGAATTCTCCGCACCACAAAATCCGAAGTTCCTTTACCTTTAATTCTTAGCGTTGGTTTGTTCGAGTCAGACAAGTATTTTGACGCAGCGGAAGAACATAACCACGACCACCACGACCACAATCACGACCACGACCACCACGACCATTCAGAATGCGGTCACGACCACCACGAACACCACGACCACCACGACCACGACCACGACCATCATTCACACCATTTAGAGAATGACGGATTTAGATCGGTATCCTTTGTGAGCGACAAACCGTTATCTATTCGTAAATTCCAATATTTCTTAGATAACCAGCTACCCGACAATATTTTTCGTGGGAAAGGAATAATGTGGTTTGATGAAAGCCCCAAAAGACATATTTTCCACCTTTGTGGTAAACGCTTTACCCTTGATGATGATGAGTGGAAAGGTGAAAAGAAAAATCAACTGGTGTTAATTGGTCAAAATCTTGACGAAGAAGGTTTATTAGAGCAGATAGAAAACTGCGTATTTATACCTTCTGCTAACAAAGGTAAAGGATTTGGAAAATAACAAAGGATAAGATAAAGATTTTTCGTTATTCCATAGAATGTAGAGACGCAACATATTGCGTCTCTACAATCATTTTCACACACCCTAGATTTTTGATAACTGCTAACTGTTCACTGTTCACTGATTTCATGCGCGTAATTATCCAAAGAGTTAAATCATCTCAAGTCATAGTTGATGGTGAAATTATTGGAAAAATTGGCACGGGACTAAATTTACTTGTAGGAATAGCCGAAACCGATACCGAAGCAGAATTGGAATGGATGGCACGTAAATGCTTGGATTTGCGATTGTTTCCAGAATCTGCTGAAAATAACCGTTGGCAAAAATCGGTATTAGAAATTCGTGGTGAGTTATTAGTTATCAGCCAATTTACCCTTTACGGTGACTGTCGTAGAGGTCGTCGTCCCTCCTTCGACCAAGCAGCATCTCCGGTTAGAGCCGAAAATCTATATGATTGCTTCCTTAACAAGCTACATGCTAGCGGTTTACGAGTAGAAACTGGTAAATTTGGAGCAATGATGCAAGTTTCAATAGAAAACGATGGCCCAGTAACTTTAATGCTCGAACGCGAAGCAGAATAAGAATTTATATGCAAGGGTTAAAAGTCAAAGGTCAAAGGTTAAAGGTTAAAGGTTAAAGGTGCTAAATTCTGTATTTATTTATTAATTAACGAATTAATTAGCAAACCCTTTTTCCCTGCTCCCTACTTGCTACTTGCTACTTGCTACTTGCTACTTGCTGCTCCCTACTCGCTACTTGCTACTTGCTACTTGCTACTTGCTACTTGCTCCTCGCTACTCCCTAATCCCAACCTAATTTATCCCAATATTTTTTAACTTGATATTACAAATTGGTTCTAAATGATGAGACAATTATGGTTTAACCATCCATCATCATCGAAGTTTAAATTATACGTATTATGGCCAAAATACAATTTTCAAGAGGTGTCAACGAAGAAGTAATTCCAGAAGTACGCTTAACACGTTCTCGTAGTGGAGATAGCGGTACTGCTACATTCATTTTTACAAATCCGAAAGCTTTGGATGAAGAAAGTACGGATGAAATTACTGGAATGTACATGGTTGACGAAGAAGGTGAAATTGTCACTCGCGAAGTTAAAGGAAAGTTTATTAACGGTAAGGCTGAAGCTTTAGAAGCAATCTATTTAATGAAATCCGCTGAAGAATGGGAACGTTTTATGCGCTTCATGGAACGCTACGCTGAAGAAAACGAATTAGGATTGGATAAAAGCTAGGGATTTTAGATTTTGGATTTTGGATTTTGGATTAGAGAGGGAGTAGAAATTACCAATTACCAATTACCAATTACCAATTACCAATTCTTCAAACCATATAAACTGAAAAACAATCCTCACATACAGTAAGGATTGTTTTAATGTTATTTATTCAATTATTCAACTGTTTTATCAAAAATTACACTTACAGCATTACGTAATCGGCTAAGGTCATTAACAAAGATTGAAAACTATGATTACTAAACCTTCAACCTTCAACCTTCAACCTTCGCTTAACGCTCTATCTATACCTGAGTGATAACAAAAGCTACAGAAGCTAGTGTTGCAGCGATGACGTAAAACACACCAACTACCTGTAGTTCAGTCCAACCAGAAAGTTCTAAATGGTGGTGTAAAGGTGCCATTTTGAACAAGCGCTTACCTTTTCCGTCGGGACCTTTTGTTGCTTTGTAGTAACTCACTTGTGCCATTACTGAAAGTGTTTCGACAAAGAAGATTCCGCTGAGGATAAATAGTGCGACTAAGGTATTAGACAAAAGTCCAACTGCTGCTAAACCTCCTCCTAGCGCAAGGGAACCTGTATCTCCCATAAATACGCGAGCGGGGTTGCGGTTGTGAGCTAAAAATCCTAGACAAGCACCACTGAAAGATGCACAGAAAACCATTAATCCAACTGAGGTTGGAGATACAATCGCTGCTAATGCTAATAGTGCGATCGCAGCTGTACCGCTGGCTAATCCATCAACACCGTCAGTCAAATTAGTAGCATTACTTTCTGCCACCATTACGAAACAAGATAAAGGTAAAAATAGCAACCATCCTAAAGGCAAAGAAAAGCCCAAAGGAAAAGAAATATTCGTAATATTAGCAGGCTGACTGGCGAATAACCATCCACAAAAAGCTATAGCAAAACCAACTTGTAAAGCCAGCTTCATTTTAGGTGAAATACCTTTATTAGACTTGCGGCGAAGAATCTGCCAATCGTCAATCCAACCGACAAAACCATAACTCAATGTCAAAGCGGATACCGCAATAGTCTCAGTAGCAAAATTAGATAAAATACAAGCAATTATTACTGCTACAGGAACAAAGAATATGCCTCCCATCGTCGGGGTACCAGCTTTCTTTAAATGAGCTTGGGGACCATCTTCACGAATAACTTGCCCAGCCTTTAGAGCTTGCAGCCAAGGAACAGCCCAAAAGCCGATTCCGGCAGCAATCACAGCCGATAATAAGAATGGTAGGGTTAAAGAGCTTCCTTGCCAGGGAGAGCGAGAAGCTACCCCATCTAGAACTAGTGCGATCGCACCAAGCCCTATACCCAACAAAGAAACCAAACGGATACCATTAAGGTTCAAACCTTGGTTTGGAGATAATTTTGCGTCCACGTAAATTTCCCTTCACTCCACACTATTTAAAAAATCACACCCAACACGCTTCACGGACGTGCTGTTTTTCGGTCTTTAACGAGCTAGTCTACACTAGGACTTGCATCGTCATCATCATCATCATCGTCATCATCATCATCATCAAATTCATAATCCCCGATGTTTTCTTCAATACCCATCAAGGAATTTATGTCTTGTCGTTTTTCTTGCGCTTGTGGTTCTACCGGGTCGCGAGATATTAAACGACCATTTTCTTTTAACCAGTCTAACAAGGATGATTCTTGTTTTAATGGTATTACAGAGGCTCTCCGGCTACGGGGAACTTCATATAAAGGAGAATTTAACATAAAGTTTGAGATACGAAGAGTAAGGAACTAACTTGACATTAAGAGTCTATCACTTGATACAGAATATTTTAGTTATTCATTCAACTCTTTTGTTTATAAATCCGACAAAAAACTCCTTTTTTGATATTGCTGCATAGTATTAACCACATATTTCTTTGAATTTGTAGGGTGCTATACATATACATTGTCAAATCTCCTAAGAGACTTATTAATCAGAACTGAGGTTACACACCTATGAGAAAAGCTGCTTTATTAGAAGTAATAGCAGGGAAGAATCTTGGTAGTAGCGCTACCGATACAGACAAACAAGCTATCTTATCAGCAATTGCCAATCTAGAAGACTTTAACCCTACACCGAGACCCCTTGAAGCCACCGACATGTTAGATGGTAATTGGCGGTTACTGTATACCACCAGTTCCGAACTCTTAAATCTTAACCGCATTCCTCTAACAAATCTAAGTCAAATTTATCAGTGTATCCGCGTAAAAACAAAGAGTGTTTATAACATTGCCGAAATCAAAGGCTTACCATTTCTTGAAGGTTTAGTCAGTGTTGCTGCAAAATTCGAGCCAGTTTCCTCAAAGCGAGTTCAAGTTAAATTTGAACGTTCAATTCTTGGGTTACAACGTCTAATTGATTACAAATACCCAGGCAGCTTTATTGAAGAAATCGAATCAGGTAAGAAATTTCTGGCAATTGATTTTCCAATTACAAGCAACGAACAACAGGGATGGTTGGACATTACTTACTTAGATAATGACTTACGAATTGGTAGAGGAAACCAAGGAAGTGTCTTTGTATTAACTAAGTCATGAAATATTTCTTCACACTTTATAAGTGTTCGCGAACAAAAACCTATTTTATAAAAATTATTTTGTCAAGGGGGTGAGACACCCTATTTGATGAATGGGGGATTAGGCATGAGTAATGAGTAATGAGTAATGAGTAATGAGTAATGAGTAATGAGTAATGAGTAATAAATAGTTAGGAGTTAATAATTAATAATTGTCCCCTTGTCCCCTTGTCACCTTGTCACCCCAATATCCAATCCCCAATTACTAACTACTAATTCGCAGTGCCCAATTCCCTATTATCTAGACAAATAACTTAACAAACCCTCTTCCGGAGTCCTTCAAGTTGTAAAGTGAAATCAATCAGCCCTATATAAAGGCAATCAATACTTAAAGAGGATATTCGATTATGGTTCAACGTGGTTCTAAAGTGCGAGTTCTTCGCCGCGAATCTTATTGGTATCAGGATGTGGGAACCGTAGCTACTGTTGATAAAAGCGGTATCATCTACCCAGTAATTGTCCGCTTTGATAAAGTTAATTACTCCGGTATCAATACCAATAACTTTGCACAAGATGAGTTAATTGAGATTGAAGCACCTAAAGCTAAGGCTAAAAAATCCACACCTACAGCTTCCGGTGGTAAACAAACACCTGTAAATCCTGCACAACGCGCAACCGGACAAGGTACCAAACCTACTGGTAAAACCGGCGGTCAAGCAGAATCTGCTGAAGCTAATACCCAGAAAGAAGGTACTCCCGACCAAGGAACTGAGTCACGTTAAGTTGTGCCAGAATTACCAGAAGTTGAAACAGTCAGACGGGGTTTAAATCAACTAACCCTGAAACAAAAAATTACGGGGGGGGATGTGTTGCTTCATCGCACTATCGCCTACCCGTTTTCTGCTGAAGAATTTTTAGATGGTCTTGAAGAAAGGGAAATAATATCTTGGCATCGTCGTGGTAAGTATCTTATCGCAGAACTTAGTCTATTAAAAGAGGAGAAAGGGAAAAGGGGACAAGGAGACAGGGAGAAAGGGAGACAAGGAGATGAAGTAGAAAATAATTCTCCCCCTCTCTCCCCCTCTCCCCCTCCCCCCCTCTCTTCCTTGGGTGTTCATCTAAGAATGACAGGTCAACTCTTGTGGTTGTCTCAAGATGAACCTTTGCACAAGCACACGCGGGTGAGACTGTTCTTCGGTGACGAATGGGAACTGCGCTTCGTAGATCAGCGTACCTTTGGTCAAATGTGGTGGGTTCCTCCCAAGGTTGAAACACAAAGTATTATTACTGGGTTAGCAAAGCTTGCAGCAGACCCTTTTTCAGGAGAATTTACTGTAGAGTATTTTGCAGATAAACTCAAAAATCGACGTCGCGTTATTAAAACTGCACTATTAGACCAATCTGTGGTGGCTGGATTGGGTAATATTTATGCTGATGAAGCCTTATTCCTCAGTGGGATACAACCAGAAACGTTATGTCTAAATTTGCAAATAAAGCAGATAAAACGTCTCCGCTCCAGCATTATTGAAGTTTTAAAGACCAGCATTGAAGCTGGAGGTACAACCTTCAGTAATTTCCTCAATGTACAAGGCGTGAATGGGAACTACGCACACGTAGCCTGGGTTTATAACCGCACGGGAGAACCTTGTCGAACTTGTAACCATCCAATCGAGCGGATTAAGTTAGCGGGAAGATCCAGCCATTTTTGTCCACAGTGTCAGCAGTGATGGGGAGATGGTAAGCCACCCCCGTGCCGAGGTTCCCTCGGTTGAGGGGAGTGGCGCAACCCGTAGGGGGAGATGGTAAGCCACTGCGTTGGGCGGGTTCCCCGACTTGTAGCAAGTGGCGCAACCCGTAGGGGGAGATGGGGAGATGGGGAGATGGGGAGATGGGGAGATGGGGAGATGGGGAGGGAGATAGAGGGACAAGGAGAAGATAAGTCATAACTAAATCCTCACTCCTCACTCCTAACTTCGAGCAATTCTCCCATGTCCAATTTTTTATTCAAGCTACAATTCTCGGTAAAATTAATCCTATTTGTTAAAGAGGAAAATTTATGGCTGTGAAAAAAGGAGCGATGGTTCGTGCTATCCGTGAAAAACTAGAAAACAGCTTGGAAGCAAAGTCTAGTGATTCTCGTCTTCCTTCCTATCTATTTGAAACTGAAGGGGAAATTCTAGATACCAAAGGTGATTATGCTTTGGTGAAATTTGGGAAAGTTCCTACACCGAATATTTGGTTACGTATAGACCAGCTTGAAGAGTTTAAATAAGGAAGAGGTGTTCCGAGGAGGAATATACTCTTTTTGACTTTTGTAAGAATTAAGAAACCCGGTTTTTCCAGAAACCGGGTTTTTCTATATCACGATTCTTACAATCATGTAGAAATACTATATTTCAGTAGCTATAAAAACTTGTCAGTATATCCTCGGAGGATTTTAATATATAAAAAAGGCGGGACTTAATTATAAAGTTTCGTCTTTTTTTGTAGATGAAAATACTATTTAAAAAAAAACAATAGAAAATTGATTAGAAAATACCCTGATGTTTTTTATCATACCCTGAAAACACTTACTACTAGATTATTCTAGATAGTGAAGTAAAATTAATTAACCTTCAATGGCACTCAGAAAAAATCGTTTGCAAAGTAAGAAAACTCAGTCTAAATCTTCTGCTACGAAAGCTCAAAGTAGTGCTGCAAAAGGAAAACTAAAAAGCAGCGCCAAAAAATCAAAGTCTGAAGCTTTATCTGTAGAAACCAAAGTTTCAAATAAAAAACCAGAAACTGAAGTGAAAGATACAACAGAAAAAGCATCCAGCAAAACAAAATCTGCTAGCTCTACCGTAGGGAAAGTTAAGACTACAAGAAAGAAAGTATCCAGCAGAACCAAAGTTGCTAGCATCAATATAGAAAAAGCTAAATCTTCTACTAAGAAAGCAGATAAAGTTGCTACTGCGAAGGTAGAAAAAGCTAAATCTTCCACCAAGAAAGCTGCTGGTCAAACTAAAGTTGCTAGCACTACTAAGAAGGTAGGAAGTAAAACAAAATCTGCGACAGATGCTAAGAAGCTAAAAGCAAAAACACCTGCATCTTCTATCATCGATAAGTCTGAAGCTACTTCAAAGAAAACAGCTAGCAAAGCCAAAGCAGCTACTTCCGAGAAGAAAGCAAAAGCAGCTAGTAAAACTAAACCAGCTAAGTCAACAGTCGCAAAAGTTAAATCTACCACCAAGAAAGTGACTGGTAAAACCAAAGTTACTACTAGGAAAACTCAAGATGAAACTCGCTTGCTTCTCGCTTTGTGGGATTTAGGAGGAACCGAAACTGAAGTTAAAACAACTGAAGTAACCGGTAGCGTACAGCGTAAAAACGAGAAAGCAGGAGACTACACTTCTATTCTTAAGAAGTTAGAAAAAGCTGGTGCTATCAATAGCACACGTAAGAGTAAAGTTGACAGCATTAAGTTAACCGATAAAGGTTTGCAGATGCTTGACGAAGGACTCCAAACTCTTGATTTCAAATTCTACGGAAAGCAGGTTGGAAGTATAGTTGCGAGTAAATTCGTTGGTGGGTTGCTCAAGTGGATACGAGAAATGAATGGTAAAACAGTTTCTTCCACAGTAGAAGCTAAGTAATCTGTGTATTGCATCTAATATTTTAATTTTGGTTATGTCGTCAGGGAGTTTCGCATTGACTGTGTGGTTTGAATCGGTAAATCTTAGAGTTGAAAGCGAACGCTGTACGTTTCGATAAAGGCGACAATACAGGTAATGGTAATGTAAGGATAAAACAGCAGGCTAGGCTGTCAGAACGAATAGGCTCAGATAGATATTAAGGTTTGCTTCTCACAGACACATTGACTCGGCAAGTTTTTGGCTATTGTTTGGAATAGAATTAGTGATTTGTGTAATTGGTACTAAGTGCATCTAATCCTTATAGTCAGGGTGGTTGAGTGTTGTCTACCATGTTGAGCAGAAACGATTATAAAACGCAGATTGCAGAGTTTATTATTCAGGAGAAATTCTGCAATTTTAGCGTGTGAATTATGAACCCGATGTTTATTTCGGGTGGTTTTTGCTGCTTATGTAACGAAGGTTAATTCTTTGTTTTTATAGATTATTTAGTTGCAAGTTTTTAACTAATTTCTATTTAAATAGCTAAACAATATTAATTATTTATATTCTTATCTTTATTCATATTTGAGATAAATGCTTATCCAAAGTTAAAGTAATTCAAAACACTTTATAAGTAGGTAGACGTAATTAAATATAAGATTAAGACCTCACCCTCAATCCCTCTCCTTATTAAGGAGAGGGAAGCTGGAGGTCGGCTGAAGTTTTATATTTAATTTGACCTAGTTACTAATAGATAATTCCGGAGTGGAATTTATTGGAGTCGAAGCTTTACGACCATAACACCCGAAGCTGCTAAATATACTTACACATCAAAAAAAATTTATAAATTCTACAGATATATTTCAGTAATTTTCCAAAAGCTAAATAAGTTTCATCAAAACTATACTGGTGCTAATAAGTATAAATATTGATATGGCACCACAGAATACTGTTTTGAAAATCTCTGAGACACAGGCTAGAACGCGCTTGCTACTGGCTCTGTGGGACTTGGGAGGAATTCAGCAGGAAGTAAAAAAAGGCGAACTGACGAAAAGGCTTGTATCTAAAGGTAAGAAAGTCGCTGATTATCACAACGTTTTTGAAGAACTTGAAAACGAGCAAGCTATTTCTAAATCTAAAAAAGGCTATTCTTTAGAATTACCTAAAGGTTTAGAGGTACTAGATAAAAATTTAAAGAGTACCGAGTTTGAATTTGAAGGAACAATTGTGGGAACTTGGGCTGCTAATGCTTTGCTCAAGTGGATTCACGAAATGAATTGCGGATTAACAAATACATCAAATAACTATAGCGCTACAGTTTCAGAAAATATCGTTAGCAAGACCGATTCAAAAAGCAATATTGCATCTTACGACGAATTTAAACAAGTAGCTTTGCAAGTTTACGAACAACTCAACAGTGACTACAACTTAGATAACTTAGTACCCATTTATCGTATTAGGAGAAAAATTGGCGATATTGTTTCCAGAAAGCAGTTTAGTGATTGGCTTTTAGAGATGCAAGCGGAGGATATTTTTCAACTTGAAGGTGGAAGTGTAGAAGACAGCGCACCCGACAAAATAGAAGATTCCATCACTACGGAATTAGATGGATTGCGTTGCTATGCTTCAAAATTATAAAATTAAATCAAGTTAATTAAGTTAAAAATATTTTTTTTTACTCCTCACTTCACTTATTAAAGATAAAAAATGATTACTAACGCATCTCCGATTGACGAACTAATTCAAAATAAAAATCCCTTTGCAGGACATATCGTTGTTCGGTCATCATTTAGTTAGAGCTATTTTATGGACGCTATCTTCTGTCCACATTAACTATGCAAATTATTGGCTATCTGGATTGGAATTAACTCAGCAACAAGCTGAAGTAATGGGATTACCTAATTTTGAGAAACAAGACAAGGAAGCAGAAGGATTAAAGACTGCTCGTCAAATTCTAGATATTGTCAGCGATTATAAAGTCCCAGTCATTTGTTTTGATGAATTGGATAATTTAGAAGTTAATGAATATGGCTTTGTCTTAGCACAAGTAGTTGCAAGTTTAGTCAAAGACTTATACAACAGCTTGAAACGTGGTGTTTTTCTTTTAGCAATGTATCCTCCAACCTGGAAGGAGCAAATTAGAGCTTTACCGGACGCTGAAGCTGTGATGGATAGATTACTCAGCGAGCAGTTAGATAAGCAACCTTTGAAATTAAATAATCTTAATTCCGATGATATTGTAGCGATTGTCAGTCAGTGGTTGAAAGTATTTTATGAGGAAAATCAAGTTACTCCATCACATCCGGTTTATCCATTTAATGAAACTAAGTTGAGAGAATTTGGTAGGAGTAAACCAACAGTAAGGTCAATTTTAAAGTGGTGTGCAGAAAACTTTGGTAATTCACCAATAATAAATCCAGTAGAAGAATGTTATCAAAATGAATTAGAAAATATTGAATCATCTATTGATGAATTAATGGAAGATAACAACGCAATTTCTAATTCACTCAGATTCGCATTCTCAAGTTTAGTTGGTGAAACATTAGAAGAAGTAAAAATTGAAGCTATTCAAGATATTGAAGCTAAATCAGCAGACAAAGGATATCTTGATTTCAAAATAATTGGTAACGATAGCACAGTAAAAATTGGTGTTGATGTCATTCAACAATCAAGTGGAGCCTATATAGGAGCAGCTTTAAAAAGACTAATTAAATATGAAGAATTTGATATTACTCGTGGTTGTTTAGTTCGCTCTAAAAAGATTAATCCTAAAGCATCAGTACCTAATGAATGCTTAAAAATACTTTTGCACGAGCAAGGTGGAGAATGGGTAATGCTTCAAAGCCAAGATATTAAACCTCTTTTGGCTATTTGGTCTGTATATAGCTGCGAAAGTTACGAATTAACTAAGGAGCAAATTTTTGATTTTATCAAGGAAGAACAAATAGCAATTAATAATCCCTTAGTTCGAGAAATACTCAGCGAACCATCAGGAGAACAACCAGACGATTTAACTGATGATGATTTACCAATCAGCATTCCTCAAACTTTTGATAGCAGTGCTGATGATTTCGACTTAAATCTATCTTTAGCTAATTAAATATGAATTCGCTGCTCCCAATTTCCACAGCATTGTGTCTACCCGCTCCCGATATTACAGCTTTGATTCAAGGACGAATTATCGCTGCTATTCCTAAAATGTTTATTCGTCCCGGACAGAAATTTGCGCTTTATCCGGTAGATTCTTTAGCTATTCCAATTCCGATAGATAAATATTATTGCTCAAACTTTTTACCTGTTGCTCAAAGCATTATTAAAAAGCCGCAAATTCAAGCTTATGCTCAATGCGAATTAACTCAAATTATTGATAGCAGTCAATCCTTAGAAAAATTATCTAGATTGACAATATGGACGCAAGAAGCATTAGATAAAATACTGTATCAACAACAGCATATTTTTCTGAGTTATTTACGTGTTTACGAATTATCTCAGCCTTGTGAATTATCGCTGGTAATAGAATCCAATAAGTTAGGAAAATATATCGGATTACCGAAACCATTGGCGGTTTCCAATAACAATCCAGTATTAACTGATAACATCTTTAATACTCGCAAGCGTCAATTAGAAAAACTCGAACCAGCACGGCATCCAGAATTAGAAAATCTACTAGATGTTCTATCACCTTTAGCTATCAAAAATCCAGCCGCGAAACAATTTCAAGATAATATTCATCTATTTCTAGGTTGGAACAATCAGAAACAAAAAAAAGATTTTGATTCAGACTTAGTTTGGATTAATAAAATTGCTGAAGTGGGAAATTCTAGCGATGGTAATGAATTCGAGAAACTAACACGTAAAAGTTTTATTAAATTAGGATTTTCTTGTTCCAATACCAATTCCAATGCTAATTTAAACCCAGATAAATTAGGTGGTGCTGGAGGTCTTGATTTTTACTGCGAATATCCTTATCCTGTTGTCGGGGAATGCAAAGCTACCAAAACCGAGAAAGTTCCTGATGGTGTAGCAGCACAATTAATCAAACTTGGATACAAGCATCTTCAAGAAGATTTTAATTCCTGCGTCAAAATTATTCTAGCCGGTGGTGAACTTACTCAACATGCTCTGTTAACTACACAAAACAATCATATGAACGTTATTACCCCAGAAACTCTAGAAAAACTTGTTGAACTGCAATCAAACTATCAAGGTTGCGTCAATTTATTAGAATTAAAGCAATGTTTGCAGCAAGAACCCTTCGGATTAGCAGATGATAAAGTTAATAGTTATATCAGCAAAATTCAGCAAGACATAAAATTGCGATCGCACTTGGTCGAGTTAGTAAAATATTACCTGCAAAATTCTAACCTGGAATCTACGGGAGTGGAAGCTTTACATGGTGCTTACTTCGGTTCTCAGCCACCCCGACAACTAAACATCAAGGAAATGCACGAAATTTTAATCGAACTTTCTTCATCCTTGACGGGTTATTTAGGAAGAACCAAAGGTGCTGATTGGAAAAGCGATAAATTCTATTTTCTCCGCGATTTAACGACTTAGTTAATAATAAGTAGGTGGGGTTAGACAATAAAACTAAATTAAACTTATAACAAGTCCTGAAGAACCAATATTTTTATCCTGTCCTAACCCAACACCTAATTGTAAATAAATAAAAATACTGCAAAATTCCGATAATTAAATGTTGGGTTACGGCACAATATCAATTATTAATTAAAAGCATTATTATTCGTGCCTTTAACCCAACCTACGAACTATCCCTTAACTTGTTTTATTGCTTCTAAATTACTCCATGCTGCTTCTGCTGCTTTTAAATCATAGGGGAACGGTTTTTTACGAACAACATAATCGAGTTCCTGGGGTTCTCTATGACGCAGTACAGCATTTACCACTACACAAGGTTCCGAGCTAACATTAATCGCTCCGTGTAAAACTCCTGGTGGAATTGTCACTACTGCTGGGTATTCTTCACTTAATGGAATGTACTGGTATTGTTTATTAATCAAAGTAACTAAAACAAATCGACCTTTAGCCACTAATAACTGGTCGGTTTGCGATTTATGTACGAATAAATCTTCTACTGTATTGGCTGGAATCTGTACCAACATTGTCTCATCGCTGGTTTGAGGAGTGAAAAAACTAGTCATCCCTCCTTTCATTGATTCCAAGTAACGGATTTCGATTCCCCTAATATTAGTCATACTGATAATAAATTTTGCTAAAAAAGCATCTTAAAAATTGAATAGTTAATTCAATTTAAGATGCTTTTAAATAAAAAAAATGTTGCGAATGCAACAAAAATTACCAAAATATGGTATTGATTATATTTCTTTGGCCAATCTATCTATCTGCCAATAGAGAATTTTAAACTGCTGGGTTGTCCAAAATTACCGTCTACTACTACACCGCGTCCGTTGGCATGAAGATGACGCAATATGATGTAAATTGACTCTACTTGCTCGGATGCATTTGCTTTAGCCGCTATTTCTTCTAAAGAAAGTGGATTTTCTTCTGCTTGTAGAACGGTTACTACTTGTTGCTGCAATTCCAAAATAGCTGCTGCTGCTTTTTTACCAGCTTCTACACCTGGTTGATGATAAGCGTTAACGTTCACCAAACTAGCGTAGAAACCTACAGCACGCTCGTATAAAGCAATTAATGCACCAACGGTTCGGGGGTTAACTTGGGGAATGGTAACTGTAACCGAATCTCGTTGGTTATCGTAAAGCGCTTTTCTAGTACCTTGAAGAAAGCCAGATAGATAATCTCCTGCTGTAACTCCCGGTTCAATTTCTAAAGAAGAACCTTTTCTATCTTCTAAAACCTCAATAAAAGTGAGGAAGAAGTTAGCTACCCCATCCCGCAACTGTTGAACGTATGCATGTTGGTCGGTTGAGCCTTTGTTGCCGTAAACCGCAATACCTTGGTGGACGACATTACCATCCAAATCTTTTTCCTTACCCAAGGATTCCATTACCAACTGTTGCAGGTAGCGGCTGAATAACAATAGGCTGTCTTTATAAGGAAGAACAACCATATCTTTCTCACCCTTACCGTTGCCTGCATGGTACCAAGCTAAAGCCAACAGTGCGGCGGGATTATTCTTCAGTTCCGGGACGCGAGTTGCATCATCCATCTCCTTCGCACCTTCGAGCATTTGACGAATGTCAATCCCTTGCAGCGCTGCTGGAACCATCCCTACAGCCGACATCTCGGAAGTACGACCCCCCACCCAATCGTACATATCAAAATGCGCTAGCCAGCCTTCTGATTCTCCAATCTTACTCAGTTTACTACCGGGCATGGTAATAGCAATAGCATATTGGGCAAAATCCAGATTTTGCCCAGCATAGGCTTTTTTGACTTCCATCATTCCGTTACGCGGTTCCGGTGTTCCACCAGATTTGGAAATCACCAATACCAAAGTACTAGAAAGACGGTTTCGTACCTGAGTCAACACCCGGTCGATACCTGCGGGGTCGGTATTATCAATAAAGTGAGTTGCCAGAGGTGGATAATCCGTAGCTAAAGCTTGAGCTACAAATTGAGGACCTAGTGCAGAACCACCAATCCCAATCGAGATTATATCGGTGAAGCGAGCAGCTTTAGGAGGATGAATCGCACCAGTGTGGATTTTCTCAGCGAATACTTCTATTTTTTCAATATTGCCGACTATTTCTTGCGTCAACTCTGGAGTCGGGGCCAAATCGGGATTTCGCAGCCAGTAATGTCCAACCATCCGGTCTTCATCTGGATTTGCGATCGCGCCTTTTTCCAACTCATTCATATCAGCAAAAGCCTTATCAAAAGCAGGCTCTAGCTTCGTAACAAAATCATCATCAAAGCCCATCCGGCTAACGTCTAGGTACAAACCTAGTCCTTCATGGAAATATAGCCATTTCTGGTATCGTTGCCAAAGTGCCGTAGCATCCATAAGGGGAAATCTCAAGTCACGTTATTTCACAAACAAGTTTAAGCTAAGGTTCGAGGAATACCTTGTCAACTTATACAGTTTTAACTGTTTACACAACTGCTCTCCTTAAACATCTGGCAAAGGTATGACTCGCAGAAATTTCACAATTTCCCCTTTAACCTCAATTCCAACCAAATAATTATCCAAAGTAAAACGGTACAACATCCCCGAATCATCAATTTGACGCAATTGAGGCAACGAGTGTAAATTCTCAGAAAATGCAAACTGCACAAACACAAAATCCAGCACCCGCTTTTTAGCACGACCGTCTAATTCCTTTACATCATTTAAAAATGACTTTCCGTACCTGAGTTCTAACTTCACGCTTCTAAATAGTTGGTTGTTAGTTGTTAGTTGTCAAGAATTAAGAGTAAAGAGTAAAGAGTAAAGAGTTAGAAGCAAGCAGTGAGCAGTGAGCAGTAAGTAGCGAATAGAAAGTAAATTATTTGTCTCCCCATCTCCCCATCTCCCCATCTCCCCATCTCCCCCTCTCCTCATTCTTCCAAATACTTTATAGCTTCTTCATCATTAAGAAAATCCCATGGTTGCTGGGAATCCTTGACTTCTTGCATAGCCTTTATCATTTGAAAATCACAACGTAAGGTATGGACTGTCTCCCAGGTTTTTTCTAATTCATCTTCGCTTAATTGCTCGATTAATCGATGAATTTTGTCTCGCAGATTTTCCATTAGACTTGTAGACGGATGAGGGATTAGCCAGAAAGGTAATTATGAAGGAAAAATTAATTTTTCGATTTCTTCTCCATCTAGTTTTCCCATCAAGAGGACTATAGTTAACAGTTATACCGTCATTTTTGATGTATACGGGTAATATATTGATGAATTTGTTGATTCAAGGTCTTCATATTTAGGCTGTTTTATCTTTATTTGACCTTTGCGGATATTTTGGGCACATTTATTCCCTCGGAAACAGAAATGATGTGGTTTTTCGTCACCACTTTAATTAAACCTGCGGATATTTTATTTCGATGAAATTGGCGTAAATTTTTTGACCAATTGCAAGAATACATAACGCGAATTTGAATATTACCGCTACTCAAGGAATCGAAACGCTATTGATTTCTTAAAATTTGTCGTGTTTGTCTTCGATGTTAAATAACTTGTACGAAACATATGCCTTAAGGTAGTATCCCTGAATAACAAAGTGTAGTGAAAAAAATAGTTAATGGAGAATTTGTCTTAAATGCGGAAATCATTTTCAAAGCGTCAATGGTTATTAACTTTATTATTGTGTTTGATTCCTACCGTAGCCTTGGCTGCTGATGAAGCTGCTGGAGAACCTTTCCTACAGCAACTTGATGCTGCTTTTGGTCAAGTAGTTAAGGTAATATTCGATATTCTGTTTTTCAGCATTGGTGGTTTTCCCCTCATCGTTTTATGGTTAATTGGTGGAGCGATTTTCTTTACCGTCCGTATGGGATTCGTCAATTTCCGCATGTTCGGACATGCAATTGATATCGTTCGCGGAAAACACGATGACCCAAACGCACCAGGGGAAGTTTCTCACTTCGAGGCTTTAGCTACTGCTTTGTCAGCGACTGTAGGACTTGGTAATATTGCTGGTGTTGCAATTGCTATTAGCGTTGGTGGTCCTGGTGCTACTGTATGGATGACTCTTGGTGGTTTACTAGGTATGTCCAGTAAGTTTGTTGAATCTACTCTCGGTCAAAAATATCGCATCATCAAGCGCGACGGTAAAGTTGCTGGTGGACCGATGTATTATCTTTCCAGAGGATTAGCTGAAATTGGTTTAGCACCATTGGGTAATGCTTTAGCAATTCTATTTTCTATTTGCTGTATCTTCGCTGCTTTTGGTGCTGCAAATATGATTCAAGTTAGCCAATCCTATGGTGCTGTTAAGGAAGTCTTTCCTATATATCCTTGGATTTACGGTTTAGTTCTCGCTATTTTAGTTGGTTTGGTAATGATTGGTGGTATCCACCGTATTGGTCAAGTTGCAGGAACTATAGTACCGGTAATGTGCGTACTTTATGTAATTGCTGCATTGTGGATTTTATTGATTAACTTTACCGAGATTCCCGGTGCTGTTGGTACTATTTTCCAACAAGCTTTTTCTCCTCAAGCTGTGGAAGGAGGAGTTATTGGTGTCATCGTTCAGGGTTTCCGACGCTCCACCTTTTCTAATGAAGCTGGAGTTGGTTCTGCTGCAATTGCTCACTCAGCAGCTAAAACCGATAGACCAGTCAAGGAAGGTTTAGTAGCACTCTTAGAGCCATTTATTGATACTGTAGTTATCTGCAATATGACTGCTTTGGTAATTGTGATTACCGGAGTTTGGAACAATCCCGAATATGAAGCAATCAGAAAGGCTGGAGAAGGGGCTGCTCTAACTTCTAAAGCTTTTGGCTCGCAAATATCTTGGTTCCCAGTATTACTTTCAATTTCAGTCTTTTTATTCGCTTTCTCCACAATGATTTCCTGGAGCTACTACGCAGAACGTGCTTGGGAATATCTATTTAGCGAGCGTAGTTTAATTGTATACAGAATACTATTCGTGATTGCCGTATTTATCGGTGCAATTGCCAAACCTCAATCAGTAATTGATTTCGGTGACGCGACCTTCTTTGCAATGGCTATATTTAATCTATTAGGAATGTATTTCCTTGCCAATAAAGTCGCAGAAGATTTGAAAGATTACCAACAGTATCTCAAAGAGCCAAAATTGTAAAACAAATTTATTAACCTAAAAAAACCGTTGTAGAGACGTAGCAATGCTACGTCTCCGTTTTTATGTGTTTATGTTTTGATGTTTTTATTGTTCATACAAATACTACTCCCAATACCCAATTACCAATTCCCTATCACCAATTCCCAAAAATCAATCCTCAACGTCTGCTAAATTCAACAAACTCCAAGTTATCTATTTGTTGCTGTCTTCTCAATTCTGCAATACGAACATCTTTATCTAATACTGTTTTCTGAATAGACGACAACTGTTTTTCTAACTTCTTCAATTTTGCAGTAGATTCGCTGTATCCAATTACAGAAATACCTCCAACACCAAGCATTAAAGCGAATGCTACTCCCATTCCAGGTGAAACAATATCTCTAACCTCACCGAAAAAAAAGCTTTGATTCTCTAATTGAATTTCTATTCGTTCGGAACTGTATTGACCTAATAACACGGCAAAGCCAATAAAAATAATACCTGAAATTGCAACGGTTGGTAGTACAACTTTCTTAAACATCGTTGTGACCTGTAATTTAAATCATTTATTAATAACAACTTAATAATTTTATGAATATAGTTTTATTTAAATTTGATGAAATCCTCACCTGTATATTTATCGCTTTTATAAAATCATCTCTCCTTGACCGTATCAACACTTAGCCTTTACCAGTGCTTGATATGACTGCCGTGATAATTTTTAGATAAACTTATATAAACTTAATAAATTAATGTAACTATTTATGAAGAGGCTATATTTCCTAGTCAAGATTGAGAGCTTGTTCGCAGTGATTAAAAATTAATACCCTGCTAATAAGAAGCATTGCGAAAAAATTATGACTTGATATACAACTAAGGCTTTGCTCCTACTTACTACTTCCTACTTACTACTTCCTACTTGCTACCTGCTACTTCCTACTTCCTACTTCCTACTTCCTACTTCCTACTTCAACTCCCTTAGCCAATTAATTGTGGTTGAATATTCTCAGAAACCTATCAAACAGCTTGATGGTAGTAGAGAGAATGGGAGTCAGTAGTTATACGTACCTTATCCCTTGTCTCCTAACTATTTCAAAATCTCCTTCCCATGTAGCTGATATAAATAAAGTGTTTTTGTAGGATTTAGGTTCTCCAATATATCCCGTTATCTTCTTTCATCAACCGACTATCTATCAATGCTTTTCGTAAAGTCTCGAAGTCTGGATAGTAACGTTTTAGTATTTCGTCCACAGTATCTACAGGATAATTTACTCCTACTTCAAATTTATCAATTATCCACTTGAGAATCATTAAGCGTTTCTTGCTTGCACTGGGAATTTCTCGAAGATATTGCATTGATTCAGAATTTTGAAAATCTCCATCTATGTAAGTATTCAACACTTTCATTTCCCAAGTTCTCAGATTAACGTCATCAGCGAAAGAGGTTATTTTTTCTGCATTAAATACTTCTTTGCTCATGCTTTGCCAAACCTCCTTATCTAATTGATAAAAATGAGTGTTGCCTTCAGGACGCATTCTTACCAATTCAAGCTGCTTTAATTTGGTTAAATGATGCGAAATTGTCGGTTCTTTTAATTCCAATAACACAGCTAATTCTTCTACACTGCATTCCTGAGTCGCCAGAATACCAATTATTTTTAGTCTACTTTCATCTGCTAACGCTTTAAAAAAACGCAACATATTTTGCAATTTTTCATTTTTCATTTTGTGCTATAATTTCGTTAGACACCTATCTAATTAGAGACGAATAAAATTGCTTTGTAGCATTTTTTATGGCAGTAAAAACAATGTTCTTAGCTTGCTTTTAACACAAGTCAATTTTAGATTTTTTTGTGTTAAAAAAAATGATTTTATCTTATTTTTTTTACATTTGGCTAAATTTGACGATAAAAAGCACTGTATTAAAATATGGATAGAGCGCTAAATATAGTCAAGTAATGAATTCTAATCAGAGCAGTCAACAGATTTTCTATAGTTGACTAACTGTAATCTCTCTAATCATTATCAAATTAGAAGTTTACCTTTATAGAAGGCTATTTGCGAAAATATCCAGCAAATAGTCACCTCATAACGATTAGGAAGATAACTCCAGCAAAAAGCTTACTTGTAAGCAATTTAAAAATGAATCAAAACTAATTTAAAAATACTTAATTAGAAATACTAATTTACAATTTATCTATAATAGGACTTACGCAAAAGTAACGTAACTGCGTCATTACGAGTGACAGCGACGTAATCTCGCAAAATGTTGAGATTGCTTCCCTACACGTAGTGACCGTCGCAATGACAAATCTTCGTTGCGTAAGTCCTGTATAAGACTAATATTGTTAGATAGTTCTACGGTTTTTACTTTCTATGTAGCCCAAAAACTTGATATAACATACTTAACGATTTTGACATCTTTACTCTCATCCGCGATATACCTCTAAAAGTATATTAAAGATATTATAGCTATTCCTAAAGGAATATATTTATCAAGTTTAAGGCTCATAGGTATTTAACTAAAAATTGAATGAATAATATTTTTGCTGTTGAAAATACCCTTACCTAAAGGGTTATGCATTGATAAATATTTATTAATAATCTTTAAAACCTTGTATATAAACACATCACCAAGTCTGAGGTGGTAGATATCCTCAGCAAAAATACCCTTGGCTTATACTTAAGATTGTGTTTTCTAACAATTGAGAATTACTTAATCAATCTATAAAGAAATGTTAGCATACACTGCTGCATCCATCGTACAAAAATCACCTACAAAAAATCATCCGCAGTTGCAGAAAGTTTGGTAGTCTTTACTATCAACTGCGGCTTGTATTTTAGATAATTCCTCAGAATTTGAGGAAGTTACCAAATTTTCTGCGTAAATCCGATTGTGATAGATAAAAATTATTGCGGTACGGGTACGGGTTGTTGCGATGGTTCTTCCGGGATAAGAACACGGGTTCTAATTTCATCTGTATCAAAAATTGTCTCTAAAGCAGCCTCCAAATTTTCTTCCATGACAATTTCGTTATCGTAAGCTACAACAACTCTAACTAAAGTGGGTAAGCTATTTTCTTCTGCTTCAAGATATATAGGTTCAACATAAAGAAGCGATTCCTCAACAGGTATTACTAGCAAATTTCCTTGAATCACTCGCGAACCTTCGCGATTCCATAACGTAATTTGTTCGGAAATCTCTGGTTTTTGGTTTATCAAAGCTTCTATTTGCTGAATTCCGTAAACCAATTCTTGCTTGGGGAATTCGTAAAGCAATAATTTACCATATTGTCTACCATCTGAACGTGCAGCCAACCAAGCAATTAAGTTTCTGCGTTGAGTCGGAGTAAAAGGGAGTAGTAAAATAAATTCCTCTTTTTCAGCTTTAGGCAATTTTGTAATCAAATAATAAGGTTTTACCTGTTGCTGTTCGGTTCCGTAAATTTCTGTTGGAATCTGCCATAAATCTTCCCGGTTATAGAATACCTGGGGGTCAGTCATATGATAAGCCAGCAAGCGTTCTGACTGAATGCTGAAATAGTCTAGTGGGTAGCGAATATGAGTGCGAAGAGTCGGAGGTAATTCCGATAGAGGTTTGAACATTGATGGGAAAATTCTTCCCAATGAATCAATTATCGGGTCTGTTGGGTCGGCAATGTAAAAGCTTACATCACCGTTATAAGCATCAACAACAACTTTTACAGAATTGCGGATGTAATTAAATTTATTTTCACCTGGGTCGGAATAAGGATAACGGTCGCTGGTTGTATAAGCGTCAATTATCCAATACAAATATGTTGGTTTGTCATCAAGAGTTGTTCCTTTTCCATCTGCAGCTACTAAATAAGGGTCGCTATCAAAACGTAAAAATGGAGCTATTGTTTGTATTCTTTGTTTTATATTACGACGGAAAATTACTTTAGTTTCTGGGGTGAAATTGCGGGTTAGCAACATCTGCCAATCTTTAAGATATTCGGAAAACAGCAAACGTCGCCAAAGTGGTTTTATCGAAATTCCACCAGTACCATCGTAAACATTAAATTGGTTGGCATTTCCGCTGGGATAATCAAATTCTTGAGTTTTTGTCCCCGTCATTACATAGGTATTAGCAATTTCTCCAAAATAAATTCGTGGATTAGCAACGGGAATACTAGCGCGGATTTCTGGATTCGATATTGATAAAGAACCTTGATTCTCTGAATTTTCTACGCCAATATCTTTAATGTAGTAATAAGGTAGTCCACCAGGTGCAACTTGGTTTACCGGGCTAAGGGTAAATCCGTAGCCATGAGTATAAACTAAATGTTTGTTAACCCAAGTTTTCGCCGCATCGGGAACGTCATTATAATCAAGCTCTCTCGCAGCAATAATAGTTTGTTGTCTAAAAGTAGCTTCAGATTTAAGACTCCGCTTGAGGGTATAGCGGTCAATATCTGCATCCGGAAACTTATAATAAGGTCGAATTTGTTGTAATTGACGGTTACTTTGTAAAAGCGGTCGTGCATCCCATAAACGAATATTTCCAATAGTTAGGTCATTTTCTTCTAATTGAGTTGCCGTAAGATTATTTTGAGGATTAAAAGTAGTCGCATCAATACTGTCTAAATTAAATGCGTCGCGGGTAAGCTCGATTGTACGCTCAATGTATGGTCTTTCGCGGGTGATTTCGTTTGGCTGTACTACTAATTTTTGCACTACTGTTGGTAGAACACTTACAGCTACAGTTGCGAATACAAGGAAGAATAACGAAACGTAAACCAATTGACGCGGGTAAGGGGCACGTTTTAAGCTTTGATTTCTTCTTTGAGATAAATCTAGAGTTCGTAGTGCTAAATAAGCTGCAATACCTATTGCTAAAATGCTAAGACCGGTATAAATCGGTAACAGCACTTTTACATCTGTATAGCTAGCACCGTAGTTTACACCTAATTCAGAATACAAAAGTTGATAACGTAACAGCCAATAACGTAAAGCTATAGCTGACATTGTTAAACAACCCAAAGCATCGAGATGAAGTCTTTGCTGTACGGTAAAACCGGGAAATTTACCTTCACTTAAACTATTAGCCGAACGCAAATAAACTAATGCGACAGCAGCTATACCTAACAGAAATAGTCCTAACAACCAAAATTGCAATAATTCCCAAATTGGTAGCGAAAAAACGTAAAAGCTAATATCGCGACTAAATAAAGGTTCTTTGATATTAAAGCTAGTAGCGCTGAAATACTCTAAAACATTTATCCAGCGTGCCGATACTAAGAAAGCTAAAAGTAAACTTATAAGTAGCGAAAATGCTCTTAGCCAAAATTGGTAATTAACAATTAAAGCCGCTGTTACGGCTATAAGCACAGCTAATTGCAATATCGAAATCACAAATTGGCGTAAACCAAATATATTTAAGATTAACTGCAACCAAAATGGGAATTTCAGCGCTTCTGAAGGTAAGTTAATTTCTGGATACCAAATGTTTAAAGCTTGCTGACTGTAAAAAATTACTATCGTCCCGACTAAAACACTCAGTGCTACAACCGTAGGTAAAAGCCAGCGTAGCTTAAATCCATAAACATATTTAGGAGTCGTTGGAGCTTTCGCAAAAGTTGGAGAAGGGAAAAAAGTTCTTTTTTCTTTTCTACTTAATTCTTGTTTAGCATATCCTGCTTTGGGGTGCTGATATTTATTCGCTATAGTCAAATTACCTAACAGAAAACATACGCTTGTTAGAAAGGTAATCGCCCATAATCCAAACTGCGTTACTAGCCGCAATATAAATTCTGATAAATATCCAACTTTATCAAACCAAAGAATTTCTGCACCTAGGTGAGAAAATAAATCAATAACTAACCATAAACCCAACAAAATGGGAATTATTCGATAATTTTTTTTAGCAACAATACTAACTATTTGCATCACTAAAAGTTAATATGATTATTAATCACTATTAATGAGAATTTGTAACTCATTTGTCTTGAGAACATTCGCTTCCAACAGTTAAAAATAGGAAAGTTTCATCATTGATTTCAACAAGTAATTAGACTGTGTATTTTTTGAATATTACACCATTTTGATGGGTTTAATTACTGAAATTAATCCAGAAATCAACAAACAGCATAACCGAAAATTTGTGCGGTTAGTAATTCTATGAGGAGTGAAAAAATGCGTTCTAAATTAGTTGCTTTGTTTTTAATACTAGGTTTAGCTGCAAGCACTGCCGCTTGCAGTGCTTCCAATAATACAGAAACTGGTGAAGACTCCGCACCTTTGACTGAAGAAACTGTAGATACAGAAGCTCTTGAAACCGAAGAAGCTCCTGAAACACTAGAATCAGGTCAAGATATTCCAGAAGACCTTGAAGAAACTGTAGACGCAGAAGCTCCTAAAACTGAAGAAGCTCCTGAAACACTAGAATCAGGTCAAGATATCCCAGAAGACGTTGGAGAAACTGAAGAAAAAGCAAACTAATAGTAATTTAATTTATTCTTATATTTAAGATTTAGATTAAAATTTGTATTTGCTCATACATTAATTCTGTCAAAGTTATAATATCCGGGCAAACCTAATGATTAGCATACAATCGTTAAGTTTATTGCCCGGATTATTTCTATTCTGACTTTTTATTAATTACTGGGAAAGTAAGTATATAAAAATTAATAAATCGCTTGATAATTAATAGTTTTAATAGTTTCCCTACATTATGTATAAGTCAAGTCCAAGATATGGATAAAGAAATCCTATGAAAATTACAATTCAAGCCTTATAGTAAAACTTCTCATTAAAATCAACTATCAAAATATAATGAGAGTCAAGTTATTGATGACCATTTTCAATAAATTTCTGCTTGTGACCTGAGTAAACAGGGCTTATTGCACCATCCGACTCAAAGTTATGGCGACCAGGAAATAATAGTCATAAAATCCTACCATATAAGTATTTAAGATAATATAAAATATTGAAAAATTATTGCAAAATTTAAAATCATATCTCCTGCTTGTTTGTAGTTATCCTTTCTTGTTGCAATTACAAATACAAGCTAGAATAATTTGCAATTAGCTTCCAATAAAAGAAGTTTTAGCAATCGACTTGTTTGTTTTTATTCAATCAACGTCGAAAGCAGGCAGGTGCAACTGAGAAACAAACAATTCAAAAGATTAATCAACAGTGAGGAGTGTGAAAATGCGTTCAAAAACAATCGCTTTATTTCTTGCATTAGGTATGGCTGCTAGCGTTACCGCTTGTGGAACTGAAACCCCTGAAGGTGGAGAAGGTGGAGAAGCTCCTGAAATTGAACAAACCACTCCAGCAGTTGAAGGCGGAGAAGGCGGAGAAGGCGGAGAAGGCGGAGAAGGTGAAGCCCCTGAAGGTGGAGAAGGCGGAGAAGGTGGAGAAGGTGGAGAAGGCTAAGCTTTTTCTATAACATCTGCTTTTTATAGGTTGACACTCAAGGGTAAGGGAGGACGCAAAATCGTCTTAACTTACCCTAATTTTGTGGAAAGGAGAGGGGGAGAGGGGGAGATGGGGAGATGGGGAAGAAAAGAGCGAGAGAGTGAGGGAGTGAGGGAGAGAGTGAGAGAGTGAGGGAAAGTCTCATACTCATTACTCATTACTCATTACTCATTACTCCTAACTCCTAACTCCTAACTCCTAACTCCTAACTCTTAACTCCTAACTCCTAACTCCTAACTACCTAACTCCTAACTCCCAATCCAAAATCTAAAATCTAAAATCCAAAATATTATGATTCTTACTATAGAAAATATCCTGAGTCCTGAAGAATTAGATGCAATTACTTCTGAGCTTAAAGATGCGGAGTTTGTAGACGGTAAGCTAACAGCAGGGTGGTTTGCAAAGAAGGTTAAGAATAATACTCAACTATCTGGGAAGGCTGAAGCTGCTAGGGAGCTGAGAACTACTATAGCTAAAGCACTCCAACGTAACAGATTATTTCAAGCAGCAGTCAAACCAAAAATTATCCGTCCGATGATTTTCAGCTGTTATTCGTCGGGTATGTACTACGGTTCTCACACTGATAACGCAATAATGGGTGGGGAAAAGCCTATCCGCTCGGACGTTTCATTTACCTTATTTCTCAATTCCCCTTCAAGTTACAAAGGAGGAGAATTAGTTATTGACACAAGTTTAGGAGAACAAGCTTTCAAGCTAGAAGCAGGTTCGATGATTGTATATCCTTCAACAACCTTGCATCGAGTTGAAACAGTAGTCGAAGGTAAGCGTCTAGCAGCAGTCAGTTGGGTACAAAGCTTCGTTCGCGAACCATCAGAGCGCGAAATATTATTTGATCTAGATACAGCTAAACAAGTCATGTTTCAAAAACATGGTAAAACCCCAGAATTTGACCTAATCAGCAAAACTCACGCTAACTTGCTGCGTAAATGGGCAGAAGTTTAGTCAGTTATCAGTTATCAGTTAACAGTGAACAGTTATCAATTATTAGTTATGAGTGACTATGGTTATTCCAATTATTCCAATTAATTTTTGTGTTATGAGCGTCTTGTTGGTGAGCTTAGTACTTGTTAATCGTTAACGAATAATTACTTGCTTCACAGTTAACTGATAACTGATAACTGATAACTGTTAACTGATAACTGTTAACTGAACTGTTCTTCTGCATCTAAATTAAATAATTTTTGTAGAGTTTGCATGCAGTGTCTTCTAGCTTCGACATCTTGCTGCGCTCTTAATTGCACCATTGGGTCATGTAATATTTTGTTGACGATTCCTCTGCTTAGAGCTTCAATAACTTCTTGATGTTTTTCGCCAAATTCGGAACCCAATCTTGATAAAGCTTTCTCTAATTCTTGTTCGCGGATGGTTTCAATTTTATTTCGTAAAGAACTAATAGTCGAAACAGCTTCGAGACTGCGCCACCAAATATCAAATGCTTCTACTTCTTGTTCTAAAATTCCTTCTGCTTCTAACGCCATTTGACGGCGAGTTTCTTGGTTTTGTGCGACTACAGCTTTTAAGTCATCAACATTAAATGCTTGTACGTTATCTAGTTCGTTCACATTTGAATGAACGTTACGCGGTACGGAAATATCAAATAACATCAAAGGACGACTGGGTTCCAAAACCAATTCTAATTTGCTACGGTCGAGTATTGGTTCTGTTGCAGAAGTACTTGTAAAGACTAAATCGCTCTCGTTAATGATTGGCATCATTTGTTCGAGAGGTTGAGTCCGGATTGTGCAAGCACTAAACTTGTTTGCTAAATCTTCAGCCCTTTTCATCGAGCGATTTAAAATACAAATTTCATCGGCACCTTTAGATATCAAATGCTTGACCAGCAACCGCGACATTTTTCCCGCACCAACAATGGTAACTCTTGCTGCTGCTAAATTTTGTACTTTCACTTGAGCTAATTCAACCGCAGCAGAACTAATAGAAACCGCACCGGTTCCGATACTAGTTTCACTACGAACGCGCTTACCGGCAGTTATTGCTTGTTTAAATAATTTATTTAAAACTGTTTTAATGCCTTTATATTGTTGACCAATTTTATGAGTGGTCTTGACCTGAGCCAAAATTTGACCTTCTCCAAGTACCAAACTGTCTAAACCAGCCGAAACTCGCATCAAATGCATGACCGCATCTTGATGGAGCAGCATAAATAAGTGGGGTCTTAAAGAATTTACAGGCAATTTGCTATGTTCCGAAAGAAACTGAGTTACTTCTCGGATACCTTGTTCGCTTTCTTGAGTAACTATATAAATTTCCAAGCGGTTACAGGTACTAAGAACCGTAACCTCTTCAATACTGGGATAGCTTAACAGATGAGCGATTGCGCCTTCCGTCTGTGGTTCGGGGATGCTGAGCTTCTCTCGAACTTCTACCGGGGCTGTTTTGTGGCTTAACCCTACTACTGCTATATGCATCTGATAAATGGTAATTGCTAACTATTTATTGATAATTGATAAAAGAAATTGGGAATTGAAAAAAGTTATGAGTTAGCGGAAAGTTTGGGGTGTCGGTTTCCGTCCCCAAAACTTTCCAAGACGGAGTTATGAGCTATGAATTGCGTGAATTTAAAATGTCTTTATTGCCTATAAGGATTTTGAGATAAATCTCAAATCGTGCTAAAGGGGATTATCAACCAAATTCACATTAAACGTGAATCAATAAATTCAAAAAAACAACTTTTAACTCATAACTCCTAACTCTTAACTTTTAACTCCTAACTCCCGTTCTCCCATCCTTCAGTTCTCATACCTATTAGGTAAGACTGATGATTTCTGGCTTATCGGTCATATGGATGGTATCAACAAACCGGACAGTTTTGGATTGGCTAGAAATTACTAAGCTTTGAGTTCTAGCTCCACCATGGAAAAAGCGAACTCCTTCCATTAAAGTTCCGGGAGTAATACCGCAAGCTGCAAATAGTACGTTCTCTCCGTTAGCTAGTTCTTCGGCTGTGTAAACTTTATCTGGGTCATTAATACCCATTTCTTTAAGTCTTGCAAGGTTGCTTTCCTTGCTTTCACCAATTAAACCTGTTTTTACTATTTCTGGATCGTAAATCAATTGTCCTTGGAAGTGACCGCCCAAGCAACGCATTGCAGCAGCAGAAATTACTCCTTCAGGTGCCGCACCGATACCCATGAGAGCATGAATATTAGTACCTTCAAAACCGCAGGAAATAGCAGCAGAAACATCTCCATCGCTAATTAAACGTACTCTTGCGCCAGCTTGACGAATTTCCGCAATTAAATCTTTGTGACGGGGACGGTCCATCACTACTACTACCAACTCCTCAACGGAACGATTCATGCACTCAGACAGAATTTTGAGGTTTTCAGTAGCAGACTTATTAATATCTACTTTGCCTTTTGCTTGTGATGGTGCTGCTAACTTTTTCATATAAAAGTCAGGTGCAGCAAATAAGCCACCTTTTTCCGAAATTGCTAAAACAGCCATCGAACCATTTTGACCGTAGGCTACTAAGTTAGTACCTTCGCAAGGGTCAACTGCGATGTCAATTTCAACTAATTCATCTGGGTTACAGAAAGTTTTAGCATCTTCGCGAGTACAAATCCCCACTTCTTCACCAATGTAAAGCATGGGAGCGTCATCGCGTTCGCCTTCTCCAATCACAATGCGTCCGCGCATGTAGATTTTGTTCATTCTTTCCCGCATAGCTTCTACAGCTACTTGGTCTGCGGTATTCTTTTCACCTTTACCCATCCATCGAGCGCTGGCGATCGCCGCTTGCTCAACTACCTCAATAATCTCTAATCCAAGAGTATTTTCCACGGAGTCTGCCCTCTCAATTGCTTGGTCATTCGCGGTGTTTATTGCGAATTGCGATGTCAGTTATTAAGTCTACCAAAGGGCGTATACCCGTGGAAATCCGTCTTGCCTTGGGTTTTTGTTAAGTTTTGCTGCCGAGTATATTTCTGACATTGAACAGGGAGCATGTATAACAATTCTATATTAGTACTTTTTATTACCTTTGTTCGGATGATATTTTAATGATACTTTAATTTTAATTAACAAATATTGAGTTAAATTTTATATGATTTTCAGTTGTTAACTGGTTTTTAATTTTTACTTGTATGAATGTTTATTAATGCAAGCCTTTTCACCCCGCAAAATTAATGTGGCGAAGTAATAAGTAGGTCAGCGTTGAAAATTGTAGTTAAGACCAGGAAGTAGCAAGTAGCAAGTAGTATTCACGAAGTAAGAGGGAAGAAGGAAGAAGGAAGAAGAACTCACGTTTTAAAACGTGAGATTGAAGCAAGGACGTAAATATTTATCGCGCTATGCGCCTTAAAATATTGTTTTTTTCTTTAATGAGTTTTAGACTCATAACTAAAGTTTTTGAAAATATATTACCTTCTTCCTTCTTCCTCCTAACTCCTTCCTTCTTTTATAAGGGTTTGAGGTAAATTTATATATTGTTACATAGCTTGGTTTATTGGTGCCGACTTACTTAGTGATTTTTCCCATAAAATATAATTGGCTACTTTTCTTTATAATTGTCGGGAGATGTAAAATTTTAAGTCTCTACAAACCGTCGAAATAAATATGTTCAACTACGAGTTTATTTTAATTCATGTTTATTACTATCTTAAGAAAAAATCAAATCTAAATTAAACATAATAAAAAAATCAAAATAAAAGCAAATTGATTTACTTATAATATTAACTATTCATTCGCGAAACATTAACCATTATCTATACTCGCAAAAATTCACATGCTTAAATAGCTAAAGTCGAAATTGTGTATACAGAACTCAGGTATGACGACATAAATTTGATTCACAAGTAGCAAGTACCGCTACGCTCAACTAGTAAGTAGCAAGTTTTACCTTTTCCTAAAGAAAGAGGATTCGCGCATCGATTGATTAAAGATTCGCGCAACAGTTCTCTCTTTAATATTAAATATGTTGTTTTTCTGCTTAAAAGGAGAGGCTTTATACCAATTTCGGAGCTATATTACTTGCTACTTACTTGCTACTTGCTACTTGCTACTTACTTGCTACTTGCTACTTGCTACTTACTACTTGCTACTTGCTACTTGCTACTTGCTACTTGCTACTTGCTACTTGCTACTTACTACTTGCTACTTGCTACTTGCTACTTGCTACTTGCTACTTGCTACTTTAACTCCCTATGAGCGTGGTAAACAGAAAACGGAAAACAGGATTCTGCTAGGCTAAGAGAAAGTTTCATAAATTTCACAACATTTATCAACTAAGAATATGTTCGATTTTCTTAATCCACTTTTAGGTCGTCATCCCGAAAAAATTCAAGCAAACGTAGAAATTTATACTTGGCAGACTTGTCCTTACTGTATCCGTGCAAAAATGCTTTTGTGGTGGAAAGGCGTTAAATTCACCGAATACAAAATTGACGGAGATGCGACAGCTAGAAACGCAATGGCCGAACGTGCAAATGGAAAACGCACATTACCGCAAATTTTCATTAATAATCAACATGTTGGTGGTTGCGATGAACTGTACAAATTAGATACTCAAGCTCAACTTGATTCTTTATTAAATCAGCCAGCAACAGCTTAGAAAATAAAACTTTTCGCATTAAAAATAGGCATCAAAAAATTATATCAATCTTGAAAACTCGACTTGTCCTATAAGTCGGGTTATTTTTCTTTATAAACTGCAAAATACCAATGTTTCGCCATATTAATTTTGAGGGGTATATCCTAATGTCCTGTCGGACACGCTCCGCTAACGGACACCCTCGAAGACCGTAGTTAGTCGTATTCGCCTCCGGATGACTCGTATTGGCGAAGACCGCGCAACTACAAACAAATATTTACCCCTCAAAGTTAGTGTGACAGACTACTAGTACTCCACCACATTAATTTTAAGGGGTTAGGAAGTCGCTCCGTAGGTTGGGTTAAGCGGAGCGCAACCCAACTCAGGTGTTGGGTTTCACTCCGTTCAACCCAACCTACAATTGAAGCTTACATACCCCGCAAAACTTATGTGGTCTAGTACTAGAGATAGCTTAATTTAACTAATGAAGTTTAATTATTAGCTTCTAACAACTAACCACTAACAACTAACAACTAACCATTAAAAATATGTTAAATCAGTATTCAGAATATCTGATACACAGAAAATGGATGAAAGAAGCTCTAAAGCTGTCTCAAATAGCAGGAGATGCGGGTGAAGTTCCTGTAGGCGCTGTTATTATTGATTCATCCAAAAATATGATTGCAAAAGGTGAAAATAGAAAACAACGCGACAATGACCCCACAGCTCATGCGGAAATCCTCGCTATAAGAGAAGCAACACGTAGGTTACAAACTTGGCGACTTCATGAATGTACTCTCTACGTTACTCTCGAACCTTGTCCGATGTGTGCTGGTGCTATTGTGCAAGCCCGTATAGGTCTACTAATCTATGGAGTAGATGACCCGAAAACTGGTGCAATTCGGACTGTTGCGAACATTCCCGATAGTGCGGCTTCAAATCACCGTTTAGGTGTAATCGGAGGCATTCTTGAGTCTGAGTGTCGTACCGAATTACAAATTTGGTTTGCTAATCGGCGACATAGTAAAACATAAAGGACAGAGGTAAAACTGTCCAGTGAGTGCTACAAAAGTCAGGGGAGAAAATCTACGGTGTTACTAATCAAGAATTCTTTACATTTTGATTTACTTAATATTCAGCAGTCACCGAGATGATGGAATTTGATTTGATATTTGATGCTCACAGACGGAAAACAGCTAATGGTAAAGTAAGTACTAATTTGGCTGATACTAATTCGCGAATTTCTCCTTGGTTAAGTTCTCTAACTTACCTACTGTTCGGAAATATACTTTTACCTTTGTACTTTAGCCAGATTACGATTACGGGACAGGAAAATTTACCGAAAAGCGGCCCAGTAATATTAGCCCCTACTCATAAAGCGCGCTGGGATTCGTTACTTTTACCTTATGCAACCGGACGTTGCGTTACCGGTCGAGATTTGCGTTTTATGGTGACAAGTACTGAATGTAAGGGTTTTCAAGGTTGGTTCGTTCTACGTTTGGGAGGATTTCCCGTAAATTCAAAACGTCCTTCAATTACAACTCTTCGTCATACAGTTGAATTACTTAAGCGTGAGGAAATGCTAGTTATTTATCCTGAAGGTGGTATTTTCCGCGATGGTGAAGTTCACCCGTTAAAACCTGGAATCGCGCGTTTGGCTTTGAGTGCTGAGTCATCTCACCCCGGTTTAGGAGTAAATATTGTACCTATTTGTTTGAATTATAGTCACCCTTATCCCAGTTGGGGTACAGATGTAAGTATTAGTATCGCTCCAGCAATCAAAGTCGCTGATTACAATAATGGATGTGTAAAGCAAGATGCCAAAAGCCTTACAGATGATTTGGCTTATGCACTTCAACAACTAAATTATAAATACGATGATTTAGCTAACAGCGCTTTCATGCAAATAGGAAGTTAGTTGTTAGTTATTAGTCTCGAAGTTACACCCTGTGAGTGAAAATATTAATTGTTAATTGATAAAGCAAGTTCCCAATTCTTCAACTTGCCAACGTCTTGTGGTGCTGTATCAATAATCCATAATTGCCAATTTCCTTTGGCTGACTGATTAAGTAGATTTTTCAAAACTGGATGGGTTTGTACCGAATAAGTGGTAAGTAAATCCTGACGACGACCTAAAGTACGACTTTGCAATAACACTCGCTGATTGTTAGGAGCAATTAAGTAAATTTCTAAGTCGCTTAAGAATTCATGGGTAATGTTGACGTTAACCTGAATATCTCGGACATTACCTAAGTCAGATATGATAATCCCGCTTTTTATTCCTTGTTTGTCATTATCTGGAATAGAGGATACAGAATTATTACGTCCTTCTATAATTCTGGTTGCACCTGCGGAATTTGTTCCAAGCTTTTGCGCTGCTTTTACTGCCGATAAAGCATTTACTTTACCGTAACCAAACCATTTTGAATGACCGTTTTCGTCATAACTACCGTAACGCAAACCTAATTGTGCATCTGTGTCCAAATCAACAATTTTGTCTGCTGTTTCTTCAAGTATGCGTTTTACTTGTCCGACAGTTAAGTCAGGGTTTACTGATAAAATAAGCGCTGCTACTCCAGCAACTACAGGAGTAGCACTAGAAGTACCGCCAAAATAAGGGGTGAAATCACCTTTGCTGTAACCAGCAGTTCCTAACTGGTCGGTTGTAAACATTCCCCTTCCAGGAAGTGATGTTGAAATGGAAGGTTGGGAATAAATAAAACCTGTTTGTGCAAACCACATTCCCGGTTGAGCATTATTACTAGGAGCGCATACCGAAATATTAGTTCCCCAATTGCTATAGGCAGCTTTTTTATTCAAACTTGTGGATGCAGAAACCGTAATTACATCTGGATGTACTGCAAATCCACTTAGCCATCTTGTTTTACCTTTGACAATATTTTTAGCCCAACCGCGCTCGTATACCGTGCCATTAATTGGACGGTTGGCATTACCAGCAGCAAATAAAATCACGCAACCCTTACCATCACGTCCTTTTGTCGCAGCGCGAGTAATAGCAGCACGCTGACGCAGCGAAAGAGGAAAATATACAGCCGATGCTCCCCAACTGCAAGAAATGACACTTGCTCCGTTTTCTACTGCCCAATCAAAAATAGCTTCAATAGATTCATCATCTAAATATCCACTGGTACGTATAGGCATAAATGCACAACCAGGAGCAATTCCAGCAATTCCCGTACCGTTTTCTTCTGCAATCGCGATTCCCGCACAAGCAGTTCCGTGGCTGGGTTGTTTTTGCGTAGGTGTTGGCAAGAAATCCTTATCTTTTAAATCTAATGGGGCGACTATTTTTCCACTACCCATAAAATCGGGATGATTTAAATCAAAAGAATCGTCTACCACAGCAACAGTTACCGAGCGAACTCCTCTATTAATATCCCAAGCTTTCTCAACCGAAATATGAGAACCATAAGCCAACTGATTCCCACCATTATGATTGAGATACCACTGTTGAAAATAAAGGGGGTCGCGAGGTTTGTAGTAGGATTCTTGATGGATAATAATATTAGGCTCGCTAGCTACAACTTCAGATAGTCCTTGTAACTTATTAGCGATTTTTATCGGATTCTGTGTAGCTTGTTTACCTACTTTAAATGCGAAAGTATTAGGAAGACCATCAATCTCCTTATACAGAATTAAACCAAACTTGGCTGCAATTGCATTAATTCTCACAGAATCAACCCAAGAGGCAAATTCAATCGTGATTTGGTCGCCTAAATAAACTTTGTTTCCAGGATTACCTTTGATTTGATAAACATGGCTAGCAAAAGCAACATTTTGAGAATTCCTTGCTTGAGACATCGCCGTCTCTAAGCCACTGGGCGCAACTCTAAACAATTCTAAATGCGAAGTAGGAATGGTGCTACGCCAATTACCTAAAAAACTCTGAGTTAAGTCTTTGAGAGAAATATTAGAATTAGTGCGAACTGTAAAACGGTCTGGAATTTTTTCTAATATTAATTCTTCACCACCACGTTGTATAATCATTCCTAAACTTCTATTTGGTACCCCATTTATATTTGTTAAATTATTTGGGTTATTTGCGTTCGTATTCATGACAGCTAATAAGAGTGACTGTAATCGTTGTGGGAACTCAATCGATTGGATTTTCAGTCTAAATCTATAGACAGTTAGTATGCGACTTTGCTTTGTTTTCATAGCAAAACAGAGTTAAGATACCCGAAGTTTTCATCAAAGCCGTCTTTTTAGTTGTCCCAAGTATTTATTCCCATGAAATTTGCTGCAACCGTTCCCAATATTTCCCTCGCTTTAATATCGGTAATAGCAAGTTTTAACCTGCTATCACCCGCTCACGCTCAGGTTAAACTACCTAGTGGTAGCACGCAAGTACAACCGATAGATCCAAATGACCCAAATAATCTTCAGCCAACCGGACAAACAACAAGTGTCTTGAGTCTTGAAGGTGGAAAGCGTTTGATGTCTGAGGCTAGTAATGCAGTTGCTTCCCAAAATTATTCCTTGGCTACTAGTAAACTCAAGGAAGCACGCTTGGTTTTCAACCAGCTATCAAATTTCTACCAGCAACTAAACTCTAGTTTTGCTGGGATTGACAACAGGTTGGCCGATTCCCAGCGTAAAAAAGCTTTATCCACCGCTCAAATGCGAGATGAAGCTACCTATCAGCTAGCATTGGTACATAGAGCGCAAAACAAACCAGAACTAGCCGTACCTTTGTTGGTACAGATTATCAAAAGCCAAAATCCAACCAGAGATTTAGGTAAAAAAGCTTATCAACAGTTATTTGAATTAGGTTTTGTTGATTCTCCTTTTCGTAAAGGTGGTAGAGCTTCCTCTTCCCAAAAATAATTAAGTTTTTTTGATATCTACAATAAAATTATCAAATATGCCATCGCTGAATGTTTAGCGGTGGTTTTTGAATAAGTAAAGAGTAAAGAGTAGAGAGTAAGGAAAGTTGGTATAGGCGAGCGAGACGCTTTCACTACAGTAAAATAGAGGTTAAACCACTATTGATAATTTAGAAGAATCATTTATCGCTGCTATAACCTCTATTTTACCGGTAACTGACGATCCACACCCGACCGGCGAACAACTGTTCGCTGATGACTGCTCGCTGCTGTTCAAAATTTGTACATAATTATAAGGTGTAGGGAAATAATTATTTTTGAGGATTGCGATGATAAGTCCGCAGCAAGTAGAAGAAATGATAAAGGCTCAAATGCCAGATGCTCAAGTTAAAGTAGAAGATTTGACTGGAGGTGGCGACCATTATCAAGTGAGTGTAGTTTCATCGCAGTTTGCAGGGAAGGGATTAGTAAAGCAACATCAGTTAGTTTATGGTGCACTCAAACAAGCTATGTCTACTGAAGCTATCCATGCTCTAGCACTCAAAACATATACTCCTGAAACTTGGCAAGCAACAGCCACTTCATAACTAAAGCTATTAGTTATGGGTTACTTACAGTTATGGTTAATACGGTCTATAACTGCGAAAATAGTTATAAACGCACTCTCAGTCGCTTCTAGCCTCATTTTTTCTTCGCAAGCAAAACACTACTAAAAAAGGAAGCATCAATCATGACACCAGAAGTTAAAGAAAAAATAGACAATTTGGTACAGCAAAACAAAATCATGGTCTTCATGAAGGGAAGCAAGTTAATGCCAATGTGCGGTTTCTCTAACAATGTCGTGCAAATAATCAACACTTTGGCAGTTCCTTACGAAACTTATGACATCCTCGAAGACCCAGAAGTACGTCAAGGAATCAAAGAATATTCTGATTGGCCTACAATCCCCCAGGTTTATATCAACGGTGAATTCGTTGGTGGTTCAGATATTTTGATTGAACTTTACCAAAAAGGTGAACTACAACAAATAGTTGAAGTCGCTATGGCTTCTTAGTTTTCAGCCTTTTAATATTTGGTGTGCCAAGCTGTTTGTGTAGTAGGAGCATGTCTTGTGGTATTCAAGAACAAACGCTCCTTCTATCTCAATAGGTGTAGACGCTAATTCTAGGTAAGATGGGAGCGAGACGCTCTCTCTCTGATATATCTATAAAAACTAACGAGAGAAAGCATTCCGAGTACAAGAATCCCCTCACAGACCCATTGGTTATCCCAATAGAATCGGTGAGGGGAAATTTATAGGACTAGATTTCTACAAAACCTACAAAAAATCCATAAAAGAAATCACACCACAGCCACTGTTGATATTCACAAAGAATATGCTATAATCATCTGCGTTAAGCAGAGTTTACTAGTAATTTACACAGGAAAGTTTATTGATAGTAATCCGGCTCTGCCTCTGGTTGAGTCACAGCAAAGTTTGACACATCGAATAGAAAACGAGTAGCTTCTTCTTCTAGACGATGAATTAAGTAAGGTTCAATGCCATTGCTACTTCTAAGGGCGGCTAGATATCCGTCTAGATAAATCCGCATATCATCTGTACGATAACCCCGATTCCACATTTCGACGAAGGCATCAGTTAACGTTTGATAGTAGCGGATGGTTCGTGTGTCTTGGAGCATAAGATAAGAGATAAGTATCGGCTATGGTTGGCTCGGGAAAATTGTAAATTATTCAAGTCTGGATGCGAAATATGACTTTCTGCCTAGACATGAATTCTAATTGAATAAAATTTGCATAAGAAAAACTAGTTGCTGAATGGCCATCAAACATATCCTATTCGTTTATAGGCTGAATGTGATGAGTAAATAAGCGATTGTTATCTTTTTTCTGCATCATTTATTCATTATACAAATGAGTGCTTTGCACCATAATTTCAGAAATAACCTACCCCTGCTCGTTTTAAAAGGATTATAAAGCTTGGTACACAACTAGAGTTTTCGATAAAGGAAGTTAATCGCTTGTTAATACGCTAAATAAAACAAAACTACTAATAAATACTTTAATCTCAGTATAGCAAAAATTGCAAAATTTAAGAACTCAAGTGGGTCAAGTAAACAACCATCTTGAGATGTTATCTAACTAAAAAAAACAATAAATGTCAAGCAAATGCCAATTGGAGTAACAACGGTTACAAAACCGAAGCTATAGGCTTTGTTACCTTGAAAGTCATACTCGAATGAGGGGTTTTGCCACCGTGGGTTCGGTTTGTATAGAAATTATTGAGGGGAATCCTCATTTAAGGTCGCTGTTAGGTTGGCACTTACAACAATTAGACTATAGAGTGTTTCAGGCTGCTAGCATTTATCAAGCTAGAGAAGCCTTTCTAACTCATCAACCAACTTTAGTTGTTCTAGATGCTGATTTACCTGATGGTGATGGAATCGAATTTTGTCGTTGGTTAAATCGCCAACAACAGCCGTTGATTCTAATGCTCTCTGCGCGAAATAGCGAAGCTGATATTGTTACGGGTCTGAAAGCAGGTGCCGATGACTATTTAAGTAAACCTTTTGGGATGCAAGAATTTTTAGCGCGGGTGGAAGCGCTTGTTCGTCGCAAGCGTACTCCTGTAGCGCCAGCTTATCTAGACTACGGTGCTTTACAAATTGACTTAATACAGCGCCGAGTCAGATTTAAAGGTGAATTTATTGATTTAACACCCCAAGAATTTAGTTTGCTTTACGTATTAGCTCAAGCTGCTGGAATACCTCTGTCTCGCTCGGAATTATTGCGTCGTGCTTGGCCTGACGCGATAGATAATCCGCGCACGATTGATACACATGTATTGTCGCTACGAAAAAAAGTAGAGTTAGACCCACGTCAACCGAGTCTAATTCAAACTATTCGTAACGTAGGATATCGCTTTAATGTCGAAATTCTAAATACGAATGTTTCTCAGAATATTTCGCAAGCAGCAACTAAAATAGCTAAACATCAACCAAAAAATCAATTAACAGCTCAACATTCTACGATTGCTTCGGGGAGATGACCAGATGGGGCATAGGGCACTGGGATATGGGGCATAGGAAAAACTTTTATTTATTTACTTCCGTCCCCCTCCTCTCGTCCTAATAGTCCTGTGCGAGCTATCGTCATTCCTTAATACCCCATGCTCAACTCCCAATTTCCAATTTCCTTTTTAAAATTCAAAATCATCATCGGCTTCTGCTTGTTTCAAGGTTTCTTGTAAATTCTCCCAGCTTACTTGAGAAGCTGTTTGATTTGACATTAAACGTCCTTGTTGCAAGTACAAAAGCTGAGTACAAAACATCTGGGCTACATCTAGCTGGTGATTCACCATCAAAACTGTGGTCTGATGCTTTTCGTATAGCCAATTTAAAATTTCTACGATGCGAGAAGTCGTAGCAATATCTAAATTAGAAGTTGGTTCATCTAACAGTAAAATTTTTGGTTGGATAACCAGACCTCTAGCAAGGTTTACCAGTTGTCGCTGTCCGGTGGAAAGCTGTGCTTCTGTTCGTCCTAACCAGTCATCTGGAATATGTAGCTGCTCCATCCAATAGTTTAAGCGTTGTTGAATTTGAAGCTTGGGTAAATCTCGTAATACAAGCGGATAGGCTAAAGCATCTCTCACGCTCATTCCTAAAAACTTTGGTTCTTGCCCTACAAATATTACAGATTGGCGTAACTCGATTGTAGGTATTTGTCGATATTCCCGATTTTCAAGATAAATTTTACCATTTGTAGGTTCGCTTAAGCGATTTAAAAGACGCAATAAGTAAGATTTTCCCGCACCACTAGGTCCGGTAATCGCAATCCGCGAGCCTTGATAAACCTCAAAAGAGATATCCTGCAATATCGGATATTCCGGCAATTTATGCTTGGTACGAGCATTCAGCTTTTCTGAGTAGCTGACTTGTTCTAATTTGAGTTGGATTTGTGGTTTCTTCTCCAAATTCAAAACCTACTATTTAAACAATTGCCGAGTTAATATTTAAAATACTATTTTGGTCTCAAAAAATATAACTCGTCATTTTAATCGTGAACGATTCAACTATATCTTGTTTACCCAAGATGATGGATATCTGGGAAGAAACACTTGATTGGAAGCCATCTGCTCAACAGCAAATACAGTTTCAGCGTCTTTATGAGTTGATTCTTGAAGGAAACCGTCAGCTAAATTTAACTAGAATTATTGACCCTGAAGATTTTTGGGAAAAACATTTATGGGATTCTTTACGAGGAATTAGGTTTTTGATTTCAGAGGGGGAAGGAAGAGGAGATGGGGGAGATAATAAAACTAAAATAATTGACCTTGGTACGGGTGCTGGGTTTCCCGGTATCCCAGCAGGAATTGTAGTAGATAATTGCACAATAAATTTAGTTGATTCTACTAGGAAGAAAATTAGTTTTATAGATAGTATTTTACCCAAACTTAATTTGAATCATGTTCGTGCTACTACTTGTAGAGCCGAAGAGATTGGTAGAGATAGCAGGCATAGAAATACTTACGATATCGCGTTAATCCGTGCTGTAGCCTCAGCTTCAGCTTGTGCCGAATATACTTTACCATTGCTTAAACAAGGAGGATTAGCTGTAATTTATCGCGGTAGTTGGACTGAAGAAGAAAATATCAATATGGAAAACGCCGTCCAACAGTTGGGAGGAATAGTAGAATCAATAGAACAATTCAATACACCCTTGAGTAAAGGCGATCGCCATTGTTTGTATTTACGAAAAGTTAACACCACACCAGAGAAATTTCCCCGTCCGGTTGGGGTTCCTGCTCATCGTCCGCTTTGAAAAGATTAAGAGAGAGGGAGACAAAGGGACAAGGAGAAAAGGGGACAAGGAGAGTATGAAGCAAAAGAACTCCTAACTTGAATAGTCAATAACCTTTAACCTTTAACCTTTATTGCGTATACTAATTTACGAATTTTTCTAAGATAGTCTTGAGATAATTAAAGAAAAAGACTATAAACTTTTTACGGATTAAGCATAGCTGGGAAGCAGTAGAGAAAAGCCATGAGTGAAGCAGGTGAAGTTAAAGTAACTGATACGACTGATAAAGATAGTAAAGGTTCGGCGTTTTCAAAATTTAAGAAAATTCTGATTGGTATCGTAATTGCGACAATTGCGGGTGCAGCTTTATACGGTGCTGGTTGGTTTCAAGCACGCTCTCAATTTTCTTCTGATGATGAACCACTCAAGCGAGAATTACAGCAAACTAAGGAGCAGTTGATTACAGAAAGAAACCGTACTTATTTGATGGAAGCTCGCGGTGATTTATACGATACAGCAGTCAATTTAGACGAGCGTAATTTTGGTATGGCTAATACTCGGTTACAGGAAGCAGCAGCAGCTTTAGGTAAAGTTGAAGATACAGATGATAATTTGAATATTAGTAAAATACAAGAATTACAAAAGGCTGTTGCGAAAAAGAATATCAATGTAGCGGTTAATTTAGAACAACAGCGTAATACTGTTTTAAGCTATATTAATGTGTTGAATAAATTAATTCCTACTGAGGAAAAGTTGGAGATTCCCGCAGCGAAAGAAGCACCTCAGCAGTAATATATACGTTTTAATGAAAACAGGTAATATATAAATCGTGTAGAGACGTTGCATTGCAGCGTCTTTATCTTGTTTTTGCTATCAACAAATAATATTAAATCCTTATTATATGGAAATATTAAAAAAATCGCAGAGAAGGCAGAGGGCACAGAGAAAGAAGAAAGGAGAGAATATCAGTTTTCAGTTGAATACAATACACCCCTCTCCTTGATAAGGAGAGGGGAAGGGGGTGAGGTTTATCTGCATTGTATTGCACCCAAATGAAACGCGCTATATTTAAATGATTTAGATACCTTTCATAAAAAATAAAAATAAGTCAAATTTGAATAATAAAGTTTCATAGACAATTATCTAAACTTAGCGTGTTAGACAGCAAGGGAGTTTAAAAGTCGTGATTAGCATTTTTTAATTAACAATAAGAATAAAAATAATTACCTCAAGACAATAACAACCGAGTTTTAAGAGGATATTACAAAGATAAACCTGTAATATTCAAACTTATGATAATTTACTTAAACCATTAATTTTCAAGCTAAAATCTATAGAAACGTTAACAATGGGGTGTTTTTATTCTTGCTCTATTAAATAAGCTTGATATTTTGAAACGGGCTTATCCTAGCCGATAGCTTGAAATTCTTTAGAAATAGACTCGATATCTTGCGTTTGAAGAAAACAAATTTCTATATTCATATATCCTTCTCGCTGTTTCAAAATACCAACTCAAAATTCAACTAAGCCCCAAATCCTCATCCAAACCCAACATAATATTTAAATTTTGCACCGCTGCACCAGAAGCACCTTTTCCTAAATTATCTAATCGCGCTACTAATAAAGCTTCTTTTGTCTCGTCATTGGCAAATACAAATATCTGAACTAAGTTTGTATTATTCGCAGCTTGTGTATCTAAAAACTTACCCTTGCGTAAATAACTATTATCATTAATAGGCGCAACATAAACGTATTTTTCGTTTTGATAATATTCTTCTAAAGTTTTCTGAATCAATTCACCGCTAGGTTTATTTTGTAGCGAGTGGAAAGGTAAAGGAATCTGCACCAACATTCCTTTTTCAAAGTTTCCTACAGCAGGAACAAATAACGGTGGAGACTGCAAACCCGAATGCTGATGCATTTCTTTAACATGTTTGTGACCGAAGGTTAAACCGTAAATTCCGTAAGCATAATCATTTACTTGTTCTCCAGAAACGTTTTGATATTCCTCCATCAGCTTTCTTCCTCCCCCAGAATATCCAGAAATAGCATTGATAGTCGCGGGAAAATCTTTGGGGATAATACCTGCTGCAACCAAGGGACGCATACAGGCTAAAAATCCTGTAGGATAACATCCTGGGTTACTGACTCTTTTAGCGTTTTTAATTTCTTCTCTACGTTTCTCTTCTAATTCGGGAAAGCCATATACCCAACCACTTGCAACTCTATGAGCAGAACTCGCATCTAATATTTTTACGTCGGGATTAGTGACAAAACTTACGGCTTCGCGGGCTGCTTCGTCAGGTAAACATAGAATAGCTACGTCAGCGGAGTTGATAAAATGCGACCTTACTTGAGCATCTTTCCGTTTTTCTGGAGGTATACTGACAATTTCGATATCATTGCGCTCGTTTAAACGCGAGTGAATTTGTAATCCTGTTGTACCTTCAGCACCATCAATAAAAACTTTTGGTTTACCCATAATTCAATACCTTCCCTGAAAACTCGGAGATGCTTTTATATTTTCTCACCAATGTTGTGCAATTTCCACTATCTATTTATTGCTACGAAAATTTAAGTTTACGATAAATATAATGTCTTTTTGATTTCATTAGGAATGGCCGCAACTGGCACATTTTTCTAGTAGGGGAGGCACGTGACACTTTGAACAAAGCACGAACGCAATCACAATGTTTTCAGTGTCACGCACCAGCCGAGTATTGTAACAATTGCGGCCATTCCTGCTCATTTATATTTTTAATATTTTATATAAACTGAAATAAACATAAGTTTTATTATTTGTTAATACATCTAACTTCTCCAACATTTCCTCTAATCTCAAATGCTAAAAAAAGTATTCAATACTTCTTGCAATACCAGCCAATTGTACAATTATTATTTAATATATTGTTATACCGAATATTACAATCATTTATAATTAATTATATCAAATATTTAGTATTAATTAATTAGATTCTCGCCTCTAAATGCATGAAAGCTGCTAAATCATTTATTCAAAAAAAACAACTACTAAAAGTTTTATCCACCTGATTGATAAAAAAAATAAAGAACATAATTCCTAGAATCAGGAAAAAGTCAATTTACTATTTTATTTTTTTCAGATTTTTGAAATGCTGATATATTCGATGCTTGAAGATAATCAAATCATCCATTAATTTTGGAAATAATTTTCAAAGCAAAGAAAATGAATAAATATCCTATATTGGATTATTTAATATGGATAAAATCTAGATAATTTACCATTTACTATATGAATAGTTTGCTCAGAATCCCAGTTAGAACTTTAGAGGAACTAAAAAAATGGCAGATAGAAATCCAAATACTACTCCAGAAATAGAGAAAAAGACTTCAAATTCCCAGTCATCTGTAAGCATTAATGCAGATGCTACAGCGGTTAGAGATGGTGAAGATGGAACTGATAGTGTGAATGGTTCCAATGGTAATACGACCAGTGAAGATGAAACCAACCCTATAACTGATTTAACTAATTCTGCTCCTCAAGAAGATGTATCTGAAGCAAGGAGGACAGAATCAGAAGCTCAGCAATCTTTAATCTCAATTAGCTCTATCAACAACGGTAGTTTTGAAGGTAATCCTCCCGAACCGGGGGATGATAGAGGTACTTTCGATAATTTTAGAACCATCGGTGATACTAGTATCGAGACAGAAGACATTGGGATTGCTCCTACCGACGCGGAATCCCAAGCATTGATTACTACTGGTTTTAGCGATTCAGGTGGTTCGGTTGAAGAATCAGATTTATCGGAATTTCTCGGTCTAACCTCTGGTTCTCTAGATACTCTACTTGATGGGAACGCGACAGAGGGTTCGGGAATCAAACAAACATTTACTGCACAAGCTGGAGATATTATAGAGTTTGACTATACTCTTCTTACTAACGAAGCTACACCAACTCAAACTTTCAACGATTCAGCTTTCTTCTCCCTTGGTAAGTCTTCTGATGATTCCTCTGGGAGTAAATTTGCTCTAGAAATAGCCGATACCTCAGATCCAACTTTTTCTGATAAATCTGTAGAAGGATATTTAGAAGCAACAGACACTAAGACTATTAAAGTTGCAATTTCTGAAGCTGGAACATACGAATTAGGCTTCGGAATTGTAGACTTAAGTGACAGTATTGTTGATTCTGGAATACTAGTAGATGATGTGAAGTTAATTTCAACTGGTGTGGGTCCTTTTTCACCCAGTGTAGAAGGTACTCAAACTGAAACTGACGGTGCTATCACTTCCGACGTTGATTTCACTTTCGGAAATAATGGCTTTGAACCTGCTAGTGGTTCTTCTAACCCAGCACAGTAATTAAATTTGCGGATTGTTTTTGTAGTAGTTCTTTTATAAGGTTATGTAGCACCTTTAAGTCATTTTTAGTATCAAAAAACCCGGTTTTTTAATCGAAACTGGGTTTTTTGACGTATCAAAAATGTGAAAATTTTGACAATAAACCTAACCGATCCATAACTAGCCAATCTGAAAAATATGGCTTGAACCATAGAAACCTTGGTTAAATTAGGGAAGTGCAGTTTAAAAAAAGCTTTGCATTTGCAGTGATAATATGATATCTGATTTATGGTTAGTTATTTTACTTAATATATTTGTGTAACAATTAAAGGAATAGTAGAGTAATTTCTAACACTAATTTAATTTCCTACTGATTAGTTGAACCAACGTAGGATTTTATATTTTGTTGAAAGTCAGATGTATCAGTTTCGATTAAATCTGACCGAGCAGCACTATTCTCTTTGTTCTGGAGTCAGAATTTCTAAACCTTATTTCCTAGTCTCAGATTGGGAACCAGATTGAGAGTCTCTGACTCTTATTGAGAATGATGCAATATTTGAATTAAATCAAACTTCTCGGCTTTCTGATTTTAGATTCTGTTCTCAGAAAAGACAGATTCAGTCTAAAATTTTTACGCTAATCTAAAATCCAAAATTGATTGACTAATTATTTTCACGATAATTAAAGATGAAATTCGCGAATCGATGGTTTATTGTTGGTATTGGTTTTCTCGTACTTATAGTTTTCGGTTTCGGAGGCTATCAAATTGGTCGCTTTTTTTTAACCGAACCTACAGAAGATAATTTGGCAAATAAAAAACCTGAAAAGGATAATAAAGTAAAAACAAGCTTGGGTAATTTTCAGGAACTTGAAGGTACATCTTATTTAATGGCACCTGTTAATTCTCTACCAATTTCTCGTCAAAATTCTTACGATAAAAAAGCATCAACTATTCGTAACTATTTATTTGTCAATGGCAACGATAAATCAGCAGTAAAATTAGTATCTCAAAATGAATTTTTGTTTCTCAATGCCCAAGAAATAATTTTAGAAAGACGTGATGATAAAATTGTTCGGGGAATTTGGTATGAAGTAGTTAAAGCTGATAGCAATAATGATAAACGTTTAGATAGAAATGATAAGAAAACTATCGCAGTTTCTGATGTTTCCGGAAGCGAGTATACGGAAATTATCAGTGAAGTTGATAGGTTATTAGGTTCGCATCAAAAAAATTCTACGACCTTACTAGTATTTTACGAACTCGATGGTAGAGAATATGTTGCCGAGATTAATATTCTCAGACGTGTATTAGTTGAAAATGTTGTTTTACCTGCAACTAGGTAGTAGGAAGTAGAAAAGAATCAATAAATAATAATACATTTGTTTTGTATGCTGTTGTATTACAACTATTTTTGTATGTTAGGAAGATCCAAAAAATAAATTGTCCTACCGTTTTACAAAATTTCCGGACAAATCTAGGTTTGTTGCGGTGTCGCTCTAGCGAGCGACACCGACGGTGGGACACTTGCAAGTCCCTTGGGTTAAGCGGTCTTGGGAGCGTGTCCCCAAGGACATAAACCAACCCAAGATATCAATAGTTTGTTGGGTTATGTCCTCCATACACTGTTAACGTTCCTCAACCCAACCTACGTATAATTGACATTGAATGAACTAAAAACTAGAAACTAACAACTAATAACTAACTAAGTCGGCACAAATAAACGGAGCTATGTAACAAGATGTAAATTACCCTTGAACCCTTGTCGCTACTTACTACTTACTACTTGTTACTTGCTACTTACTACTTGTTACTTACTACTTACTACTTACTACTTCCTAGTCTTAACTACGATTTTCAACGCCAACCTACTTATCTACTAATAACTACCTAACGTGCTTGTAAAACAACTAATGTCATATCATCGTTGTTTTGCCTATCTGCACCGATAAATTGCTTGACAGTATTAAATAGACAATCAAGTATTTCTTGTGGCTCTTTGTAATGCTTGCAAGCGCTACTAAAAGCAAGAACTAGGCTTTCTTCATCGAAACGCTCGCCGGAAGGGGAAGCAGCATCTGTTAAGCCATCAGTATAATAAATAATTATATCGCCTACTTCTAAGTATATTTGACCATTTTCATACTGACTATTGGCTTCCAAACCGATAAGCATTCCATTGGTATCCAATCGGCTAACGGTTTTTGTTGCAGCGTGCCACCATAAAGGGGGATTGTGTGCAGCATTACTATAAGATAAAAGCCGTTTTTGCGGGTCGTATTCTGAATAAAATAAGGTAATAAAGCGACTGGAATTATCCAAATCTGCATACATAACTCGATTCAAGTTTTGTAGAATTCGGGCTGGAGAATTAAGGTGTAATACCTCACCTCTTAACATTCCTCGCATCATGGTCATAATTAAACCCGCAGGTACCCCTTTACCCATGACATCCCCAATAACCATAGCCCAGCGATTAGCTTGTGTATCATCGCTATCTTTGCCTTTAATCGTCAGGTTATGATTTGTGGGGATAAAATCATAATAGTCTCCCCCTACCTGATTTGCTGGTTTACAACGAGCTGCTAAAGCTACACCGGGAATATTTGGGCATTGACGGGGCAAAAGTCGCCGTTGAATTTCTGCGCCAATTTCTAATTCTTGGTCGAGACGCTCCTTCTTGCGTAATTCTACTCCTAGCTCATCATTTTCAATTGCAACTGCTGTTTGGTCGGCGACCAAACGTACTAGTTTCTGTCTGGTTTCCGTCCAGGTATATTCGGGGTCTTTACTTAAAACGTAAAGCCATCCACGTTCTTTATTTTTAACCAGAATTGCAGTACCAAAAGCTTGCATATCCGAACCTAAACAACGATGCATTTGAGCATCTAAAATACCTGTAGTGGTTGCTAAGGGTGTAGTGTTGCTAGGCAAAGAAATTTGGCTGCTAACTGCTTCTAATGCCTTACGTATATTTTTGCGCTGACGGCTGTCTTGCCAATGTAGCTGTTCTAACCGAATTTGACCGTTTGGTTTGTAGAGAAACAAAACGCTACCATCGGCATCCGTAACCCGAGTTGCCATCAGCGGTATTAGTTCCAAAAACTGATTTAAATTATTGAAACTCCGCAGAGCAAATCCTAAAGATGAAAGCAAATCTTGGATTTTATTCTGCTCCCGATGCAGCCGTGCCACAAGCTCTTTGAGTGCCACCACTGGAGTGACATCTGTTGGGGCACTGCTATTACTATCAGCTGGTTGGGAAGGCAGTTGGGACACAGGCGATTATATTATATTGCTGTTTTAAATTTGACTAAATCCAGATAATTGATAAATCAAACAAAATCAAAGTATTGCTAAACCATATTGAGATAAGGTTTACAAGTTTAGCAAGAGTAGAAAGACAATTAGAGTAAATTTTATAACTATTTTATTGTCTGATTTGTTTTGTTAATTTGTATAGATTTGTTCCTTGCAAGGATTTGGGGTTTAACACCAATTTGTCTTCGGGTCGGAATCTTTCTATCTCCTGGCCAAGTTTTTAATCTTTCCATAACTTTGTTATCAAATCATATACCTTGGGACATAAAAAATATATATCTTACCGTATAGAGGAATAAGTAGTTTTTTTCTCAGTAATTTAGGTATATATCATACGGGGTGATAGCCTTTATGGGTTAGACACTCGCAGTTAGTAGTTATAATAATCTTTGCTAAATTCACTAATTAGAATGTGATTAGGAGTATGACAAAAAATAACAAGTTTGCATGTCAAATCTAGAGGAAGTATACCCTAAGACCTTTAAATTAAGACGGACTATAGATATTTTTTTGAATCATTATGTTTTGAGCTTGTGTTTCCTCTCTAGAATATGTTCGCTTGTAGCTATAGCCAACAAGCAATCGTTTAAAAAGTGCAAAATGTTCTTATAGGTAAGACCGTATAAATAATTTAGTCCTTACCTGTGAGGGAAGATAACATATAAGTGGCATAATTCCCAATTTAGAGCAGGAATATGTATAACGCTTTTCAGTCGAATGTAATATAAGCGAGATTTGCAAAAATAACACTTGTAAGTCAGCTTCATCCCATAAGAGTACCCGACGGCTAATAGTTTAGCTGACAATGCGTTTAATCAATTTTTATTAGTTGGTCTTACAGGTCGTCGGAACTTGAAAATCCTCGCATAACAGCAGAATTTCTATTCACACAAACCAAATAAGACCTATAAAAACTAATGGGACAAACCACTTATAGTCTTTTTAATTTTTCCTGACCGATTCTAAAGACATTACACTTTACGTCTCCCAACCGTTGCGGGAGAAACTAACCATTCCTTCATTAATGAAACAAAACACTAACTTTGAAAACGTTATGAACCAAGACCTATAGTTTACAGTCCGTCTTGCTTCATTTTCATCAACATAACTAAGGAGTTTCCTTCCTTTGATAAAGGTGACGGATTATTATTCTATGCAGCCGATTAACAATAGTAATTAATTATGTTTAATTACTTACCTACTCAACCACTAAGCAACGCTTCCACAAATTCGTAGCTAGAAAAAGGACGTAAATCTTCCATACCTTCACCAGCACCGATAAAGCGAATCGGTAAACCTAGTTGTTGTACTACCGCAAGAGCAACTCCTCCTTTAGCAGTTCCATCTAACTTAGTTAAAACGACACCACTAAGTTCGGCCGCTTGAGAAAAAACCTCCGCTTGTCGCAATCCATTTTGACCTAATGTTGCGTCTAGAACCAACAGTGATTCTACTTTGGCATCGGGAGCTTTCTTATTAATAATTCGGCGGATTTTACTTAATTCTTCCATTAAGTTTTTCTTGTTCTGCAATCTACCTGCGGTATCTACTAGTAATAATTCAGTTTCTCGCGACTGAGCGGCAGCTATTGCATCAAATACAACTGCTGCTGGGTCTGTATTTTTCCCTGGATTTGCAATCACTTCAACCCCGCTTCTTTCTCCCCAGACCTTAACCTGTTGTACTGCTGCTGCTCGGAAAGTATCAGCCGCTCCAATCAAACATTTATAACCAGATTTATTAGCTAAATGAGCAATTTTACCGATAGTAGTAGTTTTACCCGCACCATTTACTCCAGTCATCAACCAGATATTAAAACTTTCTTTATCTGGAGTGAATGAAGCGATTTCGGGAGATTCTTGCAGCGGTTTATCCAAAATATCCCGGAGAATTTTTTTCAAATAAGCAATACCTTCTTCAGGTGGTAAAGCTTCTTCCCGCAGTTTTTCCTGCAAACAATTAATAATGTAATCCGTAGCTTCTATTCCAACATCGGCTTGCAGTAACAAAGCCTCAATTTCATCTACAGCATCAGCATTCAGCGGCCCTTTACCGACAATTGCTTTCAGCTGATTCACAACATTACGACGAGTTTTATCTAAACCTTGTCGTAACTTTTTCAGCCAGTTAATTTCTTCAATTGAAACATCTTCGGCACGTCTACCTTGTGCTGCGAGAACTTCTGTAGACCATAAAAACCCTTCATCAAAGGCTATTTCGGGTATTTCTTCAACTGTTTGCTCGGTTGCTTGTTCGCTGCTGTCCTCGGATACAGTGGGTAGCTGTTCTACTTGAGAAGTTTCAGTTACTTCTATTGCACTAGCCACAAGTCTTTCTTGCTTTGCTTCTCGTTCTGCTTTTGCTCTTTCCAAGAAAGATAAATTAGCAGGTGCTGCTGGCTCAGATACATCTGATGTTTCCACTTCAGATATTACATCTTGCTCTGTAACTTCTGTATCTGATGTTTCCACTTCCGATACATTGGTCGCAGTGGGTTCTTCTGTTTGCTTCTCAATATTGTCTTCAACAATTTCTTCAGTTTGGGAAATTACTTCAGTTTCCGCTTCGGGAGATTCAACAATTTCTTCAGTTTGAGAAACTACTTCAGTTTCTACCTCGGGAGATTCAGCAACTTCTTCAGTTTGAGAAACTTCTTCAGTTTCTACCTCGGGAGATTCAGCAACTTCTTCAGAAACAGTTTCTTCAGCTTCAGTACTCCTATCAGATGCAGGTTGCTCAACTGAATCAGCTGACTCAGTTGTTTGTTGCTTATCTTGAATATTCTTGTAAGCAGCTTTAGCAAAAGCCAGCAAATCTTCAGTTTGGGCTGGTGGAGATTCCGGTTCTGGGGATTCTTCGGTTGATTCTGTACTTACTTGTTGTTCAACTTTTTCTTGCTCCTGCTTCTGTTCGGAAGAAGTATCGGAAGACTTTTTGTTTTGACGACGAAACCAATTGAAAACCATTGCAGCAAATAAAGTCGGTTATGAAATTACTTTGATTAATTATTAATTATTAAGGAGAGGGGGAAGAGTTGGTAGAGGGGGAAGAGTGGGTAGAAATAAAATTTTTAAATTCTAGCTCTTAACTTCTTACTGTATGTCCTCCGGAGACGCTATCTCCTCCGGAGACGCTCCGCTAACGCTATTTGCTGATAAGTGTTCGCTGGAAGCTTTTTCCTGCTCAATGACTCTACGTAAAACACCATTAATAAATCTATGTCCATCTTCTCCACTGTAACGTTTAGCAAGTTCAACAGCTTCATTGATTGCTATCCTAGAAGGCATTTCATAGAATTCCATTTCGGCTACAGCAATACGGAGAATGTCTCGGTCAATCTGAGCAAGGCGTTTTACTTGCCAATCTACTAAAGCAGCAGATATTTTTTCATCTATAAATTGACGTTCTTTTGTTATTTTTTTGACTAGTCTAACAGTATGTTCTCGTAATTCTTTATCTTGATTTGCTAACTGAATCAACTCTGGAAAATCGAGGGTAGCACCTAATTTATTAATTGCTATTCGAGTAAATTCAATAGCCTCTTTAAGCATTGTCCTGGAAGTATTTAAATCCGCAGCACGAGTTTCGCTAGTTAAAAGTCGTTCGTTACTACTCTTGAGGTCGTCTTTAGCATTCTCTAAACTATCTTGTACCTCCGCTCTAAGAGTTCGTACTGCTCCAAGGACTAATTTAGGAAGCTGTTCTTCTGTTAAGGTTTTGGGATTTACAGGTAACTGAGAAAGACTTAACAGCACCAATTCGCGAGCAATTTGTTGGGGTTTACGGTCTTGCATAGCAGTATTAATATAATTCGGGTAAGTGGATATACCCTCACCGCAGTTGACAGTTGATTTTGACGCGAAACTAATTGGCTATTCGCGTCAAAACTAATTAACTTTTATAAGAATTAATCATTACTGCTCAAAATACCATGCAATCGGACATTGCAAGGCAGCAATAAACATTAACCTTCTTCAACAGGAATTACTTGCCGTTTTTTTTCTCGCGCTTCTATTTTACGTTCTTTGGGTATTTCCAGAGGAGGTAAAGCAGCATTGGGAGAAACAATACCGCCGGATATTAAGATTTTGAAGGCTTCTTCTATGGACATTGAGAGGTTAACCACATCTTTTTCCGGAACTACTGCATACCACCCTGTAGTGGGGTTGGGAGTAGTGGGAATAAAAACGCTTAACATAGTTTCTGACATTTGGGCTTGAATATCGCTGCTAACGTTACCCGTAACAAAACCAATTGCCCACATCCCCGGTCGCGGATATTCTACTAAAATAACGCGGCGAAATTTACTGTTAGTATCTTTTAATAGCGTTTCTAAAAGCTGCTTAAGGGTTTTATAAATCTGTCCCGCTAAGGGAATTGCTTGTAAAAATCGCTCTCCAAAATCAAGCAGCCATTTACCCGCAATGTTGCGAGCCATTAATCCAATTAAAAGAATACTTAATAGTGGTACCGTAAACCCCACCACGAAGTTTAATACATTAATTAATAAAGGGTTTAACCCCTCAAAAGGATTAAGTTGTTTGGGCACCTGAGTAAGGAAATCGATTACCCAAATAGCAATAGTTACAGTTAACCAAATAGTGGTTGCTAAAGGAATTATTACCAGCAAACCAGCAATCAGGTCATTTTTTAAGTCTTGTTTCCAGCGTTCGTAACCCAAGCCCTTATTCTCCTTAATACGGCTAGTGGAATTCCGATTATTGACATTCATACCAGCTTAATCAGTCTAATTGCTTTGAATATTTGCTTTTTCAAGCTGCAAACCCGTTTTTCGTGACTTTAATTTTGCCTAAATTACTAATACAAGAATATCGGCAATGAATCATGGACTTGATAATTATATTGCCTCCCTACCCTAGAAATTTATTGCCATTCCCTTCAATGAGAGAATATTAATTAAAGCAATATTCACATTTCTTTTTCACAGCACACAACTAAAACCTTTGAGGCAAAAGGCTAATAACCCATTACTTGATCTGCATTACAACTAATTATCTAGTCAGTTAACTAGCTTTCACGTTCAGAAGCCACTACGAAAAATACACCTGAGAAAGCGGCATCAACCTAAAGGCTGCAAAACATACACAACATGCTTTCCTGCCCTAGTAAGCGGCTAATTAGTTCATACACCTGAGTTTTATTTTTAAGACTTGTAAAGGATTGTTGCAAGTCTTTCAGGATATTACTAATACTACCGCGCCCTACTTTAGCACTGCTTACAAATTATAGGTAGGCAAAAGGCTTTCCGCGCTAGTTTTTCCCGCGAACAACTTCCTGATGAACACTGTTAACTATTATAAAAAAAATAGTTAAATATATTAATTTATATTAAATGTAACATTTTAATTTGAAACGGGGGAGTGGGGATAGTTATGAGTAGCAAGTAGCAAGTAGCAAGTAGCAAGTAGCAAGTAGAAAGTAGGAAGTCGCAAATAGTGAAGAGTAAGTAGTGAGAAGCAAGTGAATTAACTATTCCGGTCTAATTGTCTGCTGCTCAACTATTTATTTCCAATTCCTTACTTATTACTCGCTACTCATTACTCACTACTCATTACTCACTACTTCAAGAATCTCTCCCTCTGTGCTCACTGTTAACTGCTCGCTGGTGACTGTGTTAATGCTTGGTGTAGGGAGATGCTTCATTTCCCAGACTTTTAGCAAGATTAGGTATTCATAGAAGGCTTGTAAGGTACACCAGGTGAATCCGGCTCGTCCGTCGAAACAGCCTCTAAGGATGAAATACATATACAAGAACCGCACTATTGGTCTACCAGGTACTCGTAATGATAAATTTTTCAGGGCACGACGACGTTCTATTTCTGTTTTACCAAAAAATAAATCGTTCCAGTTAATATTTCCTCTTTCCAATTGATGCACTGTTTCTTTGGCTTCATCAGTGGAATAACGGTTATGCTTGTCAATCCACCGGGTCAAGCCTTTACCAGATGTGTAATGAGGATAAGTTTCTTTTAAAAATCCCGTATTTCCTTCACAGACTTCTCTTTCGGTATGACCGTAGTCTGTAAACCATACTTTCCCGTGACGAAAAAGTCGTAATTGATAACGAGGATATTGAGTGCTGTGACGAATCCAAGTACCCATAAACATTACTCGTTCTGCTGCGTAATAGCCGATGAGATTATCAGTATTTTTAGTTGCTTCTACACATTCACTGAATAATTCTGGTGTCATCCGTTCGTCTGCTTCAAGAATATAAACCCAGTCATATTTCGGGGATATATTTTCTAACATCCAAGTCCGTTGTTTACCGTGACTTTCAAAAGCATGTTCCACAACCCTAACCGGGTACCTGTTCGCTATTTCAACAGTGCGATCGCAACTTACCGAATCAACCACAATGATGTCATCCGACACCATAGCCGACTCAATACAAGCAGCAATATCTAATTCTTCGTTATAGGTCAATATGTAAATAGTAATCATAGTTAAAATAGTATATTGGTATTATTTTTTTGTTTAAATTAAAATGGTTGGGAATGAGGAGTTAGAAGTTAAGAGTTCTAGAATTTTGGTAATAAAATCTTTTAGAGGATGAGAGAATAAGAGTTAGGAGTTTTTAAAAGTAGATAAATGAGTGATAAATTCAGAATTCAACTCATAACTTATAACTCCTAACTTTTCTTCATCTGACTTCAACGTGCGGTAGCTTTGCGCTTTCCACCACCAGAAGTTGCACCTTTACTTCTTAATCCAGTCCAGCCAATAATTATGTAGCCAATGGAAAGTAGTAAGCTGCTCATACCAACTCGCAATCCAGACTTCAAAGCTGAATCTTTAGCTCGTTTCACAGCTGCTTGTTTGTCTTGACGAATTTGAGTTAAACGTTGATTTGCTAATTGCGTTGGGTCGCTTTGTTCGGCGATAAATGCATCAAGCGCTTTGGGGTCTTCCTTAAACTTCTTGAGTAAATCTTTCTGCTGTTGTGGGATTCTATTATTTTTTAATGCTTCGTTATATCTTGTGTCATCTTTTAGCAGTTCGCTAAACTGAGCTCTAATTTTCTTTTTCTGTTCTTCTATTTGAGCTTTTGCTTGGTCGGTATTTAATCTAGCCTGTACCTGCTGTAGTTGTCCTTGAACTTGACTTTCTGCTTGCTCCGCTCTTGCGGTTACTTGTGCAACATCACGTTTGCTGATTTGATTCACGTTATTGAGATGTACGGGGAAAATTAGCAAGAAAATCAAGCCTAAGATGCTTGACAAAATCAGCGCAGGAAATCTTAAGTCGAGACCAGAAGGGCTAGAATCATCAAAACTATCAACCCAATGTCCTCCGAAGAGCATACCCAAACCCACCATTGGGACAATACCTCGGTCAACGAAAGCAGTTGCTAAGCCGGTTTGCCATGCAGTATTAGTTGGTTGGGGAGGGAATGAAAGTATTAAAATGTCAACTAAAAAAGACAAAATCAAGATTATCCCTACCACTTTCATAGTGCGGGAAGTATTTACAGTAGCCAAACGATTAACCATTTTTGTTTTAATCTCGCATTCAATTACAGTGATTGTCCTACACAAAGTTACTTGAGCGATTGTTGCCAATACTCTAGCTACTGTTAACAAATAGAGTAGGTTCAATACAGGTGGAAATTTTAACACCTATGTTCGGGATTACACCACAGTAGCAAAGGTTGTTTCAGCTGTCTTCGGCAAATTTTCGTACAGGGAGAACAGTTATCAGTGAACAGTTATCAGTTATCAATAAGTAGATTTTTATAGTATTAGCGACCAATATGGTCTCACCACAATGTTTTCAAATTAAGTACTTTGTACAATTTGTACACATTAGCTTGGGCTTGAACAGCAACTGCTTGATAAAACAGCTAACTATTGACTGTTCACTGCTAACTGTTAACTGTTAACTGATAACTGATAACTGTTTTCCCAAATTGGTAAATCCTCTGGTCGGTCAACGTCAGCCAAAGTTGGTAAGTAACAAACTGATAGATTAAGTTGCTGGGCAATATCCACAGTTTGTTGTAATACCTTGCTGGTTCCCCAGTCTATGTTAATAAATAATTCTCCGATGGTACGCTTTAAACCAATTAGATAATAGCCGCCATCAACAGCAGGACCGAGTAATAAGTCGCAATTAGGAATTTTTTCAAAGGCTTGTGTTAAAACTTCAGCACTGAGATTGGGGCAATCAATGCCGATGATAACTACTTCTTGGGCACCTTTATTTAAGGCACTTAAAAAAGAGTTTTCCATCCGCTTTCCTAAATCCCCTTCTCCTTGATGCAGGTAATTTAATTCTGTTCCCAACCAATTTTGCATCAGTTGTAAATTACCACCTGCAAACCTAATTTCAAAAGAGATTGCAGCCGATTCTTGAAATTTTTTGACTTTGGATAAAGTGAACTCAGTCATTTGACGCTGAAGATTTGCAGCACCTTCGACTCCCAAAGCCGGTATCAATCGGGTTTTAGTTTTACCGGGTTCGGGATAGCGCGTAAAAATAATTAGATGTTTTTTGGCAATTTTGGGTGAGCTATCCACGAAAATATGATTTTTATAATTTTTCTCAGGTCTGGTCTTCGTCAGCGTAACGTACCATTATTAACAATCTAAAATAACTTATGTAGAGACTTAGCAATGCTACGTCTCCCCGGATTTAGAATAGTATCAAGAATTTAATAAAATTGTCCTATTAGTTGATTGTATAAACTCTGAAGAGTCGGGTTTTCTCGGTAATTCTGGGTGACGTTATGTATAACGTCTCTACATTATTGCATCAGTAGAAAACAAACCGTCGGAATTTATGAAAAAGATTAACAGCACAATAATTTGTCATAAAAAACCGGATAAGCAAAAAAAAGCCTGCATACAATAATAGGTATGAATAACCACCTGGTAAGATTACATTTAAATCAATCAAATATTCAATAGCAATAATCACCTCTTTTAGGTTTATCACGTTCCTTCGCGGTTCGTATTGCTCCTAAAATCGTAGAAATATACACGCAGCGTTTAGCTTTACCACCATATTTACTAGATAAAGTGATTCTTCCCAGAGGTGGTTTTCTGACGCTACCCCTATAGTCAAACTGAATATGTCTGACCTGAGTTGATCTTCGTAAAAGTAAAGTAGTTTCTGCGTCTAAAACGACATTCGGATCTAAACTATTCCAGTTAGCATCATTTGGATTGACCGTTTCGGGATGAACGGCCCACTGTACGATATCTTCTTTCTCGCGAATACTGAATTGCCAAGTGGTTTTAGTTCTTTGGGCTTCTCGTTTTGCCCGCAGTAAACCAAGGTAAACTTTGTCAGAAGCAGAATTAAGTTTACGAGTATTAATAAAAGCTACCCAAGAAGGAGCAGCAGCAGCACTCAATATACCGATGGTTAAAATAACTACCAAAACTTCGAGCAGAGTAAACCCACTGCTAGAGTTATTATTCCAGTGTTTATTAAACATTTAGTGATTGGATAAATGCACCACACTGGTAGATACGGATACGCTGATAACTTTAAAAAAATACCTGTTGAATATAAGTTGTGGGGTTGGTATTATTCACCCGACCGGGAATGCAATTCCCGGTCTAATAGCTAAAGTCCTATGAATCTGACATCTTACATAATTGTCAAAACCGCCGGGGGTTGCAAACCCCCGTCTAATAGCATAAGTCCTATAAATAGGACTGGGTAAGTATTTCAGTCTACTTGAGTAGACTTGAGCTATTAGCCTGGGATTTTCAATCCCAGGTGGTTGTGAGCGCTAATTAGGAATGGTGCAAGATATAAGATACATGTCCTATAGGACACACTACGAATGTTTTACCCTTCAAATTTCTTATTAAAATAGCCATTTTTCCACAGATAAAAAGGGCTAATTAAACTATTTATAAATAACTGCATTTCGCAAGCAGTAACTAAATCTGTTTTAACTTTATTGCCGTGTTTAAATATATGAAATAAAATTTTTCGTAAGTCATTCGCCATATAAGCAAATATTGCTGCTGGCTTTAAATATGGTTTGATATCAACCATTCTAGTAACGTAGCGACTTAATCCAATTCCTTTGAAGAAGGGGAATAAATATTCTTTTTGCAATCTCCAACGAGGAATTTGGTGATAAACTTCCATTTCTGGGTTGTACCAAATTTCCCAGCTTGATTGTTGAATGTAAGACAGCATTTCGGTATCTTCACCGGTGAGCATACTACCGTTAGCTCTACCTGTTAAAACTAAATTTTCGGGTACGCTTTCTAACCAAGCTTGTTTGCGAATAACTATTCCTGCTGAAGGGGGTAATAGTTTGCTTTTGGGTTCGTAGAGTAAGGGTATGTTACCTCTTTCGGTAATTGCTAAAAATGGCGCGATGCGTTGAAAATTTTCTGGTGGTTCAACTTCCCAGTTGGGATGAATTTGACTCGCAATTGCTCCTGCTTGGGGATATTTTTGAGCGAATTCATAAGCTTTGGCTACCCAGTTGGATACGGGATAGTTATCATCATCAAGGAAACCGATAACTTCACCTTTGGCTTCTTTAACTCCTGTTTCGCGAGCGTATGCTGCACCTTGTCTGGATTCAAAGCTGTATTTTAAAGGAAAGGGATGCTGCCAATTTTCTTGATATTGTTTGACAACATCAGCGGTGTTATCAGTGCTGTTGTTATCGACAACTATTATCTCCCAAGAGATATTTTCGGTATGCAGTTGATTTTGCAGTCTTTGTAGAACTTCGGGTAATCGACTTGCACCGTTGTATGTGGGGATAGCTACGGTAAAGTTTATGCACTCTGTCATAGCGCTTTAAGTGTTGGTATTAAGGTTATATGTTTTTAGGTAGGTAAGTGAATTGTAATAGCAATTCAATAGAAATATAAAACTGCACCCGATGTATTAATTTTCGTCTTTCGGGTGCAGTTGAGGCTTCAGTGTTTTTATTGATTTTTTATTACCATGAGCTATTTTTTCTATTATCGCAATCTTCATCCTTTCCGGTTCGTATCCCTCCTATAAAGGTTTCTACAATGACACAGCGTTTTAGATTGCTAGGTTTATCACTTTTTGCATCTTTTCGTGTTGCTAATACAATTTTAAAAGGCATCCCTTTAGCATCTCTAGGTAAAGTACCAGCATAATCAAAAGCAATCGTTTCCGTAACGTTTGTTGTACTATGAGTTGATTTTATTGTTTTGATATTATTGTCATTATTATTGTCGCTATTACCTTCATTTGTGCCTTTCAAGTTAGTGCCTACTAAGAATTGCTCTGAATTTATTCCTAACTCGCCTCCTATGGGCTTCCATATATTAATTTTATTAGATTCTATTTGCTCTCCATCAAGGTTTTTTGTTGGATAAACAGCATACTCTATAACATTTGCATTATCTTTATTTTTTCTGAAACTAACACTATAACTACGTTTGTTCTTTTTTGCTTCTCGCTGTGCTTCTCGCAATGCTGCTAAAACGGTATCGTTAGCTTTGTTTAGTCTTTGTCTGGCAACAAACCCTAGCCAACTTGGTGCAGCTATTGCTGAAAGAATACCTACCATAACTATCACTACTAATACTTCGATTAAGGTAAAACCAGAAGTCTTTTTGGATGAGTTAAAAGATATATTTGATTTTGCGAGTAATGGCTTTATCGGTAATTTGTATAACATTTTTAATACCACTAAGTTAGATATGGCACTCTTAATTGAATTGATTCTAGCTAAAGAGGATTAATTTATTTTTTTGAAGCTTATTTTGTAAAGACGAAACCGCGTCCTTCCACTCGTATACGCGCTTGAGGAAAATAAATTTTTCTTTCTTTACTGAACTCTGGAGGAGTATTTTCAATTCGAGCAAATGCGTTACCGCGTAAATAAACTTCTGCAACAGTATTGATTGAATCTACACATACGTGAAAACTAGCTGTGTTAACATCGCCCGTGGCAACAGCATTTTTATCTTCAGTAGCTTCAGGGAAGTCCGGTATTTGTTGCATCCCTGTAGGACATTCAGCAGGTTTGGGATTGCTCGTAGTATTTATTTTTGTTTGGTCGATATAGTCAACTAGAGTGACAATACCTGGAGTATTTGCGCTATAGGTATCACTTTCCCATTTATTCATTTTGGCTTTTAAGTCACCTATACCTTTTAACTCGAATTCTTTGAAGCCAACATCTTTATTCACTTTATTCTCTCCATAGCCATCGCTAAGCTGAAATCTACCTATTCTTGCAGCCTTAGACCATGTGGAATTATCATCTTTAATTAAGTAATAAGCGACTAGAGAATAAACATAAGTGTCGTCGCAATCTTTTTTCTGAGCATCACTTTCACATTTAGCTCCCTTTGCAATTGGAATTACTTTCTCTATATATTGACGTTTCCAAAAAACAAGGACAGGAAAATATTTTTTTTGGTCATCAGTAGTACTTTTAGGTAATTGACTTCTGATTTTATCTATTCCATCAGCATCATATATATAAACTGCTTGCTCTAAATCTCGCGCAATAAAATCAAGTGCTGATTTAACTTCCTGTTGAGTGCTTGTTTTCGCTTGTTCTCTACGGTCGGCTTGCATGATGTTAATCATAAACCCTAATAAAGGTGTAAGAATAAGCGAAGCAAGAATCATTGCGACAAGCAATTCTATTAGCGTAAACCCAGACGTTTTATCAGATTGTTTGGTATTTTTATTCGATTCACGTTTCAACCATCTGAGCGGGATAGTAACTTTATTATTTACTTGTAATTTAGAGATATTTAACATGACTTTGCTGGATCTGTTTTCAAACGTTTGCAGAAATCCTCAAATGTAGTGTTAGTAGAAACATCTGTTGTTATTTCCATCAGAGGAGTTTGAACTGACCTTAAACCAGTTCCTCCTGTGAATGTTGATTGTTGTTTAGCATCATCTTTTAAAGCTTTTAACTGTGTAACTTTATTTCTATCAAAGGCATCTGCTCGATAAACACGTACTCCTAAGCTGTAACCATCCTCTACATCTGTAGAACTGCTGTTGTAGCGAAATGCTTGGATAATCATGTCCCTTGAGCTATCTTTAGTGCATTTACTATCAGCATCACCGTCTATGCAATACAAGTTGTTCTCTGGTGAAGTACAGTAATCATTATCTTTGTTGCAAGTCAAAGTACCTGTTTTAGGAGCATCATATTCATCTAACTGCTTATCGCTGGGTAGTGTTGAAACGTCTATTGTGCCTGTTCTTGCACCATCTATGTAGCTTTTAGCAGCATCTGCGGCTAATTCTACTCGTCTTGCTTGTACGCGAGTTGCTACAGATAAGACTATAGTAGGTGCGATTGCCGTCATTAGAATCCCGACCACAATGATTGCTACTAATGACTCGATAATGGTAAAACCTGACTGATTGAATGAGATTTTTTGTTTATATTTGTGATAAATTTTCATCTTAAAATAGTTGCAACTAGTTAAATATATGAAACTTACGCACTGATAAAATTATCCGTGCGTAAACCTGAGACTATTCACATTGTGAAGGACGTTGACCTTCACTAATTACATATTTATCGCTTCCATCTTTAGCACATAGCAAAGTTGAAACCCATTTATCGTCTCTACTAACTTCTCTATAAAACTCGCTCGGTTCACCATTCGGTGGTGCGGTGAAACGTTGAGAAAATAAATCAGGTAGCTGAGTTAATAAAGCGACATCAAAACCCCAAAGACGATTAGCTTGGATATAGAAGGGTGTCCTACCTAAGTTTTTTCCGCTCTGGTTATTTACGGTAATTCTATAGCCTTGAGGATATCCGAAAATTGTTCCTGTTGTAGAACTTGTATAGCCTGTCTCATCACTTTGGTAACTAGCTGTAAAACCTTGCCAAGGTGCTGTAGCATACGAACTGCGTCTAAACTGAATGAACGAACCTAGAGCGGTATGATCTTTACCATTCCAATTTTCTAAGTAACGTACAAAGTTTTCTAAACCACCATTTGATTCTGCGGGTCTTCCTGGGGTATCACCTTGAGCAAAGATAAGATTTGTTTCTGTATCGACAGCTGCTTGTAACCAGGTATTATTTGACTTTCTTTTTAAGTCAGTTGTACCAGTTAAATACTTACTATCAGTTGTTTTATCATCTTTGGGAGAACCCCGAAAGGGGATTTGAATCTGCAATACAGGCGCTAGTAATGGCTGGTCTGTCGTTCTAGTTGCACTTAGTGCATCTTTGTTTTCAATCCATAGAGGGAAGTGATAACCGTAATTAGCCTCATCAGCATTATCTTTTGTCTTGAACCATAAGCTGTTGTTTTGCTCTTTAGGTATATTTTTAGCTGCGTTATCGAATTTGTCGTAGTCAATTTCATTAATAGTGAGAGTACTAGAGTAAGGATAGTACTTTACTGGTAAGTACCTATTATCTGTAACTCCTATAAGAACTGGAGTATTATCACCTGGATCTAAGACTAAAGTATTTTCTTTTACATCTTTCCTAGCTTTGTCTTTAGTTAAGTCTGTAGAACCTTTCTTAACAGTTAGGTCATTTCCATGTCTAAGAAATGCGACTCTACGGGGTAAACTTTGTTCTTCTGCTTCTTTTGCAGGAAATGTTGTAGTGCCTGCCCTTAATCTATTTGCATAAAATCTAAAACCACCCTTGTATGGTTTTACTTTTGCGGCCTGTGCATCTGCTAAAGCTTGAACTAATTGATTACCCTTTATGTCTTTCTCTACATAACTTACTGTAACGTCTGTATCTATTCCACCAATCTTTCTTTTCACCTCAAGATCAATAGTGTCATTCAAGTCATCATCTCCATTCAGGTCATAACCTACTACCCAGTCATTAGGAGTACAAGCTGCCACTACTTTTTTGGGACAAATTTCCATCACGTACTGGGAAAATTTCTGCCGACGCTGAATTGGGGTAACAAAGTTATTTAAGTAAGAACTTTTTATCAAAGTATTACCTAAAGTCTTAGGGTTACGCTCTCCACCGCTTTCCTTCCAAGGAAAACTGCTTACGAAGTTGTTATCCCACAAACCATTTAACCTAGTAGCAACAATACCTGGTATGTTTTGCTCAGTTATTCTAATGTTAGTGTCAGTTTTATTCCCATCATTATCAAGATCAATGCCAAGAACCTCTTCGCTTAATCTAGTAATACTAGTGTCAGTAGTATTACCATCACCATCTAAATCGAGTTTAAGAACTTTTTCGTTCAAAGTTACGAACTTTGTATCTTCAATAATGCCATTACCGTCGTAGTCATAACCTAAAGCCGCATAACCCCAATTGTCTCTGACATCATAATCTCCTTCCTTGCGAAAACCTTCTTGAAATTCTTTGGATAGAACTGTGATAGCATCTGCAATTACGGTAGCTGGTCGCCATGTTTCACCGCTATTACAGCCATCAAATTGATCCTTACGACAAGCAAAGTTTTTATTTAATCTTTTATCTTCAGGAAAAGTTTTTCTTCGAGTATAAAAGTTACTCCAATCGCTATCTAAATTTTCCAAAAATTCTTCTTCTGTATGTTTATTAAAATCACCTTTGATATAGACTGGTAAGTCACTTACTAATATCAAACCTTTTTCTTCCGGTCTCCATTCGTTAACACGACTTAAATCTTCACCTTTAATAAGCATAATGCCGTTAGGACGACGGGTAGGGTCTAACTTAAAGTCAGTGCTACTAATATCAACAGTTTCATCACTTAAGTCTGGCAATGCATCATCACGAGTAGCGTAAATAATACCGCTATTAGGTAAGAGATATTCCTGAGTACTATATTTTGTCGTACCAGCTTTTGTTGTTCGCAATAAATTCATATCTAGAACAGTGGTACGAATTTCTAAGGGCTGACGTAGTTCTACATCTAACTCATAATTCTTTTCATCACCTGGTTTATCAATTGCTTTAATTTGCCTTGCATCCAAAAAGGCTTTTTCTGAAATGGCACCATGAGGAATAGGACTACTACCAGTAACAGGACTAAGGGTACCGTCCATAATTTGTAAGGCACAAATTCCAGAGTCTAAAGCAGATTTTTCTGATAAAGTCAGCTTTCCAGTAGTACCTTTATCTAAAGCTTTTTTTAGTTGTTTGTTTACTAAACGTCCACTGGGATATTTTAGAGAAGCTTGGTACTCAAGAACTCTTAAATAAGTTGACCTAAGACCATTAGGAGGACCGTAGACTATACCATTATTCGATTTACCATTAGAATCTGTATTCCAAGAAAGTGTTTTACTCTTATATCTTTCCTCATTCTTTGCTGTATCCTCATTAGTGGGGTCATAGAAGGAGCTAACGCATGCAATAGGCGTTTGAGGATTACTGGTTCCTGGTTTATATGTATCGTTTTGAAAATGATAAACTACGGCAGCTCGCATTTGTAGATAAGGTGTTTTATCATCAGGTAAACCTTCAGCCTCGCTGGTTACACCCATCGGCATATTATCTGCCCAAACAGTCTCTTGAGTTTTGGTAAAGCTACGGCTACTGGGATTGTAGTCATTAGGCAAGTAAATTCCCGCACCTGTTATTACTCTTAAACCACCTACTACATCTAACTTATCAGTAGGGTATTCAGCGGCGGACTGTTCCCAAAATTCATTACGACCAGTTGCTCCCAGGTCGTCTAATTGTCTTACTTGGGGATAACGTTTGCGCGTACCATCACCTTCATCCCATTTCTTACCATTAATTTCTTGACCTGCTTCTTCTTGACTAACAAATTTATTTTTGCTAGCATCCCACCACATTTCTGGCATATTATTACCAACTAAAACTCTATCCCCAAGGAATTTTTCTTCACCTTCCGGTTCAGGGAAATCTGTTGCTTGTGCTGGTAATTTAATTTTGTCTCCGTCTGCTTTTAGTGGTAAATTTGCGTATCCACCATGAGCCGTTCCATTAGCAGGATTAAATGGAAAAACCCAGTTATCTTTGGGTCGCATAGATTCACCACTAGTGGTACCAAGAACATTGAATTCTGTGTAGGAACCCAAAGCTTTACTCATATCATTTAAAGGTACTTCTGCATAGGGAACGCGTCGGGTGCGTTTTCTAAAGTAAGTCTTTAATAATCGTTCTTTTACGGTATTTTTATCTAAACTTGCATCAGCATCAGTTATTTTTTTTAGTTCATCAGTAACCTCGCTGGGGAGAGAAGCATCAGTTTTACGTTTAGCAGCCTTAACAAGAAGATTAATTCGTCTTTCATAAGCCTCACCGTTGTAAGCAACATCGCTTCCTCCTGCAACGTTTGTAGATTTGTTATCTTCATCGATTGTTGGTTTATTACCAACACCTGAATCTTTGAATAAATGTACTTTTACTTCATTATTACTGACTTTATCTGTAGTATCTCTGATACGAGCATTTGCAACGTTACCTCCAATCACAATCTTGCTATTTGTTGCATTGTAGTAGCAAGAATCAGGACTGCTAACTAGGAAAAATTCGATATCTCCATCTTTTGTCTTTACAGTTAATAAATTAGAGTTGGTAAAAATCCGCCCGTTTAATTTAATTCCACCACCAGGAGCAATCTCTAAGTCATCGTTATACAATACCGCATTACTTGTAAGCGGACGACGTTCTCTGTCTTGCTGATATTCTAAAGCTGCAAAACCTTTATTCCCCCTGAATATTTCGTACTCATTACTAAGTCCTTTATCGTCTGTAATTGGCAAAGTTGTAGTGTAAACAAAAAGACTTCTTTTCAAAACTCCATTACTTTCATACCAACCTTGAGAACCTATCAATGAAGCGCTAGTTTTATCACCCCTATCGCATTTATCGCCACCTTGAACCTCGTTCATAGGAGGTGTTCTTGCATCTAAAGGACTTCTTGCTCTAGTCGGATTTCCACCGCTAGTAGGTGGATTAGTAAAATAAATACCGTAAAGCGTATAACTATCATACTTACCGTTATTATCGGTATCTACTGGATATTTCCAAGCTGTATTTAACTTTTCGTCATCCTTAATCCCACCCTTACCATCAACATCATAAGACAGGGTTAACTGCATCTCATCACCAAAAGTAAATTCACTTACGTTCTTAGAAATTACTTCTGTAAGCGAAAAATCGTTAGGTGTAGAACGAGGTAATCTAGGGTCTATAAATAACTTATCAATCTTCGCTCTTGCCCTATCTAATGCCGGAGTGGCAGCATTCAAAACCGCCTGATTAACCCTAACATTACTCGCATTCTTAGACCGCTCAAACGACCTAAACATAATCGCAATAGTCAACAACACAACTACTAACGAAACCATTGCTACAGTAGGTAATACAAAACCACTATTAGCCGAATTTTGCCGCCTTTTAGTAACTCTGAAATTTCGTAAAAGCCATAAACTCTGTTTTCTTACAGTAGAGGAAGATTTACGAATAAATTTTTGATAAAACTTTTTAATGACCCTGACTAACTTACGTTTTTTCGACATAGCTACTTTCCTATCAAGAGTTGTGATACGAGTTTTGAGATTAATTACTTTTAAAGTTTTTGAGATTAATGTCTATCGTTTTTATAGAGAAAAATAATGATATTCAATCTTTCTCTAATGCGGCTTTAAATTTTTCTCGTCTAAGGCTTTTATGAGAAAAAACGATATATGAATATAGCCAACCTAAACGTTTTTTGGTTGGCGGCGACCAGTATCATAATGTTTCACAAATCAAACAAGAATGCTATTTTGTTTTTGAAATTCTTTTGTGTTTTTCCGGTCAAAAAAAATATTATCTGAATTATTTAATTTATACCCGACGAAGAAAAATAAAGCCATAGCTTCATCAAATTTTTGCTGTTTTTTTACGGAATTTAGTATTAGCTCAAGACAACTTTATGAAGTTGTTATTAATTGACTAAAGTTATAGTACCCACCTGGAACGGTAAAGTTATCAGTCGGAGAAAAAATATTATGGTTTTGTATTGGAGTGGTTTTTTGTAGCTGTGAAACTGAATGTTATGACAAATAATATTTAAATCTTATAGGTTAAGCTTTGGAACTGGAAAAACACGGAGGCGACTGTTTTCACATCCACCTGGGGTTGCAAACCCCAGGCTCATAGCATAAGTCCATTGAAATGGACTGAAAATGTAATTAAACAAACCACATCATGCTTATCACACGCTAATTGTGTAGAAATGAAATTCTTTTAGTTAAATGGTGCGTGACGGCATTTTGTAAGTTGTTTCTTGGGTTTGATAATTGATTCGAGCCGTCACACACCCTACGAAATACAAGCTCAATGGTGCGTGACGGCATTTTGTAAGTTATTTGGTTCGGTTTTATAAGTGATTCGAGCCGTCACACACCCTACAAGGTATAGAATACACCCCTCTCCTTGACAAGGATACTGCTGGCGAATAGTGGGTCTAACCCCTTATCCCAACGAATCAATAGGGATTCTGAGTTATCACCAAGAGTGCGATCGCACTCTTGAAACCCTTGTTTTTTGGTCATTCAGGGGTGTCACCCCTGAATGACCAGCAGTATCCTTGACAAGGAGAGGGGAAGGGGGTGAGGTTTATCAAAGTGTATTGCACCCAAATGAAACGCGCTATAAAAATAAAACTAGATATAAAAATCAAAGCCTACATACATTACATATGTAGGCTCTAATCTTGATTAATTGAAAAGGTAATATTTCGATTACCCACAATTCCGATTTACACGCGATTAAGATTGATTCCAGCTTCTTTAGCCATTGCATCTAAACCTTTCTTCTCCAAAGTTTTGATTGCTTTAGTAGAAAGCTTTAATCTCACCCAGCGGTTTCCTTCAGCCCACCAAACGCGCTTGCTTTGGAGGTTCGCTTGCTGAAGTTTTTTGGTGCGACGGTGTGAGTGAGATACTGCATAACCGTTATTCGCTTTTTTTCCAGTCAGTTGACATTTACGAGCCATATGAAGAATCTCCTATTTTTTAACGTAATTTTCTATTTTATAAGAATTCAGTTTGATTTCTGAATAAGTTGTTTAGGAAAGGGAACGGGGAATAGGGAATAGGGAACAGAGAAAGAAGATGGGGAGATGGGGGGACAAGGGGAAATTGAAACTTCCTAACTCCTCATTCCTAACTCGTAACTCCTAACTATTCCTAATTCTCCACCTTTGACCTTACTTTACTGTTTGCTGTGTTATCTATGTTGGGTTGGGCTCCGCTTAACCCAACCTACAAAACTCCTAACTCCTAACTCTTAACTGTTCACTGTTCACTGCTCACTGTTCACTGTTTCACTTAGCTACTTGTTTTGTCAGCTTGGTAAGTACTTCGTTGGAACGCTCTACGAAGGATTTCATTCCGTCTGCGTCGAAGCCTTTTTGGGACATTAGGGCTAAGTCGTAGACGTGTTGACAAATTGAGTTGACTATTTCGGCGTTGGAGGATTGTCCGTCACCTTGAATGATACTACCTTGGTTGAGATTTTCTAGGTTTTGTATCAGCGGATGGGCTGTATTAACTAATAATACGTGTTCTTCGGGGAATTCTGCGCTTTGCTGCTGCATCATGGCGTTCATTTCTCGCAAGCGACGTAAAATTTCTGGTAACAATACCATTGCTGGTGGTGTTCCTTGGGGATTGTCGGATTTTAATGCTTCGGTGCGAATGTTGAGTTTTGGTTTGTTGAGGGCTTTCTCAAAGATTTCTTTGATTGTGTCTCCTCGGGTTTTGTTGGTTGTTGGGTCTACTATTTCGCTGGATTTATCTTTGTCCAATAAGGTGTTGTCTAAGTCGGAGTCTACGCGAGTAAATTTGACTTCGTTGTATTCGCGTTCGAGGAAGTTAATAAAGTGGGTGTCGATGAAGGAGTCTAAGTATAAGACTTCTAAACCTTGATTTTTGTGTAATTCTACGTAAGCTGCTTGTGATGCTGCATCGGTACAGTAGAAGACGCGATTTTCGTGACTTTCTTTGTTTCTGTCTAAATATTCTTTGATGGTTACGTAAGGTAATGCTGGTTTTTGAGCGGATTCAGGATTTTCTGCTCCTTCACCACCAGGGGTAACGTCTTGCCATACGTCGCCTTCTTGAGACTGTACTTCTACTGCGGGGGCTTCGGCGGGTTCTGCTGCTGCTTCAGTGTTTTCCGATTCTTTGGTAGTACGGAAAACTACGATATCTTCAACTTGCTTTTGGAATTTTTCATCGTTCATCACCCCAAATTTAACGAAGGTTGCTAAATCTTTCCAAGCATGGATATACTGCTCGCGGTCGTCGCGGTACAGTTGTTTGAGCCTGTCGCCAACTTTTTTAGCAATGTAATCGCCGATTCTTTTAACGGTGCGATCGCCTTGCAATGCACTACGGGATACGTTAAGCGGAATATCGGTACTATCAATCACACCCCGCATTGGCAGCAGAAATTGAGGAATGATTTCTTCGCAGTTGTCGCTAACAAATACCTGGTTGCAAAATAGTTTGGTTTGTCCTTTACTAACGTCAACGTCGGGTTTGAGTTTGGGGAAGTACAAAATACCGTTAATGATGAAGGGATAATCGGTATTCAAATGTACCCATAATAAAGGTTCTTCCTCGAAAGGATATAGATAGCGGTAGAATTCCATGTAATCTTCTTTGGTCAAATTACTGGGAGATTCTCGCCACGGTGCTTTTTGTCGATTTAATTCCTCACCATCCAGTTTGATGGGTACTGGCATAAAATCGCAATAAGTTTTAACAAGATTCTTGACTCTTGCTTCTTCTACAAATTCTTCTTCCTCTTCCATGAGGTGAAGAGTAATTGTAGTACCCCGAGTTGTCCGGGATGATTCTTCTAAAGTGAATTTCGGTGAACCATCGCAACTCCAGTGAACTGGTTTTGCTCCTTCTTTGTAAGATAAAGTATCGATTTCAACGTGCTTAGCGACCATAAAGGAAGAGTAAAAACCCAATCCAAAATGACCGATAATTGGCTGGTCGGAAGAACCTTTGTATTTCTGAACGAATTCTTCAGCGCTAGAAAAAGCAACCTGGTTGATATATTTCTTAACTTCGTCTACTGTCATACCGATACCATTATCGGTAATAGAAAGAGTTTTCTTATCTTTATCTACAGCAAGAATAATTTCCGATTCGCCGATTTCACCAGAGAATTCACCGGAACGAGCTACCATTTGCAGCTTTTGGATAGCATCAACAGCATTTGATACCAGTTCCCGTAAAAAGATTTGATGGTCTGAGTAAAGAGATTTCTTGATAATCGGGAAAATATTCTCAGTATGGATACTGATGGTACCTTGTTCTAACATAATTTAATCGCGATAAATACAAATATTCTACGGCAATAATGCGGGAGGAAAATCCACACCGCATTTTGCCTAATGATTATTGGGGTAATAAATCCCTAACACCCCACTTTACCTGACGAGGAAAGCATGGTTATTATCAATCAGGATTTTAAATGCTTTCGCGAATAAATTGTACTCAAATTGCTGGATTGTTTGCCCTATAAAAGTTATTCGGATTTCCCTACCATAGATTGTGTATTGTGTAGAGACGTAGCAGTGCTATGTCTCCCCGTATTTTGGATTAAACTTACATCTTTCAGTAGTTGCAGAAACCCGGTTTCTTTCCAATTTCAAAACGAGATAGTAATGTTTTCACAACTAGAAACCGGGTTTCTTTGAGCTTCCACCCGAATGGTGCAAGAAGTTAGATTAAAACGATAATTTATTGAAATAATATCGTAATCTGATGAAATTAATTTGTTGTGTTTCCGAAACGCTGATGGAGACGTAGCACTGCTACGTCTCTACATTTTTGAACAAGTCGAGGAAAGAAAATTTTCAAAACGGCAATTATCATCACGTTTTTATTTTTCAGCATCGCAGGATTGTTTTTAATGCAATTCCACCAAAAATATATAGCAGTTAGAGTTTGACGCTGTTTCGGAGGTGCTTCTATTGCTTTAAAAGTCAAGTATTTATAAAGATGTGAAAGACTTTGTTTTTTTAAATGCTGTAATTTTTCGGCTTTGGGATAGTTAAAAGCACGTTCAATTACTTTTAAAGATTCAGCTTCTTGTCTTTTAAGATTAGTAGACATTGAAGTCGTTGAGGTTCTGTACAAAATTTGCGGTTCTTCTACACAAATAAACTCCTGATAAATTGCAAGACGCAACCACATATCTTTATCTTCTGCTGCGGAAAGTGATTCATCAAAACCACCAACTTTTTCTAAAGCTGTTTTACGGATTAACGGATTAGAACCATTTTCTAAAAAGTTCGTTACTAAAAGTTTGCTGAAAGCATCACCGTTAACTTTAATTCTTCTACCGGATTTGAGAAATTTACTGGATTCATCAATATAATTCGTCCAACTATAAGCAACAGCAGCTTGAGGATTTTCTTGTAAAGCTTGCCATTGTGATTCTAGTTTATCGGGTGTCCATAAATCATCGGCATCAATAAAAGAAATATATTCACCTTTAGCTTGAGAAATTCCGCGATTGCGACTTGCTGATAAACCAGCGTTGGGATAGGAAAATATTTTGATGCGTGTATCGGATATTTTTTCAATAATTTCTAAAGTCGCATCTGTAGAACCATCGTTAATTATAATTATCTCTATATCTTTAAAAGTTTGATTTAATATTGAGTTAATGGTTTCCTCAATAGTTGCTGCTCCATTAAAAACAGGAATTATTACAGAAATATTCATTTGATTTAAATATGGTGAGATGCTATCTGTGCTTATCTTATCTACTAAAGGCTATTAAAAATATTCTTTATGTTGATGCTGTCTTTCTAAATTGAATAACTCGCTGAGATAGTTTAGGAAATAAAAGTTTCACAGAAATTATTATCATCAACTTTTTATCCATGATTGCCGTAGGATTATTTTTTATATAATTCCATAAAAAATATATAGTTGTTGTAGTTCTACCTTTTTGGGGTTTGGCTTCAATGGCTTTAAAAGTTAGATATTTATAAAAATTTGAGATAGTTTGTTTTTTCAGGTTCTGAAATTTATCAGCTTTTGGGTAACTGAAACCACGGTCAATGACTTTCAAAGATGTAGCTTCCATATTTTTGAGATTACTAGAAAGCGAATTCATCGAACTTCTGTACAAAATTTGTGGTTTCTCGACACAAACAAATTCGTAATTATTAGCCAGACGCAACCACATATCTTTATCTTCTGCTACGGAAAGTGATTCATCAAAACCACCAACCTTTTCTAATGCTTCTTTACTAATTAAAGGGTTAGAACCATTTTCTAAAAAGTTACTAACTAAAAGTTTGCTAAAAACGTCACCGTTGGCTTTAATCCTTCTACCAGCTTTAATAAATTGATTCGATTCACTAATATAATCAGTCCAACTATAAGCTACAGCTGCTTGCGGATTATCTTGCAAAGCTTGCCATTGCAATTCTAGTTTATCGGGTGTCCATAAATCATCGGCATCCATGAATGAAATATATTCTCCCTTAGCCTGATAAATTCCGCGATTGCGACTTGCTGAGACACCAGCGTTTGGATAAGACAATATTTTGATGCGGGAATCTGAGATGTTACTGACAATTTCTAATGTTGAATCTGTAGAGCCATCATCGCTGATTATTACTTCTATATTTTTAAAAGTTTGATTCAATATTGAATTAATCGTTTCTTGAATTGTTAACTCTCCATTAAAGACAGGTACTATAACTGAAATAGGCATTGTTTTAAATTCCTTGATTTGTGATAATTAGCTTTTTCAAGCTTTGGATAAATTATCGAAACAAGGTAGAAAACAGTCCTGATTAAAAACAATAAGTTTATTTATGTTTGATTGATATAACTAATATCACCAAATTAAGAAAAATAACATTGAGCGGTTTTTTCATATCCCAAAAACGTACTTGTATTTGATAAACGAGGCAGTTTTTGCAAGACTTTAGTTGCTAAGTTCGGAGGTAAAACAACCATCGCTATCAGTTTTAAAGTAGCTTTAAAAATTACTGGTTTAAATAGAAGACTGATATCTGTTTTTATCGCAGTAAATAAAAATCTGACTGCAACTCTACTTTGCTGCTTTCCTGGTGGTGCTGTTAAAACTTTATGGCACAGGTATTTATAAAGGTTTGCAATGGCTATGGGTTTTAGATGTTGCAATGTTTTTGCTTTTTCACGAGCAAAAGCGCGTTGAATTACTTCTAAATTCGATTTTTCCAATCCCAGCACATTCGATGACATAGAGTTAGGAAGAATACGATAGAGAACTTGTGCTTTCGGTACGCAAACAAAATCAGTGATAGCTGATAACTTCAACCACATATCAGTATCTTGAGCGTTAGTTAATGTTTCATCAAAACCACCAATTTCGCTTAAAACGTCTCGACGAATCATCACGTTGGAACCGTTACCAATAAAATCGTCTAACAAAAATTTAGAATAAACATCTCCATTCCAATCTACATGAGAAGTTTTACGGAGAAACTTACTATTCTTATCGATACAGTTCGTCCAACTATAAGCAACACCAGCTTGTGGATTTGATTGTAAAGCTGTATATTGCGCTGTTAATTTATCAGCAGTCCATAAATCATCTGCATCTAAAAAAGTAATATAATCACCAGTAGCATGTTTGAATCCACGATTGCGATTGACGGCTACATTTGCTTTGGGATAAGAAAAAACTTTAATTCTCTCGTCTTTAATTTGATTAACTATCGAAAGAGTTGCATCCGTAGAATCTGAATTGATAATAATTAATTCAAAGTTATTAAAAGTTTGATTTAAGACTGATTCAATTGTCTCTTTAATTGTTTTTTCTGCATTATATGCCGGTATAATTACCGATATAAAATTGTTCAACATATCAATTAAAATCATGATAATAATTAATATGCTAAACTTGCAATAATAAAAATAACCTCAGTATAATTTCGTGAAATTAGTGATTTGGATTCGCCACAGATAAAAAGGACTAATTAATGTTGCTAACAAGCGCTCCATTTCACAAGCAGCAGCAATATCCCGGTCTAAAACTTTTCGATAGCGAAGAAAATGCAATACAGTTTTACGAAAATCGTTGATTAAATAAGCCCAAAAAGCAAAAGGTCTTTGCCACCAATCAAGCATTAACATTCTTAAATGAAAACGTCCTAAACCAATAATTCGCATTAAACCTCGGAAATATTTCTCATTCAATCGCGATGATGGAATTATATGCTCAATTTCCATCTCGGGGTTATACCAAATTTCCCATCCCGCTCTATGAATATATAATAATGCTTCAGCGTCTTGTCCGGTAGGCATCCAGCCTTTTTTGGTTCTACCAATTAATAACAATTTAGCTGGAACGTATTTCTTCCAAACATCCCGACGTACTACTAATCCCGCACCGGGAGGAAGTCCTTTTTTACGAGGTTCGTACATCAAAGATTCAGAACCTCTATCAACTAAAGCTAGATAAAAAGTAATATCTTTAAGTTCTTCCGGAGGATTAGTTTCAAAAATACCGTGAATTTTACTGCTAAAAGCACCAGCTTTCGGATGTTCTTGAGCAAATTTATAAGCTGCATTTACCCAGTTTGCAAACGGTGGATTATCATCATCAATAAATCCAACTAATTCCCCTTTTGCTTCATTCATTCCTTTTTGTCTAGCAAAAGAAATACCTTGTTCTTCTTCAAAGCAATATTTTAAAGGTACGTCTTGCAGCCAATTTTCTTGATATTCTTTAACAACTTTTGCGGTACCATCGGTACTATTGTTATCAACAACAATAACTTCCCAGTTGATATTTTCGGTATTAACCTGCTCTTTTAATTTATCTAATACTTGGGGTAAACGATTTTCTCCGTTGTAAGTGGGGATAGCAACGGTTAAGTTTACGGTTGTATTCATTTTTAAAGGTGGTTTCTAAAGCTTGCTGGAATTATTATTCCCAGTTGAAGCTAAAAACTCACAGGTTTGATGATATTAGGGTACAAAAATCGGCAGAAGTTGCAGACAGAATATTTTATTCACGTTTAGATTTATAGGAGTTTTCGGTTGAGTGTAATACCCTCGAAACCTCACCCCGTCCTACGGACACCCCTCTCCTTGTAAAGGAGAAGGGAAAATTAATAGTGATATATGGAAATACTGCATTACAACATCTTCCCCTCTCCTTACTAAGGCTAGGGGTGAGGTTTTTAGATATACTTTGCGGAGACTGAGAAACGTTATATGTTCCAATACTTGTCGGTTAAGGCTAGATCCTCCCTAACCCTCCTTAAAAAGGAGGGAAATAAGCCCCCTTTTTAAGGGGGTTTGGGGGATCTAAACAATTTGGGATTTCTTAACCGAGCAGTATTGCTATATGTTTAACCTTCTGCTGATTCTACTAGCTGTACGGTAGTTGTAGTAGGTGCAGAAACTTTAACAACATTCTTTTTACTAAATGTCAATCCGCTTTTACTTCTATCAACTACAATCGTATCCCCTGCGACAAAGGTGTTTTCTAAAATCTTGGTAGCAATGGGAATTTCAATTTCTCGTCGAATTGCTCTCTTGATTGGACGCGCTCCGTACATTGGGTCGTAACCAATTTCTACCAATCTTTCACAAGCTGAGGGAGTAATTTCGATGGAGATTTTTTGGTCTGCTAATAAGCTTTCTACTCGTTTTAACTGAATCCGAGCAATATTTCCCATTTGCTTTCTACCTAATGCATGGAAAATAATTAAGTCGTCGATTCGATTAACAAATTCAGGACGGAAGTGTTTTCGTAAAGCATCCATCACTCGATTCCGCATTTTTTCATATTGGGAATCATCACCGGATATATCTAATATATGTTCGCTACCGATATTACTTGTCATTACAATCACGGCATTACGAAAGTCTACAACTCTTCCTTGTGAATCAGTAATTCTACCGTCATCTAAAACTTGTAGCAAAATATTAAAGACATCCGCATGAGCTTTTTCAACTTCGTCAAGAAGTATTACCGAATAAGGACGACGACGGACTGCTTCGGAAAGTTGACCTCCTTCTTCAAAACCAACGTATCCCGGAGGTGCCCCTACTAACCTAGACACAGAGTGCTTTTCCATATATTCCGACATGTCCAACCGTACCATTGCATCTTCGGAATCGAACATGAATTTTGCTAAAGCACGAGCCAATTCTGTTTTACCCACACCAGTGGGACCCATGAATAAAAACGAACCAATCGGACGTTGTGGGTCTTTCATTCCCGCACGAGCTAGACGAATCGCAGCAGATACCGCTGATACTGCTTCATCTTGTCCTATGACTCTTTGATGAAGATGTTCTTCTAAGTGCAATAATTTTTGTCTTTCCGACTCCAACAAGCTATTTATCGGAATTCCCGTCCATTTAGCGACGATTTCGGCAATATCATCTTCCGTCACCTGCTCTCTTAATAAACTAGAACCTTTGCTTTGAACTTCTAATAATTTCGTTTCTTTAATTTCCCGTTCTCGCTGTACCCTTTCTAATTTCCCATATTTCAATTGCGCTGCCGTGTTAAGGTCATAAGCACGTTCGGCTTGCTCAATTTGAACTCTTAGTTTTTCCTCTTCTTGCTTTAAAGCGCTGATTTCTTCTAATACCTGTTTTTCACCCTGCCATTGACTATTAAAATCTTCTTGTTTGTCGGTTAAATCTTTTATTTCTTGCTCAATTCTTTCTAAACGCTGCTGGGTTTGAAAAACGGTTTTCTCTTCTCCCGCTAAAGACAGCTTTTCCATTTCTAGCTGCATCAAACGACGCTCAATATTTTCTAATTCCGCAGGTTTGGAAGTAATTTCCATTTTCAACTGGGCTGCTGCTTCGTCTACTAAATCAATTGCTTTATCTGGTAAAAAGCGGTCGGAAATGTAGCGAGCTGACAATGTAGCGGCTGCGACTAAAGCAGAATCGGAAATCTTGACGTTGTGATGGACTTCGTAACGTTCTTTAAGTCCTCGTAAAATCGAAATTGTATTTTCAACGCTGGGTTGAGTAACCAAAACCTGTTGAAAACGTCTTTCCAAAGCCGGGTCTTTTTCGATATATTTGCGGTACTCATCCAAAGTTGTCGCACCAATACAGCGCAATTCACCTCGGGCCAGCATTGGCTTAAGTAAATTACCAGCATCCATCGAACCTTGCTGTCCCGAACCGGCACCAACTACCGTATGTAATTCATCAATAAATAAAACTATTTGACCCGCAGACTCAGTAACTTCTCGGAGAACAGCTTTTAATCTATCTTCAAACTCACCGCGATACTTTGCCCCAGCAATCAAACTACCCATATCCAAACCGATGATTTGTCGGTCTTTCAGCGATTCCGGGACATCACCATTAATAATTCTTTGAGCCAACGCTTCGGCGATCGCAGTTTTTCCGACTCCAGGTTCGCCAATTAAAACGGGATTATTTTTACTGCGACGAGATAAGACTTGAATCACGCGGCGAATTTCTTCATCTCGTCCAATTACGGGGTCAAGTTTACCCGCTTTTGCTTCTTCAGTTAAATCTCTACCAAATTTGTCTAAAGCTTCATAGCGAGATTCGGGGTTTTGGTCAGTTACCTTTTGACTCCCTCGAATTCCTTTAATTGCATCTTCTAAATCTTCACCGGTAGCATTTAAAGTTCTAAATATTCTTCTACCAATCCGCTCTTCTTCAGCAAAAGCCAGCAAAAGATGCTCCACACTAATATAGGCATCATTCATAGCTTCCCTTGCATCTTCAGCGCCATCAAGCATCCGGTCAAGACCTTTACCCAGGTATAATTGCTCGCTTCTACCCACCTTCGGCTGACGGCGAGTAAAATCTTCAAGCTGTTGCTGCAAGCGCTCAACTTCAATTCCAGAGCGACTCAGAACCTTACTAGCCAGCCCATTATCTTGTTCCAAAAGAGCCAGCATCAAATGTTCTACATCTAACTGCTGTTGATTGTAAGCACGGACAATATCCTGAGATTTAACAATTGCTTCCCAGGCTTTATCTGTAAATTTATCTGGATCTGTAGGCTGCATATTAAGAAATTTAGATTTTAGATTTTAACTACGAGTGTATTTGTTTTAGATTTTTTGGTTGGGGGAATTGTAAATTAAGATTTTTCCGCATCGTTTTGTCTTAAATAAATATCCAAGCATTATTAAGCATTATTTGCGTGTATCTGCGGTTGCAATTTATAAATTGGGAATGGGTAATGGGGAATTGGGCATGGGAGATTGGGAATTAGGCAAAAAAACAATTAATTATCAGTTAAAAGTTATTCCGTTTGTACATACATTTTTTTAACAATATTAACAGTATATAAACTAATACTAAAAGACTCGACAATGTATAAAATTTAAAACTATTAATAATGACTAACTTTTAATTTTTACCTATTCACCATGACCTATGCCCTATGTCCTATGCCCTATTTACCATTCTCTATTACAATCTAAAACGAAAACGTTGACCTTAACGTAGTTTGCCAAATAGTGTCTTGATTACTGTCATTATCGGGATTGATTACTAAAGAAATAGCGGGAGTAAAGCTGATGTTATCGCTTACTTGCAAATTATAAAATGTCTCAAAGTTAGTTTGAGTGGCATTTCCCACACCATCGGTAACAAATGGTTGACCAATTGCGACACCTGCGATAGTTCCGGGAATGCCAATGTTACGTAAACCAACACCAAGCGTCCAACTCACGGGGTTTAAATCTAAATCTTGATTTATACCCGTATTAAATCCTTGATATTCGCCGATTCCGAAACGACCAAAAATTCCTGTATTGCGATTGAGAGCATATTCTGCATTTACTCCATAAGCATTAATATCGGTATCGTCAATTTCAGCATTTGTATATTGCAGTTTTAAAGTTAGTTTATCGCTAAAAGTATATTCTAATTCAGCACTTGCTTGATGTGGGTCGCCGAAAAAGCCGTCGTCCTCTGAATTTGAATCAGCATCCCCAGCAATATAAAGCGAGCGAAAAGCCAATTTACTATTTTTAGGTTTCCAGACAACAGCAGCACCAGCACCACCATTCCTATCAATTCTATTTTGGACAATCAAAGGATTATTCAAGAAAATTCCCGAACTAAAATCAGTCCCTTCATTATTCGCATAACGATTACCGTCAATAAAATCTCGCGGTGACATTTTCGTTCCCACAGTCACCGCTAAATCCGACGAAGGACGTAAAGTATAGTGCAAACGCCTGAGTTTAACATCATCTTCCACATCAGTAAAATCAAGTCCGCCAGCATTTGTAAAAATACCATCGCTTCCCAGTAAGTTAGCATCTTCCTTTTGAGCTAAACCAACAGCATCACCACCGTTGTTACCAGATTCCAATTGAGTTACCAATAAATCTTTTTGACTAAAACTAGTTTCAAAAGTCAATCGAGTTCGAGAAACCACCGTAAAATTAGCTCCTCTACCATCAGTCAAACCAACAATTTGCTGTCCTTTCAATTTAGTAGTGGTAGAAAACTGATTTTCTTGTAACTCCGAAGAACGAGAATCTATATCATCCAAGCGCTTTCGTAAATCAGCCAAAGCTTGAGCAAATTCTTTTTCCAACCTACGTAAAGTGATTCTATCTTGCAGAATATACCTGTCGCTGGCAGAACCAGCAATCAAATTTTCCACTTTTTCTAAAGTAGCAGCTAAACCAGCAGCAAACTCATAACGAGTAACAGCGCGATTTCCTCTAAAAGTTCCATCCGGTAAACCCAGTTTTACGTTATATCTTTCAATCAAAGATTTTAAAGCTTGATAAGCCCAGTCAGTTGGTTTGACATCTGATAATTCGTCTACCGAAGTTGATTGGGAGAGTAGAGAGGGGGGAGAGGGGGAAGAGGGGGGAGAGGGGGTAGAACTTATAACCTCTAAGCTTTGACCTTTGACCTTTGACCTAGAAACTGCTTCCGAGGGAAGACAAAGCTGATTTAAAATTCCACAACTGAGCAAACCTATTGCTAACAGCTTTGGAGAACAAATTTTTTTCTGAAGATTTTGCTTGATAAATTGCTTCACGCTCAACTCCATCACACTTACACCAATAAGTATAATTGTTGACTTTTGGCTAATTCTTTTGTTTCTTACTTGTGGAACAGCGAAATAGCTGATTGCATTTAATTTGAGGGGTTTATATGTTATTCCTCCACTAAATCAATTTTGATTATTTTGATTAGTTCATTATTTCCCAAAGGTCGGGAGACGTAGCACTGCTACGTCTCTACAACCCGTTGGAATTAATCAAAAAGACTGCTAATTTTTAACTTCTAACTCCTCACTATTTCCCTATTGCCAAAAATATTTTCTAATCTCTGCTCAGATGGTCGCGTAAACATCTATTCTATAGTCGCGTAAACCTCTATTCTAACTGTGGGAGTTCCACTCCTAATTTGAAAGAAAGTCGTATAACTCATTCATACAGAGGAACACAAACACATGATGGAAACTTCTATCGAAGCGATTGTGGCTCGCGAGATTCTTGATTCACGCGGTAGACCTACTATTGAAGCTGAAGTACATTTGGTAAATGGTGCGATGGGATTGGCTCAGGTTCCCAGTGGTGCTTCTACAGGTACTTTTGAAGCTCACGAGTTGCGCGATGGTGATAAAAGCCGTTACGGGGGTAAAGGTGTTCTTAAAGCGGTAGAAAACGTTAACGAAACCCTAGCACCCAAGCTGTTAGACATGGACGTTCTTAATCAAGAACAGCTTGATAAAACCATGATTTCCCTAGATGGTTCTAAGAATAAGTCTAATTTGGGTGCAAATGCGATTTTAGGCATCTCTTTGGCTGCTGCAAAGGCAGGTGCTGAGTCTTTGGGAATTCCCCTATACCGCTATTTAGGTGGCCCTTTAGCGAATTTACTTCCCGTACCTTTAATGAACGTAATCAACGGTGGAGCGCATGCTGCTAATAACGTTGATTTCCAAGAATTTATGATTGTCCCCATCGGAGCATCTTCTTTCCGCGAAGCATTACGCTGGGGTGCGGAAGTTTTCGCGACCTTGAGCAAAGTTTTGGATGAGAAAGGAGTATTAACCGGAGTTGGTGACGAAGGTGGTTTTGCTCCCAACTTGGAATCAAATCAAGTTGCTTTAGAATTATTGGTTGATGCAATTAAGAAAGCTGGTTATAAACCCGGTGAAGAAGTAGCTTTAGCTTTGGATGTAGCAGCAAGCGAATTTTATAAAGACGGACAATACGTATACGACGGTAAACCACATTCTCCCGCAGAATTTATTGATTACATGGGACAGTTAGTAAATCAATATCCCATCGTTTCCATCGAAGACGGTTTACATGAAGAAGATTGGCAAAGTTGGCAATTACTCACCGAAAAAATCGGTCATCACGTGCAGTTAGTTGGTGATGACTTATTTGTTACCAACGTCGAACGTTTACAAAAAGGAATTGAGCAAAAATCAGCTAACTCAATTTTGATTAAGCTCAATCAAATTGGTTCCTTGACTGAAACCTTACAAACCATTGATTTAGCAACTCGTAACGGCTTCCGTTCCGTAATCAGTCATCGTTCCGGAGAAACCGAAGACACCACAATTGCTGACTTAGCAGTAGCAACCAGAGCGGGACAAATTAAGACAGGTTCCTTGTGTCGTAGCGAACGTGTTGCTAAATATAATCGTTTGTTGAGAATTGAAGATGAATTAGGAGACGCTGCCGTTTATGCGGGTACCGTAGGAATGGGGCCGAAGTAAATTTGGATTTTGGATTTTTGATTTTGGATTGAATTTGAGAAACCCGGTTTTTTTTGAGAAATCCGGGTTTCTTGGTTCGTAGTTGCGCTCGTAGTTGCGCTTCAGCGCCAAATCAATGTGTTAATAAATGATAATTCTCGGACGGGCAAGGATGCCATTGGTGTCAAGTTAAGTTTGTAGGTTGGGTTAGGCGAAAAGCAAATTATGATTTTCAACGAGATATTTATCTTTTTCGCCGTAACCCAACATTAATTTATGGGAAATAGGAACAGTTTTATTAATAATTTAATAGCAAATCAACTAAAGCTTGATTTGCTATTTTGATGTTGGGTTACGACACGAAAATATCGATTAGTGCTGTATTTTTCAATTCTTGTTTGTATCTAACCCAACCTATTATCTTCGTTCTCATCCGCTGGGGGTTGCAAACCCCCAGCTAATAGCGGAAGTCCTATAAATAGGACTAATTAATTTGTAGGTTGGGTTAGGCGAAAACAAATTATGATTTTCAACGATAAATTTATATTTTTCGCCGTAACCCAACATTAATTTAAGGCATTAGGGATGGTTTTATTAATAATTTAATTTAAAATAAAGCTTTTATTTATTCACAATATTGGTGTTGGTCTACGACACGAAAAAATAAATTTGCGTTGTATTTTTCAATTTTTGTTCGTGTCTAACCCAACCTACAAACTACAAATTTTTTTATCCATGAAGAATTTCTTCTTCAATGATAATCCTACCATCACCCACAACAGTGTTTTGGAAAGACGCATTGTTAATGTAACCGAAATCACTGAAGAAAGAACTTTTAAGGTTAGTATTTTCAAATGTAGCGCCAATTATATCAGCGTCAGTCACATCAGCCCCCTCTAAATTAGTTGCAATGCAAAGACACAGACTTAATCGAGCATGACTGAGATTAGCACCACTTAAATTTGCTCCACTCAAATTTACTCCTAACAAATTAGCTCTGCTCAAATTAATTCCACTTAGGTTAACTCCACTCAAATTAGCCTTTTGCAAATCAACCCCACTAAAATCCCTTTCCCCTTTCTCATACAGTTCCAACAACTCTTCAGCAGTCATAATTATTTCATCTATAAAAAATCACAAAATCGTATGATAAGTATCTTTCCCCGTCTGAGGAAGTAAAATCAATCGTTGATTAATTAAATCTGGTTGCAATCCTAATTCTTCCATCGGAATTACACCTAAAAGTGCGTCTTCTCCTCCCGGTAATTCGGTGCAGGTAAATTCACCTTTTCTTCCTTCTACTGTTATACTTGCTCGCTTAAAAAGTCTTGTTTTACAAATTCCTGCTGCTGTTTTAACGTCTATTTCACTTTCAAGCGGTAATCCTAATTTAGTAATAATATCTCCTGGTAAACAAAGACGAGTTGCACCAGTATCTACTAAAACATTATCTAAAGTAATTGAACGAACTTGCTCGCTGGGAATAAAACCTCTTTCTGCTAATATTTTATCGACTAAATTTGTTATGGTTATTTGGGGTATTGGGAATCGGGCATTGGGCATTGGAGAATTATAACGATAATCACAATTGCTGATTGGTGCGTGACGCTAAAATTATTATTTCCTTCTTCGTTCACATTTTTTCACAGCGTCACAGCACCCTACAAATTAATTATCCTATGCCCCATGCTCTATGCCCAATCCCCCATTCCCAATCATGGATAAAACCCCAATTTCGGCAATCCAAGCATTTCATCCCAGCCCATCATGATGTTTAAACACTGAATCGCTTGTCCGCTTTGTCCTTTGATTAAGTTATCGATTGCCGATATCACTATTACTCTACGGGTTCGTGGGTCTACTTCTATACCCAAATAGCATAAGTTACTGCCGTGAGTCCATTTGGTTTGGGGGTAAATTCCTGGTTCGCAAATTTTTACCCAGGGGGAGTTACGATAAAAGGCTTTATATATGGTAATTAAGTCGTCTCTTACTAATCCTGGGTCGCGCAGTGTTGCGTATACTGTTGCTAAAATACCGCGCACCATTGGTATGAGGTGATGGGTAAATTGCACGGTGACTTCATGTCCTGCTAAATCGCTGCAAATCTGCTCTATTTCTGGGGTGTGACGGTGACGAGCTACGTTGAATGCTCCGAGGGTGTTGTGTGCTTCTGATAAAAGCAGGTGAGTTTCAGCTTGTCTTCCACCGGTTGATGTGCCCCCTTTTCCGTCGATAATGCCGCTTTCGGGTACGATTAATCCTTGTTTGAGCAGGGGTGAAAGTGCTAGCAAACTGGCTGTGGGATAGGAGCCGGGACAAGCTACTAGCTGGGTGTCAGAAATGCGATCGCGATAAAGTTCTGGTAGTCCGTAAATAGCATTGGTGACAGTTTCAATGTCTTGACGCTTTTTGCCATACCAATTACTATAGGTTTTCAAATCTCTAAATCGGTAATCTGCTGACAAATCTAGGACTTTACATCCGTATTCAAGCAGTTTCGGCGCAATTTCGCAGGCTAGTCCGTTGGGTAGTGACAAAAAAACGACTTCGCAGCGACGTGCAATTGCTTCTGGCTCTAGTGCTTCAACTTTGAGGTTTACGACGTGAGCTAAATGAGGATAGATATCGCTAAAAGATTTTCCAGCACTATTTTCACCCCCTAAATAAACCAGTTCTAGTTCTGGATGATTCAGCAGCAACCGCACTAACTGAACTCCACCATATCCTGACGCGCCAATAATTCCCACGGGTACGCGCCTAAAATTGCCCATGTTTAAAAATTCCTATCCAATGTTTTTTCTTTTTATGCAATAACTCCAACAAAACCGTGCTATTAGCTGAACTTGTGGAGCCAATTGCGCTTAAAATGTTATGTAATTAGGTATTAGTAACATTATTAGCGTTGTAGACACTTCTGCTATGTTATCGAATCATTGCTACTATGCTTCGGTATTTCACAAAAGAGCTACAATGTAAAATAAGATTTATTAAAAAAAATTAACGTTCGCTCTTCGAGAAATTCTCTGTGTCGCAGCATAATATCGAAACGCACTCTCCGCAAGGTGGGGAATCCACCCCGGATACTGCTGATTCAACCAAAGTATTTAAATTTGATTCGATTGATTCCGCATTGGCTGACTTGAAAGCTGGTCGCTCTGTGGTGGTAGTAGATGATGAAAATCGAGAAAATGAAGGTGATTTGATTTGTGCAGCCCAGTTTGCAACACCAGATAATATTAACCTCATGGCCGTAGAAGCGCGAGGTTTGATTTGTTTGGCTATGACTGGGGAACGTCTTGATGAACTTGATTTACCTTTGATGGTGAAAAACATCACGGACACCAATCAAACTGCTTTTACTGTCAGCATTGATGCTGGACCAGAATCAGGAGTTACTACAGGAATTTCCGCTGAAGACCGCGCTCGCACAATTCAAGTAGCGCTCAACCCAAACACTAAACCACAAGATTTACGCCGTCCCGGTCATATTTTCCCGATTCGCGCTAGGAAGGGAGGAGTACTCAAACGAGCGGGACATACAGAAGCTGCTGTAGATTTATCTCGATTAGCTGGTTTGTATCCGGCTGGGGTAATTTGCGAAATCCAAAACCCCGACGGTTCGATGGCAAGGCTACCCGAATTAATCGAGTATGCTAAGCATCACAAAATGAAAATTATCAGCATCGCGGATTTAATCAGTTACCGTCTGCGTTACGACAGAATAATTAAACGCGAAACCGTTGCCGATTTACCTACAGAATTTGGAAATTTCCAAATTTACGCTTATCGTCATACTCTTGATAATAAAGAACATGTTGCCATTGTTAAAGGCGACCCGGAGAAATTTGGCGATAAACCAGTAATGGTGCGGGTACATTCCGAATGTCTCACCGGAGATGCTTTAGGCTCTTTACGCTGCGACTGTAGAATGCAGTTAAAATCAGCTTTGAAAATGATTAACAATGCAGGAGAAGGTGTTGTTGTATACCTGCGTCAGGAAGGACGTGGCATTGGGTTAATCAACAAATTAAAAGCCTATTCTTTGCAGGATATGGGGCTGGATACCGTGGAAGCAAACGAACGTCTGGGATTTCCCGCCGATTTACGCGACTACGGCATGGGAGCGCAAATGCTGATGGATTTGAACGTTCATAATATACGTTTGATTACTAATAATCCCCGTAAAATTGCTGGATTAAAAGGTTATGGTTTGGAAGTTGTTGATAGAGTACCTTTATTAATTGAAGCGAACGATTACAATACTCATTACCTAGCAACAAAAGCCAAAAAGCTAGGTCATATGTTGTTACAAACTTATTTAGTTACCCTAGCGTTACATTGGCAAGACGAACCTTTATCAATTACCCAACGTTACGAACGCTTGGAAAAAATACGGAATTTAGCAAAAACCCATCATTTATTATTGCAGGAAGAAACCCGTCCTTTAGGTTTAGCATTATTTTCCGAACCATCTTTAACAGTACACTTAGGTTTAGATCAAGCCAACGTAGCTTCAGCAGATTGGTACAAAGAAAAAGACCATCCTTATCTACAAGCTGTTACTAACATCCTCGATAAACTAGTTGAATTAGCTTACGTTCAAAAATTAGAATTTCTGATTTCACCTGGAGTAGACCCATTAAGTAAATTACAAGTGAAGTTAGATAGACAAGCTTTTGAATTAAGTCAATTACCTTCTTCGCTCAGCGGTGAATTAGAAACCCAGAAGATTTATAGTTTCGGGAAATAGAATTTTAAACCGTAGGGTGCTGTGACGGTTACGACAATTTATCATGTGTAACAGAAGAATTTGAACATACCGTCACGCACCATTTATTAATTATGATGCGTTAAAACATTTAGTTCGTAGTAAGCGATTTACCGCTTTCTCTTAACCAAGATACAAAAACTAGAATTAAATAAAATAATCCCAACAAAGCAGCACCATAAATTAACCATAAAGAAAGAGTCGAATTAAAAGTATAATTTGGATTATTTTCTAATAACTTATGAAGTCCGCTATGAATTACAAGGAATGCAGCAAGTACAATCCGCGACCAATTTTTAATAATTTTGTATTCATTATTTGTTAACCATAAAAGCACTGCAATCAGCGGTACATGAATAACAACAAAAGCTACTGATGCGGTTTGCTCCGGGAGATTTCGTAATATAAACAAAAGTCTCCATTCCGATTGTGTCATCGCATCAAGTTCGTGGGTGAGAATTGTTGCAAAGCCTAAATTAAAAATTATGTTTTTCATTTTTTTGTTTTTTATTTAATTTATTAAAATATTTTCAGATAATTAAAAATAACTATTCTTTCTCAAAAAAACATCTCTGTTTATTTCTTAACTCTGCGGTTTTCTATTTTGAGTAATTTTTTAGTTGTAAAGAAATAATATATTACTTTTAGATAGCACTTTTCGTTTAAGCTAGGACTTACGCAACCGGCACGTTTTTTTGTAGGGTGCTGCGACACTTTGAAAATTCCCGAACGTAGTAATAATGTTTTGAGTGTCACGCACCACCCAAGTGTTGTGACAATTGCGTAAGTCCTGTAAGCGTAATACACTTTGATAAACCTCACCCCTTCCCCTCTCCTTATTAAGGAGAGGGGTGTATTATATTCAATTAAAACTGTTATATCTAACACGATATAGATTGCTAGTTTTTACCTTCCAAAACATCTTCCCGGAAATATAAAAACAACGGTAAACCACAACTTAAGCCAATTCCTAAAGTTGCAGCAATACAAATTAACAACTTAATACTAGATAAACCCAATCTCTTCAATTCAAAAAATGCAAAACAGAAGAAAACTAATACACTAATTATTAAATCAGTTGCAAAATCAGCAGCCGCATAATTCGCAAATGCTTGCTGAAATAATAATCCAATAGAAAAGCCATTTTGAATAAAGAATTTTATAACGAAACTCCAAGGTGCAATACTTCCAATAATTACCAGCAGTAGATAAAGCGATTTTGCTGAAAATAATTTACCAGATGCAGATTCTTGATTTTGATAAGCTGTATTTGACATAACTTTGATTCTCCGATTCATATTCAATCATCGTTGTTGTTTTGATTATCATTGCTGTATTCGAGAGAAACAATTACCTTTGAGGTAATAAAGATGTTATGAAAAATGCAATCTATCTCAAACCAACAAACAACTTTTGGAAATCTGCTGAAACACCATAGAAAACAGCAAAATTTCAGCCAGCTTGATTTAGCTTTAGCCAGCGATGTTTCTCAAAGACACATTAGTTTTCTTGAATCCGGTAGAGCAAACCCCAGTCAGGAAATGATATTACAGCTTGCTAATGTGCTGGATATTCCTTTACGAGAACAAAACGTGATGCTGACAACTGCGGGATTTGCGCCGATTTATTCCGAAAGCGATTTATCTTCACCGGAATTTGAACCCATCCGTAAAGCTTTGGATTTCATTTTGCTTTCTCAAACACATTCACCCGTGTTGATAATGGATAGATATTGGAATTTAATTCAAAGTAATCCAGTTTCGCAACGGTTAATCAACTGGTTGGTTAATCCAGAAGATTTACAAAGCAATTTCTACATCGACAAAAAAATAAACTTGATGCGATTGATGTTACATCCCCAAGGTTTAAAACCCTTTGTCTTGAACTGGGAAGAAATTGTTAGTCATTTAATCAAAAGAGTTTATCGAGAAGCAATAGCAGACAATAATAACCAACAAACCGGGCAACTTTATCAAGAATTGATGACATATCCAGATGTTCCACAACTGTGGAAACTTTCTCATGCTCAAACTTGGCAAATTCCATTATTAACCGTCAAATTTTTTAAAGACGGATTAAATCTCAACTTTTTTTCGGCGATCGCCACTCTCGGTACACCCCAAGACATCATGTTACAAGAATTACGAATTGAAACTTTATTTCCAGTAGACGAAATCACCCAGAATAATTTGACCAAGTTAAATTAATTCTCAGTAACTTTTATCTCAAAAAAGAATATTTTTCTCTCTTATCCTTTAACCTCAGTCCTCTTGTCATCCTAAAAGGGTTTTATAAATCTAAGATTTCAGTAAAAGAGATACTAATTGCTTCAATGAAAGGCTTTCAACCTATCCTTTTCACCAATCCAGTATTCCGATACCCAGAACTTACCAATATTCATCACAATCGCTACTGGTGCAAAAGTATCGAATTCCTTCCCAGATAAATGTTGCGGAGGCAGCAAACCAAATAGCTCGTTATATACCGTCACTTCAGTAATAATCTCATCAAATTCCGCTTCCATTTCGTCAACTAAAATACAGTGAATTCCCCCTTCATCTTCGTAATATTCTTCCTCATAGGGTTCCCAGATGTGAGGAACTAGTTCGTGTTCCAAATATTCCAGACGTTCAAATTCCTTGACAGGGATTATTGCAGCAACTTCTTCACCAGCTTGCTGTAAAACGATACGCTTTCCCCCTAAAACCACGGTTTTCAAGGCTTCAAGGAGATTACCTCGAACTTCCTCAATACTCGAACGGATAAACCCTTCATCTTGATTTACGTGCTGTTTTATCATCATAAATGTAATCTCGGTGCAATCTAATAGGTCATTTAGTCTAGAAATCCGGGAAAATAATAAATTAAGGCTAACCTAAATTTTTCTTGAATTTTATGGCTAACTCATTTTTGGAACATATCCAAAGCCCCAAAAGACCCGTTGTGGTGTTCGATGGAGCGATGGGAACAAATTTACAAGTCCAGGAACTCACTGCTGAAGATTTTGGTGGTGCAGAATACGAAGGTTGTAACGAATATCTTGTACATACCAAACCGGAAGCAGTAGCGACGGTTCACCGTGGTTTCTTGGCTGCTGGTGCGGATGTGATTGAAACGGATACTTTCGGTGGTACGTCAATTGTACTTGCTGAATATGATTTGGCAGACCAAGCTTATTACCTGAATAAAGCTGCTGCGGAATTAGCAAAAAAAGCCGCTGAGGAATTTTCGACACCAGAAAAACCCCGGTTTGTTGGTGGTTCGATGGGTCCCGGTACAAAATTACCAACTTTGGGACATATTGACTTCGACACTTTGAAAAATGCTTATGTGGAACAAGCAGAAGCGTTGTGGGATGGTGGAGTTGATTTATTTATCGTCGAAACCTGTCAGGATGTGTTGCAAATCAAAGCAGCGCTGAATGCGATTGAAGAAGTTTTCGAGAAGAAGGGAGAAAGACGCGCTCTAATGGTTTCCGTAACTATGGAAACTATGGGTACGATGCTCGTGGGTACTGAAATTGCTGCTGTAGTGACAATTTTAGAACCTTACAAAATTGATATTTTGGGGTTAAACTGCGCTACCGGGCCAGATTTAATGAAACCGCATATCAAGTATTTGTCGGAACATTCACCATTCATTGTTTCCTGCGTACCAAATGCGGGTTTACCAGAAAATGTCGGCGGACAAGCGCATTATAAATTAACTCCAGTAGAGTTAAAGATGCACTTAATGCATTTCATCGAAGACTTAGGTGTCCAAGTAATTGGGGGTTGCTGTGGGACACGTCCGGGTCATATTGAAGCTTTGGCAGAAATTGCTAAGGACTTGACACCGAAAGTCAGAGAACCGCAAACCGAACCGGCTGCGGCTTCGATTTACGGTACTCAACCATACGACCAAGATAATTCTTTCTTAATTATCGGGGAACGTCTCAACGCAAGCGGTTCTAAAAAGTGCCGTACCATGTTGAACGATGAAGACTGGGACGGATTGGTGTCTTTGGGACGCTCTCAGGTTAAAGAAGGGGCACACGTCCTTGATGTCAACGTTGACTATGTAGGACGCGACGGCGTGCGTGATATGCACGAATTAGTGTCGCGTTTGGTGAATAATATTACCTTGCCTTTAGTGCTTGACTCCACAGAATGGGAAAAAATGGAGTCCGGTTTAAAAGTTGCTGGTGGTAAGTGTTTATTAAATTCCACCAACTACGAAGATGGTGAAGAGCGCTTTTTGAAAGTGTTGGAATTGGCGAAAACTTATGGCGCTGGTGTGGTAATTGGTACCATAGACGAAGATGGAATGGCGCGGACGGCTGATAAGAAATTTGAAATTGCTCAACGTGCTTATCGTCAAGCTCTAGAATACGGTATTCCCGCTCACGAAATTTTCTTTGATTCTCTAGCGCTACCAATTTCAACCGGAATTGAAGAAGATAGAGCCAACGGTAAAGCAACTGTCGAATCAATCCGTCGCATTCGTCAAGAATTACCCGGATGTCACGTTGTCTTGGGTGTTTCCAACGTTTCCTTTGGTTTAAACCCCGCAGCACGGATAGTTTTAAATTCGATGTTCCTGCACGAAGCAATGCAAGCCGGAATGGATGCGGCCATTGTTAGTGCCAGCAAGATTTTACCGCTTTCTAAAATTGAACCAGAACACCAAAAAATCTGTAGCGACTTAATTTACGACAACCGCAAATTTGACGGTGATATCTGCGTTTACGACCCCTTGGGCGAGCTTACCACAATGTTTGAAGGGGTTAGCGCTAAGCGAGATAAAGGCGTTGACGTTAGTTTACCAATTGAAGAACGGTTAAAACAGCACGTTATCGACGGTGAAAGAATTGGTTTAGAAGATGCTTTAAAAGAAGCAATGGAAAAATATCCGCCGTTGGATATTGTTAACATCTACTTATTAGATGGAATGAAAGTAGTAGGTGAATTGTTCGGCTCCGGACAAATGCAGCTACCTTTCGTATTGCAGTCAGCAGAAACCATGAAAGCAGCGGTGGCATTTTTAGAACCGCACATGGAAAAATCGGAAGGAGTAGATAACGCCAAAGGTACCTTTGTTATTGCTACCGTAAAAGGCGACGTTCACGACATTGGTAAAAACTTAGTAGACATTATTTTGTCCAACAACGGTTATCGGGTAATTAACTTAGGCATTAAACAACCAGTAGAAAACATTATCCAAGCCTACGAAGAACATAAACCCGACTGTATCGCCATGAGCGGTTTGTTGGTGAAATCAACGGCATTTATGAAAGATAACCTACAAACATTCAATGAAAAAGGAATCACCGTTCCCGTCATTTTAGGTGGTGCGGCGTTGACTCCAAAATTTGTGAATGGCGATTGCCAAAGTACCTATCAAGGTAAAGTAATTTACGGTAAAGATGCCTTTTCCGACTTGAATTTCATGGACAAATTAATGCCAGCCAAATCTGGTGATAATTGGGATGATTTCAAAGGTTTCTTAGGTGAATTTGCAGAGGAAGAACATTCCCAAAACGGCAACGGACATAAAGCAGAAGAAGCTGTAGAAAAAAAACCAGAAGAACCAAAAGTAATAGATACCAAACGTTCCGAAGCTGTTGAAATAGACACCGAACGTCCCACACCACCATTTTGGGGAACCAAATTATTGCAAGGAGAAGATATTCCTCTTGAAGAACTATTTTGGTACTTGGATTTACAGGCTTTGATTGCCGGACAATGGCAATTTAGAAAACCCAAAGACCAGACAAAAGAAGAATATCAGGCTTTCTTAGCAGATAAAGTATATCCAATTCTAGAAACTTGGAAAAAACGGGTAGTAGAAGAAAACTTGTTACATCCGCAAGTAATTTACGGTTATTTCCCCTGTCAATCAGAAGGAAATACACTGCATATCTACGACTCCGAAAACCATTCCCAAAAAGTTACAGAATTTGAATTCCCCCGTCAAAGATCGATGCGTCGCTTGTGTATAGCAGACTTCTTTGCTCCTAAAGAAACAGGAATCATTGATGTCTTCCCCATGCAAGCGGTGACAGTCGGTGAAATTGCTACGGAATTTGCCCAAAAGCTATTCTCCAATAACGAATACACAGATTATCTGTATTTTCACGGAATAGCAGTGCAAATGGCAGAAGCATTAGCCGAATGGACGCACGCCCGAATTCGCCGCGAATTAGGCTTTGCAACCGAAGACCCCGATAACATTCGAGATATGTTAGCGCAAAGGTATCGCGGTTCTCGTTATAGCTTTGGATACCCAGCTTGTCCGAATATTCCAGACCAGTACAAGCAGTTGGACTTGTTGAAAACTGACAGAATTAACTTATATATGGACGAGAGCGAGCAGATTTATCCAGAGCAAAGTACGACAGCGATAATTACCTATCATCCCGTAGCTAAATATTTTAGCGCTTAAATCCAAACCCCCCTCTTTTTAATAACAAGTTGGGATAAGATAAACTCCCCTCTCCTTAATAAGGAGAGGGGTTGGGGGTGAGGTAATTCCTTCTCTCTACAAGAGGCTGGGGATAAAACAAACTCCCCTGTTCTTGGTAAGGAGAGGGGTTGGGGGTGAGGTAATTTAACGGATGTCAAAAACAAATTAATGTAATTAAGCTGATATCAATTAAAAGCATATTAATATTAGCTTAATTACAAAAATGACCGAAATTTATAACAAAAAATCAGAAAAAGATAAACGTCGAAAATTACGTCAAGATATAGTAAAAGCAGAAAAAATAATTTGGAACAGAATAAGAAATAGACAAATAGAAGATTGTAAATTTCGCAGACAATACAGTGTAGATAAATTTGTAATTGATTTTTACAATCCTATATTGAAATTAGCGATAGAAATTGATGGTGAAAGTCATTTTCAAGAAGGTGCTGCTGAATATGATAAAGAAAGACAAATTTATATTGAATCGTTAGGGATTACATTTGTTAGGTTTACGAATAATGATGTTTATGAGAATTTAGATGGTGTTTTGGAAAGTATTGCTATGAAAGTGAGAGAGTTAAGGGGTTGAGGTTATTTGTTAGAATTCAAAGGGAAAACCTCACCCCTAACCCCTCTCCTTATTAAGGAGAGGGGGAAAGAATTTAAAATTATTAATTACGCTTTCTCAATCTTTTTATCTATTCCTGGTAGCGACGCTGGAAGTTATCTCTAATAAAATCTAACGAATGCCAAGCAATTCTTGTACCATTAGTACGTGCTGCTCCGAGATTATTACCTCCAATATCAAAAATTTCTAACCATCCATCACCACCATCTGAAATAGCATAACTAGTAAAGATTCTTAATCTGTTAATAGTCACCACAAACGTACATACAGATCCAGAATCAGTTTTCTTAAATACTTGTTGGTAAAAACGATAAGATTTTACAAAATTTTCTGGATATCGTGGCTTAGTTTTTAGTAATAATTCGTTTACTAATTTAGGAACATCTTCAAGATTGAATTGAGTTTTTAAACTATAGCCACATTCTTCTAGATACGCTTCTTCTTCACTATAATTTTCCAATCCACTAACTTCAAAATCCCAAGACTGAGAAGGATAAAGGGATTTCGCATCAATTAATTCCCCTTCGTTATATACTTCCTTATAATTTTGAGAATAAAATAGCTTAATTTTTTGAATAAAGTCATTCATGGTAGATTTTTATTAATAGCTCATTGTGATTAACTTATTTTGCCCAACTTAACTCACAAATATTCAATGATATTCAACAACTTTAAAATCACATCTTGTTCTAATTAACCTCCCTCTCCTTAATAAGGAGGGAACGAGGGTGAGGTTTAAATGTATCGCAATCTCATATATCTTAAACAATATTCATCCCACCTTAAATGACACCCCAAAATTCAAAAACCCTTTTAATAATCAACTTTTTCAAAAAAATGCTTGTATCCCTAATCCTCATCTACCTAACCTTCGCAATCATCATCTATTCCCAAGTCGAAAACCTAATCTTCCTTCCCCCACCTTCCACTTATCAAGACACTGACGAAATAATTAAACTAACCAGTGAAGATGGAACCAAACTTTCAGCAATTCACCTAATAAACCCCGATGCTAAATACACAATCCTTTACGCTCATGGAAATGCTTCTGATTTAGGTATGATTAAACCTAGATTAGAACAATTAAAAGATATCGGTTTCAGCGTTCTTGGTTACGATTATCGCGGTTATGGAACTAGCGAAGGAAAACCATCAGAAAAGAATGCTTATAAAGATGTTGATACGGCTTACAATTATTTAACCCAAGAATTAAACATACTACCCCAACAAATAATTCTTTTTGGACGTTCCGTCGGAGGAGGTTCTGCAATTGATTTAGCTGCTAGAAAACCTGTAGCAGGTTTAATTACCGAAAGCACTTTTACATCTATATTTAAAGTTAAAGTACCTATTAAAATTTTACCTTTTGATAAATTTGATAATTTGAAAAAAATTAAAAAATTAAAATGTCCAGTATTAATAATGCATGGGAAACTCGATGAAGTTGTTCCTTTTTATCACGGAGAACAATTATTTAAACAAGCACCAGAGCCAAAATTATCACTATGGATAGAAGACGCTAAACATAATAACTTTCCCTATGCAGCAGGAGAAAGATATACAAAAATTTTAAAAGAATTTATGCAATTAGTTAATAATCATAACTCCATATAATACAAATCTAAATGCACCTCTTACTCCCCTCTCCCTTAACAAGGAGAGGGGCTGGGGGTGAGGTTTCTTCCCCTCTCTTTAATAAGGAGAGGGTTAGGGGTGAGGTTTCTTATCTCCCTTCTCTTCAACAAGGAGAGAGACTAAGGATGAGCTTTTCCACAAACAATATAAACGCTAATTTACATTAATAAAAATATATGCCAGAAGGCCCAGAAATCAAACAAGCAGCCGATAAAATTTCTTCTGCTATAACCCATTCCCCCGTTGAAGAAATCTTCTTTGCTTTTGAACGTCTCAAACCCTACGAATCAGAATTAAAAAATCATCGCATCATCAAAGTAGATACTAAAGGTAAAGCGATGTTGATTCACTTCGATAACGAACTCACAATTTACAGCCACAATCAACTTTACGGTAAGTGGATGGTGCGTAAATCTTATGATTATCCAAAAACTAACCGTCAATTACGTTTAGCAATTCACAATCATCAAAAATCAGCTTTATTATATAGCGCTTCCGATATCGAAGTTTTAGACAAAGACGAATTAGCGCTTCATCCATTTCTTAATCGTCTTGGCCCAGACATTTTAGATGAAACACTTAACGAAAAACAAATAATTAATAGACTACAGGATAAAAAATTTAATAAAAAGCGTTTTTCTACCTTATTGTTAGACCAAGGTTTTCTCGCGGGAAACGGTAATTATTTACGTAGCGAAGTTTTATTTGTTGGAAAAATACATCCTATTCTACGTCCGATAGACTGCAATCAAAAGCAATTACAAAAACTCGCTGAAGCAGCGCTTGCTGTTCCCAGACAATCCTATGAAACTAAAGGTATTACTAATAATCTTGAAATAGTCGCCGAATTGAAATCAAAAGGATATAAGCGACAGGAATATCGTCACTGGGTATTCGGACGTGAAGATAAACCTTGTTATATTTGCAGCACAACTATTATTAAAGATACTACAGCCGGAAGGCGTTATTATTATTGTCCGCAATGTCAAAAACAATAATCATCTCTTACAGCTTCCGTATTTCCTCTTCAAAACTATTTAATTAACTTCTTTAGTATTGAACAATCAAAATGTTTATATTTTAAAATTTACTTATTAACAAATGAATTATTTTAATTTTTATATCCAACTGAATATTACTAGCTAAATGTAAACATTCTTAACAAAAATAGCCATTACAAGACTTTTTGGCGATGACTTCATAATTGAGCCATTTAAAATATCTTAATTGTTACTTGTTTACAAAACGGTAATATTGTAGAAGGGTGTATACTCAATATTAAATAAATTTTTGTGAAATAAACTAATAAAAAATTAATTAATAAAAGTTGTAAACCTTTTCTCTTACTTATTCGTATTCTGAATTACAAAACACAAATAAAAAGTTAAATACTTTGTTCCAAATCTCATTTATAGTTCTAAAATTGCTCTATATTAATCATTTATTCTGAGAGTTCATCAAGGAATAACTCAATATGTTAAGTTTTTTTTCACACTGCCATTATGTTGTCCTTTAATACCGGACGTTGCTGTTTAAATTGTGTATCCTGAAAACAACAATTAAATTTTCATTACTCTAGAGGTCTAATGACTCCTAAAATTATGCGTCAAGTTTGGTCTGTAGTCGAAAAAACTCAAACCAGGACCTTGTTACAAATGGATGATGCAAGCTTGGTTCAGTTGTTGGTAAAACAAACCAAAAACCAAGCATCGCTAGATTGTCATGAAGCTGATTTTATTGGCGATTACATTCAATCCCGACTTCCCTTAATCCGCGATATTGCTCATGAACGCCAATACAAATTACAATCAACGTTCAATTAACGAACAAATTGTTGAAACATCATGGTTTCGCAGTGAAATCAAAGGACATATCAGCTTTTATCAACTGCTTTCGCTACAAAAAATAGAACTATTGCCAATTATGAGCATGGTAGGTATCCTTCCACCAAACAATCAGAACCTACAATCCTCATCTCTACACGTTCCAAAGATAGCGCTTGAGTCATTGTAGTAAAACCTAAATCTCCTACAGGTGTGGGAGCATCACTCCCACCAATAATTTTTGGAGCGATAAATGCTAGGACTTTTTGTACTGCTCCTTGAGTTATGGCATTAGCTGCCAAGATACCTCCACATTCCCATAGCACGCTACAAAAACCCAACTCATATAGATAAGCCATCGCTTTTTCTGGTGAAAGTGGTGATAGTTCCACCACTTCTACACCTTGCGATCGCAAATTTTTTTGTACATCTAGTTTAACTCCAGGTTCTGTCAATACAAGGGTTGGGGCTTCTTGGGTTTTCCACAAATATGCTTCGGATGGTAAATCAAGGCTGCGACTCATAACTACTCGTAGAGGGTTGTGGGCTCCTGCTAAGCGAGAAGTTAAGCGAGGATTATCTTTACGTACCGTGTTTCCACCAACAACAACAGCATCGCATCCCGCTCGTACAACTCTCACAGCACTACGAGCATCTTCAGTTGTTACCCAAGCACTATGACCAGTTGCAGTGGCAATTTTACCATCTAAAGTCATAGCGTATTTCAAAATACCCAAAGGTTTTTTATAAAGAATCCGGTGAATAAAGCCTTCATTTAATTTACGACAAGCTTCTTCTTCAACTCCAGCAATTACTTCGATTCCCGCTTCTTGTAAGCGTTTAATTCCACCTCCTGCGACCAATGGATTTGGATCTACCATACCCACCACAGCTTTTGCCAATCCTGCGGCTACTACAGCCTCCGAGCAGGGGGGAGTACGTCCGTGATGATTGCAGGGTTCCAAACTGACGTAAATCGTTGCTCCACGAGCATTTTCCCCAGCGGCTTCAAGTGCGAAAACTTCCGCATGAGGTTCCCCAGCACGAGGATGAAAACCCTCCCCGATAACTTCCCCATCTTTGACAACTACCGCTCCTACCATCGGATTGGGAGAAGTACGTCCCAAACCACGACGGGCCAATTCCAAACAGCGCTGCATCATTTTCCTGTCGAAATCGCTTCCAACCGTTTTTACATTCTCGTTCTGAATATCGGATATTAATTTATCTGCACTATTGTTGGGAGGAAAATTATTCATAAAAGGGAACTTGTGTAAGTATTTTTGTGTAAATAGAATCAATTTTATAGATAACGTCAAAAGTAACAATCAATTCAGCAAAAAGAATTGATATGAACTCGGTACAGTCAGAAATACCACAACTCCAATTCAATTAACTGCTTGCATCCATATTGCCAGAGCCAGCACATTAAATTCCAATTAAATTTCAATTAAATTAAATTTCAAAACAATCCCAAAACAATAAAGAGGAAGGAATCTCAGCTACTGCTGCGTAGATTCCTTCCTCTTCTGAGGAGATGGGGGGATGGGGAGATGGGGAGATGGGGAGACAAGGAGAAGTTGTAGAAAATTCCTAACTCCTAACTCCTAACTCTTGACTCCTAACTATTTTGTTCGGCCAACTTCAACTGCTGCCACCAGCGATTTAAAGGATAATAGACCACAGGTGCCCAAAGACTGCTGAGAATCGCGGAAGCCAGAGTTACCTTTTGATAATATGCCCAAATCACATCCGAACTAGCAGTACCGGCTCCAATCAACTGTAAAGCGAAAATCGTATCCGATAAAATAGCCATTACGAAGACGATTAAAGCAATAGAAATAAAATCTTCTTGAATAAAACGCTGTTTCTGAAATAAACCGATTAAAAAACCGACCACACCCAAACTGACAGCATGAGTCGGATTCGCTGATGTCATTCCATCTTGAAGTAAACCCAAAACGATACCAGCAAAAGCTCCTTGAAAAGCCGAACGCTTAATACTCCAAGCTACAACCCAAATTAACAGCCAGTTAGCCCCTATTCCCAATAATTCCATACCGGGAAAACGATGCGGTAACAGAAATAAACACAACAATACAGACGCACTAATTACACCCCAATCAGTAACTTGACGCAAACGGGGATGCCAACGAGAAAGGGGTTTGATGCGCTTCTTCGACTTTTTAGGTCGTCGAGATGGAGGTAGTCCAGAAGTTTGTTTATTCTTAGATTTCTTCAGTCGAGATGGAGGTAGTCCAGAAGTTTGTTTGTTCTTCGATTTCTTCAGTCGAGATGGGGGTAATCCAGAGGATTGTTTATTTTTCTCTTTCTCCCGAAATTTGGGAATTTTCATTTACTTGTAGCCTTGCCCTAAACTTATTTATATTTATTTCTTAATATCTATTTCTTACTATCTGTGTTTTTGGGTGCTGGATTTTGTGGCTTCGGGTGAATTGTTACCCAGTCAAGAGAACGAATTGGAGGAAAAAGTTCTACTGTTGCAACTGATGCAGGAAGTCTTTTTAAATCTAGTGACTTAATTTTTCCTATCGGTACACCCGAGGGAAACTTGGAACTGTAGGTTGATGTGGAAACTACATCTCCTGGTTTCACGTTTGGTACTTTCTCATAAAATTCTAGTACTGCGTCAGCAGAACCATCTCCTCGTAAAATACCTTTACCTCCAGTACGGCTGATATTCACCCCTACTTGTGAATTCATATCGCTAATTAACAACACGCGACTAGTATTTGGAGTGACGCTATTTATCAACCCAACTAAACCACCTTCAGCCTTGACTACATAACCTTCCTGTATTCCTGTATTGCTACCGCGATTCAAAGTTACCTGCTGCCACCAATTGTCCGCGCTACGTCCGACAACGCGAGCCGGAATCGTAGGTGTATTTTGTGGTTCTTTTTCTACATACTTTAGTAAAGCCTTGATATTCTTGTTCTGGCTTTCTAATTCAACTATTCTCGCTTGCAGTTCCTGTACCTTGGCATTAGTCAAGTATTCTTGATTCGGTTGGGATTGGAACACCTCAAACGGACGCATAATCCCATCGTAAAATTCGACTAAAAGTTCACCTTGAGTTTGGCGAACCACCAAAGCACCACCAACTACTAGACCCAATAACCCTAGCTGTAACCCTAAACGTTCCCACCAACGACGTGCAGTAAACATATAAACCTTTTTCTAACGGAAAATTTTCTTAACTTAATATTTTTAATAGAAAGATATTGGACTCTAAACAGAATCCAATATCTTACATAAGAGAGCCAACTTACATACTGCGAGAACGTGCGCTGAATACCCGTTCCAATTGCTTGAAATTTTCTAACACGCGACCAGTTCCTAAAACCACACAACTTAAAGGGTCTGCTGCAACATGTGTTACTATTCCCGTTTCATGGCTGATTAAAGTATCTATCCCCTTAAGCAAAGCACCACCACCAGCAAGCATAATACCCCTGTCAATAATATCTGCTGCCAATTCTGGAGGTGTACGCTCCAAAGTCCGTTTCACTGCTTCGATAATCACTGAAAGCGGTTCGGACATACTTTCACGAATTTCTGGTCCTTTAATAGTCACCGTTCTTGGTAAACCAGAAAGCAGATGCAAGCCTCGAACTTCCATCATGGCTTCTTCATCATCATGAGTAGGATAAGCAGAACCGATACGAATCTTGATATCTTCTGCTGTACGCTCACCAATCACCAAATTATGAACTTTCTTCATATACTGGACGATTGATTCGGTTAATTCATCCCCAGCAATACGTACTGATTCGCTCAGTACAGTACCTTGAAGACTCAATACTGCAACTTCAGTGGTACCACCACCAATATCAATAATCATATTACCAGTAGGCTCAGCTACCGGCAGTCCCGCTCCAATTGCTGCTGCTACAGGCTCATCGATTAAATAAACCTCTCTAGCACCTGCTTGGGAAGCAGCATCCATTACAGCTCTTCTTTCAACCCCAGTTACGCCGCTGGGGATACCGATTACAATCCTAGGTAAAACTAAAGATTTACCTTCGTTTACGCGCTGAATAAAATTCTTCAGCATTAGCTCGGCAGTATCAAAATCAGCAATTACACCATCGCGCAAAGGACGCAAGGCAATCACATTTCCGGGAGTTCTACCGAGCATTTTCTTAGCATCTTCTCCGACAGCCAGCGCTACCTTTTCGTTTTGGTCGATGGCAACAACTGACGGTTCTTGGAGTACAATACCTTTACCAGAAACATAAACGAGAGTATTGGCAGTACCCAGGTCGATACCCATATCCCGCGACAAGGAAAACTTACTGAAAAGACCCACGCGTTTATACGCCCCCTATTCTCGTTACTTTTTTACAACGTCCGAAATACCGAATCGTGCTGGATTCTATTATTTTTTTAGACCTGAGTCTAGTAAAGCAGATTAACTTTTTATATATCTTGTCCGAATCTTTACCATGTCCGGGTCCCTTTGAATCTTTTATTCTTGGTCTCAGTAAACTTATCAGTATGCTTTTACAATTTAAGCATAGTCATTTTTATCATCTATCTGATAATTTTTCTTGTCAATTATTTAACACTACGCCAAATGTGTTCTAATCCGCTATTATATTAATCAATATTTCAAAGTACACTAGTACTAAAACATAGACGTATACAGATATATGAGTATTAACGTTGTCAATCTTGTCGGTCGTGTAGGTACCGACCCCGATATGAAGTATTTTGATTCGGGAAATGTTAAATGTAGATTAACACTAGCAGTAGACCGTAGAAAAAAAGACAGTGGTCCCGACTGGTTCAACCTGGAGCTATGGGGAAAAACAGCCGAGATTGCTAACAGTTACGTGCGTAAAGGTAAACAAATTGCTGTCAGGGGTTCCTTAAAAATGGATAGCTGGAACGACCGCTCCACGGGAGTACTTCGTTCTTCACCAGTTATTAACGTAGACGACCTACAGCTATTAGGTTCCAAGAGAGATTCTGATGCTGAAATGATGAATAACAGCCCAGAACATTTTTAATCTGTTAGCGGTTAGTTGTTAGTAGTTAGTGGTTAGTAGTTAGTAACTAGTTCTAATGGTAATTATGGATAGTAATTATTTTTGTAACTATCTATAAACTCCGTATCAATGGAATAGAAATGATGACTTTTACTTGCTAATCGTTTCTATTTAATGAATTTTCAAATAAACATTGATTTTGATAACTAACTCCTAACTCCTAACTCTTAATAACTAATTTGCAAAGTCACAGATGCCCCTACTTCTTGTTCTCCACCAACTACGGGAGTGGGTGCAGCTTCTGCCATTGCTGCTGTAGGAACTGACCTCTGATACATAACTGGTTCTGGTACCGAAGCATTATTAACTTTAATTTGAATTATTTCTTTTGACCTTAAACCCAAACTAGAAAAAACAGCATCGGCTTGTTTTCGAGCATCTTGAGTAGCTTCTTTTAATGCTTGCTGTCGTGCTTGTTCTATTTTGTCTTCGGTAGCAACAAAACTCACACTATTAATTCTAGTTGCACCAGCTTTTATCGCTTCATCTAATAATTTTCCAGCTTGTTCGGTAGGCACCTGAAAACTAACAATATTAGTAGCTTCGTAACCTTCAATTTTCCGTATATTGTCTTTATAACTGTACCTTGGATTAAGTCTAATTCCAGTAGTTTGTAGTTTATCAACATTCCGCGACTTGAGTAATTCTACTACAGCATTTGACTTACGAGCTGCTTCTTGCTGTACGGTATTAGCTGCTTTTCCTTCAACCTGCACCCCCAAACTTACTTTAGATAAAGTTGTAGGAATTGTTTCTACTCCTCGTCCGGTAACCGTTAATGTTCGTAGAATTACTTTTTCTTCTGCCCAACTAGGTTGAATAGAAGCAGTACCAAGCAACAACGCTATAGGTAGAGCTTTCCATAGATTTTTGTAACTTTGAATATGACCTTGAATATCACCTTGAGATTTATTGCTGAATAATTTTATCTTATTCATAGTATTTAGACCTTTAATTAAATGATTATCATCTGATGATATAGCAATCCTAGATGAGTCGTGAGAAAGTTAGATGCCAGAAACGGGTTTCTAAAATCTCATAAATGATTTAGGAATGCTATATGTCTCTTAGAGTATTTACTTAATTTGAATGTTCCTGTCGTTTACGTAGCTATAAATAAAAAAGAAAAGCGATTACTCGTACAAAAAAGATTTATTATTTGATTTAATTACAAACCGCGAAGTGCAAAAATATGAATTGGTTGTTAAAAACCGAACCTAACGAATATTCCTATACAGATTTAGAAAAAGAAGGTACTGCTGTATGGGATGGAGTCAAAAATGGTCTTGCTCTAAAAAATATGCGTGCAATGCTTCCAGGGGAAGAAGCATTCATTTATCATACTGGCAAAGAACGTAGAATTATGGGAATTGCACAAGTAGCAAGCGCTGCATACCCCGACCCCAAATTGAACGAGATTAAAAGATTAGTTATAGATATACGAGCTGTACGAAAGCTAGCAGAACCAATTACTTTAGCCGAAATCAAGCAAGACGAACAATTTACAGGTTTTGACTTATTACGCTTACCTAGATTATCAATAGTTCCAGTTTCACCCCAACACTGGCAGCGTTTACTAGAGATGACAAAAATAGTAAATGATACTGAGTTGTAAGGCAAAATTACTAATTAAATAATTTTCAATCAATAGCTTCCTGACAATTGCTTTAAGTTTAATTATGGCAATTTTCCTGATTGGAGTTGCAATTGTAGGTAAAGTTATCACAGGTTTTAATATTTCCAATCAACTCCGAGTCAATCTTGGATTGGTGAAGCAGGATTGATGTTTAACAGCATGTCCCAATGTAATTCTCAGCAGCAGCATCTGAAGGATAGAAATATAGTATTCTAAGTATCATTTTCCTGCTTCCGGTATGGTTTAGCTTCTATTGAGAAGCAGATATCTTTTTACAAAGAAATGAACTTAGAACCTTCATGGTTGGATTACTTTAATTAATGCTTAAAGACCGAGATAAAACCATTAGAGGATGAAAAATAATAAAAGGTAAAATTCTATCTAAATTTTTGCTTATAACTATCAAGTTATTTTTAGATAGATAGCTTTACTTTTGGATTGAAAAGTAAGAAATCAAAAAACACCTTTTTAATAAATGTAAATCTTGTAGCCTAAAATTGTGACAAATATAAGTAAAATCTCATTAATTGCTGTGAAATTCAGCATTTTCACCTCAGCAACTAAAAAAACACAATCATAAAATTATTTAGATGAGGAGAGTTTTTTATACCAAAGGAAACTTATATCTTAAAATCTCCGTCAATTTTTACTGTAATTTTTAGGAGTTTTGTTACATCTAGGCAAAGGCAGCACCTTATTATTTGAAAGCTGATAATTTTTATGGGTGTGCATTAATTACCGCTTCATTTCTCGAATTTCACGAATACCATTTGTCTTTAACATAGTATTTCTGACTAGCATTGACTGCAACAGTTAATTCTGGTTTTATCGCCGTGGATGTAATTTTTATGCAGTATATGATACGTAGAATTTTATAGCTACAACGACATACAAGAATTATTTCTCATGCTAGAATTTCTTGCCAATAGCGTCCACCCGTCCTTTTTTAGAAGTATTTTCTATTGTGGGCGTATATTAGTAAAAAATTGTTTGTCTTGGCAAGCACCACTAGTAACATATTTATCTTTAATGAAAATTATCGCCTAGCGAATAAAAGCAAGACCTGAATTTTTTTTACTTATTAACCGCTCTCATAAATGCGACTTAGGAGAAAGCACCTTGAAACTACACTGGTTAATACCTGGGACTTTTTTAACTGTTTCCCTGTTATCGTCGCCTGCGGATGCAGCAAAACTAAAATCTTGGAATTTTGATGCTAATCAAAACAGCCTGGAATTCAATACTGACGCTGCTGTACAGCCAAAGGCTCAACTAATTTTCAATCCGACTCGCGTGGTAATTGATTTACCTGGAGTTAAATTCGGTCGTCCACAGCTTAAAAAACCTGTAGGTGGTGCTATTCGTACTGTCCGTATTGGTCAATTTGACCCCAAAACTACACGCATGGTGGTTGAATTGAGCCAGGGTTATACTTTAGACCCAAATCAAATCAAATTTGAAGGAATAAGCCCCAGTCGTTGGAGAGTAAAATTACCATCACCTCAACTTGAGAATGCACAAGTAGAGGAAAAAGCTATTTACAGTGTGGTGCGGACGGGGAATACTACACCTACCAATACATCTACGTCTAACAGCAATAATCAAACTGTAATCAAAACTGCTCGAGGAACTGGAACTGCTCAAATAGAAAGAGTACTTCCGACAGGTGATGGTTTTTTCGTTCGTACAAGTGGTGGTAAACCTTCGGGGGTCAAAATCAACCGCAGCGGGAAAGAAATTATCAATGTAGATGTTTCTGGAGCTAGATTATCGCCTAACTTACCGCGAAACGAATTTCCTATGAATCGTTTTGGTGTAAAAGGAGTTGAATTCAAACAATTAAATTCAACAACCGCTCGTATTATTTTACGGGTAAACAAAAATAGCCCGAATTGGCGAGCTTCGGTTAGCAGCTTTGGTGGAGTTGTCTTGCTACCGAATGGAGCAGTTAGCAGTTCTCCTGTAATAAATACCAATCCTAATCCACCAGCAAACCGACCAATATCTTCAACACCACCACCCAGGGTATCAGTTAACACATCTGTCGCTGAAATCAAATCTGTAGAGTTGGATAACAATGGTAAAGAATTAGTTGTCAAAGCTAATAAAGCTTTATCTGGAAGTACCAGTGGTTGGGATAGAGCTACTGCAATGTACCGAATTCTCATTCCTAATGCTCGGCTATCATCTTCTGTGAAAGGTCCTAATTTTAAACCTGATAGTTCGGTGTTACGAGTACTTATGCGACAGCAAGATGCAAATACTGTTGCTATCTACATTTTGCCCGCATCTCGGGTTAATTTCGGTAGACTTAATGCTCGAGGAGATAAATTATCGTTATCGTTACAGCGCACCACTGCAGTCAGACCTCCAGTTGTTTTACCTCCGATTCCACGACCAAATCCAGTTGCAGGTTCTAAACCAAAACCTGTTGCTAAGCCAAATCCAGTCCGAAAACCCACTCCAACTGGAAGAGTAGTAGTTATGATTGACCCCGGACATGGAGGTAAAGACCCCGGTGCTATCGGTATTGGCGGACTTAGAGAAAAAGATGTAATCTTGCCTATTAGTAAAAAAGTAGCTGAAATATTACGAAAGAATGGAGTAAACGCAGTACTCACTCGTAATAGCGACTTCTTTGTTAGCCTCAAAGGAAGAGTTAATATGGCTGAAAGACGTAATGCGGATCTATTTGTCAGTATCCATGCTAACTCTATGGGTTTAAGTCGTCCCGATATTAACGGTTTGGAAGTCTACTACTACAACAGCGGTAAAAGACTTGCCGATACGGTGCGTAAAGGCATTACTCGAAAAGTGAAAATTAGAGACAGAGGAATACGACGAGCTAGATTTTACGTACTCCGCAAAACTTCTATGCCAGCAATTTTAGTCGAAACTGGCTATGTAACCGGTAGAGAAGATGCTAATAAACTAAAACAAAATTGGTTCCGAAATCAAATGGCAGAAGGTATCGCAGATGGTATTCTCAGGTACCTAAAACGTAAGTAAAAATATATAAATAGAATTTTGATAATGAGGAAAGTTGGGTAAATTTACTCATTATAAATTGTCATCCTAAATCAAAAAGAGCGGTTATTATGGGGGAATTCTTGACTCACTTGCGAGTAAGAATTCCCCCATTTTAATTTACCTGCCTATCTGTTATGGGGTCTGGCAAATACTTACCTGTCTTTAATGAATATTGTAGATTTTGATAAATTTATTCCCATGCTATTCTAAGCAACTATCATCAAAACTGAATCTATTAGTTTCAATTTTTCTGCATTTATAATCCCATATTTTATGAAGACGGCTCAAGCAAAAAAGAATTTCGTTAGATAAATTTATTTGAAATATGACAATTAATCTGCTCTTAAATATTCCTATGAGTAAACAAGAGCTAACAAATATTTATTACTCATTCAATAGGCTTGATTGATTTAGCTTTAATAGATTTGTCTTGATACTAGAGGTAACTAAAATTGAAAAATTAAAACTGAGGAATCGTAGGAATCGTACAAAATTTCAGTTCAATCGGCTTTTACTTTTATAGAAAGCTCATTTTCCTTTAATAGTCTTTAAATGTCCCACCTGAATATCTCCAAACTCATTCCTAACTAGAAATATTATTTTTTGTAAATTGGGGAACATTTTATCTGCAAAATACAATCAACAGCCTACTGTCCGGGGTAAGCAAGTTGTGAAACTAAATGCAGTATTGAAATTGTGATTCCTGTTGGAGGAATAAAGTCAAGCTAAGCTAGAACTACTTTTACACAAATTAATTGATTAAAATTCAGATATGAAAGCTTTATTACCTCGCGAAGGCATAACTGAATTATAAGCGTAACACTGCTGCCATATTTAAATTACACGTCATTAGTAGAAAATTGGATTTCACTGCTCAATTTAACTTCAACTTCTCCGGATATTGGTATAATCAAATGCTAATAATCGGCAGAATGATGTCCTTGACGCAGATTCTTATCTTTGCTTCATGCTAAGGTTAATGCGATTAACAACCTATGAATTCAATATCAATTATTCGCTGTTCTTGCTTGTGGTATCAGTGTTCAAAAATTGATAGCGGCTCGAAGCAGCCGTTAAACTTTCAAGCATGAAGCCTAACACTTTTAGACATAAATAGTTATCAATAAAATACCGATTAGGAGAAAACGCTGTGAAAATAAACTGGTTAGTATCTGGTACTACAACATTAGCTGTACTAATGCTATCGTCGCCCGCTCACGGCGCGAAACTATCTTCCTGGCGTTTTAATGCCAATCAAAATCAGTTGGAATTTCAAACCGATGGTGCAGTCCAACCCCAAGCGCAACTAATTTTTAATCCGACTCGTTTAGTAATCGACTTACCAGGAACAACATTTGGAAGACCTCAGTTAACCGAACCTATCAGCGGTGGTGCGATTCGTTCTCTTCGCGTCGGCCAGTTTAACCCACAAACGGCTCGCATAGTTGTCGAAATGCAGGAGGGATATACTCTTGACCCCGCTCAAGTCAGATTTATTGGTATGACTCCCAGCAAGTGGACTGTACAGCTACCTCCACCAAAAACTGAAGCAAGCACTGTTTCTCCTAATAGTCCCACCAGAAATATCTTAAGCGTTGTTAGACCAACATCTAATAACGCCCCACTACCAAGAATAGCTGCTAGCACTTCAAATGCAGCGACCAAAATTGAAAGTTTCCGAGTTACCGGAGACGGATTTTTCATGCGTACCAGCGGACCTAAACCTAAAATTAAAGTCAACCGCAGTCGCGATCGTAAAGAAATTAATGTAGATATTTTAGATGCAGCTTTAGGCAATTCCGTGCAACGGGAGATATCAGTTAACAAGCATGATGTTAATCGAATTCAATTTAATCAAGTCGAAGGTAAATCACCAGCTCTTCGGATGACTTTGCAGGTGGATAAAGACAGTCCCGATTGGCGAGCTGCAACCAGCGGTAGCAATGGTTTAATAGTACTGCCCAATCGTTTAGGCAGCAGTTTATCTAGAAATAGTAGTTCTAATAACTCTAATAGAGATAATTCAAGTGACACAAGTCAATCGAACTCTTTTCCCGTTCCACCAATCCCAACTGCAAGCAGTAAAGTCGCAACAATACAATCTGTAGAATTAGCTACTACTGGTACTCAATTATTAATTAGAGGAAATCAAAATCTTCAAGCAAATGGTGGCTGGGATAGAAAAACCGGTTTATATCGGATCACCGTAAATAATGCTAAGTTGGCTCCAAAAGTTAGAGGTCCTAGATTAAACTCCACTAGTCCTGTTTTACGAGTTAGATTGCAACAAATTGAGGACGATAAAGTTGCAATTTTTGTCCAACCAGCTTCCAGAGTGCAGATTGGCGAACTAAATCAACTTAGCCCCAAGCTCTTATCATTAGGATTGCGGCCTACTCGTACAGTTTTACCTCCAACTAATTCCAGAGGTTTACCTCCCATAAATCGACCAATTCCCAGACCTACAACACGTCGTCCGATTATGACTATTCCGCGTAGAACATCACCAGGTATACCACCCTCGCGAGTTCCTAACGGTAGAATTTCAGTAATTATTGACCCCGGACATGGTGGTAAAGACCCTGGTGCAATTGGTATCGGTGGACTAAAAGAAAAAGACGTTATTTTACCTATCAGCATAAGAGTTGCCCAAATTTTGCAGCAAAACGGAGTCCAAGCAATACTCACTCGCAATTCTGATTTTTTCGTCAGCCTCAAAGGACGAGTAGACATGGCTGAAAGAAGAAATGCCGATTTATTTGTCAGCATTCATGCAAATTCCGTAGGCTTAAGTCGTCCCGATGTCAGCGGTTTAGAAGTTTACTATTACAGCAGTGGTTATAACCTCGCTCGGAGTGTCCGTAGCGGTATATTAAATTCCGTAAGTGTTAGAGACCGAGGAGTAAGAAGAGCCAGATTTTATGTACTGAGAAAAACGTCTATGCCGGCAATTCTTGTCGAAACAGGTTATGTAACCGGACGTGAAGATGCAGCAAAATTAGCTTCTCCTCAGTATAGAGAACAAATGGCTCAAGGAATTGCGAATGGAATTCTCAGCTACGTTAGAAGAAGATAAATTTATTCCTCATCTTGAATCAAAATCGGAATATTTTTTAAACTAAGGAAGAGGGAAGAGGTTGGAATTGGCATGGGAATTTGAACCCAAACTCAATTCAAACACCGGATGATGGTGGGAAAATTAAACCAATAGTTGGAAATTGAGGAGATAAGACTCCAGGAAATTTTCATTTATTCCCGTCCGCGAGAAGATTACCGCAAAAGCAAGTTAGGAATAAGGAATAAGAGATTATATAGGTCTTTAAAAGATTTTCTAGCTTCTTCGGGATTCTGGAAACTTTGTATTCAATAAAAGTAGAGACTTGATAAAAACATAATTATGATAGCGGTATCGTATTATATTTACTGAAATACCGCTATTTTTTAGAAATTTTTAAGCATAATGTATAAATAAAATACATTCTAAAATTTTTAATCATTCTTATGTAGCTAATGGTATCAGAGATTACCTACATTTAAGTAAGAAATATAGTAAAAATTTCAGGAGCGAGAAAGTTAGGATGTAAAATTCTCTTTCATATCGGATTTAGTATTTCAAAGTTTGAAGTTTTTTCTAAATCCTCTGTCCCAAATTAAAAAACTATTATCATTCATCTGCTTGTGTTTTCATCTTCTATCTTTGAAGGCAATCTTTACCATTTATCCGAAAAAGAACCCCAACGCGCTCCTATAGGCGTTTTTGATAGTGGTGTCGGTGGTTTAACAGTACTACGTCAAGTTTACGAACAACTTCCCAATGAATCAATAATTTACTTTGGTGATACAGCCAGACTACCTTATGGCATTCGTTCTCAAGAAGAAATTATCCAGTTTACTCGTGAAATTATCTTCTGGATGGAAAGTCAAGGTGTAAAAATGGTAATCATGGCTTGCAGTACCAGTTCTGCTTTAGCATTACAAACGGTACGTTCTGAATTTAAAGTACCTATATTGGGTCTTATCCTACCAGGTGCTGTTTCAGCCGTGAAAGCTGGTAAACGTATCGGTGTAATTGCTACACCAGCCACAGCTAAAAGTAATGCGTATAAATTGGCTATTCAAGAAATTAATAGTAACGCTCAAGTTTGGCAAGTTGGTTGTCCGGAGTTTGTTCCTCTTATCGAACAAAATCGTATTGATGACCCTTACACCAAGGAAGTAGCACTTTCTTATCTCGAACCTTTACTAGAAAAGGACATTGATACTTTAGTCTACGGATGTACTCACTATCCTCATTTAGCGACATTACTGCGTTCTCTACTGGGTGAATCAGTAAAATTAGTAGATCCAGGAAAAAGTGTTGTTGAAGCTTGTAATCAGGAATTAGAGTTGCTGGGCTTGAAAAATACTTTTCCACCAGTCCCAACTCGGTTTGCTGTCAGCGGAAGTTCACAGCAGTTTGCTCAATCTTCGGTGCAGTGGTTGGGTTGTACTCCAATGGTTGAATCGGTAAATTTGGAGCATTTAAATTCTAACCACTTTCGTCTCTGTTAGTGGTGGCTTGATAAGTTATTAAATACAAAACAGCACGCTGTATTATTGCAATATAGCGTGCTGCTTGATAAGTTTAATCAGAAATATGCCTCGGGTTGCTGCAATTTTATAATGCATGCATCTCCTAATCATTCAGCAGTATTTATCGACATATCAGAAGAATAATCTCCTATATTTTGCGATGATGCTGCTGTTACGGCAGTTTTATTAATTAATTTCTTCGCAATCGCTAAGAATACATATACAGCAAACAAATAACCAGAAGCTAGAACAAATATCATCATAAGTATACTTCCCCCGACAAGTTTTATTTTTAGTTACACTTTTTACAGCAAAGATTAGGCATCATCTCAACACAAATATTCAAGCTATATAGAATATTCCTACAGCTTTTCTATGAAAAGATTTCGATAGAGTATTAATACTCTTCGATTTATTTATACGTAATTAGTTTCTCAAGGCTATGCCAGCAAGAGTAAATTAATTCTCGCTATGCAATCTACCTAGCCTGTATCGCAACTGCATTATGAGCGTGCTTCTTCTTTCTATACTCGAACTTAACCCTGAATTCTCTATTAAGAGTCCTCAAGATGAGCCAATATATACCTTTCAGATAGCACGTAGCTATTACAGGGGGACTACTTGATCCGTAGATTCTCCAACGAATAATCCCCTCGGTTTCACCTTCGACTTATTTAAACCCACTGTCATCAGTAAAGTAGAAACTTGAATAAATAAAGAATTACTTTTTCTGAGTGAATATTCTAAGTATTTGAAATCCCTATATATAACAGTAACATAAGAACTCTAACTTTTGAGGTATTTTATGGCTTAATTTTAAATTTTTGAGATATTATGACTTGTTTACTTATTATCCCCATGTCCGCATAGTGTCATCGGTCATAAATGAAAAATCAGCGCAGTTTTCGTTTTGTTCTCAAAGATACTCGTAGCTATATAGTAAAATGTTAATTTTTTCTTAATAAGAGTTTTTATCTTTAAAATCATTCACGTACAAATATTTTAATAGCACAAGCGGTTGGCGCATATGCAAGTGTTTACACTTAAGCAAGTATTGTGTAATTTATATATTAATTTAAGTAAAGATTTTTTTACTCGTTCTAAAGGTATAACGTTTTCCGGCTCGATAGAAGAATGTTTAGTTATTGCTGAAATAAGCAATAAGCTATGTTAGGTCTTGGATTATCCGACACAAGCATATTTCTTCATAAAGAAAAATGAACAATTGCCTCAAAGTATCCTTGGTTCAATAAGCAGTAATTATAATCAATACTCGGACGATGATGACTATCGAAGACCTGTTTGGGATAGACTTTGGGCGAATTTAAAAATTTAACTGACCGCTGTTTTTACAACAACATTTAGAGAAAGCTTTGAGAAAAGGCACAGGGTTATCTTAAAATGAGTATAGGATATGTAAACTTTCGTAACCAAAGTCAGAGTCCGCCCATTCATGACCCCAGCCACCTCCTTGTTTTCCCCCGTGGAAGCAGACCTGCATATATTGGCAGATAACCTCAAAAAGTTAGTTGGTAACGACCACCCCATCCTCAGTCTCGCAGCAGAACATCTCTTCGGGGCTGGAGGAAAGCGTATTAGACCTGCAATTGTCTTACTGGTATCAAGAGCGACGATGTTGCAAGATGACATTACGCCCCGTCACCGACGCTTAGCTGAAATTACAGAAATGATTCATACAGCTTCTTTAGTCCATGATGATGTAGTGGATGAATCAGAGACAAGACGCGGGGTGGATACAGTTCATAGTTTGTTTGGTAATCGAGTAGCAGTATTAGCTGGAGACTTTTTGTTTGCTCAAGCTTCTTGGTATTTAGCCAATCTAGATAATTTAGATGTAGTGAAATTGCTTTCGCAAGTAATTATGGATTTGGCTACTGGGGAGATTCTACAAGGGGTGAATCGTTTTGAAGTCGATATTTCGATGGATACTTACCTCCAGAAAACTTATTACAAAACTGCGACATTATTTGCAAATAGTTCCAAAGCTGCTGGAGTACTTAGCGAAGTATCTGAAGAAACAGCCGAAACTTTGTACGAATATGGACGTAATCTGGGATTAGCCTTCCAAATAGTTGATGATATTTTTGATTTCACCAGTTCTGCGGATGCATTAGGAAAACCTGCTGGTTCAGACCTTAAAGATGGTCATCTTACAGCACCTGTAATATATGCTTTAGAAGAAAAGCCAGAACTGAAAAAGCTGATTGAACAAGAGTTTGAGGAATCTGGAGATTTAGAAAAAGCTCTTGCCTTGATAGAAGATACTAAATGTTTTGAACGCTCTCGCGATCTAGCCGCTTACCATGCAAAGCTTGCAGTAGAACATATCGTACAATTGCCATCTTCTCCAACTCGTCAGACTTTGATTGACATGGCTGATTATGTACTAAGCCGTCTCAACTAGAAATTATAAAATATTTTTTTATATTTTTTGAACGGGGGAAATTAGTAATAAAAATTGTTAATTTTTCATTCATCCCGTTTTTTAGATTTAGGGGATGAATGAAATATAGTATTTTCCTTTTGTAATAAATCCTTAACTTATAGCTTCTACCCCAAACCATATTTCTGTAACGTCGAAAGGTATATGTTTTAACTATAAAAATTTTCTACTTTTTAATTATTTAAGCAATATCCGGTGGGATGTCAGAACTGCGGCGATTTTGTTGTAGCGAGCTTTCAATAATACTTTGAATCAGCGAACGCTTAATTTCCACAGCCGACGCTGTAGTGCCAGGAGTATCAAAAAAAATTATACTATCTACGGGTTGCAACGCTACCATCTGGAACAAAATTTCTATAACTCCGATTGGTGCAGCTATCATTTGAGGGTCAAACCCAACACCAGAGGTAGTACTGACATCTTGTAACGTAGGATAAGCGTATATTACTCGTTTTTGTAACTGCCCGTCTTTACGATTGCTTAATGTTGTTAAAACCCATTCACCATCTTGGTTTCGGAGTATGTAGTATTGAGTAAAATGTAATCTACGAGCAATTTGGATTAGTTCAGTTGCAATTGCCGCAACCAGTTGAGGTGTAATACCATCTTGGGGTGCATTGTCAATCAAAGATTGAATTTGTACTTGTAAATCCATAATTAACTTTTATTCGTTCGTGGGCATTAGTTATAACTTCTATGAAATGCGATTCAATTTCCCTTAAGTCTTGGGGAATAATAAATTCAGTCATATTGAGGGCAGCAGGATAATCGCTATTCCGTCGGCTGCGTTTTAACGCAATCGGTGAATCAACTGGCAGTCCCACAAAATACAGGTTGCACACGTTTGTATGTTAAGGTCTTTTAAACAACTAGACTATGAAATCAGCCGCGACCACAACTATTCAGGGAGAAAAGTCTATCGGCGTGGAGGCGATATTTCAACTCCTATTCGGAGAACTTAAATCTTCAACCAAAGCTTCGGAGTCCAATTGCCATGAAGTGGCAACACGTATTGCTGCCGAAGTCATGCGGATTTGCCAAGAAAGCAAGCGTATCCAAGCTTCTGGAGACATCAAAAGTTCGGCAATAGCTTTAGCTCGACATCGACTATCTCAATGTATGAGATATTACCAATATGGTTCTAATCGGGGTCGGATAGAGCTACACAGCACTTTAAGCGCAATTATCTATCGTTACATTAATCCGCCAAATAGACAACTGAGTTATCAAGGCAGGTTAAGTGTAATTGAAGATTTTCTGCAAAATTTTTATTTAGAAGCATTAAATGCTTGCCGACGAGAGAATAAGCTCGAACCAACATATCGTCCTCAAACTCTTCTGGAATTAGCCGAGTACATGGCGTTTACCGAACGCTATGCAAAAAGACGTATTCCTTTACCAGGACGACAGCAGCAATTAATTATTTTGCGGGCACAAACTTTTTCTCAACAGCAACCTCCAGAAACCTGTGTTGATATTGAAAAAGCCGCAGAAGGTAGTAGCAATGATGGAGATGGTTCTTGGGAAGATCCAGCCGTACAGCAATTAAGGTCGGCTATGGCATCTCAACCAGAACCGGAACCAACCGAAGAAACGCTGCGTTCGGTAGTAATCAATGAATTAATGAGTTATCTCGAAGAGCGACAGCAGGGGGATTGCGCCGATTACTTTGCCCTGCGCTTGAAAGACTTATCTGCTCAAGAAATTGAGTCGATTTTAGGTTTAACTCCCCGTCAAAGAGATTATTTGCAGCAACGTTTCAAATATCATCTGATTCGGTTTGCCCTATTACATCGTTGGGAACTGGTTCACGAATGGTTGGAAGCAGACTTGCATACTAATTTAGGTTTGACTGAATACCAATGGCAAGTTTATACAGAAAAACTTGACGATAAACAACGTTGTTTATTAGAACTGAAGCAACAAGGTCAAGTGGATGAAAAGATTGCCAAGACCTTGGGACTATCTATGGCGCAATTGCAAAAAAGGTGGTTTAAAATTCTCGAACAAGCTTGGGATATTCGTAACTCTTTTATGTCCGGATCTAGTGCATCTACTCATGAATAGTGACACAGAATCCTTGCAAAACCAATTACTCGCTTGGTTGTTAGCAGAAGATGCTACAACCGAGGAGGATTTTTTGGTCGAAAGCAAGGAAATTAACGGGGCTAACTCAAATTCTGCAAACACCGCTTCTACAAGCGGTGCTTCTGAGTCGGAAGATAAGCTCTATCCTTTTCAATTGGGAGAAATTCCTGCCGTGCAAACACGTTTCCAAGCCGTTCTTAAACGTCGCTTACAAAATCAAGTTCAAGATAATCCTCCCTTGTTTCCTTGGGAGACACAATTAGTTGATTATCCTGATTATATTGACAACTCTTCTATGTCTTGGGTTCCTGCCTGGGTTTGGGCAGCACAACAATCCAAATTGAGCTTGCCAATGTCTATGCCGGAAAAAGTTTTTCAACAATTGTTGACAAGGTGTCAAGAATTACTTACTTTTCCCGTACCATTGGGAGCAAAACTGGTTGGGGCTGTAGAGAGTTTATTCCCTAACGAGCCGCAAGCACTCAATGACTTAGCTGGAATGGTTTTAAGAAGTCCATACCGTTCTGCCGATACTTTAGAAAAAAGCAAAACGGTAGAAGGCAGTTTCTCAGATTTGCAGCCGCGTCAACAAATGGCATTATCATTGTTGGCCGCCAAACAGCTACTAGAAAACCTGACTTTAACTGTTGATGCAACACAAGAAGTTGTAGAGAAGCAGTGGTTAACCGATGTTGGTAACGTAACTCTGAGAGTTAAATATAATCAAGCTGCCGAGAAACTTTATTGTGAAGCTCAATTACCCCTAAAAGGTAGTTTGAAGCTTGGAAAAGGTGTATGCTGCGTATTTGCAGAATCATCCGAATCTGGATTTGTCAGTTTGGAGTTGAACTCAGTTCAACAAGGAACAACTTATACACTAGCAGTTGAGTTACAAGATATGGATACTCAGCCACTAACGTTTGCTATTGTTCCAACAAATTCTTCAGAATATTAGTCGTTTTTTTTCTGTCAGCGCTTAGTATCTAACATACTTTTGTCGGACTGTTAAAAACGGTGAATCAAAGAAAGGTTTAGGGGTAGTAGTGAAACTGAACCTTTATTTAACAAATAAATAGCCCCGAGCTTTTAGTGCAGTTGTTAATCAATACGCGTAAATTGTCAGGAACTGATTTTCTGTTTGACAGTTTAGTGCGTATGAATTAAAAACCAATAAAGCGGGGTAATTAAAATGACGGATTTTTTTTTGAATGAATAGGTTCAGCGGGCGTCTACATATAGGGTACTGGCGGCAAAAAATTCAGTCATCGCCGCCGATGGAAATAGAAGATTCAATTACTTTAAGGGTGCTAGTTAGCGCTTTGGTAATTATAGGAATTGTGGCTACAGATGTAGCCGCAGAGACAGCCCATAGTTTTTGGGCAGTTCCTTTAAGTATGGTGGGCGGTGCTTGGGGTTATTACCGTCGTCACCAACCTAATATAGCGGTTAAATTCTGCATCGCTATCGGAATGTTATTAGCACTGGGTGCGTTTTTCGGGCGATTAATGGGTGAATTGAATGATACCCGATTGTTATTAGCAGAATTACTGATTCAACTTCAGGTGCTGCATAGCTTTGATATGCCCCGAAGAAAGGATTTGGGGTATTCAATTGTTATCGGAATTATTTTATTGGGTGTAGCCGCAACACTGAGTCAAACTTTAGCTTTTGCTCCAGTGTTGCTGCTATTTTTAGCTATTGCTTTACCAACTTTAGTATTAGACTATCGCTCCCGATTGGGTTTAGAACCATTAAAGGTAAAACCACAACAAAAATCACAAAACAAAGATACTTCTGCTTTTAACTTAAAATTCTTATTTATTAATTTTTCAGTCATAGTCGCTATCGGATTAGCAATTTTCGCAGTTTTGCCGAGGGTTCCCGGTTACGGCTTGCGGACTTTTCCTGTTAGTTCTCCTATTGACGTAAAAGGTGATTTTACCGGACGTAAAATTGTAAATCCCGGCTATGTACGCTCTGGCGATAATAACGGTCAAGAAGGTAGCAATAGTGACGGAACTTCCAATCAGGGAAATGGCGATCGCCAAAAAGTTGATGATAGCTTTTACTACGGGTTCAATACCAAAATTAACCAGACTTTAGGCGGAGAAATGAAACCTAAAGTGGTGATGCGGGTACGCTCTCAAGCAGAAGGTTTCTGGCGAGTTTTAGCATTTGACCGCTACACCGGCAAGGGATGGGAAATTTCTCGTAATGATAAAGTCAAGCGTCTCAAACGTCCGCCTTTTTCTTATCAAACTTTTCTTGAACGTCCCTTAATTATTGGTAAAACCAAAGAAGTAGTACAAACTTATACCGTAGTATCGGAATTGCCTAACTTGATTCCAGCAATGGCATATCCGAAGGAAATTTATTTTCCGACACCAATAATAGCTGTGGATACAGAAGGTGGTTTGCGAGCGCCGGTTGGTTTATCGGAAGGTCTTACTTATACTGTATTATCTGAAGTTCCCTACCGAAATCGCACTTTGTTAGCGAAATCCGGAAGTAAGTATCCCAAAAATATTCAAAATTATTACTTACAGGTTCCTTCAGAAATCAACGACAAAGTTAAACAGCTTACCGAAAAAATTCTTGATGATTATAACCGTCAAAGGGTGGGGAAAACAGAAAAAAATCTTTCATCACCTTATGAAAAAGCTCTCTACATAGCTCAATATTTAAAACAAAACTACACGGTACCGCAAAATCCTTTTGAAATACCGGTATTAAAGGATGATGATGATTTGGTTGAAGCTTTCTTATTTAAAAATAAAGGAGGAATACCCGACCAGTTTTCTACCGTATTAACGGTAATGCTTCGTTCTATCGGTATTCCATCGCGGCTAGTAGCTGGTTTTTCTCCAGGAGATTTTAATCCATTTACAGGGATGTACGTAGTTCGCAATACAGATGCTTACGCGATGACAGAAGTTTACTTTCCTAAATATGGTTGGTTTGCTTTCGACCCCATACCAGGTCATCCTTTAATTCCTCCATCAATAGAAGAAACTCAGACCTTTCGGGCTTTGAAGCAATTCTGGAATTGGGTTGCAGGTTGGCTTCCTTCCCCAGTCACGGGTTTTCTCAACGGTGTATTTGGAAAAATATTTGCTGCTATTTTAAAACTTGTATCGTGGTTTATCTCTTTATTCTCCCGAGGTATTTTTGGGATACTAAGCGGATTAACTTTATTGACAGCAATTTCTTTGTTCAGCTGGTTGGGTTGGGATAAATGGCGAAAATGGCGCTCTGTGCAATTACTAAATAAATTGCAGCCCATGGAAAGACTTTATCAACAAATGCTTCAGTGGGCTAACCAAAAAGGTTTACAAAAGCACCCAGCCCAAACACCTTTAGAATATGCTCGGGTTTCTAATATGCATCACCCACCAGAAACCGCTGAAGTGATAGAAGAGATTTCTCAAGCTTATGTCGGTTGGCGTTATGGGGGTAACGCCCCTGATATGAACAGTTTACGTCAAAAATGGCAGCAGATAAGAAATACTTCAGTAAATTAAGTTTATGTTTGTAATTTCTAATATCTGTTTGTATTAGTCGGTTTCAATATGTTTTGAAAATTGATGAAAATCTGATGCTACAGGCTTCTAGCCTGTATTTTTTTATGGGTAGAATTTCTACACCACATAAACAGTATTTAAAGTATTTGATTTACCGAGCATTTACCTTATTAGCCTATGATGGCGGTTCAGTATTGAGCTAGATAAGCAAATGAAACCTCACGGTAAGTTAAGGTGATTTTGAATAATAGTGTAAAAATATAATTTCAAGCTTAATTAGCCGCTTAAACCGCTCAGAATCGATTACAAGGCTGAAGGTTGCTGTTGTTGGTTATTTTTTTGAGATAAATAATTTTGGATTTATTCTCTTAGATGGAACTCAAGCAAAAAACATGATACTCAAGGATTAATTTGTAAAATAACACTTTAAGGACACAGTAATCAGCACCCTTTTACTATCTAAAGAAACTGTTATCGGAGATAGGCAAATTATTTATAACATTCAATTTTGGTGTTCCTAGTATCCATTAATCCCTTGCTACTCGTACCTAGCAGTTAGCGAATCATAAAGAAATACTCTACCTAAAACAAATATATATAAGAATTTTTTCTTGTTAGGATTAGGAACATTGATTACTGAAAATAACTAAATATTCATTTGTGGAGATTATAAATAACAAAACATTATTATTAATTTACGTAAACTGCCATCATCGAAGCATTCAAATCTATGAAGGCAGCTATCTCTAAGAAGTAGAAAGTGAATAGGGGTAGTGAAACTGGGTATGAAGAACCAGATAAAACCTGAACTTCAAATTTTATAGGGACAAATATAATACCTTGTTTTACTGTTTTTTTGTCTATATCTTAAGGAGTATTTTAAACAAGGAAGTACAATAAATTATGAATAAAGCTAGTTTGTAAATAAAAACAAAAGCAATTACTAACTAAGCGCGTTGTTAGTGCTATTTTTTGAAGATAACATGGGAAATAGTTGCTTTTAAGGGCATGATTAATCGTGTCTAATCCTCACACATATTACATAGCAGTTTTCTTATGGACATTCAGTTAATCAACATCGGTTTCGGCAATATTGTTTCTGCCAACCGAGTAGTTGCAATTGTCAGTCCAGAATCAGCCCCAATCAAGCGAATCATTACCGATGCGCGAGATAGAGGTCAGCTGATTGATGCAACTTACGGTCGTCGGACAAGGGCTGTAATTATTACTGATTCGAGTCACGTTATTCTTTCGGCTATCCAGCCGGAAACGGTAGCAAATCGTTTCGTTATTTCCCGCGAGCATCATGTTGTAGATAATTAAAAGGGGTGTAAGTAAAAATTGATTATTTATAGGGGTAGGCTTCAAAACAATTTCGTTGTGTTCCTTATCGCTGGAATAACTAAGCCTCCCCTTGCAGAATACTGCACCCGCAAGGGAAGTTCATATCTCTAACGAGAAGAATGTATACATTTTTCTGTAACATGTGAATTAAGCGATTGAAAAGTCGTTCATGTTACAAGCCCCGTTAGCCAATAGTCGTTTGGCAAACCAACAAATGACTACTGACTAATGAATAATGTATATAAATGGATTCACAGGGAAAGCGGATGATGCAAGTGTTATCGACTAAGAGTGGTGCTACTACTACAAAATTACTGTCTCCGGGGAAACTCATTGTTTTAACAGGCCCTAGTGGTGTCGGAAAAGGCACTTTAATGCGATTACTTCTTTCGCGTCATCCCGAACTCAATTACTCGATATCTGCCACTACCCGTCCTCCTCGTCCGGGGGAAGTGGACGGCAAAGACTACTATTTTATTAGCCGTGATAAATTCCAGCGGTTGATTGAGAAAGGTGAATTTTTGGAATGGGCGGAATTTGCCGGTAATTTATACGGTACTTCTCGCAAGCCAGTAATTGACTTAATGAAGTCTGGGAAGTCGGTGTTACTTGAAATTGAGTTGGAAGGGGCACGACAAATCCGTGCGACATTTCCCGAACTGTTGAGTATTTTTATACTTCCACCCACTTTTAATGAACTAGAAAAACGGATACGCGGTAGAAAGAAAGATTCTGAAGATGCAATATCGCGTCGTCTAAAGCGTGCCAAGGAAGAAATTGATTCTGCTTCTGAATTTGACCTTCAAATTGTGAATGATGACTTAGAAACCGCTATTCATGACATTGAAGTGGCAATGTTTTCGGGTAAGGAATTATTTTAATGAATCGCTTCGACGCGCTTATCACCTTCTAAAGTACAAGTAAAGGACACGAACTAAGACCCCATTAGTCTTTGTTTGTGTCCTTTTGTCTTTATTCTCAGTGACACCTAGAGTTAAACCAGGCTATTCTGTAACCCAATATCAACCAAATAAACCTTGGATAAATGTTAGATTGCTGGTTAAAAAGTAGGCTGTTACCCCACCACCAATACCACCAATTAGAAAAGCACTAGCAAAGTTATTCCAACCTTCGGTGGTGTTAAAAGCACTAGGGGGATTGGGAACGGTAACAGTAGCAACTGGTTTATATGGATTGCTATTAGCGTACATAGATAAACAAGCAGTGAGAATCACCACCAAGCCAATTGTGGAAAGCAAACCAGCTAAGTTACCACTAGGAGCATTACGCAGTGGTCCCAATTTAGCAAATGGGCCAAATAGCAAGTAACCGTGAGCCATACCAACTTCTAATCCTCGTCTGAAAGGAGTTAAATCAGCACGATAAGCTGGTAAGTTTCTAATAAACCATTTAGTTAGACCAGAAGAATTAATTGGCGTTTCTAGATTGCCTAACTGTGGGTTTCCTTGTGCAGCAAAAACTACTTCCTGATTTCTAGGGTCGCTAGAATTGCTTTTTGATGAATCTGCCTTTTGAGCCATATTCGACATATTTTATTCTTACCTCTCAATAAGTGAATATTTTTCTCCATATTAATAATTGTATCTGGAGGAGATTTTTAACAGTGTTTTTTAGAAAAATTAATAATTAAATTAACAATTAAATTAATGAATTATCAAAAATAATAATAAAAAATATAAATATAAAACTCGCTCTTACCTGCTGAAGGTGAAAGCGAGTTTTATCACAAATTTTTCCCGCAAAAATAGGGGTTTATTCAGAGTTATTAGTTATTAAATAACTTCTAACTCTAAAAAACTATCTTGTATACCAACCCTACGGTAGTGGATGGAACAATAGGTCGGGAAAAATGTAGTTGAATCCAATCAACAAAACTGCAGTAAATATCAGTATCGCGAACAGTAAAACTGGTGCTAGGGAAAGATATTTCAAAAAACTACTTTGCTGCATGAATCATTACTCCCAAATAGTAAAAAGCTGGTTAATCGATTTTAGATGAGTAGATTTAAGCATCTGTAAACTTAGGAAGAATAATTTCAAAGACAGCTAATAAATCAACTCTATAATTAGCCAATTAGCTAACTAACAATAATCAATTATTAGCTTGTCTTCTTATAGCCAGAATTGCTATTAAATATTTTCCTAACTAACAATTGCTACTAGCGCGGAGAAATTGGAATTTCTTCATCTTTTGCGGTCAATTCACCCGAAAGCAATTCTTTGACTGCTGCTGCGGGCCAAGCAAACCCAGAAAGCATTAACGGTAATGCTGTGGGTACATCGATAATTAATTCCTTCATTTCAGCATCTTTTTCTCCTCTAACGGCTATGAGGTAAGCACGTCCTACCCAACCAATCCAGCCAGCCATGTACAGAAACAGAATGCTAGGAATTAGAAAGTCACCAGCACGGCTTAAACGACCATCTACAATCAAATGAGGTAAACCCTCTGGGCCGCATAGGGCTTGAGAATAACGTGCGAAACGTTTTTCTCCGGATTTGGGGTCTGGAGTAGTGTTGCGGGCGGCCGCAGCACGTTGTTGAAAGGCAGCAGATTCGCTGCATGGCACTAAATCAGCACCGAGGGAAAAAGCTGGTGGGGCGAAATTAAACGCCAAACAAACAGCTAAAATTAGAGCAAACAAGCGTCGCATGAAATTGTTTCCTTTTATTACGAAACAAAAATTTTTTGTACAAAACGAAGCGGCTTGTACAAATTTAAATTTGTCTAACTAAGAAGCGATCATACTCTTGATACGTAAACTGAGTAAAGTTGAAGTAAATAAAAGTTAAAGCTTCTACATCAAAATTTTTATTCAAATAACCAACCAAGGATAAATGGCAACTGTTTTAGCTATAGAAACTAGCTGCGATGAAACTGCGGTAGCAATTGTTAACAATCGTCAAGTTTGTAGTAACATTGTTGCTTCCCAAATTTCAGTACATAAAAATTATGGTGGGGTAGTACCAGAAGTTGCTTCTCGCATGCACCTAGAAACGATAAACGAAAGTGTAGCCCTGGCTTTAGAACAAGCACAGTTATACTGGAGCGACATTGATGGTGTAGCTGCTACTTGTGCCCCTGGATTGGTAGGGGCATTGCTAGTAGGATTAACTGCGGCGAAAACTCTTTGTATGGTACATTCGTTGCCATTTTTAGGAGTCCATCACCTCGAAGGTCATATTTATGCGAATTATTTAACCGAACCAACTCTTAAGACTCCATTTTTAAGTTTATTGGTTTCAGGAGGACATACAAGTTTAATTCACGTTAAAGATTGCGGAATCTACGAAAGTTTGGGTACCACTCGCGATGACGCAGCAGGTGAAGCATTTGATAAAGTAGCTCGGTTATTAAAGCTCGGATATCCGGGTGGCCCAATAATTGACCAGCTAGCCCAGGAAGGAAATGCTACCGCTTTTAAATTGCCAGAAGGAAGAGTCTCGTTACCGAATGGTGGTTTTCACCCCTATGATGCGAGTTTTAGCGGGTTAAAGACAGCAGTTTTACGGTTAGTACAGCAGCTAGAGAAAGACGATTGTGTAGTACCCGTGGCAGATGTTGCAGCCAGCTTTCAAAATACCGTAGCCAAAGCGCTGACCAAAAGAGCTATAAAATGTGCCTTAGATTATGGTTTAGATACTATTACTGTTGGTGGTGGAGTCGCGGCAAATAGTGCCTTGAGAAAGCAATTAGAAGCAGCAGCACAAACTCATAATCTACGAGTACTATTTCCTTCTTTAAAATTCTGTACCGATAACGCTGCCATGATAGGTTGTTGTGCTGCGGAGCATCTCAATCGAGGACATACTTCTTCCTTAAACATTGGTGTTGAATCAAGGCTGGGGTTGAATCGAGTGATGGAATTGTATCAGTGAACAGTTAGGAGTTATTTAATTTTGGATTTTGGATTGAGAGTAATGAGTAATGAGTAATGAGTAATGAGTAATGAGTAATGAGTAATGAGTAATGAGTAATGAGTAATGAGTAATGAGTAATGAGTAATGAGTAATGAGTAATGAGTAATGAGTAAGAATAATTGTTTGCCCAATTACCAATTACCAATGCCCAATTACCAATTGCCAATGCCCAATTACCAATTACCAATGCCCAATTACCAATTACCAATTACCAATTACCAATTACCAATTACCAATTACCAATTACCAATTACCAATGCCCAATTACCAATTACCAATGCCCAATTACCAATTACCAATTCTCATTTGATAATAGAGCGAATATGATTGGCTACTGCATCTGGCTGTTCTAACATTGCTAAGTGTCCGCAGTTGGGGATTTCAATCACGTTGTCGCCGCTTTGTTGAAACGAGGGATGAAAACTAGCTAAGTGACGCACGTACTTTGGTTCCATGACTTTATCTTCAGCGCCCGCTACAAAATATACTGGTTGCTGAATTTGAGATACTAATTGGGGTAAATAATTTATTTCTTCTTCTGTTGTAGAGTCTAGTAAGGCTCCTAAAGCAGCTTGAGGGTCGGCTACTAAAAAATCAATAATTCGTTGACGTGCCCAATGAGGTTCTAAGGGACGCGCTACAGAATTTCTCGCAAAGAGCAGGTCAATTAAAGGTACTTGAGATAGCCATTTGGGACGAAATTGTAAAAAACGCTGTCCTGCGTTACGAAATTTTTCAAAGGCTTCTTTAAGATAAATGCCACCACCGGAGTTAATACAGATTACTCCCTTCACTTCTTGAGGCATTTTGGCTGCTGCCCATAAGGCGATGGTGCCACCAAGAGAATGACCAATTAACCAAACATTATCTATATTTAATTGTCGTAATAGTGCCACTAAATCTTCTACGTAAGCGGCTGGGGTGTAAAAAGAATCAAAGGGATTATTGGAAATTCTGCGCCCCGTCACAGTTAAATCTGGGGAAGTGTTACTCCGCGCTGCATCTGTTTTTTCTTTAGGCTGAGATTCCCCAAAACCTCTTAAGTCATATGATAGGCACCTCATATCTGTCTCTAAACGCTTAATGGCGGGTTTCCAGTATCCACGACTGTTTAACCAACCGTGGATAAATACTAAAGTGTATTCTGTTGTTTTGGAACCCGTTAGCTCGTATGCGTGGGGAACGCCGAAGATTTCGATGGTTGCCTTCTGCATAGGACGTACCTTTAAGAACAAAAGCGATAAAAAAGCTTTACTTACAACAAACTCAACAAACTCCCGATTGAATGTTTGGGTATCTCTTAGCTATGAGAAGAGGAGTTTCTCTAGCTCGACCAACGAGTATTATAAAATATATAAATATATTTATCTCCCTTCAAATCTTCCCCGCACGCTTTCAGCTATTTTATGCCCCAGATATTCGGGAATCAAACTTTCGTTAGGCCCTAATAAATAAACAATCAAGCGGGTTCGTCCTCGCCAAACCAGTAGGTTAGCATTAACTACCAGTAAATCCTCGAGCCACATAGCGTACATAACTTTATAGAATAATCCGGGTTGGTTATCAGCTTCAATAACTAAAGCCGGTAAATGAAACACTGGATCTACATAAAATTCTGTTTCTACTTTTTCTAAACCAGCATCGAGGTTGAACTCTACTGCTAACATCTCTTCTACTTCAAAACGTCCTCCTAAAGCTTCACGAATTGCACGACAGGCATTTTCTGCTGTTTTATCTGAAAGAGCTTTGCTACCGCGAGATACAATTAGTTTCATAAAAACTAACATTGGCGGTTTGATTTGTCCGTACAAACTTAAGCTGTGAATTGTTAGTCCATAAGCTGCTAGGACACCAAAAATATCGCTGAGGAGAAAAGACTGATTGCGGTAGGCAAAATGCAAAGCACTTTTACCACCTTCGGGCTTCAACTCAATAACGGCACGTCTGGTTTTATAAAGACGATATGCTAGGCGCAAATTTTGCAGTTGAATCTCACTGCTGACAAATTGCTCGTAAAACTGGGGAAACGACTTATTAAAGCGTTTGAGTAATTCCAGTGTTGATGTTTTTAAACCAGAAGCCATTTTTTAATTTTAGACACAGCTTGTTGTGAAAATTGATGCTCGAATGGGTAATCCGAAAAATTAGATGTCCCAGCATTTTATAAATATTCCTGTTTTACCAATGAATGGTTTTCTAGCTAGGACGACACCAATGACCGTATATCTTATTAAACGGTAAGTGTTTTGAGCCAGAAATTAAACAAAATCTTTATTGCCGTTCCTCAGAATTTTAAAGCAGTGCTGTATATAATTGACTATTTTTCTCTGCTTCAGCAGCTTTTAGTTTAATCAAAAAAGCCCCTCGTGGTTGGGCTATCTATAATCAATTGAGATTCCTTCCCAGAATGACAATTTCCTTGAATACAACAGCCTTGCCGACTTTTATTCCAAAAATAATCCTTTAAACTAACGCCCCAGAATTACATCTATTTTTATAATCCCCAAAACGCAAGTTATGTAAGTCTTATATAGATTTGACCCTATTACATTTTCGAGGATATAAAGAGTGCTTGTTCATTTTGTTTTCCGCCTTGTCTGTCAACAAGATGCTAAAGTTGAAAATAATTGATGTTAAACGCGCTTTTCAATCATGGTGAAAGTAAGAACGAATCTCTAATAACCTACGAAAGTCGGTTATAGTAGCTTTTGATAATTGCTTACCACGGTAAACGTGTTACATTGTCTTAAATTATACTACCCGAACCAGGCTGGCATGGGTTTTTGGAAAACTTGGTTTAATTCTAATGATGGAGTCGTGACAACTAAAACGACTCATGGGCTTGAAGAACATACCGCTAATTCTCAAGGAGACAACTCCAATTTTAGTGGCGATCGCATAGTTTTTAGTACGGAGCGAGATATTGACCTATATGAGTTAGAAGAACTTTGTGACGCTGTAGGTTGGTCTCGTCGTCCTCTCAGAAAAGTGAAGAAAGCAATCGAGCATAGTTTTCTTGTAGCCACCATGTGGCAAGTGCGAGGAAATAGAAGAAGACTCGTTGGTTTCGCGCGTGCGACTTCAGATCATGCTTTTAATGCCACTATTTGGGATGTAGTGGTTCACCCAGACGTTCAAGGGAAAGGAATGGGTAAGGCATTAATGAAATACGTGCTGAAGAAACTTAGAAGCGAAGATATCAGCAATGTAACCCTGTTTGCTGACCCCCATGTTGTTGACTTCTATCGGAATCTGGGATTTATGTCCGACCCAGAAGGTATTAAAGGAATGTTTTGGTATCCTCACTAATCCGCTCCTAAGTTACCTTGAATAGAGTTCTAATTTTAAAGCTTGTTGGTAATCATAAGTCTGATAGTCCGGCATCCGCGCCTTTCATAGCGCGGAATCGCTATTAAGGCATTCAAAATAATCAAAGCAAGCTAGTTTAAATAAAAAAATTACAGCATAGTCAAACAATCACATAACTTTATTTGCCACAAGTAGATAAAATGTGATACTATCTAAATATTGCCATCAACTGGTTAATTTTTACGGGATGTAGCGCAGCTTGGTAGCGCGCCTGCTTTGGGAGCAGGATGTCGCAGGTTCGAATCCTGTCATCCCGATTCTACAATTCAAATTTTTAGCTGGCTTTTTATAGCTAACTTTGATATTGGAAATATTAGAAGTTGTAAGTTTTTTTATGTTATTCATAAAAAAATCAAAATATTTAATATTATCCTTTCTAATAATTAAGTATATAGTGAGTAATAAATATTATTAAAGGAATAATACTTTTCTGTAAATAAACCGTATGATGTTTTGCTTGGCAAGTAAGGCTTTACTTTTTGTATGAAAAGGTTACACGTGTCCTAGATATACAAATAACGTAGTTGAGGAAATGTGTAAAAAAGCAACTTATTTCCAGGACTTTGCGTGGAACGATATTATTTTCAAAAGCGTCAACATTATTTAAGAAAAGCAATAAAATGGCATTTGATATATTTGGTAGACAGAAAAGTTAATTTAATTTTTTTCTGCTTTTAATGTATCTGTGGCCACTATCTCGCCTTGTTATTACTCAAAATATTGGATAAAACTTGGTAGAGATGTGAATAGCGTACAGTAAAAAAAACTGTTGAAGAGACTATAACTATAAAAGTCGGTTAAAATCGCTAATCTAACCTGACTCAACTTGATTGAAGTATTGATGCTAGGAGAAGTCATGAAATCATTAGTTCGCTGGGGAGCAATGTTAGGTTTAGTGGGGAGTACTCTACTAGGAACTGTCACAAGCACAATTGCTCCAGCAATTGCGTTATCAGAACAAGAAATTAAAAGTAAGCTCGATAATATACCAGTATGGTTAATTACCAACCCACAAGGTTTACCATTAAGTCGTCCTATACCCGAACAAAACGGTAAAAAATCGAATGGTTCTGTAACCGGGGTTTACATGAGCAAACAAGAAGCTCAAGCCTTTATTAGCGACTTGCAGAAGGTAAAAGATAAAGACCCTAAAATGACACAGATGGTGAAAAACCTACAAGTGACTCCTGTACCATTAGGGGTTATTTTCCAGCAGGTGCAGAAGACGAAAAATGAACCCAACCGCTTGTTATTTGCCTTTAAACCTGTTGACAAGGAAATTAAAGGAGCAATGAACTTGTTGAAAAAAAGCGGTCAACAGGTAAAACAGTTTAGAAGCGTACCTGTTTTTATTGTTAGATTCGCACCAGATAAAAGCTACGTACCAATCAAACTTGGAGAGAAAAAAGCAGAAGAGGAAGTAGTTCCTTTATTCTTTAGCATGCAAGACGCTAACAATCTGCTCAGCCAAGTCAAGCCAAAATTCCCCAAGGCTGATATCCAAGTGGTAGATGTAGACGGGATACTTAATACTTTGCAAGAGAAAAACGACCCTTGGCTGGATAAAGTCCTGTTTTTCCCCAATCCGGAAGCTAGACAATATATTCAGAAACTTCCCAAGAAAAACGCCCCTAGCTCAGCACCCGCGAAGAAATAATAGTAAAATAAATCTTTATTTCTCTTAAGACATGGTGGATAAGCAGTTCTGGGTATCTGGTAACGAACTTTCAAAGTGGCGAGATGCTGCGATAACGTCGGCTGCTTTATCCACCAATGTCTCTAAGGTTGAGGTAGATTGGCTATTGCAAGAAATTGCTGGGCTAGATAGTTTAGCGCTACGTATTGGTTCTTTTAAAGAAAAGTCTCAAATTCCGCTAAAGTTAACCCTACAAGAGTTATCAAAACTTTGGCAAGAAAGACTTAGTGAAAATCTTCCAGTGCAGTACATTGCTAGAAGTACTCCTTGGCGGCATTTTAATATTAAAGTTTCACCCTCAGTTTTAATTCCCAGACCAGAAACTGAGTCCTTAATTGATTTAGTAGTAGCCCTACAGAGCAATAATCCAGCAATCCAAGAAGGAAATTGGGCTGACTTAGGAACTGGTAGCGGAATAATAGCTTTAGGATTGTGTAGTGCTTTTAGTAAAGCAACAATTTATGCTGTAGACCGTTCTAGTCAAGCGCTTTCTATTGCTCGGCAAAATGCTCATGATTATAGTCTGGACAATCGCATTAAATTCTATCAAGGCTCATGGTGGGAACCGTTAGATTTTCTTAAAGGTGAATTTAACGGTATGGTATCTAATCCACCTTATATTCCGACCGCGACCTTACCCAATCTACAGCCAGAAGTTTTCAAACACGAACCGCATTTGGCTTTAGATGGTGGTGACGATGGTTTAGAATGCATCCGCCATTTGGTAAAAACTTCACCCGACTATTTAAGACCTGGTGGAATATGGCTAATTGAAATGATGGCAGGACAGGCAGATAAAGTAAAGCAAATGCTCTACGATAACGGCAGCTATAGCAAAATTGAAATTCATCGCGATTTAGCTGGAATTGAACGCTTCGCTCTCGCTTATAGGAGTTAGGAGTTAGGAGTTAGGAGTTAGGAGTTAGGAGTTAGGAGTTAGGAGTTAGGAGTTAGGAGTTAGGAGTTAGGAGTTAGGAGTTAGGAGTTAGGAGTAGTAAATATAATTTATTATTAATAATTGTTCACTGATAACCGATAACTGTTCGCTGATTAATGACACAGGTTTCTATTGCTGAGTTGGTTGCGGGAGTAAAAGAAGGTCGAGTAGTTAGCTTTCCCACGGATACCGTTCCTGCACTCGCTGCTTTACCTGAAAAGGCAGAATCAATTTTTACAGTAAAGCAGCGTAGTCTGGATAAACCCCTGATACTTATGGCAGCAGACTCTGAGCAAATATGGGATTTTGTCAAAGGTAGTCAAGAAGAGTATGAAATTTGGCAAAAAGTTGCCGATAAATACTGGGGTGGAGCCTTGACTTTAGTCCTGCCTGCATCATCAAAAGTGCCATCATGTATGAATCCCAATAACCCTACTACAATTGGGGTTAGAGTGCCTCAAAGTGATATTGCTTGTAGAGTTTTAGCGCAAACAGGTCCTCTTGCTACTACTAGTGCTAATTTGTCTGGAAAGCCTCCTTTGCAGACAATACCCGAAATAGAAGCAGAGTTTCCAAATGTATTAACTTTGGAAACAACCTCATATGAAAGCAAAATACAACCTGTAGGTATTCCTTCTACTGTTGCGAAGTGGGATAATCAAAAATGGCAGATTTTACGCCAAGGTGCTGTTAATTTAGATATTTAATTAGATTTTTAGTTAAATTCAGGAATGGTCGCAATTGTCACAACAGTAGGGTGGTGCGTGACGCTCAAAACATTATTACTACGTTCGGGCATTTTCAAAGTGTCACGTGCCTCGGCAATAATACGGGAAGAAAATCTACACCCTCCGGGTTCCTTAGTTGCTCATGGGGGAAACCACGCCATTTGCTACAACGCGCTTGTTCCCCTTCGGGTTCACTAGGAAAGGGGGACGGAAACCGACACCCCCTTTCCTTGATTCACCGCGCAACGCAATGGCTCCCCAAGACCGCACTAAGGAACCGTATTTTGCCTCCCTTACAAAAGAAATGTGCCGGTTGCGGCCATTCCTAAAATTTTTAGTTAAATTTTTAGTTAAGTATTTAGTTAAACTTTTAAATATTCCTCTATCCTAAGCTTGTGTTAACTTCATCCAGAAAGCAGGAAGCACCTTCAACCTCATAACCTAACTCTTCATAAAATAGTTTGCATGAGGTAAAGCTTCTAGGGATTTGCGAAAGTAGGAAATATATTGCTCAATTTCTTTATCTAAGTAAGGATAAGAAGAATCGAGTGATGTAACTTGGTAATCAATATTAAGAGCTTGATATCTAGCACAGAATTATGGATTGGAACAACTGGATATACTTCGGTACTGGATTAGCGTCAGGAATAGGTATTTGTCGGTTTTTGCTCAATACAAACAACAAGAATAAATTGTCATTTACCGAGTCAAAATTAGAAAACAAGCAAGATATTGATGAGCTATCTCAACGAATGAGAGAAGTAGAACTGGGTTACCATATGGCCAGAGAAATGAGCCAATTCAAAGCCGGTTTTCTAGCTCGGACTACTCATGTATTGCGATCGCCACTTAATGGTTTGATTGGATTGCATCAATTAATCTTATCGGACTTATGTGAAAATCCAGAGGAAGAGCGCGAATTTATTGGTCAAGCTCACGAACGGGCTTTACAGTTATTGAAGTTGATTGATGAAATACTTCATATCGCTAGGGCCGAACACGGTAATAGCAAATTGGATATTGGGTCTCGCTCTTTGAAGAAAATCTTGCACGAAACTCATGAGTTAACTTATATGCTTGCTGAAAATCGTAATTATCCGTTTGAGATATTACAACCAAGCGAGGATATTTATGTTATTGCAGACCATCGATGGTTGAAACAAACATTAGTTACCTTCATCGATATCGCTATTTCTCGAATGGAGGAAGGTAAAATACTTGTTTCTGCTAAAGCTGATGAAAACAAAAATATTGTTTATATTTGGCTTGATGTACCAACTGAAGCTATTCCTTCTAGCGAACCCGTAAATTTAATTGAGTCAGAAGACGACAAAGAAATACAAGAAGAAGAAATAGAGCTAATCCAAGCAGGGATGAAGCTATTATTAAATCAAACTGTACTTGAAGTAATGGGAGGAAAACTAGAAATTGTTTCCCATCCCGAAAATAATAGAAACGAGCATCTTTCTCGGCTACAAATTTCTATCCCTCAAGGAACTCACTCAGATTAGTTACAGCATTAAAACTATCTAGATTTGTTAGATTTGAGCGATTATATATCACCATTGTCGTAGAGCTATTTTGCTCAAAACCAATTTTCTCGTAGAATTTTTGTTGGTGAGTGGTCATCAAATAGACCCGCTCAACCTTACTCATCCTCGGATGACTTAAAACTGTTTCTACTAATTTACTACCCAATCCAGTTCCACGAAAATCTGGGTGGATTACAACATCCCAAATCGTAGCGCGATAAACACCGTCACTTGTAGCTCTAGCAAAACCGATTAATTGCTGTTTATTCCACACAGCAATTACAGGTTCGCTATTTTTTATAGCTTCTGCTAAATCTTCTGTATTGCGCTCTTTAGCCCAAAAAGCTCCTAACGTAAAAAGTTTTTGCAGCTGGTCTATGTCAATTTTGGATTTTGCATCGCTAAATAAAATTTGAGAATTATTCATCTATCGCAACCAGATAAAAGTTGTAATCTTGTAGTTAGTTATACTAACCTTTTTATTAATTCGCAATGACTCCCAGACCACAAAGGTAATTCGGAGTATATAAAAATCTGAAAAACTATATTTTTATGTCTTTTCGCGTAGACTTTAATTCTAGAATATAAAAGTTACATTTTATCTATAAAAGTATAAAAAAATTTATATACTAAAACTAAATAGAAGTTAAATTAAAAAAAATTACTTACTTACAAACCCATTTCCAAAGCGGATGAGAAGGACCCTGCTGACGAATGCGATAAACCTGCTTCTCCAAACGCTGTTTTTCAGGGACTGGCATACCAAATAAGATATTACGACTTTGCCACATCAAAACACTAAGGGTCATACCGACACATAAACCCAGACCCAGAGTAGCAAAAGGGTTGAAAAACAATCCATATCTTACCGAAGCCCAAGTAAAATACTCCAGCAAAAATCCAATATCTGTACGTAAGTTCCACAAGCATAAAGGTGCTAAAGTTAGCCATAAAAATGTAACTAGCAACCACCGACCATAAACCGTCAATTCATGGAGTCTTTGCACCTGCTGAATAAAAGATGAGTCAGACGATGGTTTTTCTACTTGAGCCATAAACAAGGAGAGGAGTTAGGAGTTAGGAGTTAGGAGTTAGGAGTTAGGAATTAGGAATTAGGAGTTAGGAATTAGGAGTTAGGAGTTAGGAGTTAGGAGTTGTGAATTAAAAATTTCTTACCTAATTATCTTTATTGATAACTGTTAACTGTTCGCTGTTCGCGAATAACTGCTAACTGTTAACTGATAACTGTTCGCTGTTATCAGGAGGAGGGTTTGATTTTTGTCTTCGTTCGCGCCACCATGTTAGAAGGGTGCTGGCAATAAAGATACTGGAATATGCTCCTGCAAGAAAGCCCAGAATCAGTGCTAAAGCAAAATTCTTTAAGGTTTCACCACCAAATAAAAAGATAGCAATCAAAGACAGTAAAGTTGTCAGCGTGGTATTAATCGAACGAGCTAAAGTTTGATTTACCGCATCGTCTACAACTTCAACTATGGGACGATTCGGATTTGCTTTGAGAGTTTCACGGATGCGGTCGTAAATAACTACGGTATCGTTAACCGAGAAACCTGTAATGGTAAGTAAAGCAACAATAAATAAACTATCTACTTCCAAACCAAACAGTAATCCAAATATCGAGAAAATCCCCGTTGTCATCAAGATATCGTGGAAAGTTGCAACAATGGCAAATACTGCGTAGTCCCTTTGAAATCGAATCGAAAGGTAAATGATAATACCAGTAAAAGCCACTATCAAGGAAGTGATTCCAGTATTAAATAATTGTCTTCCTAAAGTAGGCCCGACTGTATCAATCTGCCTTTTTTGCGAGTCAAATGTACCAATTTTCTCGCTTAAAGCTGTTTCTAACTGGGTACGTTGTTCAACATCTAAAGTTTTTGAGCGAATCAATACCCCGTTGTTTTCACCAGTTTCTCTATCTTCAATTAACTGGATGCTGCTATCAGCTAATTCTTGGGCTGCTACAACTTCTCGAACTGCATCGATATTAACTGGTTCATCGCAGTTATCTGGTAGCGTACAGTCTCGTTCAAACTGCAATCGGGTACCACCAATAAAGTCCAAACTAGGACGAAGCGGTGCGCCAATCTGCTGCCAAGATAACAGCATTGAGATGATGCCAGCTAAGATAATAGCACCAGAAACACTCCACCAAAGAGTTCGCGATTTATTAACACTAATTTTCATTACGCAACCTCTGCTTTATTTGAAGTTGGCAGATTGGGACAGAACAGTTCTGGCTTGCGTATTGAATCAATTCTGATTGCTAAAAACATTAACGTGCGGCTACAAGTTACTGCGGTAAACATACTAACTGCTACCCCTACAGCTAAAGTTACGGCAAAGCCTTTGACTAAGCCAAACCCGAAAGTAAACAGTGCTGCACAGGCAATCAGTGTAGTGACATTACTATCTAAAATACTAGACCATGCTCGGTAAAAACCAGATTCAACAGAGCGATATAAAGATTTACCCGCTCGTAATTCTTCTCGGGTGCGCTCAAAAATTAGTACGTTAGCATCAACTGCCATCCCAATACTAAGAATAAAACCGGCAATACCAGGTAAAGTTAAAGTTACCCCAAGCAAAGCGAAACAAGCCCAGGTTAAAAGGGCATAAATTATCAGTGCAATATTAGCAATAACCCCCGGTAGTCTGTAATAAACCACCATAAATATTAATACTAAAATCAAACCACCAACAGCAGCATAAATACTGCGTTTGATGCTATCTAATCCCAATGTGGCACCAACTGTACGATTTTCCACAATTTCTATCGGTACTGGTAGCGAACCACCGCGCAACTGCACTGATAGACCTTGAGCATCCTCGGCAGAGAAATTACCTGAAATTTCAGCATTTCCACCAGCAATTCCGGTATTAGCGTATTGAACCGATACAGAAGCAGCGCTAACTAATTCATTATCAAGAAAAATACCAATACTGCGTCCCGTACCTGCCAGATTTTTAGTTAAATCGGCGAACAATTTACCACCTTCTTGATTGAACTGAAGTCCTACAGCCCAACCACCACGACCTTGTTGGGGACTATAAGGGCTAGCATTATTTAAATATTTACCTGTTAGCTTTGGTTCCCAACTATCAAATAATTCAGAAATTCCTTCTTGATTATTCTTTAGTGCTTGTGTATTTTTTTCAATTGCAGCTTCATCTCTCTCTTCAGCACCAAGCAAATCTGCTTGTTCTGCTCTAAGCTGTGCGCGACTGTTTCGTAAAGCAAAAAGTTGAGGTTCTGTATTCGGCTTTTGAGTCTTAAACTCTAATTGTGCCGTACCACCCAAAACCCGTTCGGCTTGTTCTGGATTTTCAACACCAGGTAGCTGAACCAAAATTTTATCGTTTCCAGCAGTTTGAATTACAGGTTCGGAAACACCCAGTCCGTTAACTCGATTACCCAGAACTGTTTGTACCGCTTCTAATTCCCGTTCACCTATCTGTTTAATTTCGGGAGTTGTCTTAACCTGAATAGTTAATTGCGAACCTCCCCGCAAATCTAGCCCTAAAGGCACCGGAATAGTCGAAATTACCGTCACTGCGGCAATGACTAAAACAAAAATCAAAGCTAAAAACAATCGCTGTTTTTGCATACCAACCCCAAAAAGCGCGACAAACGCTATAATAACGCTTCTTTATAAGTTATGACCGAACAGTTATTAATAATTTGGGAATTGGGAATGGTGAGAGGGGGAGAGGGAGAGATGGGGAGAGGGGGAGATGGGGAGATGGGGAGAGGGGGAGATGGGGAGATGGGGAGAGGGGGAGAATAATTAATTCCCAATTACCAATCCCTAACTCCTAACTCCTAACTCTTAACCTTTGACCTTTAACTTTTAAACTTTCGCAGCAACCATTTTTTCTACTGCTTCGACGATTTGCTCTGGTTGAACGATGGTCAATCTTTCTAAATTACCGTTATAAGGTGTGGGAATATCTTGGGAAGAAAGCCGCAATACTGGAGCATCTAATTCATCAAACAAGCGGTCGTTGATTGAAGCGATAATTTCTGCTGCTACACCACCAGTTCTCATGCATTCTTCTACAATAATTACTCGGTGGGTTTTGCGTATGGATTCGCCGATGGTATCAAAATCTAAAGGTTTTAAAGAAATTAAATCAATAACTTCTGGGTCAAAACCTGATTTTTCTAATGTCTTGACGGCTTGCATTACGTGATGGCGCATTCGCGAGTAAGTCAGAATTGTAACGTCTTTTCCGCTGCGTACAACTTCTGCTTTATCTAATGGCAAAAGATATTCTTCTTCAGGTAAATCTTCTTTTAAGTTATAAAGCAATACGTGTTCAAAGAACAATACCGGATTATCGTCGCGAATCGCTGATTTTAATAAACCTTTGGCATTATAAGGTGTGGAACAAGCCACAATTTTTAATCCTGGAACTGCTTGGAAATAAGCTTCCAAACGCTGGGAATGTTCTGCACCTAGCTGTCTTCCGACTCCACCTGGACCGCGAATTACTAAAGGTATTTTGAAGTTACCCCCTGAAGTGTAGCGTAACATCCCGGCATTATTAGATATTTGGTTGAAGGCTAATAGCAAAAAGCCCATATTCATGCCTTCGATTATCGGTCTTAAGCCGGTCATTGCAGCACCTACTGCTAATCCGGTAAAACTATTTTCAGCGATAGGTGTATCTAAAACTCTTAACTCACCATATTTTTTGTACAAGTCTTTAGTAACTTTGTAGGAACCACCGTAATGTCCTACATCCTCACCAAGTACCATCACGGTTTTATCTCGCGCCATTTCTTCATCAGTGGCTTCCCGCAAAGCATTAAAAAATAGTGTTTCTGCCATTAGTTCAAAATTTACAAATATTGTTGAATGAAATTGTTTAATGAATCTTATCGCGTGTCCGTAAAAAATACAGTAAAAATAGCGCGAGTTGTACAAGAATGCCGAACCTTGTCAATAAGATACAGCAGTGAAACAAAAAAGCACTGCACCGTATTGAATTATATATTGTTTCTTGATTATGGAGATGACAATTTGCTTTTAAGCCAGTATTAACTCTATACCTTGCTGGGAGAGATATATCAGTTTTATTCGCTTCCTTCAAGAATAAATACTACTGATTGCATGCTTCAAAATTTAAATATTAGTAGCACATCATACAATAGGCATAAAAAAATCCAGCGATTAAATTCTTCAATAGAATTACAGTGCTGGAAATAATTAGATATTACAAAACTACGATAACTGCAACCAAAACTGTTTTGCCGTCTTTCTGCATTATTTGTTTCACAAATAATTTTCAAAAAATAACAAATTTTTTTCGTAAAACCACTAATTTCTAATGCTCAAAAAGCAAAATCTAACGATTAGAAGAAACTGTTGAATCTTCTACAGAATTGAATTGAGTTACGCTTGTAGCAGACTCGTTTGCTCTCTTATCTTGTCCGGAAAGCTGCGGCTCTGGAAACCTTCTCGGTCTTCCTGGTTTACGTTTATGCCTTTGGTTAATTGATTTCTCACTAGCTTCGGCCAACTCCTCTGGCGTGCATTTGAATAGGCGCAAGGCATCCCAGTATTTTTTCGGTGTCATGGTCGGTTCCGTTCGCCCAGCTTCCCAGTTGCGAACGCTCGTTTCACTGATTGCAAGCCTGAAGGCAACCTCTGCACGGCTGAGTCCCGCCCGTTCTCTCAGGACTTGCATATCCATATCTCAATGCTCCCTTTTCAAAACTCATTAATTGGATTTATTAAATCAATTGACGTAAAAATGCCAACCGAAAATTATTTGTTAACTATATTATTGTATAGGATATCGTATACCCCTATGGCAATCTAGCTATCGTGCAATCTCTTACTATCTTAAAAAATATTGCTTATATTCAATTTATATAAAAAGGTAGATGTTTTTTAGCCAATGATGCTAATAACTGCTAATTTATCGGCCAGCAGTGACAAATATTTCCATAAAAATAAAAATACGTCATATCAATAGTTCGTAGATACTCAATAATGTTTTAATCAATTACTAAAAAAATTTTAATAAATGTTAATATCTCGACGCAAAATTTTACATCGAGATATTTTTCGTAACGAAATTAATGCTAATTAATCTTTTGGTTATTTTCTGGATTTTTTCTGGTTATCATAACCATCGCGCTGCATCTTTAGCGTGGTAGGTCAGAATTAAATCGGCTCCTGCACGTTTAAAACTTGTCAAAGTTTCCATTACAACCCGCTCTTCGTCAATCCAACCATTAAGAGCAGCAGCTTTAATCATTGAATATTCGCCGGAAACATTATAAGCAGCAACTGGCAAATTACAAGCTTGTTTGACGCGCCAAATTATGTCCATATATGACAAAGCAGGCTTAACCATCAACATATCAGCCCCTTCAGCAATATCTAATCCGATTTCTTTGATTGCTTCGTCGGAGTTTCCGGGGTCCATTTGATAAGTTCTTCTATCTCCAAATTGTGGTGATGAATCAGCTGCATCGCGGAATGGACCGTAATAAGCAGAAGAGTATTTAGCAGCGTAGGATAAAATCGGCGTGTCTTGAAAGCCAGCTTCATCCAAACCTTCTCGAATTGCTTGGACGAAACCGTCCATCATTCCGGAAGGAGCGATGATATCGGCACCTGCTTTAGCTTGAGATACTGCTGTTTTTTTCAATAAATCTAAAGTCGGGTCGTTTAAAACTCTACCGCTTAAATCCCCTACTTCTAAATAACCACAGTGACCGTGGCTGGTATACTCACACAAACAAGTGTCAGCAATCACAATTAAATCTGGTACTGCTTCTTTAATTGCAGTGGAAGCTTGTTGGACAATACCGCAATCGTGCCAAGCACCTGTAGCTTCTACATCTTTATCTTCAGGAATACCAAATAAAATAACGGCCGGAATTCCTAAATCAAAGACTTGTTTTGCTTCTTCAACTATTTTGTCAACAGAAAGTTGAAAAACTCCCGGCATCGATTTTACTTCGTTGGCTACACTTTTACCCGGTACGGCGAATAAGGGATAAATTAAATCGTTTGTAGTTAATACAGTCTCGCGTACCATACGACGTAATTGATTATGGCTACGTAGACGACGGGGACGATGAGTAGGAAACATAATTTTATAGACAATGAGGGAAAACTTTCACGGACACAATTAAAAGCGTCACAAACTGAGGGTAAAATTTAACCTTAAAAGGGCAAGCTGAAAACAGCGCTTAACTTTCCGATGCCCTACTTTCTGAGAAGATGTAGGGCAATTTTGTATTTTACCGTTAGCTGTATATATATCTTATAAAAGATTAAAAAAGCGACTCCTGGAAATATTATTTAAATATCTAAGGAAATAAATTCGATTAGTTAATCTTGACAAGGATAGATAAAAAGGTTTGTAAATTAATTGCAACAACTTGTAATACTTATTGTCGGATTGCAAGATTTATTTTCGCTGTTAAGTTCTGCATACATTTACTTTGTATACTATTAGCGACGAAGATGGTCGCACTACAGGATGGAAGAAGCTAATGTCCTAATGTTCTATCGGACAAGCTGAGAAGACCGCATTATACAAATTAGTAGCACATCAGCTTACTGCTATTTGAATAATTAACGCTTCAGAAACACAGGGAACTTTGAAAAAAAATTAGTTCATTTTTAATTCAAGCTTAGATAATCATTACTATTAGTCGCCGCTTTTTATTCCCTATTCCCTACTTTGTAAGTAAGATAATTTTCCAACAAATACAAGTAATAGAAATCGATTAAAAACCTTATAACTATATAGTTGATAATTATGTAAAAGAATAGGTCGTAATTAAACGCTAATGTACGTAAAAACTTTCTAGCTTATTCCTTATAAATTAACGCTTTTTGTCCATGTCCTAAAATTTTCTTCAGAAGTTTGCCTAATTTATGAAGATGTGCCGCAAAGTTGGAAAAACACTACCATTAAAACACAGCAATACGAATTGCGAGCAAGTATAATTCGGGTGGATGTCCCTCCGGGACACGCTACGCTAACGTAATTCGTAATTAATTCCCCATAAATATAATTTAGGGCTTTGATAGAGCTAATCCACGGATAAATCCGGAGGCTTTAAACCTAAAAAAATGGCTCGGTAAAGCAATTTTTTGCGAGAACAATGAAGTGCAAGGAGTGTGAGTGAAGAGCTTTCTAAATAACCTTTCTAACTAGTCTTTAGATGCTGGACGTTAAATGCTAAATGACTCTAAAAATGAAGGGATAGCGAAAAGGTTTGTCAGAATCTCCGAAAACATTAAACAGTGCCCAAATTGTCAGCCCCCAATGGATGAAGAACCATAAACCTAATAGAGGTGAAAGTAAACCGAAAGTCGCTGTAACCGATACTCCGATAATTACTCCGAAAAGCCAAACATTTAAATAAAAATTGAGAGCTTCTTTGGCATTGTCTTTAACAACTGGGTCTTTGGTGGTAAAAAATATAACTATAGGAATAGCTATTGGTAGCACTATGAAGTTTAAGAAAATCGCTCCATGAGACAGTGCTGATAAAAACTTTCTGCTGTCGGTGTCGTACATTTTCTCCTCCCCTGAAGTTGAGCTTTTGAATTATATAACGAACCGATTACCTAAATAGTTAGTTGCCTTAAGATAAAAAGACTTCCGCTAACGAACGGAAAAACCATTATTTTAGTTAGAATACAATCAAACAATTACCTTATGTCAACTGAACTTGAGAAGGAAATTTACGAAGAAGTTGAACGTCGTCGCAATTTTGCCATTATTTCTCACCCGGATGCTGGTAAAACTACTCTGACAGAAAAATTACTTTTGTACGGGGGTGCAATTCATGAAGCCGGTTCTGTAAAAGCTAGAAGGGCACAGCGTAAAGCGACTTCTGACTGGATGGAAATGGAACAGCAAAGAGGTATTTCTATTACCTCGACGGTATTGCAGTTCGAGTACAAAAATTGTCAAATAAATTTATTAGATACTCCGGGGCACCAAGACTTTAGTGAAGATACATATCGAACTTTGAGCGCTGCTGATAATGCAGTGATGTTGATTGACGTTGCAAAAGGTTTGGAACCCCAGACTAGAAAGTTATTTGAAGTTTGTAAAATGCGGGGTATTCCAATTTTTACTTTCGTAAATAAACTTGACCGTCCGGGAAGGGAAGCGTTAGAACTTCTAGACGAAATCGAGCAAGAATTAAATTTGCAAACTTATGCGGTAAACTGGCCTATCGGTATGGGCGACCGTTTTAAAGGCGTATTTGACCGTCAAGAGGGGAAAATACATTTATTTGAACGCAGCGCTCACGGTAGCAAGGAAGCTGCAAATACGATAGTTGATTTGGGTGATGCCAAAATAGAAGAGCTTTTGGAACAAGACCTTTATCATCAACTCAAAGATGATTTAGAGCTTTTGGATGGAGTTGGCCCCGAATTAGACATGGATTTGATTCATCAAGGAAAAATGACCCCGGTATTTTTTGGGTCGGCCATGACTAATTTCGGTGTAGAGTTATTCCTTAAGAATTTTCTCAAATATGCTCTAAAACCTGGTTCTCACAATAGCAGTGTGGGTGAAGTTCCCCCTACCTACCCAGATTTCTCGGGTTTTGTGTTCAAGCTGCAAGCAAATATGGACCCAAAGCATCGGGATAGAGTTGCGTTTATTCGCGTATGTACGGGTCGGTTTGAAAAGGATATGACGGTTAATCATGCTCGTACTGGTAAGAACGTGCGTTTGTCTCGTCCGCAAAAACTGTTTGCTCAAGAGCGGGAATCTATTGATGAAGCTTATCCGGGGGATGTTATTGGTTTAAATAATCCCGGTGTTTTTGCAATTGGCGATACAATTTACACTGGTAAAAAATTAGAATATGAGGGTATTCCTTATTTTTCACCGGAATTGTTTGCTATTTTGAGAAATCCCAATCCTTCAAAATTTAAGCAATTTCAAAAAGGTGTAACGGAATTGCGCGAAGAAGGAGCGGTGCAAATTATGTATTCGGTGGATGAATCCAAACGCGACCCAGTTTTGGCCGCAGTCGGTCAGTTACAGCTTGAAGTTGTACAGTACCGTTTGCAAAACGAGTATGGTGTAGAAACTCGTTTGGATTATTTGCCTTACAGCGTAGCTCGTTGGGTCGAAGGAGGTTGGGAAGCTTTGGAAAAAGTGGGACGTTTGTTTAACACCACCACTATGAAAGATAGTATGGGACGACCTGTATTACTATTCCGCAATGAATGGAACACCAATCAGTTAAAGCAAGACCATCCGGATTTGAAATTAAATGCGATAGCTCCTGTATCCGGAAATTCAAGTTCTTGATGATATTTTCGTTTTCCATCGAGGTAAAGCTGTGATGACGGGCAATTTGCCCGTCTTGCTTGTCCAAGGTTATATTTGTTGAAATATTTATTCAGATGTAATCTAAATTTTAAAACACCACATTAAAGCACGAGATTAACAACACATTTATATATAAATATTTTGTAATACGTTTGGTGAAAGAGTATTTATGTCTTCACACTCCAAATCATCTTTGAAGGCTGGTTTAGCTGCCCTCAAAAATGAAGATTACCGCACAGCTAAAATCATCTTAGAAGATGTTGCAGCTAGAGATAGCGATATTAAAAAAAGTTTACAAGCTCAGGTTGGTTTAGTAATTGCTTACTCCCGCAGCGACGAAATTGAAATGGCGATCGCGGTGTGTGAATCTCTGGTTAAAAGCAATAATTCTCAAGTCCAAGAATGGGCAGAAAATTCTTTAAAGCAGCTAAGGAAAAAGTATCCCAATCGGAACACAGAAATATACTCTACAGGGTTTGTTGCTTTTGAATCCCCAGAAGATGATATAGAACAGGTAGAGGAGGAACTGATTTCTTCGTCTAGCTCACCGACCGCATTACCCGCTCCACCACCACCTGCTCCTCCAACGTTTTTGAATTCGGAAGCCATCAACGGTTCAAATAATTCATCACATAATTCATCAAATAATTTCAGTGTTAATGCTTCGACTGTAAGAGAAACTCCTTCACAAACGAAACAAAAACCTCCTAGTGATGAAATAGCTCCTGGTTCTCAAGTAAATACAAAATTAAATAATCAAAATAATCAAAGTAATCAAAATCAATTACCCAATATTCATTTTCGGTTTGCAGGAAGGGCTAAAGTATGGCAACCTCTACCAAAACCAAAGTTTATTAAATCTATTCGCTTGCCATTGTTGGGTATTGGAACTGGAATTGCTTTGTTTTGGATGGTGCGAGCATTTGTACAGTTCGTAATGGATTTAATCAACGATATTTTAGTTTGGCTGCCATTTTTAGAACCAATCCAGTTTTTATATAGTGACCCTACTAACATGCTGTTGGGTCTATTTTTAATAGTTCTAGCTGTTTCACCGTGGTTGCTTGACTGGTTGCTATGTAAATTTTACGGACAAAAACAGTTAGAACGAGAAACTCTAAATATATATTCTCGCGAATCAGTGCGGGTACTGCAACGCTACTGTCAACCGCGAGGCTGGAACTTGCCAAAACTAGGAATTTTACCCGTCGCAACACCCCTTATTTTTACTATCGGACATTTACCCCGTACTGCTCGAATTGTATTTAGTCAGGGACTTTTAGAACAACTTGCAGATGATGAAATTGCAGCAATAGTTGCTTCTCAATTGGGTCAAATAGGTCGGATTGATTGTGCGGTCATGTCTTTATATCTGTCGCTTACAATTCCGATTTATAAACTGTACCAATTGATTTCTCGGCAGAGCGATGATATATCTAATCCGATTATGGGTACCCTTTTAGGAGTAATCGGTAATGGAATTTATTTAATTTGGTGTTTGTTGACCGGAACGGCTTTATGGTTATCGAGAAGCAGAGCTTATTTGAACGATAAAATTGGTGCCGAAGTTACTGGAAACCCCAATGCATTAACTCGCGCTTTACTCAAAATTGCTATCGCTACAGCTGCAAATATAGCTAAGAAAAAACAAATACCGTGGCAATTAGAAAGTTTAAATCTATTAATACCAATTGGTTACCAGCAAAGTTTATCTTTAGGTAGCATCGCTCAAAATACTACCTTTGAATCCTTACTAATGTGGGATTATCTTAATCCTTATGGTCAATGGTTTGTAGTTAATAACAGCCATCCCCTGATAGGGATGCGCTTGCAAAGATTATCTAAACTAGCTCGTTATTGGCATATTCAGCCCGAATTATATTTAGAAAGTCAGCAGCCTTTGAAGGTCAAACGTCAGTCATTTTTATTACAAATTGCTCCTTATTTGGGCATTTTGGCAGGTGCTGCATCAGGTTTTTTATTCTGGCTGACTTGGCAAATTTTATTTGCGGTACATTTTATTAATCTCACATGGATATACGATGATTGGCAATTTGTTACAGGTTTTATGCTTATCGGTTTTAGTATCGGTATTTTGATTAGGATGAATGCTTTATTCGCAAATATTGAAGCTAAAAACATTCAAAATTCCGAATCTTTACCTGAATTATTAACAAATCCAGCTAGTTTACCCATAGATAGTACTCCCATTGAACTTTCAGGACAATTATTAGGTCGTCGGGGTAGCAGCAACTATTTGGGACAAGACTTAATCCTTCAAGTAGGAAATACTTTGATGAAATTACATCATGTTTCCTGGTTGGGACAATCTGTCAACGCTCAAGACTTTATCGGTAGAAAAGTTTCTGTTACTGGTTGGTTGCGACGAGGTGCAACTCCTTGGGTAGATATTCAAACTTTAAAAGCCCAAAGTGGCAAAGTAGTTAATAGTCCCCATCCTATCTGGTCTACTATTCTCACAGTTGCTGCTTTTGCTTGGGGTTCTTATATTGTTCTGACTGGGTGAAAGGATTTTGGATTTTAGATTATAAATGGCTCTCTCTCGGTTCAGTTTTTTGTAGGATAGAAAGAATTAAATAATTATATTTGTAGCTTATTTCATCACTTTGTAAACAAAAGTTGCGAAATATAAAATTAGGCGTTACAATTATTTACAAATAATTAGTGTAGCTTCTAAATTGTTAAGTAATTAGGCTTAGCTAATCTATGAGGCTGTTTGCGCTATTATATGCCCCCTTTCGTCATTCCAACACAGCAGGAAATTAACCAGCCGCTGGCTGGTTTTTGTTTCTAGAAGGGGTGTACTTCACGAAAAAAATGTATTTTATGCTACTATGCATTAATGACTTGGCTACAAATGTCTGTGCTGAACTGGCTGTGCTAAAGATAGCGTGATATTGTAGGAAATGGTGTTTAAATCTTCATAATAAAAGAGCATTGAATCAAATTTGTTTTGCAAGAAGCATAATGCAGAATTTATAATTTTTTGGATTAAAGTTTTTGCGCCATTGAGCGCAAAGTTTTGCATAAAAAAATCGGCTTGGGAAAAAACTGTATTGTAAACATTGACAGTTTGGGGTACAAAGATGGTTCGCGGCAATATCTTAGTCAATAAGATATGTTCATCATCTATAAAACCAAGTTTTTGTTTTAAACCCGCTCCTAAACATCTAACCATATTGGAGGTTCTTTCATGTCCATTCGCCTATACATAGGCAATTTGCCCAAAGAAGAAATAGATAAATCAGAGTTGCAAGCAGTTTTTGCTGAAGAAGGTAGCAGCATTACTACTAAGTTAATCAAAGACCGTAAAACTGGCAAATGCCGCGGCTTTGGTTTTATGACTGTGAACAATGATGAACAAGCAGACCAAATTATTGAGAAATATAACGGTCAAATGTTCAAGGAATCTCCTATAAAATTGGAGAAAGCATTACCTCGCACCAAAAATAGTGAGGAAGGTGAAGAGCAACAACAAGGTGCTAAACCATCGACTTCAAGTCAAAATGCTGGTATTGGTGCGAGTCATACTGCAGTTAGTAAGAGTAAGAAAAAATCTCGTCGCGGAAGTGGTTCTAAAGATAGTAGTAGTTCCAGTAGCTCTTCCTCTGACGGGGTTTATCCAGATCCTCGTTGGGCTACGGAACTAGAAAAACTAAAAGAGATGCTTGCCGCACAGACTACTAATTAATTGATTAATAAGGAAGAGTGAATTAGCCCACCGAGTTCAGGAAGTAGTGGTTTCAACCCTGTAAATTTTTGGATTGGGCTTTTCAAGCTTCCTTTTTGTTGATAACAGCAAGTTTTTCAAATTTCGGTTGATTTAACTTTTCAATTGATAAGTATTATTATAAATTCTTGGTATATCTTCGGCAAAGACATCCATTATTAACTGAAGTAATTCTTAAACCTTTTTTAAGTAAGCGATGTTTTCCTATTTTCCCGTAAGTTGCTCTTCAATACAATGGGATTATAAGGTTGCTTTTAACAAAGTATGTTACTCAAGTATGACCATTAGGTCATATACAATTTAACGAATGACCGAAATTTTTCAGAGACAGTCGATGCTATTAAAAGTCTCAAAATACTAATTAATATACTGCTCAGCACAGGTCGTATTTTTGTACTTAAGTTATCACCGACGTATTTTCATCTACCTAAACTGCAATCAAAAATTTTAGATACTGATTTGAGTTTGTTAATATACTGGATTTGAACTCAAAATCGCAAATTAAACGAGAGAGAGTAGAGCCTATTTACTAAATTTAGAGCTAAGTAATTGAATTTGAAGGTAAATTGGTTAACAAAAATTGAATCTCAACTTAAAAATCTGGGCTTCATCTAAGAATTAACTATAAAAAAATCATATATTATAAATATTCATCACTTATGATTTGTGTATTATCTATTACGCAGCCTTAGATAAAATCACTTTAATTTCTTCGATAAATAATAGCTTAAAACAAAGTAAGACTTGTAAAATTATAGAATGTATTTTAAAATACATTAAATCTTGTCACTGGTTGCAATTTTATATCCGTAAAAGCTTAAATATAATCAATTTATTATTTCAATTAATATCTTTGATAGTACTATCACTTATAAATTTGAGTATATTTTATTGTTTAAATGACATGATTATTGCAGTTAAACGAGAAAATCATAGTTAAAAATAGTACTTTACCTATTTGGTGTATGGCAAAAATTGTAAGCTCGATTAAGGAATAAAGTAAGTAGCAGTAAATACAAGTATATTTTTCCTAGCACCGCGTTAATCAATATTATTACTGAATTGATTAGAGTAAAGCCAATAGCAAATAAGTAAAAATATTTCACATCTTAAATTAAAATAAAGATAACATTAACATTTACAAAGATTTTGGTCTAAGGTTGTAACGCGCTCTCAAGAGTAGCAGTCCTTACTAACAAAACACATAAATAACCAACAAACTATGAACCTTGCAACAGAACAACGCATCGCCTTGATTTCCGTCCACGGCGACCCAGCGATTGAAATAGGTAAGGAAGAGGCTGGAGGGCAGAATGTTTACGTTCGTCATGTAGGGGAAGCATTGGCTGAACTCGGATGGCAAGTTGATATGTTCACTCGTAAAGTGAATGTCGAACAGGAAGATATTGTTGAACATACTCCGAATTGTCGAACAATTCGTTTGAAGGCTGGCAATGTTGATTTTGTACCACGAGACAATATTTTTGGACATCTACCAGAATTTGTAGATAATTTTCTTAAATTTCAAGAAGATAACGGAATTATTTATTCTTTAATTCATACTAATTATTGGCTTTCTAGCTGGGTTGGTATGCAGTTAAAGCAAAAGCAAGGCAGTCCTAAATTAGTTCATACATATCATTCTTTAGGAGCAGTTAAGTACAATACCGTAAAAACTGTTCCTTTAATTGCTAGTACTCGTTTAGGAGTAGAAAAACAGATATTAGAAACCGCTCAAACAATTGTTGCAACCTCACCGCAAGAACAGGAACACATGCGTAGCCTCGTTTCTACAAAAGGAAATATTGATATAATTCCTTGCGGTACAGATATTGAGCGTTTTGGTTGCGTTGACCGGAAAGCAGCAAGAGCAGAATTAGGAATTCCCAGCGAAACTAAACTTGTATTGTATGTAGGACGTTTCGACCAACGTAAGGGTATTGAAACATTAGTACGTGCTGTAGGACAATCTAAATTACTCGGTACAGAAGATTTTAAATTAATTATTTGTGGGGGTAGTCGTCCCGGACATAGCGATGGAAAAGAACGCGATCGCATTGAAAAAATTGTCGCGGAATTGGGAATAACTCAGATGACCGAATTCCCCGGTCGTGTAAGTCAAAAAGATTTACCATTTTATTATGGTGCGGCTGACGTTTGCGTTGTCCCCAGTCACTATGAACCTTTTGGACTCGTAGCTATCGAAGCAATGGCGAGCTTTACACCAGTAATTGCCAGCGATGTTGGTGGACTTCAGTTTACTGTTGTGAATGAAGAAACTGGTTTGCTAGCACCTCCGCAAGATGTTCCGGCTTTCGCTAATGCTATTGACAGAATTTTGATGGATGCTCAATGGGCTGAAGAACTAGGTCAAGCTGCAAGAAAACGCGTTGAAAAGAAATTCAGTTGGGATGGAGTTGCAATGCAATTAAGCGAACTCTACAAAAGTTTATCGCGGCAACCTGTTGAGCAACCTTCTCTAGAGCAACCGATGGTAGCCAACAGTTAATAATTCAGATTAATAAATAATGGGGAATCGGTAATTGCGAAGTTAGAATTCATCTTCAATTAAATTCATCCTCAATTAAATTAAATATTTATGGGAGAGAATTAATTCTGTTATGGAACTGTGATTGCCGATTACCCATTATCTGATATTTTCATTTAGTTAACTTTATTAGCTTTTATTTTTGATTAGTTTTTATATTTTATAGGACTTACGCAAAAGTGACGAAATTGCGTCTGGGTCTTAATCTGCAAGTATAGTTATCTTATAGTTCTTAAGTCTTGTAAAGGCGTTGCTGATTCAAAATATTAATAGCCCCCCAGCCCCCAATTCTGGGGGAGAAATGTATTTTAAATTCCCCCAATTTTGGGGGATTTAGGGGGCTGGTATTAATGGTCAAAATCAATTCATATCTGTATTCAGCAAAGCCCTTGTAAAACAATTTCATTTTGCAATGCTTGACCGAAACAATTCAAAATTCAAGAGAAGATAAATAATTTTTCATTGATTAATTAAGGATACAAGACTATCCCTTTAGGGAGAAAGATAAAAAAATATATTCCTTATTTCAAGCTCTTCACTTCAAGGGAAGAATAATAATTTTGAATGACGGAATTCTAATTTTTAATTGGAGCATAGGGACTGACGGGGATTTTGGGAATTCCACCTCCTTCCAGATGTGATAAAATCAGCCTCTTCGTCAGTGAGACAACCAACACTAATCCTATCGGATGCATCGGTTAAGTTTTCGCGGACTTCAATTAAACCAGATGTAATATCTAATTCTTGCAGATTTAAATAGGAATGGCCGCAATTGTCACAAGTAACGGGTGGTGCGTGACACTATAAAGGTTATTACTACGTTTATAAATAGTAGAAGTGTCACAGCACCCTACGAGAAAAATATGGCAGTTGCGGCCATTCCTGTTAAATTACAATCTCCATTCCCACCAAATTCGGAACTTGCAATAATATCGCTTTGAGGAGTTATTTATTTGCGAAATTGAATTCCAAATATTCCAGAAGTCTTAATTAAAATATTTCCACCGTTACCAGTGAATGCATTAGCGTTGATATCGCTATCCATCGGTAAATAAACATTTTATCATCTCACTATTCGTTCACTTCAGTCAAATCGATATCTATCTAAGATTAAGCAATGTAAATCAGGGTCAGATAATTTTTGTAAATTCAATCAAATTACTGCAAAATTACAGGTTGCGTACTACAAGAAAAGAACGAGTTATCAAGCTTAAACATAGCTAAATTAATAGTTTAAATTACTTTCGCCAGCCTACAAATAGTATATTACATACTGTAACTCCTATAATGCTGTTGGACTATTGATAATAGCATCAATAAGAGTTGGAAACATTGCGAAATATTGAGATAGGTAAAGATTTTTGTATCGGAATATTTAATAGTTATTTTTTGGAGGAATAAATAGGGATTATAGGAATGATTTTTTTGATAATCGTGACTCAAATTGAACGGTATATGAATTGAGAATGATTTAAATCTTGTGTTTCTCGAATTTCATCAATCAGATTATGTTCTGGTGATAAATGACAAACTGGGTCGGTAGCATTCTGATTCCCGGTAAGTAAAAAAGCTTGACAGCGACAACCACCAAAATCAATATTTTGACGAGAACAGCCACGACAAGGTTCATCCATCCAATCCGTACCGCGAAAACGGTTAAATGCTTCGGATTTAAACCAAATCCACTCTAAAGTTCGTTCGCTAATATTTGCAAAATTTAATTCGGGAATACTTGTAGCAACTTGGCAGGGCAATACATCACCAGGTGGGGAAATTACTATCGTTTTTTGTCCCCACCCACCCATACAAGGCTTGGGATATTGTTCGTAATAATCGGGAAGTACGTAAACTAAACCCATAGGGAAATATTGTTTTTCAACGGCAATTGCGGTTGCTTTTTTAGCTTTCTCTAATTGAGCGGGTGTTGGCAACAATGAAGAACGATTTTTTAATGCCCAACCGTAATATTGAGTATTGGCTAGTTCAACCCTATCTGCTTGCAGTGTTTTACATAGTTCCAAAATTTGTTCAATTCTGTCCAAATTATGGCGATGCAATACAACATTAATAGTTAGGGGAAATCTTAATTTTTTCACCAAAGAAGCAGCAGTCAATTTTTGTTCAAAGGAAGCAACTCCTGCAATATAATCAGATTTTGCTGCTTGACTGTCTTGGATACTAATTTGCACGTGGTCTAATCCGCAATCTTTTAATTTAGCTGCTCGTTCTGGGGTTAAAGTTGTACCAGATGTAATTAAACTAGTGTAAATTCCTGTAGATGCTGCTGTTTCTACCATCACCTCCAAATCTTTTCTCAGAAGTGGTTCACCTCCTGTGAAACCAAGCTGTAAAATTCCTAGTTTTGCAGCTTGACCGATTGCATCTAACCAATATTCGGTAGCTAATTCTTGACGATAATTATTTTGACTATAATTAACCGGATTAGAACAATACGGACATTTCAGCGGACAGCGATAGGTTAGTTCGGCAATTAGCGTTAATGGTCTATTTATATTCATTTCAATTATCAATTATCAGTGTTGGGTTTCTCTCCGTTCAACCCAACCTACAATTACTATTAATATTCATTTCAGTCATCAGTTGTTCACCGGTCGGGTGTGGATTACCAGTCATGAATGTAGCAATAGTAGAGAGTCAGGAACAGGGAACGGAGAATAGTAAATAAATTTAATAATTAACTGACATTTAACCTTTAACATGCAGACCTGATTAACAATCCTCGCTTGAATACCGATAACAATAAATTTTCCACATCGCTAACGTTAACATCACAATATTGCTGCTTTAATACTGTTAAAATTTCATCTAGAGAATTATTTCCATCGCATTTAGCGAGTATGGCTGCGGCTGTAGAGTTTAAAGCAAGTGCAGCTTCGGGAAATAAAAGCCAATATTGCTGTCTGACTTCGCTCCAATGTAAACGTACTCCAGGAGCAAAAGTTAAATAATCAAGAGTTTGAGGAATTAGGCTTTGTTGCATTGTTATTCCTCGATAGCTGGACGAGTATCACCTTTATCAATTGCATCTAGCTGAGTCCAAAGTAAATCGCATTTAAATGCTAATGCTTGAACCGCTTGCTCTTGACTATCGCCAGTTGTACAGTGTTGTAAAACCAGATTCAGCGCGTATTTCGCGTCTCGGGGTGCTTTTTTCAGCCTTACCCGGAAATATTCAAATCCGGTGGGGTCTATCCAGTCATAATGAGATTCTAATGCTGCTAATCTGACCTGAATTGCATCGGGACCGAATAACTCAGTTAATGATGCAGCAATCGCGATAATCCACAACTGATTGCGACAAAAATTTACGTAAGCATCTACAGCATAGCGAACACCGGGTAATACATGTCGCTCCGATAGTAGTTCCGAAGGTGACAATCCGACACTTTTACCTAATTGAATCCATGCTTCAATACCACCTTCGTCTCCCGAGCGTCCATCATGGTCTATAATCCGCTCAATCCATTCTCGTCTTACTTCTCTATCGGGACAGTTTGCTAAAATCGCTGCATCTTTGAGGGGAATATTCTTTTGATAATAAAAACGATTTGCTACCCAGTTTCGTATTTCTGTTTGTGTTAATAATCCCTGGTTCATTCTTTGGTGAAAGGGATGTAAATGATGATAGCGGGATTTTTGGGAGTAGAGTACGGATTCAAATTCTTGTTTTGTCCAAGGTTTTTTTAATTCCTGGTTGAGTAATTGCATTATGATTTTTACGATAAAGATAATCAACTTTCAACTTTCAACTTTTAACTAAAATTCAATTGTTAAACCATCATCACCAACCTCCACACCTGCTGCTTCAACTATTTTGCGTTCTGCTGAATTAGCAACGAGAATCGGATTGCTGTTGTTAATGTGGGTAAAAATTTTCCGCTTAGAGGAAAGTTTGGCAAGATGATTTAAGCTACCGTTATCTCCGGAAAGCGGTAAATGACCCATTGCTTCAGAGGTACGTGTTGACATTCCCAACTTAACTAGTTCGTCATTTTGCCAAAATGTTCCATCCACTAAAATGCAATCGCTTTTATCTAACCGCTCTAATATAGAATCGCTCAACTCAGAAAGTGCTGGAGCATATGTTACAACACCCCCACTAATGCGATCGCGAAAGGTAAACCCAACCACTGAGTTATGGTGATTCCCATCACCGCGAACATCAGAACGCATATATTTTGGTGGTTTACTCTTGAGTGAAAACACCTCTATTTCTAAGCTGGAGCTATCATCGCTATTCAAATCTACTGTAGAACCCGGTTCAATATTAGACCAAACAACTCCACAATAATCTTTGAGAACGCGGAGAATCGAAAATCCGTCGGTTAATGCTTTACGTACAGAATTAGTTCCATAAATAGCTAATGGTTCCGCAGATTCTCGGAGAATCATTAATCCTGCGGTATGGTCTATTTCTGCATCGGTTAATAACACTCCAGCGATGGGGTTAGAACGAATTGAAGTCGGAACCGTATCTCGCAATCGTTCCAGTTGTTGACGTACATCGGGGGATGCATTTATCAAATACCAGGAACCCTCAGTTCCACGAACAGCAAGGGATGATTGGGTGCGTTGATGTACGGTATTTTTACCCTCACGGACAGATTGACAACCGGGACAATTACAGTTCCATTGAGGAAATCCCCCTCCAGCAGCAGAACCAAGAATTCGTACAAGCATTGATTTAATTTACTAACTACTAATTAATCCAATTGATGAACGTAAGCAGTGACTTCCATACAAAGACCAAATTCTTCAAACGATGGTGCTTCCCAAACCGCTGCTGGTTTAAATCCTGGTGAGTCGGAATTTGTATGAGTTTTTTTGGTATGAATCTTGGGAAGGTTTGAATCTTTATTTCCAGACATCGAAGAATTATTTTTTTTATTCATTTTAATTGCGTCCTTGAATAGGTTGAATAAATGAAAAACTTATTTTTGCACTTCTATGAGAAAGCATATATAGCGCTGGTTAGAGGTTAGAGGTTAGAAGTTAAAGTTTAAAGGTCAAAGTTTTAATAATCATCTAATGCTATAAAAAATTATTTTTGACCATTATTTCTTACTTCTTACTTCTTACTTAACTTTGTGTCGGTTCAATACTGATTAACTTGCCATCTTGCTCATCGGTCAAAACGTATAAACCTCCGTCGGGACCTTGACGTACATCTCGGACTCGACCACCGATAGGAATCGATTCTTCTTTGACGACATTACCGTTTGCATCCAAATCAATGCGACGAACATCACCAGAAACTAAACCCCCTGCAAATAAATCTCCTTTCCAGACTCCGAAGCGGTCGTTTGAATAGAAAGCTAACCCCGAAGGTGCTATCGCAGGAGTCCACACAACTTTTGGGTCTATCATTCCCGGTCGCGAACGCTCAGAAGAAATTTCTCCTCCAGTATATTCCTTGCTGTGGGTAACTTCTGGCCAGCCATAGTTTTTCCCTGCTTCTACAAGATTCAGTTCGTCACCACCTCTGGAACCATGTTCGGTTGACCACAATCTATTCGCATCTGAGTCAAAAGCCATTCCTTGAATATTACGATGTCCGTAACTATATATCGCTTGATCGGCATTATCCGATGCAGCGAAGGGGTTGTCTTTAGGAATGGAACCGTCATCATTTAAACGAACAACTTTACCGAGATGAGAATTCAGGTTTTGAGCTTGTTTACGAATAAAGTCCCCATTAAGTCGAGTCGGTGGATTACCACCATCTCCAATGGCTACTAACATCGTATTATCTGGGAGCCAAACAATACGCGAACCAAAATGTTGACCACCTGGTTTTGCTTGAGAAACCTGGAAAATAACCTCCCAATTTTTGAAAGTTGACCCGTCAAGTGTAGCTCTAGCAACTCTGGTACGATTGGCTTGGCTGGTACCGTGGGAATAGGTAAAGTAAACCTTTGCGTTTTTTTCAAAATTCGGATGCACCGAAACATCCATCAAACCCCCTTGATTAGATGCAAAAATTTCTGGAACTCCTGCGATAGGGTTGGGGTCTAAAGTTCCATTACGAACGATTCGCACCCTTCCCGGACGTTCGGTAATTAGCATTGCTCCATCGGTCAGCCATGTCATACCCCAAGGTCGTTCTAAACCTTGCAATACAGTTGTGGCTTTGAAATTTTTCGCTACAGCTACATTCTTGTCCGAGAACAGGGGATTCTTAGATGTTGGGCTATTGGTATTTTGTGCAGTAGTTGATTGATTTGCGTTTTGTGCGGAAGAAGAATTATCTGTAGAAGAACAAGCCCCAAGAGCTAAGAGAATAATTACACTTAGCGTTGCTGTGATTGGGCGAATTATATGAGTTTTCATCAGTTATCAGTTTTTAAGATGCATCAACTTGTAATCAATTTATTGACTTTAATAGACAAATATAATTAGCTACAATCGCAAAACTGTTTTTGAGTGTGACAAAAAAACATGACAACAAAATGACAGTCAATTAAAAACGTATCAATTCGTAATTAAACTAAATTAAAATCTTCATCGATACAAATTGGGAACTTGCTGTAATATCGCGGTTTAAAGTTATTTGTTCTCTAACTCTAAATGTAATTCCGAATATTCCAGGGGTCGCAATATTAATATTTTCACCGTTTCCTTCAAAAGCGTTGACCTTATCTGCTCCTGGAGCGACAGCAGTAGACAAGGTACTTAATCTAACTGCAAACCAGAGGTGAGCTTAGGACTGTATTGCACCCAACTGAAAACTGCTATATTCAATAGCTTTATATGGAAAAAGCATAAGTGCGATTTAAGCTAATATCTCAACCTGCTGAATAGAAAGAATCATGTCGTTGTAATCTCTGTCTCCTTGTTCGACTGATAGTAATTCAATTTGGGATTTGACTTCTTCACTTAAAATTTCTCATCTGAGTTTAAGTTTCACCTCATCTGACTCTAATTTTCTTTTTGACGGGATTACTTAAAGTCAAAGGGAATTAGAAAACATACTTAATTCCACAGGAGATACAACAAAATGACATCTACTTTAGAAGCAGGTAGCACGGTTCCACTATTTATTAGTGATTTTGAAGGTGCAATGTTTTTCGATGAACCTCAAGAGGGTGGTGGAATATTTGCTGTAGGACAAGAAGACCAAACCAACATTCTCATTTTCGGTGACACCAACGATGTAGCGGCTGGTGGTGATGAAGTCGATATTATTATGGCAGGTGCTGGAAATGACAATATTATGGGTGCTGAAGGTACTGATTTTATGTTCGGTGGTTTTGGTGATGATGTTGTCAGAGGTGGATTAGGGGACGATGTTGTTGTTGGGAATCAAGGTTCCGACCTTCTGATTGGTGGAGGGGGAAGCGATGTTTTTGAATTTTTTGCAGACCAGTTTGAAGCAGGTGATTTTGATATACTTCTGGATTTTGAAAAAGGTGAAGATTCCATCTTAATTGTAGGGACTAATGATGCTGCTTATGATGTTGCAACTGGTCTACTATCGGTAGATGGTTCTGAAGTTGCTATATTAGCTGCTGGTTTAGACCTGAATATTACCCCTGCTGCGAGTACTGTTGTGCTTTCTTAATTAGGTCGGGTTGGGGATGGGGGGAAGTAAGGGGACAAGGAGAATTTTGACTTTTGACCTTAATTACCTACTACTAGTAGCGCTTCGCGGAAGTAAGAAGTTTGATTTTCTAGGCTTTTCAGCCATTTTTAATGGTTGCCTTATTTACGCCGACTTGTACTAGTCGATTGCATAAATTCTAACTGCTTTGTTTTCGACCTAACGTCGGGAGACGTAGCACTGCTACGTCTCTACATCCCATCACTCATTAATACTTCTTTGATAGCGATTAAATTTTAAAAAATGCCTGAAAGTCATATCAAATATCTCTCATTCGCGCAATACTATTCTAATAATTTAATATACGTAGGACTTACGCAAAAGTAACGTAATTGCGTCCGGGCCGAGCGACAGCGACGTAATCTCTCGAAACCTTGGGTTTGTAAACTATTAAGTCGTATTGAATATAGATTTTTATCTTCTAAAATACCAACCAAATTAGTCTGCTTACGAGTAGTTAATATGACATTACTTTGATGATTACTTTCTAAGAATATTTGTAGAAAATCTCCGTAAGCAGTATCTTCATCATCCTGGTTGTTCATAATGGTTTCAAAACCATCGAAAATTAACAAACAACGATGACGCTGAAGCTGTTCTAAAAACAAATCAATTAAACTACAAAGACTTGTAGGCAAATGATTTTTATTAATTGTAGGAAAGTGATTGAGTAGGCTAATTAGTAACTCTTCAAAAGTAGGAGCTTGACGTAGCGACTTCCAAAGAACAAATTCAAACCTGCTTTTCCGCGAATGCGATAATTTAATAGCTGTAGCGGTTTTACCGATTCCTACCGTTCCAAATAGAGCCACCACTTTAGTACGGTCGCAAATAATTTTGGATTCGAGTTGAGCGATTTCTTGAGTACGTCCGTAAAAATTTGAGATATCCGGAATATTAATGTAACTAGGAGAGGAAGAAATATTAGTCCATTTAGATTTACTAGATTTATTAGATTTACATAAATCTGCATGAGCGTAATCACCTTCACTCAAAGATAGTTGCAAAGCTTGAAAAACATGGTCTATAGAGCGATAATCAACTCCAGTCTGACATTGCAGTATTTTTCTAACAGTAATAGGATGAATACCATCCGATTCTACTAGCTGGACTTTCCGGGCTATAGCGCTCGCTCCATAGCGCATTCTAGTTTGAGCTTCCAACTTTTGAATGCAGTTGTTAAGTTTTTGCAACCCCTCGTTAGTAAGAACAAAACCACGATAACGCTTGGTGCTTGAATGAGCTTGTCCCATTTTAATACCCTGCCAGCCTGTTATTTATCTGCTGTTGAGTATCATGCCAATAAACTCATTCCTAAGTCATTATCTTTTACGGCAAGTTAGTTTCCGATTTTGAAAAAAAAGCTTTGTTTCTTAGGCCAAATTAACTCACATGTTCCCCGGAGGGGTTCTCGAAGAGTAAGGTGTGAATCGTCGCAGGGGTTTAATAGCTACTTACATTCTGTTACATAGTTCGTTTTATTTGTGCCGACTTGCTTATATAGCTATATCTTAAACATTAAACAACTATTAATAATACAAAGATATATAGAAATATAAGGATTAAGTTTAATAGCAAAGTTGGAGTCAGCTATACTGGCAAACTATTATCTCAATATCCCAATATAATATTATTCTGCCCTTGATTATCTACTTTCAAGAATACTTTCAGTAAATAATATTAATTTTAGGATACAAGTAAGCAAACTTGAAAGCTCGCAAAGCAATTTTATTTACTTACGAATAACTAAATGCAAGAAAAATTATATTATTAATTTCAATTTAGACTGACACAAAACTGCGATTATTTTGCAAATTCAATCGAGTTGAAACTGCTTGATTATCGCCGGTTGTTTGTCGTCTAGTTTGTATCATCGCAAGAACCATTGCTTGAGTCATTGGCTTTTGCGGAAAATTTAATTCCAATTTTAGAAATTCAATTTCCAATTTTGGAAAATTACCTGTTCAAGGCTTTAGTTTTCGTGAATCCGTGTTTCTCTACTCCACCGCTGCTCTATCATCAGTTTGGCGTTAGCCATATTAAAATATGAATTTATAAAAGAAGGAAGGAGTTAGGAGGAAGAAGGAAGAAGGTAATATATTTTTAAAAAATGCGCGTTATGAGTCTAAAACGATATTATTGAAAAAAACAATATTTTAAGGAGCGTAGCGCAAGGGAATATTTACGTCCTTGTTTCATTCACGCGGAGCGTGTGGATCATCTCACGTTTTAAAACGTGAGTTCTTCTTCCTTCTTCTTTCTTCCCTCTTACTTCGTGAATTTTCTCATATTTACTAGCCCCCTAAATCCCCCAATTTTGGGGGGACTTGAAATTATTCTTCTCCCCCAGAATTGGGGGTTGGGGGGCAAATCATATTTTTAATCAGCAACGCCATCAGTTTTGTTTTTTTGATGTAACTGCACCTCTGACTCTGATTCGCAGAGATAGTCCAGCCACTAATAATCTATGGTGCTGATTACTTATTGCTATTTTTGACAAATTTTTGATTAATTAGAGGAAAATATAAGATAAACTAATTTATCGTTTTTAGCCCTCAATCTTCATCTGAATATTTATAGACATCTATTATTTTTGCTGTTTAAAAAAATAATTATTAATCTATATTTATTTTTAAAATTTAATTTACATAATTCACATTTAATACTTTTATTATTGGATTTTATTGCTGTATATATTTATCTTAAATATTGTCTTCAGGTTTATAAATATGATTATGCTTTTTTACTAATAGGATATTTATAAGTTATAAAATAGCATCTGAATAGAAAATAAAAAATTACTTTAAAAAATAGTCAGATAGCTAAAATACTTTATCGGTATGGATTGTAAGATTAACTAATTAAATATTGATATGTTTTTATTTACAAATTAAGTAATAAGAAGTTTATTAAAATATTTTGCTAAAAACATTTTATTCTACCATCAAAAATGGCAACATAAACAATAACTTTTATTCTGACCTGATTTATACTCCGCGAACAATAAATATTTTATTCTCCCCTAAATTCATTTAAACTCATAGAAACGTATAATCTTATTACAGTTAAATAACTGGTTTACCCTTACCCATTAACCCTTACTAATGACTTATTAATAATTATCCTTACTAATTACCAATTACCAATTGCTCATTTTCAATTACCCTCCTTTTACCTTCCTCCTGATAAGGTAAATAAGATTAAGTGAAATAGCAACACGATTTTTACGATTGAAGTCATAGCTTTTATCTATACAAATGGATTTGTCTCAACTTCGGTATTTTTTAGCTATTGTTGAAACGCAAGGGTTCACTAAGGCCGCAGAACGCTTGTTTGTTTCGCAGCCATCTTTGTCTGCTGGAATTAAAAAATTAGAGCAGGAATTGGGTGTAGTCTTATTTGAAAGAGGTGGGAGACGAGCAACCTTAACAGCAGCAGGCAATATCTTTTTGGAAAAAGCTCGTAATATAATTTATGAGTATCAATCGGCACTGCAAACGCTTCAAGATTTCCAGCAATATCCAACACTTAGATTAGGAGTCGTTTGTACGTTGCGGATTTCAGTTATTTGTAGTTTAGTTAGTGCTTTTCGAGTCGAAAATCCACATATAACCATTCAGCTCAAAGATAGTTATGTAAATAATCTTAATAAACTGTTAGAAGATGGAGAGGTTGACTTAATTCTGACGGTTTTAAATGGTGAAGAAAATCCCGAAACTTCTGTAAAACTATTTGAACAGCAACTTTTGCTAGCCGTTCCAGAAATTCACCCTTTTGCACAACGAGAAGAAATTAATATATCTGAGCTAGAGGAACAACCATATATAGAAAGAATTAATTGTGAGTTTTGGCGTGAAAACCCTTTAATATATAAGTCAGCTGGAGTGAAAACCAGAGCAGTTTACTTAGCAAACCAAGAGGAATGGGTAATCCACTTAATTCAAGAAGGCTTAGGTATCAGTTTTATGCCAGTTTGGAGTAATTTATCTGGGATTAAATATATTAATATTTCAGAGGTTGATATATGTCGCCAAATTGGGCTTAAATGGAAAAACGAACAAAATTCTGAGCTTGTAAGTTTATTTCGTGATTTTGCTGCAAATCAAAATTATACATTTTGAATAAATTGAGTTACTATCTAGCTTGTTGATGTTTCTCGATAACAAGATTTCCTTTTCGCATTAAAGCCAAGCTATAAAAAGCTTTGCATAGAATCAAGACACTCCTTACCTATTACCTCTTACACCTCACATCTTTAACTTATCCCTTAAGTTTACCCTTATCTTTATCCTCAAATATTTTGTTATCGCGCAAACTGATAGTACGCGGAACAAACAATCGCAATCATTTGTAATATTAAATAATATTACGTTGAGTTCTTGGATGAAATTCTCAATGGGGCTTGGAAGATTTCAAAGAGAAGTATGCGCTGTTTCAGATTAGAACTTGGGGAAACAAATTTTGGTGGTGTTTTAGCGATAAAATCAATGAAAAGTAACTTAATTAATCTAAATAAAAGTGATTGCGAGCAAAAATATCAGTCTGAGCAAACTTTTGTTACAACATCTTCAACTGTAGCAATTTCTCAATCTCAAGAACTGGGTAACTTTCTGTATAAAACTGCTTGCAAAATTAGTAAGTTGGTTAACTGTTCGCAGTTAATAATTATAATTTGTCAGGGAAGTAACTTACAAATTATAGCTAGCAATCATACTAAATTTCAGGCTGAAAAACATAAAAATTTAATCAAAAAAACAATCAAATATATCAAACAAAATCGAGAATATAAGAAAGCCTTTAATGAATATATTTATATTCCATTACAAATAATCACGGGCGAAATAGTTGGAGCAATTTGCGCTTTAAAGAAACAAGCATTATCTTATACAAAGGAGGAGATTTTAACGCTAGAAATGTTTGCCGAATTAGCTGCAACTAGGATAGATAACTATCGTTTGAATCAGCAGCAGAAAAAAATGGGTAGTATTTTTAAAACTAAAATAGCTGCCTATACCAAAGAATTAAATGTTGTCAAAGCGAAACTAGAGAGAAGTAATCATCTTGCAAAAGTAGGCGAATTTACTGCATCGATAATTCATGAAATTCGCAACTCCTTAACTATAGTAAAAATGGGATTAGAGTATTTTAAAAAGATTGATAATTTACCACATTTAGCACAAGAATGCTTATTATTATCAACTAGTGAAGAAAAAAGATTAGAGCGTTTACTGCAAGAAATATTGCTTTATTCCAAACCGAATAATTTGCAATTATCCGAGCTAGACGTAAACAGCTTAATCGAAAAATCTTTAACTCTTATCGGAGAAATGCCGCAAGCTAAAGGAAGAATTATAGAATTTAAACCTTTTCCACAACCAATAAGTATTTTAGGTGATGCAGATAAACTCAAACAGATATTTATCAATCTGCTTCGCAATGCTTGTGAAGCAGTTGAAAGTGGTGAATTAATAAAATGGCGAGTTTGTTATCCAAATGAAGACTACGTGCGTATTAGCATTAATAATGGTGGTTCTCCCATTTCTTCGTTTAATTTATCAAAACTAACTCAACCTTTTTATTCAACAAAATCTGATGGTACTGGATTAGGTTTATCAATAGTGGAACAAATTGTAAAAGCTCATGGAGGTAAGTTATTAATTCAATCAAATTTGACAACGGGCACAACAGTTGATGTTGAATTACCACGTGCTAGATAAACATAAACTTATTCTATTCATAGAAGGGAGGAGCATCTATGGAAGATACAACACTTACGAAAAATCAGTTAATTCAAGAGTTAGAAACTATTCGGCAACTTGAACTCCAAATATTAGAACAGCTTTCGGAATTAGAAACTCAAGATTCTCACGAGCAAACAGAATTAATTCCAGAACAACCTGCAAATATAATTTTCAATATTAATCCTCCTGTTAAACAGAAAGAAGCTGAAAGATTTCAGTTCCCCGAACACCCCCAGTTAAGAGCAATTTTTGATTTTATCGAAGTAAATTATCATCAGCCTATTAGCCTAAATGATGTTGCTAAAGCTTTCAATTATACACCTTCATATCTCACTAGTTTAGTACGTCGTCTAACTGGTAAAACTTTGTATCAGTGGATTGTACAACGTCGCATGTTCCAAGCTCGTTGTCTGTTATTATCAACCGAATTACCTGTATGCAAAATTGCTGAAGCTGTAGGTTATCCCGATACAGGTCACTTTGTAAAACATTTTCGTCAGATTCATAAAAAGCCTCCTAAATCTTGGAAGCATTTTCCGGGGTTGAAAGACAGTGGAGAATAGGTAATGGTTAATAGCAAGCAAAGCTGAAGTCATCAAGTTAAGGTGCTTCAGTTTCTTAGTTATTTTTTTATGAATACTGTTAACAAGACTTCGTATTTTGATATCAATCAAAATCCATAAAATTACCAACTAAATCAACAAAATTGCCATTGTTATAGCAATTGTGAAAAAGTTAAATTAAATTGAGGTGCTTTAACTCCTAGCTATGCACTAAAAGTTATTAGAATCAATCAAATAGAACAAAATGAGCCAACAAACTAGTACTGTAGAAATACCAATAGTTCTCGCAGGGAGATATAAAATTAAATCTGATAAGCGGGAAAGATTTTTAGAATTAGCTAACTCCGGTTTAGAGCCTAGCAGGGCAGAATCGGGTAACATTAGCTATAGTTTTTATGAAGAAGCTGGTACTCCTAATTCTTTTATATACTTTGAAGAATGGAAAAGTAGAGAAGCATTGGTAGAGCATCTTAAACAACCTTATGTGACTCCTTTGTTAGAAGAATTTTCTGAATTAGTTGATGGTGATGCTAATGTCCGAGTTTATGATATCCATAGCTTAACTTATGGGCTGCCATCCATAGCTTAAGTAGGTCGGCGTTGAAAATCGTAGTTAAGACCAGGAAGTAGCAAGTAGTGACAAGGGTTCAAGGGTAATTTACATCTTGTTACATATCTTCGTTTATTTGTGCCGACTTACTTCTCAGGAAGGAGTTAAAGGTTCAATAGTACCCGGACAGTTAGTGGATTTGGTAGTTCTTTCAGAAGATTATTTTTTCATTCCAGAAGATAGTATCAAACGTTTAGAATCAGTCTTAATCATAGTTGGTGGAAAACCTGTCTATGCAAAATCAGAATTCAAAGACTTGAACCCACCACCTTTACCAGTCAGTCCTAACTGGTCTCCGGTTGCTTATTATGGTGGATATAAAAATAGTAAAGCTATTTCCACAACTTCTTATGTGCCAACACATGTAGGTTGTTGTTCTCCGTCGCAAGCAAGAAGCGCAAATAATTCACCTGTATCTCTAAATAATGTCGGTAGTCTTTCTAGTTTATGGGGAAATATGGGTTGCGCTTGTTTTGTTTAGTTTTGGTTTGGTCGCGTCAAAGTTCTTACTCACTTAGCTTTAGATGATGAGATTAAATAATCAAAGTCGAAGGAAATTTGAAGAATTATTAATTATCAAAGCTTTTAAAGATTCTTCTTTTAGAACAGCATTGATTGAAAACCCAAAAATAGCGATTGCTCAACATTTTGGGACTCAATTACCAACAGAAATAGAAATTCGAGTTTTGCAAGAAACTGATAAAGTACTTTATGTTGTGTTACCACACACATAACTTAAAAAGTGAATCAAAATATTTTAATGTATGACTATTTAGTTGACTACTTAAATGCGGTTACACCTTACCTTTCTTCCGAACTAGTTAATCCCAGAATCCTATCAAGAATTAAAAGAATTTCTCGAACTTTAAAACCCACATGGGGAGCTTTCTTAGAATGTCCTTTAGGTGAAGATAATAATACCGTTCATTTTGGAACGAGTGCATTAGATAATGCTATTAAATTACCACCAAAAATGCGTTCGGAATCGATATGGCAACGCATACAGCAATTGTGCATGGATTGTAATTGTTCGCAATCTCGTTTAAGTGAGGAAATTGGTAGTATTTTCTTAGATTTTGAATTAAGTCAAGATAATGCAGAAATTCCTATTCCTTCAATTTTTTTTAATTTGCAAGAGGGCGATTTACAGTGTTTAAATGGAGATATTAGTACATTTTGTACATGGTTAATCAAAAAAGTTGTCGAACCGTTGAATAATCGTACTATTCCTTCTTATCTTCAACGTAATCTTGAATTATCTTTAACTGCATTACCTACAGAAGCTCAAGTTTTACAATTAGGAATAATGCAGCCTTCTGGACTAGATTATATCCAATTGAGTATTAGCGGTATGACTCCTTTAGCTATTTCCGAATATTTAACTAGGATTGGGTGGAGAGGGTCAATTATCGAATTAGAAAAATTAGCTTTATTTCTTAATGATATTGTAGATGCGATTGTTATAAAAATAGAATTAGGAATTACAGTTGCACCTCAAGTTAGTTTTGATTGTTTTATATATCAAGATTTATATAAGGATTGTTATTGGCAACCTTTATTGGATTTTATGATTGCAAATAAATTATGCACTCCAAAAAAATATGCAGCACTTTTAAATTGGTCGGGATTGTCTTATGAAAAATATTCTCCCATTCCTTGGCCTGCTAATTTGAAAATTATTTCTGATTTTCTAGGGAATAGAGCATCAAGTATTTTAGTTAGGGAAGTTAGTCATATAGAAATAACCTATATACAAAATAAATTAGATGCAAAAGCACATTTATGGTTTAGTCCAGATTGGGATTGAGAATAGGTAATGGGTAGTAGGTAATGGGTAATGGGTAATTGGTAATGGGTAATAGGAGTTTTTTATTAATTTTTAGAGTAATATTATATCCGATACTTCGGATTAAAAAAATAATTATTAATTCATTCCTTTTTACAAATTCAATTCTATTGTTTATTGATATATTTAAAACAATGTTTTAGAACCCTTTCCCTGATAAATAAATTTTTAATCTTTCATTATTCTCAGTTCAGCTTTCACGCATAATATTTAATACCATTTCTTTTATCAATTACCAATTACCAATTACCCATTACCTATTACTCATTACTTATTACTCATTTTCCCATTACCAATTAAATATTTCAGGAATTAATATGGTATTTCCAAGTAATCTATATTCCGAAGCGAGACAAGCTTTAGAGAAATCCATTATTTACTATAACGGTTCCCCCGTCGGAACAGTAGCAGCTTGCGATTCACAGATGGATGCTCTGAACTATAACCACTGCTTTGTTCGTGACTTTGCAGTTTCTGCAATGGCATTTCTGATGAATGGTGAGGTTGAAATTGTACGTAATTTCTTGGTAGAAACACTCAAGCTTCAGAGTGGTGACAAAGTAATGGATTGCTTTAAGCCAGGTAAAGGTTTAATGCCAGCAAGCTTTATTATCAAGGCTTTCAACGGAAAAGAAACAGTTAAAGGAGACTTCGGGGAATTGGCGATCGCCAAAGTCGCTCCTGTTGATTCTGGATTTTGGTGGTTAATAATTTTACGAGCTTATGTGAGAGCTAGTGGGGATTTATCTCTTGCTCGCACGGTAGAATTTCAAAGAGGTATCAAACTAATTTTAGACCTGTGTTTAATCAGCAGGTTTGATATGTTTCCCACTTTATTGGTTCCCGACGGTTCGTTTATGATTGACCGGAGAATGGGAGTTCACGGCTATCCTCTGGATATACAAGCACTGTTTTATGGTTCATTAAAAATAGCTAAAGAATTACTTGAACCAGAAGATAATTATATTAGTATCATCGAAGAACGTTTGGGTCATTTGGCATATCATGTTCGTAAATATTATTGGTTAGATTATCAAAAGCTCAATGAAATTTATCGTTATAGGGTAGAAGAATTTGGCGAAACTGTAATCAATCAATTTAACATTTATCCAGAATCAATTCCGGAATGGTTAAATCTTTGGCTACCGGATAAAGGAGGTTATTTTATCGGTAATCTCGGCCCCGGACGAATGGATTTTCGCTTTTTCTCTCAAGGTAATCTTATCGCGATTATTTTCGATTTAGCTTCACCAGAACAATCCCAGCAAATAATGGATTTAATCGAGCAGAAATGGGATACTTTAATCGGTAAAATGCCTTTAAAAATTTGTTATCCGGCTCTCGAAGGACGAGATTGGAGTTTAGTTACGGGTTACGATGCTAAAAATATGCCTTGGTCTTATCATAATGGTGGTAACTGGCCTTTTCTATTATGGCTTTTAGCTGCGGCTGCTCAAAAAACTAATAGAAATGAATTAGCAGAACGCGCTATTTCAATTGCAGCATCTCGATTACATAAAGATAAATATCCCGAATATTATGATGGCTTATACGGACGGTTGATTGGTAAAGAAGCTCGCTGGTTTCAAACTTGGACAATTGCCGGTTTATTAGCAGCACAAGATTTATTAACTTATCCAAAAAATCTGGATTTAATCTGTTTTAAAGATGATTCTATGGTACTACCCTGTACTTAAACTTGAAAGCAATTCTAATAATTTTAATATCAAATTGGGATAATTATTTATCATTCTAAATCTGTAGAAAACTTATTATTCCCTGTTATCTTCAAATTAATCAAGCATATTAAATACCGTGAAAACTCCAAATAAATTCAGTAAATTTTCGCTTCTAGCCTTTGTTTTCTTACTCCTAATTACAGCTACAGCAATTGTATTTAGTTCGCAATGGATTAATCATTCTAATAATACTAAGACCATATCGCAACCTGGAACCATGCGTAATGGTGTCTCTTATGAAATGACCCCTATGCCAAAAGCTTCTCTTCCAGCACCGGTCTATCCTCAAGCTAAATCAGACGCGAATCTTCCAGTACGTAAAAGTATTGTAGACTTAACATCTCAAGAGAAAGCTGCATTTATTAACGCTCTGAAAAAAGTTAAAAATACTATACCCGAGGGTAGTAAACTCAGTCTTTTTGACAAACTAGTTCTACAGCACGTTATGGTTGCAGGATTCGAGAAGCCTTTTAAATCTTCAGGTCCAGCAGCAGGTTATAACCCCGCTCATCCCGGTCATCCTGCATTTTTACCTTGGCATCGACAGCTATTAGATGACCTGGAAAATGCTTTACAAAAAATAGACCCCAGCGTTACTATTCCGTACTGGGATTGGACAGACCCCAAAGCCTTGGATGTAATGCTGAGTGAAGATTTCATGGGGGGGAATGGTGAAGGAGTTGAAATTGAGATTCCCGGAGTAGGAACATTTAAAGGAGGACCCGTCAAATCCGGCCCTTTCGCTGACGACTGGACGGTGAATGAAGATATTCACATTGAACCGATTAACTTTACATCATTAGGTCCAAAAATTATTCGCTTTTTGCGAATGCCTCCTTTTGATAAATATCCCATGCCCAAAGAAGTTATTGACCGGATGATGAATCTCAATGACTACGAAATTTTCTCTTTGGTGTTAGAGGGAGGTGGTACTGGGTTAGATGAAAACAGTAAAATAATTGAAGATTGGGCCGTCCACGTTGTTTCTCATGCAATGATTGGAGGAGTGGTTTTAAAAGATTACAACAAAACAGCCCTCCCCACTAACCAAGCTCGGAATCTGGGAACAATGATGAGTATCCTTAGTTCTCCCTACGACCCGACCTTTTGGTTGACTCATTCCAACGTAGACCGTTTATGGGCAGAATGGCAAGATAATGGACATACAGGTGAAAAATTCTATCCTACTAAGAGGATGGATTATGGGTATAACCTTAAAGACCCGATTTGGCCTTGGGACGGCGGTAAATCCACACCAGGGAATCTCAACGATACCGATTTAGTGGCAATGTTACCTAAAACCAACAGAATTATTACTGCTGAAGACCTTCTGGATTTTCGCAAATTAGGTTACACCTATGATACAACTCGTCTTCGTAGCGAAAAAGCAATGCTAAAACCAAAATCTAAATCTAAAACTTAACCTTTCCATTCTTCAGAGATTAATAAAACCGGATGTAAGGACAGGGTGTATTGCTACGTCTCCCGACGTTAGGTCGAAAACGCACCATTTATATTGAATACAGTCAAACACTAATTATTTCAACTCAAAAACATCACAACAATTTTCCACCATATCTATATTTTTTCCATTGATACAAATCTGATATCGGGTTTAAATGAAACAAGATTGAACAGTGAGGAACGAAAAAATCATCGTTTTTTCCTAGCAATAATAGAATTTTTCATCAACATAAATACAGTCATAGCTTCATGAATATACAGGAGGTTATTTTCCATGCAGAAAAGAATTAACTACTATAAAGAATTAGCCGCTGACTATTCAAGACCGGGATTAATTGCTGAAGATTTGAAGAAAAAACTTATCCAGCAAGGGGAAGAAATAACTACAAAAAAAGAAGATACATTACCAGAGATTAATTCATCATATACGCTGCAACAAATAGAACAAGAAAATAAAGAATGGTGGCCGACTCATTGCGAAGCATTGAGACAGGGAAGAGGAGATATTTTAACAGATGAATATCGCGATGATTTAGTATATTTCTGTCAGGATGGTCCTTATCAAGGATTAGAACAGCAAAAAGATAGAGAGCAACATTGGTGGGCTTTAATTGCACAACCAGGAGTCACAATGGTATGGCCAATCGTAATGTTTTTCGGCGAACATACCTTTTTTGAATGGAAGTGCGTAGATGATGAAACCAACGAAACAATTGCTAAAGGAAACGTAACTTGGGTTCGTCGCGGACATCGAGGAGGTTGTTATTTGAAGACAGAACAATTGACATTCTATCGCGATGTTTTTGCTCCAAATGAACTATTGAAACTAATCAAAACTGCTTAGTTATTGTAGAAACAATTTATAGGAAAAATGGAAACAAAAAATTACAAAAATGCCGTTTTAGACGATAAAGAACTGCAAGCGGGATTGAGCGGTATTAACCCGAAATTTGGTGATTTCTGTACCCGTGTTGCTGGAGAAGCTTGGGGATTACCTTTAATAGACCAAAAAACCAAAGCTTTGATAACTATAGCCGTCGATGTTGCCAACCAAGACCAAACAGGTGCGGGAAATCCCTTTGGTGCCCATGTAAATATGGCAATGCAGCAAGGAGCTACCCGCGAAGAAATCGAGGAATTACTATTATTTATGTGCGTTTATGCAGGTTTTAACAAAGCCGCTGGATGTTTTGGAATGTTAAATGAAATTCTCGGCCCAGCTTAATCAATTTAACTCAACCTTATTTGTTAACTAACTTATTACCCCTCTCCTTAATAAGGAGAGCAGTGCGTTGCGCGGGTTCCCCGCGTTGTAGCAACTGCGGAAGAGGGGAAGGGGTGAGGTTAACATCAATAGAAAACAATTAGGAAATAATCATGGCTACAAACAAAGGAAAAATTGGCGTTTTAATTGAAGAGCATTTCGACGAAACCGAATATATTCGCTTCAATGAATTCTTTCCCGAAAATGGATATGAAGTAGACTATATGTCTCATCTTTGGAATCAGGAAAGTCTTAAGTTTAATGGCAACGACCATCAAGCAGAAGCTACAGTAACTGTGGAAGTTAATAATGTTAATTTAGCAGATTATAAAGGTATTATCTTAATTGGTGGTTATGCAATGGATAGATTGCGTTACGAACCATCAGTAAAAGCAGGAAAACCGAATCAAGCACCAGCGGTAGAATTTTTACGTAAAGCTGTTAAAGCGATGGATGCTGGTAATTTAAAAATTGGTACTATCTGTCATAGTATGTGGTTATTTTGTGCTGACACAGAACTTCTTAAAGGTCGTAAAGTAACCTGCGCTCACAACATTCTTTGTGATGTTGAAAATGCTGGAGCAACCATTGTTTATGAAGGTGAAGAAACCGCAGCAACTCATATTGATGGTAATTTAATATCTGGTAGACATCCCGGTGTTGTCGAAGAATTTATGCAATTATTCTTGCAAGAATTAGACAAGAAACAACAAGTAGCTGTTGGGTAAACAATTAACAATTAACAATTATCAATTTTTATCCGGTAAATACTTTGGATAAACTGATATATATCCGCACCGTTTTAACTACAATCAACTGTAATTTTTCAGAACAAATGATAATTGATAATTGATATGGGTACTACTTTAGATTTTACATTTTCCGATTTAATTGCTGGATATGTAACTTATTTTGACGAACAAAAAGATTGCTTTGGTTTAAGAACATCGGACGGTAGAGAGTTTGATTGTAATCTCAGTCCGATGAGTTATGCTAAACTGCTGCAAAATTTAGACGAAGCTTATCCAGATGCTACTGGTTCGATGCGAGCCATGTTGTCTGAAGAAGGTCGCTATGTGTTTGCTTATGGAGTTTTTTACCCTGACAAATCTTCTTTTGATGCTAAATCGTTAGTTTTTGTTGGTCGTAAGTCGAACAATTACGCTTTCGAGAAACAAAATTGGTGGATTGACCAAGCTCGTTCTCTAGCTAGTTTTTATCTAAAAGCTCAGTTTGGAGATGAGGAAATTAATTACCGCAATTATCGAACCTCAATCAGTTTATCGGGAGCAAAATCAACCGTTAGTTTTCGTCAAGAAACCGACACCATATCCCGATTGGTATATGGTTTCGCGACTTCCTATATGCTGACTGGGGAAGACAGATTTCTAGAAGCTGCTGAAAAGGGAACCGAATATCTTCGAGAACACATGCGGTTCTTGGATTTAGATGAGGGTATTGTTTACTGGTATCACGGAATCGATGTAGAGGGAGAACGAGAACACAAAATTTTCGCTTCCGAATTTGGCGACGATTATGATGCTATTCCTGCTTACGAACAAATTTACGCTTTAGCCGGACAAGTTCAAACGTATCGCGTAACTGGTGACCCCCGGATTATGCAGGACACCGAACTTACTATCAAGCTATTTAACGATTTCTTCCTTGATAAAGGGGAAGATGGGGGTTACTTCTCTCATATCGACCCCGTAACTCTCGACCCCATGAGCGATAGTCTCGGACGAAATAAGGGTACGAAAAATTGGAACTCCGTCGGTGACCATGCTCCAGCTTATTTAATCAACCTGTGGTTAGCGACAGGAAAACAAGAATATGCTGATATGTTGGAGTATACCTTTGATACTATCGTCAAACGTTTTCCCGATTATGAAAATAGTCCTTTCGTACAAGAGCGCTTTTTTGCAGATTGGTCTCACGACACCACCTGGGGATGGCAACAAAATCGGGCTGTGGTAGGACATAATCTCAAAATAGCCTGGAACTTGATGCGGATGTCTTCGCTGAAATCGAAATCAGAATATACCGATTTAGCAACAAAGATTGCTGAAATAATGCCTAGATTCGGTAGCGATTTACAGCGAGGTGGTTGGTATGACGTTATGGAACGTGTTTTAGATAAAGATGAAAGTGTTTATCGATTTGTATGGCACGACCGCAAAGCCTGGTGGCAGCAGGAACAGTGTATACTTGCATACTTAATTCTCAACGGCATCCTGGAAAAAGATGACTATCAGCGTTTATCAAGGGAAGCAGCAGCTTTTTATAATGCTTGGTTCTTAGATACTGAAGATGGTGGTGTTTATTACAACGTCCTTGCCAATGGTATTCCCTTCCTTGCCAGCGGAAACGAACGCGGTAAAGGAAGCCATGCCATGAGTGGATATCATTCCATCGAATTGTGTTATCTGGCAGCGGTTTATACCAATTTGCTGATTCATAAACAGCCAATGGACTTTTACTTTAAACCCATGCCATCGGGATTTCCGGATAACATCCTGCACGTTGCTCCTGACATATTACCACCAGGTAGCATCAAGATTGCTTCTGTAGAAATAGATGGAAATAGCTATAGTAATTTTGATGCTGAGAAATTAACTGTAAAATTACCTGAAACTACAAAGCGGGTAAAAGTTAAAGTTAAAATTGCGCCTAAATAATAGTAGAGGGAATAGGGAAAAGGGTAAATCTTACATCTTTCACGATTATCAATACAGATTGGGAATTGTATTTCCAATCTAATATAAAAAACGTTTGAAAACAGCAATGTAATTATTTCAGTCTACTTTAGTAGACTTTAGCTATGAGCCTTGGAATTGATTCCAAGGTGGTTGTGAAAGCTAATTAACAATAGTGAAATTTATCACTCCAAATGACTAATAAACTTATCCCAGGACAAAAAGTTCCCGAATTAGAAGTAAATATTCTAAATAATAAACAATGGAAACTTTCAGAAGATACTTTTTCAAATATGAAATTGATAGTCTTCTATCGTGGTTTACATTGTCCCCTTTGTAAAGCTTATATCGGAGAATTAGATAAAAAACTTCATGAATTTTCTCAACTTGATATAGATGTTATTGCAATTAGCGGTGACAGCGAAGAAAAAGCTAAATTGACAAAAGCCAAGTGGGGATTGAAAGACATTACAATTGGCTACAATCATTCAGTTGACTCCATGCGTAAATGGGGACTTTATATTTCTAAAGGAGCTTTTCCCAACGAGCCAGCATTATTTAATGAACCCGGCATTTTCTTAGTTAAAAAAGATAGAAAATTATTTTTTGCTGGAGTTAATAACGAACCTTTTGCTCGTCCTCCCCTACATGAATTGATATCGGGAATTAGATACGTTACGACTAACGACTATCCCTTGCGGGGAGCAGCATAAATATAATTCGTAATTCGTAATTCGTAATTCGTAATTCGTAATTCGTAATTCGTAATTCGTAATTAATAATTCATGAGGTTAAATAAATCTGATTTAAGCAACTTTCATAAACAATAGAATCTAAAATCTAAAATTGAATGGCAATTAATCTTAAACAAGTCGCAGATGTAAGCATTATAGAAATAGAAGATAAAAATGTAGATTCTAGAACGGTATCTAATATTCAACACGAAATTATGCCGTTAATTGAATCAAATAGCAAATTTATCATAGATTTATCACAAGTATCTTATATGTCTAGCGGAGGTTTGCGTATGCTGCTATCTTCCTATAGAAAAGTGACAGCTAAAAACGGAAAACTTATATTAGTTGGTCTTTCCGAAGAAATTAAAGACACCATGTCAGTAACTGGATTTCTTGACTTTTTCCATCATTCCGAAAATGCCACAACAGGTTTAGCTTTATTCTTAGAAAAATAGAATCATAAGTAGTTAAGAGTTAGGAGTTAAAAGTTAGGATTTAGGCATTAAATACTTAAAGACTATTGACTATTGATAATTGATAACTGATAATTGTTTTCCATGTTTATAGAAAGAATTGATATTCATCCCACTCATACAAGAGATAAATTTAAATTACGTTGTGGGAAACCGTTTCCTTTTGGCGCAACTTTGATACCAGGAGGTGTAAATTTTTCAATATTTTCTCGTCATGCAACTTCTTGCACGTTAGTTTTATTTGATAAAAATTATCCCAAACCAATGGCAGAAATTCTTTTTCCTAAAGAGTTTCGGATTGGTAACGTTTATTGTATGGTTGTATTCGGTTTAGACTATGAAAATATTGAATACGGCTACCGTATGGATGGCCCAAATAATTTTAAACAAGGTCATTGGTTTGATAATAGTAAAATACTTTTAGACCCCTATGCAAAAATTATTAGCGGTCGGGATGTTTGGGGTGTCCAACCTGATTGGGATAATATTTATCAATATCGAGGAAAAATAGCATTTGAAGATTTTGATTGGGAAGATGATTGTCATTTAGACATTCCCTCGGAAGAGTTAATTATCTACGAAATGCACGTCCGTAGTTTTACAAAACACCCCAGTTCTAATGTTAAGCATCCAGGGACTTTTGCAGCAATTCGCGAAAAAATTCCTTATTTGAAAGAACTGGGAATTAATGCTGTAGAATTAATGCCAATTTTCGAGTTTGATGAGTTTGAAAATTCTCGTCTTAATCCTCAAACCGGGGAGATGCTGTTAAATTATTGGGGTTATAGTACTGTCGGATTTTTTGCTCCGAAAGCGGGTTATGCTGCTACGGGAAAACTGGGGATGCAAGCGGATGAATTAAAATCTTTAGTTAAAGCACTGCATCAAAATGGTATTGAAGTAATCTTAGACGTAGTTTTTAACCATACCGCTGAAGGTAACGAGCAGGGGAATTATATTTCCTTCCGGGGAATTGATAATCAGACTTATTACATGCTGACACCGGAAGGTTACTATTACAACTTTAGCGGCTGCGGGAATACACTTAATTGTAATAACCCGATTGTCAGAGGGATGGTTTTAGACTGTCTCCAGTATTGGGTAAGCGAATATCATATCGATGGTTTCCGATTTGACCTCGCTTCTATTTTGGGAAGAGACCCTTGGGGGAAACCTTTAATAAATCCACCCTTGTTAGAAACTTTAGCTTTTGACCCAATTTTGGCTAAATGTAAATTGATTGCTGAAGCTTGGGATGCTGGTGGATTATATCAAGTTGGTTCATTTCCCGATTACGGACGCTGGGCTGAATGGAACGGGAAATATCGCGATAGTATCCGCAATTTTATCAAGGGTGATGGCAATGTAAACGATATGGCTTTACGATTGCAAGGTTCTCCAGACCTTTATGCTGAAACTTGTCGGACTCCTTCAGCATCAATCAACTTTATCACCGCTCATGATGGTTTTACTTTAGCTGACCTAGTTTCTTACAATCACAAGCACAATCAAGCCAATGGTGAGAATAATAATGATGGTGAAAATAGTAACGATAGTTGGAATTGTGGTATAGAAGGACCCACTGAAAACCAATCTATTAATGACTTACGACAGCGACAAATAAGGAATGCTTTAGCTATTTTAATGATTAGTCAGGGTGTACCGATGTTGTTAATGGGTGATGAAATTGGACGTTCCAAACAAGGTAATAATAATACTTACTGTCACGACAACGAACTAAATTGGCTCGACTGGACGCTGTTGGACAAGAACGTAAATTTATTTCAATTTGTCAAAAACTGTATTGCATTTCGTAAATCTCATCCTATTTTAAGACAAAGCCATTTTTTGAACCAAGATAATAGCGGTAGCACTCATCCAGATATAACATGGCACGGTACTAAAGCTTGGAATCCTGATTTTAGCGACCACAATCGTACAACTGCTTTTATGCTTTGTGGTAGACAAATTGGTCGGAATAAGAAGAAAGATGATTATATTTATGTAGCAATGAATATGCATTGGGAGGCACATAATTTTGAAATTCCCAAATTACATAGGTCTATTCAATGGCACATATTTGCTAATACTGGAGTTAAATCTCCTGAAGATAGCTGGGAACCTGGAAACGAACCTTTATTAGATAATCAGCAGGAAGTTTTAGTAGGTTCCCGTTCGGTAATTATTCTGGTTGGTAAATAAATTTTTAATTAACAACTAAAAAGTAAAAAGTAACAACTAACAGGAGAAAAATATGGAATTCAACGCAATTTTAGAAACAACAGAAAATACAGCTAAAATTATTTTATCTGGAGAATTAAAAGCTTCTACAGCACCAACATTTAAAACAGAAGTTGAAAAAGCTGCTGCAACCAATCCACAGCGATTAGTTCTGGTTATGAAAGATTTAAGCTATATGGCTAGTGCTGGCTTACGAGTTTTGATTTTTGCAAAACAAAAAATGGGAGCAAACGTTGATATTTATATTATTGCTCCTCAAGAAATGGTAATGGATACTATTAAAAAAACTGGATTCCATCACAGCGTCAAAATTATGGATGAATATGATAATGATAAAGTAGAAGCGTAAAGTTATATGGAATCAATAATAGTATCTGGGAACTTAGAATCTTTAGATATAATATCGGACTATGTTATCACAGCAGCGGGAAAAGCAAATTTAGATTCAAAAAAGACTTATAAATTACGTTTAGCCGTGGATGAAATTGCAACTAATATTGTTATCCACGGATATCAAGAAGCAGAAATACAAGGAGATATAGTATGTCGAGCAGAATTTAGCGATACAAATTTAAAAATTCATCTAGAAGATTCCGGAATGCAATATGACGCAACCCAACAACAGCAACCAGATGATTTATATAAACCTTTGGAAGAACGACATATTGGTGGTTTAGGAATATATTTAGCAATTAATGGAGTTGATAAATATATTTACGAACGTCATGGAAATCTCAATAGTAATATTTTTATAGTAAATACTAAATAAATTAATTCTCCCTCTCCTTAATAAGGAGAGGGATTAAGGGTGAGGTTATTTAGGGAAAATAACAGGGATTAAATGTAAGGTTATTTAGAAAATATAAGAGAAATTAACAGTGAGGTTATTTAGAGAAAATAACAGGAATTAAATATGAGGTTATTTAGGAAATATAAGAGGAATTAACAGTGAGGTTATTTGGGGAATAGGAAATCAAAAATATGTCATTAAAATTTCTCAAAATCAGAAAATCTCGTTTATCACTACTAGTTGTATCTATCGCTTTTCTCAGTATTTTTTTTATTGAGATAATTATTTTAATTCCTTCAATTATCAGAAGAGAAAAACAACTTCTGAATCAAATAGAAGAAATCACAGAAGGAAAAGTTTCTGTACTTACACAAATTTCTGTTCCTGCTGGAATTGAAGAAACCGACGCAGAAATTTATGACCAATTAACTAATTTAGTCGGGTTAAAAGAAATTATGATAACCGACGAACTAAAACATGTAATTGTTGGAGGTTCGTTTTATACTAAAGAAGGACAATTAATTGGAAGTTTTGGAGAAAAACCCCAACTTTCTCTTTCAGACTTTAAACGCAATCCAGATAAAGGCTTTCGTACTCAAGATGGTTCCAGATACGATGCTGGTTGGACAACAGAACAAATGGGAAGAGATACTTTCCTGATTATTCGTCACGATACTACTTCGCTTCAGCCAGAATTAAACGCTTATATTTTACGCATTACTGGATTAGTAATACTAATTTCTATATTTGTCACCTGTGGTGTATGGATTGCATTAGAACCAATTTTAATTCGTCCTATTCTCTGCTTAAGAAATGATTTAATCAAAGCAGGAGAAGCAATTAGTAAAGATAAACAAACACCAGATTTTGCTTCAGCTTCAATCCAACGTAAAGATGAATTAGGAGATGTAATTACCGCTTTCGATACGATGTATCATCAAATCAGTACGGCTTATTATCAAAGAAAACAAGCTGAAGCTGCTTTGAAAGTTAGTTTAGCAGAAGTCGAAAAATATTCACAAGCCCTGAATGACGAATTAGAAAAAGGGCGAGAAATGCAGTTAAATTTTTTACCTGCGGAACAAATAATTAAATGTTTTGCTGATAAATATAGCTGGGAAATCGCTTCTTTCTTCAAACCCGCTCGACAAGTAGCCGGGGACTTTTACGACATATTTGAACTCAATAATGGTAGTGTAGGATTTGTAATTGCTGACGTATGCGATAAAGGAGTAGGAGCAGCGCTGTTTATGGCTCTATTCCGTAGTTTAATTAGGATTTTTTCTGCTCAAATTCAACTACGGGGACAAGCTCCACAAATATTAGAAAAAAACTTACCCGAAGCAGGTTGGATTGGTAAATCCTCATTAACTAATTTAGCTCATCTGAATGCACTACAAGCCGTTTCTTTAACCAACGAATACGTCGCTAAATACCACGGTGAACTGGGTATGTTTGCTACTTTATTTTTCGGAGTATTAGAACCAACTACAGGACTTGTTACCTATATTAATGCCGGACACGAACCTTTATTTATCATTTCTCCCGACGGTGAAGTTAAACAACAGCTTGAATCAACTGCACCTGCTGTAGGAATGTTAGCAAATATGGACTTTCCTATCCGTCAAATTTATTTACAACCAGAAGAAATTCTGATTGGTTATACCGATGGTGTAACTGAAGCTCGTAATTGTGAAAATGAATTTTTTACCGATAAAAGACTTTTAACTCTTTTAGAACAACCAATTGATTCGGCTCAAGATTTATTAAATAAAATTACAACATCGATAGAAGAACATACTGGTAATTCAGAACAGTTTGATGATATTACAATATTGGCATTACAGCGGAAGGTTTAGGATTTTGTGATATAGCAATCCTAATTGAAATGTAAGAAAATACTTAGGCTATATTTCGATATTTGAAGTTAAATATTATTCATACCTGGCGATTATAATATCTCCCTCCGGGAGACGCTTCGCTAACGCGGCTACACAGGCAAAACCCGCCTGCGCGGGTTGTTTTTAGAAGTCCACGGAGGTGGACTTTGCTTGTGTAGTAGCGAATTATATTCGCCGGATGATATATAAAATTCTCACAAATCATTTAGGATTTTGTGATAAATAGGGAAGAGGTAGTAAGAGGTAGAGAATAAATAAAAATATTATTTCTCAATTAGAAATGATTGTTTGGGAAAGTAATCTGAAAATTATTTGTAAATTATTTGTAAATGGAAGAAATTTTACAGCTAGCCTACTGGAATTGTTCAATCGAGGAACATTGCCAACCATATCAAAGCGCATCTGCTAGCATTAATTCACTTTCAGGATTTAAAAGATAAATTGGAGAAATCCAAAGGCTTTTATTAGTAAATAATTTATCTCTAAATTAATCCAATATTTAGTAGAAGTAACAAAGACTTAATTCATAATCTAGATAATCCAGACCACCGTTAAGGTGGGCTTTGTTTAATCAGCCCCACTCTTACAAAGTGAGGGCTTTTAGATAAGAAACTGTAACTAACGCTACTAAAACCAAATATTCAAAAGTAAAAATGGTATCAACAATCTCATTTCACCTTTGCAAAAATAGAATTTAGTTTAAAAAACAAAATTACTTTATTTTATTAACAACATGCTTCTATTTACTAAACCAAATTTTATATAATCAAAAAATTATTTCTGACCTTTCATCTTTATATGAAAATCGGCTTAAATACTTATTGCCCATAACTTTTTTCTAAAGAATATTTCTTTAGTTAGATGATAATCATCGAGATTATCTCGCATAATCATTTCTAGACAAATCATTTCTAGTTAATTGATTTAAATCCGGTTCCAACTGCTTTAAAGCTTGGAACACAATGTATTTTTGCAATCAATCAAATAGCGCTTTACTTCTGCTCTTAACTGCGCTTGTTATTGAGCTATAAAACCATCATATCTATATAGCATTTTCAAGACTGCTTCTTTAAATACATTTAAACGCCACATATATATTATTTAATCAAAATGAATCTACTAAGTCTCGAAACAAGTTTAAAAATGAATAACAATTCCGCATCTCACCAATCATTGCATAAAGATATACTCACTACCGACCATCATCATCTAGAAGGAGTTCTTAAAAACCATTCATTAACTGGTTCTTCTCAATCCCATCCACTCAGTTTTGAAGAAGAATTTTCTAGTGAAGGTAGTGAAGTTACAGGTAAAGTTTTAATTTCACAGTTTGTGGATTTGAAGTTAGATAATCTTCAATCGGAAGCGGCTTTTAATGAAACTCCTATCTCTGTAGAGTTTGTTGATGGAGAAGTAGGAAAAAGAATAAGCATTCCTGTCTCCAATGACGATTCACCTGGGAATAGCCAAGTGAATTTATCCTCAAAAAACTTTACAGATAACACGATTATAGGGAATCAAAATGCTGCGGTTACGGTTCCTGAAGCATCACCTCATCAGAATATTAATTCTTTCGATACATTAGCAACTTCTGATGTAAACAATCTTGAAATAAATATTCAACCTGTGGGTAATGATGCTGGTCATGTGAATGACATTTCACTCAATCAGGTTGAAGCAAACCATTACATTAATAACAGCGAAGTTGCATCTAACTCAACTTTTAATAGTCAAAGCATATTGGAAACACAGAGTTTTGAAGATGCAGCATTCACTTCTCAAGATTCCAGCGAGTACTTAGACCCTAGTGTTTTACCAGTTCAAGGGACTGTGACTGGGGGAAATGAAGAGGGAATTTTACTCAACTCAGAAATCGAAAGCAATCCCAGCATCCGTCATGTTGGTTTTAAAGAAATTAGCAATCCCACCGACGCTGAACAAACTTGGGTTATTATCCACGGTTGGAATGATAATCCTGACGACAGATTTACAGAATTAGCACAAGAAATTGCTACTACAAATACTGGCGATCGCGTTTTACTTTTGGACTGGAGAGAAGCAGCTTTCAACAGTACGGAAATGTTAGGAATTGAGTACGGTGCTTTAGGTACGGGGAATTTCCGAGCAGCTACTTGGATTGACCCGGTTGCAGAATTTGCGGTGGAAGCACTAAATGATTATTACGGAATTGATAGTGTAGCCGCTTCACAAAGTTTAAACTTAGTCGGTCACAGTCTTGGCTCTTTAGTAAGTGCGGAAATCGGAAAAATTTATCGAGACGGATTGACTGTAGAAAACGAAACTGTAGTGACAGGTAATAACGAAGGTGCAAGAACAATCACCGCTCTCGACCCTCCTTCAGTAAGAAATGGTGGTGATAATCCATTTGCTGTTGAACCTACTGAAGATATCTATGATATAGATGGCAGAATAGAAGGTATTCAAACTCCGGAAACATACGCTGATGCATCGGTATTTTCTAGAGCATATGTAGGTGAAAAAAGTATTGCAGGAAATAAAGAATTAGCTCTTGGTGCTGATGAAGCTTTTGAAATGGACTTCGGAACTGAATCTGAATTAACGGATTTTGGTAGCGAACATGATAGAGTTGTTCGCGCTTTTACAAATACAATTAATCAAGAAGGTATAATCGGAGATTTACTCGGCATCGGGGCTTATGAATCACTCGAAACAATCGCAATTGATGATTTAGGAGAATTACAAATCCTTGAAGGATACAGCAAGGGTTTCAAAGGAATCATTAATGTTAGCGAGGAAAACTTAGTAACTTCATTAGCTGGGATATTAAAATCGGGGAATCAAGATGATATCGTCATTGGTAGTTCTGGAAACCAAGAAATGCACGGTACGGACTTGTTGAATTTTGGGGGAGATAGTCCCTATAGCGGCGACCATAATGATATTTTCTTGGGTGAATCTGGTAATGATATGATTGCCGGAGATGACAATGACGATATTCTTATTGGTGGTATTGGCAAAGATATTTTGAATGGTGGTGCTGGGATAGACACATTTATTTTTCAATCCGGCGACGGTGGTGCTACAGAGTCAGATACTAATATCATTGAGGACTTTGAAGTAGGTATTGATAAAATTGGTTTAACAGGCATTAACTTTGACCAATTAACTTTTCAACAATTACCATCGGGATTGGCAGGTAATTCAACAGATACCGTCATCATGGCTGGTTCAGAAGTGATTGCATTACTCAAAAACACCAAAGTAGAAGAAGTTCAACATTCGGAATACTTTGTAGGTGTCGCTGAAAATCAATTTCAAATTAGTTAGTATAGTTGGGCATTGGGCATAGGTCATTGGGCATGGGTAATAGGGAAAAGGAAAAAGCTATTTTCCTTCAGTCAAATAAACTAAACTTAACCTCTTTCTAAATACAGAGAGAGGTTTTGATTTATATAAGTAGAAATCAAACCTGTGTAGAGGTGATTTTGCTGTTACTAAGTAACTAGTACCGCTTCGCGGAAGTAAGAAGTAAGAAGTAAAAAGTAAAAAGTTTGATATCTGGGGCTTTTCAGCCATTTTTAATGCTTGCCTTATTTAAGCCGTGATGTACTAGGTCAAATTAAATATAAAACCTCAGCCGACCTCCGGCTTCCCTCTCCTTAATAAGGAGAGGGATTGAGGGTGAGGTCTTAATCTTATATTTAATTACGTCTACCTACTTACAATACAAGCATCAAAAAAGGGAGCATCCCAATTTTGCAACTTTACCAAAATATTGATTGTCATTGCGAATGCAGCGAAGCGGAATGAAGCAATCGCAATAACTAGACTTTGCGATTGCTTCGCTTCATTTCATTACGCTCGCAATGACAAATTATGTTTTTCCACATTTGGGATGCTCCCTCAAAAAAGTCATCAAAACCCGCATCAAAGTAGTCATCATAAAATGGGTAATTCAACTGTTCGTACAACTATTACCTTACCGAACGAACTATTAGAAGCCACAGACAAAGCCGTAGCTGAAGGTAAAGCAAAGAACCGCAATGAATTTGTAGCTCAAACATTACGTCAGGAACTAGCAAAAATTAAACGAGCAGAATAATTTCAAGTCCCCGCTTATGTGGGGGATTTAGGGAGCTAGTAAATATGAAAAAAATAAATTCATATTTCAATATGGCTAACGGCTAAAAATGGAAGCAGAATTTGCTTCTGCTCAGTAGGAAGCTTTTCAGAGCAAGGATTCGGTAGAATTCAATTACCAATTACCAATTATCAATTATCAATTATCAATTCCCAAAAAATGATATGTTGAAATTATCAAACATCTAGAATCAAGATTGTGAATTTCTTTATTGGGTGTGCTGTTTGGTCTTATAAAGGTTGGGTAGGCGATTTTTATCCTAAAGGTACTCGCTCTACAGATTTTCTTCACCTCTATAGTCGTCGCTTCACTGCTGTCGAGGGTAACACTACTTTTTACGCGGTCCCAAATCAAGAAACTGTCAAACGTTGGGCTGCTCAAACACCTCCAGAGTTTAAATTTTGCTTAAAATTACCGCGAAATGTAACTCATAATGGGTCGCTCAAACCTTATATTGACGATGCTTTAAAATTTGCGGAAATCATGCGTCCTCTCGATACTCGTCTTGCACCTATGTTTGCACAGTTACCACCAAGCTACGCACCTTCATCCTTCGATGATTTAACCGCTTTCATCGAAGCTTGGCAACAAACACAATTACCTTTAGCTATAGAAGTCAGACATCGCAACTGGTTCAAACAACCTCACGCAGGTAAGTTGACAAATCTGCTGCAAAAATTCGGTGTCGGAAAAGTAATACTTGATTCTCGTCCAATTTATACTGGGGATGACGACCCACAACTTGGATCGGAAAGACGTAAACCTCAATTACCCGTAGAATTTAGCGTTACAGCACCATTTACTTTAATTCGCTTTATATCTCACCCAAATTTACCTATAAATCAACCATTTATGGAAGAATGGGTAAATTATATTAAACAATGGTTGCAATCTGAAACGCAAATTTACTTTTTTGTCCATTGCCCCCAGGAAGTAAAATCACCCTCAATAGTTCGTCATTTCCAAAACCTATTAGAACAGAGCGATATAGGGGTCTCACCCCTACCTTGGAACCAAATTAATAATCCTCCAAAACAACTCAGTCTATGGTGACTTGCACTATTAGCTAGTTGTGGTAAGTTGAAATAAGTGAATAAAATTTAATCACAAAAATATAGAGTTTCCTTAAAGGTTGGGTTAAAAAAATATCTACCTTTAAAGATTCTGTAAACTTCTACATATTCATTATGCAGGAGAAATTTTTAGTAGCATATAGTACCATTTCAGGCTTTTGTCAGTTAGCGATACTATTATTTGAATAAACTATCGATGCTGTCAAAATAATTTATGCAAATGGTATGAATTAAATCTTCTTAAATCCTTTTTTCTTTATATTTTAGAAATAGAAGAGATTGGAAAAGAATTGTGTTTGCTAAACAGTTTAATCACCGCGAAAGCGGTACAGGTATATTTTTGGGCTAGCATTTACATATTAGGAAGTATCTATGAACCACCTACTCTATGAAAAATCAAAATCCTACAAAGGATATCTAATAATACCGTTTGTTTTTGGTAAAGCAGATAATTACGAAATTTACTCGTATAAACTGCTATCAGAAATTGGTTCTAAAAGCCAGTATCATAAAGCAGAAAATCCAGCCAAAATCTATGGTAGCAGCATCGATAATATCATTAATATTGCTAAAGAACACATAGAAAAAAATGCAGATGTTGTTAGCGATAGTGATACGTTTAAGCATCGCTATGTTTTCCGCAATAACTTAATTATTGTCTCCCAAGAAGCTGGTAAATATTATTACGACCACTATCTACCAGATTCATTAAATAACATCGCCGCACCAAAGTTATTTAAATCAGAATATGAATGTTGGTGTTGGGTAAAACAGGGAATTGATGCGTTAAATGTGGGACACAAAGTTAGGTAAGAACAGTTAACAGTTAACAGTGAACAGTTAACAGTGAGCAGTGTTAGCGTTCACGCAAAGCGTGCGGCGAGGGCGTGTCGCGACAGCGATATACAGTTAACAGTAAAGTAAAAGCAAGGAGAAGGGGTAGAATAAAATCTTAACTCCTAACTCCTAACTCCTAACTCCTAACTCCTAACTGATTAAGGTAGCCAGAAATCAGGAATAATCGATTTACCAATCTCGCGGACGGTATTATTAATTGTTCTTGCAGCTTGTATATGTGCTTCGTCTGCTTCTACTGGTAAGATATTTGCATTTATACCTGCTCCCAAATAATCAACTACCAAATTAGCAGCTTCTAAACCTGTAACGTAAGCTTTTTCTTGAGACCATGAACCGTGACGGCTAGTAATCCAATCACCACTCATAAATACATTATTAAAACTTGTCTTCGCTGGTAGCATATGTCGATAGCTACCGGGTGAAAAGTGGGTCACAGCTTGTGGTAGACGAATCACGCTGCTATCAATTACTTTTGCGGTGGCAAATTCCGGAACGCAGGTGATTAAATAATTTTGGACTATAGAGATTATTTCTTCATTGCTTAGAGGAATAAACTGATTAGCATGATAAAAGTCTACTTCTACAACCGTTCCCGGTTCGTCTCTATATTCATCGTGGAGAGCGTTTAAGTCGAAGAATGTCCATCCAGTTGTTTTATCAAAACCAAAACAAGCGTTAGAAGGTAGAGGAATATTAATTTTTCTATCAAACCACAGACGAGTTGCTAATACATCAATTGCGTTTAAATTCTTTAAATTACGGAATTCTTCACGAGTTTGCAAACTTTCGCTGTTAGAAACAATCTTTTTCATTCCACTAATACCAACACTGAAAACTACCGCATCGGTATCAAAAACTTCATCACCGCAAACTATACTTTTGACCTGATTACCATCAGTAACCAAATCAGTAACTCGCTTATTTGCAAGTACCTTTCCTCCAGCTTTTTCAATTTGTTCTACCCAAGGACGAAAAATTTGTTCTCCAACAGTACCCCGACACCAAACCACATCAAAATCCGGTTGATGGGCTAAGATAAAATAATAAAGCATTCCCAAAGTTGCAGCAGCCGAACATTGTTCTCCGGGAGCAAATAAACCCACCAATAACATTGGTTCAAAAGATTCTCGGAAAAGACGTGCAGAAACACCAAACTGTTTGAACAATTCCCGCGCCGTGACATAATCGTAACGTTGCCAAGCAGCATCAGAATTATCAAAATCAATTAGAGCATAAAGTAAAGGTAGAGCGCTGAGCCTATCAACTAACGGTAATCTTTTAAATTGGGTATATATAAAAGTTCCTAAAGGAGTAGGAAGCTTAGGTAAATCCTGAAAAATCGGGGACTCAACCTCCAAACCAGCAGGAGAATATTGTGACGAGCGAGTCCAGGTAGTAAAAGGATTAATATTTAGCTCATTTATCAGCGCAAAAATATTTCTGTAAGGATACCAAAACCCATGAATACCCGCTTCCACAGATTTACCCTTTTCAGTTTTCCAACCAGCAACCAAACCCCCTGGATAAGAACCAGCTTCCAAAAGCGTGACATCATAACCTTGTTTTGCTAGATGGTGAGTCGCACCCAAACCAGCCCAACCAGCACCTACTACTACGACTTTTTTCATATCAGAGAACAGCGAACAGTGGACAGTTGACAGTTAACAGTTAACAGTTAACAGTTAACAATAATCATATTATTTTTAGGTGACACAAAAAATAATTGTGGGATTAAATATCTCGATGTAATAAATCCGATTTCTCAGATTTGAATACTAATTAAGTTCTCTATTACCAATTACCAATTACCAATTACCAATTACCCATTCCCAACTTCCAATTCAATTTCATATCCCAATCTTTTAGCAAGAGAAATTTTATAAACATCACCTTGATTCATTTCTCCCGGTTCTTTCATTTGGGTTAGAGCAGTAACGACTTCATCTGAATTTGCAGTTAGAATAACTACTGGTTTATCGCAAGCAATAGGGAAATCGTGCCAAGTACCGAGGTGTAATAAAAGTCCGTGACCGGGAGGAAAACGCAGCGCTTTTACTTGGGATAAATCGGGTAAATCTTGATTATTTTGATGATTCGGTGGTGACAAAACCATAATAAAAGGAGATTGACCCAAACCGATAAACATTTGAGTCATGAACATGTGACGTTCCAACCAGGTTACTGTTGGATACCCCGGCATTATTTTCGCAGTTCTAAAAGTTGCATCTCCGCGATAGGTAAAGTCGATATTTTCACCTTCCAATACTCTTCCTTGATAAAAAGGTATTCCTAATCCCGGTTTGCTGACATCATCACCTAATAAATATCCGTAGGGTTTAATATTTTCTGCATCAGCATCAATGACGGGAATTGTTAAAGTTTTAGTTTGAGAAATAGTCATATTTTGGATTTTGGATTTTGGATTTTAGATTTTGGATACGTTTTTACGTTTTTGGATTTTCGATTATAAACTTAAAAACCTCACCCTGTCCTTGCGGACATCCCTCTGCTTATTAAGGCTACGGTGTACATACATCTCGTCAGATCCCCCTAAATCCCCCTTTTAAAGGGGGACTTTAATTTCAGATTCCCCCTTTTTTAAGGGGGGTTAGGGGGGATAAAAACACTGTGAAAGCAAATTCTAATACTTCTGCGTACACCGTAGCCTTAATAAGGAGAGGGAAAGATTCACAATGTGAATTAATATCATGAATAACAGTTCACTGTTTACTGTTCACTGACTCATATATTTTCTCACCGGTGGTTATCCAAGTATCGGATTGATTTTTTATGTTCATTAAACATTCTTTTAAATATTTTAACCGCATTGGTTGACCGACTATAAAAGGATGCAAACCAATAGCCATTACTCGCGCTTGGGATTCTCCTTCTTGCCATAATTGATAAAATTGGTCTTCTATGGCTTTAGCAAATTCTGCACCGGAAAAACGATTGCTCAAACATAAAGTAATGTCGTTGGCTTCTATGGTATAAGGAATAGCTAGTAAACGGCCATCTGGAACTGGATACCAATAAGGTTGGTCGTCGTTTACCCAATCGGCTGTATATTTAATCCCGGCTGAATGTAGTAATTCAAATGTTGATTCTGTGATAGAAAATCCTGGAGTTAACCAACCTTTTGGTGTTTTACCGGTGGCTTGTTTAAGTAAAGTTATAGTTTTATTTATGGTATCGATTTCTGTTTCTTTGTCCATACCGCTATGACCTGTAGAATTATTAATTCCATGAGCCATTATTTCCCAATTATGAGCAAGCATTGCTTCCATAATTTCGGGATAAAGGGTACAAATTTCGCCGTTTACTGCTGCGGTAACGGGAATTTCCAATTCTGCAAATAAATCAAATAAACGCCAAATACCAACTCTATTTCCATAATCTCGCCAACCGTAATTAGCAATTTCTGGATAACTATTTAAATGGGGTTGAATGGCCGTCCCTATTTTACCAAAAGTGAAATGTTCGACGTTCATTACTACCCATACGGCAACTCTAGCATTGTCAGGTAATTTTAATTCTGGACGTTGGGGAATTGGTTGGAAAGATGGAGGAAACATAAATCAGTTAATAGTTAACAGTTAGCAGCGAGCAGTGAAGAGCTTCGTCTTCTTCTATTTTTCTCTTCTTTAATAAGATTAATTTTTTTGTATTTCACCACATCAATCTTGACGATTTGGTTTGTAGAGACGTAACACTGTTACGTCTCCCAACAATTGCGGGAAAAACGAATCCATCATATTTTATGGGACAAAGCACTAGTACACAGGAATGGCACTGAAATTTATAAAATAGTCTTTTGTATAGGATACAACATCAAATTATATTCAACTATTTGATGAGTGTAAAAGGGGGAGGGAGTTTTTCATGCTTTGAGAGTAGGGAGTTATTATACCTTTAACCTTTAACCTTTAACCTCATGCAAATGCTTACCGAAACATCAATAAAAGATACAGTCCCAAATCAAAGTTTAATCTTAGAAGCGCTTGAAGATGAATTACGAGCAAAAGCTTTTCATATCACACCCGAAAATGCGGAAAAAACTATATATAAACGCTGGGATTTACTTAAATTCATTTATCCTGATTTTAAAGAATTATGTCAGACTGATTTAAAAATGGAACCGGATGTGATGCTGCCAACATTGTGGAATTTATGGCTACCTTTAGCAACACAAATTGCATCGCGATATCAAAAACTTCAACGTCCTTTTATACAAGGTATTTTAGGAGGACAAGGAACGGGGAAAACCACAACTTGTAAGGTTATTAGTTTAATTTTATCGCACCTGAAATACCAAACCTTGAGTTTATCAATAGATGACTTATATAAAACCTACGAAGCACGTTTAATTTTACAGCAGCAAGACCCCCGTTTAATTTGGCGAGGACCACCGGGAACTCATGATGTTGGTTTGGGTTTAAATCTTTTAGATAATATTCTTCAACTTCAAACTAGAATTACAGTACCTCGCTTCGATAAATCGCTGCATTCTGGTGCTGGTGATAGAATCAATCCTCAAATAGTAGAAAATATTGATATTGTATTGTTTGAAGGTTGGTTTGTCGGCATTCATCCGATTAATTCAGCAGTCTTTAATGCTCCACCGCTACCAATTGTTACGGAAGCAGATAAAGAATTTGCGAGAGATATGAACAAGAAACTTCACGATTATCTACCTTTATGGCAGCGTTTAGATAGTTTAATCGTGATGTATCCTAAAGATTACCGTCTTTCCTTAGAATGGCGAAAACAAGCCGAACATCAAATGAAAGCGGGGGGAAAAACTGGAATGACTGACTTACAAATTGAGGAATTTGTAAATTACTTTTGGAAAGCACTGCACCCAGAATTATTTATTAAACCATTAATCAAATCTCCATCAGCCGATTTAGTAATTGAAATTAATCCCAATCACAGCTTTGGGAAAGTTTATAAACCTAGTTAGGAGTTATGAGTTAAGAGTTAGAAATTAGGAATTAGGAGTTAGAAGTAAATTGAATAATTAAATTTCTACCCCCTCCTCTTTATTTCAATAACCAATAACCAATAACCAATAACCAATCCCCTATTTCCTATTCCCTAATTGCTTCGATTAAATCATGAAAAGGTTGCCAATTGTCTTGTTGAGAAATTGATTCCCAAACTGATTCAATCACGGGTCTTAATATGACTGTTTGAGGATTAGATTGTTTCAGAGTTTGAGCAATATTATCTATTTCCGAAGTTGCCATTGTATTCAATATTCTGTGATACATTCCTGCCCAGTTAAAGAATAATTCCGATGAACCCAAAGATTGCTTAATTTCGGAACCTTCTAAGATATAGCTGGGGTCATCTTGCCATTTCTGAGAAAAAGTTCCAGCCATATCAGCAAAAAAGTGGTGGTAGCTAATAGGGTAATGCTTGAGAAAATCAATTGTTACTTTTAAGATTTCGTCTGTTTCTGCTTTGGGTAATTCTTGATTGAATCCCAGTTTTTTCAGCATTAATAAACGATAGTTACCCAGAAAGTGTTTACCGAATTTTACTAATCCAGCATCCATATCGGATTTATCAATTACAGACTTTAATGCTTCTTGAAGCATTTCCAAATTCCACATACAAATATCTGGCTGATGAATGTAAGAATATCGGCTGTAATGGTCGAAATATGCTGCGGTAAAATGCGGGTCGTAAGTCGGAATAAATCCATAGGGACCGTAATCAAAACTTTCCCCAGTAATTGACATATTGTCAGTATTTAAAACTGCATGACAAAAACCAGCAGCCATCCATTGTGCTGCTAATTTTGCAACTTTTTCTACTAATTCCGCATAAAATAAAGCATGTTTTTCTTGTTCGTTAATTAAATGCGGGTAGTAAACCTCAATTACATGGTCTAAAAGCTTTTTCGTTAAATCTGGACGCTTTAAATAATTTAAACGCTCAAAAGTTCCAAAACGAATATGGGAACGATTCATCCTGATCATTACAGACGAACGAGTCGGGGAAGGTTCATCACCTCTCCATAACTGCACTCCTGTTTCAATCAAACTCATACACCTGGAAGTGCGTACACCCATACGATGCAGCATTTCAGCCGCTAACACTTCCCGGACTCCACCCTTAAGAGTGAGCATTCCATCTCCACCACGGGAATAAGGTGTTCTACCGGAACCTTTGGTACCGAAATCATAAAGTTCGTTATCAATTCCGCGCAGCTGTCCGTAAAGAAAACCTCTACCATCACCCAGTCTTGGGTTATATTCACCAAATTGATAGCCGTGGTAGCGCATTGCTAGAAGAGGTTTACGCTGTTCAAATTTACCAAAAGCTTGAATAAAATCTTCGTCAGTTACCTCTTGAGGATTTAATCCTAAAAGCGGAAGTAGAGCATTGTTACGGAAGCGGAGTTTGTGAAGGGGAAATTCTTCGGCAATAACTTCATCATAATAGTCCGAGCCTAAAGATTCAAATGCCGGTTCGTAGTTCAGGTTAAGTAGGGGATTGGTAGTTTCAGCCGTTTGCATACCAGTAGGGGTAAGTTTGCCATACCCTTAATGGTACATCTGAGAAGTAAATTGGGGCAGGGGAGATGGAGTTAAGTTAGGAATTAGGAGTTGGGAGTTAAGAATTATTAATTCTCAATTTGCGATAGTTAGAGTTTTATTTGATAAATATAAAAAGACGTAGCATTGCTACGTCTCTACATGATTAATTGTTGAGAAAAACGATTTATATGATTAGTTACTTGACAATTGCATTGATTCTCTGGCGAGATTTTTCCACTATTGACCTAATGCGAGCTTTTTGTGCTGGTGTTAACCTCAAAGATTGCAGTAATTGAGTTCTTCCTTGTCGTGTTTTGAAGGATTGCATAACGTTACTGCGCTGCGCTGTAGTTAACACAGTTGCAACTTGTCTAAATGCTTCATTTTGAACAGCATCTACCTTTCTTTGCTGTTGCGGAGTTAACTTTTTATAAACACGTGGTATTGCGTAACCTGCTGCTTGTATTGTCAGCGGAACTAAAATGAAATTAGGTATTGCTTCGGCTCTTTTCGCGGTGATTCCAGTTAACGAGATACTGATAATTGCAGCACTAAAAAAAACGGATAGACGCTTTGCGGATTTACTAAACATCGATAAAAACCCCTCACACTATTTTGGATTTTGGATTGGTCAATACTTAGGTAAAACTAAGTACAATCATGGAAACAGTAAAAGCAGAAAATAAAAAGTAAATAGCTTTTTAAAAAGTTGATTTTTCTATAATAAGACTAATTACCAACTACCAACTACCAATTACCAATCCCCTGATTTAGATTTTCAAGTTTACCACTGGGAATTAATTAAACTTGTCAAAACATGGTCTTGCCATTGATTATTAATTAATAAATAGTCTCTAGCGTAACCTTCTACCACAAATCCTAACTTCTTAAGCAAATTGCCGCTACTTTGATTGTGTGGCATATAATTTGCCATTATGCGATGCATTTTTAATTCTTCAAATACATAATCAATGCTCGCTTGTAAGGCTTCAGTCATATAACCATTACCCTGTTCTTTTTCTGCTAAACTGTAACCTACAGTACAAAATTGTGCCACACCCCGAATAAAGTTACGGTAATTAATTATTCCAATTATTGTAGATTCGTTTTGAGAAAAAATCAGTAGTCTTAATGATTGTCCTTGGATAAATTCTTGTAGAGCTACTTCTACTTCACTCTGCCAATATTTTTCTGTAAAAAAAGATTCCGACCATACAGGATAAAAAGGAGTTAAATAAGCTTTATTGTCAGTGTAATATTTAAGAATATTAGTTATATCTTCTTGAGTAGCAAGCCGTAATAACAGACGTTGGGTAACAATAAACGGTTGTTGCAATTGCATAGGTTATTTAACTATTGTCAAAACGCAATAATTGCTAAGAACACATTTGGAATTGTGCCACTTCTCTCATACCTGCTGCAACGGGGTCAAAGTTTTTGTCAAAGTGTAATTGTCATAACAAGAATTAGTTAGATTCGCATTTTCTGATTGAATGGGAATTTTTTGTAAAATTGTCGCAGACCTATATTTTTTTGGAACTTCAACCGAATTAACTGTTGATTTTAAGTTTTCCACCGTGCGAAAAAACAACCACTCAATGAAGGTCGATTTAGTTGTATCCCACATTCCGCACCCCAACTGTCACAAGTTCATAAGTACTGAAAAGTTAGCCTGTATATAGTACTAAAGAACTATTAGGCAAATGATTCTTTATAGGTTTAATAAGAAAGATTTGCATTTAGTAGAGTTACTCCCTTCAGACTCTAAAATTAGCCAGTCCGGTATTATTTTTGATTACGTAAAATAATCTTTTACTGGAAGAAGTAATCTGTTTTCCCAGAAGATTCGGGAACCATTTCAAGACTCGGGGGGAACCCCAAAAACAACAAATCACCACTAATATTATTATCTTTTTTTCATGCAGGCTATAGATTTGTTCTGTTTTTGGGGTTTACACACACAAAATAATTATTGATAATTAATTTGTTTTTCCGGACAATAAAAATAAACAACATCTCTATTCACTCATCTCCGAAATAATTTGAATTTACTCAATAGACACGTAAATATACTTAATAATATTTGAATATTTAGGCTTAGTAATGTTCAAAGTATAACGGTTGGAATATTTATGACATGCTCAAACAAAATTCTTGTTATAAAGAATTTTTTGGTAAAAAAATGCAAAAATTTAAACAGATGTTATTCCCATTTGTTGTCATGTTTAATAAATCAGAAATTGAAATAAAAAATATTGACCATTTAGGTATAGTCGCAGGAATAGTAGATTCTATAGGCTTGGTAGAAATTATTAACGAGTATTGTGGGGAAGAGCCAGGAGAAAAAATAAATGCAGGGCAAGTAGTGAAAGCAATGATATTAAATGGATTGGGTTTTATAAGCAGTCCTTTATATATGTTTCCAGATTTTTTTAAAGATAAGCCATGTGAATACTTAATAGGGGAAGGAGTAAAAGCAGAGTATTTAAATGAACACAAGTTAGGTAGAGTTATGGATAAACTATTTCTAAAAGGTTTAACGGAAATATTTTTAGCTATCAGTATAAATGTGAAAAAACAATTTGATATTAGTTCAAAATCATCACATCTTGATTCAAGTTCACTGCATTTGCATGGTGAATATAATAATAGTTTACCAGATGTTATTCTTAGTATAAATGCAGAGGATGTAATCAAAGTACCACAAGCGATTGAAATTACATATGGTTATTCTCGTGACCATAGACCAGATTTAAAACAATTTATTATAGAATTAATATCCTCCGGAGATGGAGATATCCCAATGTTTTTTGAAGCCGCATCTGGGAATAAATCAGATTCGTCAAATTTCCCAAAAATCTTTTCAAGATACAAAGAAAAATTAAAAGACAATGATGATTTAATGGTTGCAGACGCAGCTTTATACAACGCAAAAAATATCAGTCTATTATCTGGTATGAAATGGTTGTGCAGAGTACCTCTAACTATAGGAATAGCGAAAGAACTAGTATCAACATTACTATCCACTGATTTTACTAATAGTTCTTTACCAGGATATTATTATTGTTCTAGAACAGTAAACTATGGTGGCATTGAGCAACGGTGGTTAGTCATAGAAAGTTCTGAACGTAAAAAATCTGATATAAAACAATTAGAAAAAAGAATATCTAAGTCAAAAATCAATGCATCAAATAAACTCAAAAAACTACTTAGCTTAAAATTCGATTCTTACCAAGAGGCGGTTAAATCAGTAGATAGTTTGAATAAACAGTTAAAATATCATCAAATTAATAACGTAGAATATAAAACAAGCAAATCAAAAAACAAAAAAGACCAAAATACTTTTTATCAAATTAATGCTTCTTTATCTGAGAATATTAATACTATTAAAATAGCTTACAATAGTGCAGGGCGTTTTGTACTTGCTACAAATGTATTAGACGAAGAATCTCTTATCCCGAATGAAATGCTTTCTGAATATAAAGCACAGCAAAGCTGCGAGAGAGGATTTGGATTTATTAAAGACCCTCTATTTTTTGCTGATAGTATTTTTCTTAAATCTCCGGAAAGAATTCAAGCTATGGCTATGATAATGGGATTGTGTTTATTAGTATATACTTTGGCTCAAAGACAAATCAGAAAAGCTTTATCTGCATCTAAATCAACTATTAAAAATCAATTGGGTAAAGCTATAAATAATCCGACCATGCGATTGATATTTCAACGTTTTCAATCTATACATTTAGTTACATATAATGATGAAATATCAATATCAAATTGGACTTCAGAAAGAGAATATATTTTAAGTTTTTTACCAGATAAATGTCGTTACTATTATAAATGTTGAAGTAGAACCACAATAATTTATTTGTAATAAAGACTATTTCTTTTAATTAATAGTCATAAATTATAGTAACTTTTTATTGTTTAAATATAAGTATTAAAATGACATCGCAGGAATAACTATAGATTTTTATCTATGATTTTAGCCTCTAAACTTATTGCTTTTTGTTGAGAATATAAATTTTATGTAAGGTAAGCCAATAATATGACTGCTAATACGAAAAGTATATTTTTACTCTACGAACATAAGAAATTCTCAGTAAAAACCCCTCTGTGACAGTTGGGGTGCGGAATGTGGGTTGTATAGTTATTCCTGCGAAAAAAAAGAGAGATTGTGAATGCGGTCTTCGTAGCGTGTCTGAAAGATATACTGCGAAGACCATACTATAATCTTCATCTAATTTGATGATTTCCTGAGATTGTATATTCTAAATTTGATAAAATGTAGCTCAGTTTACTTTTGTGTCTCAGCAACTGTTTATATTAGATAATTTACCAGAGAATTTTTATAGAAAAAGTAGGCTGAATTATGAAATTACTTCGTCTTGTAACACAGCTTACAATCTTTTAACTGTTAAATGCTTGTATTAATAATTAATAATTGATTTACATCTGCACCTAACGGCAAGTCATAACTGATAATTGAAAATTGTTCATTAATAATTGCAAAATGGGAACACGCTACGATTGGGAAGAAGCTGAAATACGCGCAATTTACGATACTCCTTTGCTAGAGTTAATTTATCAAGCTGCTACAATACACCGTCAATACCACGATTCAAGAAAAATACAGGTTTGCAAGCTCGTATCGATTAAAACTGGTGCTTGTCCCGAAGATTGCGGCTACTGCGCTCAGTCTTCTCGCTACAAAACAGAAGTTAAACCGCAATCTCTCTTAGATAAACAAACAGTAGTTGATATCGCAAAACAAGCAAAAGAAAGCGGTGTCAGCAGAGTTTGTATGGGTGCTGCTTGGAGAGAAGTACGGGATAATTCCCAATTCGACCAAGTTTTAGATATGGTCAAAGAAGTCACAGCATTAGACTTAGAAGTTTGTTGCACCTTGGGAATGCTCAACGAGTCACAAGCAAAGCGTTTAGAAGATGCGGGACTTTACGCTTACAACCATAACCTCGACACCTCAGAAGATTATTACAGCACCATTATCACCACCCGAACTTATGGCGATCGCCTCAGAACAATCGACAATGTTCGTCAAACAAACGTAACCGTATGTTCCGGTGGTATCCTGGGTTTGGGCGAAACCGTAGAAGATAGAGTTTCCATGTTAAAAACTTTATCCAACCTGCAACCTCATCCAGAATCCGTACCCATCAACATACTTTCTCAAGTTGAAGGTACACCATTAGAAAATCAACCCGATGTCCCCGTTTGGGAAATAATACGAATGATAGCCACCGCTCGTATTGTAATGCCAACTTCCGACGTGCGCTTAAGTGCTGGCAGGTCAAGACTTTCTGAAATCGAACAAGCAATGTGCTTCATGGCTGGTGCAAACTCCATCTTCTCCAGCGACGACGGAAAGATGTTAACCGTCACCACACCTTGTCCCGGATACGATACCGACAAAGAAATGCTTGAACTACTCGGTTTAGAAACAAGGGAAAGCAAGTCAAAGGAGAGCAGGTCAAAGGTTAGAGGTCAAAGGTCAAAGGTCGAGGTTTAAAGAAATGGGGAGAGGGGAGACAAGGAGACAAGGAGAAATTTGAACTCCTAACTCCTAACTCCTCACTCCTAACTCCCCATCCCCAAATTGATTATTAAAGAATCTTAGCTGCACGTAAACCAAAGAGTAAACCAGCAGCGATGCCGATAAACACACCTAAGAAACCAATATACGAAACTATAGCTAGCATTTACTTTTCTCCACAATCGTTCAATTATCTATAAATATATTGAAGCATTGATATGGGTCATGGGGAATGGGGAATTGGTAATTGGTAATTGGTAATTGGTAATAATCATTTATCGTCTCCTGCTCTCCCCATCTCCCCCATCTCCCC
>NZ_AP018227.1:5356412-5484709 GCF_002368095.1 Calothrix parasitica NIES-267 | reverse complement strand
CTCCCCATCTCCCAATCTCCCCATCCCCCCATCTCCCACATCTCCCCATCTCCCCATCTCCCAATCCCCATGCCCCAAATTACGATACAATACACCACTGGGGCTTATTGGGATAAAGCTATGTCTTCTGCGATTAAAGTAAATCTACCATCGTCTGCTTATGAAATTGCCATTGCACCGTCTGGTTTGGATAAACTAGGCAATTACATGAGTAATTTGCAGTTGGGTAAGAAGGTTTTATTGGTTTCTAACTCGACGGTTTTTGAACATTACGGGGAAAGAGCGTTAAGTTCTCTTGAAAATGCTGGCTTTGATGTTTGTCGCTGCATTCTACCCGATGGCGAAAAATATAAAAATTTAGATTCTCTACAAAAAATATACGATACGGCTCTGGAAAATCGCGTAGAACGTTCTTCCACTATGGTCGCTCTGGGTGGTGGTGTAATTGGGGATATGACCGGTTTTGCTGCTGCTACTTGGCTGCGAGGAATTAAGTTTGTTCAGGTACCGACTTCGCTTTTAGCAATGGTTGATGCTTCGGTGGGTGGTAAAACTGGTGTTAATCATCCCCAAGGAAAAAATTTGATTGGTGCTTTTCATCAACCGCAATTGGTATTAATTGACCCAGAAGTACTGAAAACTCTTCCTGAAAGAGAATTACGTGCCGGAATGGCAGAAGTGATAAAATACGGCGTAATTTGGGATGCAGATTTGTTTGCACAGATGGAAAAATGCGAAAATCTCGACCAAATGAAATATTTAATGGCTCCTTATTCTGGTGGAGATCAATCTTTAATTGACTACATATTAACTCGCTCTTGCCAAGCAAAGGCTGATGTTGTTAGTAAAGATGAAAAAGAAGCCGGATTGCGAGCAATTTTGAACTACGGACATACCGTTGCTCATGCAGTGGAAAGCTTGACCGGTTACAGTGTAGTAAATCATGGTGAAGCGGTTGGGATTGGGATGGTAGCAGCTGGGGAAATTGCTGCGAAATTGGGAATGTGGAAAGCACAAGAAGTACAAAGACAGAATGTATTGATTGAAAAAGCAGGTTTACCAACGAAGCTACCAGCAGGTTTGGATATAGAAGAGATAATCAAGTCATTGCAACTAGATAAGAAAGTCAAAGCTGGTAAAGTACGGTTTATATTACCGACGCGGATTGGTGAAGTGATAATTACCTCGGAAGTTCCTTCTGATGTGATTCGTGAAGTGTTGCAAAATATGTGAATTGGGGATTGGGGATAGGGAATTGGGTGTGGGATATTGTAAAGAGTTAGAAGTTATGAGTTAAGAGTTAGGAATTCAAAATTTTTCGCTGCTCGTTTATTAATTATTGAACCTATCACAAGCTTGACTCTCTAGCTAACTAGAGAGTTTATATTTAAAAGTAGTAGTAATAGGTAGGAAAAACAATGAATAAATTAGCCTATCTGAAAATTGGAGAATTAGCCAGCGCAACAGGACTGACTGTAGGTACTTTACGTTATTACAGTGATATCGGACTTCTAAAACCCGTACACCGAGGGGATAATGGCTATCGGTATTACGCTATAAATGCCTCCGAGCAGGTAGAATTTATCAAAAAAGCTCAAACCCTAGGATTTACATTAGAAGAAATCAAGCAAATCCTCGATGTTCGTGACGGTGGTGAAGTTCCTTGTGATTTAGTACAAAGTTTATTGGAGAATAAAATCGAACAATTAGCAATCCAAATTAAACAAATAACTTTGTTCAAAGGGGAATTAGAAGAATATCGTGCGAGTTGGGCAAATAAATCTAATACCACACTTAAAAAAGAAGAAGTTTGTCCTCTTATTGCCAGTGTATCTTTACATTAAAATATTCTTTCTTTTCCATCTCGAAGCTTTTTGAAATAGCACTTACGCAACCGGCACATTTTTCTAGTAGGGTGCTGTGACACTTTGAACAAAGCACGAACGTAGTCACAATGTTTTCAGTGTCACGCACCAGCCGAGTATTGTGACAATTGCGGCCATTCCTAGGAAAGTAAGAATAAATAATAGATAGAGTACAAAATCAGTAATGCCCGTTGATGCAAAAACTACTGTATAAGCTGACACAAAAGATAAAAAAGTTAACGTTCAATTTCAGTAATCAAAACACAAAATCAAAGAGATTATCAAATAAATAGGACTTACGCACGGTTAAGGTAACTATAGTCATTGCGACGTAAGGAAGCAATTCCAAACGCTATAAAATCGCAGCTAGTGCGTAAGTCCTGAGAAATAATAGCTGAGGCTACTTAATATTAATTTAAGCAAAGATAGACCTTAAGTAAATTTTTTGGCTTTACTAATTAAATTCCAATTATGGATACCACCACCCTTAAACTGCGAGGTATGAGTTGTGCTTCTTGTGCAAATAGCATCGAGAAAGCTATTAGTTCGCTTCCTGGAGTTAGCGAATGCAATGTTAATTATGGTGCCGAGCAAGCTACTGTAAAATATAATCCTCAGCAAGCTACTATCAAGAAAATTCAGGATGCGGTTTTATCAGCCGGATATAGTGCAACTTCCCTGCAAAAACAAGAAATGATGATCGGGGAAGATGAGGAAGATAAAGCTGTTAGAAAAGCTGAATCCCGCGATTTGATGCGGAAAGTGATTTTCGGAGGAGTAATTAGTGTTATCCTCATCTTCGGTTCACTACCAATGATGACGGGGTTAGAATTACCCTTTATCCCTGTATGGTTGCATAATCCTTGGTTGCAGTTGATATTGACCGCACCCGTACAGTTTTGGTGTGGCTACAGGTTTTATACTGGGGCTTGGAAAGCTGTTAAACACAACGGCGCAACAATGGACACTCTGATTGTTTTGGGTACTTCGGCGGCGTTTTTCTATTCGCTGTTTGTAACCGTGTTTCCCGATTTCTTTATTAATCAAGGCTTGAAACCAGAGGTATATTACGAAACTGCTGCGGTTGTAATTACTTTGATTATGTTAGGAAAGTTTTTTGAAAATCGCGCTAAGGGACAAACTCGCGAAGCTATTCATAAATTAATTGGATTGCAAGCAAGGGATGCGCGGGTGATTCGTAACGGTAGGGAAGTAGATGTTCCGATTCAAGAAGTTGAGCTTGATGAGATAATTTTAGTACGTCCGGGTGAGAAAATTCCTGTAGATGGTGAAGTTATCGAAGGTAGTTCTACTATTGATGAAGCAATGGTCACCGGGGAAAGCGTACCGGTAAAAAAACAGCCTGGTGATGAAGTTATCGGCGCAACTATTAATAAAACTGGTAGTTTTAAGTTTAAAGCCACAAGGGTAGGAAGCGACACAGTATTAGCGCAAATTGTGCAGTTAGTCAGACAAGCGCAAGGAACTAAAGCTCCAATTCAAAGATTAACAGACCAAATTACGGGGTGGTTTGTCCCGGTCGTGATTGCGATCGCAATTTCGACCTTTGTCATCTGGTTTAATTATATGGGTAATATCAGCCTCGCTTTAATTACTACTGTAGGAGTTTTGATTATTGCTTGTCCCTGTGCTTTGGGTTTAGCAACTCCCACATCGGTAATGGTTGGTACTGGTAAAGGTGCTGAAAATGGTATTTTGATAAAAACTGCTGAAAGTTTAGAAGCAGCGAGTAAAATCACAACTATTGTTTTGGATAAAACCGGGACTTTGACAGAAGGGAAACCTACAGTTATCAACTTTATCGCAGTAGGTGGAACTGCTAATCAAAATGAAATAAACCTAATTAAATTAGCAGCTTCCTTAGAGCGTAATTCCGAACATCCTTTAGGAGAAGCAGTAGTTAGATATGCTGAATGTCAGGATGTTGAGTTGACGGATGCTATTGATTTTGAAGCGATTGCGGGAAGTGGCGTTCAAGGATATATAGATTCAATATTTGTACAAATCGGCACTAAGCGATGGTTCTCTGAAATTGGAATTGATACTACTTTATTTCAACAGCAAAAAGACGCTTGGGAATCTTTAGGACAAACTGTAATTTGGATTGCGGTGGATGGGGAAGTAGAAGGTTTGATGGGAATTGCCGATACCTTGAAACCTACTTCTACTCAAGCGGTGAAAGTTATGCATCAGTTGGGTTTAGAAGTAATAATGTTAACTGGAGATAACCGTCCGACAGCGGAAGCAATTGCGGATGAAGTTGGTATTGATAGAGTATTTGCAGAAGTTAGACCAGACCAGAAAGCGGGTGTTATTAAGTCATTACAGTCTGAGGATATAAGAAAAAAGAGTAAAAATAAAAGTTCTCAATCTAATCTCAAAATTGTAGCGATGGTAGGAGATGGTATAAACGATGCTCCAGCTTTAGCACAAGCTGATGTGGGAATGGCCATTGGTACCGGAACAGATGTGGCTATTGCTGCTTCTGACATAACATTAATTTCCGGTGATTTGCGTTCCATTGTCACAGCAATCAAGCTTTCTGAGGCTACTATTAATAATATTCGTCAGAACTTATTCTTTGCATTTTTCTACAACGTTTTAAGTATTCCCATCGCTGCGGGTATTTTATTTCCGATATTTGGCTGGTTATTAAACCCAATCATTGCTGGTGGTGCAATGGCTTTCAGTTCAGTTTCGGTTGTTACAAATGCTCTGCGATTGCGTAATTTTAAGTTGAAGGATGAGAGATAATTATTTATAGCACTAGGTAATTAGGTCGGCGTTGAAAATCGTAGTTAAGACCAGGGAGTAGTAAGTAGTAAGTAGCAAGTAGTAAGTAGCGACAAGGGTTCAAGGGTAATTTACATCTTATTACACAACTCCGTTTATTTGTGCCGACTTACTTAAATTTATATATTGCTATATAGCTTGGTTTATTAGTGCCGATTTACTTAGTTAGATTAGGACATAATTAAGACTGAAACCTATAATTCTTAAACCTTTGACCTTTAAAGTTGATAGAAATTAATTTTTTATAAGACTAGTTTTTCTTAATTGTTATTTCGCTGCAAAATTCCACAGTTTGTTTATATCGGTGGGAGCATTTCAACGCAACCCTAAATATTCACCCAAATCCTTATCCCGGAGAACTTGTCCCATTTTCTGATATTCCCGACGCATTGCTCGAACTAAATGCACCATTTCAATTATTCCACCATCATCAGCTGCTAAAAAAGCCGCACTTAATGCGATATTACGAATATTAGCCCCGGTGATTTCAAAATTTTGTGCCAGAAACTCTAAATCTAAATCGGGGCTACAGGGTGCATTTTCTGGGAAAGTTCTCTGCCAAATTAAATGACGATTTTTTGCATCCGGTAGCTGAAACTCGATGATAAACCGCAGTCTTCGTTCAAAGGCTTCGTCCATATTACTACGAGCATTGGTAGTTAATATTGCAATCCCTTCGTATTCTTCCATTTTTTGCAGCAGATAACCCACTTCAATATTGGCGTAACGGTCTCTAGAATCTTTAACTTCAGAACGCTTGCCAAATAAGGCATCTGCTTCATCGAATAAAAGAATGGCATTTGAATTAGCTGCTGCGGTAAAAATGCGATTGAGATTTTTCTCCGTATCGCCGATGTATTTACTAACTATTTGCGACAAATCAATTTTATATAAATCAAGCTGTAAATGAGCAGCAATTACTTCAGCAGCCATTGTTTTTCCGGTACCGGGAGAACCTGAAAATAAAACGTTTAATCCTTTACCAAGAGATAATTTTTCTGCGAATCCCCATTGTTGATGGACTAAATTTTGATATTCAGCTTCCTTGCAAATATCTCGAAGTTGTTTCAGTTGATTTGGATGCAGTATGATATCATCCCAACTATATTTCGGCTCAACTTTACGAGCGAGGGTTGTTAATTCGTGACCTGATTGAGAACGAGCTGCACTACATAAATGATTAAATATTTGATTAAATGCAGTTGTATTTGATTGCCAACGAGAATTATTATAAGCAGTAATTACAGCATCCGAGATTTGGTCTGGAGTTAAACGAAAGCGGTTACTCAATATATCTAATTCTTTATCCTCAATAGTTATTTTTGCTGCTTGAAGTTGATTTATCCAACATTTCCGTCTCTGTTCCGATTCCGGAATAGTAAAGGGAATAATAATTACACCTTTTGCATTTGTTGTGGGTATCCAATTTTTTATACCTGAGAGGATAGAAATACTGCGATTGTTTTCAAGTTGTTTGAGGAAAGTAGATAAATAAACTTGATTTTCTTGAATGTTGAGAATCTCGAAGTTATCTATATATAGTAATCGATTAAAAAACCAAGCTTCTCGGAATAAAATTTGTAACTTTGATTCAAAATTGGGTTTGTCTTCTAATATTTTTTCTAAATCTGCAACTAATAAAGGCACTTCCAAAGTTTGAGCAAGCACTTGAGCGGTACGACGTTTACCTAAACTATCAATTCCTTGAAAATAAAGCAGTAAAGGTTGTTTTTGCCAGTCTTCTTTGACGATGGTTTGTAATTTATTTTGTAAATCTTCCTGGAGATATAAGCTATCAGAAAATTCAGCAGATTGGTTTTGTTCTAATAATTGACAGCAGGAAACGAGTCGGGAATCTAAATCGTGTTGATTTAACAATAATCGAATTACTTGAGCATCAAGAATAAGGTGTTGAGAAAGTAAAGTTGCTTCTGAAGAGAGATAAAGCAAACGATTGTGAATTAGGGGGGAATTGGTAGAAAAATGCTTTCTTCGGGATAATTTTTCGGGAATGGTTGAACAAAGTAAACTAAATACTAAATCTACAGTCGGTCTTTTGTGGCTGATGTCATCTTGGAGATAAATATAAACTCGTTCGTATTGTTTGTCTAATTCTGGAGCGAGAGCAATTGTTAATATGTATAGGTCAAAATTTGATAAATTAAAAGTTTTTTGCAGCCAAGCTAAGAGAGAATCTGAGCGGAGTTGAATTGACGTTGGTTGTGGCGATATTTCTGTTGATTCTATTTTTTCTTTTGCTTGGATGATGAGTCGGTCTAATTTTTGGAGTAAGGGTTGTAAACCATTTAAATCGGGGGAGATTTCTGCTTCTTTGTTTAATTTTGGATAATGTTTATTCAAAGGTTGATTTTAAGTTTCTGCTTGAATAGAAATTGTGTGTAATGTTGGGTTGCGCTCCGCTTCACCCAACCTATGGCGGCGATCGCACTAATGAAATCCATACCGAATTAATTAACAATCTCAAGTTTACCAAACCCAAGTGGCACCATTATCCCACGAAGCATTGACACCTGCCCAATTTTGATGAGTTCTGGAACTATAACACCAAGCCATAATTACAACGGAAGAACCAGGAGTTTTCCATCTTCCAACAGTATCTTTAGTTTTGCGGCGGACATTAAGAACATTTACCCACCCTCCATCTTGTACCTGATGACCTTCATTTTCAAGGTCTTCTTGGTAAAAAATTGGCTCTCCTACAAGATGACCATTTGGAGTACCGTGTGTTCCTGTCAATATTTTAATGTTTGTAATTCCTGGTGCAGAGTGAATAGCATTTACTAGTCTTACTACATCATTGGCATTTACTGGAGTATCACTGCCAAACAAACCATTACCTAAATCTCTAAATAAACCTACAGAGTTTACCCCGTTTACTGACTTTCTTTGTAGTTGTTTGCTACTTGTTTGTTGGATTGGATTTCTTGATAAGTTCTCAGTTGATTCATGCTTATTGTGTGATATCTGTCCTGTTTGTTGCACCACATGAGTCAATTCATGAGCAATCAACTCTTGCCCCTGACGACTCCCCGGTTGATACTCACCCTTCCGAAAAAACACATCTTGACCAGTAGTAAACGCTTTAGCCTGTATTGATTGATTCAACCTATCCGAAGCCGCATCCGTATGTACCCGCACCCCACTAAAATCAGCCCCCATCGCTTGCCCCATCGACTGTTGCAAGCCTAAGTCTAAAGGTTTTCCGCTACCCCTAGCACTGTTAATACCAGATTCTAAATCCGTTGAAGCTTCTCCACCACTAACAGCTTCCCGACGCTGCACTATATACTTAGGCTGAATCTTTTCAGATTCCTGATTGATTGTGGTTTGCGGTTGAGGAGATTGTGGCGCACTAATCTGCTGTACTACATCCTTTGCAACTTTATCCGCTTCCCGTTCGTATTTATCCCCAACTTCCCCAATGGTTAATTTAGCCTGTACCGGAACAGTATCCCAAAGCTGACCGGAAATCCCTTTAAATTCAGGTACCCACTGCTTCCCCGTCAACACTTCCCCCGTCGCTTTCGTCCCAATCGCACTTTCTAACTTCTGTTTTTCATCACCACTAATACTATTTACATCTTGTTGCGCTCTTTGTACCACAGAAGATAAGGAACCATAGTTACGGCTGGGATTAATATCTTTACTTTCTGAGTGTGAATTAATCAGAGGTGAAGTTTTCTGGGATATTTTTTCATGGTACATAGGTTATCTCCTGTATTCGATTGGGAATTTAAATCGAAAAGCGCTGCTTGAGTATATTGAACTTTATTATGTAAAAAATTTACGTGTCTATTCTATAACGTATTTGTACTTTAATTTATTAAATAAAATTTTATACTTATGAGTTAAAGCTCAACTTAATTTTTACTAACATGGTGTCTTATAAAAACGGCTAGCAACATTCTGAAAAGATAATTCAAGGATTATGCTATGCGTAATTAGTGCAAGGAATCGCAATATTTATTGATAATTCTTTATGTCTCAAAAGTTTATTCTTATACTAAGCTAACTGTAGTCTTTTGAACAATTGATAGTTCTTCCCAATGATTCACAACTATATTTAAAAAAACATTTAGAAAATGCTTGATGCTTTAGACGCGACTTTAGAATTGCTATTAAAGCAAGAACTCCCATCTGATGTTCCGTCGGGTGATACTGAGGTTTTTATCAGTTTTGATACACCCTACCAAGGAGCTATCAAGAAAAAACCTGCGATTAATTGTTTTCTCTATGACGTACAGGAAAACATGGAGTTACGTAGCGGTACTTGGTCTGTAGAGCGTCATAATGGTAGAGCGATTAAAAAACGTCCTCCTGCTAGGATTGATTGTTCCTATTTAATTACTGTTTGGCCTCAAAATGAAGATGATATTCAGACAGAACATCAACTTTTAGGAGAAGTAATGAAGGTGTTGCTGCGTTATCGCAGGCTTCCGGAGAATTTCGTTGCAGATAATTTTGCAGGACAAGAAATACCTTTAAGACTTATTAGTTTGCGTCCAAGTAATTTACGGAGTTTTGGAGAATTCTGGCAAGCGATGGGTGGGAAGGATGGAACTAAACCCAAGGTTGTATTGCATTGTACGGTAACGATTTCTGTTTCTGTAGATGAGATTGGAGAAGAAGCGGGATTGGTCGGTGTTTATCAGCCAGAGGATAATTGATGATGTTGAAAACTACTTTGACTAATCCACTAATAGCTATTGCAGGTCGAGTTGTGGAGGAAAAAACGGAAAATATTATTGTTGGTGCGATGGTAAAAATTATTGAAATGCCGGAATTATTTAAAACTAAAGTATCTTTAAAAGAACTACAATATGGCGAGCGATGGGGAAAAATGGTGGAGCGAATTGACCGCAAAACTACAGCACGTGATGGTTATTTTTACTTTATAAATTTACCTCCAGGGGATTATGTTTTAGAAACATTTTTACCTACAAATGCAACTCGTTACGGTAAAGTCAAAAGTAAAGTTAAAGTATCTAATCCTATTAATGGTAAAGTTCCCACAACAATGATAGATGATATTGTGCTTTCACCTTTAAAAAATGAATCATCAATAATAAATAAACAATAAATAATTCAAAAAACTAACTATCAACTAATTTAAAAATCTAATAAATAAATTCAGAAAATTAAGGAGTTTATGCAAATGCCAGCCTATCTTTCTCCCGGTGTTTACGTTGAAGAAATTGCTTCTGGTTCTGCTCCAATTGTTGGGGTTGGTACTAGTATTGCGGCTTTTATCGGTACGATTAATGCCAATGCTTGGTCGTCAAATAACACCGATACAACATCAATAAGGTCTGTCGGTAGTGCATCAAATCCCGTTGAAATTGGGGAAGGTGAAGGTGGAAATCGAAAAAATTATTCATTACCTTCAGAAGATTATCCAGTACTTCTAACTGAAGGAACTTATGGCTTTTTTATTGATGGAAATTCTGTTGAATTAGATGATGAGAATCCAATTACCAATGATGATACAGATAAATTTACAACAATAAAGTTTAGCGAACCTGTAGCTTCAGGAGCAGAAATTACCGGATATTATCAAGTTGAAATACCTGTAACACCAAATCCAATAGATCCAAATATTGCTCAAGAAGGAGAAATTAAACTCTGTACGAACTTCACTGAATTTAAGAAATTCTTCGGTGACTTTCTGCTTCCAAATGAGAATACCAAAGGACAAAATACTTTAGCTCATGCGGTTTATGGTTTTTTCAGGAATGGAGGAACTCGCTGTTATATCACCTGGATAACTGGAGAAAGCGAAGTTAGCGAGGTTTTAGATAAATTTGAAGCTATTGATGAAATTACCATCGTCGCTGCTCCTGGAAATTTAGATTTGAGAGATGATATTAAAGACCATTGCCAAAAAATGGGAGACCGTATTGCTGTTTTAGATAGCGATGAAACTATCGACCTCAGCAGTACGGGAGTTGTGGATACTCTCAAACCCTTCAACTCTGAATATGCAGCTTTATATTTTCCTTGGATTCAAGTTTTTGACCCTGCTAGTAGTAGCAATATTTATGTTCCTCCCAGCGGTCACATTGCAGGACTTTATGCACGAGTTGATGGACAAAGGGGAGTACACAAAGCACCTGCGAATGAAACCATTTTGGGAGCATTAGATTTAAAATACAATCTCAGCAAATCCAAACAAGATGGACTCAACCCCGATGGGATTAACTGCATTCGCAAGTTAAACGGTAATATTCGCGTTTGGGGTGCGAGAACTTTGGGTGGTGATGCTAATACAGAATTTAAATACGTAAATATTCGCCGTCATTTTAGCTACTTAAGAGACTCCATTGATAAAGGAACTCAGTGGGTAGTTTTTGAACCCAATACCCCGGAACTGTGGGCTAAAATTCGCCGAAACATCAGTGCTTTTTTAGTAATGGAATGGCGACAAGGAGCATTATTTGGAGCAACACCCGAAGAAGCTTTTTACGTTAAATGCGATGCAGAAACCAATCCTCCAGAAGTCCGGGATTTGGGTCAAGTTGTCACAGAAATTGGTGTAGCAGTAGTTAAACCCGCAGAGTTCGTAATTTTCCGTATCAGTCAGTGGGATGGTTCGGGACAGTAAGTAGTGGGTAATAAGTAATAAGTAATGAGTAATGAGTAATGAGTAATAAATAATAAGTAATGAGTAATGAGTAATAAGTAATGAGTAATAAGTAATGAGTAATAAGTAATGAGTAATGAGTAATGAGTAATGAGTAATTAAGGAGTGCGGAATTTTAAATAATTAGGGAGCAAGATGCTCCCACTACAAATGATTTATAAACTTCCCTCCCTCACTCACTCACTCACTCTCTCTCTCTCTTAAATAATCTTTGTGGTGAATTTGATGCGGACTTTAAAGCCAGAAATTCCAGGTATCTCTCTCAATCATATTGTTCCGACACCGGAATCTGAATTGTTGACGGGTGTTCCGGTTTTCTTTGGTTTAGCTTCTTCAGGTAATAATGAACCAAAAAAGCTAACTTTAAGAACTCAGTTTGACCAGTATGTTAGTCAGATTAAGGGAGGTGAAGGTGAGGGATATTTATATAATGCGATAAAAGGTTTTTTTGAAAATGGAGGTCGTCTTTGTTATGTGGTAGCTTTAAAAAATAATAGTCTTGATGCTTTGAAACAAGCTTTGGAAGCAAGTGAATTATTAGAAAATACTGATTTAATTTGCGTTCCTGATATTATGCTGATGAGTGATGCTGACAAAGTTATCAAAATGCAGCAAGCGGTTTTAGAGCATTGTGAATATATGGGAAATCGCTTTGCAATTCTTGATGCTTTGAATGTCAATGATGTGGAAAAATTAGATTGGCAAAGAAAGAAATTTTCGAGTCACTACGGTGCATTATATGCTCCTTGGTTGAAAGTTGAAAATCGTTCGGATTTTATTCCTCCTTGCGGTCATATTGCTGGGATATATGCAAATTCCGATAGTACGGGAGGAGTACATCATGCACCTGCCAATATAGAGCTTGAAGACGTATTGAATCTGAGTTTTTCTCTAACTCCGAGGGAGCAAGAACAATTGAATCCTCAAAATCAAGCGGGAATCAATTGTATTCGTAGCTTTCGAGGAAGAGGAATGCGGGTTTGGGGAGTGCGTACTTTGAGTCCTTTACCTGATTGGAAATATGTCAATGTGCGTCGTTTATTCCTAACTTTTGGACGCTGGGCAAATCTGAATTTAGCAGATACAGTTTTTGAACCGAATACTTTCTCTTTATGGATACGATTGCAAAGGGAATTAAGCGTTTATTGTGAATCTTTATGGCTACAAGGTGCGCTTAAAGGTACTGTTCCCCAAGAGGCATTTTATGTTAAATGCGACGAAGAAACTAACCCCCCTGAAAATAGAGAAATGGGCAAGTTAGTAGCAGAAGTTGGTTTAGCTCCTACTATTCCAGGAGAATTCATTCAACTTTTACTCGTTCAAACTAGTAGCGGAATCAGTATTAATTAGATTTTAGATTTTGGATTTTGGATTTTGAATTAAAAATATCAGCCTTTGTTTTCTTCTATTACCAATTACCAATTACCAATTACCAATTACCAACTACCAATTACCAATTACCAATTACCAGTTAATTTAAGGAGATAATATTATTATGCCGACAATTACTAACCCTCATGACCCCTACTTTGGCTATAATTTTTGGGTTGAATGGGATGGTATTGTTCATGCTGGTTTTCGTGAATGCAGCGGTTTAACAGCAACTCGTAATGCAGGAACTTATAGAGAAGGTACGGATAAAGCATTAACTCAACGTCAAATTCCTGGATTAAATTCTTATGGTAATATCACTTTAAAAAGGGGTATTACTGATAATCAAGAACTTTGGGAATGGCACAAAAGATTACAGAGCGGGAACACAGACAGACGTAATCTTTCAATTATTTTGGCTGATGATAGGGGGGAAGAAAAGTTTCGCTGGAATTTAGAAAATTGCTGGCCAACGACTTGGAATGCTCCTGATTTTAACGCTACTTCTGATGAAGTTGCTATAGAAACTTTGGAATTAGTTCATGAGGGTATCACTGTTGGTTAATATGTTTGTGATTAGTTTTTTTGATTAGTTATTTTGAGTGAAATCATGCAGCAAACTGAATTTCCTTTTATACTACCTCAAGGATATCTTGATTCTGAAGGTAATAGTCATCAAGAAGGTGTGATGAGACTTTCTACTGCTTATGATGAAATTACCCCGCTGAAAGACCCAAGAGTGCAGAGAAATCCTGGTTATTTAGTGATTATTTTATTAGCAAGAGTGATTACTAAATTGGGAACTTTAGACCAAATTAATACCAAAATAATTGAAGGTTTATTCTCAGGAGATTTGGTTTATTTGCAGGATTTTTACCAAAGAATTAACCAAAATGGTCACAGTCGTCTGCGGGTAGCTTGTCCCCATTGTGAAGGTGAATTTGAGGTGGAAACTATTCCGGTGGGGGAGTAGTTTGCTACCCCCCAGAAAGACTCAGGTCGGAGGTAGCTTATCTTGCTTATCATTTTCACTGGTCTTACGAGCAAATAATGATAATGGAGCATCGAGAACGTCAGCAATGGGTAACAGAGGTAGCGCAGATTAATCAGCGACTTAACGAGCAAAACGAGTAAAAGGTTAAAGGTTAAAGGTGAGAGGTCAAAATATAATTTGTATCAATTGCAAAGCTTTAATTTTTTGCCTTTTTGATGAACTTTAGAGGGGGTGGTATGAATCCTAAACTTATCGGGTTGAATGCAGCTTTAGCGGCTGGTTCTACAGCTAGTTTGCTGGGACATGACCCTTTTATGAGTTACAACTTTGCTGTTGAAATTGGTGGGGTTGTTGTTGGTGGTTTTAGTGAAGTTAGCGGTTTAAGTAGTGAAATTGAGTTGGAAAGTTATCAGGAAGGAGGATTAAATAGTTACGTTCATAAATTTCCTAAACATACAACTTATCCGAATTTGGTTTTAAGTCGAGGATTAATTAATATTGATTTATTTTATATTTGGTATCAAGCAACAAATCAAGGATTAATTCAACAGTTAAATGGTACGGTTCTTTTACTAAATAATCAGCAAATACCCGTGATGTGGTGGAGTTTTAAAAATGCATATCCAGTAAAATGGGACGGACCGCAATTGAATGCTAGTAGCGATGAGATAGCTGTGGAAAAAATAGAACTGGTTCATCAAGGAATTTCTAAGTTTTAAAATTTAATTCAATTTATGAATAATGTTTCCTCAAATTGGCAATATTCCTTAAATACTAGTTTAGTAAATCGACTGAATCGTCCCTTATATCAACCGGGTATGATGAAAATGTCGATGAGTCAGCGTATTATAAATCGGTGCGATAGGCTTTTAAATCGTTTACCTCTTTTAGGTCAACAAATGCAACGTTGGGGTCATGTTAATACTGCTGTACCTAACGATGTTCCTATTGTTTATGCACAGCCTATTTCAGTATCTAATCAACCGGGAATAGAAAATGGAGAACAGAATTTTCAGTCAACTATTCCTGTAATTCAACGAAAAGAAAAATTAATTGATAATTCTACAATTTCAGAAAATATTACTCCTTCTCTTCCTTTAGAAAATCAAATTAACCAAACTTCTACATCTTCATCTGAAATTCCGGTAATTTCATCACAACCGACATCCGAGCAACTAACAGAAACGGGAAAAATTCCATTACAGTCTAACTCCAAAAATGATAATATTTCTGTTCCTTTAATTCAAAAAAAATCAGATAATTCTCAATCTTCAACAATTAAATCAGTTAATAACATTGCTACTTCAGAAAATATAACATATTTATCGGGTTCTAATTTATCGGATAATATTACTCCTGCTCTTCCTTTAGAAAATCAAATTAACCAAACTTCTATCTCTTCTTCACGAAATCCGGTAGTTTCATCTCAACCGATATCTGAAGAATTAACGGAAACTGGACAATATCAACAACTTCCCATTATTCAAATAAAACAACACAATTATGATTTATCATCATCCCATCTCCCAGTTACTAATCCTTTAAATAATTTAACTTCCTCGAAACAAGCTCAGCTAGAAAAGAATTCTGAAAAGATTAATTCTAGCAATAAAGAAAACTTAGTAGCTGAAACTTCCTTAACTAATCTACCCATAGTAACTACTCAACCTTCAACTGATAAAATTAATTCGACCGAAAAAGAAATATCAATAAATAGAAATTACTCAAATTACCCAAATAATCATCATCTTCCCGTCGTACCCATTACTTCCTCAATTAAAACCCCCGAACAAAACCAATCTTTACCTCTAACAAAAAACTCTTCCTCATCACAAATAATAAACAACTCCCAACCGAATTTATCAAATAATAATTCCTCTGCACCTCCTAAAGTATTACCATCACCTTCATCATCAACAGAAACTATTGTTTCTCCCTTAGCTAATCAATCAAACTCCACAAATTCAAATATTGATGTAGATACCATAGTTAACCAAGTTGAACGCAAACTGATGCGACGATTAGTAATTGAAAGCGAACGAAGAGGGAAAATTAGATGACATTAGAAAAATTAACTATCAAAGCTGAAAAAAGTAATCCCGGAGATTTTACAGACAAATTCAAAGTTCTATTTAACCCAAACCAAGTAGAAATATCTAAAACTGGCTGGAAAATGGAAAAATACGGCCCGGTAACTTCCACAGAATTAACTCAACTCAGTTTGGAATTATTTTTTGACACCACACTAACAGGAATTCCACCTGAAAACGTCCAGAATTACACCCGCAAAATCTTTAGTTTAACTCAACCCCGGATTGGAACAAATCCCAAACGTCCTCCTCGTTGTCAATTAATTTGGGGGACTATTTCGGGTAAAGATAGCGTGTTATTACCCGATGGTTTTTTAGAAAGCGTCACTAAAAGACTTACCCATTTTCTAGAAGATGGTACACCGGTTAGAGCAACTTTGAACTGTACTTTTAAAGAATGGAGAGAACCGAAAAAAAAGGCAAAAATTGAGAATCCAATTGATGACCCGGTAAGGATTGTTAAACGAGGAGAAACTTTAAGTAGCATAGCCACTGAAGAATATAACGACCCTTCCTTATGGCGTATAATTGCTGAAGAAAATCGTTTAATTAATCCCCGAAAATTAAACCCTGGAATGGTTTTAACAATTCCTCCTTTACGAATTAATAGTTTAACTCAGAGGGATTAAATCATGCCAAATGATGCTTCCTTATTAAACCCCAATCTGAAAATTTTGATTCAAGGAAAACCCCTTAGTTCGGAGATAGAAGCTGATTTAGTTTCGGTTTCAGTATCCGAGGATTTGGAAGCTCCGAGTATGTTTGAATTGCAATTAGTTACTTGGGATTTAGTAAAGCAAGAAATGACTTGGGTGGATGACAAGACATTTGATATTGGGAATGAAGTCGAAATTCAAATGGGGTACGAGCAAGAAATTAAAACTGTAATGGTGGGAGAAATTACAGGATTAGAACCAGAATATACCCAAGATGCAAACCCAATATTATTAGTAAGAGGTCACGATTTACGTCATCGTTTGTTGCGTGGTCGTAATACTAAATCATTTTTAAAAATGAAAGATAGCGATGTTGTGAGTCAAATTGCTAGAAGCAGAGGACTCACACCAAAAGTTACTGACAGTAAAGTTAAATTAGAATATATTTTGCAGCACAATCAAACAGATTGGGAATTTTTACAAGAGCGAGCGGGACGTATTGGTTACGAAGTTATGGTAGATAATAAAACTCTGTTTTTTCGTCCTCATAATAATAGTAAATCTAAAATTTCAACTTTAACTTATGGAGAAAATTTACAAGAATTTTTACCTCGTTTAAGTACTCTGAGTCAAGTACAGAAATTTGAAGTCAGGGGTTGGATTCCTGAAGAAAAGAAAGAGGTATTAGGAAAAGCTACGGTAGGAAAAGAAGGTGGGATAATGGGAGGTTCAACTTCTGGTGCAAAAGCCGTCAAAAAAGCCTTTGGTGAGTCAAGTTATACCATAGTTAATCAATCTGTATCTAGTAAAGCTGAAGCTGATGGAATGGCATTAGGACAGTTTCAAAATGGGCTGCTTTCTTACATTACTGGTGAAGGAAGCTGTCAAGGTAATTCCGATTTACGTGCTGGGAAGGTGATTGAAATTGCTGGAGTCGGGACAAGATTTAGCGGTCTTTATTATATAACGAGTGCAAAACATATTTATTCGCAAATTCAAGGTTATCAAACTTCATTTACTGTGAAGAGGAATGCTATATGAACGGATACGATATATTAATTAATCAAAACAAAAATCAAGGTTTTAATGGTGTCACAATTGGTATAGTTACTAATAATAAAGACCCCGATGGATTGGGAAGGATAAAAGTAAAATTTCCCTGGCTTTCTCAAACCGAAGAAAGCTATTGGGCAAGGGTTTTAACCCCGATGGCAGGAAATGACCGGGGAATTTATTTTTTACCAGAGATTGACGATGAGGTTTTAGTTGCTTTCGAGCAAGGTAATATGTCTTTGGCTTATGTATTAGGGTCTTTATGGAACGGAAAAGATAAACCACCCGTTCAAAATGATGATGGTAAAAATAATCAAAGAGTAATTAAATCTCGCAGCGGTCATCAAATTATTTTAGATGATACAGAAGGGGAAGAAAAAATTATTATTCAAGATAAAACTGGTAAAAATCAAATTTTGATTGATTCCAAAGAGAATAAAATGAATATTAAAGTTGAAAAGGATTTAACTATTGAAACAAAAGGAAAAATTACTTTAAAAAGTAGCGATGATGATGTTGCGATTGAATGTAAAAATTTATCAATAAAGACTAAAGAGAATTATCAATTAGAAGCAGGTAAAAATTGTAATATTACAGCAAAATCCGGTTTAGGAATTACATGTTCTACTGGGGTCAAAGTTAATGATGGTTCGTTGGAGGTGATGTAGTGGATGTTGATTTTTTAGGGGTGGGATGGACTTCACCAGTCGAACTTGATGAAAATGGTCAAATAAAGGTAGCAAAATATGAAGATTGCGTCCGTCAATCGATTTGGATAATTTTGAGTACATCCAAAAGAGAACGAGTTATGCGTCCCGATTTTGGCTGCAACATTCACGAAAAAGTTTTTGCTCCCAATAGTTTAGGAACTGTGGGACAAATTGTTAGTGATGTCCGGGACGCTTTAATTGAATGGGAACCTCGAATTGATGTTTTAGATGTAGATGCTATTCCCGATTCTAGTCAACCAAATTTAATTTTAATTCAAGTTAATTATCAAATTCGCACAACAAATAATATTTTTAATTTAGTTTATCCTTTTTATCTACAGTAATGTATTCAATAAATTTATTAAAGTAATTAATTATGGCTTCTTTACCTCCTAAAATTGACCAGCGTACCTATGAGAAAATTGTTGAGCAAACTGAAAAATTAGCCCAACAATTTACCCATTGGAAACCTGGGATAGAAAAAACAGATGCAGGAGGTGCATTAATCCGCATCTTTGCTCGCATGGTAAAGTTAATTGGTAATCGTCTCAATCAAGTACCTGAAAAAAACTTTTTAGCTTTCCTCGATTTAATTGGGGGACAACTCAAACCACCCCAAGCAGCCAAAGTTCCTTTAACCTTCTATTTAGCAGAAGGAAGTCCGGTAGATGGTTTAGTTCCCGCTCGTACCCAGGTCTCTGCACCACCAGCAGAGGGTTCGGACGAAGAAATTGTCTTTGAAACCGATAGGGAATTAGTGGTGACAACAGCGCAATTGCAAGCGGTATTTGTCATAGAACCCGGTGAAGATAAGTATAGTAACTGTACTTTAGAAGCAACAGGACAAAAAGATGCTGCTTTCCTCGCTTTTGAAGGGAATCAAGCTATCGAACATTCTCTTTATATAAGTTGTCCTGAAATTTTTAGTTTACCGGAATTAACAAATTTTCAATTAATAATCTCTGGGGATAACGTCAATCAATTTCCAAATTTACAGCTTAATTGGTTTTACTGGAATGGTTCTAAATGGGAAGAAATTGAAACTCCTGATTTTGATAGTAATAATCAATTTACGTTTTCAAACTTACCTATTTTCACTCCTTTAGAAATAAACGGACAACAAGCAAAATGGCTACGAGCAAATATAGCTAATATTGCTAATACTAGTATATCGAATAATTTACCTCAGATTACCAATATTCAAGGCAAAATAGATATTAACCAATCTAATTTAATTCCAGAAGCTTGTTTGTTTAATAATAGTCCTTTAGACCTGACAAAAGATTTTTACCCTTTTGGCGAGCAGCCAGAATTAAATGATACATTTTATATAGCTTTACACGATAGCTTTATTAAACCAAATGTTGCTATTACTATTAATTTTGAATTAACTCATCAACCTGTAAATACAGAAGATTTAAAAATAATTTGGGAAATTTGTAACGGACAAGAATGGCTAAAAATTGCTGAATCAAATAATATTCAAGCACAATTGCAATTTCCCAATCTCGAAAATATCCCATTACCGAGTACTGTAAATGGGGAAAATTGTTATTGGATTCGCGCTCGGATTGCTCAAGGTTATTTTGGTCAAGCAAGTAAAATCAGAAAGTATCCCATTTACAATGAAGTTGCAATAGTAAATTCTAGCTCTAGTAACAACAAAATCAATATTCTAGGAAGTGCTAGCGATTTTCTTAGTAATAATGATATTGTGAGGCTGGTATGGATAGAAAATAATACCGAAAAACGAGAAGAGTATGAAATTAAAAATATTCAAGGAAGTACGCTAGAATTTAAGACAGATTTAAGTTCTAAAGCGAAACAGAAAGGGAATAAAATATTTCGTAGAGATGCTATTACAGAAACAATTCCTCCAACTTACGACCCACCTTTAATTAAATCATTAAAATTAAAATATAAATTTGAACTAGAAGAATATTCTAGATATCTTGCTAAGAACAACTTTAACTATTCTTCCCCTAACCCTAATAATAATATTCAACCTTTCACAAAAGTTTTAGATACAAATCCAACACTTTATCTAGGATTTGATAAATCTTTTGAGAATAAAACAGTAACTCTTTACGCTCAGGTTGAAACACCATCACCATCAGAATTATCGGTCGATATTCCATCAGAAACCGTAAAATCCGAATTAATCTGGGAATATTCTAGTAATTCTAATTGGAAACCGTTAGGAGTACAAGATGAAACCCAAGCGTTTTCTCAATCGGGTTTAATTCAATTTATTGCACCCGCAGATTTCAGCGAAATAGAAACTTTTGAGAAACAGTTATATTGGTTGCGAGTTCGTTGGAAAAATGGCAATTTTCGGGTTAAACCTCGTCTACGCCGAATATTAACTAATACGACTTGGGCTATTCAAGCAATCAGTCTCCAGAAAGAGATTTTAGGTTCAAGCAACTCCGAAGCAAATCAAGTTTTTATTGCTAATAATAGTCCGATTTTGTGGGGACAGCAATTAGACATTCAAGAACAACAAATTCCCCTTGAAATAGAATCAGATACAGTAAAAGTAGTTAAAGATGATGTTGGGGAAATTGAAGAAGTTTGGGTACTTTGGCAAGAAGTACCAGATTTTTACGGTTCTCGTAGCAATCATCGCCATTATACTTTAGACCGACAAACCGGAGAAATTCGTTTTGGTGATGGACGAGCAGGGATGATTCCTCCCAGAGGAAGGAATAATATTCGATTAAGTTTTTACCGTACTGGAGGAGGTAAACAAGGAAACATTTCTTCAGAAACCATCAGCCAATTGAAAACTACTATTCCCTATATTGATAAAGTAATTAACCTCGAACCATCAGCAGGGGGAGCAGAACAAGAAACTTTAGAAAGACTGAAAACACGAGTTCCCAAACAACTTCGTCATCGCGATCGCGCTGTGACTCTTGAAGATATCGAAGATTTAGCTTACGAAGCTTCTACTGATGTTGCAAGAGTTAAAGTTGTGACACCAGACTTGATAACGGCTAACTTTAGTTCCCTAAATGAAAATTTTTGGTTAGATCCCAACAACCCAGATATTTCTTTTGAAGATTTTTTTAAGCAAAAAGAATCAATTCCCAAATATGACGAATTTAAACAAACAGTAGAGAAAATTAACGAACGAGGAGGACAAGTTAAATTAATTATTCTGCCCTATAGTAGCAAACATCAACCAATCCCGAGCTTAGCTTTACTAAAGCAAGTCGAAACCTATATTCGTTTCCGCTGCGAACCTACGGTAGATTTAATCGTCACTGCTCCGAAATGGCAAGAAGTCACCGTTAATGCAACTATAAATCCCGTATCCCTGCAAGGTGCAGATATGCTGCTAAACACAATCAAACAAAGCTTAGAAACCTTTCTTCATCCTTTGACTGGAGGTAAACAGAAAAAAGGATGGCAATTTGGACGCTATCCCCGCAAATCCGATTTTTACGCCATTATTCAATCTATTCCTGGAGTTAACTATGTTGAATCTTTAGAAACAGAAGAAACAGAAACAAACTCATCTCTAAGTGCCGACACTTTAATTTATTCTGGCAATCATACCATTAATTTAAAGTCATAAGTAACAGGGAAAATAAATAATTTTTAATTCAATTCAAGATATTATTTTCTTTGTAAAAATTATGTGTTCTGAATCCAAAATCCAAAATCTAAAATCTAAAATTGAATGCCTTTACCATTACTAAATCTAGATGACCGTACCTATGCTGAATTAGTAGAATCAGCAATTTCTCAAATTTCGATTGAATATCCTGAATGGACTGATTATAACCCATCTGATACAGGAATTATTTTAATTGAACTATTAGCTTGGTTAAGCGAAATGACTCTTTACCGGGTTAATCAAGTCGGAGATGAAAATTATGCTAGCTTTGTCAGTTTACTTAAAGGAGAACAATGGAATTTACCAAATATTTCTGCGAAAGAAAGACAACAAAGTTTGCAATCGGAGATTAATCAAACTTTATTAGAATTACGTCAACGTTATCGGGCTGTGACGACGGTAGACTACGAACAACTAATTATTGAAGACTGGAATCAAAGAAAAGATTCGACCGTCAAAATCGCACGAGTTAAGTGTTTTGCACAACGTAATTTATCTGAATCTGATGTTGAAACTTTTGCTAAAGGAAATATTAGTTTAATCGTTGTTCCAGAACAGAATAATCAAGAAAATAGCAATAATAACAAATATGAAAAACTGCTTGATTTTCTTAACGAACGAAAACTTTTGACTACTCGTTTACATATCGTAGAACCTTTATATGTATCCGTAACTGTAAAAGCAGAATTAATACTTCAAGATGGTGCAAAAGCAGAAGAAGTTAAAGAAAATACTCAAAAAGAAGTTAATTTATTCTTTCATACTTTGCAATCCGGAAAATATTGGGGTGCTAAAGGATGGCCATTTGGTAGAAGTATTTATATCTCCGAATTATATAAAATATTAGATGATTTATCAGGTGTAGATTTTGTTGAAAATTTACTAGTTAATAATTCAAACTCAGATATTGATTTAGCAGAAAACCAATTAGTTAGCCTAAATATTGAAGATAGCGAATTTACAATAGTAGTAGAAGTTGACAATGAACGAAAAACAATCTAAATCGGTTAGTAGCTATCAACAGTATTTACCCGCAGTTCTCCAAGAAGATGATTTTATTGGTCAATTTTTGCTCGCATTTGAAAAAATACTGAGCGGAGGAAGTGAGACTTCTAGTAAAAAGCAAATAATTACAAAAGATACTTATAACCCACCTGGATTAGAAGAAATTATTGATAATATTCATCTTTATTTTAATCCCCAGCAAACACCAGAAGAATTTTTACCTTGGTTAGCAGATTGGGTAGCTTTAAGCTTAAGAAATGATTGGAAAGTAGAAGTTAAAAGACAATTTATTCAACAAATTGTCGGACTCTATCGTTTAAGAGGAACAAAAGCCGGATTAATTAAAATTTTAAGTATTTATTTAAAAGAATCAGGATTTGGAGAAAAAGTTGAGGTATTCGACCAATTTAGAAATTTTCCCAATTATTTTCAAGTTCAATTAACCTTAAATGACCGCGACCCGGAAAAATATTGGCGACAAGCTAAAATAGCAAAAGCAATTATTGATAGAGTAAAGCCAGCACAGACATTTTACTCGCTCAAAATTCTTGTCCCGACGATGCAGTTAACTAAGCCATCGCAGGTTGTGTTTCCTTTTAAATTGTTTGAATATCTTCAAAATCAAACATTTTTCATAGAAGTTAAAATTAATCCACAAGAAAATAATACCGTTCCAGTTAATCAATTAGCAAAACAGTTAGTTATTCAACTACAAGGTAATTCAAAATTAATTAACCTCGATTCACCACACATAATTATAGACAATCAATCTTTTACTGTTAAATACAAATTAAATTATCAAAGTTTAGCAGATAATCTAAAAGGTTTCAATGTCAAGTTATCCAATCGGACAGATAAATATTTTGTTGGTGATTTAGCAATCAATCTTTATTTTTATATTAATGAAATAGAACATAGAAAAACACTACTAGAACAACCGATAAATCTATCACCTGTATTAAAAATTTGCCGCTTAAATAGTGCAGAAGAGATGATTGAAGGAAATACTATTTTCAAACTAACAAATCAACCACAAGAATCAGCAATGAGGATTACGGAAAATCCTTGGACTCAACCCTACAACGTTCAAACATTTGCAGCACCCGAAAGACAAGAATTACAACCCGAAATTACTGCAATTATTGAAAAACTAGAAATAGAGGCTATTTTGGAAGTAGCCCAAACTGACTTAGATAATATAGACTTAAATAAAATTATATTGCGTCTAAAAGATGATGTTTCTGACTTTCATTTATTTACACCAGAAACTAGCATTGAAAATAATCAAATTACAATTAAGCGTACTATCTATTATCAACAGTTTCTCCAAACCATAGATAAATTATCCGTAACTATCAAAAATATTAACAACATTGATATTACCGGTAAACTAACCGTTCAAGCTTCCTTAAATATTAATCATAATTTATCTACTTATAAATTACTAGAAAAAAACTTTAATATTGCAAAAGTTTCACCACAAGAGATTTTACAAATTTGTAGTAACGTAGGAGAAACACACAACGAAGATGAAACAGTTCTCACCATCTTAGGAACAATTTAATTCATTAATAAAATCAAAGGAAAACATGGCTAAAACTACTGACTTCACTAATTTTTCTATAGAACATCCTAACTATTTTCCCGGTCAATATCTATTAGAAGAAGACTTTGAACTTCAACATAAATATTTGAGCGACCGTCAACGCTATCAGAATCAAAGTCTTTATGTCTCAGGAATTATTGAGGGACTAGAAGTTGAAGTTAATCAACAAGATAAAAAAGCAATTAAAATAAAACCTGGGTCGGCTATAGATAGTAAAGGTAATTTAATTGTTTTAAAAGAAGATAGTAATTTTAGTGGATTTAATAATATTACTAGTGGTGAGCTTTATATACAATATCAAGAAGAAAAACAAAATAAACAGCAAGATGGCGTAGATGAAAGCTATACTCGCAGAGTTGAAAATCCTCTTGTTGGATTTGCAGAAAAAACTCCCGACTATGGCGTAAAGTTAGTCAAAGCAACAATTTCTGAAGATAATATTACTCTCGATGACATAGTTCGAGAATATTCAGGTATATCTTTACCAAACTCCAATAGTAAAGCTTTGACACTTCGTTCTGGGGGAAATACGAATCCCAATTTAGCTGTTTTGACGGGTAGTTTAAAAATTGATGAGGATTTAACTGTAAATGGAACAGGAACTTCTTCTTTTGCTGGTAATTTAACTGCAAATGAGAAAATTACGAGTAAAACACTACAGATTATCAATACCAACCAAGAACCAAATGGTAATACCTTAATTATTGGAAAAACTGACCAATCAAATCTCAGATTAGGTTATCACGAAAACTATAGCTGGATTCAATCTCATGGTACAAAACCATTAGCTATTAATGCAGTCGGTAATAATGTTGGTATTGGGACAAACAATCCAGGTAATTATAAATTAAACGTTCAAGGTAGTCAGTATCTCAAAGGTAGTTTAACTATTGAGCAAGGTAATATTAACCTCGATGGTGAACAACAAATTGTTTTTGCAAATACTGACACAACAAACAATCTCAAATTACAACTTTGGACCGGATACGGATTCGGAATAAATAGTAGTACCTTATTTTATACTGCAAATGGCAATCATTCTTGGCGAGATAGGCAAAGTGCGGAAAGAATGTTGTTAACTACCCAAGCAAATGGTGGGTTAACAGTCAAAGGGACAGGTACTTCCTTTTTTGCTGGTAGTTTAAATGTAAGCAATGGTATAACATCAGAAAAGGGAATTATTGTAGATGGAGAACGAGCGCACATAAATGGAGATGGTGCATTTTATCGTCATAATGGACAAGCATACATAACTGTTGACGATAACTTATATGTAAGAGATTTTCGCAGAAATAGACATATCCACTTAGATGTTAAAAATCAAAAGATTAACTATTCTAGTGATGCTAGATTGAAAAAAAATATTCAAACCATTGAAAGTGGGCTACAAAAGATTCTTAGTTTGCAAGGGGTCACTTTCCAGTGGAAGGAAAATGAATATTCTCAACAAACAGATAGACAATTGGGGTTTATTGCTCAAGAGGTAGAAACAATATTCCCCGAACTTGTCCACATTGGTTCTGATGGTATGAGAACTATGAATTATACGGGGTTAATTGCTCCCATGATAGAAGCAATTAAAGAGCAACAAAAACAGATTTCAATTTTATCAATGCGACTTGAAGAACAACAGAATAATGATATTAAGTTAAGAAATTGAATAGCTAATTATTTGTAGTAAAACTAATGTCTGACTACATTCTCATCACCGGGGACAAAGCCATGTTTAACCCCAACTTCGGACAAGCAACTATCACCGTGCGTCCGGGAGATTTAATTGGTACCGGAAAAGATAAAATTAATCAGAAACTAGTCTGCGTTGACGGTGACGAGAAAAAAGTTATCGTCCCCGGTTGTTCTTACATCACTCCCCAATACAGTATTCCAGGAGTAGGAATGCTTTTTATTCAATCCTTAGCAGCAAACCAGAAAGCTCAAAAAACCAAATCTGGAGGTAAACCCGTACTGCTCAAAGGAGGACAATTCCAGGCAAAATTTACAGTCATGGTACCCGCTCAACAACCTTCAGCACCAAGTCCCATCCCTGACTCTACCCCCCAATACTCCGGTACTGGTACATTTATTTCTATGAATCTAAAAGTTAAAGGTACATGAAAGAACAACTAGAGAAACGTCTTACAGAACTCAAAGCTGAATTTGCATCGGGACAAAAAGCAATGACAGAGTTGGAAACTAAACAAGCTAATTTACGGGATACATTATTACGAATTAGCGGAGCAATTCAAATTCTGGAAGAAGAAATCAGTAAAGCGGATGTAGAAGAATAGTTATGACCGAAACAATTCAAAATTCAAAATTAAAGAGAAGGTAAATAATTTTTCATTGATTAATTAAGGATACAAGCCTCTCCCTAAAGGGAGAAACATAAAAAAATATATAGCAGTTTTCAGTTGGATAGAATACACCCCTCTCCTTGAGAAGGCTACGGTGTACACAGAAGTATTAGAATTTGCTTTCACAGTGTTTTTATCCCCCCTAACCCCCCTTAAAAAAGGGGGAATCTGAAATTAAAGTCCCCCTTTAAAAGGGGGATTTAGGGGGATCTGACGAGATGTGTGTACACCGTAGCCTTGAGAAGGAGAGGGGCTGGGGGTGAGGTTTATCTGCATTGTATTGCACTAACCGAAAAGCTCTATATTCCTTATTTCAAGCTCTTCCATCAAAGGGAAGAGTAATAATTTAGAATGGTGGAATTACTAATTTTTAATTGGAGCGTAGCGACTGATCTAACAGTTAATAGTGATATAGACAACAATAGACAGGAGCGTATTAAAATTTTTTTCGCTCTTATTGATTTTTTATATTTGAGAAAAATAACTACCGATTTTGGGCGTTGCTGTTAGCGCAGCGTGGTGTTAGCCATATTGAAATATGAATTTATTTTTATCAAAAAAGTATGCTCCTCAATCCCTCTTGCATTGGGGGACTTTTAGTTATCTTTTCCCCATAATTTCGGGTTGGGGGGCTATTCATACTTTTAATCAGCGTTGCCGAAAGTATGAAATGGATTTATTGGATAGCCGAAACCCTTGTAGAGAAGCGAGATAATGCCTTTCAGGCACGCTGCGCTAACGCTTCTCTAGATTCAAATTCATACCTGGATTCAGCAACGCCAGGTATTGTTATAATTCTGATATAGCGTTTACATCCACATGGGAAAAGGGTTAAGTCGATTTTCAGTCAGTGGCTCTTGCAACCATCCCATTTTCACCGGGACATCATAAAGTCGCCCTGGTGCTAATCTTTTCCACATGTGACGCATTCCCGGAACGATTACCTTAGCAACTCTCAGCCCAATATCGGCACGAGTTTGGTCTAAGACTAGCATTTCCATGCCGTTTTTCTCAACGATTCCTTGACAGAGCTTAATATCTTCGAGTAAATCGTAACCTGTTATTTGCGTATAATCACTACTAGTTTTAGCCCTAATTCCTAGATTGGGAACTAAGTAAGGTTTGTCGGCTAAAGTTGCAGTTTTCCACCAATCTACAGCTAAGCTATCGGCAGATGGAGGATATTGAGTACTTCCATCTGCTTTTGCTAACAAAACGTTGGGTAAAATTTGGTTAACTTCGGTCAATGCTCTACTAATCGCAATTTTAGCATCGAAATGAGCGCCATATCCTAAAACAATATCTTCTACTTTGCGCTCATCGCTTCTGCAACTAATGGCAGCAAAAACCGGAATATTCAAATCGCTGGTAATATCTAACACCCAAATTCTACGATTAATAGATTGATAATATTGCTTGAGACTGTAAAAATAAGGCTCGTCGAAACTATCTAAATCGACTTGAGGTTTTTCCAGACAATTATACCACCATAAAGCAACACTATCCCGTTCTACTAATTCCATAAACCCTTGCAGAATAGCTTCTTCAAGATTATTACCTGTGGCACATCCATTGGAGTCAGCCCAACAGTCAGGTTTATAGGACGGATGATAGCCATAATAACAGTAAGCAGAAGGCAGATATTTGAATTCCTGGTGAGTTAAAGACCAAATGGGAGTCCAGTCAATAACTCTCTCTTCATCAAAGGGTTCGGGTATTTTTTGAAACCAGCCCGGACAATCTGCATTCCATTGCTCTCGATTAAGATATTGCTGCTGACTGAAATTCATACAAACATTGGGGTGGATTACTTTATCCCCCATTTGTTGGTAACTACCTTTTTCAGTCACTTCATCTCCCTGAAACACCCCAGAATATCGCTCGATGGCTTCGCAGAAACCGCTAGCCATAGCTTGATAATCAGTCTTACCTTTCCCTGCACTCCTCCCTCCCAGATTTTGCTGCAAGCTAGTTAAATCATCGAAAACACTGAGGAAATGATGTTTGGCTATGTAATTATGAGTTAATTGATTTCCAGGAATTTTAGTCAGTTCTCGCACAACACCGGTAATGGGACTGATATGATGTTGATATTTCCTCAGAGTTTCTTGGGGTGAACAACTACGATGTCCTCCATCTGCGGTAAAGGTTTTTTTGCGGTGTCCTAAAACAACGGGTAGAGGGTTGTTAGTCAATCCCTGAGCCATCACTCCACAGCTTGAACATTGAGGACGTTTCACCAAACGATGATTTTCGGTTTTTAAGGCGATGGTATCATAAGCGAGCAAATTGTTTTCTAATTGTTTATTTTCTCCTTTGATAATCCACTTAAACACTTCCGTCGCTACCATTCCTAATGCTGTTTGTACTGTAGATGCCAAAAAACCCAAAGGAGGAGCTAGTGGGATAGCAATTTCTTTTTTTCTCTGAATAAAGCCTTCAATCGGTCTGTTATCTCGCAAACGTTTCGCTAAGCATTCCCAACAAGCAGTTGTATGAGGATAAAATAAAGGGCCAATCCAAATAATTGTTCCCAATGGTTTAACCAGCATCCAGGGGGATTGGGATTCGAGGGTTTGTTGATTAAATTCCAATAGTTCTGGATTCAGGTAATCATCGGTTAAAACTACTGTCAAATCCCCAACCTCTGCTACTTGAATTTTTAGGGGTTCAAGCATCGCAATCAAATCATCAACAGCAACCGAACCGAAGGTTTTTACTGCGACTTTCGTCGATTGCAATCGTTGATAGGCTAAGTCAGGATCGATGTTGAGATGATGGCAGAAAATTTCTACTTGTGATGGGAAAGAGTTATCTTGTTGAACAAGATAGCCATTTTTTACCATTTGCAAGAAAGCATATTGAACTTGAATACTCACATTGAGAACTTCTTGGAAAAAGCTACTAGCTTCCGGTGTTGATGTTTGGTATTCCAGTAGCGATTGTTGAATTTTGTCAATAATTGTGTCAATATTACTTTCGCCATCAACTAAAGCAGCTATCTGACAAGAATAGCGATCGCTTAAAGTTGCTGCTTCTCTTTCGGACAATAAAAATAGCTTATCTGCTTCTATGGTTTCAACGGAGTAAGAGGGATTGAGCTGCGGTTTGTCGAGCATTATTTTAGTTTTTAGCCGATGGTTTGATTAAATTTAACAAATGAGGATGGGCGGAAAAGTCAATAACTATGCTCAGAACCTCTCTCCTTCTAGGAAAGGTTTTGAATCCCGCCTTTTCCTCACAGGGAAAGGGGTGCAGGTCTGTTTAGTCGCCGCTGGTGCCCGTTTGGAATGGAACATAACGCAAGAAAATATTTTATAAATCTGGTCATCTAAGCTCCCTTTATCAAACTTAATTACGAATTATTTGATAGTGGTGGGATTAACGCCAACTCTTATAAACAAAATTCGATGATAGTTTTATTTCTGTCATCTTAATCTCATAAAGTTCATTAAAAAGTTCATTAAAAAGTTCATTAAACATATGGCGTTGCTGAATCCAGGTATAAATTTGAATGTAGAGACGCGTTAACACAGCGTGCCTGAAAGGCATTATATCGCGTCTCTACAAGGGTTTCGGCTATCCAATAAATCCATTTCATACTTTTAATCAGCAACGCCAAAAATATTATCTAATTCAGAAAGGGGAACTCTCTTGTAAGTAGGTCGGCGTTGAAAATCGTAGTTAAGACCAGGAAGTAGCAAGTAGCCCTTCGGGTATCTCCCTAGCGGGAGACGCTGCACTAACAACAGTTTGCTTATGCCGGGGAACCCGTCCACCGCAACTGTTTCACAAGTAGCAATAAGGGTTTGAGGTAAATTTATATATTGTTACATAGCTTGGATTATTGGTGCCGACTTACTTAGTTATCCCTTTCGCAGAGATCAAAACTGAAAATTAACGATTAAACTAGCCTATAGATGCTGTGTAGTATCTTTGAGTAGAAAATATTACCACGCTCATAGGGAGCTAAAGTAACAAGTAATAAGTAATAAGTAATATAGCTCCGAAATTGGTATAAAGCTTCTCCTTTTAAGGACAGGACTTACGCAACAGGCACATTTTTCTAGTAGGGTGCTGTGACACTTTGAACAAAGCAGGTACGTAGTCACAATGTTTTCAGTGTCACGCACCAGCCGAGTATTGTGACAATTGCGGCCATTCCTGGAGAAAAAACAACATATTTAATATTAAAGAGAGAACTGTTGCGCGAATCTTTAATCAATCGATGCGCGAATGCTCTTTCTTTAGGAAGAGGTAAAACTTGCTACTTACTACTTGAGCGTAGCGGTACTTGCTACTTGTGAACTCACCCCCACCTTATCAAGAAGAGGGGAAAGGGTAAGGTTGAAGCTGTATTGCACCCAACTCAAAATCACTATATAAATCTTGCTTCCTTTTTTTTGTAAAATACAAACGATACAATTCACAACTTACGATAGCTTTAAATCCTGAGAGCTTAATCAACCCCATACTGGTTAATTTGTGAGCTACGATGGGATCTAAGCGAAGAGGTTCAGTAGCATTAAGAACTTGATGAAAAGCTTGTGCTAATTCTGGTTGTGTTTCTAATGTTGCCCAATGACGCTGTAAATGATGTGAATAAATTCCCGTAGCAGTGGGAGCAGTTTCTATCAGTTCCTTCATAGTTATCTGCCCACCACTTAGATGATAGATTGCTAAATGTACTAGTGCGGGATGTCCGCCAACCATTGCCATTAATTGTTTGGTTTCTGTTTCATCTTGCCAATCGAGTCCGTAGCGTTGGGCTAACTGCTGCAGTTCAACAGCACTGAAACTATCTAAATGAATCGGTAAACCCACATTGAAAGGAGATTGGTTAAGCTCAAGGGGAACGTAAATTTCCGTTGAGTGAATCACGAGCAAGCGAAGATTTTGCCATCGCGACTCTCTTTTGGCTTCTTCGTACCAAGAGCGCAATAAACTTAAAAAATCCTTTGCTACTTGGGGATGCTCGAAAATCTGGTTTACCTCATCTAAGGCCAGTATTAGAGGAGTATTGATTGACTTGAGAATATACTTTTGCAAGTATAGGGTGGAGCTAATTTTACTTCCCAAATCTTCATCCCAATACTCTTCGAGCATCGGTCTGAGCTGAAGCCGGTGAGCTATGTTGGCGCAGAACCAGCGCAAAAGTTGATTAAAATCGCTCAAAATTGCCTGCTCTACCTGTTCTAGGTTCAAGCTGACGGTATTGTAGCCCAGGCGATTTCCATAGTCAATAATCCTCAGCAACATTGAGGTTTTGCCCATTTCTCTGGGAGCTTTAATCCTTATTAGTGCCCCTGGTTTCCTGATTTCTTGATAAACTCGATCTTCAATAGGAAGGCGTTCGATGTAAAAAGGTGAGCCTAGGGGAACTGAACCACTGGGGTAGCAAGGGGAGGTATCTTGGTAATTAAAATTGACGGGATTTTCTGCCGAATATTGTAAATTTGTTGTCTGTGGTGTTGTTTGGCTGATGCCATAAGACTCCAGTACCACCTGACAGTTTTTCTTAGTCACGCGCTGCCCAATTACTTCGGAGAGTCGCTGGTATAACTCTGGAGCAACGACATTGCTGAAGTAGCCAGGACTATAACCAGCCTTGACGGCTATTTGATTATAAGTTTTATGCTCCCAAATGCCTTGTAATATGAGAATTTCTGTAGAACTAAGCAGCCGATTTTGGCTTTGAATTAGCTGCCGGTTAACAATCTCAACAAGACAATCAAGGCGCATAAAAATTATAAGCTCGCTTCGCAATTGTTATTTATGTTACATAAATCATAAATATCATAGTTATTCATAGTTTATGTACTTGGTCATAATTATTAACAGACTTGCGGCATATTTACAGGTATATACTTATATACACATCAAATAAAAGTACCTTGTTCAGCTTGGCAGGTGTTCCCTCTGCGAGGATTTGGAGAGGGATGTTCGGCTTTGTCAGGGTGAGGTTTTGAGTATATTGGATTCGACTAAAAAGCGCTATACATGAACTTTTATATGAACCTTTATATAAACTTTATGAGATGAAGACAAAAAAATTCAACTAATATCGATAGGGGTATGAAAGATCGGAGCAAAACCAAGTCGGCTCAAGATTTCATATCCACCTATCTTTACTAACTTCTGTTAGTTTTATTAAGAATTTATTCAAATGATTGACAACTAAAATTAGATTTCACTTGAGCAAGAGTTGCACTCAACCAACACAAATGCTAAACGGATATTCAATTATTGATGCTGATTCCCACGTTATTGAGCCTCCTAGTATGTGGGCTGAGTATCTCGAACCAGAATTTAAGCAATTTGCTCCTTCAGCAGACATGAAAATAAAAGAGGAAGAGATTACGGAAAAGGTCTCCTCTCAAGTGCGTGATTTAGGAAATAAGCAGATGATGTCAGCTCACCCCAATGCTTATTTCCAAGGCTATAATGTGGAATCTCATCTCCAAGAGATGGTAGGAATGGGAGTTGATATAGCCTTTGTTTATCCGACTTATGGATTGTGGCTTTGGGCGATTGATAATAGTTCAGCACAATTAGCGGGAGCTTTCACTCGTGCTTATAACAATTGGTTGAAGGACTTTTGCAATTACGATCGGGAACGGTTGAAAGGGGTAGGAGCGATTAACCTTCACTCACCAGAGTCAATGGTGCATGAATTGCATCAAATTGTGGATTTTGGTTGGAAAGCAGTATTTTTGCGCCCTAATCCAGTTAAAGGAAGATTGTTGAGCGACACTGCTTACGAGCCATTTTGGAGAGAATGCGAGCAGCTAGGAATAGCCGTAGGAATTCATGAAGGAACTCATAGTCGTTTGCCCACTGTAGGTGCAGAACGATTCAATACTCGTTTTGCTCTCCATGCTTGTTCCCATCCCATGGAACAGATGATGGCTTTACTAGCTTTGATTGAAGGAGGAGTATTAGAGCGTTATCCGAATCTCAGGGTAGGATTCCTTGAATCAGGTTGTAGCTGGCTTCCTTACTGGTTATGGCGATTGGATGAAGAATATGAAAATCTATATTGGGAGGTAAAAGATAATGTCAAAATAAAACCTTCAGAATATTTTCGTCGTCAGTGTTTTATTTCCATTGAGCCATCGGAACCATTACTGGCTCGGGCTATTGAATATATTGGCACGGATAACTTAATCTTTGGTTCGGATTATCCTCACATGGATCATAATCCAAAGATTGTTCAAGAATTAGTAGAGCTTGAGGAAAATTTATCGAAAGAAACAGTGCAAAAGATTCTTTGGGATAATCCCCGTCGTTTTTACGGTTTGTTTTGAAATTGTAAATCATATAAGAGGAAAAGAATAATGACGAATCAAACACCACCATATGAAGTCATGGTTGGTAGTCCAGGTTCATTATCAACAAAACAGTGGTACAAAGAAGATACCTATTATCAGATATTAGTTGTAGAGCCTTCTGAAAAAGAAACACAAGCAGAAAATATAAGTAGAACAATATTAGCGAGAAAAAGAGGTTCGGGAGATAAAGAGAACCTGCAATTAGAGAGTTTCGATGATTTTAAACTCGATGAGTACACAACCAATAATCTTAAAAGTTACCCAAGAAATGGTGAGGATGATAAACTCTCTTCATATTTACCTTCGTCAGGAGTCGTTTTGACAGATGGTTTTATGGAGCAATTATCTAGCCAGCTAGAATATGACAAAAATCAACAAACTGAGCTAGGTAATTTTTATGTCACAATCCGTACCTTACTACACAGTCGCAAAATATCTCAATTGATTGCTAAAACTTGGTGGACTTATTTGCAAGCACAAGAAAACGAAGGGAAATTATGGGATAAATTTACTAAAGGCAAGTGGGATGAAATTGATTCTTATATTTTAGATGGTCTCATAGCTAGAGAAATTTTTCTTTATGGTGGTGCAAATACTCTTAACCATATCGAGAATGAAAGTATATATCTACCTTTAATATCTAAAGGGGAAACTAAGCAAGAAGCAAGATTTATGATATTACCTACCAGCAGAGCTTGGCGGGGAATTTCTTTATCTCTCTTATTGGCTGGACAAGCCTATTACTTTAGAGAAGGAAAATACCACCAAATTTCCCAACCTATTTTAAGTACTGGTGAAATAACCTCTAAGTATAGTCTGGAGGTAGATTGGAATACCTTCACTGGTGATATCAAAGAGTTTATTAGTCATGAAAAACCTTGGATAGCTTATCAAGCTGTCCTCCCCTATCCTCCAATACCAACAGAAGCTGTTGCAGAGAATCTGAAAGAATGGGCAAAGGCAGAAGATGATGAAAAACCGTTTCCCTTTTATATAAAATCTCAAGAGACAAATGAATATTTGGTAGATGTGGACTATTTTAGATCCCCCTATCCCTATATTCCACTCAGTTGTAGTTAATTTACTTAATTTACTCTTGAAAATAGGTAGTAAGTATTTGTAGGTTGGGTTGAGGAGCGTAGAGCTTCGCTTACACTGCGCGAACACCGCAGGTGTGCCTGAGCCGTAGCAAAGCTGAACGGCATAACCCAACACGGGCGTTGGGTTGAATGAAATGTAAGCGGAGCAATCTTTAGAAGTAAAAAGGAGGATGTTGGGTTTCACTTGGTTCAACCCAACCGGAGCAAAAACGACGAAAATTTTTATCGAACCAGTTGAAATTAATTCAATGAACAGGGATATTTGCAACTTCGCAATCTGGCTTACTGTAGGTTAAAAATCAAGCACAATGATAAAATCCTGGAAACCCTGTATAAAATATTCCAGGTTTTTTGGTAACGTCCTATGCATCGTCAGTTAGGTAGCATTCAAGCAGATTACGAGATTATTCAAAAAATTTATGAAAGCGCGAATTCATTAGTTCACCGAGGAATTCTCAAAGCTAACAACCAACCAATTATTCTCAAGATTCTTAAAGAAAATTACCCTACTCCTTCAGAACTAACTCGATACAAGCAAGAATATGAAGTTACCCGCTCCTTGAATTTCGATGGAATTATTAAAGCACATGATTTGCAGCGATATGAAAATAGTTTAGTCATCCTCTTAGAGGACTTTGGTGGTGAATCTTTAAAATTGCTAATGCAGGATCGAAGCACCAGTGTTGCGGGGGTAATGCCGAAGCCATCAAGTTTCGCTTATGACCACTTTAGTCTCAAGGAATTTCTCTCTATTGCCATCAAAACCACCGAGAGTTTGGCTGCGATTCACGATGCCAATATTATTCACAAAGATATTAACCCGTCTAATATTATATATAACCCAGACACAAAACAACTTAAAATCATAGATTTCGGCATTTCTACACGTTTAACCCAGAAAAATCAGTCGGTTAACAACATCGATCAATTAGAAGGAACTTTAGCTTATATTTCTCCAGAGCAAACCGGAAGAATAAACCGAGGGATAGATTACCGCAGCGATTTTTACTCCTTGGGTATTACCTTCTACGAATTGCTCACCAATCAACTGCCTTTTACAACCACTGACTCTATAGAATTAGTTCATTGTCATATTGCTCAACAACCTGTTCCCCCAGATGAACTTGTAGAAACTTTAAATTTAAGATCGGAGCCAATACCCAAAGCTGTTTCAGATATTGTAATGAAATTGTTGCTAAAAACCCCAGAAGAACGATACCAAAGTGCTTGGGGAATCAAAGCTGATTTGGAGTTTTGTCTCAATAGCTTAGAGCTTTTTGGACAAATTGAGCGGTTTTCTTTAGCAACTCAGGATATTGGCGATCGCTTTCATATTCCCGAAAAACTTTACGGTAGGGAAAAAGAGGTCACTCAACTGTTAACTACTTTTGAGCGAGTCAGTCATGGTAGCACGGAGATGGTACTCGTTTCTGGCTATTCAGGAATTGGTAAATCTGCTTTGGTTAATGAAGTTCACAAACCTATGTACTCCCGAGGTTATTTTATCAGCGGAAAATTTGACCAGTTGAAGCGAGATATTCCCTACGGAGCTATAGCTCAAGCCTTTCAATATTTAATACGACAGTTACTTAGCGAATCTGAAGCAGCGCTACAAGCTTGGAAAAAACAACTTTTAGAAGCTTTGGAGCCTAATGCTCAAGTTATTATTGACATAATTCCTGAATTGGAACAAATCATCAGTAAACAGCAGCCAGTGGAGGAATTAGCAGCAACTGAAGCTCAAAATCGATTTAATTTATTCTTCCAAAGATTTATTGGCGTTTTCACAAAAAAAGAACATCCCTTAGTTATTTTTCTGGATGATTTACAGTGGGCAGATTTAGCATCTCTAAAGTTAATTCAGCTATTAATAACCGATATTGACAGCCAATATTTACTGATAATTGGAGCTTACAGAGATAATGAAGTTGATGCAACTCATCCTTTGACGCAAACCTTAGAGCAAATTGAAAAAGAAGCTGGTAGGTTTTGTAATATCTCGCTACAACCATTGGAGTTCAAATACATCAACCAATTAATTGCCGATACTTTAAATTGCTCCATAGAAGATTCAAAAACTTTAGCAGAACTAATAAATAATAAAACTCAAGGTAATCCCTTTTTATTAACTCAATTATTCCAATATCTCTACAAAGAAAAACTTTTGTTGTTTGACTATACAAAAAATAATTGGTACTGTAATGTTGAAGAAATTGAAAAAGTAGGAATAACGGATAATGTAGTAGAATTAACTATTAGCAAAATTACCAAGCTAAATCAAAAAACTCAGAATCTTTTGCAATTAGCAGCCTGTATTGGCAATCAATTTAATTTAGAAGTTCTCTCCACCGTCAATAATAAATCTCAAATAACTACAGCTAGAGAGCTTCAGCCAGCATTAGATTCAGGTTTAATTTTACCCCTGAGTAATGACTATAAAATACCTCTACTTTGGAATCGGGAAGAAATTTCAAGAGATACTTTAGACATCTCTGATGCTTTTATTCCTAGAATTCCCGAATATATTACCTATAAATTTTTGCATGATAGAGTTCAGCAAGCTGCTTATGCTTTGATTCCAGAAGCAGAGAAAAAAGCAGTTCATTTACAAGTAGGCCGTTTATTACTAGAAAGAACAAAATTAGTTGAATTAGAAGACAAAATTTTTGATATTGCCAATCATCTAAACGAAGGATATGAACTAATTGTCGAACAATCTGAAAAAAATAATTTAGCTAAATTAAATCTTCAAGCTGGTCAAAAAGCGAAAGCGTCAACAGCCTATCAAGCAGCTTTAAAATATTTAGAAATTAGTTTAACATTGTTAGCACCAAATAGTTGGGAAAAACAGTATCAATTAAGTTTAAAAATCTATGTAGAAACTTTAGAATTACTCTACTTAAATACCAAATATGCTCAAATAGAAGATTTCTCTGAAACTATCTTAGAAAAAACTAATTTTATTATTGATAAAATCAAAACTTATCAAATAAAAATATCGTACTATTACACTATATTTCAGAGTCAGAAAGCAATAGATACAGCCCTAAAAATTTTACCAGAGCTAGGAATAGATATTTCCGACCTAGATATTGATATAAATGAAAAAATAGCAGAAAAACAAAAATATATTAAATCACTTTTCAATGGTCAAAAAATTGAGAATATAGCTAATCTTCCTACAATAACCAATCCGCATCAAATATCAGCGATAAAAATCTTACAACAGATTATATCTGCTACCCATACAACAAACTTTTCATTATTTGTTTGGGTAATATTAACTTTAGTTGATTTCTGTGTGAAACATGGAAATTCTTCCCAAGCTTCTAGCATATATGTGACTTTCGGAATGCTTTTGTGTGCGACCAAAATCGATATTGATTATGGTCATGAATTTGGTAAACTATCGCTTAAGTTATTAAACAAATTTAATGCGAGAAAATCAGAAGTTTTTGTATTACAAATGTATTATGGACAAATATGGCACTGGAAAGAACACATTGTCAATACAGCTGCACAAGAAAAATTACTGCATGGATTCAGCAATGGGATAGATGCAGGGGAGTATGAATTCGCTTCTTATGCAGCCATCAATTATTGTCTGATAAAATTTCTGGGAGGAGAAAATTTATCAGAAGTTAATCGAAATTATCAAAACTATACTAACTTGATTAAAAAAGTTAAACAAAATTTCGCTTCTTATAATATAAGAATTTTTAAGAACCTTACAAAAATATTATCACAAATTAATAATGATATTCCAATCGTAATTGGCAACTCTCAAGAAAAAGAAGAGGAATACTTACAAGAATGGACGGAACAAAATAATGAATGGCTACTATTATTCGCATATTTTTCCAAGACAATTTATTTTTACCTTTTAAAAGAATATGATAGTGCTTTTGAAAACAGTATCAAAGCAGAAAAATACAAAAATGGCACGAGTGCATATTTAACAGCACCGCAGCATAATTTTTACTCTTCTCTTTCTTTGCTCGCTCACCACCAAAATTGCACTGTAGAGCAACAAAAACAAATTTTAGAAAAAGTAGAAAAAAACCAAGAGGATATGCAACTATGGGCTAATCATTGCCCAGATAATTACCTAAATAAATACGATTTAGTCGAAGCAGAGAAAGCGCGAATATTAGGAAAAAATTGGCAAGCACAAGAACTTTACGACAAAGCAATTCAAGGTGCTAAAAAATCGGAATTTATCCACGAAGAAGCTATAGCTTATGAACGAGCATCTGAATTTTATCTGGCACTGGGTAGAGAAGAATTCGGCAAATTTTATCTGAGAAATGCCTATCATTGTTACAGCCGTTGGGGAGCAAAAGCTAAGGTAAAACAGTTAGAAGAAGAGTATCCCCAGTATTTATTAGGAGTAACAAATAAAAACAAATATAGAAGTATCAGCACAACTACATCTACCAGTGAAACAGATAGAGAAATACTCGACTTAAACACTATTATTAAAGCATATCAAGCAATTTCCGGTGAAATTAAGCTAGAAAAACTCCTGCAAAATTTAATGAAGATTGTAATTGAAAATGCAGGGGCACAAAAAGGTTTTTTAATTCTCAATCATCAAGGTAACTGGGTTATCGAAGCTCAAGGAATAGTAGATAGCGATAAAGTTACTATTTTACAATCAATCAAGATAGAATCTATAAATCTTGAAACATCAACCTTTATCTTACCTACTACAATTATAAATTATGTCGCCCGCACTCAAGAATATATTGTTTTAAATGATGCAGTTCATCAAGGACAATTTATTAACGATTCTTATATTATTGCCACAGAAAGTAAATCAATTCTTTGTACCCCTTTACTTTATCAAAACCAATTAAAAGGAATTGTTTATTTAGAAAATAATTTAACCACAGGTGCATTTACCTCAGAACGAGTTGAACTTTTAAATATACTGTCTGCTCAAGCTGCTATCTCTGTTGAGAATTCAAGGCTTTATCAAAACTTAGAACAAAGAGTAGAAGAGCGCACTCATGAGCTTTCACAAACTTTAGAAATTCTCAAAGCAACTCAAGCCGAACTGCTTTTTGAAAACGAGTTACTCAGAAGTAACGAACAACCTTCCAACTTTGAGTATCAAGTCGGGGGAAGTTTACCTATGGATGCTCCCACTTATGTAGTGCGCTCGGCAGATCGTTATCTCTACAAAGCCTTGAAACGTGGGGAGATTTGTTATATTCTCAATCCTAGACAGATGGGTAAGTCAAGCCTCATGGTGCGTATGATGTACCACCTGAGACATGAAGGGGTTAGATGCATAGCAATTGATATGAGTCGTATTGGTAGCGAAAATACCACTCCCGAACAATGGTATAAGGGATTTGCTGTAGAAATATGGCGAAGCTTTGATTTGCTAGTTAATCTTAAGACTTGGTGGAACGAAAGAAAAGATATATCTCCCGTTCAACGGTTGAGTCAATTTATTGAAGAAGTTCTATTAGTTGAAATTGGCACAGAAGATGATACTTCTTTAAATCAAATAGTTATTTTTATTGATGAAATTGACATCATATTGAGCTTGAATTTTCCCATTGATGATTTTTTTGGTTTGATTCGCTCTTGCTATAATCAGCGCAGTATAAATCCAGAGTATAAACGTTTAACATGGGTTTTCTTTGGAGTTGCCACTCCTAACGACTTAATTGTCAACCGCAAGAGAACTCCCTTTAATATCGGGCAAGGAATTCAACTCGAAGGCTTTAAAGAACATGAAGCCCAACCTTTACTTCAAGGATTGAGTGAGAAAGTGAGCAATCCTCAAACAGTACTTAAGGAAGTGTTATTCTGGACTAATGGTCAACCTTTTTTGACCCAAAAGCTTTGCCAACTCATCCGCGATTCTTCATCCCCTATTTCTAGCAACACTGAAGCTAAATGGATTGAAAATTTAGTGCAAACCAAGATAATCGAAAATTGGGAATCACAAGATGAGCCAGAACATTTAAGAACCATTCGCGATCGCCTTTTCAATAACGAGCAATCCGTTCAAATATTAGAACTCTATCGGCAAATTTTGCATCAAGGAGAAGTTGTTGCAGTCGATAGTTGGGAAGAAAGAGAATTGCTTCTGTCGGGGATTGTCGTCAAGCAACAGGGTAATTTGAAAATTCAGAACCGTATTTATGAATCTATCTTTGTTTGATTAAGTTGGCACAAATAAATATTTTTATATATTTACGATTTTATTTAACCTTGTCATACTTAAAGGAGTTATAAAGCGAAAAAGAATAAATTTTTTAATTTTCGACAAGGATATTTAATGATGGGAAATGTAATTGAAAATTTAATGATAAATTGAATTGATTTTAGTTCAAATAGTTATTGAAATATTGCCTATATAAATCGCAACTGACAAAAAATTGATTAGCATGATGATTGATTAATCCCATACTATGTAACTTGAAATATTGTTTTTGTCTAAGAGCAATTGGTTTATCGGAATTTAATACTTTTTTGAATGCTTCTACTAATTCGACATCTTTCTGAAGAAGACGCAGGTTCCTTTGGAGCAGACCCGAATTCTGGATTAGTTCAATTACCCACAGGGCTAGCTGATTCGAGTCAAAAAATTGCTTCCGGATGTGGTAAAAATCAAACTGGTAACTTCACAGTTGTTGGACGTGGAGGATTACCACGAAGTCCAAGTGAACTGTTTAGAGTCAATATTCTAATAGTTGATTTAGTTGATATAGTGATTGCATCTACAAATCAAAAGACTTCTGTATCTGCTCTATGCTCAACATCTTCAACTCAAAACACCCCATAAGTATTGAATAGAATTTGAATAGAATTTGAAGAAATATATTTAATAAAGTTGAATCACCTTACTTAATTTCAAACTTTTTTCTGGCTTTCAATAATAAAAATAGCTAATTGAGCAAATTAACGTTTTGAAGATTTTTATCTCTAAAGGCGTGCATCTATTGTTTTAATCAAGCTATACTGGTGGAACATCAATGCTCTTAAAATAAAAATCGCTGTGCAAACATTTGACTATACTACTTTAAGTGCAGTTTGCAGCGATATCCGTGCTAACTGGTTACCATCGCGCTTAGAACAAGTTTATCAGCGCGACCGCTACACAATTGCAATTGCACTTCGTACTCTCAAAGGTCGGGATTGGCTAGAAATTTCTTGGCATCCCCAAGCTGCTCGTATTCATATCGGTTCTCCACCACCCCGTTCTCCAGATACATTTACGTTTTCTCAACAGTTAGTTCATCAGCTAGGTAGTTTAGCCTTGGTGAAAATAGAGACGGTTGCTCCTTGGGAACGTGCTATAGATTTGCAATTCGCTCGTCGTCCGGGAGAGCAAGCTTTATATCACTTGTATGTAGAAATTATGGGTAAATACAGCAATGTGATTCTTACAGATGCTAAAAACATAATTATTACCGCAGGTCGTCAAATCAATCAGCAGAAATCGAGCGTTCGTCCTATTTTGACTGGAGAAGTTTACGAACAACCACCAAGACTTACTGCTGCTATTCCGAGTTTGGATGAATCACAACAAGATTGGTACGAAAGGGTAAGCTTGATTCCAGGAGCAATTAAACATCAGCTAACTAAAAATTATCGTGGTGTTTCTCCTGCTCTAGTACAGTCCATGCTTTTAGCAGCAAACCTGACTACGGAAAGTACAACTGATAAAATTACATCCAAAGAATGGGATTTATTATTTAAACAATGGCATACTTGGCTTGAAGCTTTACAACAAGAAAAGTTTCAGCCTGGTTGGACTGAAACTGGCTATACCGTACTTGGATGGGGTGTAGTTGAAAAAGCAAATGATATTCAAGAATTACTTAACCGTTACTATACCGATAAACTTAATCAACAGATATTTTCTCAGCTACGACATCAACTTATTCAGAAACTGAGTAATATTTTAGGAAAATTACGCTCCAAAGCTAAAACATTTGAAAAACGCTTACAGCAGTCAGAACAATCAGATGAATATCGCACCCAAGCTGATTTATTAATGGCTTACCTGCAAGAATGGGAACCGGGAATGGAAGAAATCACCTTGACTGATTTTGAAACAAATAACCCAGTAAAAATAAAATTACAACCAGATAAAAATGCAGTACAGAACGCCCAAAAACTTTATAAACAGCATCAAAAACTTAAACGCGCTCGTACTGCTGTAGAACCTTTGCTTGCGGAAGTTAATACGGAAATAGTATATTTAGAACAAGTAGAATCAGCAATTTATCAAATTGATAACTACCTTGAATCTGAAGATTTAGAGGCTTTGGAAGAAATACGAGAAGAATTGATTTCACAAAAATATTTGGAAGATTCAGAATACCGCAGACGTAGTTCTAATGGTGTGACTGCAAACTTTTATCGTCACCAAACACCTAGTGGTTTTGAGGTAATAGTCGGACGTAACAACCGTCAAAATGACCAATTGACTTTTAAAGTTGCAGGTGATTATGACTTATGGTTTCACGCTCAAGAAATTCCTGGAAGTCATGTGCTACTAAGATTAGAACCTGGTGCAGTAGCCGAAGAAAATGATTTACAATTTACTGCAAATATTACAGCATACTACAGTCGCGCTCGTCAAAGCGAACAAGTACCAGTAATTTACACCGAACCCAAGCACGTTTATAAACCAAAAGGAGCTAAGCCAGGGATAGCTATTTACAAGCAGGAAACAATAATTTGGGGAAAACCGCAATCTGTCAATAATGAAGAATGAGGAGTTATGAATTATGGGATTTTAGATTTTGGGAAAGTTTGTGCGGAAATATTCTTCTAGACAAACCCTTGAGTGGATTGAGAATTGAGAATAAGGGATTTCAAGAATTTTAAAATTATCCCTCTGTACTACCCTTGCTCATCATATGCTAGGTATATTCAATTGTTTTTAAAGATAAGCGAACAATATCTATATAAATATCTTTTTTTGGTAAATTTTCAGGAAAATTCTGTACTGCCTGTTACAATATTGTAAAGAAAGATTGCCCAAGGCGTGTCGGGAACGCGAAAGTTTGGGTTTGATTTTATTGAGAAGACAACGAAAATACAAATATGACAGACCAGCTGTGGGAAGCTGGTCTTTTTTTCTAAAATTATTACCAACCTTCTTCAGAGATAAATCATTCCCAAAGGCTCTATAACTAATGACAATTAATTTATTATTTGACTTTAGCTACGTTCCATAAAATTACACAACCGTAAGTAAAGTTAATAAAACCAGTTATTGACATTAGTGAATATACTTAACTTATATTTTGATTATACCATAAAAAAAATTATCGTGTATAAAATAATTTCGTGTATTAATAACGCTAAGAAAACCGGGTTTTTTCAACGAACAACTATTGTTTCAACATTGTTCCGATTGAATGTACCCGATGTTTTCAGTAGAAAAAAATTTGATTTAAAAGGTGAAAGTAGTTCTAAGAGCACCAATTACAACATCTTCATTATTTTCATTGTGGTCTGGTGCAGTTAACCATACAACTCCAGGGGTAATCGCAATATTGTCATTTACCTTAAACTGATAAAAGGCTTCAATATGGTACGAAGTATCACTATCTTCATCTATTTCATTGATACTTGAATCCGTAACTCTCGGTTCCATGCCTACGATAATACCTGCCAAATTTCCTTTTTTGCCCAAATCTTTAAAGCCTAAAGTTACCGCCCAATTCCATATATCAAGGTTTCCACGGTCGATTCTCCCTCCTTGGGTGGATAAATTCGTTGCATTGGTGTATCCTGCCCAACCTCCTAATACAATATTTTTGCTAATCCCTAAAGTTGCCTGTATACCGTAGGAGTTGCTAGAAAATGGGACTTCTACAGGTTCCGGTTCTCCAGGAACGCCGGGAGGAGCAACCTGTGTCGATTGAAGAAACGATATGGGATTAGCTCGTTGGCTCCCAGTTCCTAATTCCTGATTGTAAGCATTGATATAAGTTAAACCAACTTTGAAGCGCTTGCTCGGTTCAAAAGTTAACTGTGCAAGTGCACCATAAGGACCATTAAATATACCGTTATCTGAAGAAGGGTCGTTAGGAGAACTTCCTAAATAAGCTAAACTCAATGCCAAACTATCGCCAAACTCTTGAGTGATTCCTAACCCCGAACCGTCCATATTGTAATAAATCGGATTACGGGTGCCAAAAGCAGATATCGCACCTTCAGTTCCATCACCATCAAATTGGTTAACAGTATCTACAACGTCATCGGCTGCACCTGCATTCGCAATAGCTATCACATTTGTTTTATCAGTTAGAGGAAAGCTATACCATAAGGCATCAAGGGCAGCATCAGTACTAGCATCATCGCTACTTTCACCAAAAGCAAGATTACCTTCGGGTGTTCCAATGTCAGGACTGACAATATTATTAGTCTGAATACGAGTATATAGAGTGTCTTTACCTGTAAAACTAGTGACAAAATTTATCCGCGCTCTTGCTCCAAAAGTTGTATTGTCTTCGTTTGTCTCCCCTTCCAAAGCATCAACCACTGCGGTTACAACTTCACCCTCTAACTTAGAAGTTGTAGAAAATTGATTCGCTTCTAATTGAGCAGTTCGTGCTTCTACCGCATCGACTCTTCCACGTAACGTAGCAAGTTCGGCGGAAAATTCTTCTTGCAGCTTTTGCAGTGCAGCTAAATCTTCTCTTGTAACAATATCCGCTGTGGCTGTTGCAATTAATTCGTTTACTCTATCGAGACAAGCATTCAAACCGGCCGCAAATTCATACCGAGTTAATGCTCGATTACCGCGATAGGTTTGGTTTGGATATCCAGCAATACATCCATAACGTTCTACTAAGGATTGCAGAGCTTGAAACGCCCAGTCAGTGGGCTGTACATCAGATAGCTGAGACACCGAAGTAACCTGTGCTATGAGTTTTTCTTGATTAAATGTCTCATCATGAATATTTGATTTTGCATCTAAAACTTCATACTTGCTCTCTAAGTCAATAATTTTCTGTGCTGCTACACCATCACTACCAAAAATTAGCACCGTGCCTATAATTGAGCTTGTCAGAAGAGCCTGCAATACTTTACTCATTTTCTTCCCCCACACTAAACAATAATCTCAACCTAAACCCAAACCCTGATTCTATCTGAGCTACTTACTACAAATAATTTTCAATAATATATCAGTATTTAGTGTTTTTTTTCACTAAAATATAGAAAAAATAAATATTTATACTTACTTAACGTTTGTTGAAAAGTAACTAATTTAGGACTTACGCAAAAGTAACGTAACTGCGTCATTACGAGCGACAGCGACGTAATCTCGCAAAATGTTGAGATTGCTTCCCTACACGTAGTGACCGTCGCAATGACAAATCTTCGTTGCGTAAGTCCTGTAATTTATAATTTGGGTCTTGTTGTTAGTGGATGAATGAAACATTGTGGAATTACTTCGACCTTAACAGAGTAAAAAGAAACAAGGTTAGATCGCTAAAAAAAACTAACTTAATCAAAAAAATACCACCTACAAGCGATATCCAGAAGGTATAAAGAAGCCACTAAAAAGAGTAGTGGAATTGAAGTATAAAAATTGAACTTCGCGAAGTAAGACCAGGGCAGTTTCAGTAAAATTATCGTTTTTAGTCGGCGTTTATATTCAAGGTTAAAAATTTAATTTATAGCATAAATTAAAACCTTTTTTATGCAAAATACATTGATAATGATATAGGAAAAAATCAATCTTATTAATCGGCATAAAACAAGCCAATACGTGTGGCGTATTATACTTATTATGCCGTAGAAATTGCCGTATTCTCGGCGACTGACTTCTCGATGAGAGAGAACATAAGCCGAGCTTTTGAAGACCACCCGTCCCACGGTTTTTATATTAGTAGCGCCATTTAAATCTCTACACTAGCAATTAGGATATTTCGTCTTTCTCATCTATATGCTCGGCAACAGATTGATAGAGATGTAATACGTGACTATCATGGAGTTGATAGAAAACTCGTCTACCTTGCTTTCGATAACTGACCAAACGCATAATTCGTAAGTTTCGTAATTGGTGAGAAACAGCTGATTCGCTCATTTCTAAAATGGCTGCTAAATCACTAACACAAAGTTCTTTCTCTGCTAACAGCGAAAGAATTCTTAAACGATTAGCATCTCCTAAAAAGCTAAAAAAATCTGCCATTCTTTGAGCTTTTTCTTGATTGATGGGTTTTTTATCAATAGATTGCACTTTTTTATTTATATAGAACAAGAATCAAGTCTGAAGATTGAAATACAATACTCTCGATACAATTTTATTGGTTATGGAGCATTTTTTCTCAGTCGCAGCATATCTTTCATTATTAACCCTGCAAAAACAAATTTTGTTAGCTGTAAACCCAATATCAAATATGGGTGTTATTTGTATCTAGTACAATTATATCGTTGTGGTAAAACTATTTTACTTTTATCTATTGTTGCTATAGCTTATGAATTGCATACAGTTACGCCTTCAAGAGCATACTCTGCCAGAAGGTACTCCTCAGGATTATCCTCAACAGAGCATTCAAGCGCAATTTTTCTTGGAATCTGGTTTTTGTAAAGTAGCAGCTTTTTCGTCGCCTTACATTTGGCAAAATTGTCAATTAAATTTATATAAATAAATATTTTGATGAAACTATTGCAAAAGAAAGATAAGTTTGCTATATTCTTTAATCGTAGGTCAAATAAACACGCCGGGATAGCTCAGTTGGTAGAGCAGAGGACTGAAAATCCTCGTGTCACGAGTTCAAGTCTCGTTCCTGGCATACAAGATGAAACCCCCAGCAGCCAACGCTTCTGGGGGTTTTTTAATGCCGCTAAAACCCCGTTTCAGCGATTTACGGAGGTGTAACTGTGGTGTAAAAAATAGCCATGTTGGACATATTTGGATATGTTTAGCTAAATTTTGGGGGTAAATTGGGGGTAATTTTAAGCGCGTTCTGTGACGCGGTTTCAGGAGTTCCCTATGACTAGCCAATCCCCAAAACGTAAATCATCCAAAGGTACTGTTCAAATAAAAATCTCCCACGAACGTTTACAGCTTGTTTTCCGTTTCGCAGGAAAACGTTATTATCTTTCAACTGGGTTTTCAGATACGCTAGCCAACCGGAAGCTGGCAGTTATGAAAGCCAAGCAAATTGAGCTTGATATGTTATCGGGAAATTTTGACCCAACTTTAGCTAAGTATAAGCCGGAATCTTTAGTCGCTAGAGTTAAAGCATCTACACCACCTCCACAACCGACACAAGTAGCTGCATCCCTGGCTGATTTATGGGAAAGCTATATTGATTTCAAGCGTAGTAGTTTGTCTCCTAGTACCTTAGCTAAGGACGTTCAAAGAGTTCGGAACTGCATTAACACCCATCTACCTTTCAAAACTCTTGATAAAGCAGTAGCAATTCGAGATTGGTTGGTTGCTAATAAAACTCCAAATTCTTGCAAACGGATGTTAACCCAAATTTCAGCTTGCTGCGATTGGGCTGTAAAGTCCAGCTTAATAGAAGAAAATCCCTTTGGGGATATGGCAAGCGATATCAAGATTCCCAAAGCTTCAAAGGAGGATGCTGACATTAATGCATTTACTCAAGAAGAACGCGACAGGATTATCCAGGCTTTTAAAGATAGCCGCTATTACAAGCATTACACGCCTTTGATTGAATTTCTGTTCCTAACAGGTTGCAGACCATCAGAAGGTGCTGGCTTGCAGTGGAAACACATTTCTAAAGACTTTAGCTTCATTCGTTTTGAACAAGCCGTAGTGGTTTCTGAGTCTGGATTAATTTGTAAAAAAGGCTTGAAGACTCAGAAGAAACGGAATTTTCCGATTAATTCTCGCTTAGCAGAATTTTTGAAATCAATAAAACCTGCTCGTGCCAATGATGAAGACAAATTGTTTCCCTCAAAAGAGAATAAGTGGATTGATATCCACAACTTTACGAATCGAGGCTGGAGAGCAACGCTACAAAAGCTTAATGGTATTGAATACCGCAAGCTTTACCAAACTCGACACACCTTTATTACCTTGGCATTAAAGAATGGAATGAATGTGAAGGATGTCGCAATGCTAGTTGGTAATTCGCCAGAGATAATTTATCGTCATTATGCGGGTCAAAGTCGAGAGATTGTTGTGCCAGATTTTTAAATAAAAAAAGGCAGTAGGCAGTCGGCAGTTGGCAGTAGTAAAACGAGTTTTAGAGGAAGAGTTCAGGGGTTTTAAGACATCATTATTTATGAATGCAGGACAATTTTTTTATGTCCGTTCTGGACACACTGCGCTAACAGTCCGACGTAGTACGAGAAAAAATATATCCGAACTTCTTAGCCCCACAAATAATGAGGTTACTACTGCCTACTGCCTACTTTCGACTGCCCCTCATTTGCATTCAGGGTGCTGACATAAATATGTTGAAAAATTTTCAATTACGCTTCAAACTTTGTTTTTGGATTTTTTGGGAATTACGTTTTTTATTACTTGCTAAACTCGCATGATACAAATCAATTGCTCTGTGATGAGCTATTGGGTCGTAACGATTGTGCAACCAATCTTGGATTAATTCAAGATTGTAAAGAACACAGCGACTATTAACTTTTATCCAATGAGTTCCTTCAATCCACGTTCCATCTAATCGATATTTCTTGAGCGTAGCGCAACTTAAATTTAGCCTCGAAGAAGCTAAATGTTTATTAGCAAACTGAAACATCGTGTTTTTCCTAAATACAATCAATATGTAGGTGAAGAGGCAGTCGTAAGTAGGCACAGAACCATCTCTTCGAGATGAGCGGCAGTCGTAACTTTATAAATAATCTTGCAATGGTGGCTTTAAACTTTTCGAGTAGTAAGACCGTTTCTTTTACTACTGCCGATTGCCGATGATCCACACGCTTCGCGTGAATGCCAACTGCCCTTTTTGGTAGCGCAGCCTATGTTTTATTTATTTTTAGTTAATTACTTAACTCAAAACTTACAGGTGAAACTCGAATTCACCTTTCTCTAAAGCTAAGACTTTCTTTGCTCCATACCACAAAAACAAAGAGGTACTAACTTTAAATAAAATCAATTCACTTAATTTACCGGATAAAGCAAACAATCAAACAACACATCATCAATTCCTTCAACTATTTATACATTCGTTGGCTATATTTGGCAATTTTTCAGCGGTTAAAGAATTTCAAGCAAAAATCAAGCTGTATATAAATTTAGCTATTTATTGCAATTTTATACGTAGCCACCATAAGCACTGATATTCATCATAAATGCTCATATCAAGGGATACATTGATAGTAGATAATAAGACACTTAATAATGAAAGTGCCTAATCATATAGCTAATAACCGAATACTGAACTTTCTCTGGATTTTTAAGACCATTTCTCTAAAATTTCTCGGATTACTATTACAAATAGCTTATATCGGTTTATTATGCTGATTATGATTGAAATACTAAAAAATATAGAATAAATTGGTTATGTTCAGATGTAATATTTTTAACGTTGGATATTTATAGAAAATCATCTTTCAGAATTTTATTTTATTGCTGATTTAAATAGGTGTTTATCAAAAAATATAAATGGATAAACATTAAACTAGCAAGCAAATTCATACTTTTATTTCTCATTCAAGAAAGACAAAAATGAAAGCAATATAGCATATCAAAACAGAAGATTCTCGTTTACGTAGTTATATTTAAAATCTACTAACAAGTATATGTATCAAATATAGTAAAGACGAGAATACCTAATACATTTTATGTATTTATCTGATAGGCATTAGTAAATAAAGAATGTTTTTTATTCCTTTTGGATGATTTGTTTTTAGTTCAATACATTCAATATTTGGAAATAAGTATTAAGCGCAACTGATAAAATTACTTAAAAATCTTCTGTTTTGTTTGAATAAGCGGGTGCATATTTTGTATTCAAGCACAACAACTAAACGGTGCGAGATTTACGCTCAGTCTGGACATAAAATCGATAAGAAATCTTGCTCAAATTAGCTCGGACGTTCTTTGTAATTCTGGGATGAACTTGAAATGTACGCAATGCCTGCTTTACTGCGGGAGCAAGGCAGGGGGCGCGAAATGTTTATGGCGTTAAACTATTCTAGGTAATGTACAAGTGAATAATCTTATAAAGCAAGAAATACTGGCTCAACTAGAGTCAGAAGAACAGTTTCCTGTGGATTTTGATATCTATTGGCAATGGTTAGAATTCAGTACAAAGGGTAATGCAAAACGGGCATTTGAAAAAGCTGGATTTACTACAGGGCAAGACTTTGACCACATTATCATTTCGGATAATGTGGTGAAACGCTCTCAGGGAGGGGGTACTCAGTTAGAAAAGCTGATGCTGACAATCGACTGTGCTAAGTCATTTGCAATGATGGCACGAACAGAAAAAGGTCGAGAGGTGAGAAAGTGGTATTTACAATTAGAGAAAGAATGGCGTTCCCAAAAATACAAAACATTGCAATTGGGGTTAGAGGTTAATCAAAAATTATCCAAATTTTTAGAAATTCAATGTCAAATAGAGTGTCAGCAGCGTATACTTTTGGCTAAAACCGAACATTTAACAGAGTCGTTTGAAGCACACGATAAATGGTTGGAGGGGATAGATGCAGAACTTGACCGCATCGAATCGCCCAAAGGTCACTATTTTACAGTTGTTGGTTACGCAAATCTTCATAAAATAAAACTTGGTAAATCTCAGGCAAATAGTTTGGGAAGAAAAGCATCTGCTTATTGTCGCAAGAATGGAATGCGAAAAGAAGAGGTTTTTGATTCAATGTTTGGAACTGTTGGTAACTATCCCCAAGAAGCATTGGAATTTATTTTTCAGTCTGAAGGGCTGCTGAATAATCATTAGTTGATGCGCCAACGCTTCCGCGCAGATCGGATTATCGAAGACAACGTAAAAATTTCTCAATAGTGAGAATTATATCCCATGTCGAGAAACCATAAAAAAGGAAGATATTCAAACAAGCAGCAGCCTTGTCCTGTTTGCGGTAACACTAAAGGTAGTTGTAAAATAAATGACGATGGTAGCATTTATTGCTTCCACTCCACACCAAATTCCGTACCATCTGGTTATGTTCATGTTCGAGAATTGTCGGATGGTATGGGACATTCTTTCATCTCTTCTTACGTAGTTGATGAATTATTAACAGCAGCCAAAACCCTACAGAGTCAAGGGAAGAGAGCAAGCTGCAAAGAGATAAGTGATTTAACCCGGCGACCTTCTTCGTGGGCGATTACCTTCGGTAGAGCTTCGCTTAACGCCGTTCAGAAAGCTTACCCGTCACATTTTTCGCAATCTAATAAATTGAACGCTCATCACTGTGCTACGCTTCGTGAAACTAAGAAACAAAACAATCAACCTCCTCCTTTAGATACGAAAGAGAAGAAAAATGTTTCTTTTTCATCAGTTGTGAGTGAAGAAGAAAGAGATAAGCAATATCGTTCAATATTATCAGCGATTCCATTAAATCAAACTCACCTTAATCATTTAACAGATATACGTGGATTGGGAGATTTTGTTGATTTAGTTGGTTTTCGTTCATGGTCAAAACAGCTTGTAGAAAATGTCAGCGCCGATTTACCCGGTGTAGTTACAGCAGATAGCAACTTATATTTATCTGGTCAATCTGGGTTATTCCTTCCAATTCACAACGAATTTCAACAAATCATCGCATTCCAAATTCGTCCAGATGATACTAGTAGTGGCAAATACAAGTGGGGTTCCTCTGCACCAAAAGGTGGTAATAGTCCTCGCTTAGATAATGGAGAAATGCCGCTTGCATTCTGTCGCCCAGAATCGATTGAATTACCATCAATCGGTTTGGCTGAAGGAGTTTTGAAAGCTTGGTCGGCTGCCTGTAACCTAAAGCAAATAATTATCGGAGCATCTGGAGCAGCCTGGGATTGTAGCCCAAAACTGTTCAAACGATATTTAGAAAAAGCTGCGACTGAGCAAAATACTTCTTTATCCGAATTAGTTATTGACTTGTACGTAGATGCAGGAATGCTCTCGAATCAGCACATCATGCTCCGTTACCACGAGACAATCAAACTATTACAGGAATGGGAATGTAAAATTCGTATTGCTTGGTGGGGACAATTTAACAAAGATGACCTTGATATTGACGACTTAATTCTTCAGGGGAAGCGCCATACTGTTACTTATATTTCAATAGATGAATGGATGAAACTATGGTCAGATGACATCCGTAACTATTTGCTATATAAATCAGTACAGTTCAACACGTCAGATTGGTCGGCTCCAGTGCAACATCCATATAGGTCAGAATTAGGTTATTGGAAAAAAGTGAATACAGAATGGAAATGGATTCCCAAAGCAGGTTTTAGTTTCATTGTGGAACGGGAGTTAGTCGGAACTAACGACAATTACGGGGGATTAGTTCTGCAAGTTAAACGAACTTATGACCCGCCACTAGAACAGCATAGAGTAGTAGTCCCAGCCGAAGCATTTAACAAAGTAACGGATTTCATTAACTGTTTATCTCGTGCAACGGGAAAAGTGTATTTTGTAAACAAATTGAAAGTAGATGAACTGCATAAGTATTTGCATAAAGAACTATCCGCATACCGAGAACGTGGTGGAAAGCCCTATAAACTATCAGAACGTTTAGGACGACAATCAGATGGGACTTGGGTGTTTCACGACTGCCAAATTTCAAAAGATGGAACAATTATTACTGAGGAAGAATCAGGCTGGGTTTTAAATGAAAGGTTGATTGCTTCAGAAAAAATTCCGGTTCCTAAAATCAATACTCAACCAGAACCAAATGTATTACCACGTTTGGTAAATTCCATGCGTAACTTCTTTGGAGCAGAAGGATTTATGCCAGCTTTATTTACAGCAGCATTTTCTGTGGCTGGTTTGTTTTACGATGAAATTCAACAAGAAGAAGGTTTTTTTCCAGTATTGGGATTGTATGGAGATGCAGGGACGGGAAAAACACTCGCCGCAGTTACTGCACTTTCTCTGTTGGGCTTTGACCACAGAGCCAAGATTAATAAAGCATCTGAAAGTGCCTACCACGAGCGTTTCAAACTGATGGGTGGGTTAACTCAGTTCCTCGATGACCCGGATAAAACTCAAATATCTTGGGTTTGTCAACAAATCAAATCTCAATTCGGTGGGGGTTCTCGTTCTGTGCGAGAAAACAATCAAGACCCCCACAGTCCTTTAATTGTCGCTTCCAACTATTCAATTGGTGATGATGACCCAATAATTCTGTCACGGTTGATTCGACTAGAGTTTGCAGGAAATCCAAACCCTGCTGCTTTCCCAGAATTACGAGCGATGTCCCGTATCTGTTCATCTGCTTTACCAGATTTAATAAAAATTGGTTATGACCAAAAAGGAATCAAAGATTTAGAATCGCAGCTAATTGTAAAATTACCAGCGGCTCATGCAAGATTAGCTTCAAGTTTAGCGTTGATTGGTTACTACGCTTTAAAAGTAGCTCAACTGTCTGGTGTTGTTTCAACAGAAGAAGTTTGGGCTTATTTAAGCTTATTGTGTGGTGAAGCGAATGAAGATGAATCGAAAAAAGCTTCACTGGATGACTTTGTAGATAAGCTTTTAGTGCTGCGATCGCAAACTGAAGTGGGTGAATGGAATTGTAGATTAATTACCGAAGATGGGAATCCTGAAAACGGAAATTATAAATCTCTCGCTGTTTATCTACATGGTGTTTGGTCATTGATGTCTCGTTACTTTAAAAATAATCTGCCTTACAGCCAAAAAATGATTCGACAGCAGATAGAAAAAGTGGGAGGGAAGACTTACAGTAAGCAAAAATTTCATTGCGATCGCGATTCTTCGATTACTTATCAGCGCTTGAAAGTTAACGTTAGAGCTGATGTAGATGGGGAGATTATACTACCAAAGCCCCCAGAAATGGTGACTCGTAGTTGTGTAGAAATTCCAATCGAGTTATTAAAAGAGCGATTATCAAGTTTTGAATCCGGTTTCGAGCAGTTCTCTCAAGGTAGCCAGACAGTGGTTACAAAAAAGGCAGTCGGCAATCGGCAGTCGGCAGTGGGTAATAAGTATTAATTTCAATGCGCGTTCTGAGTTTAAAGCTTTATAAAAGGTAATTATATCTACTGCCCACTGCCTACTGCCTACTGCCTAAAATTGTGGTTAATAAAAATGATTGACGGTAACTGTTCTCTCATAGGTGGAATAAGTATTTGAGGGATTATTAGTTATCAGTTACTAGTAAAAAATTGAAGACGGTGAAATTAAATGGTTAGGTTCGGAGCCTGAAATATTGAAAGCTCGTGTAATTGTAACGATTATTTCATATCAACAACCACGAACATTACGTCGTGCTGCTTCTACTTCTATTGCTGGTAAAGGTAAAACTAATGGTAATCGGCGTTAGTTCTAGTTCCATCGTTGAGGAAGAAGATTGGGAATGTCTCAAGTAATTGTGCTTGAAAGTATTGCACTATTTAAAATTTGCAAAAAATAGTAACTTTCTAAAATCCTTATCTGGTAAGAATTTAAAACATATTTTGAATAGCAGTTACCGTCTGGGTGTTGAAAGCCAGCGTTACGTTTAAAATATAAATAAATATTCCATCTTCTTCAAAAGCTAATAATTAAAGATGACTGTCACTACAGCCTTTAGGGACGCTTGAAGACTATCACCGAATGATTGAAGTTGGTCTACTTTATGGTCGTCAGGTTGAATTATTGAATGGAGAAGTTGTAGAAATGCCTCCAGAGGGACCACTACACGCGCAGTTAAGTACAGATGCTGCGGACTATTTACGTTCTTTACTTGGTTACAATTTCCGTAAAAAAATGGGCAGGCTTCATAAACCAATTAATTCGTTCAGTATCCGGCATCTTATTTCCTTCGGAAACGCTTCGCTAACACAAAAAGCCTGCCCATTTTTTAAGGTTCCATCTCGGGGGAAAAAGCACTTGTACGTGGTGCAAAGCCAATAACGATACCAGAAACAAGTTCTGAACCAGAACCAGATTTAGCAATTGTTCAACCACTTAGACAAGTTTACAGAACTCGTCATCCGTACCCAGAAAATGTTTTTTGGGTAATTGAAGAAGGCGAACACTAGCTTAAGTAAAGACTTAGATACTAAAAGAAAAACTTATGCTTGTGCTTCTATTAAAGAATATTGGGTTGTGGACTTAAAAAATCGCCTCGTTAAAGTTTTTCGTAACCTAGTTGATGGAAATTATATTGAAGAAATAACTCTCACGGATGGTGAGATAAGTCCAATAGCAATTGAGCGAAATAAAGGTTTCGGTAAAGAAATTACTTAGTTAATTTCCTTCATAGGCAGTCGGCAATCGTTACAGAGCAAAGAGATGGTTCTGAAGCGGCAGTAGAAAAATAATATTACGACGCATGGTTATTTATGGTAAGGAAATTACGGTACTTACTGTTTTCTTATTCGTAGAAGTAACCGTAGCTTTTGCATTTCTACTAAAAATGGGAGTGGTGCGGTCGTTTACACGTTTCATCATCAATATTCTTATAAGTATTCTTGAAAGGTAAATATTTTGCTATCAGAGAATATTTTTTCTATTAACTTACTGGATTTAACAGTAATTGTAGTAACTTAAACAAACAAAAAGGCGAAAGCTAGCAGTCATCTATATTTTATTAGTTACTATTAATGTTTTAAATAAATTAGAGTAACTGTAAATAAAAATAGGGAAACATTTCTCTAGAATTATTTTCTAGGTGTACCACGGAAGTTAAATTGTAATTTATAATCTCAAAATTACACAGCAATACGTTAAAGGAAGAAATAAAATATACCCAATAAACATTTTTTAGTTATCTATACACAAAATACAAGTTATAAATTTGACTAAAAAATATATTTTTTTCATAAATAAAATTACGAGTAACATCTCTAACAATCGGATGATGAAATTAAGATAGAGGATTAGTTATCAAGTAAGTAGAAAACAATGTAATTTCCTGGTCTATGCTTTATAAAGCGTCTAAATTTTCTGAATCGCGCCAAGGAAACTATTGCAGAAAATATTTGATTAGTTCCCCTTTGATAATACGAACTGGCTTATTTATTTCATGTCTAGATTCAATTATTTGTCCGAGTTTAATTAGCTTTACTACGACAAGCTTTTTGGTATTTGGAGCAGTTGCAATTACTTGGCGACAGTATTTAGATGCTTTATTTAAGTTGATCTCAAAGTTATCTAAACGATATAAGATAACTTCGCCTGCACTTACGGTTTTAGGTACATTTTTACTGTTAGACGCTCTCTCAACTTCTGTACAAGCACAGTTTTTCCAAAATGCAGAAACCTGGATGAGCGGTCAGTTTGCAGGTGCGGATGAAGCAATTGTTTTGTCGTTCAATGTACTCAGAGGCTTGTTCATTCTTTATCTGGGAATCTCTTTGGTAAAGGTGATTCAGGCAGCCAGAAACGATGAAGATTGGGTACGACCCGTTTAATCGAAACCAGTAGAAATACTGGGGGATGATTAGCATAGTTCTATTAAAGAACCATGACAACTGGATAACCATGTAGGTGAAAGTCCTACTCCGTAGGTGCGGCGGTAACAGCACTTCCCCTGTCTGGGAGAATGGTCATCAATCGGGCAAAGTGGGGAAGAAAGGTAGACTTCCAAGAACTGTACTTGGCAAACTATCGAGCAAGAACCCATGAGTAACCACGTGTGAAGACGCAACTGAACCATCGTAACGTCGAATGGGCAACGACAGTTAGTTAGCCCAAGCCAAAATGGCAAGGATAAAGGGAACTGGCGATTCCAGTCTCGACCAGTAGGCACTTCCCATAAACCCGGTGGAGAGCGTCACTCTAAAGGTTCAATCAATGGTTATTCGGAACGAGGTAATCCGCTTATGCGCTCTTGAATAAATATATTCAAGTAGGCAACCACCCGCAAGCCATAAGTGGAAGGGATTGTGTCAGAAGCAAATGCCCAGAGTAATGTCTAGGATAAGCAGACAGACACACGATGACTAGGAAGATATAGTCGAGTAGAGCAGTAATATGTCTAAAGCCGCTCATGTAGCGTCGCCGAATGCGACAAAACAGTTCAGGATGGGATTAAAACAAGACACCAAGCAAACTCAAGGTCAAGAAAATCGTCCTAAATGGCGGTCAATTCCTTGGAAGAAGTTGGAACGTCAAGTTTATAAGCTGCAAACAAGAATATATCAAGCCGCAAGTAGAAATGACATAAAATCAGTTCGTAAACTCCAGAAAACCTTAATCAGGTCTTGGTCAGCAAAATGTATTGCGGTAAGAAAAGTAACCCAAGATAACAGCGGTAAAAAGACAGCAGGTATTGATGGTGTAAAATCATTAACACCTCATCAACGTCTAATACTCGCCAACAATCTAAAACTGACTGGTTCGGCAAGTCCTGCTCGTAGAGTATGGATACCCAAACCAGGAAGCCAGGAAAAAAGACCCTTGGGAATACTGACTATAGCTGACCGTGCGCTACAAGCGCTAGCAAAACTAGCATTGGAGCCAGAATGGGAAGCAAGATTTGAACCGCACTCCTATGGCTTTAGACCTGGACGCTCGGTACATGATGCGATTACAGCAATTAAGTCAGATATTAAGCAAAAAGCTAAATACGTGCTTGATGCAGATATTTGTAAATGCTTTGACCGCATAGACCACGAGGTATTACTGAGAAAAGTAAACACTTTTCCAACTATGCGCCGTCAAATTGCAGCATGGTTAAAAGCGGGAGTTATTGATGGTAAATGTCGTATAGCAACAGAAGAAGGCACGCAACAGGGCGGAGTAATTTCTCCTCTACTCGCGAATATTGCCTTACACGGATTAGAATCATTAATAACGCAATCTTTTCCAAGAAGAGACCTTGTTATTAACGGGAAAAAGGTGACGATTCGTCCTCCAAAACTAATTCGCTACTGTGATGACTTTGTAGTCTTTCACGCCGACCTGAATATCATCAAAAAATCCCAGCAGTTAATAGCCGAGTGGTTAAAAGATATAGGATTAGAACTTAAACCTTCCAAAACATTTATTACCCATACATTTACGAATTATCAAGGTAAAGTGGGTTTTAATTTCCTTGGCTTTCACATACAGCAATTTCCGGTAGGAAATTACTTAAGTGCTAGGCAAGGTAACGGAACAATACTTGGTTTTAAAACTATCGTCACTCCAAGCAAGGAAAGCCTTAAAGAACACCTTCTAGAAATCGCAAGAATAATCGATAACCACCAAAATGCTCCCCAATCGGGATTGATTGATAAATTAAATCCAGTCATCAGGGGGTGGAGTAACTATTATTCAACCGTACCTAGTTGGGATATCTTTTCAAAAGCAGATTTTCTGACCTATCAGAAACTGCGAGCATGGGCGACCAAAAGATGTGATAAAAAGAACAAGCACAGAATGGTCAAGAAATATTGGAGAAAAGTTGGCTCTGATAATTGGCGCTTTTGCACCCATGAAGGTTATAAACTTGTTAAACATTCGGACACCAAAGTTACCAGATACTTCCAAGTAAAAGGTAGTCGTAGTCCCTATGATGGAGATTGGGTTTACTGGAGTACGCGGATGGGTCACCACCCTGAAGCTCCTAGCAGAGTAGCATTTTTGCTCAAAAAGCAGAAAGGTAAATGTACGCACTGCGGACTGCATTTTAAGGACGAAGATTTAATGGAAGTTGACCATATTACACCAGTATCATTAGGTGGTCGTGATAGGTATGAAAATCTTCAATTACTTCATCGTCATTGTCATGATACTAAAACTGCTCACGATGGTTCTTTTGATAGAAATCCAGTGGCAGAAAGCGGTACTGATGGAAACAGCCTGGTTGTTGAGGAGCTGGATGAGGTGAAAGTCTCACGTCCAGTTTTGAAGAAGAGGTAGGGAAAGTGATTTCCCTATCGACTTTAACCAAAATTTAGCGAGAACACCAATGATTATTTTGATTGCGGTAACGGTTGGAGATATTCTTACGAATTTGATTATTGGAGGAGCTGGAGGAGGTGCTGGAGGATGAAGAGGCAGGGGGCAGGGTGCAGGGAGCAGGGGGGAAGAAAAAATATTTTTAATTTGTTCCGTTCGTTTTCATTTGCGTCTAATAAAAGTCTGCTTTCATCATCTTCTTTTCTCCCTTGCGCCCTGCCCCCTGTCTTGAAAAGTTGCTCTACTTGGGGAGACCCCAAGACCGCACTTTTCGCTGCTCCCTGCTTACTTGAAAAACGACTTTAAAGGAGAGCAGATAAAACATGGAGGATAAAAAGTTTCGTAAAGTAAATGCGACTCTAGGGAAACAACCATCAATCGGTCCATTTCCTGCTGACCAATTAATACCTTGGGCAATTATTAGTGGTGTTTCCTATTATCTTGCTCACGGTTTATTGAGATTAAATTGGGTTTGGACTTGTGCAATAGCAGCTTGGGGAATAGCAACATGGTGGATTATTACTGCCAATGGCGCTTGGCGGATTTTGTCTAAGTTTGTTGCAACTCCAAATTGGACGAGGGTTCGTTGTTTGTACAAACCAGTTATGAACTCTAAACAAGCAAAAAATAGTAACTTCCACAGGTGAATTCTAAATCTAAAGTTGGTAAAAAAGTTGTCGAGAATGGAGAGCAAAAAGTTCGCTTAACACCCCTTGAAGATTCATTTGCACTAGTGACTATGTTGCAAATAAATCTACAAGGAAAATCAGTTGGAGCTTATGTTTTACGAAAGGGAATTGACAACTATTTGATTCAATTTGGTTTTGAATGTACGGGTGTTCATTCTACTTTAAGAACAGAACAAATTGACCCAGTTTTCAGTGCAATTGAATCAGGATTAAAAGATTTACCACCTGGGGAACGTTTAACTATCCGTCTAACTTCTTTCACCGACGACACCACCAGACAGCAGCAACTAAAAGACTTAAGTGAAACCGCACCCAATAAAGAACTGCAATTTCTGTTAATGGGAGAGCGATGTAGAACACAACAATTAACACAAAAAGGAGTACGTAAACCTAAAAAACTACGTCTCTACTGCACCTACACTGTCGAAACTTCTAGCACGGGTACTACTGATGCGATTGAAAAAATTCTTTCTAAGTTAGAGCGTTCTTGGAAATCTTTTACAGGAGAAATCAACGAACTTCAATTCATCGCTATCGAACGGTTAATCCACACATCATTTACTGACGGATTCCAATTATGGGAACAGTTGATATCAAACAAAATGGGGCTAGATATCCGCCCTTTAAGTGCTGACACATTATGGTCAGAACTTTGGCAGCGATTTAACAACACACCATCACGTCCGATACCACAACTTTTAATTTATGACGAAAACGGACTTCGTGAGGAAATTTATTCAAATGTAGCTCCTACATCTTTACTCATGGAGTCCTCTTCCTCAATTCCCATCGCTGATAAACGTTGGGTGCATCTCAAAGATAAGTATATTGCCTCCCTAACCTTCGCGGATAAACCCGGTGGTTGGGTTGATAAACAACAACAGCTTCGTTATTTATGGGAGGTGTTATCAAGAGAGCGAGTGTATGACACCGAGATATATTGTCAGCTGATGCGAGCGAATGAAACGCTGGTTAAAACCAATATGCAGCGTTTAACTAAACAATCAAATACATCTGCTGCATTGGCTCAAGATAAAAACTCGGTTGACGTAAAATCTTTGCTGAATATAAGAAAATCCATTGCTGCCCAGGAAGAACTTTACGAAGGTTCTGTTCCGATTCACGTAGCAACTGTATTTTTGGTGTATCGCAAAACCCGCGAACAGTTAGACGAAGCTTGCCGTTATCTCCAATCTTGCTTTCTACGTCCAGCTTGGGTTGTAAGAGAAACAGAATACCCCTGGCGAATCTGGTTACAAACTTTGCCTATAGTTTGGGAGCGCTTAATGACCGCACCCTTTAATCGAAGGTTAGTTTATTTGAGTGGTGAAGTTCCAGGATTAATGCCTGTAGTAAAAACCAAAACTGGAGATGGTGCAGGTTTTGAATTAATTGCAGAAGAAGGAGGAACACCACTTGAACTAGATTTATACAGCCAGCATAAAAACTTGGGATTATTCGCTACAACCCGTGCGGGTAAAAGTGTTTTAGCTTCTGGAATTCTAACACAGGCATTAGCGCATGGAATGCCTGTTGTAGCAATGGATTATCCGAAACCTGATGGAACCAGCACCTTTACGGACTACACTCAGTTCATGGAGAAGGATGGAGCGTATTTCGATATTGGTAAAGAATCAAGTAATTTGTTTGAATTGCCAAACTTACGTTCCCTTCCTCAAAAGTTGCAGCAAGAGCGTTTTGAAGACTATAAAGATTTCCTCGCTACCGCAATCATGGCAATGGTTATAGGTAGTGGAGGAAATGCACAAACCAAACAACAAGTTGATGCAGTCCGCTCGATAATTGCTTTAGCTTTGAAAGCATTTTTTGGGGATGATTTAATTCGCGACCGTTACGCTGCTGCTTATACAAATGGCTTTGGTTCGGATGAATGGTTTGCAATGCCTACATTACATGACTTTCTAAGTTTTTGTTCTCACGAACGTTTACAGCTTGAAGATAATAGCGGTGATAGTAAAGCAGCCCTAGAAACAATCAAATTACGTCTGCGATTTTGGCTTTCATCACGAGTTGGACAAGCTTTAGCACAGCCTTCAACCTTCCGCAGTGATGCTCGACTTCTAATTTTTGCATTGCGAAACCTATCAAATGATGAAGATGCTGCTGTATTAAGTTTGAGTGCTTACAGTGCAGCATTGCGTAGAGCTTTGGCTGCACCGGCGAGCATCTTCTTCATTGATGAAAGTCCGATTTTATTTGAATACGATTCAATTGCAGCTTTGGTAGGTCGATTATGTGCCAATGGTGCAAAAGCAGGGATTAGAGTAATTTTATCTGCTCAAGACCCGGATACGATTGCACAATCTCCATCTGGCGCGAAGATATTTCAAAATTTAACCACTCGCTTAATTGGGCGAATTCAACCCACTGCTGTTGATAGTTTTACAACGATTTTGAAATATCCTCAAGAGATTATTTCTCGTAATGCTACAGAAAGCTTTTTCCCAAAAAAGGAGGATTTGTACTCGCAATGGTTGCTTGATGATAACGGGATATTTACTTTTTGTCGTTATTATCCAGCACCTATTTTATTAGCTGTTGTGGGGAATAATCCAAAAGAACAAGAACAGAGAACACTTTACTTGTCGAAGTATTCAGATAAATTTGTTGCGATAACTGAGCTTTCTAAACAATTTATTTAAAAATAATTACATCATGATAATAGTATGAAAAAAAATAATAAATTGACCATAAGCTTAATTGGAATTAGCACAATATCATTAATTAGTATTAACGGAGCTTATGCTTTAGAAATAAAAAATCCCTTGGTAACAGTAATTGAGCAATTGCAAGAACAAACTGGTTCTGTGAATAAATATATTTCCTCAACCATCTCTCGAAAATTAGATAATCTATCAGAATCTTTAGAGGGAGATTTACAAGCAGTAGTACAAGAAGCTGCTGGTGTTTTAGGCTTACCGGATGCATCTAAAGTTAGACAGGAAATTGAGGAGATAGCATCTGATAGCAACAATGCTGTAAATAGTGTTGACAGAGCAACCAATGAACTAGACCGCCAGATAACAAGGGCACAAACAGAAACGACCTTGAGTAAAGAGGGACAAAAAAGTATGGAAGCAGAAGTTGAAAAAACTCAAACCTCAATTGAGACAGTTTCTATATTTTCTGATGCTGCTCAAAATGATGTAGTAACCCAAAATGTAATGAAGCGTATTGCTCAACAAAACACTCAAATATCCGGAATTTTAGGAGCAATGCGAAGTGATGGCTTGAAATCTAAACAATCACAAGATTTGGCGAATCTTAATTTGACCAACATATCCCGGTCTGTAGATGGGCAAAACCAAGCAAGGCAAAAAGAAGTTGTTGGTCAAGGTTTTAGTAATCTAAGAACTGCATCTCAAGCACGATTGTTTTAGTTAAAGATACACCCGTATGTTCTACTCAGTACTGAAATACGGACTCGTTCTCTCTCAAATACAAACGGAGAATCCTAATCCTGGTCAAGCCGCTTCCACAATTACGGAAGATGGAGTAGCAGCAAGCGAAGCTGTTGCACAGTCAATTGATAATCTTTGGGATGATGTTTTAGGTGGAGGACTTTATAGTGCGATCGCAAATCTTGGAATCTTCTTTGCAGTTGGTACATTACTAATTTTCATCGTCCAATGGACAAAGGAAATGATTGATGGTGATAGTTCAAAGGGATTCACCGAACTAATTTGGACAATCGTTGTCATAGTACTACTTGCTAACAACGGTCAACCACTCGTAGCTGTGACCAAAGGTTTAAGAGGAATAATCAATCAAACAAACCAAACCCTTTTGGTTTCCACCTCTGCTTCTATCCAATTGCAAGAAGCATACCAACAGGTAATGCTCAAAACTGGTAAAGCAGATGCAATTGAATCGCTGATTAATCAATGTAATACGATTGCTGACCCAACACAACAAACTGAATGTTTACAAAATGCAACCCGACAAGCAAAAGAAATTGAAGCAGAAGCTGACCAAGATAATCGTCCTTCTTGGCTCCAAAATGCCAGTGATTTTTTCAACACCAATATTTTTCAATTGACAGTCCGTGGTTGGCTGATTGCATTAGCAGCAGCCTTTCAATGGATAATCGAGATTTGTATGTTATTGACTGCATTACTAGGACCGCTAGCTGTTGGAGGTTCATTACTTCCCGTCGGTCAAAAAGCTATTTTCGCATGGTTAACGGGTTTTTTCTCAGTGGGAATGATAAAGCTTTGTTTCAATATCATTTCCGGTTTAGTAGCAACAATGGTGTTGAATGCTGATAATAATGACCCAATGATTTTTGCATTTGCAATTGGTATACTTGCCCCCATTTTATCTGTAGCTTTAGCAGCAGGTGGCGGATTAGCTGTTTTTAGAAGTTTTTCTAGTATTGCGAGTTTTGGTTTGTCCACTCTTGTAACAAGAATTGTAAGTAAATAGAATCAATATGACAGGCTTAAATCATCAATCTTATTCAGAATCAGCTAATAATAAAAAACTAAAATTTCTTAATCGTGCATCTAAAAAGTTCTCAACTGGAGATACTTTAGCATTGTTCGCTGTTGGAACATTTGGATTACACTTAGTAACATTTTTTCTACTTATATTACTTTATGGTTCCTATTCACAGTTAAATAAAAAACCTCCTCCTTCACTAGTGCAATTAGAAACAGGTAAAGCAATTCAAGTTGCACCGTTAGGGAATATTGAACGAACCCCTCAAGTAATATCTCGTTTTGTCTCCGATACTATGACCTTGATGATGAACTGGTCTGGAAAACTACCACCTACAACGGTTGAAGAAAACACAAAACCAATCAAAGACAAGGGTGTAGACATTGGAGAGCGAAGATTGAGGGGTAACAAAGTTACTTCAGGAGCATGGCAAGCATCCTATGCATTATCAGAAGATTTTCGTAAAGAGTTTCTCAAAAAGCTTGCGTCAATGACACCGCAAGGGGTTTTTAAAGGTAATACTCAAGTAGTTTTAATACCATTATCAATTCAATCTCCTATCAAAATTAGTGAAGGTAAATGGAAAGTCAAAATGATTGCTAATTTAAATGTTTTTGACCAAAGTAATACTATCGGAGAAGTTATTCCATTTAATAAAGAGATATTTGTGAGAGCAGTAGTTGCACCATCCGAACCTGTAAATACTAGTAATTTAGCTGCCGTTATTTATCAAGTGCGTGCTAGTGGTTTAGAAATTTATGGAATGAGGGATTTACAAGAGGAAAACTTATAATGAATGAGCGTAGTAATCTAAATAATGAAACAGAATCGGATAAAACCGATAGTGATTGGAATGAAGTAAGTTTTGGGAAACTACTTGGATTTCAAGACGAAAATCAACCACCGAAAGAAGAAGGAACTGCTTCCATTCAAGATAGTAATTCCGAAGTTATAAACAATCAAGCAGACGCTGTAAATCCAATTGCAACACACGAATTATTCGACTCTCCGCATGAGGGAAAAACTCAACCGAATTTTTATAGCAACCCTTTCGCTAAATTTGGTGCAGTCGGTTTGGTAATGCTAGTTGTGTTTGGTTCTGCTGCAACAGTTTTAAACAGTATTATGTCGGGTAGTCTTAAAACTGCACCCCCTACACAATACTTATCGCAATCCAAACCAAAAGTAGAAATCGCTGATGATTCTAATGAAAGAGAAACGGGAAAGTTAAAAGCAGAATTAGCACTATCAACTCAAGCTGAAAAAATTAAATCCCAAGAACGTGCTAAAAAACCTAAAACTACTGCAAGTAAACCCAAAGTTAAACCTACCTCAGAACCATTCACAACAAGTAATATTCAACCGACTCCAACAAGAAAATCTTCTACACCCGTAACAAATCAAATAGCTTCAAGACCACCACGACCGACACGAGTTCCATATATACCTCGTCCGCAACCCCAAGCATTACCTGTAAGTTATAGTCCCCCTAAAAGAGTTCCGCCAATACCTCAATTTCAACCGACTGTAAATAGAATCAGCAAACCAGTTAAGTCGAAACAAGAAGAAAAAATTGACCCGATGGAAGAATGGACTAAAATTAGTCGTTTGGGAAGCTATGGGTCGAGTGAAATTGATGCAAATTCAGACGAGCAAACCTCGGAAGGTACGATTAATAACACCGTACTTGAACTTCCAAAACAAATAATCCCCTCTGCAACTCTAGTAAAAGCAGCGGATTACACAACTCAGACATCAAACAATAATGAACTAGAACCTCTTCATACCGAAGAAGCTGCAATTATTGGGTATGAAAATAATTATCAATTACAGGTGGGGGAATCAGTTGAAGGAAAGTTATTAACCCCTTTGATTTGGAGTAAACATCAAAACAATAACCCAGATAAACAATCTAAAAATAAGTCAAAAAGCGAAAATTTTGTAATCGAACTGGAACAACCATTAAATACACGAGACGGTTTTGTTGTTTTACCGAAAGGTTCTCAAGTTGTAGCTCAAATTAATAACGTCAATCAAGGGGGATTAGTTGAACTACAAGCAACACAAGTTTTGATAAATGGACAAGAATATATTCTCCCTCCAGGTGCGATCGCCATTCGTGGTGATGAAGGTAAACCTTTGATTGCATCTCGCTTAAACAGTAAGAAAGGAGAAATTGCGCGACGGGATGCACAAACTTTTGCTGTAGGCTCTTTAGCGAAAGTCGGTAAAGTCCTTAACCAGCCCAAAGAACAACAAATATCAACTAGTAGTGGATTCGGTGGTACTAATTCTTTCTCTTCAGTCAGAAGAAATCGAGAAAATATCTTTGGAGCGGTTTTAGAGGGAGGATTTGAACCGCTAACTCAACAAATTCTTAAACGCAATCAAGAGGCATTGCAAAAAATTCGACAACGGGAAGATGTTTGGTATGTAAAAGCTGGTACTAATGTACAAGTCTTTGTTAATCAATCTTTTCAATTTTAGTAATCGTTTTTAGATGATGAGTAAGCAATATTCAATTATAAAAGGATTTATTGTTATTTATTCTTTGACGCTTCCTTACTTGAATTTATCACCAGCCATTGCAAGTGAAGTAAAGCAAAGCGTAAAACAAATAACTCAAAAAGTTGCTACTGGTAACAGTTCTTCAAGCATACCTAGAATTGAATTATCACCTGGGTATGGGGTAAATATCTCATTTATTAAGAGTGATGAAATAATAGAAAAAGTATGGTTAGATAATCCAACATTTGCATCACTTGATGTGGATGGCTGTTTGTCAACAGAGGAAAGAGAATGTGATAAAGAAGGGGCAACCGTAATACATTTACGACGAATTAAGCCATTAAAAGTAAGACAATTGCCGTTATCAAATACCAGCTTGTTAACCGTTATAGCAAAAGGGAAATCAGAAAGAAAGGTATATTTATTTAAAGTGGGAATGGGGAATAAAGCTCCTACTTACCATACTCTTGAAATCATACCTGATAGCAAAATCGTTCCAGAAAATACTCAGTTTACTAACATCAAAAATATTAACGAATTGCAATTAATCAGTAGAGGATTAAAAATTGTAAATTCAGAAGGACTAATTAATGATAAATCTCGTTTGTGGTCAAGAATAGCTAACTTTTTAATTAAGGTGAGAATGGGAGAATCTATTAATAGCGCTGCTCGTAAAAGCGGTATTTCAATGCGCTTGGTTAATCGGTTAATTGAACTTGGAAACGTAAGAGGCAGGGGGCAGCGAAAAGTGCGGTCTTGGGGTCTCCCCAAGTGAAGCAACTTTTCAAGACAGGGGGCAGGGAGCAGGGGGAGTAAATATCAAGATAATAGCTTATATAAGTTTCAAAACTAAATTTAGGTATCAAAATTATGAAATTATTCAAGAAGCGTTCAATATTTAGTTGCGGATTAAGTTTATCACTTTTAATTTCTGGTGCTTTTCTTATTGCATCGCAACAGAAATCTATATCTAATCCTCCATCCGCACAAGCAGATATTCCTACAATGAATTGGCAAAATACTCGTTTACCAGATTGGAATCAAATCACGTTTTCTAAAATGCCAGCTATTACAGAATCCGGTTCATTTCAAACACCGGATGAAGTTACTTCAAAGTTAGGATATGACCCTTCTCGTAGTTGGGACGCGGGACAAAAGCCTTCTGCTTTTACAATGCTGGGTGATTTTCAGGACTCTTTTAAGCTTCAAGAGTTTTCACTTTTAGATATTTCTCAAATTATTGGCTCTGATATACAAGGAAGTGATTTGGACAGTTTTGGTGTCATAAAATTTCAAACAATAGAAAGTTTAGTTAAGGCAATTCCCGATTTAGAAGAATGGAAGATAAGGGATGTAAAACCAATATACGATTTACTATCACAGAATTTATCAACGTCATTTAGTTCATATCAAACTATCAGCAACTTACTTCAAAAATCTCCCCATTTGAGTAAATTAAATTTTGAATCTTTGGATTTAACATCTTATAATCTTGATTCAATTCCAGGGTTATCAGCTACTCCTATTGCTAGCTTTGACAAATGGCAGGGTGTTTATATTGATGAGGTACCCGGATTGAGCGATGTACCGTTTTCTCAATTCCCCAATCCTGTTAACCCCGTAGGAATGCAAGTTGGAATAGTAGATGTTGCGTTTGCAACTGATGAACAAAAACGAGATAGAACTATTTCAGGTAGTAATAAAGAAGGTTTTGCAGTTCCTTGTGATGAAGATTGCGCTCATATTGAATTATCTGGTTCTCAAGCTGTTCATGGTAAAGCTTGGATAAGTGGTAAATACCAATTGGTTAAAGGTGGAAGAGGAATTTTAGGTTCGGTGAATGGAGGAAAAGAACCAACGGGTAGAAATCTATTTGGCGATGCTTTTAAAGTAGCCGTTTGGGATGTTTCGGAAGTCGATGGAAAAGTTTCTCAATCTTTATTCTTTCGTGTTTGTATGAGAAATAATTTTATTGATTTGGGATGTACACCATATTTTATTGGTCCGGTTCCATTCATGACTTATAGAGAAAAAGAACCCATATTTTTGGGTAGGATTGATTCTAATAAAAACTCTATGTCAGTTCCCACAGGTTTAAGGAGCAGTGGATTTTCTTTTGATAATTCTCCAATAATTTCTTCACGGAATAAAAATAATGTATCTGACTTAATACCCTTGATACAAGCAGATTGTAGAAATGTTCATTCATCTGGTGCTAATCTCGATGCTTTAATTTCTGCGTTGTCAGACGTAGAAAATAGGGAAGAGACACAAGATTTCTCATCAACCGAACAGCAATCTTTAATAGAATCAGAAACTAGTAATTTACTATCAATTACATCGCAGCAGACTGACCCAAGCACGGGTAAACCTTTTAGTGGAGACAGACTAATTGAACGTGCAACTCAAATGCATTTTGCTGGGGTGAATATTCCAATTGATTCTCAAGTTCGTGACGTGAGTAAGGGAATGACAGTCACAGAATATGGAGAAAAAACTAAAAATGAATATAAGCAAAATCTGAAGTCAATGAACTGTTTATCAGATTAATTATGCCACCACATATTTATCAATTCTCAAAATTACAATTGAGTAAACATAAAGTTATTTACTTAGCTTTACTTATAATTTTCGTAATTTTAATTATATTCGCTTTCTATAATGATTTATCCACAAAAAAGCGAATAACTACGTGGAGAAGCGTGGAAGAAGTTACACCAAAATCTCTTCTAAAAAAGGTTATTACTAAAAAATCAACTCGTTATCTTGATATTTCTTCAATAAAGGTTATGCAAATCCCATCAAATGGTTCTGGTGATTTATATATTTTTGATTATGGTTCTCCTCAACTTTGTGGGGCTGGTGGGTGCTTATATTCAGTGTATAACTCAGATGGTAAAACACTTTTAGAATTTATTGCTAATCCTAAACTTCCAAAATCACAAAAGCTAATTAAAGTCGGAGAGAATGTTAACCAAGGCTTTCCTTGTTTGAATATTACTCAAATTACATACACAGATAAATTATTATCTCAAACTGAATTTTGCTATCAAAACAGTACTTACGTTCCTTTAAATAAAAATTTTATTACTGAAAAAAATGAATAATAATTTTCTGGTACAACAACCATCAACACCACCACAAAATTCCCAGTTTGATAAGTTGTCTAATTTAATGAAGTCACAATCTGGATTAGTACTGCTCGGCTGTTTTGCTAGCATTGGTATTTTTAAATTAATTTCTGGAAGTAATTATAAAGGTAAAGTAGCTACTAGCTATTGGGGTGGTAGTCGAGAAAAATCACAAGCAGCCCAAAAAGCAAAGAAACAGATATCTAAACCAATTCGTAATTCTGTGGGATTGTACGTTGGAACTCCCCCGTATATTAGAAATGCTCTGCAAAAACAATGGTACTCTCATGGTTTACTCAAAACTAAACCAACAATTACTCAACAACTTCTTTCTTCCAATTCAACGCTTTATGTACCAGATGCTCAACGAGGAATAGCTGTTATTGGTGCAGCTGGTTCTGGTAAAACTTTCTCTGTCATAGACCCTTTAATCCGCAGTGCTTTTGACCAAGGTTTTCCTATGCTGCTCTACGATTTTAAATTCCCTGCACAAACCAAACGAGCTGTAGCTTATGCAATAAAGCGGGGTTATTCCGTGAGAATATTTGCACCTGGGTTTGATGAGAGCGAAACCTGTAATCCTTTGGATTTGCTCAGAGATGAGGAAGATGCGATTGCAGCCGGACAACTTACACAGGTAATCTCGCGGAACTTTGACAGAGGTGCGAATGCTAGCAGCGATAAGTTCTTTGAAGAAGCTGGAGATTCTTTGGTTGAAGGTATTTTATTAGTTACAAAAGCTATTAAAACTCTGACTGGTGAGGATAAATACTGTGATTTAATGATGGCACAAGCGATTTTATCGTTACCAAACTTGGCAGCTAGACTCGAAACTGCATCAAAAGATAAGTTAAAAGTTTGGACTTCTCGACCATTATCGCAGTTAATCAGCGTCAAAGATTCAGAAAAAACTGCTGCATCAATCATCGGTACCGCACAACGGATGTTCCAACGCTTTCTTAAACGTGACTTCGTTGGTGCTTTTTGCGGTCAAACAACACTACCACTTGATTTAGATGGAAAACAATTAATTATTTTTGGTTTGGATAGAAACAACAGAGATATTGTCAGTCCGCTGCTTGCTGCGATTTTACACATGATTGTAACCCGCAACATCACCCGCACTATTCCCCGTAGTGACCCTTTGATTGTTGCTTTAGATGAGCTACCGACATTCTATTTACCAGCACTTGTTAATTGGTTAAACGAGGGACGTGAAGACGGTTTCGTCGGTATTTTAGGTTATCAAAATATTGCTCAACTAGAGAAAGTTTACGGGAAAGAATTATCACGAGCAATCTTAGGAGGTACTGCAACTAAATTTATTTTCAATCCTCAAGACCCCGAATCTGCAAAGATATTTAGCGATTATTTGGGAGAGATGGAAATTAGATTTAATTCCAAATCTCAAAGTACTGGTAAAGGAGGTGGTTCTCGTAGTAGAAACGAGCATCATCAAAAGCGACATTTATTAGAACCTGCTCAGTTTGCCAAGATGGGTACGGGGAGAGCAGTAATTATCAATCCAGCTTACAGTCGCGGTACGGAAGCATACGTTCCCTTGCTCCACAAAATAAAAGTTCCCCTATATGATATTGAAGAGATGCAATGGTCGGAAAGTAAATGGGATTTTGTACGGGAACGATTGATTGAAAACAATAGGGTTACTGTTAGTGATGAAGAACGTTCTGCACAGTTTCTAGAGCGTAAAGCATTGGCAGAGAAATTATTTCCATTACCCGAAGAAGGGGAGAAATTAGCTTCACCGGAAGAATTAAACAATATTTTTTAGAGTTAAGTAACATGATACAGACAGCAATTCATTTTAGTTTAGAAGTCCAGGCTGTTTTATCACAATATCCTAAATGGTTAGAAATGGTTATTGAAGCACGAGATAAATCAGTTTTAGATAAAAACTATTGTCCCCATGTAATTGAAATATTTGACCAGCATGGTCTGTTGACTGGAAAAGTTAACGGATTATCTGCTTACGAATGTACTAGAGATATTCAACAAAAAAGTGATTTTAATGCTTGGTTAATTGATGGAGAGCTAGTCGTATTTTATGTTGGCTCGGAATTAGTCATAAATCGTTTGGAAGCAATAGCTGTAGAAGGAGAGTAAATAGAATGCCAAATATATTTACTGTTAACGAAAGTGATGCAACAGCAATGCAGCAACGTTATGAGCAATTAATTGAAGTGTTGTTAAAAGCAGCATTGGATGTAGAACAAAATTCGGACAAACAGGGATTAAAAATATTTAATGGAGATAAATTAGTTTATGGACGTGATGAAAATCAATTTCGTGATGAAGTATCAGGTTTTTCTGGAGAACTATTAAATCCTCAATTGATTACACAACTTCAAGAATTACGTTCAGCACCTGTTGGGGAAGTAGTAGATGGGGCTGCTAATAAGAGAATTGAACTAGATGGGAAAGTTCTCTTACAATCTGATTCGGAAGGCAAGGTAATCGTTAACAGCTTTTTGGATCAAGAAGTTGTTACAGATAAAAAACTCGATAATTTAGAATTTTGGGAAAATTTAGGTAATAACAATCAATTTACTCAACCCGAATTATCGCCCCTTGAACCTCATTATATAAACTCACCTCCCGTTCCGGGTTCAACACGAGTTACCGAATCGTTACAGTTATTAGAAGATAGCCCTTTGAAAACATTATTAAGTTCAGAAGTTGAGCAATTAAAAGCAGAAGTAAAAGCCCTCCAACAAGAACGTAATTTATATCAAGAGTTAATAGAACAAAGATTAAAGCAACCTCAAAATACTTCTTGGTGGCAGCAAATAGTTAATAATACATCAACGGTTGTTTCGAGTGTAACTTCTGCCGTAAAGATAGGAGTACGTGAATTTAAAGAAAATTCTAAACAACATCAGTTTGCAGCATCAATCAAAAGCTTATTTCAATTACAAACTCTGCCAGGAGAAAATCACTATCAAGCAGGAGATTATCAAATTTCTCGCAATGGTTCGCACTACGAAGTAAAAGATTCAGTGACAGATAAACTTTTAATACAGTTTCGCGAGACAAATTTAGGTGTCAAAGTTGAAAAAAGCGACTTAACCAACGTTGATATTCAAGATATTAGTTCCTTACAAAAATCATTACAAAAAAATCAACCAATTCCTGCATCTTTTGCTCCAGTAGGGAAACAAGAAGCAGAATACTTTGCTCGTGTTGAGAGAGTTACGAATGCGCTTGTGGAATATGCTACTGCACAACAGCGAGATGTAGAAATTGATGGTCGATTTTCTTATAAATGGAAAGCTACTACGGATGGTAATGTTCAAATTGAAGCGAAAGACGGACGCGGTAATTTACTTGAAAAAACTGGTGGACAATTAACCAGTAATATGAACGAACGCGATTTAATTTATTTTGAGCAAATATTACCCAAGTTGCAGCCAAAGAATCAAAGACAAGTAATTATATCTCAATCTAATCAAGCTACCGATAACAGTTTAGAAAGATAATTTTATTATATGAAGCTCGATAATCTGAATTTATATCTAAATTCTGGTATCCCAACTGTTTGTGTAAATGCTCCTTTATCGGAACGAATGAATGTATTAGAGGAAATTTATATTGAATGCGCGAGAAGTAGAAATATTCCCCTTTATGTATGGAATGCTGGCTGGGGATGCTTTAAGACAGTAAAGTATAATTCGCATTCAATTAGGAGTTTTATTAATCCACAACCTAAATATAGAGATATTTTTACTAGTTTTGATTCTTTATTAACTAATGAGAAGAATGGTATTTTTATATTTGAAAATCTATCATCGTTAATCAGCATAGATTCTCCACAAATGGTTTCATATTTAATCAATATTTACTTTGAGTTTAAAAATAGTAATAAATTAAAGTATTTAATTATTTTATCAACTGATGATGTAGAATTACCAGAAACTTTAAGCCAATTGATTCCAAGTATTTATTATCCATTACCAGGTAACGAAGAAATTACTAATTTGATAGAAATATTCTTATGTGATTCACCAGAAAAATTAAATAAAGAATCTTTAATCAGTGCTTGCGCTGGTTTAACAAGGGAGGAAATACGTAATGGGTTAAACATTGCACTAAATTCCTGTTCTCAATTGATTTATGGCATTTTCGCTCAAAAACTGCTTGAATATAAAATCACTCGCTTTCGCTCTTTCAATTTAAATTTTATTGCTAAACCGAGTATTCCTGATTTCGGTGGTTTGGACTTACTTAAAAAGTATATAGAAAATGTCAAATATGACTTTTTACCTCAAGCACGAGCTGCTAGTATTCCTCTTCCCAAAGGTTGTTTGTTAGTGGGACCACCGGGAACAGGTAAGACTCTATCAGCTAATGTCATAGCCAAAATACTAGGTTTTCCTTTAATAAGTGTAGATACTGCTTTGATAATTAATGATGGTGCAGTTTATCTTAAACGTTTGCTAGAAAGGATAGAAGCTTGCGCTCCTGTTGTGATGTATTTTGACGAGTTTGATAAACTTTTTTCTGCATCTAAATCTACGGGTGAAGATGTTAGCTCTCGCCAAATTTTAGGTACTTTATTGACTTGGTTGCAGGATAAAACAAGCGCAGTGTTTGTAGTTGCAACTCTTAACCGATTAGATGCATTACCGCCAGAATTAACCAGGGTAGGAAGATTTGATGAAATATTTTATGTGGGATTTCCTCAAGCCATTGAGCGCAAAGAGATTTTAGTGATGCATCTTAGCAGATTTGATAAACGCTATAAAAACAGCGATGTACTTACAGAGAAAGAATGGCGAATTGTTCTTAATAAAACTGTTAACTGTACTGGTGCGGAGTTAGCACAAATCGTTCAAAAGGCTGCCCGCGCTAGATTTCACCAAGGTCAAAATATGGATATTGGTTTACATGAACTGTTAGAACAACGAGAGATGATTGTTCCTTTGTACGTTCGCGATACGGATAGGATATTGGCGATCGCCAACCGTGCAAAGTATATTACTCAACCAGCATCTAGTCCTGACACGTCGGTTTTTGCTCCTGCTATTACTAGCTTCTGGGGAGAAATTTCATCTTGAAATTCTGATAGACTTTAAGTTATCAATTTTGCGGCTACTGTAAGGCTTTTTGAGGTGACATCCTCTCTAATTATGTATGCTGCTAAAAAATCTCATTCTTTAAAATTTTATGTTGACCGAACCCCATATTCTTGAATCTTTAAGTAGAGCTTATATCCGAGCAGTAGCGGGTAAAGCAGGTTTAAATCTTTCTATTCGTGAATACGATTATGGAGTTGATGGTAACTTTGATGAAATAACTATTCGTAATAATCGGCGTGTAGAGTCAGGGTTTTCTCTAAGCTTCCAATTAAAGGCTTCAACACAGTGGCAACGAAACGACAACACAATTGTTTACGATTTGGAAGCCAAAACTTATAACGACTTAGTGATTCGTCGTAATTTCCGCATGGCTGTACCTTGTATTCTAATCTTGTTCGCCTTACCGCCAAATTCATCCGAGTGGTTAATATATAATGAAGAAGAAATGCGAATTCGTGGCAGTTGTTACTGGGAATATCTGAGTGGCAAACCAACAGCAAATCGTCAAAGTGTTAGAATTAAGATTAAAAGAGAGCAACGCTTAACTCCCGAATCTTTGCTGGAATTAATAGAAAAAGTAAAAATAGGAGAGTGGTAATGGTAGAGCAAATTCTCCCAGAAGAATTGGACAGTAATCGTCTTCAGATTAACGATATAATATCTTATCTTCATCAAAACGGTTGGCAAACAATAACACACCCAAATCCACGTTTAATTGTATTTCAAGGTGCTGCTGACGATGAAGGAAATCCCATTCAACTTGTATTGCCCAGCCAAAAAACTTTTGAAGATAGCAATCGTTTGATAACAAAAGCCATAAACTTGTTAGCAGCAATTGAAGAAAAATCAGCAGATGAAATTATTGATTTAGTAACACAAATCCATGTAGATTCAAGAAAAAGCACTTAATTTTTGACAATGATGTTAGACATCTTTTCTAACTAAAGTTTACTTAAAGAAAAGACAGCATTAAACCCGATTATTTCAGTCCAAATCAGTGCATCGACTTGCTTTTCTCGTAATCGCCGACTTGTTATAAGTAAATCATCACCCGTTTCAATATTAATCGAGACAATTTGACCAATATAATAAGAGCGTCTCTACTTGAGAACGAATTTGAGAATCATGAAGGGGCAGTCGGCAGTCGTAACCCATATATTAATGAGCGGGGTTTCAAGCAATGACACCTGCATTTCTCATACTACGCCGAACCGTTAGCGCAGCGTGTCCGGAACGGACATAAAAAATATTGTTTTTAGGGCATAAATAAATAATGGTGCCGATTATTCCCATGCATGGCAGATCTTTTACTAATCCCCCACTGCCGACTGCCGACTGCCTTTCTTGGTAAAGTTCTTTTCCATGTTGGGTAATTTCTTCATCACTAAATTTTAGAAAGGACATAAAATTAATAAAAATTGTTTCAATGTACTAATCGCTTATCTAAATTGATTGTAAATCTTCATTACTACTGTCTACTGCCTACTTTCCACTGCATTTTATTTGTTTTCGCTCAAAATAGTCCTTTCAATAAGCGTATCAATGCCTTCTATTGCACAAGCTTTTAAAATGGCAGTAGCAAATCTATTACCTTTGTTAGAAAAATGTCCCCATATCGAGAACCAATCTTTAATTGACAAAGCATACACACTTTTAAACCCATGTTTCGTTATCACTCGACATTCAGTGATATCCTTCGACAGATTTAAATCAGACAAAGTTCTTGCCTTTTTAGATGAATAATTAACTAACCAGTTGGGGTCATGTCCAATGCACCTTAATCCTTCCTGGTATTCAATACGATATTCCCCACAACGTAAGACTAGAACTTGGATGCTTATATTAGCTTCTATTTCGACAGACAACGGATTAGCTATTTCTACCCAATAACGACCAGAGAAGAAACAAGGGTTTGGCGTATTACCAGACGCTGGTTTAAAATTGCATAACGCTTTAATTAAAGAATGCCATTCCCGACGAGAAAGCTGCGCGGGATGTTCGTCTAGGAAACCATTCTTCAATAGTGTAGATAAGTAAATTGCTGCCACATTGAGGGGATAAACCTGAACTTCTACACCATTTTCAATTTGGGCTGTTAAAGTTTCTAAGCTTTTCGATTCAATAAACGAGCGCACAATATTTTTTGGCTGACCAACTAATAATGCCATCTGACGGTCACTCATGAATAAAGCACCATTCGGTAATTGATATGCTTTCCATGATTTATCATGGTAATGCCATGAAGTTGTTGATATTCTTGGTAATTGTTTATCACAATATTGATGAGCTTTTGGGTTGAAAATTATGTTGTTTGCTTCGTTCATAACTACAACTTGTTAACTTTTATCAACAGACGTTCATTGAACCAAATTTATAAATTTTACATTTAGGGTCTTGTTTGTAATTGATGAGTAAGGTGCCGTAATTTATCTGTTAAAAAAAACCAGACATTTTTGTCCGGTCTTTTGGTCATTCTTACTTTAATAGTGACTTTTATTAATTCATCTATTCAAGGAGACAGAAATGTAAAATAACACCTAAAAAAAGACTTTTAAATTTATTCTTAGGCAGTTGTTACCTCTCATAAATTGCGAATTATAAATAATCCTAACTTTACACAAAAATCAAACTGAATTGCCAGTTAGTTCATACTAGCTTAAAAAAATACAAGCTTCAAATAATCACAACTATTAATTTTATTATTCTGAAAAATTAAAATAATAGTTAGAGTTATAAGAGACAAATTATCTACATAAGTTATTGGTATTTTTAGATATATACACTTAATTAAATAATTTCCTCAATTTAGATATATTCGATTACTATGCATCAATAAGACTGTCAATAGCTTGATAATGGATGCATCTTATCAAATATAAATGTTATCGTTAGTATCCTCTATGAAGTAAGTGACAGTTGTATAGATACCATTTATGCAATAATAATTTTTTCAACAGCGCTTAGAAGCTATTGGTTATTTAAATCACTTAATTTACTGAATTTTTACTAATCGAGTTAAATCTCAATTAGAAACAGCAATTATGATGCTAATAGTCCATAACTTGCTGTTTGTCTGTTGAAAAGTATTTAGCATTAGGAAGAATTTTCTTTATGGAATTGAATCTTTTTTGTGACATTTCAACAACTATTTTTGATATATTCTTGAGATATTCGGATGGTAATATTGCATTTTCATCATCAATAGTGAGATAAAGCGTTCTGCTTTTGTGAGGTGCATTTCTTACCATAATTTTGAGTGCATCTATTGGAGAAGAATTTAAAACTGCTGTTTCTATCAATTCGCGATTATCTCCACCTACACTTAAATGAAACCAGCCCCTCGAACGGTAGCTATCCGAATAAATAGTAAACTTGTTTTCGCTGTTTTTTAAAGAATATAAATAAGCTCCAGTTGTTCCTCCATCTAAATTCCGGGCTATAAATACTGCATTACAATTAGTCGAAGCATACAATAAACCTCTTTGCTGTAGAGTTTTTAAAAGTTTGTCAGGGATGGAATGCTTTTGATTAAGGAAATATTCTACTTCCGTAAAATAAGCAGAAGAAGCTTCAGGTGGTACGAATGTAGAGAAAGGTATTCTTTGTGCAATACTTAAGGCATGATTGGAAACTGCATTTAGCATACCTGTTTCACCGAATCTATCGCGCAACCAAATTATCGCGTCATCAAGGTTGCACTTGTTTGTGTCCATGACCAAAGACAATGGATTATCTGAATGCTTATATTGCAAAAGTCCTAATTCGTAAGCAACTTCAGATAAAGATATATCCTGTCTGTACTTGTTTGTTTTAAATAGCTGTAATTCTAAATCCAACTGCTGTCTTAGTTTTTCGCTTACAGATGCGGTTTGCTTCCATTGTGCGAGTTGTTCAAGAATGCGCTGACGCTCCCTTAGCTGGTAATTAATTATTTCAAATTGTGGACTTAAGACTTCGATTATCCTTTGTCTGTATGCTTCGCTGTCTTCTTGAGCTTGTGGTTGGGGAAGACACTGTTCCAAATCTAGTAATTGGGAATCTTGATTTACTGCGCTATAGTATTTCTTGACTTTGGCGTAAGTAGCAACACTTCCTTTAACACCACGCACTATTCCCAAATGTTCAACAGCATTAGCAAAACTATCTTGTAGCTGATGCATTTTCCCTCTCGTACCGAATAAAGCCTTACAGTTGAGCTTTCCTCGTTCATCTAACGGTACTAGATAAGCATGAATGTGAGGTGTCATTTCATCCAGATGTAATTCCGCTTTTACTATGCGATCGCCCCAAGAATCATCTAGCCATTTAACAACTGCGTCCACAAAATTATCTAAACGCTTTTTGTCATAACTCCCACCTTCACATACTGCATTGGGACGGAAGTATTCGGCGCTAGCACTCAGCAATATCTCCACTGTTAGAACCGCATCAGAACGGTATTTTTGAGAACCAATTTTATTTTTTACCTTTGAAACTAAATCAAGGTTGTCATAATCTCCGACTACTTCTAGGTTTTTTATCTGAAGATTAGCATTGGGTGTACACACTTCTCTTGTAGTGTGAGCTTCACTACGAGCTAAAGCTCCCCAAGATTTTATCTTTTGAATTCGACATACCGTGAAAGCCATATTTTTATTTTAGAAAATAATAACAATCAATTTTATTTACTGTTATCGTATCTATTTATAAGCCTGGAGAATTGGTGTCCAAAAATATCTAAAAATAGCCAAAAAATATATCTTTATGATTACGTAACTCAGATAATAAATACGTAGCTTTTAGACCATATATATTGTGTATAAAAACTGATAAAATCTTTTCTAATTACTTTTTGTGGTTAACATATAAAACACCTCGATATCGCCAAAACTAGTAATTATACAGAAGAAAATTTTGAGATTAAACTTCCTATATAACCGCACATAAGTCAAAACAGAATCATAACAATATTAATTGATAGGAATTCAACTATCAATAGTTTTATACTGATGCTTTTAAATACTTTTTGCCTAAGTATATTATCTGCCTTTAGTTATATTGCACTCCTTAGTATTAGTTTGCTAACAAGGTAATTAATAAGATGAAGGATTGAAGCAACGAGGTAGAAAGAGTCTTCTTGAATAATTGATGCTATTAGCAAAGTTAATCAGATGTGCAGCGCCATAAACTAAAATTTCGGAAATAAAGAACTATGACCAATTTGATTTTTAAAGCAATTTGCTCCTCGTTATTTCCATTCATTCTTCAAAACAAAGGTGTAGTGTGTTTCACCTTTATATCGGGTAAAAGCTGGAATATTTTCAATGGTACTTCCAACACTCAAATTGAATAGTTTTCCAAACTGCGACCGAATTTGATTGTTTCCCGTGTACATTTAATCCCTCAAATCTTTTTCCGATAATGTTTTAACGGATTGAACATCTTTAAATTAGTTAGAAGCCGTAAAAAGGAATTGTAAGGAAAACTAAGATAATTAAGGGCTAAAAAAATAATAAGTTTCACTAATAATCTACCTTTCTTATCCTTAGTATTCCTTTGTTTTCCTACCAAAAAATGCATTTTTGTAAACAAAATTCTATGAGTAAAAACACTCAACGAAAAAATAATTCTTCTCCTCTGTTAATTCTGGCTTTGGATTTTGGAGGAAGTTCAACCAAAGGTATTTATTCCACTTCAATACAGAATCAAACAGCATCCCTAGTAATGGAGCCAGAGGTAGTAAAAATTTCTCTTGATTCAGTAGCTTCTGAAATATTAGGTGCAACCGAGCCAGAAAATTCTGCATGGGTTAATTACATGGGCGAAACTTTTGCTGTGGGCTATTTAGCTAAGAGTAAGTATTATGCAAACCAGGGGTTGAAAGAATTAAAGTACGAACGCGCAATAGCCAAAACATTAGCTTTTGTTTGGGCTATATCACAGAAGCTTCAGTTAGGTCAAAAATTTCGACTTGCTCTTATGTGTTTACTACCACCAGGGGAGTTTGAAAATAGAGATAGTTTTCATAAAAATCTTGAAGCAATACTTGCTGGTTTCATAACTCCAACAGGAAAAATCCAGGTTAAATTGACCGAATTCAAGTGTTTACCAGAAGGTGCGGGAATATATCTTGCCTATCAAAAGAAATTAGGACAGCAAATTAAAACTAAAACGATTGCGTTAGTGATGGTGGGTTATAGAAATGCATCGGTATTAATCAGTGATAAAGGAATAGTGTCACCTGATGGAAAGACTTCAGATTTAGGAATGATTCGATTATTAGAGAAAGTAGTTGCTCGAACTTCCGGACAAGATGCTTCGCAATTAGCTCCTGCTGTAGTGGCTGCTGGTAGCGATATTTCTACCACTCCCCTAACAAAATTGTTGAAAAGTAAGAAGAACGTCAACAAACGGCATGAATTGATGCAAATACAAAAAGCGATGCAACTTGCTAGGAGTGAGTATGCAGATGTTCTTACAAGCTGGTTAGATCAGGTAGTTCCCTCAAACGGGGTTTCTGAAATTTTATTTTGCGGTGGAACTGCTGACTACATGAGAAGAGAACTAAATTCTCACTATAGTGGGACACCTTGTTTGTGGGGAGTTGGAGCGCAGATTCCATCACAAGTTGATAGCTTCAGTTTAGGGAGTCGTTTAGCTGATGTTTACAGCGTATTTTTATATTTTTCGCAACGTATAAGTAATTAGTCAAAAAAATGGTTAGACAGATGGATTTTCGTTGGCGTTATCAACCACGTAAAACAGTAGATGTTCAATTGATGAAATATATTCAGTCCAATCTGATGATGGGTAAAACCCAAATGATGCTTTTAGCGGTACGCTCGTTTTGGTTAACTCATGCTGTAGCTGATTATTCCGATGATAAAAAAGAAGTACAGCGTATAGCTAGAAATTGTATACAAGCTCTGAGGAAACAGACACAAGAGATTATCGAGCTAGCAGGATTAGAAGATGTTTCTACTCCATTTGTAATGCAAAATTCTAGAGAGTTAAATTATCAAAGTGCAACTAATAATTCTGAAAATAATCTTTACGACGATGCTGGTTTAAGTAACTTCATGTAGCGATAATTTTCTAAATAGGTAATCTCATGAGCTATAGAAAATCGAAAAAGAAAAGAACACAAAATACTACATCAACTATTCAAGAAGATATGCAAACAGAGAATAATGGAGAAAAGTTAAATATGGATAACAATCAAGTATCAAGTAATGAAGAAGTAGAGGATTGGGATAAAGAAATTGATGGCTCGGAAATTACTCAAGAAGTTACAGAAACTCCAATCAATGAAGAAGTGAAGGTAGAACCTATTAAAAGTAATGATGGCAGCGAAGAAAAGCAGCAAGCATCAACTAATGGTTTTGTGAAAGTAAATAAAGAAAATAGCTTCAAAGAACCAACAATTATTCATCTTATTGACGGAGAAAAAGGGGGGTGCGGTAAATCGTTTTTCAGTAGGACTTTTATCGAATACTGTAATTCCATCGCTTACGATATTGCAATTGTTGATGCTGACATCAGTAACAAAGATATAGCTACAATTTACCCCTCGGTTGAAGTTGCTTATTTTAGCGATGATGAAAAGCTTGCATTTCAAGCAGATAAAATATTTGATTTAGCGTTTGAAAAATCTGTACTTGTTAATTTACCTGCTCAAGTTTATTCAAATGTTACTAATTGGATACAACGTAATGATTTAGTCAATTTGGGTAGAGATAATTCAATCAAGTTTATTAAATGGTTTGTTTGTATGGGAGGGGTTGATTCGGTCAATTTCTTTCTTCAATCTTTGAATGATTTCGGAAATGACATTATTCATGTATTGGTGAGAAATCAAGGATTATGCGATGAATGGGAATATATAAACCAGATGCCAGAATTTCAAACTGCTATCAGTGACTATAACTTTATTATCATGGATTTCCCTAAATTTCCGTTTTGGGAACGCAATATGATTGACCGTTTGGGGATAACTTTCGATATGGCGATCGCGCATCCGGAACTCAAAGTTATTCCCAAACAGCGGGTGAAAAATTTTCTAAAAGTGGCTTATGCTTCCTTAGCTGCAACGGAGTTGATTCAATGAATACGGGTGATGCTTCCAAAAGTACAGAAGAAAAAGAAAAACCAAAAACTCCGGATGAGTTGCTTGCTGAAGCTTTGAAGGGGAAGAGTGAAGATTTTAAGCAGCGAGTAGTTGATTTTGCTTTTAGAAGTGGTTTATCAAAAGATGACCCGTTATTTCTTGTACTGGTTGCTACCGGACAATTAGAAGTAATGTTGGAGGATGCACCCCAAACATTACAGTTGCTATTTGAGACTTGGAATCAAGATTTAGCCAAGAATCTGGAAATAGTAGAACAAGTTGCTGTTCAGAGGCAAAAAGTAGCAATTAACCGAGCAGCACAGGCTTTGATTCATGAATCTTTGGTACGTGAAGGTCGAAATATTATCAATTCTATTTATCCGGCTGCAATTGTATTCTTTCTGATTTTTGGATCTGGTTTTATTGGTGGAGTTACCATACCACCTTGGATTGTAGGTATGTTGGGAAAAGGATATACCTTGGTTAAGTCAGATAGTTTAACTTGGGAAGAAGCAGAAGCAATGAAATGGGCTATGTCGAGTGAGGGTAGATTTGCCAGGAATTTAATTAATTGGAATCGGGATTATTTAGATAACAAGGAATGTATCAAGGATGCTCAAAAGTTAGGTTTGACCTTATCGCAATACAACCGCAAAGCTAGGTCGGGATTCTGCACCATATGGGTAGTTCCACCCTCGAAACGTAAACTAGCTCCTTAATACATTGGATAGCTTTTAAAACGGCGTACATTCAGAATCGGGAATTTTATTTTCTCTTACTATTTGCTCCATTTTTTCAACTTCTCTTTTCCATTCTTCTTCATCCGGGTCATAGAAGTAATCAACATCTACATGTCCTTCACTAATAAGTTCAGAGGGAGTCATCCCATGAGAAAGTTCACTGATACTTGTTTGTGGAATATGCGTCTTTTTCTTATCTTTCATAAAATGTACATCGGATTTGGATATGGCTATAAAGCTCAATCAATTTGATACAAAAACTAAACAAGATACAGGTATCGAACAAAAGTTAGACAAGGTACTTGCACAATATCTGTTTCCTAACACTAAGTTTAGCATCGGTATTGCTTATCCTGATGCCACAATACCAGAAGACTTGGAAGAAGATTTAAATGGAATTGGAAGTCTACAATTTTCGTCTGGTACAAGAATGTTTTTCGCTGATAATCCCAATATTCGCTCTTTATTGTATCCTAATCCTTCTGACGGTGCAGCTTATCCTTTACCTTTTACACCTTGTCAAAGTTTCCATGAATTAAGGGATGTGAGAGTTTTAGTTATTGATGATGTTACTGGAGAAAACGGTAATGTTATAGCGGCGAATGATGCTCGGAAGTTAGTTGGTGATTGTAAGGGTTTAATAGATAGAGATTTTGCAATTTCTAACAATATACAACCGCGTGCTTTTCAGTTTCGACTAGGTATCAAACCCCAACAAGAAAGTGCAGTTATGCGAATTGCAAAGGGTACGCTCGCTCCTACAAGACTAGATAAATTAGGGGAATCTTCTTTTCGCATGAGTGGCAAGGTTGAAGACGGTACTCTTCGCTCCAAAATTGGTTACGATATGGTACTAGCTACATCTTCTTTCAAAGGAAGGAAAGGAGAAGATGCAATTAAACCAGGAGAATATGTACTTTCGCTTGGTTTAGGTGTGAAGTCTTTTGCTTTGTACAGAGAGCATAGTTTAGGAACTCAGATTTTAGTTAACTATCCTCAAGCAGTAAAACATGAAATTACAACAATTATTAAAGAGCAAGCAGAAAAACTGGCTCAAGAGCAAAAAGACCCGAAAAAGTTAGCACAGCGATATATTGAAAACTGTTCTCGACGTAAAGCACTTGCTGCTAAAAGTTTGGACTCACAGAAAGATTTTGAAGATGATATAGAAGATAAATTATTTGTGTTTGATAATTTAATTTCTGACTCGGAAATCGAAGAAGCTCAAGAATGTGAAAACTGTATAAAAGAACAAAAAGATTTATTACTTTACTCTCTATTAAAAGCTGATACAGAAAATTTTTATCAACTTCTCGAACATCCTAAAATTATTTCTGACCTCAAGGACTTTGCTCGAAAACAATGGGTAGAGATTGCGACTGGACGTTCTATCAAGTTTACGTCCGGTTTAGCTCAACCGAGTTTAGATTTACAGCCAAATGAAATTTGTATTCCTTACTTGGAAGAAGGAAAAGAAATTATAGTTACCCGTTCACCTTTAATTAATTCAAATGGTGTAATTACTTTAAAAAATAAGCATCTTCCACAAACGCTATCAGGATGCGTTTACATAAATCCGATAACAGCTATGGAGAATATGCAATGCGATTTTGATGGTGATTTACTAGCTTTTGCACCTAGTAAAGAATTTCCGATATTAGCAGAAGAAGTAAAACAAAAGAATTTACCTGAAAACAGATATCCCGATATTGTTAAAAAAGCAAAAGTACCTTATCGAGGAACCTTTGCAGCAATTGCTGTTTCTGCGATGGATAATAAAATTGGTATTATAGCTAACGAAATTCAGAAAAATATTGCATTGCAATGTGAAGTTGATGAAATTCCTCCATCAGAAAAATCTGATTATCTTCAACGAGTTTCAGCTAATTTTAATTATGTTTTGAAAAGACATGAGCATGGTAAATTAGAAATACCTCCAAAGATACTAAACCAGTTAATACTAATAGCATCTATACTCAATAAAGATTTAAAAGAGTCACAATTAGAACATCAACTAAACTCAATTAAAAAAATCTTATTTGACTGTGTAGCAGAATTAGGTAATGAATTACAAGTAGCGACCGATGGTTGTAAAAGTGCTTTGCGTCCTGACGAATCAATTATTAAATATTGTCAAGCTATAACTAGTTATAAGGAAGTTGAATGGCTAGCTGACAAGAAGAATAAAGAAGCATTTATTAATCGTGGCATGAAAACTAACGGTTATAGTCCTATTGATTTGATGATTCAACAAACAAATCAAATATTTGAACAAAACCAATTAGTTGCTAGACCTATAGAGCAATTTAGAAAGCTTTATCCTCAGATAGAGTTTAATTCATTTAAAGAACAAGCTCTACAAATAAAGACTAACTATAATTCCAAGGTCAGAAACCGTATAGAATTAGAAGAAAGACAAAAAATTGCATCTGGACCATTACTTAAAATAACGTCTCCCAATAGCGGAAAGCAATTAGAAATTACAAATTTAATTAAGTTTAAGGCAGCTAAAAATTCAAACTTCTGGAAAGCTTCCGAGTTAAGCATAAAAATTTGTTCTAGGAAGCCTACTCAAAAAATGCCGCATCCTCTTTTTGCACAAGCAAAATTTAAAATACCATCGGGTAAAGATATTGATATTCCTATTGGTACAATCAGCATGAAATCGATGCGAGAACACAACTTAAAACCGGGAATCATTATAGAGAAAGGTAAAGTTGAGTTCTTCAGTGGTATTAGTAATAGTATGATTGATGCTTTAAAACAGCAAACTTTAGAATACGTTGAATCAATAAGAGAAAGTACTCCCGATAATGAAAAGCTACAGCTAGCGGCTGCAATTCATGATGTAAGTCATACCGAAGAAAATAAAAATTATTCGGGAGAAAAGAAAGCAGGTGTGGCGTTTGCTATATTTCCCGACGAAGTTATAGGTCAATTAAGCCAGTTACAGTTTACTCAAATGAGAGTACTTGGTACTCAGTTCAATCATTATGCTGACAGAAACTTTGCTGGTGAAAAGGTCCCGATAAAATTTGAGAATGGAATTAATCCTCGTGCCCCTACTCAAACTGCACGTTGGATAATTGTAGAAGGTAACAAGCTGGGTACTATTGATGCTTCTTCTCCTCATTTACTACCTGGGTATGAAGCGATTGCTGCTATAACTTCTCCTCCCAGTAAAAGCGTTATTATCACCAGTTTGAAAAATTCCGATAATAAATTACAAATTGATAATGTTAATAAATATGCTTTTAAATCTTCTCAGTGGCAGAACGAACAAGCGAATATTAATTTAGTTATAGGACAAACTAACCCCTATAAAGCACCAAATGTTTTTGCGAAGATTGGTAATCAAATATTAGGAACTGTTAATAAAAAATCGGTTAAGTTTTTACAGGGAAAGTTAGCTGCTGTTGGTAAATCAATTCAAGGGTTTAGTTTTTCTGGTACTTTGAAAAATGCTCCTGCTAGCTATGCGGATATTGTAATTGACCCTTCTACGGTAAAGTTTCCACAAATTGAAGCTACATTACAACATGATAAAAACTCAATTGAAAGTAGTAAGCCGGTTTGCACCGTTTTATTTTTTGAAGCATCTGTAGATAGTAAGTTTCAACAGAAAACAGAGCAAATAATGGCTAATATGCTCAAACGGTCTGTTGAACGTGCGGTGGAGTTGGGTTACTCCAGGTTACAGTTTGTGGATGTTTCTGACTTACCCACGGAATCTTCAGCTTTAAGAACAATTGAGCAACTTGCAGCAGAACACAAAGATATTAATGTTGACTTTGTTGGTAGTCTGTCCGTAGAAGATGCAATTGGATTGATGAAGGAACCATCAGATATTGCAATTGGAATTAAAGACGCTCAAACCGTTGGCATTATTGATTTTTTCGCTAGTCACAATATGGCGATCGCCACATACAATCCCCAAACACAAAAATTTGATAAACGAAATTTACCTGCTCCGAAAAAGGTTGCTGAAGTAACTTTGGATATTACACAGCAAGAACGTTGAATCTATTTAATATAAAAACGAAGAGAAGCTGACAATGACCATGCTTTTTGATATCGAGCAATATCGTGCCCCAGATTCACAAAACCATAAAGGTGATTGGGATGGTGTGAAGTATGATTCTGCTTGGGACGATGGTTCTGCTTTTCCAGAAAAAAACTATAAAACTTCTACAAAAGAAACAGCACGTAGCAATAAAACAGACTGTTGGTATTCTCCACCTCATATTGTTGAATTAATTATCCAGGTTTTGGGAGAAATAAATCTTGACCCTTGCGCGGATGATGGACAACACATACCAGCAGTAAAGCATTACACCTTTAATGATAATGGTTTGGAACAGCCTTGGTTCGGAAAAGTTTATATTAATCCTCCATACTCGCATCCTGGTGTTTGGATGAAGAAACTGCAACTAGAATTTGAAATGGGTAATGTGGATGAAGCAATTGCTCTTGTACCTGCTGCTACGGATACCAATTGGTTATCTCCAGTTTTGAAAACTCAACCAGTATGTTTTTGGAAGGGGAGAATTAAGTTTTTAGGACAAGACTACAAACCTAAATCATCTGCAAGACAGTCTCATGTATTGCTTTATTGGGGTAATAATTGGCAGAAATTCAGGGAAGTATTTGAAGATTATGGAGTGGTTTATTTTCCAATTCCCCCTGATTATAATAACGAGGTGCTAGGGGAAAACATATCACCTAACGATTCCCCTAGCACCCGGATAGAAGGTGAAAGCCAAACCCCGGACAATAGTTCATCAAATTTAAGTTATGCAAATACTCAAGTAAGTAATGATAACCAGGTGCTAGGGGGAAATATATCACCTACCAATTCCCCTAGCACTCGAATAGAAGGTGAAAGCCAAACCCCGGATAATAGTTCATCCACATCAATTCTTTCAAATACTCAAGTAAGTAATGACGACCAGGTGCTAGGGGGAAACATATTACCTAACAATTCCCCTAGCACCCGGTTAGAAGATAAGAGCCAAACTCCGGACAATAGTTCATCAACATCAACTCTTTCAAATACTCAAGTAAGTAATGATGACAAGGTGCTAGGGGTAAATATATTACCTAACAATTCCCCTAGCACCCGGATAGAAGATAGGAACCAAACCCCGGATAATAGTTCATCCACATCAATTCTTTCAAATACTCAAGTAAGTAATGACGACCAGGTGCTAGGGGGAAACATATTACCTAACAATTCCCCTAGCACCCGGTTAGAAGATAAGAGCCAAACCCCGGACAATAGTTCATCAACATCAACTCTTTCAAATACTCAACTAAGTAATGATAACCAGGTGCTAGGGGGAAATATATCACTTAACAATTCCCCTAGCACTCAAATAGAAGGTGAAAGTCAAAACTACCGAAATAGTTCATCAAAATTGAGTCATGCAAATACTCAACTAAGTAATGATGACCAGGTGCTAGGGGGAAACATATCACCTACCAATTCCCCTAGCACCCGGATAGAAGATGAAAGCCAAACCCTCGACAATAGTTTATCCACATCAATTCTTTCAAATACTCAACTAAGTAATGACGACCAGGTGCTAGGGGGAAACATATCACATAACAATTCCCCTAGCACTCGGTTAGAAGGTGAAAGCCAAACCCTAGATAATAATTCATCAAAATTAATTCATGCAAATACTCAAATAAGTAATGATAACCAGGTGCTAGGGGGAAATATATCACTTAACAATTCCCCTAGCACTCGGATAGAAGGTGAAAGCCGAACCCCGGATAATAGTTCATCAATATCAACTATTTCAAATGCTCAAGTAAGTAATGATGACCAGGTGCTAGGGGAAAACATATCGCCTACCAATTCCCCCAGCACCTACCGTAAACGTGGTGAGGGTAGCGGTAATATTTCCTGGGGTTATGCAAATGCTAATAGCACCAAGAAGAAGCCAGTCAAACAGCTTTACTTCGAGTGGGAATATAGAGGTAAAAGAGGAAAGACTTATGTGCGTTCGCGCTTCAAGGAGCAAGTTATTTCAATGAATGAAGCGAAAGTTCCAGTTGTAGAGATATTGAAATTACTAACTTATAATCCAAAGATAGCGGGTGCTTTGGGTCTTAATTAGCTGTAATACATTGTTTTATCAAAGCTTTATTAACCTCTTTACCTATAGATAAGTATTATAAAAATAATTGTTGCTAATTTTCTTATGATTTAAATAATAATTAATAGTTGATTTTGATTAATCTATAACTCAATATAATCGCAATTATTATTTATTTGCATTAATAATAAGCAAAGCTTTCTGTACCGTATTAATCCCAATACCTTTAACTGATATAAATTGGGAAAGACTACATATACTATCATCCTGCATTACGTCTTTAACTCTTGTTAAATATATTTTCTGTAAGCCAGTCAAGTTTAAAATTTCTTTATCAGAAAGCGAAAGAAAACGAGTTTTTAGTTGATGAAATATATCGTCTAGTGAATTTGCTTCGTAAATATATATCTCAATTTTTATATCATCACATTTATATAAATACTTTGTCATAATTTCCAAAGATTCATTTTCAGAAATTCCTCCGTTGAGACTTCCTAAAAGTGGAAAAGCTATGGAAGTTATACCTTTTTTTTCATAAGTATCTACAAATTTTTGTAAGCCTAGTTGTAAAAATTCTATTTTTGATGCTCGCTTCCAATGTTTTTTAGTAGGGAAATTAAGAACCCAGCGGTGTTCTGATTTATATAGCCACAGTTTACCAATATCTAAGAGGTTAGAATTACATATTTCTACATAACGCTCATACATCTGTGGATATCTTAAACGAAATTCTAATGCAATACCAGCACCCATTACCCCCACACAATTGACTGTGTTTACGAGTGTTTGGCAATTTGAAGTAAATAAGTTTCCTTTAATAATGTCTAGACTCATTTGTGTAAACTAACCACTCTTTACCGTTTTCTTCAAAACAAACTTTTATACAAGTATTCGATTTACATTTTAACTTAAGATGTCGGGATGAAATAATACTAACTAATTCTCCTAGTTTAATCCTTGAAATGTCTTCATATGAAGAAATTATTTCACTCTCAAATGGTTGTTGCTCTGTTAGTTTAAGTATTAAATTCCCATTTATATTGTATTCATCATATTTATCAATCTGAATATCGATGAAATTTACCTTATCATTAATTGAGATATAAGGATTGTCATTATTAAACAGGCTACTATTCTCAACAATTTCTCGTTCCTTAAATACACGACTGGCATATTTTGATTCTCTACCAATAAGATTTAGTAACGTTTCTTTGTCTTGATGTGTGCGGCAGATGATACTTATATCGTCTAAATTTAATTCAGAAAAATTAAGATAGTTATGCACTATAAATTCTTGTTGAGATGCCCTGAGAAAAGTCTCTTTTCCAACATTAGGTAGTGTAGAGTAAACATTACCGAAATCAAAAAATTGCTCTACAAAAGTTTTACTATTGCCATAATAAAAACTATTAGCTGCAAGATTGCCATTACTTACAGCGCATTTACTATGATGTGTTTCTAAAATTCGTTTCAGGTTAAAACGAAAGAAAATTGGTACTGGACAAAGAGCATAAATGCTTCCTTTACGTTTCCCTAGTCCCTCGTTATGCCATTGAGTAGGAGTTTTTGGTCGAAAATAAAAGCGTGCAAATTTTTTGACATCTTCACGAGTATTAGCTATGAGATTTACACCTGCTGAATCGCTAAATTGATGACAACTGTTTCTTGATTTTAGCTTCTCTTCTTCAAGGATTGAAACTGCATTCTCTACATGAGTGAAGTGGTATACATATCCTTTCCACGGGGAATCCTGAATTTCAAATCCAGTTAAGAGCATCTTGGCAAATTCTTCTATATCTTGTGGCGACCGCGCTAAATCGAAATCATTTCTCGTACAGTTGGTATGAATTTCTAATAATGGATTATTAGATTCTATTTCCTCAAAATCTATAGTACTTGCTTCTAAAGAATTGGATTCACTAATAAATTTTTCTTTTTCAATATTAATTAGCACCATATATTCGAGTATGTCTAAAATACTTTTATCGTTTGCGAACCAAGAGTTTTGACGATTAGAGTATAATAAAGGCGCAATTTCTTCCCTTTTTTCTCCTTCCAAAAGATAGATGTGTACGGCTTTGCACTGTTCGTTACTTTTTGCTTGCAGTGCCCATTTAGCAATTTCTTCTTTCGGAATAGTATCTCTTCTGAAACGACAAGCATAGAAAAATTCTAAAGCACTATCTTCGTAGTCGGGATGAAGAATACGACTATCATATGCAAAATTAACTAGTCGTTTTTCCTCAATATTATTAGAATCACTAACTAACAGTTGCTGACATGGTAGATAATTACCAGTTTTAGATAGAAAGTTTATTTTTTCTAAAAAAATATGGAGTTGACGAAGCTCATATTCTTTATTAGAACTATTTAAAAATACTGGTGTAATCAGCTTACCTATATACATTGCTTGGGCTGGTGTTACTCTTGGTTCATTACTTCCTATCTCATTTTTTAATACATCGAGAAGCCGTAAATCATTTACCTCATAATGCTGTCTAACAAAGTCTGGACTTAATAGTTTACTTACTTCGTCCCATTTTTTATCAATAATGAAATTGTTTTTACACTGCTGCTGAAAACTAGTCCACGTCGCGACTTGTAAAAAAGTTTTTTCTTCTGAGAGTTTACCTATAACTTTATACTTAATCTTATAGAGCGAAATAAGTTGGCGGTGTAAGCCATATAAGCCACTAGGTAAAGCTGGGCAAGCTGTAATAAGATATCCCATAGCGTGATTGTTACTCGCCAACATATTCTTGATAATATCAATTCCTTCACTATGTTCTTGTTTTTGCCAACTAACTGCTAATTCTTTCCATAGAAAATCCCAAAACTCATATTCATCAATGTTTCTAAAACCAAGAACATTTGTAAAAGCTTTCCAGTTATCTTTGCTTGCGTCGAAAATATTGCGTAGAATTTTTCCTAGATTTTTACCTATTTTTTGCGCTAACTCGCGGTTACGCAATGAAGATTTAACTAAACTTTCCCTACCAGTAGTAACATCAAAATCAGCATTAATTGCAAAACCTAGAAATAGTTTTTCTAATGTAGGTGCTGTCACCCAAAAAGTAGGAGTATCTTTAGGTAAAGTATTCTCAATCTGACCATCTTTTTCAGTCATACCTATAACTAAACTGGCTTTAGCATCTGCATCAGTTTTTAGACATAACAATAGAGATTCTCGAATATCGCTAGTATTTTGATATTTACCTATTTCTACTTCTGGAATATTCATTAAAGAAGTAGGATTCCAAGACAAATTAATTATTTGATTATGACTATCAATGAACTGATATTTTTTTATAGCTTTTGAAAAAACTAATAATATATTAGCTACAGACTGAAATTGTGTTAGTACTTTTTCGTTAGATGCTTCATTTTCAATATTTAACTCTATAATGGTTGCGTCGGATAAATCTATATAGCGGTTGCATTCTTCTCGGAGTTCATTAACTTTTTGTGTATTTAATCGTGAGGGTATCAATCCACCTTCAACTGTAAAACCCAAATTTTTGCTTAGGATATAAGGTTTTTTACAAACTAGATAGATACTTTTGAATCCTAAACCAAATTTACCCGTTACCCTTTCTCCTTTATCAGAAATATTAAAGGCTAACATTTTTTGCAAATCACGATGAAATCCTTTATCTTTATGCTGTATTTCTGGATAATCGGGATGTTGAAAGCAGCCAATAGGTCTTCCTGCATGAATAAATTGAATTTTATTATCGTCATATTTGACAATGAATTTATTTCTACAATTATCGGAATCTTGCTTCTGTGACATAATCTGCCACTCAACTACTGCGTCATCAGCATTTTGAAATAACTCAAAGGGAATACTTTGATATTGATAACCAAATGAATCTATCTTCTTTCGTACAGCTTTCAGTAATTGTTCTTTTACATCTTCGCTGTCAGGGGATTCCTCTTCTAATAGGTTAGATAACTGAAAAACAAGATCATCAATTCGTTTTTCAATGTTTTGTGTCGGGCGATTTTGCTGTTTCATTTCTGCTTTTTCAGAACATAATTCATCCCAATGACTTAAAATTTTATGAACTGAAGGAATAAATTCATGTACGCCCAACATTCTCATTACATAAGGCGCACCTTCTAATAAAAAGTTTTTTGCTACTTGAATATCTAGCTGGTCAGATTCAATTAAATCTTGCCAAATTGAATTTATAGAAGAAGTATTTCTTTGATAAACTTCTTGCAATATTTTTTTTGTAGACTCTTTTAAAATATTTATTAGTTCTGATGATTGAAAATTTTGGGGTTGAATAGGTAATAGCTCAAGTTCTGTAGTATTAATTGCCAGCCTACTAACAAAAAGATGTGGAGGACTATTAGTATTTATAAGGCTGGCTTCAAAAGATTCTCCTGTTATAGATTGTACTTTTCTGGTACGATTATCTGCTCTACCTACACAAATATGAAAAGCACGTTTGGGTGTATTATTTAATAGCCGTTGTCGTAATTTACCTAAGTTTCGTTTTCCTAAATAAAAACGAGCAAGGTTTCTAACACGTCCTTCATCACCGTATAGTAGAGTTAAAAACGCGCCTATTGGTTCGGGAGGACAGTATTGTTGCCAAGACTTAAAATAATTTTCTAATACATCATAATTAGTTTCATCTGCCACTGTTTCAGAAAAATACGGACTATTTTGTAGGTTCTCCGTATAAATATTATTTAAATAGCTAGAAATAATTGATTCTTGTTCGCTATCAAGAAGATAAGCTACATCAAGATTTTCTCTTTTTCCCCAAGTCAATCTGTTAGGATTTACCCATGTTGCACGACGATTAAGTAAATGAATTTTTCTTAAAATATTGACGAAATCATAATCATTGACCGCTAAAGTTAAGTAATAATTAAAAATATCGATTGTAATTTGTTCTGGTTTTTCATTTTTAAAGCTAATATTGTTAAGAATATTAATTAATTTATCTTCATTCAGTCTACCCAGCAAATTTGGTAATAGATATTGTTTAAAATCATCTAAACTAAGTTTTCGAGCAAAACTCCAAGCTGGTAAGAAACTAACATCAATATTTTTAAATACTTCAGATAGTTCATCTAATGGAAATTCATCAATTTCAAATTCCCCTAATTGATAATCATCTGCTTCTTGTAAAAGAGAGCCAATTACTGGTAATACTCTGTCATTAGTTACAAACAACTTTTTTGTTAACCATTGCCAGCATCTATTATTACGAATCTGCTGTTTCAATTGTGAAGATGATATATAATCGCTAGAAATTTGTAGTAATAATTCTTCAATTTCATCTTTAATAGAAGGATAATGAAGTACATCTTCGGGATAAACTGCATTTCCCTCTTTATCTTCAAGCCAAGCTTGCTTATTTAAACTCTTATAGTTAATTTCAGATAATTGTTTTTGTGATACATTAAATAAATTATCCAATGCATCAATAATGATATTAAAATGTAAGTGAGGTTGAGATTGTTCGAGAATAAATTTAATTACATCATTTTCATCCCAGCGAGAAAATAATTTTTTAAGATTTTTTATATTCTGATGCTTTTGTATATATTCTGGTAGAGATGAAAATTCTGTATATTCACCTTTACTTAATTCAATAATAGTAGATAAATGTTTTTGTAATTGTTCTGGTAATCTAAGTATATCCTGCGGTCGTATTGCTTTTCCATCTCTATCTACTAACCAACAGGTATTTTGCAACTGACTTTTATCTAAAGCAGATAAGTTTTGCAAATCATCTAAAATTAAATCACAATAATCATGCGGATTTTGTAAATTTAAAGCAGTATTGATTAACGCTTCTTGTGTCCATAAATCAATATAATCTTGCCTCAATTTATTAATTTTTTGGATAATAACTATATGTTGAGTTAGTTTCTCATGTAAAGGATATATTGGATTTTCTAAATATGTCTTTCCCGGTTGAATATTTACAAGCTCTCCGCTACTAGTCTTGTGTAACTTTAAATCTTTCCACAATTCTTCATTTTCAAGATACTGAATTTTATTCAACAATTCATATCTCTCAGACTCTTCTAACGAGGTAGCATCTACGCAGTCTGCTCCTAGCTCATCAATCAACTTTATAACTTCTTCTGGTTTTAATAATCTTATGCCTAATATTTGATGTTTTGCTGATGGAATATGCTCAACAAGTAATGAATCAATTAATCGCCAATCCTCACTTGTTTTCTGTAAAACTTGTTTTCCTAGTTTTTGCCATAGTGTGCTTTGCTCAGAAGTTTTATATAAAGGAGTTGTAGTATCTTCATATTTATCTTTATTACCATGCAGTAAGTAACGTAATTGTTTAGACATGATTGATTAACTCCTTTAATAAATTTTCTCTTTTTTCTGAATCAGCTAAATTCGGCTTGTTTGCTAAGAGTTGTAAGCAGCTGTTAGCGTTAAGATGAGGAATATTTTTGAAAGCATTAGTTCTTTCTAATATCTTAGATATCTGTGCTTCTATGAAAATTAGCTCGCATTCTGGCAACGCACTTTTTACAGCTTGAGCAATTTGGGTTTGATGATTACCTTTAAAAAGTAGACTTCTTTCCTTTAATTCTTTTAAATCATTAAATGAATAAACTCTTTTGATGTTTTGACGATAGTTATAACTACAGAATAATGGAATATTTGGCACAAGACTTAAATCACTTTCCAAAGATTTGGATTGATTCAGTATTTGCTCTATAATTGCTTTAGCTACAGCTTTTGTATCTGATACATTTAATAGTTTACTTAGACAATTAAGAATTGATTTAACTTGTTCATCACTTAAATCAGCTTTACTTGCATAATCATTAGGCTCAAACAATTCATAAACTAAAAGTGATTGCCCAATATTCAACTGGTATAACTGATTTAGAACCTTTTGTATAGGTTCTTCATTAGACCTAATTTGTTTGATTTTAAATCTTCTTTCGGGATGAATTAATTTGATTAATTTCTTTGTAAGTTGAATTAAATTCTTTTCTTGAAGTTCTTTGATGCTAACTTGTTTAAAAGATTCCCGAAGTACTGTTATCAAGCTGGCTTGTATTTCTGGTTTTCCAATTGCTCTTTTGTTATCACCTAATAAATAAAGTAAAAACTTTATATTATCGCTATGGCTAAAAAGTAATCTTATATCTAAAGATTCTAATATATTAACTACTTCTTCCTCCTGCCAGTTATTAGAGTTAGAAGTTAATAGAAGATTGGGTTTTCTATCATCAATTAAACAATGTCTTTCTGCTAAATTACTTAACTCAGGAAAGACTTCCCAATTTGGGGGAACACCCGGTAATAATTTCGCAGATGCATTGACTGGGATTAGCGTCCAAGTGCTATTATTAGGTTTAATTCTGTATACACATTGGTTATGACCACAGATACTTTTTCTATATACAGGGTTTTGAAATAAACGCGATTTTAGAACAGCTTCACACAGACAAGAAATATCTTGAGAAGATAAACCATGAGTTTTCGCAAAATGTCTAAGCGAAGATAGAAAAAGCTCTAAAGTTCCTTTAGTTGCAAGCAAATAGTTCCATTGAGCTATCATTTCGTCTTCGTTTTTAGGAACTTCCAAAGTCAGTTCACCATTTCTAAGATTCGATAACCCTTCTATATATTTTCTTCCAGAATCAAGAAAGAAGTATCCGTGGAGGAAGATATTATAATCTTTATCACCCTCACAATTTTTTACTATTTCATAGACTCCTTTGTCTACCGCTTCGGGATTGGAACCATTATCATCGCTTGCTAAAGGAAGAAATACAGACCACTGCAAAACTAAGCTTGCTTTATGATTTTTCTTGGGTTGACTGGTAAAGACTACAGCGGAATGAGGTATTGATTTATCGGGAATGTTTTCGGATTCTCCGTTTTCATCAATCGAAATCCTTTTAGACCAATACTCTGATTGCTTTAAATCAAACCAGAAATTTGAAGAGACATTTTCAGGTGTTTGTCCGAGTAATGAAGCAAAGTTATTCGCTGAAAGAATTTTCTCCTTACCTGCAAATGCTATTCCGGTTTCGGTTGTATCGGAACTTAGAATTACTTTTCCTTGTAATTCTTGTTCGTCTCCTTCTTGCTTCTCGCTATCTTTGTTGGGATGAATACAGCGTTTTAAAGCTGATTGACTATCTAAACTAACTGAGAATTGTTGTTGTAGCTGATTGTTTTTATCTTCGAGCCAATATCTTACACTTTTAAGATGTCGCAATAATGGTAATAGTTGACCAATTCTTGCTTCCATGTCTTCGGGTAAGTATGCTTGGATAAATTTCTCATCGTAGTATTTTGCTAAAATGGAGCGTCCGTCTGCTGTCTTCTGACGTAGAGGAACCCATAGTAAAAAGTAATCAGATTTTTCTGAATTAACTAATTTACGTTGAGTTAGATATTTCTCTAAATTTTTTCTGTCATCTTCTGATATCTCAATCCAGTCTGGACGTTTACTATCTTTTCCATTAGTATCAGCCCAAGGATTGATAAATTCTCCGCATCCATCTGGTATTGATTTGGAACGAGCTATATAGAAGAAAGCATCACAAAAGTGAAAAATACTCTTTTGTCCTAAACCAAATTTACCTATTTTGCTTTTATCCCCAGCGTTAGCATCAACACCAAAAGATAATATTGCTTCTCGGTCAGATTCATTAAATGTTCCATCATTAAGGAAGAATAATGCGGGTATTTTAAGTAATGGATGATTAATTTTTTCTCTCAACCCTTTAATTACACCAAAGTCTAAGGTTGTCGCACCTCCATCATTGGCATTTTGAATTATTTCTTTAATGATAGGAAAACCCTGTTTATATCTTTCTTTCAAAAGACTTTTTATTGTATTTACAATAGTTCCTGGTGGAGTTTTATAACCTGCCATAATAATTAGTTTCGAGATGCATTTTGATTAATCACAAAAAATTGCTTCGTATTTCTACGTAAGTAATATCTCTGCGATTAAACTAAGAAAGTTTATTTTTACCTTTAATTTTATTGTTCCCGGTTCAAACAAGAAAATATCAATTTCGGGTGTAAATTGTGAAAAATATGTCTATCAATCAAGTTAAGTTGGTATGAGATTAATAAAAAGACAAGCATCTAATTAGCTCTTTTTATAGACCGTCTGATGTAAATCCTGGAAAAACAGATAAGTATTTTTTGCTAATAAAGAATAAAAATAATTACAAACATTTAATTAAATTTGTTGTAAAACCACTTAGCTTTTGCTACAGTATCCGGAAGCAATTTTATACAACATTTTTACAAACTATGCTTCTATCCCAGTTTTCAAGCAAATTACCTGTATCAAAATGGTTATTTAATAAACCTCTTCAGTAACTCACGAACTAGCGAAATAATTTTTACTCCTAAAGTACCGACTCCCACTCGCTTTGTAGGATTGCGTTGAGATGAAAACACTTGCTCCAGGTGCGCGGATTGTTGTCAGAGATGCGGAATGGCTGATTAAGTTAACTACCAGGATGTCTAATGATTTGCTGGTGGTTGATGTTGTTGGAGTAAGTGATTTTATCAAAGGTCGTACAGCACAGTTTATTCAGGAGCTTGAGGACGATTTAAAGGTTTTAGACCCGGAAAGTACGACGCTGGTTGCGGATAAGTCTTCTGGCTATCGCGATTCTCTGCTGTTTATTGAAGCGCATTTAAGACAAACTGCTCCGACGGGTAATGACCTTTATGTCGGTCATAAGGCTGCAATGGATATGTTACCTTATCAGCTTGACCCGGCAATTAAAGCGCTATCGATGCCGAGACAGCGTTTGTTGATTGCGGATGCGGTTGGTTTGGGGAAAACTTTGGAAGCGGGGATTTTGGTTTCCGAGTTGATGCGACGGGGACGAGCAAAGCGGATTTTAGTGGTGACGACCAAAAGTATGCTGACGCAGTTTCAAAAGGAATTTTGGATGCGGTTTACTATTCCTTTGGTTCGTCTGGATTCTGTTGGTATTCAGCGGATTCGTTCTCGCATTCCCACAAACCACAATCCTTTCCAGTATTACGATAAAGCAATAGTTTCTGTAGATACTCTTAAGCAAGACCGGGAATATCGGACTTATATTGAGCAAGCTGAATGGGATGTAATTGTTATCGATGAAGCTCACAATGTTGCTCGCAGAAAACGCAGTACTAAAGCTTCTTTACGGTCTAAGTTAGCTAGTAGATTGGCTACTCGTTCGGATGCTTTGATTATGCTTTCGGCTACTCCTCATGACGGTCGTCCGGAGAGTTTCGCGAGCTTGATGAATATGCTCGACCCAACGGCGATCGCCAATGAAACTGACTACACGAAGGATGATATTCGGGATTTGTATTTCCGACGTTTCAAGAAGGATGTTGTGGAACAATTGGCGAAAAAGTTCCCCGAACGTCAGGTTTTAGCGGTGGAAGCTGATGCTTCGGAGCAGGAGGAGAGAGCGTTTGAGGTATTAGATAATTTAGAACTGGCTGAGATTGACGCTAGAGCTTCCGCTGGAAAGTTATTTAAAACTACTTTGCTCAAAGCGATGTTATCGAGTCCTATGGCTTGTTTGGAAACGGTAAACAATCGTATTAAGCACGTATCTAAGAAAGAAGATAAGCGTTTTAGTAATGATTTATTGGAACTGAAAAAGCTGGCTTGTGCTTTAGAACTAATTAACTATAAAAGATTTTCTAAGTATCAAAGGTTATTGGAGTTAATTACTAAATCCGATAATGGTGGGTTTGATTGGACGGGTAAAGATTCTACAGACCGTTTGGTTATTTTCACGGAACGTTTGGAAACTATGCGTTTCTTGGAAAAGAGTTTAAAGCGGGATTTGAAACTCAAGGATAAAGCGCTGGCTACTTTGGATGGTAGTATGCCAGACGTTGATTTGATGAATGTAATTGAAGAATTTGGGAATGAGAAATCACCTTTACGAGTAATAGTTGCTACAGATGTGGCATCGGAAGGGATTAACTTACATTACCTTTCCCATCGTTTGATACACTTTGATATTCCCTGGTCTTTAATGGCTTTACAGCAGCGCAACGGACGTATTGACCGTTACGGACAGGAATCCCAGCCGCAGATTCGCTATATGCTGACTCGTTCGGTGAATGAAAGAGTAGACGAAGCCGAGCGGATTATTCGGATTTTGGTTGATAAGGACGAACAAGCTGTAAAAAATATCGGCGACCCTTCAGTATTTATGGGGGTATTCGATATTGATGAGGAGGTGCTGGTAACATCCCAAGCGATAGAAGGGATAGGTTCGGGAGAAACCGCAGAAAGCTTTGATAATAAGTTAAAACCGGATTCCGGTGATGACGATGAAGATGATTTCTTTGCCGATTTATTCGGGGATGCAGAAGTCAGCGAAGAACCCCAAGCGCGGGATAAAATGCGACAGATGCCGAGTTTGTTTAGGGATGATTTTAACTATACTCGGGTTGCTTTGAAAGCTGTGAATGAAGAAAATCCGCTTCAGCTAAAGTTTGTTGAGGAAGAATCGCTGATTGAATTTACAGTTCCTGAAGAGTTAAAACGACGATTTAAGCGTTTACCCAAAGAAATTTTACCAGTAGCAAAAGAACCATTGCGATTGTGTGGTGATAAAACTCTGGTAATGGAGGAGTTTGAGGAAACCCGGAAGTCAGAGAATGAATGGTCAACTCTGCAATATTTATGGGAATTACATCCGGTAGTTAATTGGATTAACGACAGGGGTTTAACTTTATTTGGACGACATCAAGCTCCTGTAATTGGTTTGAACGAATTAAATACTGGTGAAGTAGTGTTTGTGATGTTGGGTGTAATTCCCAATCGTCGGGGACAACCTTTGATAAATAAATGGGTGAGCGTAATATTTCAAAATCGGAAATTCGAGCGAATTGAAGATTTTGAGGAAACCTTAGAACGAACTAGTTTGGGTAAGCAAGATATTTCTAATCGGATGCAATCTATTGATGAGAATTTATTTAATTTAAGGGGGATTGCGGTTGAGAAAGCTGAAAAGAAAATGATTAAAGAAAGAAACGATTTTGAAAATAGAATTAATATCGAATTACAAGAACAATACGACCGTTTGGGTGAATTAAAAAGTCAGCATCGTCAACAATTAGAATTGCGATATGCAGACGGTACACCTGTAGTTAATCAGCGTAAATCAAGAGAAGAAATTCGGGTAGAGCGGATTTTTGCAGAATATTTCAAATGGATAGAAGATAGTATGAGTACCGAACCCGTACCCTATATCAAGATTATCGCAGTATTGCAGGGGGAAGGGTAATGAGTCAGTTAACAGGAATTACCAACGAAAACGAATTTTATTCCCATCATTATCTTGATGCAATTCTCAAAGATGATATCAAGAACATTGCTAAAACTTGGAAAGAAAATGCAGCAGAAAACAATACAAAATCTCCTCCAGAACAGTTAGGAAGTTTAACCAAAAATTATTTTCATCTACGCAGCCAATTTAATCAAGAAAAAGATAATTCACAACGTCTAGAATTACATCGACAATGGTTATCCGAATTTTTCGGAGTACTCGGATACGAAATAAACCCTAGCGCTATAGTTTTAGACGACGGAGAAACCCTACCTTTAATCTGTCAAATCAACAAAAGCAACGGTTTACCATTACTCTGGATACTAGAAGCAACACCCGAACCCGAAACCAACGAAGTAATAGACATCTTAGATTTAACACTCCCTAACCACGTTAGCGAAGCGTGTCCGAAGGACATACCACGAACCCCGAACCCCGAACCCAAAAAAGACCCCGAACCACGAACCATCGAAGATATCGTTTCCGACTACATATTCCCCCAATCCGAACCCCCCAGATGGTTACTACTCGCTAACATTCATCAAATTATCTTAATTGACCGTTTTAAATGGAATGCTTCTCGTTTATTACGGTTTGATTTAGAAGAAATGTTATCTCGCAAGGATACCGATACTTTAACAGCAACAGCGATATTATTGCATCGAGAACACACTTGTCCCGGTGAAGGTACGACTTTACTAGATGAATTAGATGAAAACTCCCACCGTCATGCTTTTTCTGTTTCCGATGACTTGAAATATGCTTTACGGAAATCAATTGAACTATTGGGTAATGAAGCTGTTTGGTATCTGAAAAATAAATTAAACAAAGGAGTATTTTCTGGGAAGCTAGACGAAGGACAATTAACGATTGAATGTCTTCGCTATATGTACCGCTTGCTGTTTCTATTTTACATCGAAGCGCGGCGGGATTTGGGTTATGCACCGATGAATGCTGATGTTTATCGTGAAGGTTATAGTTTAGAATCGCTACGGGAATTGGAACAGGTTGAATTACGAACTGAGGAAGATAGCAACGGGTATTTTATTCATGCTTCCTTGAAAAAGTTATTTTATTTGATTTGGCAAGGATACGCTTCAGATTATGACAGCAAAATTATTTTCTTGGAAGATTCCGAAGACGAAGTTATTAACGATTCCTTTGAACTTGCTCCGTTGAAAAGTCATTTATTTGACCCCGAGCGGATGAAATTACTCGATAAAGTTAAATTTCGTAATAAAGTTCTGCGAGAGATAATTGAATTAATGTCCTTGTCACGGGAAGGTAAAGGAAAACGTCGGGGACGTATTTCTTATGCTCAACTGGGAATTAACCAACTAGGTGCTGTATACGAAGCGCTGCTTTGCTTTCGGGGATTTTTCGCTGAAGATGATTTATATGAAGTTCAGCGCGACGATGGTAAAAATAAAGACAAAAAATCCCAAAATACCCGCGATGAATTGGACGTTGCTTACTTTGTAAAACAAGAAGATTTAGAAAACTACACGATGGGGGAACGGGTATTTGAGAATGGAAACCCGAAAATGTACCCCAAAGGTAGCTTTATATATCGGTTAGCAGGTCGCGATCGCCAAAATTCTGCTTCCTATTACACCCCAGAATCCTTAACTCGCTGTTTGGTTAAATACGCTTTGAAAGAACTGCTCAAAGATAAAGCAGCAGATGATATTCTCAAGCTCAAGGTTTGCGAACCTGCGATGGGAAGCGCAGCATTTTTGAACGAAGCTGTGAACCAATTAGCAGAGAAATATCTGGAATTAAAGCAGGAAGAATTAAATCAACACATTCCCCACGACGAGTATTTACAGGAAAAGCAGAAAGTCAAAATGTTTTTGGCTGACCGTAACGTGTTCGGGATTGACTTAAACCCCGTAGCGGTAGAATTAGCAGAGGTGTCCCTGTGGTTAAACTGTATTTACAAACCAGAGAAAAGAAAAGCATTTGTACCTTGGTTTGGGATGCAGCTACATTGCGGTAATTCGCTGATTGGTTCCCGTCGTCAGGTTTACAGCACTACCTTAATACCCCGTGAAAAGAAACAACCATGTTGGTACGACAACGAACCAAAACGGGTGATGGTAGGGGAAGAATTACCACCGAGCGTAGTATTTCACTTCCTCTTACCCGACCCAGGAATGGCAAACTATACCGATAAGGTTATCAAGTCATTAGCACCGAAGGAAATTGAAACTATAAATAATTGGCGTAGAGAATTCTGTCATGCATTGTATGATGATTTTGACGTTGACCGTTTAGTGACATTATCTCAACGCATAGACGAACTTTGGCAGCGTCACACCAAAGAATTGCGGGAAATGCGATCGCGTACCACCGACCCATTAAATATATTTGGTTGTGAAGAAGATAAGCATCAAAAAAGCACATTAGAAATCAAAGATAAGATATTAGCTCAAGAGAAATTCTCCGAAGGAGTCGGTAATTCAAGCTCCTATCGACGGTTAAAATTTGTCATGGACTATTGGTGTGCTTTGTGGTTTTGGCAGATTGAAAAAGCCGATTTATTACCGTCGAGATATGAATATTTTATGGAATTAGCGGTAATTTTGGGTGAAACAGAGATGATGTTTGAACCCGAACCGGAATTACCGTTATTTGCAGAGACAGCACAGAAGAATGAAGTGCAGAAATTTGTTGATGATTATGGGTTGGTGAACGTTGAGAAATTGGTGGAGCGTTTTCCGAGGTTGGGGTTAGTTGCGAAGATTGCGGAAGAGAAGAGGTTTTTTCATTGGGAGTTGGAGTTTGCAGATATTTTTGAAGATAATGGTGGGTTTGATTTATTTTTGGGGAATCCTCCTTGGGTTAAGATAACTTGGCAAGAAGGTGATGTATTAGGTGATGCTGAACCTTTGATAGTTTTGCGAAAATTTACCGCTAGTGATTTAGCAAAATTAAGAGAAACAAGTTTTGTGAAATATTTACACTTAAAAAGTGATTATTACAACAGTTATACGACTTTAGAAAGCACTCAAAGTTTTTTGAATGGATATCAGAATTATCCAAGCTTAAAAGGTATTCAAGCAAATCTTTATAAATGTTTTATACCACAAAGTTGGTTATTTTCTAATTCTCAAGGTATACAAGGATTTATACATGAAGAATCTAATTATGACGACCCTAAAGGAGGATATTTTCGTCAATTTATTTATCAAAAACTAAAGAAACACTTTCAATTCCAGAATGAAATAAGTTTATTTAAAGATGTAGATCACCATAAAAAATTTAGTATTAATATTTATAGTAACTTTATAAATCAAATAGCTTTCGATACAATTTCTAACATCTTTTCTCCTAAAACAATTGATGTCTGCTTTGAACATAATGGCTATGGTGAAATACCAGGTATGAAAAATGCTGATGGTAAATGGGAAATTAACGGTCATTCAAAAAGAATTATCCACATAGATGAGCAGAGATTAAAGCTGTTTACTAAAATTTACGAACAGGAGAATACTCATTTCTTACAAACCAGATTACCAGCACTACACTCCCAACAGCTTTTAAATGTACTGGAAAAATTTGCGAAACAACCACAACGTTTAGCAGATTTAGAAGGAGAGTATTTTTCATCTGAAATGTGGCATGAAACTAATGCTCAAAAAAATGGAATTATTAAGCGAAAGACAAGTTTTTCTCAATCTGCGGATAAATGGACACTTTCTGGTCCTCATTTTTTTGTTGGTCAGCCTTTATTTAAAACACCAAGAGCAATTTGTACTGATAAAAGCCATTATGATATTTTAGACTTAACAGCTATTCCAGATAGTTATCTGCCTCGTACTAATTATATTCCAGACTGCTCTCCTAATGATTATTTGGATAAAATACCTAAAACGACATGGGTTGAGAATGGAAATATTCAGCCAGAGATAACAAAATATTATCGCTTCATCAGTAGAAAAATGGTTGTTTCATCAAATGAAAGAACATTGATTTCAGCTATTATGCCTCCTTCCACAACCCATATATTTAGCGCAATATCCATTACTTTTAATGATAAAAATACTTTAATTAATTTTAGCTTTTTAAGTTTCTCAATTGTCTATGACTTTTTATTAAAAAATACAGGGAAATCAAACTTAACTGAAGGAGTAATTAAGCAATTTCCTCTAGTTCAACTAGATGCAAAAATAAGTGCTTTAATTAAAGTTAGAGGTCTCGGGTTAAATTGTCTCACTACCCATTACACCGAACTTTGGCAAGAATCATATAACCCCGAATTCAACCAAGACACCTGGACAAAAAACGACCCCCGACTCAAAAACGAATTCTTCAAAAACCTCACCTCACACTGGCAACGCAATGTAGCACTTCGCACCGACTACGAACGTCGTCAAGCTCTAGTGGAAATCGATGTACTTGCAGCAATGGCTTTAGGACTAACCCTAGACGAACTTATCACAATTTACCGCGTTCAATTCCCGGTAATGCGTCAATACGAAAAAGATACTTGGTACGACCAAAACGGACGGATTGTATTCACCGTCAGTAAAGGACTTGTTGGTGTTGGCTTCCCTCGTAAAGCAAAAAAAGGTGAACTGGGATGGGAAGACATTAAAGATATGAAAGAAGGTACAGTCGAACGCACGATTACAGACGATACCATGCCGGGAGGAGCAATAGAAAGAACAATTATTTACGAAGCTCCTTTTACCTTATGTAATCGAGAGGAAGATTATCACATTGCTTGGGCAAATTTTGAAAAACGCTTTGCTCAACAGGAGGTAAAATTATGATACCGTCGGTAGTAGCTTCTGAGATTCGTGCAAGCATTGAGGATTTCCTAAAAACTGAATTCCGTCCCGCTTCCCCTGGATTCGAGGATTTAATACAACGTTTCCTAGCAACACCAGAAGCAATATTCAAAGGTCCCTACCTCTCAGTTGGTTTACCATTTCGTCCCGGTTCCACTGGTACAGACTATTTCCCCGATGTACCGATGGCTTTTCCTCCTCATCGTCACCAAGAACAAGCTTTTGCTCGCTTAAAGTTACCTTATTACCAATCAACCCTTGTCGCTACGGGAACGGGTTCTGGTAAGACGGAATGTTTTATGTTACCTATTCTCGACCACTGCTATCAGCATGAAAGCGAATCGGGTATTAAAGCGCTACTTATTTACCCGATGAATGCTCTTGCTACCGACCAAGCAAAGCGGTTGGCAGGTCTTATTTACAATAATCCCAACTTGAGGGGAAAAATTACTGCTGGTTTATTTGTGGGTGAGTCGGAACGGGAACCGAAAGCAATTATGGGTGAGGAGAATATCATCACCGACAAAAATATTTTGCGTCAGTGTCCCCCGGATATTCTGCTGACGAACTATAAGATGTTGGACTATTTGCTGGTTCGTCCCAATGACCAATCATTATGGTCTGGTAATACTCCGGAAACGTTGCGTTATTTGGTGGTTGACGAAATTCACACTTTTGATGGAGCACAAGGAACGGATTTGGCTTGTTTGATTCGTCGTCTCAAAGCTAGATTGCAAACTCCGAAGCATCATTTGGCTTGTGTGGGAACTTCTGCAACTTTGGGTGGTAGCGGTAATAAGGGGGAGATGTTGAGTTATGCTACTACGGTTTTTGATGAACCTTTTGATGAAAATGCTTTGGTGGAGGAAGATAGACTTACCTGTCAAGAGTTTTTATTTAAATTCAATACTTTTATTAATCCTCTTCCTATTCCGGAACCGGAACAGTTAGAATTTCTCAAAGCTTCTAATTATCAAAATATTCAACAATACATTTGCGCTCAATATAAATTATGGTTTGAGTCAGAAATCACGGCTGATTTTCACGGTGACGGGTGGAGATTTGATTTAGGTGACAAGCTGGTTTCTTTACCAATAGTCCACAATCTTCTCAAGGTTTTAGACCAAGAACCAATTAATCTGACGGAACTTTGGCAAAAACTCGGTCGTAAAATGCGTTTACCCACAAGCGATGACCTAGTTTACCAAGCTGCTTTATTTGATAGTTTAATTGCTTTGTTTGCTATCGCTCGTAGTGAAAACAATAGCGCTAGGGTTCCTTGGGTAAATATCCGCTTGCAGTTTTGGCTCCGGGAATTGCGTCGGATGGTTGCTACTGTAGAGGAAGAACCGCAGTTAGTGTTTGCTGATGACCAAGTTGCAGAAGATAAAATCCGTACTCTCCCGGTAATTCACTGTCGGGATTGCGGTAGTACGGGATGGGGAGGTTTGAGAAGAAAGACGGCTGATAAGAAGATTGCTTGTAATTTACGGGATTTTTATAAAGCTTATTTTTCTAAGGACACTTTAATTAGCTATGTTTTCCCCAATCGTCAGGGAAGGAAGCTCGATAATTGGAACACTTGGAAGTTATGTGGGGATTGTCTTACTCTTAATAGTACCGATCGCGACAATTGCAGTGGATGTGCGAGCGAAAATTTAATTTCTATTGTAGAACCCGACCAAGAAACTCTTATTCAGGTATACAAAACCAAAAATGGTAATCCTCGCCGTATTTCTACTCATGATTGTCCGTTCTGTGGTAGCAAAAATGGTTTATCAATTTTGGGTTCTCGTGCTGCGAGTTTGGCTAGTGCTGCGATTGGAACGTTATTTGCATCGAGTTACAATGATGACCGCAAATTAATTACTTTCTCGGATTCGGTACAGGATGCAGCCCATCGAGCGGGATTTTTTGAAACTCGTACTTTCCGGACTACTTTAAGAACTGCTTTAAGACAACATCTGAATAGTAAAGCTGGATGTAATTTGGCTGAGATTCGGACTGATTTTAATCAATATTGGCGCAATAAAATTGGTTCGGATGAGGATTATGTTGCTACTTTTATGCCTTCGGATTTAGAGTGGTTAAAGGAATGGGAGGATTTACAAAAAACCGCTAAAGCTTCAGCCAATCTTGTGGAATTGATTGATAAAAGATTGGATTGGGAAGTGGTTGCAGAAGTTGGTTTAAGGACTTCTTTTGGTGGTTCTTTGGAACGAACTGCTAGCTGTGCAATTTATTTAAATCCAGATTTAATTAAAAGTTTAATACCAGATTTATTAGAAATATTACGTAATGAAATTGGCGGTTTAGAAGCTTTACAACCGGAAGAATTAACTCGGTTTTTATTAGGATTTATTCATCACTTGCGTCAGCGTGGTGGTATTTTACACGCAGCGACAAATAACTATATTGAAAGCGGTGGCAGCACTTTCCTATTACAAAAACCTTTATTTATGCCGGGATTTGCTGCATCCCTAGCGCCAGTATATTTGGTTCAGCATGGTAAATTCAATTCCAGTTTTGAAACCGTTATTAAATCCTCGGGAAGCTGGTGTGAAACATGGCTTTATAAGTTATTTGTAGACGAAAAAAATATATTAATCCTTAACCAAGCAGAAAATCTCTACAATATCGTTTTAAACAGCTTGGTTAAACACCATATTTTTGGCGATCGCCAAACAACGAAGGGAATTAAAGTTTGGGGTATCGAGCAAGAAGCGCTGCATTTAGATACCATAGCGCTATACTTTCAATGTGATGAATGCGGACACCGAGTTACAGTTTCTTCCCAGGAATTAAACTGGTGGACGCAAATGCCTTGTCTAAGACCCAAATGTAAGGGACAATATCAACAATCCGCAGGGAATCCCCTTAATTTTTACCGCAATCTTTACGCTAAAGGTCAAGTTTGGCGAATTTTCGCTAGGGAACACACGGGATTATTAGAAAGAGAAGTCCGAGAAGAATTAGAAAACCGCTTTATTAACAGCAACCATCGCTACGACCCGAACGTAATTTCGGCTACCTCAACTTTAGAAATGGGAATTGATATCGGTACGCTTTCTTCCGTTTTATTATGTTCCGTACCTCCCAGTCAAGCCAACTACCAGCAACGTATCGGTCGAGCGGGAAGAAGAGACGGTAATGCTTTTATCAGTACAATTGCCAACGGAAAACCCCACGATTTATACTTTTGGGCTGACCCGATGCTGATGATTGCGGGTGGTGTAGATACCCCCGGTTCTTACCTCGATGCTTCGGCAATTTTACAGCGTCAGTTAACAGCTTATGCTTTAGACCGTTGGGTAGAAACGGGAATTACCCCAGAACAGTTTCCCGAAAAATTTGGGAAGGTATTAGATAACGTAAACAAACGGGATTTATTGCGCTTTCCCTATACTTGGCTAAATTTTATCGAAACCCAACAATCAAGTTTACTACAATCATTTTTAGAACTATTTGAGAACCAAATAACCCCAAGAACAGCCCAACAGCTACAAATATTTATTGAAAAAGGCGATAATGACGACGGGGGATTGCGTTGGAAAATACTCAATCGTTTACAGGAAGTTGTTGAAGAACGTCGTTTGTTAAAGAATCAAATTGAAACCTTGCGACGACGAATCAAAGATAAAGAACAAGCAGCTCGTAGCGAAAATCATGAGGAAGAATTAGCAGAACTCCAGCGAGAGCGTAGCGGAATCATGGAGTTGGTTAAAACAATCAACGATAAAAATATCCTTAACTTCTTTACCGATGAAGGATTATTACCCAATTACGCATTCCCAGAACCCGGTGTGATTCTACGTTCGATAATTTGGCGATTGAAAAACATTAAAGGCAATAGTACCACGGGTAAATACGAAACCTTTACCTTCGAGTACGAACGTCCCAGCGCTATTGCTTTAAAAGAACTCGCTCCCAGTAACGTTTTCTATGCTGAAGGAAAGCGAGTTAAAATCGACCAAATTGACCTCAATCTTTCTAAAATAGAAGAATGGCGATTGTGTAGAAACTGTTCCTATGCAGCTCCAGCAATATTAGAAGTAGCCAAACAACCGAACTGTCCCCGCTGTGGAGATACAATGTGGTCGGACAAAGGACGCAAGCGGAAAATGGTACGATTGCGTCAGGTAATGGCTAACTCTAGCGCTAGAGAAAGTCGTATCGGAGATGATACAGACGAAAGAAAACCCGCATTTTTCACCCAGCAAATGCTGGTAGATTTTGAACCCGAAGCAAGAGAAAAAACCTTTGTCATCCAAGATGATGAATTCCCCTTTGGATTTGAATTAATTTCCAAAGTCACCTTCCGGGAAGTCAACTTTGGAGAAGGTAATTCCCAAACAGAAAACTTTGAAATCGCAGGTGTCAGTCGTCCCCGTCCTGGATTTAGGATATGTCGTCATTGCGGTAAAGTCCAAACCGACCCCGAAAAACCCGAACATACTTTGATTTGTCCTCGCAATCAAAACGCTACCGAAAAAGACTTTACCGATATTCTCTATTTATTTAGACAATTTGAATCAGAAGCAATTCGGATATTATTACCCGTCGATACCTTAACTTCCGATAGAAAACTGCATTCATTTATAGCAGCTTTGCAACTAGGATTAAAACAACATTTCAAAGGTCAAGTAGACCATTTACGAACCTTAGTCAATCAAGAACCCCAAGAAAACACACCCAGCTTATTACGCAAACCCTTTTTATTCCTCCACGATACAATCCCGGGTGGAACGGGATATCTCAGACAACTAGTCCGCAATCGAGAAGCTTTCTTCTCCGTCCTCGAAAAAGCATTAGTGATATTACGAGCTTGCGATTGTGACGACGGTTGTTACAACTGCTTGTACGGTTATCGCAACGGTTACGACCAAGACCAAACCAGTCGTAGAACCGCAATTGACCTACTCAACACCATATTAAATCATCGTCAGCAGCTCCACGAAACAGAAAGTCCGCTATCCCAAGTTAAATTAAACGCATTATTTGATAGCATACTTGAATTGCGGTTTATAGAAGCACTACAGCGCTACCGTTATCAAGATGAAAATAATCAAGAACAACCCGTTATTCTTCGTAAAGAAATAGTTAACGGAAAAGCCGGATATTTTATTAAAATTGGCAATCAAGATTGGAATATAGAACCGCAAGTTGAACTAGGAATTAATCAAAGTGTAGAAATTCCCAGTAGAGCTGATTTCGTATTTTATCCCGCGAAGAATTCATCTAATATAAAACCCATTGCAATATTTACCGATGGATGGCAATATCACGAGCATCGGATTGGTGAAGATTTTTTGCAGAGAATGGCAATTGCTAAAAGTAATAAATATCATGTTTGGTCTTTATCCTGGGGAGATGTAGATTCGCAATTAAGCAATAAAACGAATGTGAATTTCAATGATTTTTGTATTGATTTATTAGATATTGGTCTGAATTCGCAATTTATTAATAGAGAAACTACTTTCTATGAAAAATACAACTGCGAACAATTACGTCCTCTGGCTGAAAAAAGCAGTTTTATTTGGCTAGTTAACTTTTTAAAGAATCCCGATAAAAAATTATGGACTAACTTTGCATTAATGCGAACTGTAGCCCAAATGGATAAAGTTAATTTTAAAGATGATAAATCTCGTATTGATTGGCAAAATCAGGTTTTACAGCTTACTAATAATCATGTAGTTGATGCATTTTTACCGATAGAATCTAAACGAATTTTGAGTCATGTTGAATACAGCAAAAACGATAATAAATTAGTCAATATATATATTTCAATAGATTCTCAACGACATAGCAACAAAGAAAGTAACGGGTCATTCGCTGTAATTAACTTAGATGATACAGCAACAGAAAACGATAAAGAAATCCAAAAAGCTTGGGTAGGAGTATTACGTTACTTCAATCTTTTACAATTTATCGACCATAGCTATGTTGTCACCGTTAAAGGAAATAAAAATACTTTAAATAATCAACTTCAACCACCAAAAACGAATCTATCTACAGCAGCAAATACCAAATATAAAAATTCAGCAGCTTGGCAAAAATTAGAGGAATTAATCTTTGATGAAACAGCATTATCCTTACTCAAACATATGCAAAATCATAATTGGAAATTACCGGAGGTGGGTTATGAATTAATTGATAGTAATGATGTTGTAATAGCCGAAGCTGAATTTGCTTGGTTGTCGGATAAATTAGCTTTATTAGTTGAAGAAGATATTGATAGTCGTAAATGTTTTGAAAATCGTGGATGGAAAGTTTTTTGTATTCATGAGGTTTTGGTTAATGCGGAGGAGTTTAAGAAGAAGTATTTGAGTTAGTGGTTCGTGGTTAGGGGTTCGTGGTTCGTGGTTTGTGGTTCGTGGTTCGTGGTTCGTGGTTCGTGGTTCGTGGTTCGTGGTTCGTGGTTCGTGGTTCGTGGTTCGTGGTTAGTGGTTCGTGGTTCGTGGTTCGTGGTTTTAATATCAATCCCCAATTACCAATTCCCAATTCCCAATTCCCAATTACCAATTCCCTTATGTTAAAACATCAACCTAAATTAGCAATATCAGCAGATTTTCTCGATGCTTTTAGTAAATTACCTAAAAGAACTCAAAGTAAGACTACAGCATTTGTAGAAAAATTCAAAAAAGACCCAACTAGTTCGGGTATTAATTATGAGAAAATCAACAATGCTAAAGACCCTAATTTAAAATCAGTTCGAGTGGACGGTTCTTATAGAGCTATTGTCCTCAAACCCAGCAAAGGAAATATTTACACCTTACTTTGGGTTGATAATCATGATGAAGCTTACGATTGGGCACAACGTCGGGTGTGTAAAATTAATCCAGAATCCGGTTCGCTACAAATTATTGACATCGAACAAGTTAGCGCTATCGAAACGGAAATTACCAGCCGTAAAGTTCCCGAAATCCCCGGTAGATTCGATAAAATACCCGATAAATATCTGCTCCGACTTGGTATTCCCAACGAACTATTAACAGCAATTCGTGCTGTCGTCACCGATACCGATATTGACCAAATTATTCCTCAACTACCAGAAGAAGCAGCAGACGCTTTATTAATGATAGGTGCTGGTTACTCCGTCGAAGAAACCCTAGCGCAACAGTTTAAGAAAACCGAGCAGAAAATTGATATTGATAATATTGATGCAGCATTACAAACCGATGACAGCAAACGTCGCTTCCGAGTTGTTGAAGATGATGCTGAATTACTAGAAATACTCGCAGCACCTTTAGAAAAATGGCGCGTATTTTTGCATCCCAGTCAAAGACGCTTAGTCGAACGTGATTGGAAAGGTCCGGTGAGAGTATTGGGTGGAGCGGGAACCGGAAAAACAGTCGTAGCAATGCATAGAGCTAAATGGCTCGCTGAAAATCGATTTACAAATAATGGCGATCGCATTTTATTCACAACGTTTACTCGTAACTTAGCGGTAGATATCGAAGCCAATTTACGGAAAATCTGCTCCTCCGAAACCATGAAACGTATTAAAGTTGAAAATATAGACTCTTGGGTAGCATCTTTCCTAAAAAGTGAAGGAATCAATGCCAAAATCGTCTACGATGAGCAAGTTGCAGAACTCTGGGAAAAAGCTTACACCTGCAAACCAGAAACCCCTTCTCTGAGCTTAGAATTTTACAAAGACGAATGGAAAGAAGTAATTCAAGCCAATAAAATAAGCTCCCTCAAACAATATCTGAAAGTTCCCAGAAGCGGAAGAGGTACCAGATTAAATCGAGCCGATAGAGCAGCAATTTGGAAGGTATTTGAAGAATATCGCTCCTTACTGCAACAAAAAGGTTGGAAAGAAAGCGAAGACGCAATGAGCGACGTTTGCAGTCTACTAAAAAACAAACCCGGTGAAACCCTACCCTTCAAAGCCGTAATCGTAGACGAAGCTCAAGACATGAGTCAAGCCACCTTCTCGTTAATTCGGGAAATAGTTCCCCCCAAAGACACCGGAAATGATATCTTTATCGTTGGCGACCCACACCAAAGAATTTACGGACGTAAACTCGTTCTCAGCCGATGCGGTATTGATATTCGAGGGCGCTCCCACAAACTCAGAATTAATTATCGTACCACCGATGAAACCAGAAAATGGGCAACCAACGTCCTTGAAGGAGTCACAGTTGATGATTTAGATGGAAACCAAGACGACTTGAAAGGATATCGCTCATTACTTCATGGAGACGAACCAATTATACGCGGATTTTCCAGCTTTAGTGAAGAAATTGCATTTATCAAAACATACCTGCAAAAACTAGAAGACGAAGGAAATCCCCTTTCCAATAGCTGTATTGTTGTCCGTACAAATCATTTAGTCAATCAATATATATCAGTTCTCAACGAAATCGGAATAAAAACCCAAAAAATCAAACGCAGCCAACCAGATAACCTATCTCACCCAGGAGTTAGAGTTGCAACAATGCATCGAGTTAAAGGATTGCAATTTGAATACGTAATTTTAGCTGGAATTAATGATAACTATTTACCCTTACAATCGGCATTAAAAAACGCTTCCGATAAAGCCGCTCGTAACGCCATAATGAATGCAGAGCGCTCATTAATTCACGTATCAGCAACTCGCGCTAAACGTTGTGTAGTAGTTAGTTATTATGGAGAACCTAGTTCTTTGATTCCGGATGTTGATTTGAATTAACAAATTTATTTTTCAAACTATAACTATAATAAGAGTGTTGTTCTATCAAACCTTTATCAATCTCTGTTTCAACTGTGTATATCGCTCCTGAGATTTCCTTGAGCGCACGCACATTGAAATGGTTTTCTTATTCCCAATAACAATCGCCAACTTTTTCGCACGAGTTAAGCCAGTATAAAGCAAATTCCTGTTCAACATTACGAAATGTTGCGAGTATAATGGCATCAACACAACCGGATATTCCGAACCCTGGGATTTGTGTATGCTGACGCTCCAAGCTAAAGCCAGTTCGTTTAAATCGGCATAATCGTAAGTAACCTCTCGCTCCTGGTATTGTACGATTACTTCCTGTTCTTCCGTATCAATGTTGGTAATAAAACCCATGTCACCGTTAAATACTTCTCGTTGGTAATCGTTAGTTAATTGAATAACGCGATCGCCAACCCGAAAAATAATCCCACCCCTTGCTACTTCTACTTTCTGGGGACTAGGAGGATTAATAAGTTTTTGCAATACATTGTTGAGATTGCGAGTACCCACCAAACCCCTCGTCATTGGTGAAAGCACTTGTACATCAGTAGTGGGATTAAAGCCAAGTCTGGGAATTAAATCTTTAATCAACTCACTAATTGCTTGTACCCCATGTTCCGGTTGAAATCCTCCCCCATGCCACAAGCAATCCGATTCGGGGGTATCGGAAATTGTTTCAATCAAAGGATATTGTCCGCGATTGATTTGGTGTGATGCGGTGATAATCTTACTACTAGCAGCTTGACGAAAGACTTGGGTGAGTCGCACTACCGGGACTTTACCCGAATGAATTAAATCTGCCAAAACGTTACCAGCACCGACTGACGGCAGCTGATCTTTATAACAACAGCAGGACCACCTGTAATTACCATGATTTTTGAGTAAGCTGCCGTTTCAACTGCTTGCAGCTGCTCTGTTGATAGTGAAACTTTACGGCTTTGGCTAAAACGCTCCAACCAATTATGAACGCGGGGTATATCTGTATTTATTGATTTATTTAAACGAGAAAGTATCAGTTGAGCTAGATTTTGTTCGGTGTGGAAAAAAGTTGGTTTGTAGCAGAGTAATGTCCTATCAGCATCGCGCTCTCTAATTAGTTCATCCGAGCGCGACATATCACAGATGACTTTCGTTAATGCATCCTCTTGTGGTTGATGTTCGTCAGTTTTTAACTTTTCACAAAGCTGTTGTATTAATTCCGGTTGGGGTAAATAACAATGTCCGGAATCTGCGCCTTCACTCAAAACATGAATAATTCCAGCCTTGTATCGAAATTCCGAATCTGGAGGAACACCTAAATTACGAGCAATTTTATCAGCAGTGAGAAAGCCAATTCCATAAATATCGGTTGCTAGTTGGTAAGGGTTTTCGTTGACTTTATTAATTGCTAAATCGCCGTAATGTTTGTAAATCTTTACCGCATAGGTTGTTGAAACACCATGACTTTGAAGAAATACCATCACTTCCTTGATGGCTCTTTGCTCCTTCCAAGCTTTCTGAATCATGGCAATTCGCTTTTTAGCAATGCCATTAACTTCTTGTAACCGCTCGATTTGGTTGTCAATAATATCAAGGGTTTCTGTACCAAAACAAGCGACGATACGTTTTGCTGTTACTGGTCCAACACCCTTAATTAAACCGCTACCTAAATACTTTTCGATTCCCGTGATTGTTGCTGGTTTGGTTTCTTTGTAATTCGTAACTTGAAATTGCAAGCCATATTGCGGATGTTCTCGCCAGAAACCATTTAACTGAAGAGTTTGTCCTGGCTGAATTCCTGCAAAGCTGCCCGTAATTGTAGTTAATTCCGATACTCTTGGACGTTGCAACCGCGCTACCGTATAACCCGATTCTTCAGAGTGATAGGTTAAGCGCTCAACTACTCCCATGATTGATTCTTGCTTGGGAGTGGCGTTTACTTTTTGTGGGTTTACTTGGTATGCGCTGGACATTGTTTTTCTGGTTTGGGCGCAAATATTATACACAATACCGGATTTCGTATAAAAAGATAAACGATTATAGTTAATAGTAATTTTGTATTAGCTTATCAATTATAGATAATTTTCCTTCTTATTGTTGGAAAAAAATATCCCGTATTAAGGGATAAGAAAATAGTATTTTTAGCAATTACTGTTGTGCTTTTATTGAACGTACCAAGACGCTGGTTACTTCTCCTGGATTGGAAGTCGGTAATAGTGGAGTCCAATCGCGTACATTTGCATAACCCAGTTTATTTAAAACCTCAATTGTAGCTATTACAGCTTCTTTTGAGCCAATTAAAATATGTTTGATTTTTTCTGGCTCTGGATGTTGAGATATTATTGGTTGAGGACTCACAAAAGCTTTTTCTTGATTACTAGCATCAGCTAGAAAGTTTCGACAGTTTGACTTCATTGGTTACTTTAGTTTTAGCTTAGACAGTAAATTTCACTATTTATTCCCCGTGAGGGGTTTTACTAACTGAAAATATTCAGTTTCGAGGCAATTATTTGTCCTAAAATACAGTCGAAACGAACCGTCCCCGTATTGCTTTAACCCTTGTTCACAGAAATGAATCTCTTGTCTTTGAAGCCATTGAACAATGCTTTCGTAATTATCACTCAAGAAAAGTGCAGGAAAGTAAATTCTTCCAGTCTTTACTCCTGTTTTTGGATGAGTGAGTATTTGAAATTGCGGTTCGCTTAAAACTTCAGTCATTGGTATTACCTTGTGAAAATATTTATGTGATTTTGAAAGCTTGTGATAGATAAATTGAGATGATTTATCACAAGCTTTCATTTAAATTAATTAGATAAAGACTCGGAGTGTTTGACGAAATTTGAGATTTTCCAGTTCAGCCCATGAACTATGTCAGCAATGTTTGGTTTGTTAGATTTACCATCACAGAGCATACAAGAAGAACATTTCACCCTATCATATTCGGTATGACGACAAAGGATTTCGTTTTCACTTAAAGGAGCGTCGGGGGTTATAATTCGGAAAGTTCTCCAACCTTGACTTTGAGCGATACGAGCTTCCGACTCACTATGTACAGAAGCCATCAAATACTTTTTCCAACGGGAGTCACATTCATTGCTACCCCATCTGTGTGTGTAGCCAGTATGCCCGCTTGATGCTCTTATTATCGGCTCGCAGACATCAAATGGTACTGCTGTAGGGTCGCCATAGGAACCAATTCTGATAGGATATCGATATCGTTTGAGGATTTCGATTTCATTAGCGCTAAGTTTTGGATAATTACCCGCAAAGTATTTCCTATAAATATTATTAACAGGCAATAGATTGACGAAACAGGCTCCTGTTTGACTCAATTTTAATGGACAGTCTCCACAAATTCCTTTTTCCAATCCTTTCTTTGCAGCCTCCGTGGGGACTAGATTTTGTTGGATAATCCATGATTGTAGTAAGTAACCTGTCTTGCGATTAGACGTGTGGTTGACGAATCCGGTTAAGATAAGAACTATGGGAGAACCGTCAATCAAAGACGCTCCTTCCCAGACGATGTAACTATTTTTCAACATGGTAATAGCGGAAAATGATTTTGAATTTTCTGAAGCGAAAAATGGTTGAAGTGATGATGTATTTGAAATAATTTTCGACAACAAAAAGGGGAATAAAATCTGCTTTATCCCCCTTTAATATCGTTTATAATGCCAGTATCAATTTTCTGCTTTCATTTGAGGATTAACGCTCGCATTTACTCGCGCAGCATATTCTCTTCTGCGTTGCCAAGATAATTCGTTTAGTACTACTAAATCTTCTTTAGTTTTACCGAATTTGCGATGAGCGAATTCAAGTAATTGCTCAAGAGAATAGCGCTTTTCTTCTACTTTCCCAAAATCCGATACGAAGCGTTCTTTGAATACATCCCAATTAAAATCCTGGAAATTATTTTTAGCAAGAAGTCCGCACAAAGAACGTATTGAATAGTAGACTTTTGAGTAGAGTCTTTCTGAGTAATCGCTAACTGAGTACTCGCCTAGAACGGAATCATCAATTGCTTGAAATTTTGGTGTGGAATATTTACGTTTAGCCATGAGGTAGATTTCTCCTAAGTACTTCATTGTCCTCTGAGCGTAAGCTCTTAGCCAATTACCACCAACAGTAATCGTGATAATCTGACATTAAATCCTTGATTTCACAGTTATGCTGGTAATCGATTTCTAACTGTTGTAAATCTGTATCTAAAATTAAGTTTTTCAGTTCCTGCACTATTTCTCGAAGATGATTTTCATCGCTGATACCTGAATAGTAGATTTTGATGAACTTGTCAGCTTTTGTTATGAATTGTTCAAGATTTGTGACGAAACCCTGCTCTGTATCAATTGCTTGAATCATGATTTTTTCCTATGAAATATTTGAAGCGATTTAGTATTCGTTTGGAAGCATGAGAACTTTTTCAACCAGATAGAGCTTGATATGGCTCAATGGAAAATCTGTATATTCAATTTCTTGTCGCAATACTTCTTGATTGGTGTCCCATTCGCATACCAAAACACCAGAGTTATCTTCGACTCGCAAATGCCAAATTTGAAATTCTCTTAACTTCGGATTGGATAGAAACTGATTTGTTTGATGTGAAGCGATTGCATCTAACAACCAATAACAATTAGCTTCTTCGGCTAGGTATTGAATACCATCTGTATAGTTCAAGCCGAGCCAGTGTTTGTAGAGAGTGGCTGAACCATAAAATTGCTTTAGTTCGGTGGTTATTTCATGTGCAGTTTTCATTTTTATCCTTGATTTTACGGACTTCACTCTTTTATCGGCGTGAGCCGTAAAACGAAAACTGCTGATGATAAATACCAGCATAAAACAATAAATATTTCACAAAAATTTAAATGTTTCCGCGCTGCGTTCGTTCGCTTGGGTATCTGCTGCTACAAACGTCAAAAGTCCAAGCTAAAATTCTTGCACGAAGGTAAGTCATTGCTGTCCAAATCCAAACTTTATTTTTTTGATTCTGAAACGGTTTTAAACAATCTAATTCTCCAAATTCTCGTATATCTTCAATTTTCGGTGCAATCTGGAAGTTGTTCACCAATTAGTTTAACCCAGTTAATTATCGTTGTATGATGAACCCCTTTGTGAATCAAGAGTTCAAAAACTTAATTTATATAAAATATATAAAGTACATATCCTAAGATAAATGAATAAAAGTTCACTAAGGGTCATTATTTAAATGTAACTGAATCTAGTAGCTATTTTCATTTCTTATTGTGCGTTGAATAATAGCTCAAAAATCGAAATGAAAGGAATATGGTCTGAAATAAACCATCATCTTGATTGCAATATGCTATTAGTTAAAATAGGTAAAATTTTAGAACATACTTATAAATTTAAAATCAAATTATAGTATATATGATACTATCGGTTGAATAAAATTTTGATGATAATCTTGAATAAGAAAAGTTACACCAATGTCTAATTATTAGTAATAAGTTTCTATGCAAAAAAATGAAACTACTTTTACCATTTTCTGTCACGGTACGGATTTTCACAGAGATAAAAACAAAAACGAATTAATAAGCCAGTTGAGCATGGCAATGGATGGAAACGAAGCAAGAATCATTCAAACTGGCGAACGAACACAAAATAATCCCATGACTTTTGCATTATATTCCGAAAACCCTACTTACCTAATTTGCGAAGGACCTGGCTCTGAAGAGGTTTTAGCTGAAAACTCTGAAAGCAGAGTACACCATGCTTACCCTGGTAAATTTAACTGTATTTTTAATACAGAAAAAAGTCGGAGAGAATCGCAAAAGCTTAACCCCGGACTGACTCTCACAGGAGATAAAAGGTACTGGTTTTTGGGAGAAAAACAAACCAGCGAATTTCAAGACGACTTTATGGGCAATACTCCCAAAGTTTGGAGACAAATAGGGAGAGCCTTGGGTAATGGTTGGGACGATAACGTTTATAAAGCAGTTTGGATGCTCACTCACCTTAAATTTGAGATCAACCAACCCATCGATACCGTCAACATTGTTGGATGGAGTCGAGGGGCTGTTACTTGTTTGAAAATTGCCAACAAACTTTTTGAGTTATTTGAAGATACTCTCAATGTTAATATTTTCTCTGTAGATCCAGTACCGGGCGGCTACAGCAAACTCATTTGCAGTTAATGGGAATATAGCACTAGGTTTTCGGGTTAGGATATTCTCCTTAATATTTAGAGACGTTGCAATGCAACGTCTCTACACAGTTATTGGTTATCCTGGGTTTAATCTAACTTCTTGAGTTTCTTCTAGATGAATTTCTTGAATTCCTTCTTGATGAACTTCTGCTACGACTTCTGCTCCGATTTCGATTTGGTCGTGGGTTATTTGCGTTGGCTTGATCCCGCATCTCTTGATGTCGCGACTCAGGGCTTGGAGAAACTTTATTGTTTTTCAATTTCGACGAACCACTGCCAGCTAATGCAGGTTCAGGATATACAGCAAAACTAGTGACTAGAAATAATCCAAGAATCATGCCGATTAGAGCTTTTTTGATTATTCCTGACATATCAAGTTTTTTCTTGTTTGAATTTTTTTTGGTCATAGTCATACCTCAAAAATTTAAGTGATATCGTTACTTTATCTTTTTATAGAAATACCTGAAAGTTCAGTTAAGTGCATTTTATTAAGCGACCAATTTATTATCCTCCTCATCTTCAATAATATTTTGATATTCTAAATTCAGTGCTTTCAAAATAGCTATTGCATAATCTTGATCTACATGTTTTCGGCGCAAAAAACGTTTAACGGTAGATTCAGAGATATACGCCTTTTCTGCTAATTTCTCAATAGTTAATTTTTGAGTAGACTTTGCTTCTTTGACTTTTAATATACTCTGATGAGTTGCTCTGACACCACGTTTGCGCCGATTTGAATGAGAATATCTTTTTGGGTTAATCGAAAGTAAAAGAATCAAAAGGATTATGTAGTTAGGATTTTGTACCTTCATAACATTCAATCTTTATTTAGCTCCCTAATCGTAAATGGAGGATAGAGGGCTAAAGCAAGTCGAGATAAAACACGTCAAAAATATTGATAAATAAAGGTTTTGAATTTAGGGGGGTGGTAACAAACTTCAGGGTACCTAAAGGTTTGTAGAGACGTAAAATTTTACGTCTCCCGACGGTTGAAGAAAAAACGAACCCTTCAGAATTTATGCAATCGAATATTAGTTGGCTTTGATGGTTATGCTATAGACTACAGACTAAAAATAAGTTGAGCCAAATAATTTGAGTGAAGAAGGATTCCTTATCAATTCTTTTGCGAGTAAAAACCCACTTACAGTCCATGTCTGAAATAATCTTGCTTCCCTACCAATCAGTAATTTTGATTTACCGTCGTAATATTCTGGATATTCATCTTTCTCTAAACGAAGTTGCGCTATCTGAATAGCTTTTTCTGCAACTAATATTCTGTTTGTTTTTATAGCAGCAGCTACCAAAACCCACAAAAGTACGGGCCAATTTCCACCATTATGGTAAGACCAAGGAACGTTTTTCGGGTCGCAGCCAGTTAATAATTGGTATTCTTTACCTTCCAAAGCAGGAAAACACATTTTCATGGGTATTTCTCCAATTAAGTCATCCCATCTTTCTTCAATTAAGTTCATAATTGCTTGGGATTGTTCTTTGGTAGTTAGTTCAAATACAATTGACAACAAATTTCCTAAAGAGAAGAAACGAATATCAAGATTTGAGACTCCTGCATTTCCTGCGAAATAACCACCCATTGGAGGTAGCCATTCATTCAAGCGATAAGGGACAATGGAAGCCGGATAAATATTAAATTCGTTCAGCGATATTGAACAATATTCATCATTTCTAAAGCGGTTAATCTCTGTGAGTCTGTCGCTATCTATCCAGTATTGCTTATGAATGAATTTACCCAACTCGACAATCCTGGTATCAATTTGATTTAGAACCAATTTATTTTCTGGGGCAATTGTTAAAAGTTCTCTGGCTCCAGATAATGCAGAGTAGAACAAAACTTGAATTTCGATAGGAAAACCTTCAATTCCCATGCGACGGTCGATAGTACAGGAGCCATCTAGAACAAATAGTCCCGGATAACTATCAAATCTAGGAGCCATACAAAGTTCCGTAATCATTCTGATACCCTTTTGGAACTGTGGTTGATGAGTAAAAGCGTAATCATCAGTAGCTCGCACATAAGCATGTAGCAAAATTATCCACCATAAACAAGAATCGACTGGTACGACTCCACCAATTGCATAATCCCCATAGTCTGCTTTGATATATTCTTCACCATCATCAAGAGCGATGACCTTAAAACTAGCAGGGATTAGTCCTCGTGCTGGTTGCTTGCTATTGGATGGATGGGATTGCGGTTGCAGCTTTAAAGTCAGTTCGAGAAAATTACGAACTATATCTATCTGGTTTATAATCAAGAAGAGTATTGCTGCTGAGACAAAATCACGGACAAAACACTGGTTATAGTTTGAGGCTTCTTTTCGCGATGTATCCTTAGCTGCAAGAGTACCAACAGGTTTTCCTTGGTAGTAGATAATTGATTGATTGAGAATAGATTCAGGTGAGAAATATTGCATTTTATATTTGTGCTAACTTGCTTAATTATTGAATTTTAATTGGGTAATAGGGGAGTAAAGCAAGTCGAGATAAGATGAGTTAAAAAGACTGAAAGTAAAGGTTTTGAATTTAGGGGTGTTAGCAAACTTCCGTATACCCAAAACTTTTTTATTAAATTTATCTAATATTCTTCTCTATTATTTATGTTGAAAAGTTGCTATTAGGGAAAACTCCAAAACCGTACTTCTGCTCGTTGATTTTTGAGAATATTTTTTGAGCATACTAAGTACATAGTAACCTTAAAACCTTAAGTTACAGGTTAACTTGCTTAAGTTGCCTTGTCGAAAGTAAAAAAAATGTGTTAAATTTTTAGTATTTAGGTTAGTGGAGCGTGACTCGGTAGCGTCATTATTGTGACGATACCCGGTTGAAGCGTGACAGCATAATGCTTATTATTGCCTTAAGAATTTAATTAAATGTCACAGTAACCGCAATAATGGGAGAAAAAAATTTACACTCCCTAAAAGCCTCCTTACAAGAAAAATATAGCAGTTGGGTAATTGCTACATCTATAAAAAATCATCCATATGGTAGATGAATAAACAAATAATAAGAGGTGATAACATTAGAGGAATTTATATTTATTCAAAAAATATTGGCTATATGCCATATATAGACCAAAATCTTTGATTTTTTATTAATTCTGAAATATAAACCAAGAAAATGCTAAGCAAAAAAAAATATTCTTACGGTCCAGATAAGAAAGAACAAGTTAAGAATGTACTAAAAGTATTATTAGATTTTGCCAATGAAAAACAAGAAGTTTTTTTGGAATATCAAAACTCATCATCGATTTTTGATATTCAAAATAAACAATTTTTTCCTAAGTCTAACTGGCAAAAAATTGACAAAAAACTGATTTTTAATACTAACCTAGAACAAATATTACAATTATTAAAATATCATGAAAATACATCTGAAATTCAACGTGATGCTAAGCATAATTTGTATATCAATGAATCTAAACTAAGAGAGATATTGGGGCATTACTTGGGTAAAGATTTCTTAGGGATTCTAGAAGATAACCGTGCTAGAAAACAAGGTGCAAGTTCTTGGAATTTCAGTCTTCTCCTATATTCGGAAGACACAGATATGAATATGGAACAAATTGATAAAAGATGGAAAGAGAAAACAAATAAAAATAACGGACAAACAAAAAACAACGACCCATACACTCACATTCCCCCACAGTACAAAGCACTAATTGAAAGTAAATTAAAACGATTTGTCGGTCGCGAATTTGTATTTAACGCATTTGAAGAATTTCTCGAAAATAATCCCAAAGGCTATTTTACAGTCGTAGGAGAACCAGGTATAGGTAAAAGTGCGATCGCAGCTAAATATGTTTACGATAAACAAGTACCGTGCTTTTTCAATATCGCTTCCCAAGGAAATAACACAACCGAACAATTTAAGCAAGAAATTTGCAGTCAATTACGCCAGCGCTATGATATTCTTAATCCTAATAATCAAAATAATTTACCCGCAGTTTTACAGGGTGTTAGCGAGAAGCTAAAAAAACAAGATAAAAAATTGGTAATCGTAGTTGATGCACTTGATGAAGCACAAGTAAGTACAGAGGAACAAAGAAGCGGACAAAATATTTTATGTTTACCGCAAAATCTACCAAATAATGTTTATTTTTTGTTAACTAGAAGACCTTTTAATCAACAAGAAAGGCATTTACTAATTGACATCGAAACACAACGTGAAGAATTAAATTTAAACGATGAAGAATATCTAGAATCTCATCGTTCAGATATGAGAGGATATCTGGAAAAAGTTTTAGAGGAAAGTGATGAATTGGGAAATGGGATAAGAAGCTGGATAGAAAAATACGAAATTAATCGAAATGATTTTATTCAGAAATTACTAACTAAAAGTGAAATTAATTTTATGTATTTGCGCTACGTTACAAAAGATATAGCTAGTGGTGCATATGACAATATAGAATTAGATGAATTACCTTCAGGGCTTGAAGAATATTATCGCGACCATTGGCGACGTATGAAGATGGATGATAATGACCAAGAAATGCAAGTGAAAGTATTGCTAACTTTAGTTGCATTGTTAACAAAAACAAATTCCAAAAATATACGTGTCACTTCTATAAAAATAGGAGAATACGTTAAAAAGCATGAATCCAAAGTATATAATGTTTTGCAAAAATGGAAACAGTTCTTGACCGAAAGTAAAGAGATTGAAAAAACTTACTACGGATTTTACCATAAAAGTTTCTTAGATTTCTTAGAACAGCATCAAATCAAAAATGGACCGCATCGCGATTTATACCAGCAGATTGAGGAAGAAATTTGTGAGTCTATTTACGGCGTGTAAAATAAAACGATGAATCCAAAAAAGAAAGATTTTTCAGAGGAGCAATTAAGTAGCTTAGAACTTTTGTATGACACAGGAAAAAGACAATCAAAAGCAGTTCAAAAACTTTTCTATTACTTAACAGACTTTCAATTTATCTTCCAGAAAATCCACGAAACTAATAATTTTGGTTTAGATTCCTTAATTAAAGACTATGACTTATTAAAAGAACCATTAACAAAACCATATAATCAACCAGAATATGCTGAATCTGTAAAAGATATTAAATTAATTAGAAGTGCAGTTATATCGGCATGGAATCGTTGTGGTTCAGATGTTTCCCAATTAGAAACACAATTAACAGATAATTTATTAAATTTTAAGCATAGAGAAAGAATTCAGCAACTGCTCTCTCAAATAAAAACCGAAACCAAAACACCTTGGTTGCGTCCCCTAAAATCTAGCTTAAGTTCTCCCGGTTCCAGGCTAGAATTTACCTTAAACGGTCATAGT
>NZ_AP018227.1:5346762-5354823 GCF_002368095.1 Calothrix parasitica NIES-267 | reverse complement strand
AAGAATTTCGCTCCCTTAAAGGTCATAGTGACCGGGTTAATGCAGTAGCAATGAGTGGGGATAACAAATACGTTGTTTCTGCATCAGATGACAAAACACTCAAGGTGTGGAGTCTAGATACAGGGGACATCCAAAAATTAAATTACTCAATTCCCGCATCTAATACGATTATCAGATTTTTTCTCCCCCTGCTCCCCCTGCTCACCAAAGTAATTGATTATTTTTTTAATTGGAAGTCCCCAGGAGAAGAAATTCACTCCCTTGAAGGTCATAGTGACCGGGTTAATGCAGTAGCAATAAGTGGGGATAACAAATACGTTGTTTCTGCATCTGAGGACTATACACTCAAGGTGTGGAGTCTAGATACAGGAGAAGAATTTCACTCCTTTGAAAGTTATAGTCACCGGGTTAATGCAGTAGCAATAAGTGGGGATATCAAATACGTTGTTTCTGCATCATATGACGAAACACTCGAGGTGTGGAGTCTAGATACAGGAGAAGAAATTCACTCCTTTGAAGGTCATAGTCACTGGGTTAATGCAGTAGCAATAAGTGGGGATAGCAAATACGTTGTTTCTGCATCACGGGACAAAACACTCAAGGTGTGGAGTCTAGATACAGGAGAAGAAATCACCTGTCCTTGTGAATATGAGATGAATTGCTGTGAGATATCCTCAGATGGTAAAACAATCATTGCAGGTGACTCTGGGGGATACGTGCATTTTCTGCGTTGGGAGAACTAGTAGATATCACCATGAATACTAAACCGCAGTTACCGCAAGAGTTTCAACAAGTAATTCTGGAGAAAAGCCAGGGTTTTTTTAACTGCGAATTTGTTTTCCATGCTATCAACGATTTTATTGATAATCATAACTGCGGTTATTTTACCATTGTTGGTTCCCCCGGTAGCTCCAAAAGCGCGATTCTTGCTAAATTTGCCCTTGAGAATCCCAACGCGATTTACTACAACGCTCAAATTGAAAATAAAAATACTGCTGAAGAATTTATCAAATATATTTGTCAGCAAATTATTGAGAGATTACATACAACAGAAATTCCCGATAAAGATAAACCACAGCCTTGGTTATTCTCATTATTATTACAGCTTATTAGCGATGAATTGCCGCAAAAACAAAAGTTAATCATTGCCATTGACGCTTTAGATGCCATTGACTACAGCAATCAGTCACCCGGTTCAAATTTATTTTATCTTCCCCGATATCTACCCCAAAATATTTTTTTTCTCCTCACCCGTCGTCCCTTCAAAAAAGGAAAGTCCGGTTTATTGATTGAAGTACCATCTCAAACGCTGAATTTATCCGACTATAAATTAAACAACTGGGATAACGAAGAAGATTTTCAGCAACATTGGCAGAAAATGCAGTCCAAAGGTTTATCTCATACAGAATTAAAGATATTACAACAACTTTTATCCGCACCTGCATCCGGTTTTGATATAGATACAATCGCTCAAAAAGTTAGTGTAAAAAAATACGAAGTAATCAAACTTATTGATAGCTGGTTTGAGTTTTTACAACAACATCGAGTAGGTAAAGAAGTAAAATATAGTTTTTATCGTTCTGACTTTGCTGATTGGGTAAAAGCTGAATTAAGTTGAAATTGTCACAATCTGGTTTGTCCCATTAGTTTTGATAGGTATCTCCTATCGGACACGCTTCGCTAACGTAGTTGCGCTTTAGCGCCAAATATTTAGCATCGGAAGGTGAAGATGTTACTGCTAAAAACTTTTACCCATCATCTGAACAGCCTTCGCAATCGCAAAGGCTGGGATTACTATGCTGCTCTGTGAGAAAGCTTTCAGGGAACGCTTGTAATCACCGTAAATATGTTGTGTGCTTGCTTACTTCAGTCTTGCTTCTTTTACGAGATAAGCTGCATTTTTGAAATCTACAATACTGGCATCACCGCTCCTCAAAGACATTCTCAAGCACTCTTGGCAAACATAAATTATTTCTCCACTAGTTAAACCTTCTACAGAATAAGCTAAATCTTGGTAATCTACATCAGGAGCAAAATAATTGCCTAGTTTTGCTCGAATAATAACTTCACAATCTTCAATAGAAGGAGGGGAAACTTGAATAACATGACCAAATACAGATGGTTCTAATAAAGTATTTGGAAAATTTTCATGATTTAGGGCTGTAGCAATCACAAAAACATTTTCGTAAAGCCGATTTATTCTCATTTCATCAACTAATTCCTCAGCAAATAAGAAACTTTCACTTGTGTTTTTTAATTGCGTGGAAAAAGCTAAATCTAATTTTTCAATTAAAATAATTGATGGAGAAGATAATCTAGCTTTAGGAAATATCTCTGCTAATTTTTGAGGCAATTTATTTTGATTTTGATTGATAAAACCCAAAGCTCTCACGTAAATACAGTGAATGTTTAGTCTATCAGCTAATGCCAATGCTAAAGATTTTTAACCCGATTGAGGAGAACCTACTAAAATAATACCTGTTGGTGGCTGTAAGCCTATTTTCTTTAGCTTTTCGGGATTTTCTAATGGTATCTCCACTAGATTTATTAGTCTATCCTTAATATTATCGTAACCCAAAATTTGATTCCAAGAAATTTGTTCTGCTTGAGAAGCTAAATCTCTCAAATTTGTAGGCTGTAATTCTTTGAAAGCTCCTGTAAAATCTTCATCCGTAATGCGAATATCTGGTATTTCCAGATAATTACCTTCTGGAGAAAGCTCAAATATACGTCTTGAGCAACGAATAGCAGCTTCTCTAACCAAAGCAGCTAAATCTGCTCCAACGTAACCAGAAGTCTTTTTTGCCCAAGATTGAATATCTACATCTGAATCTAAATCAATATCCCTGACATATATAGAGAGTATCTCTAATCTATCGGATTCATCAGGTAAACTAACTTCAATCTCTCTGTCAAATCGTCCAGGTCTACGTAAAGCAGGATCTATGGAATTAGGACGATTTGTAGCAGCAATAATAATAATATTACCCCTATCACTTAAACCGTCCATTAATGATAATAATTGACCAACCATTCGTACTTCAAATTCAGCATTAAATGCATCTCTTCTACCTGCAAAAGAATCAATTTCATCGAAGAAAATAATACTTGGTGCTTTATTTTTAGCTTCCTCAAAAATAGCTCTAAGTCTTTGCTCACCTTGTCCAACAAATCTAGACATCAACTCCGGTCCATTAATCGTGATAAATTGAGCATTAATTGATTGAGCAAAACTTCTTGCAAGCATCGTTTTACCATTTCCTGGAGGACCGTAAAGCAGTACATCTCTTGGAGGGCTAATTCCTAATTTTACGAAAACTTCAGGATGTTCCAATGGTAGTTGAATCATTTCTTGAAGCAATTTTTTCTGCTTACTTAAACCACCAATATTTGATAACTCAACGGTTGAAATTTTTTGTTTAACAGATATACCCGTAAACTTGATTACCGTTTTATCGTTACATTTTACAGGAGTATTTGCCGGTTCAGCTTGTACTACGCAGAAACATATTTTATGGGTAACTTCGCTAATTTTTAATGGAACAACAAAGCGACTTTCTTGGCTTAATATTACTTCTTCTGCCAGAATGCGGTTTTCTATGGATTTTACATCTTCTTGGGTTTGAATTTTTTCAGAACCTTCACCAACTACTTGTAATTCCAAACTAGTTGCATCTTTGATTTCCTCAAGGGTAAGTGGTCTGATTTCTACATTATCCATTCTACTGAGGTATATCTAAAAACCTCACCCCTAACCCCTCTCCTTAATAAGGAGGAGAGGGGGAATAGAGTACAGCTTTATCTGGATAAATGAGGTCAAGGTGTACCTCAGTTGCTTGATAACAGCTATATTATCAACAATTACTTATTCTTTGTAGTTTTTCCTGTTATGATTTCATACATTATCTTATATACTCCTTTCAAAAAATTTTTGACGTGTTTGCGAAGTAAAAGAATGTGTGTAGGTGTTGGAGTTGCTGGAGTCGGTGGAATCAGTTCCTTATTTGATGGAGTCTGTGTTTTATTAAAATTTTCTATGTTTGAGAGTAGATTAGATAACCACTTTCTTCCAAATGGAAATTGCTTTTGTTCTTGTCCTTGATTTTCTGTCATGATATACCTTTAGTTAAGTTGATTAACAAATCTAAGCTATCTATGCAATCAGCTTATATTCATGGAGCAATACTTTAAAGAGCAGTTAAGTTCATATATTTCTTAACTATTATTGTCTTAATTACTCCTAATATCCGAGCCAGTAGCAGCAACCACATGAACATATGAATCGAGAAGAAAAATAGTTTTTTTCTGATTATTGTAACTATGCTCAAATAGGTTGGTTGTGAATGTATAGATTCAATTGATGGAATCCAATTCTTGTCTTCTTTTCGTAATTGGCGATTCACATAGCCTCCAACTAATTTACTGCAGATTGCATCTTAATCAGGTTCAGGATATGTCGTTTAAGGCAAAGGAGCAGGGAGAAAAGAACCCTAAAAAGGGTTCTTTTCATATGCCTAGAAAGCTCTACGGGGGATTTACAATGGTAAGGTCTTCTGGTAATTCAACTCATATGTGAAACAGGACGGAAGGGACTTTACTTACCTTTTTTGTTCTTCTTAGACCCACTCATTGTTAGTTTTTTATTTTTATTTTTTCGTTTTTGCTCCTTGAACTCTTTGTTCTCTTGGTCTTTTTTCCTGCGAGCCTCTCCCTTTTGATGTTTTTCCCTAGTTGATGTACGTTTATTTTTGCTATGGGCAATCAAAATTCCATTGTCTGAATTGCCAATACTTTGATAAACTCTAGACAAATCTGTGCTAGCAGGTAGAGCCTCAGCAGATAGAGGTGAGAAAGCGAAATTAGCTATTAGCAATACCGCAAGATTGGCAGCTATTATAAATTTTTTGATTGCTTGAGCAATTGACTTTTTAGTCAAATCAATCATTGAAATATCTCCAAAAATGGTAAAAGAAAGTATCAAACCGGGCTAAAGATTTCATCACCCGGTTTTCATTTGTACGACTGCAATTGTTTTCAGCCATATTACTAAAGTACAGTTAAATATTGATGACCGAAAGTTCAAATTAGTTCAGTAAAAAAAGTTGCGGCAATCTTCACAAAATTCTGAGCATATCAAGGAACTAATGGACTATCTTCTCTATCCCTAATGATGTCTCAGATATCTAAATTCAGAATTTCCAAACAGCAAATTGGGTTAACCAACCTTGGTGAAGTGATTTTTTAATTCTCTTCAATGATTTCCGAATATTCTAAATTCAGCGCTCCTACTATACTTGATGCACAATCTTTATCAACAAATTTCCCTTCAAAGAAACGTTTAACAGTACTTTCTGATACGTTCGCAATACATCCTAGCTCTAGATTGGTTACACCCGCTATTTTATTATCATTTTCGATTAATGATTCATGGTCTCTGTTTAGATTACGCTTTGCATTTCTTAGTTTTACAATCCCATTTTCAGTTGCTCGCACACCCCGGTTGCGCCTCCTTGAAGATGAAGTACGTGTTGATATCGATTCGCTATTTGATGTTAATGACAACGAGCAAATCATGATAAAAAATAGCTTTTCCATAATTACAGTAGATACTTTGCTAACAGAATCATGAATGAAGATGAAAACTTTAAGTTTGATTGCTAGTTAAACCCTGTTTCCCAACTTCAACAACAATTCAAAAGTAAATGAAAGCAAGGTAAAATATAAAGAGCAAAAGCGGGCTATCTTTTTTGCACCTTCTTGCCCTCTTTTGCACTAAAATTAACTAAGGTTGTTTGCTATGTTGTAAATGATAAATATCTGTAAAAAAAAACACCTTTCTCTTGAGTAGATTCCATAGATTATTTGGTTTTTAATACGGGAAGCTGAAAGATATAGGAAGGTAAGAATATTATTATTATTAATCACTTATTTGTTTATGACTAATATTCAACTAACTAAAGAGGGAATAAAAAAAGTTAATCATAGAAAGGCTGAACTTAAACAGCCAGATGGTAAAAAAATGACTATTGAATACTTATGCAACTGGGCTAGAGTAAGTCCTGACAATTGGAAAAGATTTGTTAAGCAGAAAGCGCCGAAATACATCAGCGAAGATTTCTTTATACCTATAAGCAAAGCCTTAGAATTAGAAATAGACAAAGACTTAAAAGAAGGAACTCATTTTATTTATATAGGAAGTCCTAATCCACCAGCAGATAACGAGTCAGTAAAATCCGCAAACGACAGCATAAATTGGCACTCAGCCTGTAGAGAAATGCTGGAACAACAGTGTAGCGCAACCAGCAACCACTTGATGGATGAGGAATCAGCAAAAAAGAACATCAAGCAGATTTATGTACCTCTGGGGCTGGTAGGAAAGAGAAAACCAGATAAACGTCAAGAAATTAACTTCTCTCCAGATTCGGGAACAAGTCTTTACGAACCGCGTGAAATTGAGCAGCGATTTGAGCATGAAGCTTTTTTAACTCAAGTTCTAGAAAAAGGTGAAGGTAAAAGCCAAGGCAAGCGGATAGCTTTGATTGGGGAACCGGGTGCTGGGAAAACAACTTTGCTGCGAACCATTGCTAATTGGGTATTAGAAAAAGAATTGGGTTTACCAGTTTGGATTTCTCTGGCAGATTTGGTACGCAATGAAAATGTCACGGATATTCAAACATATATAAATGATACTTGGCTTGAAAACTTAATTTCTCCGACACCTTTAACTCAAGAAGTACGGGATGACTTTAATAACCAAATTCAGCAGGGAAAAATATGGCTGCTGTTGGATGGAGCCGATGAAATGCTCGGAGGTAAAGCAGCTTGTCAACCACTAGAAGAAATAAATCGCCAGTTAACCAGATGGAAAAAACATTCAAAGGTGGTGTTAACTTGTCGGTTGAATGTTTGGCAAGCCGATTCTAACGAACTAGAAGATTTTGAAACCTATCGCTTGCTGGATTTTGACTATCCCCAACAGGTAGAGCAGTTTATTGATAACTGGTTTGAAAAAGATATTGAAAACCAAGATAGTGAAAACCAAGATAGTGAAAAAGGAAGCCGGTTAAAGGCAGAATTAGACTCAGCAGAACGCAAACGCTTGCAGGATTTAGTACAAAACCCCCTACGGTTATCGCTGTTGTGTGCTATTTGGCAAGAAAAAGAAGGGAATTTACCCAGAACCAAAGCCGGATTGTACGCTCGGTATGTAAAGTATTTTTACAACTGGAAAAAGGAATTCCAGATTAAAACGAAGCAACAGCAGGAATTAAACTCAGCTTTGGGAGGTTTGTCTCTAAGAGATATCAATCAAGATAGTTCGCGGTTTCGGATGCGGGAAAGTTTTATCCTTAAAGAATTGGAAGAACCCGATGAGGAAGATTCGCTATTTTACAAAGCATTAGAAATTGGCTGGCTCAATAATGTGGGGTTTGCGGCGGAATCTCCCAGCAAAGAAAAAGTTTATGCTTTTTATCATGCCACCTTTGAGGAATATTTTGCGGCAACAGCTATTGATGATTGGAATTATTTTTTGCACCACGTTCCATCGGAGCCGGAAAAAGGAAGCTACAAAATATTTGAACCGGAGTGGAGAGAAGTAATTTTGCTGTGGCTGGGACGAGAAGATGTAGATGACGAGCAGAAAAATGAATTTATTCGTAGCTTGATAAATTTTGAATCCGGGTGTGGGGATTTTTATCAGTATCGAGCCTATTTTCTTGCCGCAACGGGAATTGGGGAGTTGAAAAATTGTCCCCATGCAGAGGAAATAGTAGAGAAAATTATTGAGTGGGGATGTATTGAAGTGAACAATGCAGCCAGTAAAGAAGCTAGGAATGCGTTGTTGCAAACAGATAGAGAAAATGCCATTGATGGGTTGGTGAAGCTTATCGCTGATACCCAGGATGAGAAGACCCGTAGGAGCGCAGCAGAATCTTTACGGAAAATCGGCGCTGGTAACGAACAAGCCATCGCAGGCTTACTCAAGCTAATGGCTGATACCCAGGATGAGTATATCCGTTGGAAGGCAGCAGAATCTTTATGGGAAATCGGCGCTGGTAA
>NZ_AP018227.1:4427781-5344958 GCF_002368095.1 Calothrix parasitica NIES-267 | reverse complement strand
GGATACCCGTGGGAGCGCAGCATATTCTTTAGGGAAAATTATAACCGAGTATAAGATGCCTGATGTAGTTGCCCAGTTAAAAAATCATTCACAATCAAACTCAGATGCCTACAGATTAATTTGGAATTGCGCCCAAGTTTTGTCTTTCCATGATTTTTATCGAGCTTGGAATGGTGAGGGGGAGAGGGGGGAGAATGGGAAGAGGGAGAGGGGGTAGAAAAAAATCGTATTTCTGAGTTTGAAGTTGTTGTATTACATTAATGGTAGGGTGCTGTGACGGTTAGATTAATTGATTGCAAACAGCAGATTACTTTCAAAATACCGTCACGCACCAATAAAGAGGGAGGGAGGGAGGGAGTGAGGGAGAGGTAATTGGATGGGGATTTTGACCACAACCAATTACTAGCATCGTAAAGACGTTGGGATTTTAGACCCTTCTGCTTCGATAAATCTGTATGTTTTTTCTCAACCATTAAAAGACGTAGCAGTGCTACCTCTCTACAACCAGTCGGGATTTATTGCAACCAGATTAGTTATTAGAATAACCGGGAAAACCATCGACTGCATCTTTGATAAAACCAGCTACGGGAACTGCGATTAATAACCCTAATAACCCACCAGTATAAGTGAATACCAGTAAAGAAATTAACACCCAAATTGGTCTGAGTCCAGTAATACTTCCTAAAAGTCGCGGTGCTATAGCTTGGTCAATTATTTGGTCAACTACCACAGCCACAGCTAATACTTTCAATGCTAACCCAAAATGGTGTACTGCTATGATTAATGTAACTGCACTAAGACCTACAACATCACCAAAGGGAATTATACAGGAAATACCAACTCCCAAACCAAAAAGTAAAGCAAAGGGAACTTTGAGAAGGAAAAGTACTATTGTTAGTGAAACACCTTCTAGCAAACCTAAAGCTAGTTGAGCAATTAAGTAATTTTGAAAGTTTTTTTGCAAGGATTGCTGTATTTTCTGACTGGAATTGAAGGGAAGTCTTTTAAATGTTCCATTCCACAGTCTTTCGCCGTCAATTAAAAAGTAAAAAGTCAGAACGACTGTAATTATAGCTTCAGAAATACTATCTAAAGCTTCTACAACAATTTGGAAAATATTGTTTGTAAGAAATTGCAATTCATCGGGTAAACGGTCTGTAACTTTGGTATATATTTGATTTACATTAACATTCAATCCGTGACTGATAGCCCAATCATGAACTACCTGGATTTTCTGTTCTCCAGAATCAACCCATTGTGGTAGTAGTTTCATCATTTCATGAAACTGCTGCAAGACAACGGGTATCAAAGTCACACCTAGAGCAGTAACAACCAACAATGTAAATATAAAAACCGATGCGACTGCAAAAGTACGCTTAACTCCTCGTCGCTGAAGAATTGAAACAGGGTAGTTTAAAATGAAAGCCAGCAACCCGGCTAAGAGAAAGATTGTTACTAAAGGTTGACAATATTGCAGAAATTTAAACCCCAGCCAACCATTAAGAAAAACCAGAGGAAATATCAGCGTTATACCGAGCCATTTAAATCGAGAATCTTCTACAACAACTCTATTTAATTTATTAAAGTTGTCGGTAATACTTTTGCTGTTTTCTGCGGTGATGCTCATTTATATTTAGTCTTTGAGGTAAAAAGAATTTGCTATCTGGATAATGATTGGTTATTTAGAATTGTCTTATCCATTACCATTAAGGTTATGCAGAATTAGAAATATTTAAAAGTCCAGAAAAGGTGATTTTAGAAACAGGATTTACTATATAGCGTTTCCCAGTCTCCACTCGGTATACCTCACCCCGCCCTGCGGGCACCCCTCTCCTTATTAAGGCTACCGTGTACACAGAAGTCTTAAAATCCTATCTGGAAGCGACTTTTGGATTCAGGTCAAAATGGCTCAAAACCTGTCATTGCGAGGAGGAACGACGACGCAATCGCAACATCTTGGGATTGCTTCGCTTCGCTCGCAATGACGATTTAAGGGGGCTGAAATCTCTGAAATGTATGCGGAGAGTACTTGTGTGTACACCGTAGCCTTATTAAGGAGAGGGGTAGTAAGTCCGATTCAATAAACTAAACAGTTATTCTTTCTTCCGTAAACCAACCGACAGACTCGTCTAAAAGATGGGACTTCAAAGCATTATAAATTTGTTCTTGCTCCGGTACATTAGAAAAACCAACCAATTGATCAACTTGTGGCGCGATATTTCTGGATAGATTATCGAATTGAGCTTTCACTTCACCCTTATTTTGATATTGGAAAATTTTTTCTGAACTTATGAGTTTGGTAAATGCCAGCATAAAGGTTATTCCTTTGTTTTCAAAATAGTGATATGTCTCTCCTTTGAAAATTTTTCTTCCTGTTTTTATAAAAAATTCTTCTTCATATTCTATTTCGTAATCATCTTCGTCGTCATTCTCATTATCTTCATATTCATATTCTATCTCGTAATCATCTTCGTCCTCATCATCATTGTCTTCATATTCATATTCTATTTCGTAATCATCTTCGTCCTCATCATCATTGTCTTCCTCCTCATCCTCATCGTCTTCATCCTCATCATCGTCTTCGTCCTCATCGTCATCATCATCTTCATCTACTATTTCGTACTCATCTTCGTAATGCTTTTCCACACATTCTGAGTTGATTTGTAGAGCTAAATCTTTGACAGCTTGCTTTACAGGTTTTGGCATCGGTTGTGACTTTTCTAATAATGTGTCGCTAAAGAAATCCCAAAGCTGCTGGCAGGCTTTCCAGAGAGTTTGATTGTTATTTTGACTGGGTTTTTGACAAGCTACATCAGCACATAACTTTAATGCTTCCGACATGACTTGAGTTGTATAGGCTCGTGGTGTTTTTTGATTTTGATAATCGATTAACACCTGAAATAATTTGCCTTTTTCCAATCCCAGTATTTCGCGGGATTCCTCAAATAGTCTATCTATACCTTCACCCGTCTTACAATTTACCTGGATAATTTTCGGCTGTTCATCTTCTCCCAAGATAGACTTGTGAATCTTTGTAATTTTTGTGGTTGCTTCATCAATATTTTGACGTGTGGCAAAGTTTTGGTTTCCTTGCTCATTTACAAACATATTAAACAGATAAATTACCTGATGGTGGTGTTTGAGCAATTCAGTCAGATATTCGCGATCGTGACGCAAAAACTGCTTGTCTGGTGCAAACAGATAGAAAATTAAATCTGACTTGAATGTTTCCGAGAAATTTACAGCTTTGTAGTCACATTTTGTGCTTTTTGTGGCGATAGTCAAATTATCTACACAATCCAAATCTTCTAACTGCTCCATACCAAAAGCAGCCCTGTTGTAATTTTCTAGTCTATCATCACTGCATACACCAGGAAGATCGAAAGATTTTAGTCCAATTGGTAGTTCTAGTAAGTTTACTTCGTCGGTACAATCGGTAAAACCAGTGGTGCGAAAATTATTTTCACCTGCAAGTAAATTAATCAGCGTAGTTTTACCACTACCAGTTCTACCAGTTAAGAAAATATTGACATCGCTAAGGAAAAGAGAAATGCGAAGTATTTCCAGACCAAATGCAGCGCTAATTTGAGATTTAGATGGTTTTTTGAGTTGAAGTAACATGATTATTGTATTGGATAGTGATGGTAATTATTTGCTTTAAAGCTACGTGCTTCTATTACTCTTTTAAGCATGGGGACTCGGAACAAAACTGAAAATAAGGCTGAAACCTACTTACTTTTTACATAAATTCGCCCTAAATAGCTGTTTAACTGTTTCCAGGAATCTCTCATCCATTTTTTATGAAAACTAGGCATTTGATTGTAAGCTATCCATTTGTAATCAGTATGTTCTGGGGATAGTATTATTGGAGATTCTTTCTGTAATGTTCCTAAGCAAATCCATTTCCTTTTACCCTTTTTTTCATTAATCTTTTCAAACAGAAATCCATCCTTAAGTTTTATACTTGAGATTCCAGTTTCTTCTTCCAATTCCCTGAATACACATTCTAATTCTGTTTCTCCATTTTCCATACGACCTTTTGGAATATCGAGTTTATTGTTTTTAGCTTTGTTAAGCAGAAGAATACTTTCTTCACGCTCAGCAAAAACATAAATTCCACAAGTAGTCCTATAAGTAGTTTCATACATAAGTTGTTTTCCTTTCGTGAATGAAGAGTTGAGAGGATTGATTATTTGACGGATAAGAAAGAAGAAATTGCAGCAAACAATATTCCTTTGTCACGGAAATTGGCAAAATAATAGAACATAATTACCACTTGTGTCCCGCTTTAAAATTACCGAAAAATGGCTTTGTTGGAGAGCCACTTCGTTGTAGGAAGTGGCATTTGAGGAACGTTAGCGCAGCGTGTCCGAAGGACATAACCCAACACACTATTAAGAGTTCCCGACTTCTGCAAGAAGTCTATTGAATAGATTTTTAGCTGATTACAGCTTGTTGCAGAATATTAATTATCTGTTCTTCTGCTGGATTTTTTGTTCCTGGATTAGTGCAGTTCTGAGCTAATTGATTAATTGTCTGCTTATGAGGGCTTAACATATTTTTTATCTGTTGTCGTTGTACTTTGACTGAACTGTCAAAATAATTGCCTAAATCTTGCTCCGAATCTACGTATTCAATACCTAATCCAATTGCCAGTATATTTTCGATGACGGGATAGCCACCTTGGAGATATTTTTTACCAACTTCTTTTTCTTTCTCCAGTACCTCTGGCACTTGTCTAGTAACAGTTTCTTTGATAGGTTCAACATCTACAAGTTGTCGTTGCGTTCTTGGAACTTGTCTAGTTGCAGGTTTTTCTACCTGTATTGATTCTTTAGGGGCACAAAAAGCTCCCGCTGCAGCTCCAATAGCTGCCACTCCCAGGGCAACTGGTGCAAAAGGGGTAAGCATTGATGCAGCGAATGCACCAGCACCGGCTCCAAGTAATCCACCTTTAGCCATGCTCTTAGTCGTTCTGACAGATTCTGTGTGTGATTCCATAAATGTTTGAGTATCATAGACAGTTTCATCGCGAAACACAGGATTATATCCGGTTATCACTTCTTCGATAACTTCTCCATACTTTATTTCTGGAACCATAATTTTGATGGCTTCTTCTCGCGATAGCTTAGTTTCAGCAGCATAACCATCAATCTCTCGATTTAGTTGTGCGATCGCTTCAAAATAAGCATCTTCTTGTCGGAAAATTCTGACACCATAATCACAAACAGCAGCGTATGCTTCTTCGAGGATTCCCTTGCCAATTGCGGCATCAACGGGATAAGTTGCGAAACGACTGGCAAGGTAGATAAGCGTTTGTCGATAGCGACGACTGCGTTCTTTCTTGGCAAACTGTTTCAACTCACCTCGTAAAACTTGCTGCATACTACCGATTTTATTTTGTGGTAATACCCTGCAAATAAACTCAGCAATTTGACTAAAACCAGTTCCGTTTAAACAATCAATTTCGGCAATCAGGGGAGTTTCGCCATCACAGAACTTCTGATAAATCTCGGTAATTTTGTTCCGAGCGTCTTGAATATTTTGGGGCGTGGGTTTTTGTATTCCTTCCTTGGTATAATGAATATTTAACGCAAAGATGACTTGACTACCGCTACCACGGTGTTTGAGAGATTTAAGCAACGCTGCCAGATAACGCCTATCACCACGAATGAATTGCATATGGGGCGCAACTACATACAAAATAATGTCTGGAGAGGCATCTTTTTGATAAGTCTCCGATTGCCATGTATCAACCTTAATAGTCTCTACTTGTGGTTTTCGTGCTTCCTTTTTCAAACATTTAGTGTAATTGAGAATCTTAAACTCATTTACGGGAGCTATATCGTCATAGTCTTCCTCAAGTTGCTTGATACCCAAAGCAGCTCGATTGATATTTTCATAGCTTTCATCACTACCTGCTCCCGGCAAGTCAAAGTATTGTAAATTGCTTTTCAATGTAAAATATTGAACGCTGTTCGTACAATCTTGATATCCGTGAGATTCCATTGCAGGTTCAACTAAATCTAGAAGACTGTTGCCCAAAGCTGTTTTCCCTGCTCCAGTTCGTCCAGTTGCATAAAATTTAACAGGTTCAGGAAATATTTTTTTGTCTTTTTGAGTTTTAATTAGAGCTTCTGATTCCAACCCAGTTAAATCATATTCTCGTAGGTCGAACATTCTTAAAACATACGGTCTATCGTAGAAAAGAGATTTTAGATTTTGTAAGGTCGTAGGAGACATAAATTTAATTTAGTTCTGGTGTTATGACTTACATTCTCAATTTAGACTTGAGTCAATAAATATAAAAGAGCAGTTAAGGTCTGAAGAGCCTTACTTATTTTTTGAAAAAAATCTCATATTAATGTAGCGATTAAATGAACCTAAATAAGCTTGAATTGTTTACATTAAAATGTAAATTGATACTGTGTGCTAACACTATGAGACAAATTAATGACTAATTCAAGCAAAGTTGAAGTTAGTGGTTCAGCAACAATCAAAAAAATTATCATAAGTATCTTTTTAGCATTACTCCTAATAGTGAGTTTTGCTTTTTTTTCTATTCCTGCTCAAGCACTAACTATTAGTTCAAATACAGATATAAGGAAAGACTTTTCTAAAGCTAGTGAATATATTATAAACTTAGAAAATAAAACCATTATTGCTAGTACGTATCGTAATAGAAAAAGAAATACCTTTAAGGTCAATAGAATTAAAAATAAGAGAGCTTTTAATAAAAAAAATCGTTTAAATTATCGAAGACGTAATTCAAATAAATTTAAGATTAACTCATATGAAAGAGACAAATCACATTTAAGAAAGAGAGTTGGAAGAAAATCAAATTTTTATAGAGACCAGCACAATTCTCATATTTTATTTAAAAATAAGCAAAATAAAGAATTATCGCATAATCACAAACACCAAAACAATTCCCATAATTGGTTCCATAAGAACACTAATAAAATACCAGGGAACTACAAACATCGGCGCAATAGGGATACTTTTGTTCCTAATTCAAATAAAGAAACTGAAAAAGTATCAGATAATCATAAACACCAAAATAATTCTCATAGTTTGTTCCATAAAAAGGAAGCTGAAAAAACACCAATAAATCAAAAACACCACCATAATAAAGATAGTTCTGTTCCTAATTCAAATAAAGAAACTGAAAAAGCGTTAGATAATCACACACATCAAAACAATTCCCATAATTGGTTCCATAAAAAGGAAGCTGAAAAAGCATCAACAAATCAAAAACACCAGCACAATAAAGATACTTCTGTTCCTAATTCCACCAAAGAAACTGAAAAAGCGCTAGATAATCACACACATCAAAACAATTCCCATAATTGGTTCCATAAAAAGGAAGCTGAAAAAGCATCAGATAATCACAGACACAAAAATAATCCCCACACTTCTAGAACTGACTCAACTAAGGAAACTGAAAAAGCGCTAGATAATCACAAACACCACAACAATTCCCATAGTTTATTTGATAAGGATACTGAGAAAACATCAACAAATCAAAAACATCAGCACAATAAACATACTTCTGTTGCTAATTTAAATAAAGAAACTGAAAAAGTATCAGATAATCATAAACATCAAAACAATTCCCACACTTCTGGAACTGACTCAACTAAGGAAACTGAAAAAGCACTAGATAATCATAAACACCAAAACAATTCCCATACAGAAAATCAAAAACATCAGCGCAATAAACATACTTATGTTCCTAATTTAAATAAAGAAAATGAAAAAGTATCAGATAATCACAAACACCAAAACAATTCCCACACTTCTGAAACTGACTCACCAGAAGAAACTCAAACAACATCTGATAATCACAGACATCAGAACAATTCTCACACTTCTAGAACTCACTCACCAGAAGAAAATTATAGACATAATAATAATTCCTTTAACTTTATTCCCATCCCTACCAAAGAAATTCAAGCAACACCACTAAGTCATCGAAATCAAAATAATCAAGATAGCTCGTTTCCAACTTCAGAGGAAGAAACTCAAACAACTCCAGATAATTCCGATAGCTCGTTTCCAACTTCGGAGGAAGAAACCCAAACCACACCAGATAATTTCGATGACTCTTTCCCAACTTCGGAGGAAGAAACCCAAACCACACCAGATAATTTCGATGACTCGTTTCCAACTTCGGAGGAAGAAACCCAAACAACCCCAGATAATTTTGATAATTCTGTTCTCAAATCAGCCAATAAATATTTGATTAGAATTATATTGCTAGTTGCATCTGTCATTGCATTTGTATTCCTGGGAACTTTAGCTGTAGGAATAATTTTGATTCAAATACGGTGGCTATTCAATTACGTTATCAATCTAAATAATCGTTATCAAGTAACTGGATTCATTAATAAGATATATATTCACCCAATAGGAGGACTAATAATAATTGTATCTGGAACTTGTTACGCAGTATATGCTTTAGCCCAGCCAGATGGTACGCAGCTTTTTCAAATCGTACAAACCTGGATAAGTAACCAATTAACGGCTGTGAGTATGATTATAGCCAGTGCCTTTTTTCTACTTAGAGCGATGTTAATTATTTATCTAAGTATATCGCTGGTACAAATTTTGCTAGCAGCCATGCAGGGTGAAGATTGGCGTTCCCATGCCCGTATACCGCTTATGATTATCGCGATAATAATCATCAGTAATATTATATTTGGTCTCATTAGCTTGGTTACGGGTAGTGCTGGAGAAGCGGAATTAATGGATTCTGATGAAATTGATGATGAATCTGATGATTGATGAGCGATAATTTTTGAAAAATTAAGCTTATGAAGAAGAGGGAGTTCCAGCAAATTGCAACTCCCTCTTTTACAGCATATTTCGGGGAAGGTGAAGTACATTCGGACGGGCAAGGATGCCCATCCCACAAGAGTTTCAGAATATAGATTTGTACCTCATATAGCTGCAAAGTGCTGTACTTTCTCGTTTATTAACTTGGGCTATTGTGAAAAACTGATGCAGTTACGTGATATTGAAAACCTTGTTTTTCCTTTAAGCTGCCGTGTTGTTATCTTCCTGATTTTCAATGATGTCTTGATATTTTAAATCCAAGGCATTCAAAATACTTACTGCACAAGTTTTATCAATACAGTTACGCTTTAAAAAACGTTTGATTGTACTTACATGTACCCAAGCCTTTTCTGCTAATTTTTCATAAGTTAAACGCTTGCCTTCATCACCTTTTGCCATTGCTGCTATTACTTTGACAATTCCCTCTTCAGTGGCTCGGACACCACGTTTGCGCTTTTGGCTCCTCATGGTTTAATAAACCTCAATATTTTTAACTTTTTCAATAATTTGAGAGTAAATCAAGCAAGCTCGAAGATGAAAGAGCAAAAGCGTGCTAGATTTTTTGCCCCTTTTTGCACTCTTTTGCGCTAACCTTAATTAAGGTTATTTAGTATGTTGGAAGTAAGTAGGCTGGTGTCTTATAGCGATTGTGAATGTATGTAAATAAAAGCACTAGATATTGATTAATGTTGCGACTACTAACCCTATCGCGGTAGTTCTAAATTACTTGAAATTCCTTAATTCCACTGGAGATATTCACGAAAAAATAGTTAGTTTAAAAAAATACTTTGGTGAGTGATTTACGCAAAATAATTAATTTTTATACCCAAAGCTGAAAGTTGTTAATAATTACTTACTTATCTATGAGCAGTCAGCCACAATATAGTAGTATTCAACTAACTGAGGAAGGAAAGAAACTAATTAGCTCGGCGATCGCTAAGCGTAAAAAGCCAGATGACGACAAGTCGAATGGTGAGAGGAAAACGAATAAATATACTCAGCAGAACTTAGCAGATGATGCTCGACTAGAGATTACTACGGTTAAAAGATTACTGGGAAAAGCGAAACCGTCTTATATTAGTGAAAGTTTGTTCCGGGACATAATCAAAGTCCTAGATTTAGAGATAGGCGAAAATTTAATAGAAGAAACTCATTTTACTTATCCAGGAAGACCTAACCAAACAGCACATAAGGAGCCAGTAATAACCACTAAGCACAAAACAAGCACCCTATCTCAATTACCACCCCTACCAACTCATTATGTAGACCGCCCCGAATATAGCCAAGACCTAAAAGCTCGTCTGCTGACACATTACTCAGACCAAAGTACCTTGGTGGTTACAGCGATTCACGGTTTGGGTTCTGTGGGTAAATCTACTTTAGTAGCGGCTTTAGTCCACGATGAAGAAGTGCAAAATCATTTTAATGATGGTATTCTCTGGGCAACTTTAGGTCAAAACCCGAATCTTCTAAACCTTTTAAGTAAATGGATACAAGCATTAGGAGACTATAACTTTAAACCTACTAGCGTGGAAACTGCTTCGGCTCATCTAAGCACATTGGTTTACGATAAAACCGTGCTGTTAGTAGTAGATGATGCTTGGAAGCTAGAAGATGCAAAAGTATTTAATGTTGGGGGAGGGAATTGTCAGGTTTTAGTAACAACCCGCGAAGCAGTAATTGCGTATGCATTATATGCTGAAAAATATTCCCTCGATGTCATGACACCATCCCAGTCGATGGAACTAGTGACAAAAGAGGTGTGGACTCCCTCGCAAGCATTAGCTTACACCCTGCAAAGTAGAAATCCACAGCACAAAGCTGATGCGCTGGGAGAATTAGCCGATTATTTACCAGACAACCTCAAACAACTAGCTTTAGAAAAAGCCTTAGAAGCCGCCAAATTGATTCAAGATGAGTATTATCGCGCCAAAGCCCTGAGTGCCTTAGCTGACAAACTGCCACCAGAATTATTACCAGATGCTTTGGAAGCCGCCAAATCGATTCAACATGAGTCAAATCGCGCCAATGTGCTGAGTGCCTTAGCTGACAAACTGCCATCTGTATTACCAGATGCTTTGGAAGCCGCCAAATCGATTCAACATGAGTATTATCGCGCCAATGTGCTGAGTGCCTTAGCTGACAAACTGCCATCTGTATTACCAGATGCTTTGGAAGCCGCCAAATCGATTCAAGATGAGTAAAATCGCGCCGATGTGCTGAGTGCCTTAGCTGACAAACTGCCATCTGTATTACCAGATGCTTTGGAAGCCGCCAAATCGATTCAACATGAGCAATATCGCGCCAAAGCCCTGAGTGCCTTAGCTGACAAACTGCCACCAGAATTATTACCAGATGCTTTGGAAGCCGCCAAATCGATTCAACATGAGCAATATCGCGCCAAAGCCCTGAGTGCCTTAGCTGACAAACTGCCATCTGTATTACCAGATGCTTTGGAAGCCGCCAAATCGATTCAACATGAGCAATATCGCGCCAAAGCCCTGAGTGCCTTAGCTGACAAACTGCCACCAAAATTATTACCAGATGCTTTGGAAGCCGCCAAATCGATTCAACATGAGCAATATCGCGCCAAAGCCCTGAGTGCCTTAGCTGACAAACTGCCACCAGAATTATTACCAGATGCTTTGGAAGCCGCCAAATCGATTCAACATGAGTCAAATCGCGCCAATGCCCTGAGTGCCTTAGCTGACAAACTGCCACCAGAATTATTACCAGATGCTTTGGAAGCCGCCAAATCGATTCAACATGAGCAATATCGCGCCAATGCCCTGAGTGCCTTAGCTTTACCTTTGTCAGAAATGCCACAAGATAAACTTTTTACTGCCTGGAAATCGGCATTTCATCACTTATCCACCCGTACTCGCCCCAATTTACTGAGTGATATTGAAAACTTAGTTCCAGTTATCCTGTCATTAGGTGGAGAACCGGCAATCATAGAGACAGCCACATCAATTCAAAAGGTGGCACGGTGGTGGAAATGAATTATATCATGTTTGGTTGAACTTTTAACAAAGGAGGCAGGGAGCAGGGGGAAAGGGGATTATAAAAGAAGGAAGTACCACCGGAGGAATGATGTTGAAGGTAATATATTTTAAAAAAATGCGCGTTATGAGTCTAAAACTCATTAAAGAAAAAAACAATATTTTAAGGAGCGTAGCGCTTGGGAATATTTACGTCCTTGTTTCATTCCCGGGTCACGTGTGGATCATCTCACGTTTTAAAACGTGAGTTCAACTTCGGCTCTTCCTTCTTCCCTCTTACTTCGTGAAAGTTTTTGCACAGATGTTTTGAGTAACTATTTCAACTAAAAGCTTGGGGTTTAAATAGTACCATCTCCCCCCTCAAAACTACTTATTACTTGTGAAAACCTCTTTCCAACCATTTCTCTCCTATTTTAAGTTTCGGTAACTTCTTCCAAGCCTCTTTACAAGCCTGTTTTCGCGATTTTTTACGCTTTTCAGTTTCTCCGTGCTGCTGCTTAAATTTTTCACCGCACTTTTCTTCCGTTACACCAGAATATTACTGAATTACAGAATCTCTATGTAGCGATTCTGCGATTTTTAGGGTTGCCCTTTATCGGTTAATCTCGCGATATTTGAGAGTGCTGGTTTTTGTAAAGGTATTGTGTAGGGGTCTACACGATTGTGTATGTTGCCGCACACTGGACATTCTTCATGGCGCTGTGGTTTGAGCCAGACACTTTGATAAGCGTACTGTCCTGGTGTATCGCCAAACACTTGGGGATAGAATAAGTAATTGGGAACCATTGACAGGGTGAGGAAGTTTTGTGCGGAGTCGATTTGTGGATTTAAGAATCCTTTTAGCTTCACTTGTGCATCTTCTGGCAACAATAAAGAAAGTGCCATTTTAACCGCTACGCTGGTAACATGATGAATATCTGTTGCCAAAGCCACTTCACTCATCAATCGACCCGTGCCATAATCTACATCTCGACTTGCTGCTGCCATATTTTCTTCAGTATGGCGAAATTTACTAGCACAGAAGTAGCAAGATGTGCGTTCGGGAACGGTGAAAATCACTTCTCCTCCCGAAGCACCTTTGTAAAGTCCAACAAACAAAGCAGGCTTTTTATGAAAATAAGCAAAGCGATTGAGAATTCGTTGTGCTTTGGGGTCATCGGTGGTGGCAATTACCAAGTCTGCTTGTTCGACTAAAGCACCTAATGAAGCTGCTTCAAAATCTGATAAACTCTTTTTTTGAAGCGTTATTTCTACTAGGGGATTAATGTTGAGTAGTTGTCCTGCTAGTGCTTCTACTTTAGAACGCCCTAAGTGATTGATTGTGTAGGTGGTACGGCAGAGATTTGCTATCTCAACTATGTCTGGGTCAATTAGCGTAAAAGCTCCAACACCACTACGGGTAAGTTGTTCGGCGCAATAAGAACCAACAGAACCCGTTCCCACGATTAGCACCCGTTTACTAGTTATATGATTGCTGAGGATTCCTTGACTGCGAGCAAATAGACCGGATTGAATTTTAGCAGCCGTATTATCTGGGTCAGAACCAGAAATAAAACCTAACCAGCCAGCTAAACCAGCACGATTTTTGTCTGTGGTTAGCGCAATTTTTCTTTCTGGTCCATAAACTTTCCGATAGGGAGGATGACCTTTAATTACTTCCCGAAGTGCTGTAACTAGACGTTCCGATTTATCAATTTCTAATGACCAGGGGATTTGAAGTTCCTCTGTTTCTCCTTCTGGTGAGGTCATTAATACATTTGGTGGTGTGTCGGGATAGGATTCATTGATTAAAAATAACAATTCCAAATCGCCTTTGAGAATAACACGACCAGCCAAAATGGGAATTCCTGCCTCTATTTCTGTCCAAAAAAATTCTGGGTCTTTATTGCTACCAAAGGATAGGCAGATAGTTTCCAGGTCTTTTTGCAACTGCATCCGTGCGATTTCTGATGCTGAATTGAGTACGGATGGTTGTTCTGGTAAAATTTTTGTCAATTCCTCTTCAGAAATTTCCTCAATCATTGGAGTCTTGAGGATAATTCCCTTTTGGGGGGAACGATAGGCGACGTAAAAAGAAATTTTACCATTACCAAGAGGTAATTCGTGGTCACGCGATTGATTTTTTCCTAGCCAAAATTTCAAGCGTTTGGGATTGTGATGCATGGTGACAATGGGAGCGACAAAATACTCCATATGAGGATTGATTTTCAGACCTTCATCAAAAGCATTTTTGTCTGGTTCTGAAGGACGGTCTAAGCTCCCAGGATGAGAGTGAATAACACCTTTAAACTCCAGCTGTCCGCGTTTTTCAACTTGCTGTACGCGCTCGGTTAATTGTCTGGAAGGAAGATAGCTGGCTCCAGTAGTTTGAGCTTGGGGGTCGGGAATTATATCTGTAATTATTGGTTTTCCTACTGGTCCCAAGAGTGCGCCACCGCGTTCGGGAGAATGGCTGGCAATATATTTGTTAATATCTTGCAGACACTCCTTTGAGATTTGTAATTTATTAGATTGAGGGAGATTTGTTAGCATTTGTGATGTTAAATTTTGTTTTGCTTGTCTTCTCTGGAAACGAGAAGTTAGAAGGAAGAAGGTATTTCCATTGCCTCTTTATCGAATGGCACGCAAGTTATCGGCGAAACTCCCGACCCAGCAGGGGAACTCTTGTGCCGAGGAGAAGAGGAGCTTTGAAGAACTTGTGCAGCAAAGCCGTCTTTTACCCCTGGGCACCGTTTACTCCCCTCAGCCCCTGGGCACCTCAGCAATCCTTACGGTGCTTGCTTTTTAGCTTAACGAGCGTGCCATTGCCTCTTTATCTTCTGACTTCTCGTCAAGGGGCTTCTTTCGCTCTACTAGTAGTTATTTATGGAGAAAGAAAACTGTCCAGTTTGCAAGAAAATACTAAAGCCAGTAGCCCAAAGTACAGACTTGGCAAAGGCATCTTGTAGAGTTGGTAAACCACCTTCCGAACCAAAACAAATCCGTCCGTCGTCGTATAAATGTCCATCGTGTTGATCGTATTTACCCGCGACATCTGGAAAAACAACCATTACTTGGTAGAGCTCGCCATCGTAATAAGCAACCATTAGGTATTGATTTTCTAATTGACACTGGATTTGGTATAACCAACCCGTGACACCATTGAATTGCATTTCTTGAGTATTAGCAGGAAGATACTCAGCAGCAATTTGTCTATCCCTATGCAAGGAATAGGCGAAGGTCTGCTGGGGAACTTTAGAAAGATTGGGTTGGTGCGCGGCTTGCGGGTTGGTGGTAATTTTTCCTTCTCTATCTACGTGGACGGGTCTAGAGCTATTACCTTCGCGTTGATTATTTAGAACGTGGTTTCTCAACTCGTTTAAGTCTAATGAACGACTCATCGTTTACTCCTTATGGTGTGTTCTTGAAAATTTAGAAATTTTGGCTTTCCATCTTAGAGGGTGTTTATAAAATAAATCTTAAGTAGATGAAAAACGGTTTTTTCGAGCTAATGCTTATAAAGCCAGTTTGGGCTTTGTTTGGGCTTGATTTTTGTTTAAGTCCCGTTAACTTTATCTGCTGTCCCTTAAATTGGTAGCCCGTTTTGATACTGAGTTCGCCACTGCTCTAATCGAGGATCGTTTTCCCTTACATATTCTATTCTTTGGTTAATAAATTGGTAAATTGTGATTTCTCCTTCCACTATCTCTAATATCTCAGCCGCTTGCACTCTTTGAGCAAACCCTTTTAGACCAATGTCAAAATGAACTACTCTTCGCGATGTCCGATATTGATTAGTCTCTTTGTCTATTTTTCTTATTGATGGTTTATCTAGAATAAATCCTTCGAGCTCGCCTCCTTCACGGGCAAAAACATCTTTCGTTGTTTCATTGCCTTCATATATTGATCTCCAAAGATTAAAAGTAATAGATTTAGGAGCTTCTTGATACTGGTTAGTATTTTCCTCACTTATCTGCACCCAATTATTATTAACATCTCTTTCAAAGATATATATGACTTCATTCCATTCAAGCATTGGCACAATATCAACAAATTTCCTTTGCGGTTGGTAGTTCAGATTAAACCTGACTGTGAATGTATGTCCGAAACATTCATCCTGGTTTTCTTGTGTAATCCTTCCTAAATTAATATTGGTAAGTGTCCACCCCGATGATGCTGAATGGCACATTATCTTCTGAGAAAGTTGTTTTTCTTCTTCAGGTGGTAGTTGGTCACTTTCTCGAGAGATACGCTGTGTAATTTTTCGTTCAATTGCTTCAAAGAAATCCTTATTAGTAACTTTTAATTTTGCTAAATCAAGCCCATCTCTGTTTGCTTGAACAGCGACTCGATTAGCAGCATCGAGAACAGCTTCCCGAATGTCTCGTCCGCATACATTATCAGCTTTTGCTAGCTCGTTTATAGAAACATCTGAGGCTAATGGAAGTTGTTCGGGTAGGTGTTGCTGCCAAATTTGACGACGACAGTTTTCATCAGGCATTGGAAAATTAATATTCCGCACTCGCGATTCAATAGCATTATCGTAATCTTCTGCTAAATTTGTAGTCAAGATTACAAGTCCTTCATGTTCTTCTAAGCAAATCAGGAATTGACTGCATATTGACCGTGCTGCTTGCTCAGAATTTTCTCTCTTACCCACTAATGGGTCTGCTTCTTCAAACACCAAAACTGAGCCATCGCGCTTAGCAGCATAGAATGCAGCTTTAAGATATTTTGCCCCTTCTCCGTAAAACTTACTTTCAATATCGGCACAACTAACTACTAATATCTTTTTTTTAAGATAATTAGCAATCGCCTTACTACAATAAGTTTTTCCTGTACCTGGCTTGCCATAAAAATTGAGAATTATGCTTCTAAATGGCTTAATTTTTGCAAGATTCCATTGTCCATAGACAAACTCACTAACCTCAGTTGAATCAAGAATGAATTTTAGATTCTCTTTGATTTCTGGAGGAAGTATTAGACTGTCAAAATCTATCCCTGGGTTTGGAACTTGAGATTTAAATAGGCAGGCTCTGTTTTCAATAGATTCTTCATCTTGATTATCTTTATCTGTGGTGTTGTTTTTTTCAGTCCTCTTTCGGTTGCTTTTTTTAAAATTATGAATTGTATCGAATGAAATAATGACACCTTCATTTATCAAACCTGTTTGCTGGCAAAATAAATCGATATCTATATTAATTTTGAAACAGAAAAAATCTAATTCCTCCTTTGACACATTTAGATGTGTGTTGATGAAAATCATCGTTTTTACAGAAGGGTAACTTTTGTTGGAATTACCATCGGTATCGATTAAGATACTTACATCTTCTTTATCTAAGTCTGTTTCCGAGCAAAATGTAATAAAATCTCTATTAATTCTGTAGTCTAGACTAGCTAATGATTTCTGGGAAAAATGTTCTTCAAGTTTGTTAATGATAGTCATAGTGCTTGTAAAAAATCTGTTGATTTGAAAAATGGGAGTTTTAACCCCCATTTTTTTAACAAAGAAAGACGGAAATTCGCGCTTAAACGTTATCGGAGAATAGGAAGAAGGTTGGAATGGGGACTGTTACTTCAACCTAATTCTTCACTGTTTAATGGTGAGAACTTAAATTCGATGTGTATCACTAAGGGAACACCAAGAAATAAATTATCCCAAGCTTGAAAAATGTAAAAATTTTTCTCCTCAGCACCTCAGCACCTCAGCAATCAATACAATGGGTTATTTTATTTTCTGGAAGTCCCTAAGTCCCACTCCTATATTAAATTGGATATAATATAGGGTAATCGTCATTTATCTCATGATCGATTCTTGATGGAGAAACAACTCTGTAATCGCTAATCCGATGTGTATATGGATCTATAAAACCTTGATAGACTTTAAAGTTACCCGAATTTAGTTTGTCTTTCAAAGTAAACTTAAGTTCATCTTGATTCCTTAAGCTGAGTCTATCAAAAAACCATGTGAGAACGTTCTTGATGCTTAGTGCTGCTATCGCAGTTGCAGCCACTAAACCTAGAACACCAATTATAGCTGTAGCAATCTCGAACATATTAATTACCTCTGAAAAGCTACTACGTGATTACCTTGAAAAATTTCAGCAAGTTCTTCATCAATTTTCTTAACAACTATTTTTCTACCATAAGGTTTTCCATTTTTTCGCGTCACTAAATGATTCTCTTTATCTGCAAATGCTTGAGTCAACAAATGCCCTTGAGGATGGAACTCCCATGCCATAATGTATTTATCAAATTGACAATCACGAGGATATTCTTTGATAAAATAATTTATTGCTTTTTTCAAAGTCATTTCAGGAATAATCCTTGATTCTACAGGTAAATCTTCATCGGTTTTTTGAGAAAAATTGAAGAAATCTGGCAAGAAATCAATAGGTTTTGGCAGTTTTATATTGTTTGTTATCCAACTAAACACTTAGATACCTCCAAAGTAAATAAAGAGTAATTTCTTGGATGTTTTTCTCAGCCATAATAGTAGAATAAAGTTAAATTCCTATATTATCTAGGTCAATAAGTGTCAGTTTTTAAAATTCGTCAAGTATTAACAAGATAATGAGATATTATCGATTCTGTCTTAGCTCGACTTTATCCATTTTCTCTTTCTCAAAATGCTCCAAAGGGGCATTACGAATTGGTGCGATCGCCACAAAAATTCAGATGCTGCATACATAATATTTAAGTACAATTTTGATGAACACTAAGTAAAAGTAAAATTTAAGCAACTTACCCTACAGCCATCTGTGGGGTTTTTTAGTTGCTTTATTGCTAATAACCCAGAAATAACCCCGTTAGAATGCGCTGGTTTGTTTGTACCTTCAAAAATTGCGGCTGTCATAGGATTAATGTCGTCAGTTAATATTTGGTGTTATTTGTCAATAGACTAGGGATATATACACAATAACAGCTAAAAGAAGATAAAAAATTTAAATTTAGTTTCTGATTTAAAGCAAATAAAAATAAAGTTTTTACATATCCTTTCTTGTCTGAAAATATTGGTTTTTCAGGAACTTCTTAATTGTGTTAATTCCCTTCTTTTACTGTCGTTATTCGTTTACATCTCTATCTTATTTTATTTACTGTTCGAGTTTAAGATTATTTAACTGACTTCATTCGACTTCATTCGACTTTGTTCGATTTTGATTTAATTTACCAAAAATAACTTTTTTAGTTAAAATATATAGGAATATTTTTTTGATAATTAACTCAATCAGTTTGCTCCCATGCTGCCATGCCGCAAAATTCTGTCAAAATCGCTAATGATGAAGCTGAACAAAAAGCTGGAAAAGTTCTAAAAAGCAAAGGATTAAATCAAACGAAGTTAGCTAAGAAATTGAATATTGCTAAATCGACTGTTAGTAATTTTTTTAACAACAAACCAATAGAAGCTGAGAATTTTCGGAACATTTGTGACGAATTGGGGCTTGATTATTACGAAATGGCTGGCAACAAACCGATAAGCAATTCATCAACAGAAACAGAGAATACTAAAACAACAAATATTGACGAGCCAGTAAAAACCGTAAAAGACAGCATAAATTGGCACTCAGTCTGTAGAGTAACCCTCGAACAACAGTGTCGCACAACCAGCAACCACTTGATGCAAGAGGAATCAGCAAAAAAGAACATCAAGCAGATTTATGTACCTCTGGGGCTGGTAGGAAAGAAAAAACAAGATAAACTTCAAAAAATTAACTTTTCTCCAGATTCGGGAACAAGTCTTTACGAACCACAGCATGAAATTGAGCAGCGATTTGAGCATGAAGCTTTTTTAACTCAAATTCTAGAAAACGGCGAAGGTAAAATAAATAGGCTCATCCTCGTATACATCTTCATATTCTATTTCGTACTCATCTTCGTAATGCTTTTCCACACATTCTGAGTTAATTTGTAGAGCTAAATCTTTGACAGCTTTCTTTACAGGTTTTGGCATCGGTTGTGATTGTTCTAATAATGTGTCGCTAAAGAAATCCCAAAGCTGCTCGCAGGCTTTCCAGAGAGTTTGATTGTTATTTTGACTGGTTTTTGACAAGCTACATCAGCACATAACTTTAATGTTTCTGACATGACTTGAGTTGTATAGGCTCGTGGTGTCTTTTGATTTTGATAATCGATTAACACCTGAAATAATTTGCCTTTTTCCAATCCCAGTATTTCGCGAGACTCCTCAAACAGTCTATCTATACCTTCACCTGTCTTACAATTTACCTGGACGATTTTTGGCTGTTCATCTTCTCCCAAGGTAGACTTGTGAATCTTTGTAATTTTTGCGGTTGCTTCAGCAATATTTTGAGGTGTTGTTTTTACAAAGCTACAAACGGTATTAAGAGGCACTTAGGAGTAGATAGTCTGGGGTTTCCCTTTTTCGCTCATTGTACTAAAGCTTCGATGTCCGATGATGCGGGGCTAGTCGAAATGCTATCAAACAACATTGATTACTTTAAATCTAAACCTGTCAACATTCCCCTGCATCACTATTCTTCTTGACAATGGGTACCACCCCGTAAAATTGGAGCAAGAGTTGAAAAAAATTTATCCCCAGATAATGACCAAGATTAGATTTAAACTGTCACCGAAACCATCCAAACTTTAAAAAGAAAAAGAAGGTAAAACAGGTTTTGTCCCGGTCAAAGCAAGGTGGGTAATAGAAAGAACTAATTCTTGGATGGAAAGATGTAAAAGCTTAGTTAAAAATTTTGAAAGAACTCTATGTCATTCTACCGCCAAGCTGAACCTGTGTTTTATCAGACTGATGCTTAAAAGACTGGCAACTGGTTAAATAGAACCCAAATGGGTTCTATAGGTTCCGCTTCCGTTTTTCTGAACTGCTGCTTTAAAGTTATCTTCATGGTTTCGCCATTTTCTATTAGTTCTAGCGTTGTGACTTATACTCTAAATTTAGACTTGGAAAAAATATTATCCAGAGCAGTTAAGGTCAACTCTTATCTTTTTTTCTTCTTGTTGATTTCTTCGTCTTCGGATAAAATTTCACCGTTTTACCATCTGTACCTGTTCTTCTATATTTGCCACTAAAACCCCAATTGATATATCCTCCATCACCCTTGTTGATGAATGTTCCGCTTGTAAAAGTCCAAAGACCGTATCTCGTACCAGCACACCGAAATTGATTAAATGTCCAATTTTTAAGATTTTTCTTGTAGTCTTGTGATAAATTGAAAACCATTACATTACCTGTCTTCCCAACTCTGCTGGAAGCTGTTTCCAAAATTGCTTTCACGCAAGCATCACGATTTCCAATCGTCGAAATATCATCGATTATTGTATTATAAAGTTTAGTTAACTCTCCTTTTTTGGCAACCCTATCAGCATGAGCCGGTAAAGGTGATAATATCAAACTATTAATGACCAATGCAAAAAGACTGATGGCGAGTAGGATTTTTTTGGTAATTGTTGTTTGAATAGTTAATTTTTTACTTGAACTGGTCATTTTTCTCCTTATATATGTATCTAGTATTCGACCAAACCAAAATTGGTGGGTGGAGTAAGTGAGTAGGGAGTAGGGAATGTTGAATAGCCGGACATATAATTAGCCAGCAAAGTTCGCTTAGTGAATAACTAGCTACTGACAATTTCTGCTTATGTCATAACTTTATAGTTGGAGCAAAATAATTCCAAGGTCACAAAGGGTCTGTTTAGACCGAGTAATGCGATGAAGGTGATTGTGTCGATTTCTCCCTTTTTAACTTAGAGGTCGCATATGTGGCAAAAGCTTAATTACTGGAGTTTAGACTAAAGCTCGTGACCGCTGTGCGGTCACGGCGCATAAAGACTGGTATAAAAAAATAGGGAAATGCTTGTGGTAAAACAAGCACCTCCCGACGGAAGATGAGAAAAGCACTACCAAATCTCAACTTTCGTTATGGAACTTTTATCTAAATTGAAGTCATTTCGTCAAGAGGCGTATTCTTATCTGAATCGAGCTAAAGATGCTACATTTGAGTTGATGGACGCAGTTATGCTAACTCGTAAAGCTGATAGTTTGGCTGATTTGTCATTGTGTCCAGTGTTTCGTCGTAAATGGTCAAGTATTTATGAGTCGCTACAAGATACAAGACCTCAACGAAACAAGTTAATGAAACTTTATATCAAACAAATAAAAAAACAAAAACAACCTATATTACTTGCCGGTGACCATACTACATGGTCAAGACCAAATGCCCGTACCCTTAAAGAAAGAACTTATGAACATTATGTACACGGAGGTTTTGGAGGAAAACCAATCACTGTTGGATATGGTTATAGTACACTTGCTTTCATACCAGAAGCCGAAGGAAGTTGGGCGTTACCATTAAGGCATGAGCGTATCACAAGTTGGGAAAATCCCATTGATAAAGCAGTATGGCAGCTTAAACAAGTATGCCCACATCTACCTTGTAGAGCAATTTCTTGTTGGGACATTGAATATGGCTGTGCGCCATTTATAATCAAAACTGCGGATATAGAGGTTGATAAAATTATACGTTTGCGGTCAAACTTATGTTTATGGACTGCAGCACCTCCTTATTGTGGACGAGGACGACGACGAATTCATGGTGATAAATTTAAGCTACTTGATGAATTAACTTGGGGTGAGGCTGCTCATATAATTGAGTTAACAGATGAGAAATTGGGACGATTAAAAATTCGTTTGTGGCATGAGTTACATTTCCGTAAATCTCCATTGCACCCGATGTCAGTGCTATTAGTTGAACGCTTGAACGAAGATGGCAGTAAACGAATAGCAAAACCTATGTGGTTAGCTTTTAGTGGAGAATCAATACCCCCTTGCACTGAAATTTTGCGATTGTACTTGCGACGATTCGGTGTTGACCACTGGTATCGTTTTGCAAAACAAAGATTGCATTGGACATTGCCGAAGCTTTCAACTCCAGAACAATCTGATAGATGGAGTGACCTCATGCCATTAATTACTTGGCAATTATGGCTAGCACGCGATATTGTCAAAGACAACCCTTTACCTTGGCAAAAAAAAGTTCCAAAGTTAACACCTGGGAGAGTTGCACAGTCTATAGGTGGAATTTTAGCCGTAATTCACACACCTGCAACATCCCCAAAACCACGCGGAAAATCCCCAGGCTGGGAACCAGAACAAACCCGCAACCGTAGAATTATTTACCCTATTGTTAAAAAACGTACTAAAAATAGCAATAAAAAGAAACCCAAACCTACTTAAATACTTTATCTCTCCAATTTTACTACTGACGCGCATCGAAATATTACTGTTGCGCTGTTTTGTTATTTATTAGTCTAAACTCCAGTTAATTAGCCGAGCAAGATATATTTTCTCTCCATCGACGCAGCTGATGATATATTTCAATCTCGTGGAAGGCTCGGCTTTCCCATATTAGCGTACCTGGAAGTTTTATCTTATATACTCCCTTGGCTATCTCCTTATATTCCTCGATAACACACTCTTTCTTAGCTTGATTTAATACTTTAATACTCTCCGGAGTGATATCAATTACTCTTTGTTTTTGCTTTCGTGAAAGTGCGCTCCAAGCTTGTTCCTTAATTTCTGGGTGTTGGTTAAATATGTTTCTAATGTCCTCCCAATCCCCTTGTATTAAAGCATCGATTCCTTTATCAAGCGAAGTCGGTTCAAATTCTAAATCTGACTCTTCTGGTTCCTCTAAGTATTCTTCTTGTAGTTCTTCGACACTTGTATAAAATCTAGAGCTAGCTGTTTCTTTAACTACTTCTAACTCCGTCCAATGAAAATAATGATTGAATCCGTTAACCTTGACCAAAATGGGATTGATATTCTCCCCATTTAATCCGATTACCTTACCCTGTCTGTTTTGAAGATTGCCTGTCTTGATTTCTACCGTAGCGGGTATATCAAAGCCCATAGATACCAGAGCATCATTACGAACATCGGTGTCTACCCATGCTAGCTCTTGCTCGAAGCTATGATAATTCGCAAGATTAGCTCCCCAAGTTTCTCTCCATTGAGGATTGTGGTTATAAGCGTAATTAGAAAGATGTTTGAGCGATATCATATCGTGCCGAAGTATATTTGATACTGCATCCCATTTTTTATCTTGAGGAACTGTTGCTTCCCAACGTTGGCAAGACTCGACTATTAATTGACCACAATCCGGGCTAATTCTACCGATATTATTAACATCATCGATTAGTTGCTGTGCTAATTCTTCCCATTTCTCCTCGACTGTTTGACTTGAACTGGTTGATGTGGTTTCTTGTTGAGGATTTTGTTTAATTTCTTGAGTACTCGAATCGTTCGCATCACTTATATCAGAAACTGTATTTTCAACTTCTTGTTGTGGTTCTTCTCCTTCCGTAATTTTTTGATATAAATCGGCGATCGCACTTCTAAGAATGTCTTGAGGTATTAGCCCGAAATTATCCATTAATTTCTGAGTTAATAAGCCTGTTTGTTCGTCAAACTCATATACAGGAGGGAATTGTGCGTAGCGCTCCCCTCTGCAATTTCTACGCCATATAGAAGGCTTTGAAGGTAGGGCTAATTCTCTTTCCTTTTTAAGTAATACCTGTCTCTCTTTTATCAAATCATCTACGTAAGCACAGGTTAAATCTTCTTCAACCTCAGATAGCTGCTCAATTATTGGCTGATATTTTTCCGAACATAGTCTTAGTAGTTTTGTGACGGGAATTTGAAACAGAGCGTGGGGACGATATGCGAAATTCTGGAAATTTTCTGCTAACTTGAGCGCTCGTTTCTCTTCGGTGCTGCCTTTATCCCAGCCGAATTTATTAAGTAGTTCTCGATATTCCCCTTTGCTATAGGCTCTCTTGTATTCCCATAACAAGAAACTAGCATGAATGTATTCCTCGGTGCTTTTCTCTATGTGCTTTACGGGGTTCGCGTCAAGATTGTGAACCTGGTGATAAGTTGATTCAGAGAGTAATTGCATGATATTATTTAAGCTCGTTTTATTTGACTTTGGTCTTCCTTTAAGACCAATTTTTATTTATCCGACTACATAGAATATTAAGCTGCGATGCCCTGCTGCTGTTTCTTGCGATAAGCTGCGAGCGCATACGCCAAAGTATGTTGGTGATATATGGGCATCTTCGGGAGTTCGATGTCTCTTCCCCATTCATATATCGTGCGCTTGGAAATTGTTAAAGTTTCTGATAATAACGTAAGATATTGTCCCCGAAATTTCGTGGAGCTTACTATTTTCAATCTTTCACTATATGACGAACCCTTTAACAACATTTCATTGATGAATTGATTGGCTGTTACTCTTGGAGCTACATACTCGGAGCTAGCGATTCTTTTCAAAATTTCTGGAGATAGGGCTAATTGGACGTAGCCACAGGTAGTTCGTGCGTGTTGGGGCATATCTTCAAAATTTGGATTATCCCCCCAACCTCTCACCGTTTTCTTCTGGATTCCTAATATTTTGGAAAGTAGATTGACGCATTTTACGGAGTATCCAAAACAAATCTCCTCATCCAAAATTTCTTCTGGAGTAAGCCTATCAAAACCGAAGCAATATCTTAAAAATTGTCTTGGGGCAGGAATTTCAGCTGGTAAATGTTTTATACTTTCGTAGTTGTTCATTTTCCTTAAAAGTCGAATATTTCGCACAAGATGCATAAAGTACTAAAATTTGGTAAGTCATGTGCAAACGTCTAATATCAATCTTTTTCTACTTTGTGTCATGCAGCTAATATCCAGAAATTATTCATATAATATCTTGCACTTGCCATATAGTCAAATTACCGCAATTGCATTGAAAGTTCTTCGACTGCAATGTTTTCGGAAATATTCGCTTAAATTCACCAAGTTAATTTTTGTAAAGATATAGTGATGCTACTGCACCAAAAGTATTTAAAGCTAAATTGGGGGTATGGGTAAAAAAGGAAAACTGCCTGTAAAAGGCGTAGGTGAAATTTGGGCTGAGAGCAAGTCGGAGAATTTGTCCTTGCGACTTACTCCTACAGGTAAGCGATTGGCGAGGAAGCGTGCCGAGCAAGAAGGTTTATCTTTAGCTGAAGTTGTCGAATTATATGGTAGGGGTTCTATAAGCGTTGAGCAGGTTGAGGGTGAGAAGACAATAACTCCTCAATTCGTTATAAATTCACTTAAAACGTTTACTAAAGAACACTTAGCCGAATTTATCAGCATTGCCAGTAAACTATTAGTTGGTAATTATATTGAAATACAAGAACAGGTGGAATATTCCATTGCGGAGCTTATTAAAAAAGAGGTAGATTCACGTTATGGCAAAGATATTGCAGCTTTTGCCTCCGATGTGGCGCTACCGATTGAAAGAGTAAACGCTTTGTTAAATGGCGAATACCCGTCCGACTTAGATTTAATTTCTATCGCTGCCTTCTTAACTAAAAATGATGGTAGTACTTATACACTAGAAGAAGTAATTACTATTAGAAAAAGCTGCTTTGGCAACGGTCATACTTCAGGGGAGGAACTGCGTCCATGAGCCATTTGATAGTTAATAAAGCTTTAAAAATAATTGATTCTCATGCAGCTAATTTACTCATAGCACAATTGCCCGTAGTCAATTCCTCTAATAGTAAATTATATTTTGAGGACAATAATGCTATTTTATGGGTTGCAAATAAAGAATTAGCAGTTTCTCTTAAAAATAATTATATTCATATAGTTTCTCTACTATGTGACTGGGGAATAAAGGAACTAAAAATATTTTGGAATGGTTCTGGTAATAGATATTTTCCCATTTCTTCATTATTAGCATCTACTTCAGAAGGGTTAGCAGTTATGCTTGACAAGAATTCAGTTGTTTTAGAAAAAAACCCCATAAATTCTGCTATCAATTCAAATCAAGAGAATAGTTTTTCTATAGATATCAGCGGTTTTGAACTGCCTTCAACTTATTTAAAGAATGCTAGCTACGAAATAATTCAACAATTTATGCTTGAAATGCGCCGTAGAGGTTATATTGTGACCGCTACTGATATGACAAGCAATACTTGTTTGATGGTAAACGATTTGCAAGCTCCCGACCGTGGTTGTGGGTGGAGAGGACGAGATTGGATTGGTTTAAACTTTCTAATGTTATGGCGCGATAGTTTTGATACTGGTAATTTCAACTATTATCAACAACTTATTAATGTAGTTAGTCGCGATTACTTTATCTCAGATTTTGATTATTTGCTTCGCGCACCTAATGGTGATTTGAGAAGATATTATTCCCACTATTTCTTTGTTGATAACTATTTAGACGTTCCCGCTAGAATTTGTGTAAGTAAACCCGGTAATTGGGAAGTTGTTGAATCTTTTAATTAATTACATTCGTATTCCTTGTTCAACGTCCTAACTTTCACAAAATTGTTATTACTGTCTTTATAACTAAATAAAGTTAATCAATATACTTTATCTCTTGGTTTTAACTGATATTCAAAATTCTGCTCACATAATTTTGACTCAATAACTGGCAAAAATGAAGTGATTGCCTACTTTGATACTCCACTGTGAATGTGGGTTATATTATTGTGCTGAAAAATTTGCGAATTTAAGCAAGAAGACTTCTCTCATAGTTGGAGTGTAGAGAGGAATGATAGTTCAATAGTAACGATATTTTTAAATAACAACTTTTATATCGGCTATTAATATGTTAGCAATACATAAACTAACTTTACAAATTAAGCGGAAATATTGCTATTTACTGAAAATCAGAAATTTTGAATTTGCTCGCTGTTTACCTTGTAACGCTTCTAATTATATGTCTATATAGACTGTGTAAAGAACGGCGACTTAAGCTCAACTTTAATTTATATCAAGTTGAATAGAAGCGAGCAGGCTTGTTAAGAAAAATCTACTCTACAAGCATTATCGTCTAACATTCACTCTTATTTATCTTGTTTCAAGTAGTAATTGAACCCGACGATGGTATGTGATGACAATATTATATATACCCAGAAAAGCCTTGCTCAAAGATATGGAATAACTATCTCAGCTTTGCAACAATGGTATCCCTACGCCGGAATAGTAAAACCGAAGAAAAGAGGGGGATACTTTGACTTAGATGCTGTACAAACTGCCGATTTTTTTTATGTAGCTACCAAGATAAGACGATTAACCAGGGATGAATATTTAGAGCGAGTAATTCCTTCTGGTGGTTTAGATGAGTTTATGCGTCAAAATAACGGACTTAGCCTATACGATTTTTTGACAAAACATATATCTGAAGACGAAAAACAAGACCCGATTGTAAAATCTGTGATTAGGAGAATTGAAAAATATGAAGCACATCAACAAAATAGCTCAAGCTTTACAAACTACTCCTGAAATAGTAATTCAGGTATGTAAAAAACTAAGCTTAGTTATAAATAAAGACAGTACTATTAAGCCAGAAGTAGAGCGACAATTAATTCAATTAAAAGAAGTTGCTGCTGCTGAAAATATGTCGCTAGAAGAAGCCGCTAATCATTTACTGGAAATGCGCCAAGAACGCTCCAGTTCTAACAACGAACATGCATTTGATGAAAACCAATATATCCAACAAAGATTTGGCGTAAATCCACAAGAATCTGAATCTAATAGCTTCGTTAAAGTGTTGCATTCGGACGTAGCTAGAGGAAAGCAACTTGCAACATTACGTCATAAGGTAGTTCTGGAAACTTCTACTTTGATGTTGGAGGATATGTTATTTAACGGAGTCCAAGAACCCACTACGGAATTAGAAGAAGTACAAGACCGAGTTTATAAGCGCATTGACGATGATTTTTTCGGCAAAGTCAATTGGGGAGAGGAGCCGCATCCGTCGTTGGAGATGCAACCTCAACAATTGAAATCACTGTCGAAGACAAAATCCTTGCCCGAGAAATCATCGAACAAATGATGCCGTCAATAGAATCTTATGTTGGCGAGCAGTCCAGACAACTTAGGATTGCAGCGATGCAAGGAGTAGGAATTGTATTTTTAGGTAGCTTTTCCGGGATGGTAGCGGGATTAGTTCTATCTCCCCCACCATCAATAAAAATACCGAAGGTGATTATTGGTTCTTTATTTGGCGGATTTATTGGAATTACCGTTGCACTTACTTTGATTTTAAAGATAACCAGGGAGTTTAGTATTCATGAGAGCGATTAAAGATTTCTTAATTAATATCGGTGGTGGGATTTTGACGGGTTGTTCCATTAGTGGATTTATAGGTCACATGATGGGAGTCGGTGCTGCTCTTGCAATAAATCCTTTGCTATTGCTCACGGGTGCAGTTGTTGGAGGAGCGTGGGTATGTATATTGCGTTCAACTTTTGCAAGTTATTCAAGGGAACCTCTCTATTTAGTTATCGATAATAGGTAAGAGGAAATGCAACTACTTCCAAAACAAGATAAAAAAGGTACGAGTCATAATCCTCGCGTGGTAGCGAAGCGTCATCTCAAAAAAGTCGATTTAGTTTTATGGGTATGTTGCGCCACGGTTGGTTTAGGCTCGGTATTGTCAGCAGCTGCCATCGTGGTGGGTAGACGTAGTGAAGTTTCTCCAAGCGTTAGTAAGGTTAATCGCGCTCTTGAAATGACCCAATCCCGTAGACGCGCATACATCGAAAAGCTTACCCGTACCGATTTCAACCCCAACGAACTGCAAAACTATGGAGTTGATGGTAGTGGAATACTTACTGGTTGGAGACAACTTGGTGCAGCAAAATGGTCGGGTGAGATTTTACAAGATATCAATAAACAACAAAGCAACGAAAACTCAGCTTTTTTTAGACTGCACCACATGGCAGTGTTGGCGATCGCCAAGCAAGATACTATGGACGCTTTAGTCGAAGTCGCTTCTGGCAATGACAGCTTTACTTATAGCTATACCAAAACTGACGGCACAAAAGTTAAGCAGCGATTAGGCACTGGGGGTGCTGCGGTATTGCTTTTAGGAAAGTTGGAGGCTATAGACTATGCCGAGAATTTGCAAAATCGTCCGATTGTTGATTTTAACCAAATGGTGACACAAATCCAGACGGTGCAAGAACCGTATGCTCTATCCCAAGCTAATTATCTACGAGTTCAGGGTTATAAAGACCCCGTGCGTCAATTATCTGAAGTACCGAAAATACGTGAGCGCATCGCCGAATCATTGCGAAAAAGAAGACTGAAGTTGCAGCAATTAAAGAAATCTAAACCAAACAAAGGAGACTAATAGATGTGTATGTCAAATTCATTGGCGCGGGTATATGCTTTTTACTCTCACTATTTAACGTATTGGGAGCAGTGCGGCAGATTCCGGTGAAGACTACTTTAGGTAATTCATCGCGTCCTACCGTAGCTCAGATGAAACCTCCAGGAACGAAGTTACATTGGTTGTCTGGTGGAGTATTTTTTGCAGCAAGCATCAGTTTAATTGCCTGGGCTATTTGGGAATATAACTCCAATATCGACCTTGGTATTGATTCAAGTGAAGCTTCAATTGCACCAGTTACTCCACCGATACCCGACACTGATATCCAAATGCCCCAATTTTTAGATGAAGGTGCAATCCAATCACAGCAATTGGAGGATGTTAAGCCCGAATACCAAAACTTAGTTCCATTTCGTCGTCCTACTGCCGATGGTAGCGTGCCGATAACCCCCGAACAATTCAAGAATGCGTTAGAAGATGATATTTGGTCAGATTGAGGAATTAAATCATGGGAAATAACAGACGTAATTTTAATGTTGACTATAGCCAACCTGGTCAACTAGCAACAAAACAACAATTAGCACAAATGTTACAGAACGCTCAACAACAATATCAGCAACCAACGACCATTAATGTTGAGCCGACTTCGGTACAAGCACAACCAGTTAGCGCAAATCATACAAATTCCCCAGCAAAACCGACATCACGAGTACCAGAAATATATGTACCAGTAACCGATTATTGGAGAGCGCACAGATTCCATCCTCATAACAATCTCCGCTACTTTTGGTACATATTTTATTGGTTGAAAGATGCGATTTCATCTCCTGTAGGTATTGCGATTGTAATGTTATGGCTGGGAATCGGTGGAATCAATTTTTTACTCAACGGTAATTACTCCGGTCCTGGTTACGTGCAGAAGCAGGAAATAAAATTAACACCGGAAAATCTGCCTAATCTAACTCCAGTTGTCGATTTGGTTGATTAAAGTGTTTGTCCGTATTACTTTTTGGTTGATGCTATGTTTGTTCATTGCAGATATAGCTCAACCTGGATATCTCAAGTTTTGGCAACCCGATTTAACCGAACTATCCATTACTGATATCAGGTTGCCTTCCCTAAAATTCAATAAAAACACTGCTGATAAATCCCCTCGTAAGACTTCTACTTGTCCTCCTCCAGATAATGATTTAGAGGAAGTTCTTCAAGCAAAATTTGGTTGCCAAAATGCGACTCCTCATTGACTTAAGTATTGGCACTAATAAAAACGACGCAGTTCAAATAAAACCAATTTCTCCCAATTGGAAGTATGCTTTTTTGACATTAATTTTAGCTAGCTGTATTTCTATTAAACCGATATCTATGTGGTTTGATAATCAACTTTTAGTGGAGCAATTTCGTCAAACTAACACCCTAAATAACAGTGTTGGAGATAGAGTTGCAAATAGAGCGATCGCATGGGTTGGGAAATCCTATAAACCTCATGAGAAAGAGCGTTGTGCCGATTTTGTTCGCTTCGTATTGCGTCAATCAAATGTTCGCGTGGGAATAACTAGCAAGCCCTGGGATGCTGGTAAGCAATATCATAACGGTTCGTTGATGGCACGTTCTTTTTTTGGTAGCGACATTGGAATTATTCTTACCAACCCAAAGCAATTCCAAAAGGGAGATTTAATCGGTTTTACAAACACTTATGGCAATTTTAGGAGAGGTGCAATTACTCACGTTGGGATTTATGTCGGTAAGGGAAAGATAGTCGATAGAAGTACCATGAGCGCTCCTGTCAGAATACGCAGCCTATCTTCATTCTCTAATTCACAAATAATCGGAGTTCGTCCTTATGCTTATCAGAAATAATATTTTGACTATATTATTGATTAGCATTTTTATATTCCCACTACCTGCCATTGCTTTAGGTATCGGTAATCGTATCCGTAAGGAAGCTGGATTTACTAAGGTTGAATTGAGCGCAATGGAAGAAATGGGATGGAGCGATAAGCGACTGGTGAAGTATGCCTCGATTGCTTGTGGTTATGTTGTTGATGATAAATCTACTAGTTTGGAACGGTTTTATAAGTTTTATTTTGGGAATTACAACCCATCGAAAGAGCCATATATAAAACATTCGCTGCAAAAAATTCATGATTGGGTTAAAAAGCAACCGGAGTGCAATTGATGATTCGTCCTTGGCAGATTACGACTTTTTCTTTACTAATGCTAATTACACCATTATTTGGAGTTTCAGTACCTGAAAGTTTTAGTTTAGTGATTCCAATTCATAGGAATAAGAATGAAGTCAATGAATTGTTTTCTAATATTAATAGTCCTGGTAATATTGCTATCTGCCACGCAGAGGGAAATTGTGTGCGACCCGTTGGCTATAAACTAAGCCCAGTAAGGGTTTAGGAGGATTAGCCCATATCTTATTCTAATATAAGATAGAGAACTTGATTATCCATGTTGGTGAAAGTCCAACCTTCGAGGAATCCGAATGAAAGCCCTACCCCTACTTTTTAGAACGGTAAAACTAAAAAGTAAAGCGGGGTCGAAAGCGAAAACACTGGTAGCCTAAATCGGTGTAATAGTAGGCACGAACCTATGGGTACGAACAGGAAGAGTCTAAAACCTCCGTGACCTCGACGTAGTGTAATAAGGCTGAAACACTACAAGCGCTAAAAAGCCATGAGAGATGGAATCTTGGTGCAGTTACAAGATTCGATTCCCACCATATCTCTCCGGGGGATTGACTCGCTCTAAAGGTTCAAACAATGGTAATCAGGAACGGGGAAACCTCTATAAAGCTCTCACACAGGTCTTCCGGGGTGAGTAGGCAACCAGCCGGACGCTTTGTAGAGGCAGGATTAAGTCAGAAGCAAACGCCTACCGTAATGGGTAGGATATGCTGACGGACTTACGGTGTAAAGAAAGATGGAGTTGTGAGTAGTAATGAATACATCCAAAACACAGAATAATCTGATGGTGGAATGGAACACTATCAACTGGAAACAAGTTGAAAAAGCAGTGTTTAAGTTACAAAAGCGAATCTATCAAGCTTCACAACGTGGGGACGTAAAAACAGTTCGTAAACTCCAGAAGATGTTAATGAAATCCTGGTCAGCCAGAATAATTGCTGTAAGACAAGTCTCTCAATTAAATAGAGGCAAGAAAACAGCAGGATTCGATGGCATCAAATGTCTAAACTTCAAACAAAGGATAAAACTAGCGATTGAACTAAAAATCATTCGCGAAGGTAAACCAGTTAGAAGAGTTTTGATACCAAAAGCTGACAAAAAGGAGAAGAGATTGCTAGGCATACCCACAATGTATGATAGAGCAGCTCAGGCTCTCGTTAAACTAGCTCTAGAACCAGAATGGGAAACCAAATTTGAGGCAAACTCTTATGGTTTTCGACCTGCGAGGTCAACTCATGATGCTATCGAAGCAATTTTTACAGGACTTAGAGGTAAACCAAAATATATTTTGGATGCCGATATATCCAAATGCTTTGATAAAATCAACCATACAACACTACTTAAAAAGATAAATACATATCCCACCATGAGGAGAACAATCAAATCATGGTTATCTTCGGGTGTGTTAGACAATAGTAGTATACAAACCAGTGGAGAAGGCGTACCTCAAGGCAGTCCTTTATCGCCACTTCTTGCTAATATTGCATTACATGGCATGGAAGAAACGATAAAAGAACTATATCCAAGTGATAAAGCTAAGTACATCAAAGCCTCAGTAATTGGGAAAGAAAAAGGAAGAATATCTAAGCCTATTCTTATACGATATGCTGACGACTTCGTACTTATGGTTGAAGACTTGGAAATTCTTGAAAAATGCCAAACTCACCTGGAAAAATGGTTAAATCAAATTAGGTTAAAATTAAAACCTGAGAAGACCAGAGTTGTTCACTCATTAAATTGTCATAATGGTTATAAACCAGGATTTGACTTTTTAGGTTTTAACATTAGACAACACTCTGTCGGAAAACACTCCTCAAAAATTGGATTTCAAACAATCATCAAACCGTCTTCAAAAGCAGTTCAAAAGCATTACCAAAACTTATCCGAAACAATTCAGAAGCTTCAAAACGCAAAGCAAGCTGATTTAATAAAAGCACTCAATCCAAAAATTAAAGGATGGAGTAATTATTTCAGAAGTGTTTGCAGTCGGAAGACTTTTGAAAAACTGGATAATTTATTATGGTTTAGGTTACAAGCTTGGGCAAACCGCAGACACTCGTCTAAGGGCAAGAAGTGGGTTTGCGACAAGTACTGGGGAACCTACAAAGGTAACAATTGGACATTTCAGACTTTAGATGGCTTGAGATTAGCAGACCATCAAGATACTAAAATAAAGCGTCATATCAAAATAAAAGATATGAGTAGCCCTTTTGATGGAAGGCTTATCTACTGGAACCAAAGGATGAAGAAACACCCTTTAATGTCTAACTCCAAATCAAAACTATGGAGCAGACAAAGTGGAAGGTGTGCTTACTGTAATCTTACTTTTCGTGAAGGAGACGTAATGGAAATACATCACGTCATTCCTAAACATCAAGGAGGTAAGGATACATACAAAAACCTCGAACTGTTACATCGTCATTGCCACGATTCTGTACATAGTACCCGTGTCAAGGGTCTTTACACTGAGGAGCCGGATGAAGGGAAATCTTTCATGTCCGGTTTTGAAGACGAGTTCAAATGGTGACATTTGTGCTTAGTTTAACGCGAAAAATGGTGAGTTTACTTATCTATATTACGGTCATATCGACCCATCAAAACTAGGCGGTAAACGAGTATTAAATCAAGGATTTTGTAGTGATTATGGTAAAAGTAAAGCTGGCGATATAAATGCTGCTAATAGAGGTTGCTTGCTGAGAATTAAATCAAGATTACCAAGGTTAACTAATCTATTTCAACGACAAAATATTGATATCAACAAACACAAAACAGCTTTCGTTAACTCTGTTGATTTATGGAATCAAGCTGCACCTAGAGTTAGCGATAATTTTCCGAAATTTTATGCAGCTAATGTTCGTGAAGGATTATCTGCCGATAACGCTATTCGTAAAGCAAGAGTTGATTCATTTAATTTGAAAGCAAGGGGATTATTTAATATTTGTATTAGAGAAAAATATTATATCAATAGACTTCTGAACTATCCTAAATATTCAAGGCAATGGAAACGTAAATGTATTGATATAGACCAAAATCGCAGGCGATTGGCAATTAATAAGGTATTACTGAAGCGAGAGGTTATCAATTAATGCTGCCAGAACATAAACAAAAATCAATATATGAGGCAGGTGTTTATGCTTCTAATCAAGGATTAAGTAAAAATGAAATTTTAGAAGTAGTTGATTCAAGCTTGCCTAAAGTTTTACATGATGATGTAACCAACATGGTTAATAATTTAGATGTTAGCAACAACCACACTTTACTAAAATTCAACGATTTACCGCAATTGTTTTGTTATATTTTTCATCTAGTTAATCAAGGTTATAGCGATGAGGATATTTTAAATAAATTATCAAATAGCTGTAACTTAGAGCGATTTGAATTCGCGAAATTTGCCTTACGGTATATAACTATTAACCGCATCCCCTCCGTCTGGGAATTAGACAATGTATACAATGAACTAATTAATCTTGATATCAGTGAATTAGTTAAAAGATGCGAAGCTATTAAAAATTTACACAATAAACAAGTTGCTTATCAGATAATCTTACAGCACTTTTACAATGCACTTTGCGATGGGGAACCAATTAAGTGGTTTACTGATATTGCCCGTTCAACTCAAGATGAAACAATCATAAAATATTGCGATCGCGTAGCGGTGATGATATCCAAAGCCCAAGGTTTGGAGCCAATTAACGCATTAGAATCTGCTAAAACAGATATCGAACAACCAAAAATATCAACAACTGAATCTGGAAAGCTTATTGTAGATACCCTAGCTGAATTTAAGATAGCAGCAGAATATATTGATGCAGAATGCGGTCCCACATTTAACCGCATCAAAATTAAATTGGGTAAAGGAGTCTCATTTAAGAAAATTCAAGATTTTGGTAACGACTTCGTGCAGCAATTGGGGTTGGAATTAAATATGGACACCCCACCAATGGTATCTGTTGTTCCTGGTGGTGCTGCTATCGATGTCCCTCGAAGGGATAGAGAAATTGTTTATTTTAAAAATTATGCTGATTTTTCATTACCTATAGACATACACAATATTGTCATTCCTGGTGGTGTTGGTGTTGATGGGAAATATGTTGATATTCCGCTATCGGATGAAAACGTGACTCATATCCTTGGTGGTGGAAGAACCCGTGGGGGTAAATCACAATTTGAAAAAGCAGCGATACTTTATCTAGCACGTCGTTATCCCCCGTCGTTAGTCAAGCTGGCTTTATCGGATGTTAAACGAGTAACATTTAGCAAATTTTCTAAGTTACCCCATCTAATTGCACCCGTAGCGAAAGATGCAGCTTCTAGCGCCGAATTATTTAGTTTATTAGTACAGCCCAGGTCAGCGCGGCGGTATCGGGAGTTTGAGAAAGTTGGTTGTGAGACGATAGCCGAATTTAACCGCAAGCATTACCCCGAATTGATTATGCCTCGGATAGCAAGTTTTACAGACGAATGTTTTGACTTACTAACTGATAAAGATTACTGCGACTCTATTGAATTGGACATGATGAAACTTTTAGCTAAGGCTGGAGGTGCGGGTATTGACATAATGCTTTACACCCAACGACCTGATAAAAACGTTATTAATCCTTTAATAAGAAGTAATTTTCCTGCTAAAACTGCATTCGCAACTACTCGTCCAGAAGATAGCTGCATTATCTTGGGTGATGATAATACCTTGGCTGCTAACTTGTTGGGTTATGGGGACTTTCTGTATAAAACTTCTACCAAACTTGTACGACTTCAAGCTCTTTATGTTGGGGATGCCGAGGAGCCTGAATACTTTGAGCAGCTATTAGAAGAAGCAATCAATCAAGAAGATAATTTTACTGCTTGGGAACCAAATGATATTGAAGATTTTTCTGATAGTGAAATCGGTAGTAAAACATTTTTAAAGAATGGTTTTGGTATTGAAGTTAATCTTGATGAACAGTCCAAGAATTCAATATTAAATTTACACGCTAAAGGTTATGCTATTCACGAAATTATCAAAGCAGTCTTTAATCTTACTCGGCAAGATGGTAAAGATTATAAGAAATATCGTAGTGCTGTAGAAAAGTTTTTAGATAGTGAGGGTAACAAATAAAATGATTGAGCAATATTCTAACAATAATAAAGCAGCACTTGATTATGCTATCAAAATATTAAAGGATTATGCTAATACTACAAATTGGGGAATTACATCCAGTTATGGTTATAAAAAATTTAATAGATGGATAGGAGAAGGGGAAGGAGTAGAGCTAGCTGAAGAAGCTTTAAGAAAAATAGAATTAATCTTAAGAGATGAATAGGCAATTCTGGTGACAAGAGCAAGTTCGATTCTTACTATTGCCATTGGAAGTTTTTTGAATGCCGAACTCGAATTAATTGCTATTTAAAATACTGCATTTTTAGTAGATAGTAGGTTTGACTAAAAAGCTTTCAATATCCTGCGTTGTGCGGGGCTAAGTAATTAGTTTAAACACAATGTATGGAGGTTTATGATGTTACGAAGAAGATTATCAAAGTTAACAAGTGTTTTATCAGATATTAACTGTGTAATTGGGGGGTTGTCTTTTCTTGCTGTATTTACTGGTTCGTTGGCTGCCATAATCGGTGTTGGAGGATATTCTCTAGAAAAGCTTGGTGTTCTTAAAGAAGAAGATACTTGGGAACAGGTTTGGGCTTTTGCTATTGTTTCTTCCACTGTCGGTTTGGCAGGTAGTAGCGTTGCAGCTACAGCCGGAGCATTTTTAAGTTGTCGGAACATACAAGCAGAAGATAATAAATGTGCGGAAGCATCCAATAATCTTGATTCATCTACAAGCTTCAAGTTAGCAATGACTCGCGATATGTTTGTGATGTGTCACGATGATGATAAAGAAGAAGAAAGCAAACCAGGTGTTTACACATACTATTTTGTAGAAATCAAAGGTAATCCATCGATTAGCGGATTGATGGTATCAAGAATGCAATCAAATTCAGTAGCTGTATGCGATTGTATTTCTCTAGAAGATGAACAAAGACTAATGCGAATCCATGAAAACCCTGGAGAAAGTCCCAGGTTAATTGGGAAAACCTTTTCTAGCTATCAGCCATTACCGACAGAAGCGTTACGCGAACACTTGGATATTTACAATCCATACCTGTATGCACTTCAAAGCAAAGACTTTGAACCATGTAATCTGGAATCTTGCAAAGGCTGTCAGCATTTGTACGGCAAGGATAAGATTGTTTGTGGCATATATGCTTATGGATGGAATGGTATTGACTGTCCAGATAAGGTTTGGGACAAAAGAAGTGCAATTCGTCGGTTTGAAGATGAAGCCGCTATTGAATCCTTGAGTAAAGGACTCGATGAATGGAAAATCTTTAAATATGACTATTTAATTAGTCTCTTTCATCCTAAAACATACCGCCAATTTAGCTTTGATTTTGATGGTAAGCTTCTTTCTTATTCTAAAACGCTAACTGGGCTTGAAGAAGGCAATATTGTTGATTACGTCTACTTTTTACGTCGCTCTCGACAATTTCAGTATGATTATTCACACGTTGATTTTATCGAACAAGCAAGTTTCTTTCTTGACGAAGTAGATGCAACCATTAGTGTGGATGACTTTAAGATATTTGTAAAAGAGAAAGACTCGAATGTTGTTCATACTTTTTTACATAACGGCGAACCGTTTTTCGCTAATAACCCTGCTTGTCCTCCAAAGCTGAAAGACAACTACAATTTATCTACGTTAATTGACTTCTTGTATAACGGCGTGGATGAATTGGATTCTTAGCTTGAATTTTCTGATTAAATCTTTTAAAACCTCCACCTTTAATTTTTACTTATTAGTGGCGGTACGGAACTACTTAGTACGGGGGATTTTCCCCCACTACTGGGTAGTAATCGATAACCGCTACCCAATTGTTATTAATTAAAGGAAATCGCAATGTTTACAACCCAATTTGTTACAACTCCCGAAATTGTTTGTACTATCAACGATTTATTGTTTCCCGTCTTCTTGTTTTGTTTGATATTTGGGCTTTTATGCTATTTAACTTACGATTATGAGCAACATCATAAATCGGAGAAAATTAATAGCAAGTTCGATTGTGTTGAAGCGACTAGAATGCAATCCGAATCGGAAAGAATTCAAGCGATAAAAGAAGACGAAATAACAATTGTTGAGAAGGACAAGCAAGCTGATTTGTTAATCGGTTTGGGTATCCGAAATCTACGTTTATTTTGTAAGCAGCAGCAAATCCCAGGCTATTCCACTGCTTACAAGCGAGGGAAAATAAAAGGTTTAGCTGACTTTTTACTTAGTCAAGGATACTTTTATTCGGATATTGCGATTGCGTTGAAGTAAGCGATTATTAACTTAGCTCCGTAAGACGAAGGATAAATAGTAATTATTTAAATAAATGTTCTTAAAAGTTTTAATAGCCGGGTATGCAGTCAAACTGCTTCTAGTAGAGGTAAAAATTGTAGTTGTACTACAGCAGATTTTTATCTATATATGCTAAAACGCTACTTCAATCAAAGATTTATTCTATAATTTCTTTAACAAAATGTAACCATTGACTTCCAAGTTCTTCTAGTTCATTTTTTAAGTTGTCATCCGTAGTTGATAATTCGGATTCTTGAGTACTTTTTGTAGAACTTCTTAATTGGTTTGCCATTTTATTGATTTCTCCACTAGGAGCAGTAGAGCTTGCAAATAACTTGTAACCATTATTGGGAAACATATCTTCATTATCTTCACATTCTTTAACTCTATATGTACTTTCTACAGCGAATTGATATGGTGAACGTTCTTCTACTTCTAACCTTTGAATAATTTCTCTAATCAACTCACTTGTTCCATTTTCTATTGCTTCTACAATATCTTGAATATTAAATAGCCAATTGAGGAAATTTTCTATAGGAAACAAATAAAAACCATCATCATAACCTTCTTCTATCTCTTCTTCATCAAGATAATCTGAATCACTTACTCCAATATTTTTTAGAGGATTATTAGAGTCAATTATTGGTCGATAACCTAATATTTCTACTTCGTTAAGAACTTCTTGAAATCTCACCGGAATATAAGCGATAGAATCGGGTAATAATAATTCTGGAGGGGTGAAACTATCTTCATTAGGTAGTACCGGACAACATATTAATTTACCCGTGTTTGGCAATTCTAAATCGTTTACATTAAAAAAAGCATTTGCAGCTAAATTCCAACTATCACTATTTTCTAAATCGGTTTCGACTTGTATCCATTTCAGGTAAGTGTGTACCGCGTATACTGCTAAGGTATTAAGATAAACGCGCTTTTTTCCCTCAACTGAAGTTTGAGCGGAAGCAAACTTACGCGCCCAATCATGAGCTTTTTCTTGCAAAGGGATGGTGACAGATTTTTGATAATCAATTGTATTATTATTCATTATTTGCCTTTTTTATTCTTATTTAAGTCTATTACTAATTTTCCTAAGCATTTCCGGCATTTATTTTCCCAAAAAGAACGAATTTCTGGAGGACTTATTTTATATTTTTGCTTCTGAAGTTCTTGACTAAATTCTTCTATTTGTACAGTTTTCCAAGTTTCTAATACATCAGAACTTGTAAAGTCATAACCTTTCTCATTTAATTCTCTGGCTATTTCAAAAAAAATCTCGAAAGAAGAATTTTCATTAGACATAAATATTGTAGATGTTCTCAGTTGATGTCCTTGTGTATTTAGGTAATTGACAACTTTACTGAATATAATTTCAGGTTGTTGGAATACAGGTAAAAGTTTTTGAGCTAAAAGTTGAGCATCGTAAACGACTTTCCCTCCGACTACTTTCTTACATTTTCTCAGTTCACCATTAATATCATCTATGATTGCTTGTTTTAAAGCTACTGAATAATAACCAATTTCAATAGCGATACTAACAATTGTTGGCTTAAAATTGCGTAGATACTCTGCTGATGCAAAATTGTTGTAATTAATTCCGAATTCATCCGCTATATATTTTAGGCTATCTGGTGGTTCTTTTAAAATTAGTCTATCTACCAATACTTTATAAGTTAAATTAGGAAAATTATCTTTGTCAATGTATGTAGATGCTAGTAATTGGAATGGGTCTTCGGTAAGATAATTTTCTAACGTATTTCTCGCTGCATTATATTGTGTTTGTGGGAAATTGTTATATGTAAGTTCAGAATCAAGTTCTTCTAAACTAATTGTCGGTATTTGGTTAGGTTGCCGCTCAGGGTCGTATAAATCATTTATTCTTTGTTTTAGATTATTATTGATCCAACTTACGAAACTATCCTTGAAAGAGTTAGTATGAGTTATTAAATTTTTATCGAATGATTTAATTCTTGGAATTCTTATTATATACGATTGTAAAATTTTTAAATAATCAGAGTTAGCAGTATTATCTTTTTTGAGTTTCTCCAACAAATTATCTATTTGTGTTGCCAAATAGTTTTCTATTTGTTTGTATTCTGTAGTGTTATACTCAGTATTTTGTAAATTATTAAGGTGGTTTGTAATTGTTATCTCTGGCTTTTCTGAGCTATTTTGACAATGTTGTCTTAATTTTTCTTTCAATTCATAAGTAATAATTATTTTTAACCTTGTTGCCCACTTAAAGTTTTTTTCTAGAGCTTCATCGTAATTTTCGTGAGATGAACGCTTAAGAAGATTTTTATTTATCATAAGTTGATAAATTTTTTGAGTAGTTCTTCTATGCTGACCTTTACTACTATCAGATTGCGAATACAACTTACAAAACAAATCAAGTAGCTCTTTATCTACTTTATCGACGGGTTGATAATCATTAATCCATTCTGGAATTTCGGTAGAATTTGCATTGCACATGAATATTGCTTCGGGAAATCGACTCAGCTTGTTTTCTAAGATACTCGCAGTTCCCCGAATTGGGCAATATTAACTTGGAATGTTGAGTTTTATTCGTTCAGAAGCTGATTGTTGGGATTATCTAATAATATGGAAATTGTCAATAGATATCTGTTGTTGTTATTTTTTTCAAGCTGAGATTTTATCTATCAACGCAAACCTTGGGAGACAAAACCAGCCCAATAATATGGAGACTCAAAAGGCTTTTGTTGATGGTCTTGTCCAATACTTCTGAGGTTTTTTAGAATGTTATCTATTTGTTCTATAGTGCTTGTTTCTGAAGATTTTTGTTGAAGTCGCCAGAGATATTTGTCAATTTTCCTAAATTGGGGTTTTAGCTCTTGGGAAGTTTTACTCCGCAGGTCTGTTTGTGCTAGTTGTAATGCTCTGGTGCGGTTTTCTCCTGCTTGACGATATTGGTAATAAAATAAGCACAACAAAGTAGTGGCTAAAGCATCTACCGACCACAAGGTACTAATTACGTTTCTCGCACCAGCGCATAAAAATCCGGCTGATAGAGTTAAGATGTCATCGGTTAATTTTTCTGGTAATCCTAAGCCGGTTTCGCAACAGGATAAAAATACATCGGATAATTCAGGAAGTCGCCAACCTGGAGTTAATAGTTCTCCTAATGTAATTTCTCCATCACCGAGTTCTAAAGCAGATTGTAAAGGATTCTCAATATCAAATTTTGCATGATGAATTGAATGAAGTACTTGTACCCTTCTGACAAGTTGGCGATAGTTAATAGTCGTGGCTTGTTGTGTTCCCTGCAAACGATTTTCGGGGGATATTTGGAAAGATTTAGTTAGTTCTTCCCCTAAGAAACTGGTAACGTGACGGTCATCGGAAGCATTTTCTACTATTCCGTGATTGAGTTGATCTAATTCACCTCTGTTGTGAGTGAATTCGAGAATTTGACAGCTTGGGACAATGCGGATAAGGAATTTTTCGCCAAAGAATGACGATTGCTCGCAATTAATCGGGAGAGCGGCAAAGGGAATTAAATGTAGGTATAAATGGGGAACAATGATTAATTCTTCAATATCTTGCAGATGAGTGTCAATTAATTTATTGATATTTAATCTATCAGAGATTTCTTGAAGAGTTTCAGGAATATTGTTAATCCATGTTTCAGAAGATTTGATATAAGGTTGTAACCAATTTTTAAAAATATTATTTTGCAATTCTTGATGATTTTGTTGTTCGCAGGTGTGTATTTGAATATCTGTTTGGGTGAGAATAAAAACGTGAGTGTGTTGAGAGGTTGTATAAAAACTAAGAATAGCCGTATGGGGAGATTTAATTAAGGATTGTAATTGATTAAATTCTAGATGTTCTACTTTGATTTGTTTTGCTAAGACCTCATTACAACTACGAATGTTTTGCCAAACTTGTTTTTGCTTTTCTTGTAATTGTTGAATATTGAATCGCGATTCTTTTAGTACGCTTAATTGATTTCTGCCTAGATGGTTACTAATTAGTTGCGAACCTTCATTATCACTTTTAAAATGTTGACGTTGTTGTTCAATTTCTGTTTGCAAACGATAAAATTCATCCAAATATGGTTTAACTTCTTGTGGAATTTCTCCCTGACTGTATAGGTCATTACTAGCCATCAAATCCACTAGCCGTTTAGAACGAGAACGTTCGGCATATTCAATCGCTTTATCGTATTGCTTTAAATTAACGTAACTCTGGATAATCTTTTCATAAACACCAATAGCTTCGGAGATAATTTCTTGACGACGTTCGTCATTAGTTGACCAACTGCGGGAAGTTTCTACTGCTTCGATGGCGAGAGTGTAAGCTTCTATTGCCAGTTGCCAATTACCTTCTCGATAACCTAAATTACCCAGGTTTTTACCTGTTTGCAAACACCCAATAGGAAAAGTTTCAGGAGTGTAAACTTGTAAAACTTGATTGCAAGCAGCAATAGCCAGTTCAAGATTCTCTTCTCTATTCCCTTTTATTCGGTCAAAATAAGCACCAGCTAAGTTATTTTGGGTCGCTGTCCAATCTAAGGGGAAAGCTTCACGGGTGTAAACTTGTAAAGCTTTATTGTAAGCAGCAATCGCCAGTTCAATATTCTCCCCTCTATTCCCTTTTATTCGCTTATCATAAGCAATAGCTAAGTTATTTTGGGTCATTGCCCAATTTTGAGGTAAAGCTTGACGGGTGTAGACTTGTAAAGCTTTATTGTAAGCAGCAATAGCCAGTTCAATATTCTCCCCTTTATCCCCTTTTAATTGATTGTTATAAGCATTTGCTAAGTTATTTTGGGTGGTAGCCCAATCTTGGGGAAAAGCTTGACGGGTGTAGACTTGTAAAGCTTTATTGCAAGCAGCAATCGCCAGTTCAATATTCTCCCTTCTATTCCCTTTTATTCGATTGTTATAAGCAATAGCTAAGTTATTTTGGATTCCGGCCCAATCTATGGGTAAAGCTTCACGGGTGCAGAATTGTAAAGCTTTATTGTAAGCAGGAATAGCGAGTTCAATATTCTCTCCTCTATCCCCTTTTATTCGCTGAGAATAAGCATTTGCTAAATTATTTTGGGTCATTGCCCAATTTTGGGGTAGAGCTTCACGGGTGTAGACTTGTAAAGCTTTATTGCAAGCAGCAATAGCGAGTTCAATATTCTCCCCTCTATCCCCTTTTATTCGATCAGAGTAAGCATTTGCTAAGTTATTTTGGGTTCCGGCCCAATATTGAGGGAAAGCTTCACGGGTGTAGACTTGTAAAGCTTTATTGCAAGCAGCAATAGCGAGTTCAATATTCTCCCCTCTATCCCCTTTTATTCGGTCAGAGTAAGCATTTGCTAAGTTATTTTGGGTCTTTGCCCAATCTTGGGGTAAAGCTTCACGGGTTCTTACTTGTAAAGCTTTATTGCAAGCAGCGATAGCCAGTTCAATATTTTCCCTTCTATCCCCTTTTATTCGGTCAGAGTAAGCATTTGCTAAGTTATTTTGGGTCATTGCCCAATCTTGGGGTAAAGCTTCACGGGTTCTTACTTGTAAAGCTTTATTGCAAGCAGCGATAGCCAGTTCAATATTTTCCCTTCTATCCCCTTTTATTCGATTGTTATAAGCAGCAGCTAAGTTATTTTGGGTTCCGGCCCAATATTGAGGGAAAGCTTCACGGGTGTAGACTTGTAAAGCTTTATTGTAAGCAGCAATAGCCAGTTCAATATTCTCCCCTCTATTCCCTTTTATTCGATTGTTATAAGCAGCAGCTAAGTTATTTTGGGTCATTGCCCAATATTGAGGAAAAGCTTCACGGGTTCTTACTTGTAAAGCTTTATTGTAAGCAGCAATAGCCAGTTCAATATTCTCCCTTCTATCCCCTTTTATTCGATTGTTATAAGCAATAGCTAAGTTATTTTGGGTGGTAGCCCAATCTTGGGGAAAATCTTCACGGGTGTAAACTTGTAAAGCTTTATTGTAAGCAGCAATAGCGAGTTCAATATTCTCCCCTCTATCCCCTTTTATTCGCTTATCATAAGCAATAGCTAAGTTATTTTGGGTCATTGCCCAATCTTGGGGGAAAGCTTCACAAGAAAGCAAAGTTAAAATGGTTTTGTATCCTTTAATAGCAATTTCTAGATTATTGCTACGTCTTCCCAAAGGAAATCCCTGGATATGATTACAAAGATTTACGAGTATACCTGCAATAACTTGGATCAATCCATAATATGCTTGAGTTCGTTGTTCGTCAGTCATGATTTTATTTTTCTTATTGTTATACAAGGTGATTTAAATATTGCGTCTTCATCTCAAAGTTGTGCGTTCAAAGCGTCACGAGCAAACAAATTAAATTGTCTCTCTAAATAGATGACAAACTTTAAATTATTGGAGACTTTTTTAAACTAAAATAATCGCCATTTAAATAAAGCTCCATAGCTGGATTTTGCTGGAATAAATCCTCGTATTCAGCACCAAAAGCGGGATGCTCGAATAAAGGCTGCATCGCTAAAGGTTCTAATTTGACTGCTATATTACGCTGATGTAATTCCTTTAATAAATCCTTCTCCCGTGCTTCTTGATGCCATTTGACAACTAACTGGAAAAAGGAAGGAATAATCTGATGAGATTGAAAATTAATCCGTTCGGTTAAACCTATTTCATTTAAAGCATCAATTACTTTAAAATTCCAATTTTGATGTTGTTTTAACTGTTGTAATGAATCTTCAAATACTGCATTGGCAATAACAGCAGCTAAAGGATGAATCCGCCCGTTAAGAGCAAATTCGTTGGTCAGAAATAACCCAATGTCTCGTTTTTGTCGATAAGGATGCTGAGTGAACCAAACTAGTTTTTGGTACAGTTCGCTATTATCGGTTAATATTGCACCCCCTTCTCCTGCAAATACTGACTTACCTACCGTAAAAGATACAACCAAAGCATCGGCTAAGGAACTAGCAGGAATACCTTGTCTATAGGCTCCTAAACTTTGGGCTGCATCTGCTATATACCAAAGTCCATAGTCATCTGCAATCTGCCGTAAAGCAATTTGATGACAAGGATTTCCATATATATCTACACCTAAGATAGCACGGGTTTTTGGTGTAATTTGATGCTTTACTGCTTCGGGGTCGAGTGTTAGGGTTTGTCTGTCAACTTCTGCAAAAATGGGATTATTTTTTAGTAATAACAAACCTGCGAAAGATGCACCATAGGTGTAGGGAGTGGTAATAAATTCTTGTTGCTTGAGATTTAAGCCAAGTGCAACGGCTAAAAGCCCTGTGGTAGCGTTAGAAACGCAAAGAGCATATTTCTTGCCATAGTGATTTTTCAGTTTAGTTTCTAACTCAAAAACTGCACCTGCACCTGCTAAATGTTGTTCTGCTAAACCTTTGTCGTTACTTACTTCTTGCCAATAATTGATGATGGCTGTTAATGCCTTTTGGGTTTTCATGAGGGGTTTGTGGATAGTTAATGATTACGAAAAGCGACTAAAACCTAAGCTCTGAGGAGTTTGTAGTGAGGATTTTAATTTGAAATTTAAGAGGATGTTTGGAAAGTCATAAATAAGACCCCAAACTTTCGATATCCCCCTAAATCCCCCTTCCCCCTTAACACATACAGCACCTTGCTCAATTTCGCTCAAAGAAACCCGGTTTCTATTCGTGAAAGCATTAATATCTCGTTGTGAAATTGTAAAGAAACCGGGTTTCTCGCACTGGTGCAAGATGTGAATTAAAAAAGGGGGACTTTAACGCCTCATTAATTGGGGGAAAATTATAAATTAGCGCGAGGTTTCAATTTTGTGATTCTTGCTTCAAGTTCTTTATGATTTATTTCACCTGTTTGGATATCTACTAGCCCTTGCAAATGATTGGGAAAAGGATAAGAAGCTAAGTTGTGATTCCAAGGTAAAAAGGATTTAGAAGAACAAGCTTTTATTGCCCATAAGTCGCTGTAGATGACAGATGCAATATCGGTAGTAACGCTCAAATCTTTGGCTGCAAATAAAATTGTCTCTGGAGTGAGATTTTTTTTAATTAACAGAGTATTACTTAGCGCACTACGAATATGACGGGGATTTGCACCTTTGCGAGCAAAAATAACCGCCGCTTCCACAATCGCTGGGTGAATTAATTTATCATTCTCCCTGTGAGAACCATTCAAATTATCTGTCAAAGATTTGGCGATCGCCATTACAATTTGCGGATAATCTTGTTCTAGAGGTTGCAAAACGGGAATAGCGATAAAACGCGATCGCATTGCTGCACCCATCCGCCAAGGGCAGTTAGTGGTAGCAATTAAGAGCGATTTCCCGCGACGGCTTTCGTCTGCCAAGGCTGTTAGTAAAGCGGCTGTAACGGCTCTAGTTGCACCAGAATCTCCATTAAAATCGCTTCTTTCTAAGGGTAAAGCTTCGGTAATTTCATCAACAAAAGCTAAATTGGGTATCCATTCTCCCAATGTTCCCATCTGCAATCCTGCTTTACGTTCGGTTTCTCCAACAATTCCGGTTTTCGGACTGTGCATTTGATATGCGGATACACCTGCTTGTTTGGCAACAATCAAGCTCATTTCAGTTTTACCCGTACCTGGAGGACCTACTAATAACACATTGGCTGGCATATTAGGATTACCATCAGCTAAGGCTTTAGCGAATTGCTGTAAAAGAGTTTGAATCGAGTTAGTGTTGATACCCTGTAACTTATTTTCAGCAGAAACGCGGGTAGTATCTAACACCGTTAAAGTTTTCTCGGAAATATCTTCAACATCCAAACTCTTCTGTTTAACCAGTTCGCGGGTTGTTATAGCTCGTCCGGTACGATGAGAAGCCCGTATCAAAGATTCTAAGCGTTGATTGGGAGTATTTGAGGTGAGAAAGGCGATATCTTTCCAAGCCAAGTTAGTTTCCAACCTAGCTTTAGTATAGATTTGTCTACTCGCCTCCACAAAAACTTGTTTATTATCGGTACATGGTTGGGGAAGACGAATAGGATATAAAGCAGAACGAACTAAAGGATCTACAAGCGAAGCTTCTTGAGCATGGAAACAAAATAAATTCCCACTTTTACGAAGTGCTAAACTTTGGGCAGTAATATGGGAAAGTTCTGTCGCAATCATTTGGGTATTAGTTTGCCCACCCTGAGAGCATTGAGGAACCAAATGTTCGGCAAAAAACAGCAGAAAACAAAAACGCATCGGTTTACCATCAACCCAATTAATTCCTTGAGTTGGAGTACGACATAAACGAGCTGCACCTCTGATGATTTGGGCAACTTCTTGGTCATCTTGAGGAATATCTAAAAGGCTATGGGATTTTAAAACCGTAGAAATCGTCTGAGAGTCTTGCTTACTATCAATGCTACCAGGGTCATAATCTAAACCTTGAGCCAAAGAGTAAGTAATTAAAATCATACCGTAGTGTTGCCGCAAGTCCATGCGAAGGATTTCTAACAAAGGTTTTATGCGTTTTTTATCACCGTGAATATCTAAATCGCGAAGATTGCGACCGGATAGTAAAATAGCACAGCGACCTTCGTTGATAGCATTATGAAGCGGTTGTAAGGCTGTATTCATGATTTTTTCTCTTCTAAAGGTATACTTGGGTTTACTAAAATTGATGCCCAATATCTACAAAAACTAGTACAACCTCTCCCAAAGAAGAGAGGTTGCCAATGCTATGGAATAAAATTATTTAATCTGCTAAAAACCCTGCTTCATCTGTTTTTGGGAAGCTTTATTCCGTGGTTGTTGCTTTTGTTTTCCGGACTTTTTAATCGGAGTCGGATGTTTACGAGCGAAACTTTTAGCCGCTTCTAATTCACAGATACCCCCTGTAAACTTACGTTGCGGAGGGGCATTAATAATGACTCCTTCTTCTTTCAAAGCAGTTTCAAAAGCATTTAATGTTTCTTCACAAGAAGCATCGCTAGTACCAATAATTTCCGTTGCCATTTGCACGGGATTGTCGGGATTAGTAGCAAGTTCGGTAACTATACTGCGACCTTGGTCATCACTCGCAACCATCCGCACAGTATCATTTACAATAGTTGTAGAAGATACGATTGGTGTAAAACCGACTTTAACGGCAGCATTATTAGTCGCTATAACCAGATTATCTACTATAACCTTTTGGTGATTTACTTCTAACTTTTGAACAAAGCTATTCAAAGCTGAATTTACAGATTTTTCAGAATTACAGGATTTGAGTTGAATAAAACTTTGTTCAATTTTTTGAGGATTAGTTGTGAGATAAACTTCAGAAGCAACTACAGCAGCTACTTGAGCAGCTTCAGTTATAGATAGATTCGATTCATTTGCCAAACTTTGAACCTTCTGGTGTAAAGATTGTGCTTTTTGCCGAATAATTTGCGTAGAATCAACCATCATTGGTTGTTCTGTAGGAAGAGTTTGAATCACTTGTTGACAAATCTTTTGTGCTGTAGGACTAAGAGTTTGTACATGTGGCTGAAGTGGTGAATGAGTATTCTGTTTAATCCTTAATTGAACTTGTTCTACAGTTGGACGTTTGCGAACTTGTGACATTGTATTGACTCCTAAAATACCTTGAATTTATATGCTTGGGTGTGGTCTGAAAGTCTTTTCATTCTTAGGATGAATAGAGAAATCGTCAGGAGGGGGACGGATAAAAAACCACCAATTCTTAATCATTAGTCTTAATCTCCGTCAACCTCTCGCTCTGCATCGCGAATATTCAAATCAAAGTAGTTAGGTTCTGTTTCTGGTTCATCAATCTCTTCTCGATTTGTATCAACAGGATTATTTGAGGGAGGAGTATTTGTGGCTCGATATTGGTCTTGTGGTTGTTGGGGAGGAGGAAATGTCCTTTGATTCTCCTGAATATCCATCCCCTGATTCAGGAAATTTGCTATATCTGGTCTAAATTGAACTTCCTCCATATCAGGAATTGGATTGTTCTGCTGACTGTATTCTTGATTGTATTCTTGTAAATTACGATTGTATTGTCCCAAAGCCTGACGATATCGTCTTAAAGAACGTAAAGCTTTTCCCGCAGATGTTCTGGAGCTTTTTTGATATTTATCAATTTTGCCTTGAATTTGCCAACGCTTGCAATGAAATACAACAAAAGCTATTGATTTCAATATCCTCTCCCCAGCAATGACGATTACAAAATCGGTTACTACTGCTAGAAACATTAAACCAGAAGAGTTAATAAATTCATGAGTGGAATTGAAACCGTCTGCGGCAATAATTGTGGCAAGGAGAAAAATTGGTGTAATAAGAACCATTATCCCCATTACAAATCGCAAAACATACAATAAAAAAGAACACAAAAAAATTTGAATTATCCAATTTTTATTATTTTCTGTCTTAATCTTTTCTATTTTATCGGTTGTTTGTTGAGTAAGATTAGGATGAACTATTGCAAAAAGAAGCTCAAAAGATATTAAAAAGATGGGAAAAACAACAGGAAACCAAGTATTTTTATCACCATAGTTATCGAGAATAGTACTAAGTGAAGTACGAGTCAACGAATAGTTACTTAAGATAACACCTACTACTGCGATAATAACGATGCAATGATGCGAAGGGTCTACATTCACAAATTCTGGATAGGACTTCTTGTGTATATTTAATTTATCTTCCATCATTCCCATTTTTTCTTGAGCAGCGATACCTTTTTGACTATGGATTTCTATCTTGTCAATATCACGGTCTAATTTCTGCTCAGATGTTTGCTTGTATTTCTTAGCTTGTATTTTCCGAAACATAGCTTGAATATTATTTAAAAACTTCATGAAAATTTTCAAAGCATCGTCAATTTTTGTATTCTTAACAGAGGTTATTCTTTATGTGATTGAGTTCACTTATTTTTTCTTTCTGACTGTTGTTTTTCCATGTCTTCTTTCTTGCTCATCAAATCAACTAATACTTTAAAAGCAGGACTAGGTGCTTCAAATCTTTTGTGAGGAATCGAGCTAAAAATTCCAATGTCACTACTGCCATTAACTAAGAAAACATGTTCTTTCTTTATTTGTATTTTTGTTGCCTGCTTAGAGTTTTTTGGTTCAACCTCATGTTGACCATCTGTAATGAATACAGCAAACTTACGAATATTGTTAGTTTCTGATGTATTCGGTTCATTAAGAAACAAGTTAGCTCTATTGATAGAACTTTTTATATCTGTAAACTTACAACTACGTGGCTGATTTAAAATCTTCTTCAACTTAGGTTGAAAACCTTTTACTAATGCGCGATTCTTTTTATAATTTTCTTCAAATTGCTTTTCTAGTTCACGAATCTCTTCTAAAACTTTGGGCATCTTTTCTTTGAACTCTTTCTTCTTCTTTTTTACCTTAAATGGGTTTTTCCTCGGTTTCTCCTCGGCCTCTTCTTCTGCTTTTGTATCATCGTTAGATAGCTCATCGAGACGGTTAGAAATATCTTTAGAAAGAGAGGGAGGTGCTGAAAGAGTTACCCTAAGCAAAGGCTTATTGCTTTGACTACAAATAGTACTCATTCCAAAATTACCTCCAGTGCGACTTAACGAATCTAATGCTGGTAGCACATGAGAAATTTTGGGAGCATCTGTACGAGCAGTTTGCATACTCCCACTATTATCTACAGCCATGAAGACTCTATTCTGTGTTACTGAAATCTTTTCAGTTGTGGATTTTGCTTCCTTGTACATCTCTAACGATTCTGCATATTTCGCATCAGTGGAAGCATTAGAGGAATTACTACAACCGCTTACAGTTAAGCTAGCTATTAGCAACACACCTAAAAAAGTAAGATTAGCAAAGCGATACGATGGCATACTAAAACCCCGGTTTTATGTTCCTTCTATTTATGTATCGCAGAGGAGCATTTCAATTTTGCATTTTTATGACATGAGGGAGGAATTATCAATCTACTCCGATGAAGGTAAATCAGCGCAAACCCTGACATACAAAGCCTGCCCAATAATATGGAGACTCAAAAATTTTCTGCTTAGGGAATTTTTTTATTTCCTTGAGGTCGCCTCGGATACAGTCTATTTTTTCTATAGCAGACTGTTCTGGAGCTTGTTGTTGAAGTTTAAAAAGATATTTGTCAATTTGTTTAACTTTGAATTGAGCATCTAGTTCTTCGCCAGTTTTACTCCGGAGGTCTTGTTGCGCGAGTTGAATAGCTTTGGAACGGTTTTCTCCATTCTTACGATATTGGTAATAAAATAGGCAGAAGAAAGCCGTAGCTAAATCATTTACCGACCACAGAGTACTAATTACACTTCTAGCACCAGCACATAAAAAACCTGTTGATAGCGTAAGAATATCGTCGGTAATATTAGGATTGCCTAGGTTTGTTTCACAGCAGGAAAGGAATATTTCTACTAAATGTGGCATCCGCCAACCTGGACTTATTAGCTGTCCCAAAGTAAGCGAACCATCACCTAAATTTAAAGCGGACTCTAAGGGTTTATCTAATACCGAAACAGCATGATGACTAGAGTGTAATCCCCGTAGTTCGGGATTTTGAGTCAGTCCACGGTAGTTCTTAATGATAGCGTTTTGTTTTCCGATGAAGCGCTGTATTTCAGGAATCCCTAATAACTGAGAAATTTGTTCGCATTCGTAACTTGCCATGCATAAATTGTCGGTGGCATTCTCAATTGTGGCATATTTTTTGCCTTCAACAATTGGATAGGGATTGTTTTCTTCTCTTTCTTGACAATAGCTGAGAATTTGAGCACTGGGAACAACTCGCAGATAAAATAAATCGCTGAGATACTTCTGAGGTAAGCTTCTTTCATCTGTAGAAGATTCAACCGAATTAACAGGTAAAGCAGCGAAGGGAATTAAATGTAAGAAAATGTGGGGAATGAGAATTAATTCTTCGATATTTTGTAGGTGATTGTCAATCAAATCGTTAATATTTAATTTATCCGCGACTTTCTGAAGAGTTGTTTCTATTTGTTCGGGTTGCAACCAATTTTGGCTAGCTTCCTGTTTAAATTCTTTGTAAGGATTTAGCCATTGTTTGCGGACAAAGTTTTGTAAGTTTTCATAATCTTCATTTTTACAAATATGTAATTGTAGAGATATTTCATAAGAAGTGCGTGTATTACTTTGACAATGACGTAACACAAAGATATAGGTTTGTTCTTCGGTACTGTAAAAACTAAGAAGCGCAGTTTTGGGAGAATTGGCTATTAATTTTTGAAGTGAATCGAAACTCAGATAAGGAACTTCTAACCCATCTGCTAGAACTTTGTCGCGCTTTCTGATTTCTAACCAAATTTCATCTTTCTGTTTGTGTAGATTTTCTAAAGTAACTTCTAATTCTTCAAAGGATGTCTCGGTACGTGTTAATTTTTTATTCGCAGAAATAACTTTATTAAAGTTATCACTCTGCTCTTGAAGCTGCTTTATATTGATTTGTGATTGGATGTTTTCATATTCTTCTAAGTATGGTTGAATTGTCGGGTCAATTTCTTCATACTTGTACAGGTCATTGCTATATATTAACTCTACTAAGTGCCTGGAACGGGCACGTTCTGTAAGTAAAATAGCTTGCTGATATTCACCTAAGTTAATGTAACATTGCAATGCTCGATCATAAATACTAATACCTTCTGCTAGAATTTCCTGACGATGTTTATCATCCTTACCCCAACGACGAATTTGTTCAACAGCCGAAACAGCTATTTCATAGCCTTCTAAAGCTATTTTCCACCATCCTTGTTTAAAAGCTAGATTTCCCAGGCGGCACCCACTTTTTAGACAATCAATTGGGAGATGCTTAGATTTAAGTAAATCTAATGCTTGACGAAAACAATCCATTGCTTTAAGCAAATTATATTCATTATTTATACCAATTTCCGTTAATTCATAATATACACATCCTAAATTACTCAAAGAATTAGATAAATGTTTATTTAAACCTAACTGTATGCAAATATCAGTAGATTTTTGACAAGCATTGAAAGCTTTTATTAAGTATTGTTTTTTGTCTAAACTAATTGCGGCTACTTTAATATATGCATTGCCTAAATTATTTAAAACCAAAATTAAGTTTCTATCTAAAGCCAACCGTATACAGATATCAGCAGATTGTTGATAATAATCAATTCCTTTATACAGATTAGATTGTACATCTATGCCATTCTCCGCTAATTCAATGTAATTAACCCCTAAATGATTCAAAGAAATAGACAAATAATAATTTAGTTCTAACTGCTTACAAATATGTATAGATTGTTGATGTGCATTAACTGCCTGATACAAATTGTACTCTCTTTCTATACCAAATTTGCTTAAGTCACGATAAGCGAATCCTAAATTAATTAAAACAAAAGATAAGTCTTTTATTGAACCTAAGTTAGTTTTAATATCAGCAGATTGCTGATAATAATTAATCGCTTTTTGTAAATTTGCTTCCATATTCATTCCAATTCTGGCTTGAGTAAAGTAAGCATGACCCAAACCCATTAAAGAAAAAGATAAATTGTTATGTAATCCCAATTGTGTACAAATATCAGCAGATTGCTGGCAGTAATCAATTGATTCTTTTAAATTGAATTTAACATCTATGCCATTCTCCGCTAATTCACAGTATATATGACCTAAATTATTTAAAACATAAGATAAGCCAAAATCCAACTTCAACTGTTTATAAATATTAGCCGATTGCTGGAAATAATCAATTGCCTTATATAAATTAGATTCTTCATCTATACCAAATTCGGCTACCCTAAAATAGGCGATACCCAAACTATTAAAAGTTTCAGATAAAATTTTACTGAAACCCAATTTTGTAGAGATATTAACAGATTGTTGATGGTAATCAATTGCTTTATATAGATTAGATTCTATATCTATACCAATTTCCGCTAAGCTAAAGTAGGTGCTTCCTAAACCACGCAAGTAAAATAAGTTTATATCTAACCCCAATTTTGTAGAGATATTAGCAGATTGTTGATGGTAATCAATTGCTTTATATAGATTAGATTCTGTATCTATACCAATTTCTGCTAGCTTACAGTAAGCAATACCTAAATCAATAAAAGTATAAGATAACTCTTGTTCTAAGCCCAACTGCATTCTAATATCGGCAGATTGTTGGTAATAATCTATTCCTTTTCTTAAATTAGATTCTGCATCTATACCAATCATAGCCAGCAAAACATAAGCATCACCTAAAGAAATTAAAGTATAAGATAAATCTTGATTTAATCCCAACTGCATTCTAATATCAGCAGATTGTTGGTAATAATCTATTCCTTTTCTTAAATTTAATTCCGCATCTATACCAATTTCTGCTATTTTACAGTGGGCAGAAGCTAAATTATGATAATCTTGTGCCTGTTTATCTAAATTGTTGGTTTGGATATGAAATTCTAAAGAAATTTGAGAAATTGCAATAATAACTTTATTTTCATAAAAACTACAACCTTTAGGATAATTAAATATGCTAATACAAAAGTTCTCCAGTAATTTTGATAGCATTTCTGCTACTATTGGAAAGTCAGCTAATTCTGTAAACTGCCTATTTATCCATTGCTCCAAAGCCAAAATAAAACTATCATCAAATCTATCTTGATATTGCTCAATTACTGACCAAACTATTTTACTCTCATTACCATATTTCCATTGTGCTTGCAGAATTTCTCCTAAAATTTTCAAGTATTCATCGTTTACTTCTTTGATATCAATATGAATTAAATTCTCTATTAACGTAGCAACCCGAATTCTCTTTGCCAGATGTAACATTACTATTAATGTATCATCTGTCATCTCTTCTTCTGCTAGTATATTAGTATATTGTTGATGATTATCAATATCTTGGCTTGAGCCATACTTTCCATTTACAGTGATTTTATTAAGATGGTAATATGCAGTATCTAGATTATTTAAAGTATGAGATAAATTTTGTTCTAAATTCAATTTTTTGTATATATCAGCAGATTCTTGATAATAATCAATTGCTCTTCGTAAATTAAATTCTTCGTCAATTACGTCAACTACAATTCCTGATAATTTAAAATAGACAAAACCTAAATTATTTAAGGTATGAGCAAAGTCTTCATGTAACCCTAACTGTGTTCTCATATCAGCAGATTGTTGATAGTAATCAATTGCTCTTCGTAAATTAAATTCTTCATCAACTACGTCAACTACAATTCCTGATAATTTCAAGTAGGTAAAACCTAAATTATTTAAGGTATGAGCAAAGTCTTCATGTAACCCTAACTGTGTTCTCATATCAGCAGATTGTTGATAGTAATCAATTGCTCTTCGTAAATTAAATTCTTTACCAACTACATTAACTACAATTCCTGATAATTTAAAATAGGCAAAACCTAAATTATTTAAGGTATGAGCAAAGTCTTTATCTAAGCCCAACTCTGTTCTCATATCATTAGATTGTTGATAGTAATCAATCGCTTTTCGTAAATCAGATTCTTTATCTATGGCAATTTCTGCTATTTTACTGTAAGCATTACCTAAATAACTCAAATTACTAGATAAAATTTCTTTTAAGTCTAAATGCCAACAAATATTTGTAGATTGTTGATAATAATCAATCGCTTTTCGTAAATCAGATTCTTCATTTGTACCAATTTTAGCTAACGCATCGTATGCATTGCCTAAATTATGTAAACTCAGACATAAAACTTTAGTTAAGCTCAATTTCGTAGCGATATTGATAGACTTTTTATAATAATCAATCCCTTTTCGCAAATTTGATTCTTTATCTATTCCAATTATGGCTAATTTACAGTAGGCAACTCCTATATTAAGTAAATTATTAGATAAGTCTTTAATCAAGTTCAATTGCTGACAAATTTCAGCAGATTGTTTATGATAGCTAATAGCTTGTTGTAAATTAAATTCCTCATCTATGGGAATGTCCGCTAAATAGCGGTAAGCAATTCCCAGATTATGCAAACTAGTGGATAAGTCTTCATTCAAATGTAGATGCCTATACACATAAGTGGATTCTTGGTAAGAATAAATCGCTTTTCGTAAATTTGATTCCTCATCTATTGATTTTTCAACTAAACAGAGATAGGCAGCGCCTAAGTAATTCAAATTTTGTGCTTGCTTTTCAAAGTTTTTGGTTTGCGTGCGAAACGCCAAAACAATTTGAGAAACTGTGATAAGCACCTGGTACTCTCTAGAGCTACATCCTCCAGAAAAATTGAATATGCTAACACAAAGTTTTTCTAATATTTCTGCGAGCATTTCTGCTATTTGTGGTTGACTTGATAATTCCGCAAACTGTTGATTTGTCCACTGTTGTAACATTAGAACAAAATTATCATTAAACCTATCTCGATATTGCTCAATTACCGACCAAACTATTTCACTCTCACCATCACAGTTCCATTCTGCTTGCAGTAGTTTACCTAAAATCTGCCAGTATTTTTCGTTTTCTTCTTCAGTATTGATATTAATTAAATTCTCAATTAGTCCGGAGACTCCTTCTTCTAGTTTCTGCTGTATTTGCTTTAATGCAATGTCTAACCCTTGTTCAAATACTACAGGTAACGAAGTTTTAGGTATTTCTTGCAATCTTTGTAACCAATTATCTTGCCATTCTATCCCTAAATTATCGCGTAATCTTTCTACTAATTGACTTTTTACTTCTTGACTGATTCCTTGTGCTGGAGAAAATAACAAATGTGGTGTGTCATCTGGTCGATACAATAACAGAGGAGCATCAACTGCTTGCAGTACTCCACTACAGCTAGGACAACTTAGCTGATTGAAACTATTCTGCTTTATTTTTTTTACTAAATCTGGTTCTTGCTTAATATTAATGATTAGCCAAATATCTGCTTCAAACTGATGTTGACAGTAAGGGCAATTAATTAGTTGTTGTTGCGCGTAGGAATGTTGTGACATGATTTTGAAGCAAGAAATTAATCTTCTATCTAAGACAATAAAAAATATTTGGGGTAGAGAATGAGTAGAGTTTTTCCCACCCATTCCGTAAATTATGGTTTAATTCGTGCAGAATTGACTATAGTATAGTCACTATAAACTAGCAATTAGTTCAAGATTTCTTTATGCTAATAATCCCGATTTATACCTAAGTATTATATTTCCCGCAAATTCACAAACTCATACCCCAATCCATATCCTGAGTTAGCCCTTCTTGAGAAATATCTTGTACTGGATAAGACTGTTCTAAGCCTTGTTCTAAATAGGTTTGCTTTTCTAATTGGGACGTTAACTCATTTGTCTTTAAGTCAATTTCCGTGCGTATTACTTCGTACCTGATTCGCTTCCCAGCATCATAATTTCTCAGTATCTCCCTAGCTAAACTTTGTTCGTATTCAGAAACTTGACTGTAAGGATACGGGGGATGAGAATGAGTTATTTTTTTACAGGTTTCAATACTCCAATCATGGCGCTTTTGTAATTTACTTTCACAAGAGTTCTGCCCTTTGAACTCCACAATTACCAATTCATTGGTTCTTGAATCGCGATACAAGCCATCAATACCTTGAGGAATTGATTTCTCGTCACCGTCAAACACTACTTGATAACCTAGTTTTTCAGTGACATATTTATCTCCCATCGACTCACCCATTGTCTGAGAAATAAATCTTTTATCTTGGCTTGTTTCTTGTCGATTGTAAAACTCACTCATTTCTTGCCCATCTTGAGCATCATAAGTGTGACGATGTAGGCAATTTTTGCGATTACCTTGGCTTGATGAAATTAAATTCTCGTCAGAATGGTTCATGTCTTCCTGTAGATATCTATTAAAGTAGACGCAACTGTATTAAGAGCGGGGGATAAAAGCTTTTGCTATTGGTGTTTGGTTGTAAATTGGAACCCGAATTTTAGCAACTGGATTATCCCCACCAATCACTAAATAACCTTTCAGGTTTGGCAACATTTGAAGTTCTGTAGGTTGAACGGTGTATTCCTCTTGCTTTTCCTGACGAATATCTTCTCTCCATTCTCGCTTTGCAAAACTATGATTAGTTGCTATATGAGTTTCCCAATAACGACGCTTACCAATCAAATCCGCCATCCGCTCGCTAGTTTTTGCATCGGGACAGTTAAGTATTAATTTTGTAAATGTGTTTTGTAACAGAATCCGTGTTGGCTCCTCACCATAGGTTTTAATCACCTGAGCATCTGTTTGAGTACCAATGATACCAGTACCGCCAAATTTACGTCCTTGGGATAAAAAGCTTTCTAAAGTAGGCAATTTTTGTAATGCTCCCAGTTCATCAATCACAATCGCTGTCTTCATTTGCGGATATTGATTTTTGCTAAGAATACCGCGAATCACTAAATCGATAGCTGCACTCAATGGTGTTTTTAAAGTCTGTGTTTGTCCTTCAAATAAGGGTAAAAATAGCCACCGAGGGTCGTTGTTGCGTCCGTATTCATAAAAACTAAACTTTTCTCCTAAGTCGCTTAAATACTCGTAGCACTTAGTGGCATCTCCTAAAGTAAACCTGACGCTTGCTGCTAATCTAGGGTCATCAAAACACCGTATTGCAGGTGTTCCTACTAAAAAAGACTTAATATCCTCTGAGCTACTATTGAGAACTTGCCAAACTTCCTCATTATTAGCTGTTCTTTTCCATATATTCGCTAGCATTAATTGGGCTTGTCGATGCCAAATTGGTTCTCTAACATCTTCTGGAACTGGCATAAATGAATTAACAATTTCTTCTGGTTGAAGATATTGCATTTCTTGGGTATGACTCCAAGCAACCGAACGCTCGTCTAAAGGATTAAAAATTAAATCGTCTTTACGGTAAAAATATGGCAGCATTTCCCCAGCACGATCTAAAATCACAACTCGAAAATCAGAACGCTGTCGCAAAGTATTTAGTAACTGAAGTATTGATTGCGTCTTCCCGGAGCCAGGACGACCTATGATAAAAAAGCTCAGGGACTCTTGTTCTGTAGTTAATTTAATATCACCCAACTGCAACCGTGGTTCATTTACCAAACCCCGAAATTGACTTTGTTGTTTTTGTAGGGCTTTATTAAGCTTCTGAGCAGTAACCTCTTTTCGTCCATCGATTTCACCTGGCTGTTGTTTACGCCGATTCACCAAAACCGTTAGTACTGTAGTGGTTCCACTTCCAGCTAAGATAAAAGTTGATAAGTCACGAGTTGAAGTATAAACCCCAATAGCCCAGCCTAATAAACCTCCACAGAGCGCACTAGGAATAATTTGATTGCGTAAGGCTTTTGAATGCTGAGGTTGAACCATATCATCTTTTCAATTAAGAGCATTTAGTATAAAGAATGTTGTGATTGCCAAACTGATAAACCAGCCAAAGCTAGAGGTGGAAAAAGTCCCATATCTAAACACCAACCGGCTGCGAAACCTGTAATTCCAAACAAAATTTGTCGATAAAGTAAATCCAAATTGATTAAAAACCAATCAAGTATCACTGCAACTAGTACTCCAATACCAAAAGCCACTAAAGCATCAATATGAAGTTGAAGCATAGGGGCTAAAACAGCAAATAACAAACCATTACTGAAGTAAAAAGCATGACGAAAAAACCAGGGTACAAGGATTTGTAGCAACATGAATGCGATTTGAAAACCCCAAGCGATGATTTGGATTACCACAGAGAACAGAAAATGTAGCATAGGCTATTTCGATTCATTCGATACGACATTAGCAGTCTTTTTTACAAAGACTTTTCAACGCTTCTGTATATGTATCGCAGAGGAGCATTTCAATTTTGCATTTTTATGACAACTTGCCTGTATATCGTTCAAATTCAAGTGATTATGGGAAAATTAATTAGGTGACCAAAAAAATGCAATGATGTATATCTAAAATGATTTCTGATAAAAAAGGAGAATAAAGCATATTTGATTCCCCTTTAAATTTATTTATAATGCCGAGAACAATTCTTATATTTGATTTTTAAGTTTTATGCTTGATGGAAGATAGCAATTACCAAACTTCAGCCGTACCATCATTAAAAGCAATAACAATTCACTTCCCATCACGACTAAAACTATTACTATTAACCCCACCAGTATACTGCTATAACTTCCCTACCAACTTCCCGCGAACATCCCAAATCAATGCTTTGAAAAAGGCGATCGCCTTTTCGCTATCGTTTTTATATAATCACTCTAACGGTTTAATTTTGCGGTAATCCGCTGCACGTTGTAGAGTTTGAAGGGAACAAAACTGAAAACCTTTTTCGTAAGATAAAGCATACTTCCTAATTGGCATAAAACCTATCGGGAGAAGCATTACGATTACTTGAGCCAAAGACGCAGTAAGCTTGTGATTTAATTCGAGCGTAGTTTTGCAGAAAATTTCTACAGCTACTACGATTAGGGAATTTAGCAGGATAAACTTGATACAAAGATTTATTTGATAAATTGGGATAATCCTTAATCCAAAACATTCCCGCTCCATTGTAGCCTCGTGCTTGCAAGCGACTAACTTCTTTAGAAGCACTACCTATATCTGCAAAAGCAGAATCTGCAATAAAGTAATAATCTTGAGGCTGAGTCTGATTCTGTGTAACTGGTTGCGAAGACTGAATTGCTTGTTGAGTTTTGATTTGAGGTGTAGGTTGTGACAATGCAGGTGTCGTAACTGGTTGAGGTTGTATATTTTCAGCTTTAGGTGTAGCACTAATGTTGGGGACAGACTCAACTGTTTGTGCTGGTGATGATTCGACAACTTCTGGAACTGCTGCTGTTTGTTCGACCTCTTTAGAAGAATTGCTACTGATAATAAAACCTGCCAAAATAGAAGCCCCTATTAATCCTCCTGCAATTGTTCCACCAATTATTATGCCTTTTTGAGAACCATCAGAAGCTGGTATCGTACTTTTTCTAAAGCTATCATTCGTATCTGTTACTAAGGTAGGAGAAATTGGACGAGGAGGGGAGGGGATAGTAGGAGGAATTAATGCAGCATCAGTTTGTATAGCCTTTAACATAGCTTCAGCGGTAGGAAAGCGGTCGCGTTGATGCGAGTTAATGGCTTTTTCGAGTACTGCTGCAAGGGAAGGACTAATAGAAGGAGCGTATTGTCTCCAAATAATTTCTCCAGTTAAAGAATCTGTTTCTAAATGTTGAGGAATTTTACCAGTTAATAAATAGATAGCTGTTAACCCCAAAGCATATAAATCGCTGGAAAATGTAGGTCTACCTGCTGCTTGTTCGCTAGGCATAAAACCGGGAGTACCGATAACAATTGAACTAGTAGTATTTCCTTGAGAGTTTACCATTGTTGCCACAGTTTCTCTAACTGCTCCGAAGTCAATCAAAACTGGCTGTTTATCGGAGGAGCGTAGGATAATATTATCTGGTTTAATATCCCGATGAATAATACCTTTGCTATGAACATAACTTAATATAGGTAGAAGACTAACCAGAATTTCTTTAACTGAACTTTCACTTTGCAGTCCGCTTTGCATTAACAAATCAGTTAGAGTTATTCCTTCAATAAATTCTTGCACCAAATAAAATTCTCCTGCTTCAGTAAAGTAAGCGAAGAGAGAAGGAATTTGCGAACTTGCTTTACCTAACTCTTCTAAAATCGCTGCTTCTCTTTGAAACCGCTCTCGAATTAATTGATATATTTGAGGATTATCTACTACTGGTTTCAACTGCTTGATAACGCAACGAGCAGCAGAAGGCATATAAGTATCTTCTGCTAAAAAAGTTTCTCCAAATCCACCTTGTCCAATAATACGGATTATTTTATAGCGATTGTTGAGTAGTTGTGACATTAATTCGGTAGAGAGTTTTGACTATAAATATAAAAAATGTTGACGCGATTAGCAATATTTATACAATTAGCACAATGAATACACTGAGCTAGCAATTTATTATACACTCCGACTATCCCGATAGATAATTATTTATTGTTCAAGTTCGGGACGCACTAATATTATCAATATTTCAAGGTTTTGATTTAACAGACTCAATAGCAAAACCATTTATCTAAGCGTTTCATTGACTTTGACTTGCGGATGCTTCCATAATCCGTAATTTATTGATGGAGCAATAAACGTACTACATCCTGCATCTATCGCATCAGCCAACATTGACATCGCTAAATTATCTGCAATGCCTAAAGCCAATTTATTAAAGGTATTAAATGTACATAGTGCTATAAGCATTGTGCCGAAAGGAAAACTATCTAATGGCGGTTGAGCATAATTAAGAATAGGATGATTTCCAGGAATATTATGAATTTGTTGAGGTGAAAGGACCATTTCTAAATCTGGAGTCGTTACAGTATAGTATATTACCTAATACTGACTGCTTTCCCCACTAATTTGGGATTTCCTGAGATGCGATCGCGGCGGTTGCAAAAATAAATATTTCTGGTTTTTGATTCATTTAATTACAACTTCTGCATAGTACATAAAACTAGTATTTTCTGTTTCAATTATCTTCTACTGCACCTAATGCTTTGAGTGAGGACTTTTGTTCTGGGGTTAATCCTGTTGCATTGGTGATATTCATGTTTGCGTAGGGTTTGTTGCTGAGGGTTTTTATGCATTCACCTGTTTGGATGTTCCAGATTTTTATTATTCCGTTTCTACCACCAGCAGCGAGAATTTTACCGTCGGAACTAATCGCGACACCATGTACACCATCGTTATCCCAATGAAAAGTTTTGAGACATTTTTTTGTTTGAATATCCCATAATTTAACTGTTTCATCAACACTACCACTAGCTAATATTCTTCCATCTGGACTAAATACTACTGACAATATTTTGTTAGTATGTCCTTCGATACTTTGAAAATTGTTTTCTGAATTAATATCCCATAATTTGATTGTATTATCGGTACAACCAATTGCTAAAGTTTTACCATCAGGACTAAAACATAATGTATTTATACCTTGATTATTCCATTCTAAAGTCTTTACACATTCTCCTGTGTTGACTTTCCACAACTTTACGCTTCGGTCATTACTTCCACTAGCTAAAATTGTATTATCTGGACTAAAAGAAACTGACCATATCCAATCTTTATGTCCATATAATGTATTTAAGCATTCTCCTGTAGTGGAATCCCATAGTTTAATTTCACAGCCTGTACCACCTCCAGTGGCAATAATATTACCATCAGAAGAAAATGTTAAGCCATTTATTGACCATGAGTGACCATACAAAGTGTTCCGACACTTTCCTGTATTTATGTCCCATATTCTTAAACTTTTGTCATAGCTCACACTTGCTATAGTTTTACCGTCAGGGTTAAAAGCTGCTGAGTTAACTCTAGATGTATGCCCCTGCAAACTTTTTAATAATTTTCCAGTACCAATATTCCATAACTTTAATGTTTGGTCTTCGCTACTGGTTGCTAAAATAGTATTATCTGGACTGATGGTTACTGAACGTATTCCACTGGGACAACCTTGCGAAATAGCAATACATTCACCACTCAATAGATCCCATTGTCTAATAGTTTGGTCGTCACCAGCAGTAATCAAAGTTGTATCGTTAGGACTAAAAGCTACTGCTCGTATCCAATTTGTATGTCCTTGCAAAACTTTTAAACATTCTCCAGTCTCTACATCCCAAAGCTTTGCTGTTTGGTCATAACTTACGCTGGCTAGAATCTTACCGTTAGAATTAAAAGCTATATATCTTACCCAATCTGTATGACATTGTAGGGTTTTAAGACATTCTCCTGTTTTAAAATTCCATAATTTAACGGTGTGGTCATAGCTGCCACTAGCTACAATATTACCGTCAGGACTAAATATAACTGTTCTTACTTTATGAGTATGTCCTTCTAAAGTTTTAATACATTTTCTTGTAGTTATATCCCATAATTTTAGACTTTTGTCATTACTTACGCTTGCTAAAGTTTTATTATCAGAAGATATAGCGACTGACCTTACCGAATCAATATGCTCATCTAAGGTTTTAATGCATTCACCTGTTTCGATATTCCATAGTTTTACACTTTGGTCAGTAGAACCACTAGCTATAGTTTTACCGTCAGGACTGATAGCTATTTCATGTATCCTATTGATATGTCCCTTACAAGTTTTTATGCATTCTTCTTTCTTGATATCCCAAATTTTAACTGTACAATCATAGCTACCGCTAATTAATTTTTGACCATCAGGGCTAAAAACTACCGAACGTACCCAACCTGTATGTCCTTTGAAAATAAATAATGGTTGATGGTCATTAACTCGCCATAAAATAACTTCAGAATTAGAATCACCAGTTGCAAAATATTCACCATCTGGACTATAAGCAACTGTAAATATTGCACCAAAGGAAATGGGAAAAGCACAATTGTTTAAATTAGCTTCAGTAAAATTAGTTTCTTTCAAACTTGCATAAACAAAATCCGCTTCCTTAATAATTGAACCAGACAAATCCTTCCCTTCTAAACCAGCTTTATCAACCTTCACAGCCAAGGTTGCCGCATTCCCACCAACATAACCAACTTCCAAATCTTTTTTTCCTCGCGTTTCCTCAATAACTTTAATCAACGATTCATTATCATTTACCATTCCTACAATTAAATCTATGACCGCTTTCGTCAATGGCGATCGCCCAAAAGTATCCTTCAATTTCTCCAACGGTTCACTAACAAATTTCCTTAGCGGAGCTATAGCCAAACTACACCCATTTTCATCCAACTGACGCTCAAAATAACCAGACCAAGTATACTCAACAGGTGCAGCATTACTATCCAAACAAGATTGTGCTTTCACTAACTCAGTAAAATCATCCGCTAACACTCCCAATTCCGCAGCAAACTTATACGCGACAAAAAATTCCAACAGCGAACGATGGGCTGGAGTATAATCACCGTCGGCATTACGAATCAGCATTGTCTGCCCCATCATGTCATAATGCCAATGGTCTAAATCTTTTTCTTCCTGCACTACGGAACCAAATAACCGCCGAATCCTATCGGGAAACAAGCGATAATTCAAACTCATTTGCTCGTTTGAAAGCATTTCCCAAGCTAATTCACAAAGGAAATACATCTTATCAGCCAAGGAAGTAAAAGTACGCTCGGCTTTGATATCCCGTTCCATCTTCCGCTGCACAGCATACAAATAAACCCGTGACATATCGACAGGTTTACCCGCTGCAATATCTGGTAATGCTTCTAAAATTAATTCGGTTAAAACTGGACGACGGGCTAAATCCAGGAGTTGGGAATTACCCATGACAAGCTCAACTGTAGTGGCTTCTGTTTGTAACGACAGCACCTGACGGATTTGATTATCGTCAAACTTCTCCAGTTCCAACACTTCAAACTGCGGTGTTTCTCCTGTCAAATTAGCAATCGAAGCCTGTAATTCCGCATTTAATAAAGCCCTTCCTTCCTGGGCTTCGGGAAAATGTTCCGTGCGACAAGTTAAAATCACTTTGGCACCGGGAACAACAACCTTGGCTAATTCCCAAAAATTATTAATCATCTCCTGACGGTTTATCCGAGCAGCCATCTCGTCAAAACCATCGAATATCAGCAATAATTTACCCATACGATTAAGTTGTATAAAAGCATCGTAATGGGGGATGGGAATCTTATACTGACGAAAGAAAAACTCAGAAAACAGCGACTCAACACTTACCGCTTTGGCATAGTCTCGCAACGGAATCACTAAAGGTAAACGAGGAAGTTGAACTCCTCTGTGCTGTGCATCTTTATATCGTTGCAGTGCGACCCAAGCATAATGTAAAGCAAACCAAGTTTTACCCGTACCAAACTCACCTAAAATTGAAATATGCTCCTTGGCTGGGTCATCCAACCAACGGTCAATATAACCTTCAATCCAACCATCTTCTTCTGTATAACGACTAACCCCAATCGGACGTTTACTATCTGGGTCTAATTCTTCCTTAGTACAAGCCAAAGGTACGTAATTTTTATCAATACCTTTTCGTTTAACCTCTGCTTCTAACCAATCGAGATAACCGCTAAAATCTGCATCAATTGCTACAAGTTCATCAAAAGTAAAACACTCCAAATGTTCGTTCTCTTGCTTCTCAATTTCATCCCGTGCAATTTTACTAATACGTCTATCAGTTACCAACCAACCTTCATCGGTTTTTTGTTCCGACACTTTGGAATCCAAAGCTTGAACATCCTTAAGCCCAACTTCCCCAGTCATTCCACGCACAAGCACGCGGTCATATCGGTTACGTCTTACCGGAATGTTGATAATCCACTCAAAATAATCATTCTGCCAAACTTCATAGCGTTCAAACCGATAACCCAAAGTTTCAAACCAACCGCGCATTTCTTGAGCTAATGCAATTGAAGTAGAAGGAGTAGGAGATTTTTGGGGAAAATTCTCCTCCACTTCCCCACTCCCCTTGTCCTCTTCTGCTGCTGCTAACCGAGCCATTTCGGTTCTAATTCCTTCCAGTGTCGGTAATCTATCTAATTGTTCTTGGACGAGAATAATTCTTTGATGTAGAGAAGCTATTTGATGAGAAGTTAAAACCTCCGCAGAAGTGCGAGAATTTTTAGCAACTTCAATAAAAATCGTAGCGAACGCTGCAACTTCTCGCATTACATCTAATTGCAGTTCTTTGATTTCATCACCCAAAGCATAAGCATCAACAAAAGCTTCCACTTCACCTAGTAAAATTGAAGGATTATAGTGGTCAAAGGCTTTGCGAAAAGCTTTTTTAATATCCTCTTGACGGAAAAATTCTAATAAACACTTTGGTTTAGCAACACCGTATTCAACCAAAGCATAAATATAAACTCCACTAAAATCTGCTGGGGGATGCTCCGGTGCCAAATTAAATTGTTTTAATATTTTAATTACCGTTTCATTGCGCTCTAACTTGCCTTTAATCGGATTGGCAATGGTGGTCAATATATTAAATAATAAATCTAGATTGTTTGGCATCACAGAAGCAAATCTTTTTTTAGTAGATTACAACAGTAAATAGGAATTTATAAGTAATCTTCCAAACATAAATGATAAAACTATCACATATTCCCAGCCTTTTAGTAGGAATGCGCTTTACAATTGCTCCTTTACTGGTTTTTGATGCTTTAGACCATCAAACCAGTTATTGGTTTATCATCGGTTACGTTATTGCAGTACTTTCAGATATTTTTGATGGTATTATTGCCCGTCGTTTAAAAGTTAGTACTACTCAACTTCGTCAAGCAGATAGCTGGGCTGATATCTGTTTATATTTGTGCGTAGCAATTAGCGCTTGGTTAGTCTATTCCCAAGTAATCATTAATTTTCGATTACCTTTATTATCTGCAATTGCTATCCAATTAATATTATTTGCGATAAGTTTAATCAAGTTTCAAAAATTCCCTAGCTTCCATACTTATACTGCTAAAGCATGGGGATTAACTCTATTGATAGCTACTGTAGGATTATTTAGTTTTAGTTACGCGAATACTCTTTGGCTTCCGATTATATTTTGTTGGGTTAATAGTTTGGAAGAAATTGCCATGACGCTGTTATTACCAATTTGGCAATGCGATGTTTTGAGTATCTTTCATGCAGTGAAATTGCGTGAAGCATTAATGCTAGAAACAACCAGGACTTAAGCACAGTCCTCAACTAATTAGCGCTGAAAAACTTAATTTACTTTTCTTTGAATAGCTACATATTCAACTTCAAATCTTGTTTTGTCAACGAGAATAGATAAGAATACATCGTCCTGCTTTGATTTTTTTTATGCTTACTTGCTGTCTTAAAATCAAGAATTGGTATTCATTTCTTTATCTGCTGCGATACTTAATACTTCATCCATCCAAGCATTAATACTTTTACCTGCTTTAGAAGCTGCTATAAAAATTTTGCGGTGATGATAAGAGTGTTGTACGAAAAGGAAGTTTCCCAGAAAAAGGTTTATCTGGTTCTTCCCCTAAATCTTCACAAAAAGCAAGATAATCATCTACCGATTTCTGAAATTCTTGACGTGCTTTCTCGACTGTTTTACCTTTAAATATAACTACATCATTAATATCTAGTACGCGCCCAAAAATAATACCAGCTTCTACAGAAACTTCTAAATTTGCAGTATAACCTTTATAAGTCATCATAGTTTTAATGTTGAAACCTACTCATCATCATTTACAAATATTTCTGACTCAAATATAAGAAGGTTCAATACCTGCCTTAACGATATCACCTCCAATTTTATATCTCATATAGTTTTGATAAAAGTACTTTTTATAAGTAGATTATTGAAACGGCTGAATTTTAAATACTGGCTAATGCTTGCATCAGTAGTTTACCTTCTTTAAACATTTGACTATTAGATAAAAGCTGGTACCATTCACGTAATTGTTGCCGAACTACAGCGCAATGTGGATGATTTTCATCTAAAACATTGAGTTCCATAATTGCCGCTCGTTGAGTTGGTCCGCGTCCCAGAAGTCTGAGCCACAGAGTTGAAATATTTTGGGGAAGTTCGCTAGTTACAACGATAGTTGTACAAAAAGCTGGTGCGAAATGGTAAATACCTGAAATATTCATGTCCCGACGAGCAGCAAATCCTTCGAGGTGTTGAGACGCAATTGAAGGCACAATTATAAGTAGAGTTTTATCAATTTCTTGCCTTAAATCGCTGCACGGTTCTTGAGTCTCGATACTCGTCTCGTTTCCACTCATAATGCTTTTACTGGCTTCACTTTTCCAGGTTAAACAATGGCGCAAACAATTCTGTAGCTCCCATACATTTGGTGCCCAACGTAGAATTTCAATAATACACGGAACTGACAAAAACTCTTCTAATAACCCTAAAGATGTTCGAGATTTTTGGGAGTTGGGTTCAAACAGAATATCTACGAGTTCCGCTTCTCCAATTACTTCGGGGCTAACCATCACCCGATTATTACCGTGAGTAATTTCCTTTAAATATTCAGTTCCCCAATTAAATCGAGATGGAAGCTTAAAAACTCTCAAATTAGCATCTCGGGGGATTGGCTCGTTTAGGTAAACAGTTCCAAAATCATTAAGTAGAACCGAGAGATACTGTTGAGCAAAAATAGAAAAAGCTGGACGAGACATAGTGGCAGTTTTAGGACTACCTATATAATTATTGATTCTTTCGGAAATAATCCAAGCAATAGAAGAAATAACAACAATTTTTATAAACAGAGGGAAGCGAAGTTGCTAATTGATTTGGGGACTCGAAATCTACTTATTACATTAAAACAAGTAACTATTAACTTAGCTTCGTAAAAAGAAAGATAAATATTAGTTTCTTAAATAAACTCTCAAAAATGTAATAAAAATTTACTTTTGCATAAAATGTTAATAATTGCACTAAGCTTATAAGTATTATCACTTAATAATTATGAGCAGACAGAATTATGTGCAATTAAAATCATATTAATAGCCAAGTTAATTTAGAATGTTTAGCTTGAGTGCGAAAAACGCTTATTCCAACAATAATGAAACAAGAAATAAATCTAGCTTTGAGCCAGAAAATATGAATAGCGAGAAACAGTTCTTCACGTCGAGCTTAAAGCTGTAATCATTGCTGCAAGAGGCTTTAACCATATTAACCTAAACGGATAATGTGGCGAGGTATCCCTTGCTTCCGGCTAAAATACTTGGGTCGTTGTCTTGTAAACCATCATATTAATCTGCTCGCATCTGTTTGCATAACAAAGACAAAAACAAGTAGACAATTAAAGTGATAAAAAATAATGACGTTAACGATTGAATTGCGAACTGAATAAATATAGCGGTTCGGCGTTCGTAAGCGGAAACGATAACTTAAATTTTATTCAGCAAACCCTAATTAATTAGAAAAAATTCAAATATTCTCAATTTGAAAACCACGGGGACTTTTCAAAACAAAAATACCATTTTCTTTCAATAAATCTCCCATACAAACAATAGGTAATCTTTCTTGATAAGCTTTGATTGCTAAAATATAATTATGGTCTTTAAGTTCAGTTCTTATTTTGCGTAATTTATCAAATACTGGACAAACAATTGTAATTTCACCGCTTAATTTATATTCGTGAGGGGTTGCAATTTGTGTGACAAAACCTTGTAGTTTTAAATTCGGATAATTATTAATAAAATTGCTTAAAATTTCAAGTTGAGAAAGATTTTCTGAAGCTGCTAATGTTTCAATAGCTTCACGAATTCTTGGAATATAATCTCTTACATTTTTTGTATTTGGAAGCAAGATTTCAAACTCACCTTCTTCTACTACTTGCTTGTGCCAAATTGTAGCATTATCAAGAAATTGTCCATCTTCATACCAACCGTGAGATTGCAAATAATCCCTCAGTTCTTGCGGTTCTATATTTTTGATGATTTGGGCATCTTCGACTGTGACTTTCATGGTTGTATTCCTTGACCAATGCCTTGCATTATTGACTCAAGAGCGGTAACTGTAAATTGATTATTTCTTGGTATAGTAACAGTTACAGCCGATGTATTTTGTGTTTCCGGCATTCCTCTAAGCGATAGCCAATAACCGCAATACCTCATACAAAGTTCTTGTTCTGATTGTTGTACCCACTCGTCTAAGTTATCGGGAAGTAAAACTACAATTAAAATTCTTGGAATTACAAAATCAATCATTCGCAAATCATCGTAGTTTTTCAACTTCAAAGGATAGCTGATAGCGTTATCCTTCATAACATCCCTTGACGTAGATTTTAACTGCAATTCCAAGCGAGGCGCACGGATACGTCCTATTATACCTTTGGCTGCGATTCCCCAGTCTACGCTGTCGTCGTCTACTGCTGGTCTGTAGAGAGAATAACCAGCAACACTAGTGACGGCTTGAAGATATGCATTGCTAAACTGTTCTTTCTGTTGGCTGGTTTCCACTGAATATCGTGTTTATTTTTAATGCAATATTGAGTTTACACTGCCTTTGAATCAAAATTAATCGGTTTTGAATTTATAAAAACATTCAGAAGGGTGACTGCCTTTATTGTTAGTCCTCCTGTCACACAAACCTAAAAGGAGGACTGATTTTATCGTTACTCCCCGTGTCAGTAGAAATGGGGGTAAATTGGGGGTAAGAGAGTATGAAAAGGGTGAAAGTACTGTGTTTATGTGGTTGAAGTCAGACTGAAAATCCTCGTGTCACGAGTTCAAGTCTCGTTCCTGGCATAACAAATAAAACCCCCAGCAGTCAACGCTTCTGGGGGTTTTTTAATGCCCCAAAAACCCCGTTTCAGCGATTCGAGGAGTGCTTTTTGGGTGTAAATTTACCCCCACGTTGGACATTTTTGGACGGGTTTGGACAATTTATTGGGGTAAAGTTGGGGTAAATCAGAGCGCGCTGATTCCAAGTCCAGCAAGGCAATGGAGAAACAAGCTAGCAGTTTCTCTTTGTCTTCGTTTATAAGTTCAGGAGTCAATTGTGGGTTCCCAAAAATCTAACAAGAAAGCAAGCAAGGGTACTGTCCAAATCAAAACTTCTAATCAACGTTTACAGTTAGTTTTTAGTTTTGGGGGTAAACGTCATTATTTATCGACGGGTTTTACCGATACTCAAGCCAACCGCAAGCTGGCGGAGATGAAAGCCAAGCAGATTGAGTTGGACATTCTGTGCAATAACTTCGATATCACTTTGGGAAGGTACAAGCCGCAGTCTCAGCAAGATATTTTTACACCATCAGCTCCTGACAAGGAGACTTCCACAGAAAGTTATGTTTCTTTAGCTGACTTGTGGGACAGCTATACCGAATATAAAAAGTCAAGTTTATCCCCCAGTACTTTGGCGAAGGATTACAAGAAAATTTATCACTGTATTAACGTGCATCTCCCCGTAAAGACTCTGGATAAAGCTGTGGCGATTCGCGATTGGTTAATTGCGAATAGAAGCCCCTTATCTGCCAAAAAAATCATGACTCAGTTTTGTGCTTGCTGTAATTGGGCTGTGAAGTCCCAATTGATTGATGACAATCCGTTTGAAGGTATGGCGAGCGATATTAAGCTACCCAAGGGTGATTCTCAGGAAACGGATATTAATCCTTTCAGTGTTGAAGAACGCGATCGCATAATAAAAGCATTCAAGGAAAATCGTTATTATGCCCACTATGCCCCACTAATAGAATTTCTTTTTATCACGGGTTGTAGACCATCTGAAGCTGTAGGTTTGCAATGGAAGCACATAAGTAAAGACTTTAGCTATATCCGTTTTGAGCAAGCTGTGGTGATTTCTGAATCAGGATTAACTTGTAAACCAGGTTTGAAGACTCAGAAGAAGCGAGTTTTTCCAATTAATAATCGCTTGGCTAATTTTTTAAAATCAATTCAACCAGTTGAAAAGTCTGGTGCAGCGAAAGTTTTTCCTTCACCAGAAGGTAAATGGATAGATGTGCAAAACCTCGGTAGAAGAGCTTGGAAGGGTATTTTAGAAACGCTTGATGATGTGGAGTATCGGAAGCTTTACCAAACTCGACATACGTTTATTACGATGGCTTTGAAGAATGGGGTAGATGTGAAAGATTTAGCCAAAATGGTAGGTAATTCGCCGGAAATTATTTATCGACATTATGCTGGGCAAAGTCGAGAGCTTTTCTTACCAGAGTTTTAGATTTTTATAGTTTAGCCGATACTCACTTTCCAACCAACTATTAATGTATATAGTAATTAGTGAGTGTCGCTTTTCTTTATCACTATAAACATAGTAAAAATAAAAAAAGATTATGACGAAAGAAATAAAATTTCAAAAAGGAAGTGGTAATGTATTTTATGATTTAGGCTTTGACAATCCAGATGAATTACTTGTTAAAGCAGAGTTAGTACGTAAAATTAGTGCAATAATCACCAAAAACAATCTAAATCAAGTAGAAGCATCAAAATTATTGGGAATTGAGCAATCAAAATTTTCTGCTTTGATAAAAGGTAATATATTGAGTTTTTCAACAGAAACTATTTTTAGTTACTTAAATATTTTATTGTCGAGATATGACAATCTTAGTTAAGAGTAAATCATCAAATTATTCGGATAAAAATTAAAGCTAATATAAATTAATAAACTATTACATTCTCCACATTGATAAGGAAAAGCAGTAGAGTATCTGTTTCTTTTAAAGGATTTATAACCTCTTTAATATTTTCCCTTTCTAGACTTTTGATTGCTGGCTAAACTTGCATGGTATTTTTCAATTGCTCGGTGATGGGCAATTGGGTCTTGATGATTATGAAACCAATCTTGAATAAGTTCTAAATTATATCGAATACAACGGCTATTTAATTTTACCCAATGGGTTCCTTCAATCCATGTACCATCTAAACGATATTTTTTTAGTGTCGAAAAGCTCATATTTAGAATCTCTGATGCTTGCTGCTTTGTCACAAACTGGAACACCATAGTTTACTCCCCTAAAACATATTCTTTGTTTTTTTATAACCAAAGCATAAGTAGATAATATACTGAGAACTTTAATTTTTATTTATATATCACTATAGTGATACGAGTTTTTATGACTATAGTAATAATCCTCTTTACGTCATAAGGAAAGCCTTTAAAAGAGGTATTTAATAGAAAATGACTTTAATAGAAGGCTAACTTCTACTAAATAATTGAAACATTAAAAGAGGCATCACTGCGAATGTATATAGCTTTTGGATAAAACTATGAGCGAGTTAATCGATAACTGTTTCATTACAGACCCGTTGGACTTGAATTACATTTCCCATGTCGTAAACCAAGTATTAGAATCGAAACATCAGTTAGCCAATATCAAAGATTTACAAGCTGCTTTAAAGGAAGTTAGTTTAAAGCATGGTCAAGAAATACAAATGAATCTAGTCTTTGAAGAAAATCAACTGAGTGGATTCAACTTTTCTTTTACCAACGACTCTAGTAAAACGACAGCTACTATTCCTTTCAAGCATCAGCAAAGCAATATCTCTTCAGAAGAGGGAGATATTATTTCTGGTAAGCAAACAACTTCTTCTGTTGTTACACAATCAGAAAATAATATAACAGTTTCTTCTCCATCATCTCAAAAGATAACTATTACACCAGGGTTACAAGTAGAAGATCAACACATTATCAACCCAGAACAAGCAGAGAATCAAACAATTCTCAAATCGTCATTGTCAGTTCAAGGAAATATCAATCCTGACTTAATAAATATTGCCAATCAATTAGCGAATCAACAAGAAGTTAATGGATTGTTATTAACTGGATTGCCTCTAAAATCAAGTATTAATTTAAAAGATACTTTACAACAAGAGGAAAAACCAGATATTCAAACTACTGGATTAGCAATACTTAGACGCTTTGAGCAAGTTTTACCGCAAGAATTCATAGAGTTAAAAGCAGGTGAAACTCCTAAAGCTTTTAATTGGAAAGACCCCAAGTCAAACAAGCAATATCGCTTTTGTTTTGAAGCGGCTAAAACTGATTTAGATGGAAATGTTTTAATTCCTGCTTCTTTGAAAGGGTTTGAGACAAAATCTGTAGAAACTAAACAACAAGTATTTGCTGCGACTCTAGTAGATTCTAAATATAACCGTTGGAGTATTGAGCAATGTGACTTTAATAAAAACCAGATTCAATCTTTAAAGAAAGCATCACAATCCACACTCCCCAATCATTCAACCGCATCATTGGGTGCGGTTGGTGATTTTTCTTATGAAATATAAAATTTTCATCATTTAACTAATTAACTATGTACAGCAAAGAGAAATATGTTTCGAGAAATAAGTTGCACGTAAAGACTGCTGCTGCGAACATTTATTATTCAGGCATTCTGACATTAGCTACAAATGTATGGACGAAAGCAGATACTAGATTAAGTTTAGTTTTAGGATTTGGTTTAATTTATTTAACTGTAAAAGAACCGCTCCTAATTTCAATTATCTTATCTATAAGCTTATTATTCTACTCTCTGAGTGGGATAATTCAACTAATACCTTGGCTGAACAAAATAGTTAACGCTAAAATTCATTTTTGGCATATAGCAGGGTTGATTATTGCATTAACTGCGACTCTAACAGTATTTGAATTACCAGCGCACGCAATTTTCTTAAGTGGATTAGAAGAATTTTTAGCAGGAATTGCTGAAGAAAGTTCTACAGGAGGAGCAAGCACAATTTCGCCAGAAGCAATAACTTTAGTATTTAATGCAATTCGTGGAGTTTTTCTGCTGCTAGTGGGAGTTGCAGCATTATTTGCATATAACCAAGCACAACAAGGAAACGACTGGCGACCAATTGCTACTCAAGCAGGTTTAGCGATTGGGATTATTCTCACAATCGATGTCATTACCTTTCTGTTTATTGGTGACGGAACTGGAACTGCTGGCGGTTAGTAGGAGTGGGGGAGTGGGAGAGTGGGAGAGTGGGAGAGTGGGGGCGTAGATTTTCCTCCTCGTCAGGAAATTGTGCAACAATATCAGAACAATTCCCCCTCTCCCCCCCTGTCCCGCTCCCCCGCTCCCTCAAACATGAAAGGTAATCGTAAGCGCGGGAAGGGAGTAATGGATTGGGAAAAAGAGCCGATTAAAGTAAATAAGATATTAGGTAAACAAGCAGGTTTCGGTCCAATTCCAGCGAATCAAATTCTACCTTGGTTCGCGATTATTACCATAACTTATTTTATTTTTGATGGATTACTTAGTTGGGGAATACCAAAGGTCGCTGTTATCAGTTTTTGGTTAATTCTAAGTTGGTGGTTCGTGACAGGAAAAGACCCCGATAAATACATTAATCTTTTTCGTAAACCCAAAGGTAGCAACTGGATTATCGGTGGTGCAATTTATATATCTCCTTTACTTTCTAGGAATATCAGAAAGCAACTAAAGAAGCAGAAACGGTAATGAAAACTCATATTCAAACGATAAATTCTATTGACCAAAATAATGAGAAGTCACAGTACATTCCCTTTGAAAACGAATTAGACCTCTGCTGTATGGCTCGCATTGAAAGGGACAACCGCAAAGTAGGAGCATTTTTACTCAACCAAGGTGATATCAAGGATGAAAACCAATTTCAAGTTGTTTTCGCGTTCCAAATCAAAGGTGTTCACAACCAATTGTACCCAGAAGAAATAACATCGATATCAGCTTCTATTTCCGAAGCAATGAAATCTATTCTCCCAGGAGAAAAATGTACTTTTCTTCTAGGACGTTATTCGGATGACTCCCAAAGACAAGAACATCTTAATAATCTTGCTCAAAACTGTTCGTTAAAACTACCAGCTATATTAACTCGCAACGAACAAGCAAGAGTACAAGAATTAAATCGTAGAGGAGCAAGGTCAACTTGGCAACAAATTGTATTCTGTACTTGGACTGCAAGTGGATTTGGAGATAATAAAAATGACCCTTTGTCTAAACTAATATACTATTCGGGTAAAGCAGGACGTTTTTTCTTGGATAACGTTACCGGACGGATATCCCAAAGGCAAGAACAGCTTTTCAATGTCTTATTGATGAAAGCATATACCCAAGGATTTATTCAGTGGGAAATGCTGCTTAATACCAAAGCTGGATTGGAAATTTCTCCCCTTAGCGATACACAATTATGGTCGTGGTTGTGGAGAAGATTTAATAAATACGAAGCACCGCCAATTCCTCAGCTTTTAGTAATTGCAGAAGATAAAGATAGCGGTATTAAATTAACGGAAACCCAAAATTCTATTAAACACTCGACAACTATTTTAATTTCTGGAGAAAAAGGTAGAAGTTCTTGTCCGGAACACCGTCAATGTACTAACCGCGTTTATGTGAAGGATAAAGTTTGTGGTGTCTTGACGATGACTGATACTGTTATTGCGTGGATTGATGCGAAAGAACAAATTTCCTGGATGTGGAAAGTTCTGAGCGAAAACCACGTCCGAGATACCGAAGCTTGGGTAGAAATTTCAGCAGCGAACCGATATCTAACCCAAGATAATTTACACCGTCAAGCTAAACAAACTAAAGCCGCTAGAGAACGAGCTTTATTTAAAGGAACTGGTAGAGATGTGGGTGCTGAAATTAAGCAGGAGGAAAGTTTTGATGCACAGAAGAAACTATATAAAGGTGCTGTTCCTCTTAATTGTGCGGTGGTGTTCTTGGTGTACCGCGAGAATGCAGAAAGCTTAGACCTTGCTTGTAACTTGCTCTGCAACAGTTTCGGTACTGCTAAAGTAGTCCGAGAAAGAAACATTGCATCTCAAATTTGGCTGGAAACTTTACCAATAACTTGGCGAAGAATCTTACATTCGAGTTCGATTCTCAGCGAACGACGATTAGTTCTAGAAAGTGAAACCATCGCCGGAATTTTACCGCTGACTCTACCTAAAATACTTGACAATCAGGGTGTAGAATTTCTCACTAATCGAGGTGGTAAAGCTGTTTGCGTAGATTTGTTTACTCATACCCAACACGCACTAATCACGGGTAAAACTGGTTCTGGTAAATCAGTATTGCTGTGGCGATTTATGCTCGATGCTTTATCCCAAGGAATACCAGTGGTAGGAATGGATATCCCCGCAGCCGATGGGGAAAGTTCCTTTAAAACAGCAATTGAGTTATTGGGGGATGCTGGAGCTTACTTTGATTTATCCCGTGCTTCTAATAACCTAATGGAACCTCCAGATTTACGGAACTTTAATGCAGAAGAACGAGCTTCGCGGATGAAATCGTGGCGTTCTTTTATACGCAATGCTTTGAGTGTCATCGTTATGGGACGCTTAGATGCTCCCCATCTAGCACAACGAGTAGATGCAATCTTGATGCAAGCACTGGATGTATTTTTAAGCGACCCCGATATTATCGAACGCTATAATTTGGCATTCTCCAAAGGCTGGAAATCATCTGAATGGCAGGATATACCAACATTAAAGGATTTTTCAAGATTCTGTTCCATTGCACGACTAAATATTCAAAAACCAGAAGCCATTGACCATCAAGCAATCAACCAAATTACCAGCCAAATTGCCGCACTGTTGGTAAGTCCTTTGGGTACAGCTATAGGTAAACCTAGCAGTTTTTCACCAGAACCAATGGTTAAATTTTATGCTTTAACGGGCTTGAGTAACGACCAAGATTCTTACACAATGGCTGTTGCTGCAAAGGCTGCGTGTTTGAGGGTAGCGCTTTCCCATCTCAAAAGCCTTTTTATTGGCGATGAACTTTCTGTATTGTTCCGTAAAGATGGTTTTAGCGCAATGGTGGGAGAACTTTGCGCTACAGCAAGGAAGGATGGATTAAGTATCGTTTTATCCAGCCAAGACCCAGATACAATTTGTCAATCGGTAGCAGCGGCGATGATTATGCAGAATATCAGCTACAGAATAACTGGATGTATTACTTCAAATGCTGTTGCTTCATTTGAGAAGTACTTATCATATCCGGTTGAAATCATTGCTCATAATGCTTCAGAATCATTCTTTCCTCGTCGTTCCGATTTGTATTCTTGCTGGTTAATCGAGAAAGGAGGACGCTTTTGGCAAACCAGATTTTATCCGGGAGAAATGGCTTTAGCAGCTATAGCGACCAATCAAGAAGAACGCAGTACTCGTCGAACAATTTTGTCTCAATACCCTAATACCACTAAAGGACAATTACAGGGGTTAGCTGAATTTACCAGGGTTTATGTTTCATCTATTAAACAAAACAGAGCTTTATCACATATCAATGGAGAAGGTAAAAATGTATCAGAAAAAGATAAAGGTGAAGACAAGGAAACGCCAACGAATACGTAGATTTCCAGGTAAGAGTAGAGAGGGTAGGAGACAGAAGGCAGAAGCTACAAATAAAAGAACCAATTCAGATAGTTTTGCACTCTCTCGCTTCTACCTTCTTATTAGAAGTATTTCAATCATTGGAATAACAGTTGCAGGTTTGAATTTAATTACAATCAATTCGTCGCTTGCAGCAACTTCAAACCAATCACAAAATGGAAGAGTGACCCAAACGGAACGCTCAACATTTAATGAAAATTCATCAAATGAAATTCAAGGTTTTATCAATGATGTACGTTCTTTTGTTCGCGGTGATTTTTTCGGTAACATCAAGCAGCTCGTTCAAAATTCAATCGGTTCGGTTGATATCCCCGATTTAGGTCAAGTCGTCAGCGAAATCATGAAAGGTTCGCTCCCACAAGATGGAGTTACATCTAACAAATTAGAAAACAACCTTCCCAATTCATATGCGATTCGCCAGGATTTAGCTAATCAAAGTCAAAGAGTTGGAGCAGTTGAAGTCTCACAGAGTAAAACTCTTTCTAAGAATGCTCAACAACAATCTTTTGAAACTCTTGAATTAAGCGCAAATTCTGAAATTGAATCGACTCAAATGTCAGATGATTCTCAAAATACCGATACTTCGCAGCAAATTCTTCAGAACATTTCCCAGCAGCTAAAAAGTAATACGACTATTTCCAATTTACTCTTAAAAGAAGCGAATCAAGCGCGACAAGATAATGCTTTGGGATTAACTTTAACTGCTCAAGCAGCTACAGAACTAAATGCTGCAAATACTAGAGAAAGACAAAGTGCGATCGCCACCGGGAATCGTGCTGTATCTCAAGGTTCTCTGTTGATGATGCCGGGAGGTGCTGTTCTGGGAAGAGAATAGAGGAGTGGGGGAGGGGGAGAGTGGGGGAGTGGGGGAAAGAATTATTTAGTTTTTTTGGTGTTAACTATCCATTTTTCAGAATTGTTAATCATGGTAACAAGCATCCCAAGAATAGAGTTATATTTCCGATAAATATCTCTTCCTACTTCAACATCTAAATATTTACATTGCACCGCAAATTCAATCCAAGTTTGAGTCTCTGCTGCTTCTGCTTCCGAGTCACTAAGTTTTGCAATAAATGCTCCCTCATATCTACGTTTACGCCATGCTTCCGCTAAATTCGCACAAACTGAGCGAGAGGAGCGGCGTATTTGGTCTGTTAACGAATATCTTTCTTCTACTGGGAATTTTTTAGATAACTCAAAGATTAACATTGCTGACTCAAAAGACATTTTATAAACTTCTAAATCTTTATGGTTTTTAAATGATTCTCTAGTCATATCTCACTTTATTAAAACTGCAATCACCATGAGTATAGTACAAAAATACCCTATAATTCTTAATTATTCCTTTCCCCCACTCCCCCACTCTCCCCCTCCTCCCCTCCTCTCCCAAGCCGATAATTATTCCGATTCGGCTGTTGGAATTGGCTTAGTCAGAAGCAGTATTGAACTTAGTCAAAGAACAGTTGAATCTTGGAATCAAGTTTGGGGAGACGTAGTTAACCCGTCTGGAGCATTGTGGGCTGGTTTATGTAATTTAGGTACGACATTAGCAGCATTAAGTATTATTATTCTTGCCATAAAAATGGCTGCTGATTATCAAGAAAAGCGGTTTTTATGGTCGGAATTAGCTGCATCTGTTATCTATCCTTTGATTATTGCTCTTTTTCTAGGAAGTAACGGTTACTTACTTTCCCAAACCGTGCTTATTATTAGAAATATTGGTCATCAACAAGTTGTCAGCGTTCTTGATATTCAGCTAGCAGATACAACTTTTAAAAGTGCAATATCTAACGTTACCTTAACCCAGAATGTCAAAACCCAAGTGTCTACAATTTATGCTGAATGTCAGGGGAAAACTGGTAAACCTCTTACAGATTGTCTCCAAGAAAAAAGACCAATTGTAGAAGAAATTCTTGAAACAGCAGAACAACAAAACAATGCACCATTAGAACAAGCACGACAAGCTGTTGCAGAATTGAAAGATTTTGTACAGAATCCTGGGACGGTTTTTAATGCTTCTATTTCCTTAATATTAGTTACTTTTCTGTATGCTCTTCAATGGGCTTTTGTCAATATTTTAGAAGCTGCATTAATGATGACTGCTACATTCGCACCAATTGCTTTGGGATTAAGTTTATTACCTTTAGGGTCAAAACCAATATGGGCTTGGGCTAGCGGTTTTATATCTTTGTTTGGAGTGCAGTTGGGCTATAACATTGTAGTTGGTTTGGCTGCAACTGTAATTGTGTCTGCTGGGGCACAAAGCGTTTCCGATTTGGCTTTTTTAGCATTTATTAGTATCTTTGCTCCTGCACTTGCACTTTTGATAGCAGGTGGTGGAGGAATCGCACTTTATACGGGTATTAATAGTAGAGTTCCAGCACTTGTAAATGCTGCTTTTGATGGTGTGGTTGCCGTAGCTACTGGCTTTGTAGGGAAGGTGTAAAAATGTTGAAAAGTTTAAGGCAAGTTCGACGACCTAAATTATTATTAGACTCTAAAGATATACTTCCCTTATGTTTCATTGGGCTAACAACATTTAGCTTGATAAGTTTTTTATTTCTCTTATTTCTAAGTTTTAAAGTAAATCAACTTGCAGCCAGAAAAACAACATTTGTACAATTAGTTAATGGTCGCGCTTTAGTTATTTCTGAACAACATTATTTATATCGTCATCCAGAAGTAATCAAAAATACTGTAAGACAGTGGGCGAATTTAACTTTTAATTGGGATGGTGTTATTCCTGGAACAAAAGAATTAGATAAAGGAAGAAATTTAGGTAAAGGTAAACGTGTTACCACAAATGCTTATATTGCTTCGTTTTTAATTCAATCAGGTAAACAAGGATTTCGTAATGCTGTATTAAAAGAACTTGCTTCTATTACACCTGCTCGCGTATTCAACGGTCAAGTTCGTTCAAAAATAATTATTTCTTATTTATCTGCTCCCAGACAGGTAAAAATGGGTGAATGGGAAGTAAATATGGTGGCAACAAGGGTGTTAGTAAACTTACCTGGTGGTGCTGATGAAGAAATCAATTTCAATCGTACTTTTAGATTAAAAGCGGTAGATATTCCTTCTCCACAATCAAATGATAATTCGGCATTAGAGCAGCAATTATACGAGATAAGAAGTGCGGGTTTGGAGATTACTAAGATTTCTGAGTTTACGGGGAAAAGAGGAGGGGGAGAGGGGGGGAGTGGGGGAATGATGGAGTGAGGGAGTGAGAGAGGGAGAGAGTGAGGGAGGGAGGAATTTATGTATTTTTTAATTCTTTCTGCTTTTTAAAACTATTAAATAGTAATTTTATATGAACACTAATCAAGAAAACCATCATTCTTCACTTGTTGATGATGAATTAACTCCTGAAGAGGAACTGGAAATATCGGGATATCAGCCCGAACAAGCTGCTTTGATTGACCAGGAATTTTTAATTGAGCAAGATAACGAACAAGCAGAACCGCAATCGGGAAGCGAAAATCCTTTAATTAGGTTTGCGATCGCGTCTGCGGTAGTCGGAGGTGTTATGGGTTTTGGCTGGACGATTTGGTCAATTTTCTTCTCTCCTAAACCAGTTGTAAAAGCTCCGACACCAAAGCCAACATCAAAAGTTTTTAATCAGGAAAATGATGAAGCAGCACGCCTTAAAGCTGAATTAGCGCTACGGAACCAAGCCAGTCGGAATCTTGAACAACCAGAAAAAGAAGTACCACCACCAAAACCAAAGCCTAGTAAACCCGTGAGAACAGCACGCAAACCAAAACGAAGTAAACCCAGAATCATCCGAGAAAAAGTCCCATCACCACCAAGAATCATTCGAGAAACAGTACCATCACCACCGAGAATTATTAGAGAAAAAGTGCCATCCCCACCGAAAATTATTAGAGAAACAGTGCCAGACAAGATACAACCAAAGAATACAGTTGTTAGTCCTTCTGTGGCACCAAGGACAATTGAAAAAGTTGACCCATTCGAGCGTTGGAATCAACTTGCAACTTTGGGACAACAAACAATATCACTGAGTAACAAAAATTGGACACAAGATAATCAAACATTTGAACAAGCACAATCGTTACCAGATAAATCTGAATCAAAAAGCAATTATCCCGCTGCAAATACCGAAAGTAATTCATCTGAAGTGATTTTTGCTAACGCTTCCAATAGAGTGAAAGAACCCCAAACATCTACTATGTCAACGGTAACAACCAATGGCAGTAATAATTTAAACAGAAAGTCTTATGAGAATCAAACACCTGGAGAATGGGGAATTTTAAATCGAACTCCTCCTAATTTGCAGCAAGAAACTATTACTGCTTCCAATTCTCCAATTCAAGTTCAAATAGGAACAAGTGCAGAAGCATCTGTTTTAGTACCAATAATTTGGAATGAGGAAGATAACAATCAGGAACGCTTTGCTGTTGAACTACAAGAAGACGTTTTATCTATGGATAAACGTGTAGCATTAGCAAAGGGAACTATTTTAATTACAGAAATACATTCAGTTTCTAAAATAAATAGACTTGTTAAACAAAGTGTTGTTGCAGTTGTTTATAAAAATTCTGCTGGTAGAGTTAAACAAAAAACAATACCTAAAAATACGATTTTAATTCGAGGAGAAAAGAACAAACCCTTACTTGCAAAATCTATTGCTGATAAAGGTAAAGCTATCGCTCAACAAGATATTTTAATCGGATTGTTAGGAGCAGCAGGTCGTGCTGGGGAGGTATTTAACCAAAATCAAAGCCAATCTTCGACGGTCATTTCTAATAATAGTTTTAGTAGTCAGACATTTAACACCAAAGCTAGAAAACCAAATCTTTTAGCCGCAGCTGTAGAAGGATTTTTCAAACCCATGTCACAACGATTAAGTCAACGTGCGAATAAAGCTTCCAACGAAATTATGAATCGTCCCGATGTTGCAGTTGTACCTGCGGGGACGAAGGTTTCGGTTGTTTTTAGTAACTTCTTTGAAGTCAGAGAGGAGGAGAGGAGGAGGGGAGGAGTGGGGGAGTGGGGGAGCGGGGGATGAATCAGTAAACGATTCTTCTACCTTCTAATTCTTTACTTCTGTAACTCCCTCCTTTCCCCCACTCTCCCCCTCTCCCCCTCCCCCACTCCTTTTTAAAACGGATATGAAAAAACTAACAATCTTCTCTGTTGGGATATCCACTATACTCCTGACAACTCCAACTTCATCCTATGCTCAGTCGGCTATGTTAGCAGTCAATGCGAACCAAGCTAGAGGTTTAGACTCAAAAGCTATTGATGTAAAAGTTTGGACTGGTCGAGCAACTGCGATTGATTTTTCAAAAGTTAACGAACGTATTACTCAAATTTTTCTAGCAGACCCGACTCACTTTACTTATGCTACTGATACACCTTTAGATAACGGACAAGCCACAACTGTTTTTCTACGTAAAATAAAGCCTTTAAAATTTCCTAATTTGACAACAACGAATGTTACAAATTTATTTGTAAAAACTAGAGCTAGTGACGGTAAATTTCATTTATACACTTTTAACTTACTTCATAGTAATAGCTCACCTGCTTACAGTGGCTTAAGTATATCCAATCAAACTCCAAATCCGTCGAGGAGGGAGCCTACTTTACAAGTAGGTTCTTTTAGGAAAGCGACGATTAACGATATTGAACGTGGTTTAGTTTCTGCTATTCGTAAGGGTTATACTCCACCATCCGACCCAGTTGTTACTAAAGTTAGAGAATTTATTGCATTGACTCGAAATACCTCAGATAAATCTTTGGTTGAAATTGCTCAAAATATAAAAGTGAGTTTACCTTTATTAACTGAATTAGGGTTGTTAGGAATTGAGGACAGTTTAAAACAACCTTTACCGAAACAATCTGCACCAAATAAATGATTTATGCAGCTATATTAATTGAAACTTTATCAATGAGTGAATAAGTATTATCCTGCCATTTTTTATCCACGCTTAATACTCAAATTTTTGGCAAATAACCCGACACCAAATTTGAAGCAAAATCAGAATAGAATAAGTCGTAAACAACTAAACTTACCAGATAAAGTTAGACGTTATAATGATTCTATTTTAGACAAAATATTTTACGTATTTATTTGTATTAATTCTTCTGCTTCTATTTGCTTGTATGCTTTTGCTTCATATCCACTTTGGCTAATTGTTATTGTTTGGGCTTCTATTAATTTAGGATGCTTATGTTTTATATCAAGCCTATCGAAACAATCAAGTAGGAAAAATACCCCTAATCATATACAACTTAATACGAAAAAAGATAATATTACTGTAATGCGCCTACCGAAACGTGAAGCAAAACTAAATCATTGGCTGAATAGAAAAGTATTACAACCCGACGGTAAGAGTGATGCTCCGGCAGGTGTTTCTGAAAAAACTTTTTATCAAATTACTAAGCACGTCTTTCCAAATATTGTTCAAGGAGTAGCATTTCATAACCCAAAATTTCGCTACCCTTACTCAGCAGATTTTCTAATAGTACATACAAGCGGTTTAAGCATCGATATAGAAATTGACGAACCATATGTAGGTAATACCAAAGCACCACATCATTGTATTGATCAAAAAAAAGATAATGTTAGAAATCAATTTTTTACTAATAATAATTGGGTGGTGATTCGCTTTAGTGAGAAACAAGTTGTTAAATATCCGTATCGTTGTTGCAAAGTGATAGCTCAAGTTATTGCTAGAGTTTCAGGTGATTTTACTTTCTTGAGCCAGTTAAATAATGTACCATCATTACCATCCGAACCCATGTGGACTATTAAGCAAGCGAAGAAGTGGGCAAAGGACAATTATCGAAAAACTTATTTACAATAAATACGAGAAATTTTTCTTTTCACATGAAATAGAATTTATTACCCAAAATTAACTCATTTTATTGTCAGTAACCTGCCCTGCGGACAAGCGGGTACAAGAGTATTTGCACCACGCACAGACCCACGCAATACCTACGGTAGCGACCCTAGCCGCGTGAACTCTACCCACATTTTCAAGCAACAGTTGCAGCCCTTGCTCTCAAATATGGTATTGATATTGAAGAAATTGCTATATGGAAAACTGCAATAGTTTTAATTATTAATGATAAATAATATACCAGAGCTTTTGCAGCTAGATGACCTTTGTCGATCCAAGCCAGAACGACCTGGATGGTCGCTGACCTTCGGAGCTACCTGCCGAGACGCTGCGGCAGTTTGTTTGGACGACCAAAATCATCCTTTTCGCGTCAACCTTCAAATCAATGGTATACAAGACACTGAGGTCGAACTGCAATGGAATCCGATTAATGACACTATACGTCGCTTTAATGCCGATCAAGAAGTTGCCACGGAGTACGGAGCCTATGGAATTGCCGCACTTATTATGCCATATCTTACAGGTCTGACCGTAATTGAGCGCTCTATCAAAGGAAAAAATTTTGGCTTTGATTTTTGGTTAGGCTAAGGCTGATAACCCAAGCACTTTGTTTCAAAGAAAGGCTCGTCTCGAAGTCTCCGGTATTCGTAGAGGCTCCAAAAGCATTGTTGAATCAAGAGTTAAAATGAAGCTAGAACAGATTAGCCCTTCGGATACTTTGTCACCTGGCTACGTCTGCGTCGTTGAATTTGGTACACCAGGCACCCGCATAATTGAAAAATGCAAGACGTAGAAATTTTACATAGAGAAGCAATGGAACTTGTTGACCAAGCAGCGAATGCGCGTCAACGGGGTGATACTAACATTGCCAAGGAGTTAACCAAAGCTGCCTTTGCTCAAGAACAAGCTGCCGCAAACCTAGTGGCGAACTTATTAGACCTTGAACCTACTAGATCCGTTCTTCATCGAAGTGCTGCAATGCTTGCTGTAGAATGTTCAGAATTACGAGAAGCAGAAAGGCTAATAGGACGTGCGCTCGCAGGTTATCCGCCCTCGGATATTGCCAATGAACTACGAGATTTACTTCTAGAAGAGATTTATTCTCGCAGGTAAGCTATTGGAAACTAAACTTAGAATCTTAGGATTTTGACAAATATTACTATACATTCCCTATTCCCCGAAAAAATCACATCTAAAGCTTACAAGCAGAGTTTTAATTACCGAAAAACTTATTCACAATAAATACGAGAAATTTTTTTCTACATGAAATAGAATTCTAATCCCACCAAGCAAATAAATATTCTGAGGATACTTCTATTTCATCACATCCTTGTACAAATTTTATAAATTCTCCTGCAAAATCTAAATCTTTAACTCCAACAACTTTTATCGCGTCAATAACTACATCTGAAGTTTGGTTTTTAAAACCTACTCCGTCAAATGTTGCTACTGCTCCCATTTCAACACAACGTTTACCAAACTCAATAAATTTACCTATGGTGGGTGATCCATTGAAATATTTATTCTCTCTTGTGTAACCTTTATCAAGTAATTGTTCTAATACATCTAAAGATAAATTACTAAACTTAATTGCATTGGGAGTGTATTCCGTGATTGTTGTACCTAAAATCTGTTCTAAACCTTCGATATTTTTGCTCATTATTACCTATTATATTGAAACCGTATTTTTTCTTGTTACGAGCATACACTAATTATGAATTTAAATGATTTACCATTACTATTTGACAGTAAACAAAATGTTGTCGCAATAGAAAGCCCTATTACTGAAAGATTTAAAATACTAGAATTTATTCATGAATTAGCCCAAAAACTTTGTTTACCTTTATATTTTTGCAATGAGGGCTATTCTAATTTACAACTGTTCAATAATAATCAACAACTTATATCTACTCAATACCAAATTTATTCGGGATTAAATTGGTTATTACAACACCCCGATATTCCAGGAGTATTTGTTTTTGAAGGTATAATTTCACCTGATACTAAAAGGGGTAAATTGCCTGGGCAAACGGAGATGATGCTAAGTAATTTATTTTATGATTTAGCTTCAAATCCTGTATCAAGATTTCTCGTATGTATGGAAAGTTATGTTGAACTTCCTCACTCGCTAACACCTTTAATTCCAATATTAATTAATCCATTACCTAGTCCGTCAAATATTAAAACCCTTGTTAAAAACTTTTGTAATGATAAATTTTCTACAACTAATGTCAACACAAATCAAGATGAAACTCTAGTCCGTACTTGTTTGGGTTTACCGCTTGGTGAATTAGAAATGTTATTGAAACGTTTATCTAAATTTACTTATACCTTAGAAGAATTAATTGATGGAGTATTGGATTATAAGAAGACCAAATTAAAAGGACAGGGTGTAGAATTTATAAATGAACCAGATGTACCGAACGCTGCTGGTTTAGACTTATTAGAAGAAATTTTAGAACGTGCTGCGGTATTACTAAAACCAGAAGCACACCGATATAACCTTAGCTTCCCAAAAGGAATGATTCTTTGGGGACCACCAGGAACGGGCAAATCTTTGAGTGCTAAATTAGCAGCCAAGAAAATGGGTGTACCAATGGTTGCTGCTGACTGGGCTGGGTTAAGAGGTGCTACCGCATACGAATCAAGGAAAAATTTACGGGAGTTTTTACAATTTTGTGATGCGAATGGAGAATATGGTTTAGTCCTCTACTTTGATGACTTCGAGAAGGGATTCGCTGGTTTCGATTCCGATTCGGACGGTGGTGTATCGCGTCAATTAGCGGGGAAACTGCTTACTTGGATGCAAGAGAGAACATCACAAGTGTTAGTTATGGCTACCGTTAACAGATTGGAGTTTCTACCTCCGGAATTGATACGTCGTTTTGATGAGATTATTTTTGTAGACCTGCCCCATGCTGGAGCGAGGTATGAGATATTCAAATTGCACTTAGCTAAATATTTTCCAGGTCTGGATTTTTGCGAAAAAGATTGGTTACGCTTGTTAAGAGAGACGAAGCTACTTACTCCGGCTGAAATTGCGCTGATGGTAAGAAAAACGGCTGAGGAAATGTTTTATCGGAATGCACAGAAGTTTCCTACCTCCGAACTTGGTCAACAACCCTTAAATGTAAGCGTAAGGGATTTTTTAGAAACGCGATCGCAATTTACTCCTAGCATGATTCGAGAGGAAGATAAAATAGTTGAGATTCGTAATAAAGCTGCTTATGCTCGTCCGGCTGCATCACCAGATACAAGTAGGTGGGCTAAAGAACCTTCTTGTTTGTTTGACTGTTAGAAAGCATTCAACAAAGGTACTTCAGACAATATTATTAAAAGAATTCCGCTCAACAATCCCTACCAAAACAAGCATTAATGCTTCTAAATCATCGGGTAGCGAATAAATTTTAATATCTTCAGTAATCCGTTTAGCTTCGACATCTAGTAGACCAAAACGCCAAACATCCCCGATTGTTACAGCCCCATATTGAAATGGCTGTTCTTCTATTTGAGACAAAGCAATTAATTCTACAGCCATTTGCGTAAATCCTCTGGTAATATCGTCTTTCTTTGCTTCAACCACCAAAAGACTTTGGTTTGCACGCAGCAAATAATCCAAGTTTCCTTTTAACCATTTAGTTACTGCCAAGGGGTATTCAATACGCAACTGACAGTCACAATAATAAGTAGCAACTTCTAATAATAATGGTGCAACAAGGGTTTCGCGACGAGCAGTTTCACTTGTTAGACTAACACGAGGTAAGGTTCGTTCAATACGGTCTTTTAAATCCGCAATTCTATCAAGTGGTTTTTGAGTCTTTGGCAGGGATAATTTAGACCTGACCAAGTTATACCCAAATTCAGCTAAAATCTCTTCTGGCTCGTAAGTCATTTCAAAATACGAGCGAAATGTATAATCTTTATTTTCTTGAAGAATTTTAGGTTTTGACATACTTTCACCGTTCCTAGCAATAGAGTTTTTTGTATCATCTTTATTTTAATGAGGTTAAAAGCCGTTGTGTTGCGGTAGTTTACCTGCGAGTATATGAAAATATTACTTTTGTGATAAATACTTTTACGTCAATAGTAAATCACTTTTGTGCAAAAAATTGACTAAAAATAAGAAATAATATATCAACATAGATGAATGAAAATTGGTCAATTTATAACTTTAAAAATTTTTCCACTTTTATTAGCTTCCATCAGTATCTACTCAAGTTCAACTTTTGCACAAAGCCCAACTAATTTACCTACCCGTATGATTTCTTCAGAGGAAGGGAAACAATTATTAACACCTGACTGGCAAAGAATTTCATTTAACAATATGCCACCAATACAAGAAAGTGGTTCAATAAAAGCTAACGGATTATCTCGTGAATGGAATGTGGGGGATACTCCTGATAGGTATTTGACTTTAGGAGATATTGATGAAGCCTTAAAACCCCAATTATTTAGCCTTAGTAATATTACAAGTGTTTCTAATCATTCCAATTTAAACACTTCTGCCTTAGAAGATTTTCCATTATTAGGAGAACAAACAATTCAACATTTAGTGGAAGTAGTACCGAACTTAGCACAAACTAATACTTCGGAAATCCCACCCATCAATGCGTTATTAGAAGCCGAATCTCCTCAAACTAATACCAACACAACTCTATCAAACCTTTTATCCCAAAATCCGACTTTAGGAAAGCTAAAACTTAATCAAATTGACTTATCAACATATACAATTTCTGATATCCCTAATCTTGATGCAGTACAGTTATCCAATTTCAATGCTTGGGAAAATACTTTAATTAAAGACGTTCCCCTACTAAACGCTGTACCTTTAGCTTCTTTCCCCCTTCCTTTAACAGAAGTAGGTAATAAAGTTGCCAGAATTGATTTTATTTGGGGTCGTGCTGAAAAACGTCGTCAACGCACGGTATCCGGTTCTGATGTAGCGGGCTTTTCCGTTCCTTGTGAAGGTGAAGATTGTCCACATATTGAACTTGATGATTTAGAGAATTCAGGACGTAATATTAGAGGTAAATTTGAAGGAAGTTCTTGGATTAGCGGTAAATATCAACAGGTAGAAGGTGGTTGGGGTTGTTTAAAATCGGTAAATGCAGGCAAAGAGCCTACTGGAAGATTGCCTTATGGAAGCGCTTTTAAAGTAGTAGTTATGGAACCATCAGAGGCGACGGATACTGTTGATACAGCTTTATTCTTTCGCTTCAAAAATGTCTGTGGAGCTACACCATATTTTATTGGTCCAGTTCCTTTTTTAAATTACGAAGTTAATGCGCCTATTTTCATTGGAGACTGAGGAGGGAGTAAGGGAGTGAGGGAGGGAGAGAGTGAGAGATAAATTTTTATAGCAATCAGGAGCAGGATATGAGTAATAGTTTTTCTTCTAAAATTGTACGCTTTCTTATCTATTTTAATTTTAGTTTTGGAGTTTTGTTACTAATAGCAACCTTGCTTTTAAAAGATTGGAATAGGCATTTTTAATAAAAATAAAAATATTCTAGATGAAGCAAGATTTTTTATTATCTGAAAACATCACTAATAAAACTGTCATTGAACAAAAATCAGATGGAATAAAATCAAGTTTTGATATTAACGGACTTATTAAAACTTTCGCTAATCCCGAAGGTTTGGCAATGATAGGAATTTTAGTATTCTTATTCATATTAAGTCAATTTTCTAATGGGAAAAAAGGAAAGATTTCTACGGGAAGAGTAGTAGGAGTTAGCGAAAAATTAGCGGCAACAAACCTCGCTCTCAAGCAAATTGAAGAACGCAAGCACAATAAGGTAACTTTTTGGTGTGGTTCACCTCGCTATTGGTTTTCTGGTAGATTCAGAAAGTTTGGTGCATCACTTCAAACCTTTCTTGGAGCATCACCAACTGTTTGGATTCCTCATGCGGAACGTTCTACTCTTGTACTTGGCGCTCCTGGTTCTGGTAAGACTTTCGGTACTATTGACCGTATGGCAGAAAGCTGTATGATGCAAGGTTTTCCCTTAATTGTTTATGACAAAAAAGGCGACCAAATGAAATTACTCGCACCACTTGCAGCACGCTATGGTTACGACGTGCGAATATTTGCTCCTGGTGAACCCTACAGCGAAATCATTAACCCCCTTGATTTCATGGAGAATCAGGAAGACGCGGTAAGTGCAGCACAAATTGCTCAGGTAATAAATGCAAATGCTGGTGGTAGCGGTAAGGGTGATGAGTTTTTCTCAAAAGCTGCTGATTTATTAGCTAAAGCACTAATTCAATTAGCCAAAGGAAGTGATTGTCCAGATTTAGCAACCGTTTACTGTATCCAATCAGTTGATGATTTTATCAACAAATTACACGCAGCAGTACAAGCAGGTACGGTTTCTCGTTGGGTCGCAGCTTCGTTTCAACAATACCTAAAAGCAAAGGACAGTGAGAAAACTATTGCTAGTATCGACACTACTACAGTAGGAATATTTTCTGCTTTTATCCAGAGGTCGCTTCTTTCTTCGTTTATTGGTAAAAGCACTATTTCTACCAAATTATCAGGTAAACAAATTCTTATTTTCAAACTGGATGACCCCAGACGCGATGTGGTCGGACCATTGCTTGCAGCAGCGCTTCATATGACAATTGTTAGCAATTTATGTACCCCTCGATGCGACCCGCTAGGAATATTTATTGACGAACTACCATCGCTATATCTAAAAGCATTACCTCAATGGATTAACGAGTACAGAAGTAACGGAGCTTGTTTTGTTCTAGGTGTTCAATCTTTAGAGCAACTAGCTAATACATACGGTGAAAATTTAGCCGCTGCTATAACTAGCGCTTGCAGTACCAAAGTTCTTTACAACCCAGCGAATTATTCAACTGCGGACAAGTTTTCTCAATCCTTCGGACACAAGGAATTCATTGTTAAGAATAAATCTATCAGTGATTCCAAGGAAGGACGAACGGTAACTTGGACGGATAACTTACAAACAATGCCGATTCTTACCTCAGATGAAATTATGCGCTTCCCTCAAGGAAAATGCGTAATTACCAATCCCGGTTATAAGTCCGGAAGCGAAGGTTCAATACCCTATCCTTTAACTATCCCCATTCCCAAATTAGATATAGAGCGAATAAATAGAAGTGAACAACTTTGGTCGGAGCAAGTTTATCCAAGACTACTTATGCGTTCTCCGATTGGTGATGTTAATCAATTAGATGAAGCTATAGATTTGAGAGAGCGAATCGCACAGCAACTTTTAACTACCGGGGAACATTCAGTATCTACACACAATCAACTAGATAGCAAAGAAATAGAATTAGTTAGTCCTCATAGCAATGAGGTTTGGTAGAGAAATGATGAAGGCAGAAGGCAGAGGGCAGAAGGCAGAAGGCAGAAGGTAGAAACAACAACTAGAAAGGGATTCTGACCCGGCACTAATTGTAGACCGCCCAACATAGGTTTTAGCGGGGTTTTAAACCCTTACTCCCGAAATTCGTCGTAAGAAATACGAAAACGTATTCCCTTCTGCCTTCTGCCGACCTACTTCTGCCTTCTTAATAAAACTCTATTTTTATCATTTAAAAGTTAAATACAGTTAATATATAGCAGTTAGCTAGATACTTGATATCGCCAAAAACGCTCTAAAAAGCTAAATATTGACTTATTATCACAGTATTTATAACTATTGTGCAACTTTGTTAACTGTCACCGAAGTATTTTGTATTACTATTCTGTTAAATCCAAAATTATATCAACATAGTTATAAAGTTTTCTCTTGTAAGAAATTATTATCAGTATATACTTTGTTTTTATCCACTTAAAGAAAAAATCCACATAATAAATCACTTATCTCTTGATTACTCTTGTTTTGTCACAGATTTGACGACTTGTAGCAGTGGCTCCTCCCGATTTTTCTACTTGCATAGAATTTGAATATTTTCAATATAGTTTGTATATCAAATAATACATCCGATTAATATTTTCTTTGTATCAATAAAAACGATTAGACTACACAATTTTAAAATAATTTGATTGATTAATTTTTGTCGTATTTTTTTGTATCACTTATGATGGGTAAGAACATCGAAATCCGGACAAATTGGAGTTTCGTAAAAACGTAAAGTTTTCGAGTCGGAATAAGAATTATTTATTCATCAAAGTGCATCCATAATCATCAGTTAATCAAGAAATTTGTCTGGATAAAAGTTCGATATTAATCTCCTAAATCCGCTCTGTGTTTATAACTAAAGATAACTAATTACCGAAAAAGAATTCAGCACTCAGGAGCCAGAATAGTAGAAGTTAATGAATCGTGATTTGAAGCCTCCAATCTGAATTGTGGAGACAAAGAAAATTTTCCGCATTAAGGAAACCCCTGGCTAAAGATATAGGGTGGGATTCAAGCTGACTCACCGATTCTGACTTGCCTTACCTTCCCGTGACAACAGTATATAGCGGTGGCGATTTTATATATCGTCACGATGTAAAACATTAGTATGGAGGGCGCGTTTCCGTCACTATGACTTATGGTGGACTATTCGCGTGAATTAAAGATGACAAAAGATAACCAATTGTTCTCTAAAAGATATCTACAAGATGGGGATTATTTGGTAGCTATTGAGCGCATCAAAATAAAGCACAAATTATTTAGAGTCATTGCTTATAAATTAGCGACTGGGGAGACTGCTATCACGACTCGACAAATGGCAGTTTCTGTTAAAAAACCATCTTACACGGCTCGTCAATTTATGCGGAAGATTGGAGTTGAGCCAGTTCGAGTTCAAATGCCTAATCGCTCGGTGACAGATATGATTCCCATTTCAATTGTCATGGCTTTTTGGAAACATCTTAATGAAGAGGGTGAGGGGAATCCACTTACCAAAATAGGTCAAAAATATTTGGACAAATATTTAACCGAATCCGAAGTTAGTTAGAGAGGAGGAGTGGGGGAGTGGGGGAGTGGGAGAGTGGGGGAATAGGAGGGAGGGAGTGAGAGAGGGAGAGAGGGAGGGAAGGAGAATTTTGATGAAAATTTTTGATTTCTGGTTTAAGCAAACTAAACAAATCTAGTCATATGGTACTTCAAGAAAGGACAAATGCTGTCTCAGATGGCATTCACAAGAGTGTGGAAACAAATGGTTTTTATCAAACACCTAATTCAATGGCTATCAAAGCTATTCGTGGAAAACTGACTGCTGCTGACTGGGCTTTATGGTCTTATTTACAAATGATAGACCCTTTTGGAGATAAAATGATTGAATTACCGAAAATTCCTGAAATATCTTCAGCAATAGGAATCAGCTCGCGACAAATCAAGCGCTCTCTTTCTCGTTTGGAAGAGCTAGAACTTTATGTTTGGGAACCGATTTTAGTTCGTGGTCAGAATTTAGCTGGTAAGAAAGCGAAAGAACTTTGTCAGCAGAAAAGAATAAATAAATCCTCTGAAAAAAATAAAATGACAGATTTGTCCGACTCTGGACAATCCTGTCCAAATGATGACAGAATTGTCCAAACTATGACAGATTTGTCACAAAATGGACAGAATTGTCCAAATCGAGAGCCAGAACCCTTGCCTAGCAATGGCTCCAAATCCCCTCAGACTTATTCAGACTTTATACAGACTCTCTCAGAAGGCGAGAGAGAAAATTTTTTGGAATTTTCAAAAAAGAAAGCTGCCTCATTACCAAAACCTCCGCAACTAACTATCAAGTGGATTGAAGCTAACTTTGAAGATTTACATTGCCAATGGTCGGACACGAAAAAGCAAACTTGTAAATATAACTTCGAGGCTTACAGCGAATCGCAGCACCAAATGTGGTACGGACAACTGCAAGTTGTTGTGGAAGGAGCAATTAAGCTCGGTGATGATAAGAATTTACAGCTATTTTTCAAAGACGATTTTTACAAGTGCTGGTTCAATTGGGCGAAATCAACCCGTGCAGATGTCCGCGAACTTTTAGCAAACAGTCCAATACTGGAGCAGAAGGATTATGACTGAAAATCTAAGTTTTGTTAGTAGCGACAAAATACCCCCTCAAAATATCGAAGCGGAGGAAGCGATTTTGGGTGGTATATTGCTCGACCCCGGAGCAATTACTAGAGTCAAAGACATTCTTGTTGCAAAAGCTTTCTACATCAGCGCCCATCGGGATATTTATATCGCTGCCCTAGAACTTCATGACAAAGGCAATCCCACGGATTTACTCGCAGTTATTAATTGGCTATCTGACCATAATCAACTTTCAAAAATTGGTGGTAGGAATAAATTAGCTTCGCTCGTAGACCGGACGGTATCCGCAGTTAATATTGATGCCTTAGCCCAGTTGGTGATGGATAAATACTACCGAAGGCAATTGATTCATGTAAGCGGCGAAATTTTCGAGTTGGCGCACGACCAAACTCAAGAGATAGGTAAACAGTTAGAAACAGCATTTACAAAGGTTTTAGAGGTAAATAACAGCGCTATCGCGTCACAATCCGAGCCAACCTCGTTATCGTCTATCCTGATGGATGCCTTTGAACGTATCGAATCAAGAAATATGGGCACAAGGTCATCCGGGATCACAACTGGATTTTGTAACCTGAATGCAATGCTAGGGGGATTCAAACCAGAAAAGCTTATAACAATCGCTGGTCGTCCGGCAATGGGCAAATCATCGTTTTTAGGCAATTTAGCTTTTAACATTTCATCGCTAGAATCACTGCCAACCGTAATTTTTAGTCTTGAGATGGGTAGGGAAGAATGGGGTGATAGATTTTTATCTCAAGATGTTTCTATTGAATCAATTCATCTGCAAAACGGTTCTATTAGCAAATCTCAATGGCATCCTTTAGCGAAATCGATTAGTAAATTAAGCGAACTGCCTATTTACATTGACGATTCGCCTGTATTAACAGTTAATTTGATTCGTTCAAAAGTTAAGCAGCTTATTGCGAAACATACTCGGATTGGTATGGTCGGAATTGACTATTTGCAACTAATGGAAGGGACGGATGGTGATAATTATAATCTTGCTTTTCAAATAGGAAAAATTACCCGAGGGTTAAAACAATTAGCACGCGAATGTAACACTACTGTTGTCATATTGTCACAGTTAAATCGCGGTGTAGAAAGTCGAAATATTAAACGTCCTATGATGTCAGACTTGAGAGAATCTGGACGAATTGAAGAAGATTCGGATTTAGTATTACTGCTTTACCGTGATGAATATTATCATCCCGATACGGTTGATAGAGGTATTGCAGAAGTAATTATTGCCAAAAATAGAGGCGGACCAACGGGAACGGTAAAACTTTTATTTGATGCACAATTCACTTGTTTTAAAAATTTGACTTGAGGAAATGAAAAATGACGATGCTTTTCGATATCGAGCAATATCAGCAACCTAAAAAACAAGGCTATACAGGTGATTGGAATGGTGTTAGATATGACCCCACCTGGGATGAACCCGATGATATTCCTAAGTTAAAAAACGAAGTTTCCACAGTTGTGGAAGTTTTGGAGAAAAGAAAAGAAATAAATCAACATACCTCCTCACACTCCTCAAACCCCGCACGTAAGAAAAAATCTTCCGACCGCTGGTACACACCGCCCTATATAGTTGAACTAGTAGTCCAGGTGCTTGGAGAAATAGACCTAGACCCTTGTGCTGATGATGGTAAACACATCTCTTGCAAACGACATTACATTGCTTGCGATGACGGATTGACTAGACAATGGGAAGGACGTGTATTTATGAACCCCCCTTATTCGCAACCCGGTGTATGGATGGAGAAATTACAAGCTGAAATAAAATTAGAACGAGTTACTGAAGCTATTGCACTCGTACCGGCTGCTACCGATACCAAATGGTTGTCTCCAGTATTGAAATCTCAACCCGTATGTTTCTGGACGGGACGGATTAAATTTTTAAGTGAAGATTATCAACCTAGAAACTCAGCACGGCAATCTCATGTATTGGTTTACTGGGGGTTAAGAAAAGAACGTTTTAGGGAGGTGTTTGAAAAATATGGTGTGGTTTATTTACCAATTCCTTCTATCAAATTATGTACTAATAACCAGGTGCTAGGGGAAAATAAATTACTTACAATTTCCCCTAGCACCAAATTACAAGATAATAATCAAACCCATCGAGGAAGTACTTTACTGTTAACTATTTCAAACGAGCGAGTAGGTAATATTAGTCGGGTGCTAGGGGAAAATAAATTACTTACAATTCCCCCTAGCACTAAATTACAAGATGATAATCAAACCCATCGAGAATGTACTTTACTGTTAACTATTTCAAACAAGCAAGTAGGTAATATTAGTCAGGTGCTAGGGGAAAATCAATCACCCTCAATTCCCCCTAGCACTAAATTACAAGATGATAATCAAATCCTTGAAGAAAGTACGTCCGGATCAAATGTTTCAAACAAGCAAGTAGGTAATATTAGTCAGGTGCTAGGGGGAAATAAATCACTCTCAATTTCCCCTAGCACTAAATTACAAGATAATAACCAAATCCCTGAAGAGAGTAAGTCCGGATCAAATCTGTCAAACAAGCAAGTAGGTAATATTAGTCGAGTGCTAGGGGGAAATAAATTACTTACAATTCCCACTAGCACTAAATTACAAGATAATAACCAAATCCCTGAAGAGAGTAAGTCCGGATCAAATCTGTCAAACAAGCAAGTAGGTAATATTAGTCGAGTGCTAGGGGGAAATAAATCACTCTCAATTTCCCCTAGCACCCACCGCAAACATGGAGAAGGCAGTGGTAATCTCTTCTGGGGTTATGCAAATGCTAATAGCAGTAAGAAAAAACCTGTCAAACAACTTTATTTTGAATGGGAGTATAGAGGAAAGAGAGGGAAAACCTACGTGCGTTCGCATCTTAAAGAACGAGTAATTTCATTAAACGAAGCGAAGGTTTCAGTTATAAAAATATTGAAGTTGTTAATCTATAATCCAAAAGTGAAGAGTGTTTTAGAACTTAATTAGTCTAATAAAACTTATAGTTCTAATCAATCTAACTCTATTTGTGATTTTGGATAACGTGTTGGATAGTTGATTTTCGTTTCTAATGGTTCATCTTGTTGTTTCTCATCTTCACCAATGTATCTGGTTAATTCATTTTCATCATGTTCTAAATCAAATTTAATACCTCGCATTGCTAACCCTTTGAGAGTACAAGCTTGTTTATTTCTACCTAACTTACTTCCAGCAAATGCAACACCATCTGTAGAATATGAAATTCCTTGAACCACACCTTCACTACTCAACTTCAACGATGTTTCTACACCATTCACTTTCAATTGTTCAACAAATTGAGCAAACCTCATTCCTGGTTGAATAGCATTTTCTATTACATCTTGAATTTTTTCAACCGCGCTTCTGTCTGCTGGCTCCGAGCGCAATTCTAATTCAAATTCTTGATTTTCTCGAAACATCCGTCGCTTTTGTCCGGTAGACGGTGCTGTACGGTCAACTTCCCATGAATTCGGTACGGAGGTCAAATTGAAACGGGATTCTAAATTTCTCAAAACTTTTTCTAACCGTCGTTTATCGTACCAATCAGATATGCATTCACCATCGATATTGATGCGACTTGCAGCAATATGGAGATGGAAATGATTACAGTCATTATGGGATGCTGCGAAATAGAGGTTTTTCTCAAATCCCATTCCCAAGAGAGTTTCTTCTGCAATTTCTTCCAAAACTTCAAGAGAAGGTTTTTCGTGAAATGGGAAGCTGATGCTAATGTGACTGACTGGCGATCGCACTTTACAATTCAGTTGTTTTGTTGCTGCTAGTTGTCTATAAAATTCTTGTGGTGTCTCTCCTGCAAGATTTGTACAAATTAATTCTGCTCCTTCCTTCTCAAGAATGTATTTAGTTAATCCTGCAAAGCTTTTACCTTTTTTAATCTTGCCAATCATTGCTTTGTTCTAGTTCATCGTCTGTTAGTTCTTCATTTCCTAAAACCAAACATAAGCGTAAGGAAGAAATCTCTTTGAGTAAATCCTCAAAAGGAATAGACTCAACAGATGGTGGAATTAAACCATTTGTAATCGCAATATTCTGACAAGAAGTTAGTTGACTAATATCCTTACTAATTTTCGATAGTTGCCAGTAACATTTCCAATTTACTTCGGGGATACTTTTTATGCGGCATCCAGACATTCTACGTCTAATCAATTCTGCTTTACTGATACCGCAGGATTTAGCTAGCGCTTGCCAATGGTCATTCTGTTCCTTTGTCAGCACCATTTCAAATCGAACTGTGTGTTTTTTGTATTTCGGTGACATTATGATTGTGAATTATTTTTTTAGTGAACTATCTGAATTAAGAAAACGAATAAGGAGAAAGTACTTTCTTCAATATTCTAATTGATAATAAATACGTATAACACCACTGCTTGCTCCCCCAGCCAGCAGTCAGAAGAAGAGAAACTGCACCGCCGTGGGATAGTAGTGATGAAGAAGGAAATACTTGTCAAATAGCTTGATAGCAGACACTTTTACCCTACCAAATACCAAAACTTAAACTTTACATCAATAGTGATAGAACAAATAACTACTTTAGTTATAACTTGAGAAATATTATTATTTGCTACTTTAATAGAGATGCACCAAGGAGCGCGATCACTTATGGGCAGATTAAATAATCTTGCATACCCGTTAGTTACTATATCGATAGATTTTGGTGGAAGTGGTACCAAAATAATAGTGCAGATTCGCGGTGGTAAGCCCAAAGCAATTTGGATGGAGCCAGGTGTAATCAAGGCGAACTATGAGTCTCTAGTTTTTCAGACTCGTAATTTAAACAATGCTTATCCAGAAAACGCGGCTTGGGTTGGAATTGGTGAAGATTATCGAGCAATTGGTTATTTAGCAAGAAGTGCCTACGGTGCAACAGAAAGATTAAAACCTCGTAAGTATGAACTTGCCTTATTCAAAACTCTAGCTGCGGTGTGGGTAATAAAGCAGAAATTTAAGTTACCCGAATCCTTTGACGTTTCATTAGCATTGCTTTTACCACCAGGGGAGTTTGAAGATTCGGCATTACTCAAACCTATGATCAAGGAAGCTTTAGCAGGATTTGAAACACCAACAGGAAAGATAAATGCCAACTTAATCGGTTACGAGTGCTTTCCTGAAAGTGGGGGAATTTATGCCATGTATTGCAAAAATACGGGTGAAGCAATAAGACGTAAAGTTATTGGTTTAGTGATGTTGGGTTATCGAAATGCTTCTGCAATCATATCTCGACGCGGTATCTTGAATCGGGGTAAAACTGCGAAATTGGGTATGGCGAAGATGGTAGAAAAAGTTATTGAAGGTACATCAGGCTTAGAAGCTGGAGAGTTAATTGAAGCCATTGTAGCTGCTGGTGATGAACCGAAAACACAACATTTTTACCATCTATGTAGTTCTGGTAATCTTCGAGATGCTGAAATTGAAAAGATTATATCTGTTTTAAATTCTTCTAGAGCGGAATATGCAATTGCGCTTGTGAATTGGTTAAAAGAGGTACTGCCGAATAATAATGAATTGGATGAATTAATTATCTGTGGTGGTACGGCTGATTATTTGCGAGAAGAGTTAGATGCAGTTTTCCCGACAATACCTATAGTCTGGCATGGAGACGTGAAAATTCCGCAAACACTTAACGAGCAATGGTTGGGAAATCGTTTAGCCGACGTATGGGCGCTTTCGGTGTATCACGGTATTAAAGTTAAAGCGGTGATGAGTAGGGAAGGAGGAGAAAGCAAAGGGGTACAAGATGGTTAGAAAAAAGGACTTCACATGGCGGTATCAGCCACCCCTTGATTCAGATAGAGCGACAATGCTTAGTTATATTCAAAACCAGAGATTGCATCCATTTCAAAATAAAACCGTAATGATAATGACTGCTCTAAACGCATACTATATAGCGTTAGCACTTTACAGTGAAGGTAGTTATTCTCGCGAAACTTTGGAATTGATATTTTTGGATTCGGTAAAGGCGATCGCCAATCATCTTCAGTACGTCAGCATTGCGATAAAAGTAGACTCTCAAGCAGTTACAGATGTTTTATGCACCGTATTTGGAGGATTAGAGACAAGAAAAATCCAAAAAGATACACCATTCAATTCGAGTACTGAATTACCACCACCAGACCGAAATGAAGAATCATCTGATTCTAACCTACAAGCATGGAATTTAGCAGGAATGACAACTGATAGCGAAACATTTGATTAATACAGGTTATTAAATTATGGCGAGAATACATTTAATTGATGGTGAAAAAGGAGGAGTTGGGAAGTCGCTGTTTACTCGCGTTATGGTTCAGTATGCAATTGACAATAAATTGGAACATACTTTGGTAGATGCAGATATAACGAATCAAGATGTTAAGCGTTTCTATAATTATGCTGTTGATGCTGAATTTAGTGAAGCTGTAAATAAAGGGGATAAGGCTGACATAATTTTTGAATTAGCTAGGGAAAAACCCGTTATAGTTAATCTCCCCGCGAATGTATTTCCAAAAGTTAATAATTGGATAAAAAACGGACGTTTATTAGAAGTAGCAGATAAATACGGTGTAGATATTTGTAAGTGGTTTGTTTGTGATGGTGGTTTTGAATCTATAGATTTATTCAAACAATCCATAAAATTGTACAAAGATAAAATGCTTCATGTTTTTGTCAAAAATTTAGGTAAGACAGATGATTGGAGTTTTTTAAAGGATAATTCTGAGTTCAAAAATTTATGTACAAAGCGTGAAAAGACTTTAAAAATAATTGAATTTCCGCTTCTGTATCCGGGAGATAGATATTTTATCGACTCTAATAAGTTTCGATTTGATGCAAAAGAAATTGAAGAAATAATGCCTATAATGTCACAGCAAAGATTGTCTACTTTTTTAAGTGAATCAAATCAAGCTATTGAAAATACCCAAATGTGGAAAAGAAAGCAGAAGGTAAATAAAGAGTGAGGGAGTGAGGGAGTGAGGGAGTGAAGGAGTGAGGGAGAGGTAATTGAATGGAGTTTTCGACCTCAGCCAATTACTAGCACGCCAATTGACGGTGGGGTTTTAGACCGTACTGCCTCCTAACTTCAAAATTAACCATAAATGAGGCAAGTAATATGAATTACGACCTTCAAATTTTATATGAAACAGATGAAGCTTTTAACTGCGATGTAATCATTACTGATGAAGAGAAATATATGGGAAGACTATATATTCTTACTACGGATGATAACACCTTGCAAAATTTAGGGATTAAAGAAGAATGGTATCTTGCCCACGAAGAAGCTGATGTATTAGTAAGCGGACATATTAATAGTGACGGTAAGTGGAGTTTATCAACGTGGAGAAATTTAGAACCAAGTTTTGAATATACAACTCGTAACAAAATATTTGACCAAGTGTTTAGTCCTGAATATGTTTGGAAATTAATGCATTTTCGTGAAGAAAATATTGTAAGCATATCTCAAAAAACAAGTATTCCAGACAGCTTTAATGGTAGTGATGATAATAATTCAAATGGAATGAATGAAAAATATATAGATATCATGCCAGGAAAACTAAACATTACTACAGAGAATTTGAATATACTACAGGATTTAATTATGCATTCATATGATTCTCCATCAGTTAATTTAGAGCAAGATTTGGAAACCGAGATTATCTCTGTATACAACGAGCAAGAATCAGCAGTAAAAAGTACAAACATAACTGAAATTATGAATCACTTTCAACGAGAATCTGCACCCCTTTTAGATGAAAAGGAATTATTTCATGCTCAGATAGATTTAACCGAAAGAATTATGGATGAATATGAGAAACAAGGGAAAGACGAGTTTGTCTTTACACCTTTAGGAATTGTCACAATAAATGCCGAAGAAAGTTGTTGTAGTTTAAAAGATTCAGAAGATGGTCATACTATATTTACTGCGACTTTTGATGCTGATATTATCTACGGATTAAACGATATTGATGCTCTTAGAATTGAAATGATTCTACATCAGTTTGATAGGGAAGATTTTCGACGAACGAGAAGTATGCTTCAAGAAGAAAAGTTAATTCATCAAGATAACGGTTCCCAACTCAACCGAAATGCAGGAATAGATTATGATTCATAGTTTACGAAAAGCTAAAAATGAAAGTTATCTGAATAAGTTACTTGAAGGAAAAGATGCGGACTTTCAAAGAAGAGTTTTAGCTGTAGCTGTTGAACATGGGTTATCTACAAGCGACCCTTTATTTCTAATAATGCTTTCTACTGGTCAACTTCAAGTTTTGTTGGAAGATAAGCCGAGTGAATTGAATCAGTTATTTCAACGTTGGTCGGAAGCAATTTACGAGCATTTAGAGAAAGCAAAGCGTACTGCTGTTAGTGGTCAGGAAGTGGAAATCCGTTCGATGGTAAACCGACTTATTAAACATTGTGAGTCGAAAGAGCGAAGTCGTTTAGTGGTGATGTTGCCAGCGATAGGGCTAATAGTAGCAGCAATTGGGTTTGGTGTTTTAACTGGGTTATCTGTTCCGGTATGGCTGGGTGGTGGATATGCATCTGGGAAGCCGAAGTTACTAACAGTTGAACAGGTTGAAAGTTTACGGTGGTTAAAAAGTTCTCAAGGTCGGTTAGCGAGGAATATTGTTACTTGGAATTCTGAAAGTTTGAGCAATTTAAATTGTACTAATAATCTAGAACAAAGGGCTGTAGTTAATAATGCTAAAGGTAAAAATATTGCTCGTAAAAGCGATTATTGTTTATTGAGGGTTAAATCACCTTAATGAAGAAGAATTCAGAATCAATTAGTAGGAGATTATGAACCGCAACTAATTGTAGACCGCTCTTCTTAAAAATTTAGCATGAGTCTTAAACCCGTTTGTTCATGGGGCAGTTGTGCAGAATTATCAACTGAATTCTGACTCCTGAATACTATTTTAATCAAAAATGCTGGTTTCAATTAATATAGTTTGGAGGAAATCATGGAAGAATTAACTTGTTACTATCATCAACAAGAATATTGTTGTTTACCTGAAAATAAACAGTTACATACTAATTCGCCACTAATTTATGCAAACAGTAATTTTCAAAACATCGATAAAATTCGTGCAGTTGTTGTTGAAGACCAAGAACTAATAGTTATTGGTATCAAGAAAGCACTAGAGCAATATGAAAATATTGAAATTGTTGGAGATGCTTTTAATGCAAAACACGGTTTGACGCTGTTAAATAACCTAAAACCTAAAATTGCCATTGTTGATATTTGTTTACCAGACTGTGATGGGATTCAACTAACCAGAGAAATAAAAAGAAAACATTCAGGGGTAAAAGTCATCATACTAACTTCGCACTCAGATAGAGAAACTGTGTTGAAAGCATTTGCAGCGGGTGCTAATTCTTATTGCATGAAAGATATTAAATTTGCAAAATTAATTGAAGCGATATATCTTACCTGCCTTGGCTACAACTGGATAGACCCGGCTGTTACCCATTTTGTACTCCAGCAAGCTCAGAAAAATCCCATATGTTTCAACCGGGATGGCTCCAAAAGTTGTGACGATTTAGATGAAGAAATGCTTGACCTGTATACCCTGACAGGTAGGGAATTACAGATATTAGACCTGATTGTGAATGGGAATACTAATGCGGCGATCGCCAATCAACTTCATATCACAATTGGAACCGTGAAAAGCCACGTTCGCAATATTCTCAACAAAGTTGGTGCAGAGGACCGCACTCAAGCAGCGGTTCATGCTTTGCGTTACGGTTTGGTAGATTAAAAATTTCTTGGGGGATTCATGGGCAGTAGGCAGTGGGCAGTAGGCAGTAGTGACTCACCCGGCATGAGTAGTGAGATGATCCACACGCGACCTGGGAATGAAAAATTGACGTTTTATACGGGGCGTGTGCCGCCAGCCTCTGTATAATTATTTATTTTTACTGAGACTTAAGATAGGAACTGAAGCGCGCAGCGTGCCTGTTCAGCTTGCTGACCCGTTAGGGTAAAGGCATAGTTTGAATTAATACTTTTTACCCACTGCCGACTGCCGATTGCCGACTGCCTTTTTTTGTAACTGTTAGCTAATTTCTACCCCATAGTTTGATGGCTTACAATTAGTGCCAGGTCTTAATCCTCCACTAATTTGTTCATAAAAGCCTCCTGCCTCCTGCCTTCTTCAAAAATAATAAGACAGCAATCGCCCTTCGCCAGCGAAGAAATGATATTAACTCCAATTAGCAATCTGCTGCTCGACAATAAACCGATGAGCTTGGAGATGCAGGTCTGCGGCTTCCACATTACCTGATATATGTAGAAATGCAGCATACAAATTTCTTGCTCCAAACTTCGCCACAGCCAAGCGAATAATTTCCCGCAAGCATTCGTCATCACGACTAAAAATTTCTTCTGTGTCGCTATCCAAGGCATCACAAAAGTCTTTACAGGCAACTAAACAGCGTTCGAGTCCGTACTTTTGGGCAATAAGCTCACAATCGGGAAGAGTATGAATGAAATTGTCAAAATATTGTTCCATGATTTTCAGTTATGGTTCGTTAGTTACTCGCTCATGCCATTGTTCGACTAATCCTAACTTCTCAATCATCCGCACGGCTTGATCTATTGCCCTACTACGATTGCCAGTGCTATCGCATAAATCAAGTGTGTGAAAGTTAAGAGTGACATTAACCTACCCTTGACCTTCTCTCTATTGTCAGCCGCTTTTTTCAGCGCTTTGATGGTATTGGGGTGGTATCCCCTGCCGCTCTTTTTTTCTTCGATATTAGTAGTATACACATTTAATTAGTCAATACAATTCGCAATTCGCAATTCGCAATTTGCAATTCGCAATTCGCAATTCGCAATTCGCAATTGATAGTATTTATTACAAAACAAATTGAATAATTGCTTAATTTTTGGGTCTCAAGCCCTCACTGAATCTATGATTCAGTGGTCTTCAATCAGTGGCGGCTTGGTGCCGTCCACTGATTGCAATTGCGAATTGGTAATTGCGAATTGCGAATTGGATTGACTGTATAGGAGTCACAACAATGACAAACTTAACATTTTCTCAAGAGTTAGCAATGGCTCTGTACAATTCCGATGAACAGTTCCCGATTGATTTTGATGAGGCTTGGGTGTGGCTTGGTTATAACAAAAAACAGCAAGCGAAAGAAAAATTAGTTAGAAATTTTGAAAAGGGATTAGATTTTGAGGTTTTCACCCAAATGAGTGTAAATTCTACGCAGCAAGCCTCTCAGCCTTCGAGCGGTCGTCCCAAAGAAGTAATCAAGATAACAGTAGAATGTCTGAAATCTTTTGGAATGATGGCAGGTACCGAACAAGGGAGAGTTATTCGCCGCTACTTTTTAGAGTGCGAAAAAATTGTCCGTGCCAAAGTAATTACTGAGACTGCACCTTTAACACCTGCTATTGGAAAAATTAAGGAAGCTACTGTTACAGTGCTATCAATTGCTAGCATTCACCCTAATTTGATTGCTGGTGTTGTTGCGAATGAAATTGGTAAGCATCATCCAGAGTTAATAGGAACGATGGAGGAAGCAAAGAAACTTTTACCGCTGCCAGTTGAAGAACGCTTGCTGAGTGTTACCAAACTGAGCGAATTGTATAATAATCGCACTGGTACAAAACTGAGTGCTAGAAAAATGAACCAGCGACTCAAGGAATTAGGCTTGCAATATCAGAATCCCAACAAAGAACCAGCGTGGATACCAACAGAGTTAGGTGAACCTCATGCTAAAGTTATTTTGCAAGAAGCAGCTGGAAATAATAAAACAATCCAGCAGTTGCGCTGGTTCCCGTCAGTGTTGGAACTGATGAACTAGTATTCATCAGGCTTTAAAGATGCCCTTCGGGATAGTGATGTGTGTAGCAATTTTGTTTTACCCCTGTTGCAAACCTTTTTGCTCCTGTATCGGATTATGCTCAAAACTTTTCTTCTCATCCTCTGTAAAATTGCATACTAGAGCCGGTTTTCCTCTTTGTGCCTTATATAAAGTCCCGCGATGATTTTCCTTCTCATCAACAACCCGCAGCATTTCTGAAGGTATATGGTGAATAACTCGATATTGACCATCCCCGAACGTAGCTGTTTGTATTTCCTCATCAACATTCGCGGGATTTTCTTTTAAACTCGCAAGAGCCTGTTTTAACATCATTTTTTCCCATTCTTCGCGTTTTACTGATACGGAAGCTTCAGGGAGAGGTAAGGGAGGTGCATTTGAACTATCTTCTGTTTGTATATTTGTTTCAGCTTTGTTTTGACTATCAGTCACTTTCAGTTCAGTTGGTTGCTTGGTTGACTGTCTTATTTGACTTCCAAATTGGTTAATCAACTCTCGAAATTCATTCAACTCAATTGCGATAAATTTAGTTCTTTGTCCATTTTGTAACTGGTCGTATTCTAGAGGTAAATTTAATGTATCGTTGATTCTAGCTGCTGTCTTCTGTTCTGAAATCTCTGTAGGAACAGTAACACAAAAATAAAGTTCTTCAATATCGTTTTTATCCGCAATTCCAATCAAGCTTTCAACACCAAATTTTTTATCAATCTCCTCAGATAGTTCTTTAAAAACTTCTGGTTCTATATTCCTTTCTTGTGAAAAAGATTCAAAATATTCGTTTTTTATGGGTAATATACCTAAAGATGCTTCCGAGTCATGGAGTAATCTTTGATTCTCTTTCTCCTGATAAATTTCATTGAGAATTGGTTTTAATTCATCTAATAAACTTTTTTGATTCTTAGTCACTATAGGTTCTTCTTTAGTCCAATTTTGAGGATATTGAATTGTTTGGGGGTCAACTTTGATATGAGCAATAGTAGCAGGTAATGATTCAAGCTTTCCTTCAAACTTAAATCCTTCGATTTGAATACCTCTTGAATTTAATTTCTCGCTTAATATTTTAAATGATTCTTTATCAATTACTCCCAAAGGTTTATCATCAACTAAAGCAATAGGTTTAACAGAAGAACCAACATTAGAAAGTTTAATTGTTATCGTTCCTTCTTCTTGGTTCCATTCTCTTGGAACTGCTTCATATTTTTTTAATTGTCCCACTTTCAATTGATTACCTTTAGTACTCGTGATAACAACCGATGCGCTTTGTGGGGAAGTGATTTCTGCACTAAAGGAAGTTCCGATAGGTAACTGTGCTGATTCGCTACGAAATACCCCTAGCTTTTTATCTTCAGCTATCAGCCAACGTTTATTCTCTGTAGGATTAGCAGGGTCAGGAGCTTGTTCGATAGCACATTCAACTTTTTCTCCTATCCATTTACGTCCCAAATGTTCGTTACAGGGTTTATGGGTTCCCACAACTGCGAATTCGGTAAATTGCAGTTGTTCTAATCTTCCAATTATTTCTTCTCCAAATACAGCGAATGCAGCTGATGTTTTACTAAATCCATATTTTGCATCATCTTTACTTGTTGTTGAAATCTGCCACATTGCGGCTGCTACTGCTTCTTTTTCTGATTCGGGAATACTTTCACGAGTTGTATTTGCGAACTCTTTTACTTGTTTGAAGGCTGCTCGAACTTGACTTGGTGTTAATCCAGGTTCAATTTTTTTGGTTAAATTCTTGAATTCGGTGAATGGTTTAATACGACCTTGGAACTGCTCTAATGAAACTTCTGAAATATACCCCAGGTGTTGACGCTGCTGCTGACCGTTGCTTTTAAACTTTAACTTTCCATGTTCGTCGAGTACAGGTGCTATTGCTATCCATTTGTTATCGGCTTTATTGAAGGGATTTTTATTTTCTATAAATTTAATATTGAGTTTTCGATTATCAAAGACATTCGGATGTCTTTTCTGAGCTAAACCAACAATATCTATTTGAAGACCTTTAGGACTAGTTGCAACAATTTTTAAACCTGGTGCTTGTTTAACTTCTTTACTAATTTGAATTGCGCGACGAATTAATGAATCGTATATTTTCTTAATATTAACTGCTTTTTGTTTTTGTGCGGGTGTAAATTCAACTCCCTTAAAAAAGGTTTGAAACTGTTGGGTTGAACGGGGTACAATTGCACTTTGTGCGAATGCTTGATTAGTCTGAGTCGCCATTTTATCAATAGCGGAGTGACCTTTGACATTCATCGTCTTTTTAGTATAAATCTCATTATTATTTCTTTCTTCAACCCACGGAGCAACATCAAAGCTTTTAATAATGGTATTACAAGCATTTACTATTTTTGGGTCGGAGCGATTAGCACTTTTACCTCTATCAACTTCTATTTGTAGCTGTCCTCCTAAAATTCCAACAACATCGTGATAAAACTTTCCAATTTTTCCTAAAATATTTTCAATCTTTGATTCGGGGATTCTAGGTAGACTTTTATTATTTTCTGACAGTTTCTTAAATTTATTTATTTTAGTTTTATTTTGCGTTTCTGGTTGACATAGCTGTGCTAATTCAACTATTTGCGTTCGGAGATTTTCTGGATATTGAATTGAGTGAGTGCGATGGTTTTCAGCTTTCAGCATTTCTACCGCTGCACAGGAAATATCTTTAATGAATTTCTGGGCTTCTGTAGGTGGAATTGAGATACACTCGTTTTCAACAGCAATTCCTTTCATGCATAAATTGGCAACTATACCAATTTTGTTCTCCATCGCATCTAATGCTATTTGTTCAAAAGAACCTTTATACGCCTTTTTCTCAGGTTTAACTATTTCAGAATAACGGTTTTCTTTTAATTGCTTCTGTTTTATCTCTGCTGCTGTGTGAGGGAAGTCAGACGATAAGGCGATCGCCATTCTATCTCCGTCACAATCGGATAGCGAATGCTTTAATCCTTGAGGTGACATCTTTATCGTGCCAATATCGTGCGGTTCGTTTGGTAAATGACGATTTATGTAAACGTCCACGGTGTTGGAATTAGCAGTGGGACCGCGATAAACGATTAATTCTGCACCATCGGGGAATTTAGGGTAACAAACCTCATTCTTCTCTAAATAATGACAGGTTTGCGCCATTGCTGAATCGAATTTGATAAATCTTCCAGTCGCACAATCCATATACTGTTGTTTCAAGTGTTCTTGAAGTTTGTCTATGATTTTGGGATGCTCTAATAATTGACAATGTTCTTTTAAGTCTGCTTTGAGAAGACGATATATCAAGTTTTGCTCGCAATTATTTGACAAAAACATATCATCAATTAGATTTTCAATATCCCCCAAGTCAAAGCTTTCAAAATCAATCAAATCTTCCGACTCGGTTTGAGCTTGTATTTGGTGAAAACATTTAGCATCTATTGAATCAATATAGTCTTGAGCAATTTTTCTGGGGTCATCAGTCATATCTTTGAGTTCTTCCAAACGTTTGTGCAATCGTGGAAGAACATCACCTTCAACTCCTCTAGGAAAAGAATTCCAGAATTGAGCGCCCGTGGAAGTGATACCTTGGTAAGCATTGGTTTTGTTTCCAATTCCCATCTTCATTAGGTATTCACCAGGGTCTAGAGGAGTGGGGGAGGGGGTGATGGGGGGAGTGGGGGAATGGGAGAGTGAGGGAGTGAGGGAGGTGGGAGTGAGGGATTGCTCTACAACAATATTCGTTCTTTCTGTACCTGCTGTATACTCTCGTTCATTCCCTCTCTCTCTCCCTCCCTCACTCTCTCGCTCTTTCCCCCTCTCTCCCGCTCTCCCACTCCCCCACTCCTCTTTCTGTACTCGTCCTTTGAGTTGTTCGCTCGAAATTACCAAATCATATCCATTCCCTACCTGACTTAAATCCCTTGGTGCAAATGTACCTTTTCCTAACTGCCAAGTTCTATTAATGTCATTATTTTGGTCAAGTCCAGCATGTCTTTCTTTAATGCCAAATCGAGTTTGAAATGGTGTTTCTGGCTCATTACCTAAAGACTTATGTAATACTGCATCTATTTTTCCATCACCATCACCAACTAATTTAATTGCTTCAGAATTTGGCATCACCCCACCATTCTCACCAGTGTCAGCGTCCACTACTAAAACTCGCAAATTTTCTCTTTCAGAAAAACTTTGACAGGGTGTGAACATATTTGAGCCGTATGCAGCACCGAAGTGAGGTTGGTCAAAAATCTTTTCTCGCAATTCCTTATCCATAAAGTAGAAGCGATTATCGGCTGCAAATTGCAGTGTTAATCCTTCTGTTGTAAATTGTTTGAGGTCTTCCTCTGTTGTTAGTCCTTGATATACTAGCCCCAACTTGAAGGTAGAACTTGGAGCAAAGTATTCTGCCAAGCAGTGTTCGATGGTTTCTGTAATTGGTTCTCCGTCTGCGATAATTGGTTTACCCGTTTTTGTGCAGAAGTGGGAGAGGGTAATTGCCATAACCTTCTATGTATTAGTTCATTATTTCACTTTTAAATCTAGTTTTTATAGATTGATGCATAGTAGTTCTTTAGTGAAGAATATTTCTATCACTAAAGTAGTATTTTTGTTCTTAAATGCCGAATTTTTATTTATTATGGGGATTAAGTAACAAGCATTCTTTAAGGATATTGAGTTATGGATAGTGCGAAAAAGGTAGTATTACAACAGAATGTATGGGATACGGATAATTTAGGAGATTTAGTTGCTGAAGGGGTGTTGGATAGTGATGATTTATCTTTACAAGGTGTCGCTCAAGCACAAAATGAAGAATACGAGCGTTTGGAGCGGGAATGGCAAGAAGAAAATGAAAAATACTTGAACTCTATTGACTGGGAAAGTAAAGCAGTTAAGTATGAATCAACGAAGAAAGAAGAGGAGGAAGTTTTTTAAGAATGATAGATAATGGCGTAAACGTAGATATGAAGCAGCGTTTATAGCAAAACTGAGTGATTCGGAAGCAGAAGCGGCAGAAACTTGACAAAGAATCGCTATTTGAGCCGGTATACTTTCTTTAACTGCAATCTGCTGTCCCATTTGGTAGCGCAGCAGTTGAGATTTTTGAGTTAATCGCTTGAGGGTAGCGGTTAATAAGCGATTGAAAGGTGGTGTGGTTTTGTTGAGGATGTCCGAAATACAAATGCTATTACTAACCATTTTGAAAAGTAAGGTTTTGTGCTTACATTTGTATATAGATTTGGGGTTGGTTTAGCTATACAAATTCGAGGATGGTTTTGTTGAAACTATGGTTTATTGAAAGCGATGGGCTGGGATGAGGATTATTCTACTTTTTCTGGTAGTAAGCCTAATTTGGCGCGGAATTCTTTGTCGTATTTTGCTTTTTCCCAGTTTTTGGCGGATTTTATTTGTTCTGGAGTTAGATTCTTGGCTTCTCTAAAGGAAGTACATACTTCCCGAACATCAGTCTCCTTCAAACAGTCAAGATTAGCACTACTGAGGTTGGTATATCTGAGGTTAGCAGCATCTAGATTGGTATATTTTAGGTCAGCAATACTGAGGCTAGCACCACTGAGGTCGGCACTACTGAGGTCGGCATTACTGAGGTTGACACTACGGAGACCAGCACCATTTAGGTTGGCATTACTGAGCTTTGCAACAGTGAGGTTAGCACTACTGAGGTTGGCATTACTGAGGTTAGCACCACTGAGATTAGTACCACTGAGATTAGTACCACTGAGGTCAGCCCTACTAAGGATTATCCCCCGGACGGAATGATACAATTTGCACCTTACCAATATTCCTCAACTGCGGAACCAACCCCGCAAACACTACAGAAGATTTACCGCTTCCAGAAGCACCAATTATAGGAACCAGGGACTTGGTATTTACAGCTTTCACCAACTTTTCAATAAATTCATCCCTATCAAAAAAGAAATCTGCATCTTCTTCTGTAAATGCGGATAATCCCTTGTAAGGACAGTTCGGTACTTTACCCGTAAGCCCTCCCATGTCTTTCCAAGTAGGAGGAACATCAACGGTATTTTGACAGATAATTGGCAACCAGCTTACACCGGGTATTTGCTTTTCAATATCGGTATTTTTTGTCAGTTCTTGTAGTTTATCTCTGGCTTCTCTTACCGATTTAAATAATGATTTACCTCCTGTAAAAGAGTTGAGGAAATATTCGAGAAATTTTTGAGCAATTTCATCGGGTACTGGTTCTCTCCAAACAATAACGTAGGGTAAATTTAAATCAGCAAGTTGTCTTGCTAAACCCAATCCGTCGCAGGAATTAAAGATTGCTAATTTTAAACCTTTGTCTACCGATGCTCTAAAAGTTTTTCTAATTTCTTGTAAGTCTAAATAATCATCGGAATTAATGTAGATAACCCCAGATTGATAGCTTCTGGTAGTATTACTATGACCACCATAAAATAGAATATCGCAAGGTTCATCCCAAAGTTTAACTAAATCGGGACGTTGTGGTTGTTGAAGAACAATTAATTCTCCTCCTCGCTGCTTCAATTTATTTAGTATTGCTTCGTCTGCTTTAGTGTCAATATCGCGATTATCACCAAAAATGCTAATTATTCTGGCTCGTCTAATATATTTTTCTTCTGGTTGTGGAGTTTGAGAAATTGATTTTAATTCGTTAAAACAGATAGCAGCTTCTAAGGAATTAGTTTCCAGAAAATAATCTAATTCATGCCAAGGAAGCTTGTGTAAAATATCTTTGGTTGCATCGGAAATAATATTTTTCGTGTTGATAAGAAGATGAATTTCCGAATCGGGACTTAATTTAAATACCGAGTTCAATTGTAACTGAAGCGGAGAAAGCCACTGATTTAATTCTTCGTGTAGATTGCGAGCAAGTTTATTACATTCAGAAGGTGAGAAGTTTGTTTGAGTTTTCTTGAAACCTCCCCTGGTATCTGATGAAGTTAACCAATCATAAACCTGCTTCCACTTTTCGTAAGTAGAAGGAATATCGGGTGCTGGGGGTAATGTAATTGTAGTTTGTTTGAAATTACACCGCATATCTGTTGTCTTCACCTGAAATTTGTTATTACCAAATCCTAAGTGAAAGTCACCGTCGCTAAATTCCAGGTTTACTAATTTTTTCATGCAGATTCACCATTGTTTCATTGCGAATAATCAGCTAGATTTCCCGTAGTTATGTTACATCACCTCGTTACCTGAATTAATAAGCTCGTCTATCGCGCTCTAAATCGTAAATAGTTTTCTCAAATAACCAGTTAGCAGAACGTTCTGGATATTTGTTTTGAGTGTTTAAAAACAAACGTTTGGCTGTTTCGGGTGACTGTACTAAAGTTAAAAGCTTTTTTTGCAAACGAGAATTAGTTTGATTAAAAGAATCCGATTCTGTTGAGTTGGAATCAGTCTCTTGTAAATTTAGCTGGAGAAGAGCAGTTACAACTGCAATTCCTAACAACATTAATGTTACCTGAGTAGCATCAAAGTCAGGAGAGGTCTGTAAACGAGTTAATTTAACAGTTTCATCCTTTTGCTTTGGTTGAGAAACTTCTACATATAATTTAGTTAAACGGTTTTCTAAAGGAGCTTTTACAGTGGTTACTTTCTTGTTATCTACAGCTACAGGACAGATATCGTTTGATGTCAAGTTGTTCGAGCAATTATTTACTTCAGACGCAAGTACATTACCAGCTAAACAAGTGCAAGCGATTGTAGCTAAAACGGTGTTGATTTTAAATAAATTAGGCATTTTTCGCACCTCTCATTCAAGTGATGTCAATGTTGGAACTGTTATCTAGTGCCAACATTTGTATATAGGTTTGATTTGATTTAGCTATACAGTTTTTAGAGCCAATATTTTATATATCGTTTGCTTTGGCTTGGTTATACAATATTTAAATTAATTAACGAATATTGACAGCAACGCTTGAACATGGTTTAAGAATTATTCGTCAATTCAAATCAAACAACCGATAAACCTCAGCCAATACCTGATTTACTTCAGATGACAAACAAGCAGCAGCAGGTTGCTCTGCAACAATACCTCGAAGTTGTCTCATTAAGCTATAAGCTGTTTTTTATCAACAAGTTCGTCTTGAATTTGTAACGCTTCAGAAATCAATTGAATCTTGAGCGTAGTTGATTGGCTATGTTTGTAAATGATGGGGAATTAAACCAATTGTTGATATTTTCTTCGAGTTCATTCGATAAATTTTTTATTTCTTGTTCTGAAATTGACTTTAAAAAGAGCGTCCCCGTAAATTTTGACCTGAGAAGTCTTTAGACATAAATGACTAATATACATAAATAGTAACTTTGATATTTCATACAATTCGTCACTTGTATAAAAAGAAGTTGCCAACAAGCCAAAAAAGACCCACCCAGCAACTCCATCCCAAAAAAGCCAGTAGATATCGAAATTACAAAACAAACTCTTCCGTAACCACAGCATCTTGATAAATGGCTTCCACTTTAAACTGTTTCCCAGCTGCTTCGCTAAATTCTAACGGAATAATTTGGTCGCATTCTCTCGCAATCTTTTCTTCACTTTCTGCTTTATCAGTATTATGATTTAGCGTTACTTTCAACTTTAAACCCTGCGGTAAACAATATTGATTTTGAGAGCGAATTTCTGCGAGTACTCCTATTTCTTGATTTTCTTCAGTTCTCATACTTAATGTTAATGCAAAGCGTTGACCGTTTAATAACAATCCAAAATCAAATAACTTACCTCGTCTGACTGCAAATTCAGATGACCTTTTACTTACACTACCTCTTCTAACTATACTTTTTACATAACCCCAAGCAGGTGTTTGTGGTGTCAAAATCTCTTCAAGAGACTGCCAACCTTCTTCAAATGCTCCGCTCCACCATTTACCAAGATTTACAAGTGATTGGGTTACTGTATCAGTCGCTTTATCAATGTTTGCGATTACTTTTTCTGAAAAATTGGGTAAAGGAATAGCATCCACTTCTAAAAAGCGGGTGTACATTAATAAATTATTTATTTGATTATCAAATTCAGAAAGTTGTATTTGACAATCACCATCATCATTAGTATGTCTTTGAAGTTGGGATAATTCATCGTGTCGTATTAGTCCGTGAAGTCTTAGCTGTTCGATTTCTTCTAAAACTTCTACTAATACATAGAAATGAGCCGCACGTTTTGGTAATCTAATGTTGTCTTGAGGAATAGTAACAAAGTTATCAATAAGGTTATCTACGGCAATTAATTGAACTTTGAAATCACCAACCTCTAAGTTAACTCCTGTTTGCGTAACTTTTATATCTGGTAATTCTTGCTGTAACCATTCTTCAAAGCCGAGAAAAGCGAGTTTATTCAGGTAAGTTTTCCATTGATTTTTCTCACCATCAATGTTTTGACTAATATTTCCTGCTTTCTCATAATGCTCTGCTTCTAACCAGGTAACTCTTGGCTTCATTCTTTGATTAAAATCTTTTTGTGGGTGCAAGGGGGATGTCATCATTTCACTATTCTCCAGATAAATATTTACGATTGTGGCAAGCTTTTTTGATGGTGATTATTTTCATGTTGTGTCTCTTTAATGATTCATGTACTTTCGTAGTATTTGAGCAAATAAGCTATTCTTGTAAGGATTTCTTGGAGATATTATTTCTGCATGGGCTTCTTTGAATGCGATTTTATCTAAAAAGCTTCTTACCTCTTCTGCTATATCTTTTAATTTGTCTGGGTTGCCAGAAATATTCGAGACAAAAAATTGACTTGCTTGTTCTTGGATTTTGCTAATAAAAATCTCTTCGCTCGTACATTGAACATTTGCGATTAGCTCGCTAATTTGAAATATACGTCTTGCTTTTGCCCAATTTATATTCCATTGTTCGGCAATTTCTTTCAAACTTAAAGGATTAACTTCGTGGTAATACAACCGCAATCCATCTACGAATTTTTCCGCATAAGCTTTAGATGCTTTTTTTGCTGCTAGTAATTCAACACGTTGAGGAATTCTAAACGAAATTGCATTATACAAAGCGGACTGTGGTAACCGATTCAAAAGTTCTCGTAATTCATTTTCTTCCATATCTTCACAGTTATTATCCTCAGTACCAAGTTGATTCAATTTAGAAAAATAATCATTGTTTTCTTCTGAAGAATTGCTTGTATCGATGGAATCTGCTTGAGGTTTTCCCGTTTTGATGGAATGGTTATCTTGGCGCAATATTTCCGCAATTTCTTTGAATTTTGGAATTAATTCATTTTCAGAACGAAGTATAATTCCTTTATCCTGTAGTAAAAACAGCATTTCTGACCATTGAAGACTAGTAGGTTCGGAACATCTTCCTCTAGAGCGAGATTGTCTTCTATCCCTTCTGTAGACTGCATGGAAGACTTCGATAAGATGGCGATCGCCATCTTTTAAACTACCAAATAGCGATTGAGGAACTTCTCTACATAATAACGACCAATCGCTGGGAACCCAAACTCCATATTCGAGCAATAATGTTTGTAAATCTTTATTTTGCTTGATGCGTCTGATACACCAATTATCTAGACTTTCGCTATTCCTGCTATCGGATAAATTTGGATTATAACTGCTTAAAACCTCGACGCTAAAAAACTTTCCTGATTTTGGTGTTGGTTTAATTTCACCCGAATCCTTTAAAATAAATTGAGTTTTACCATCACTGTCTACAATGACGAAGGTATTACCGTCATCGTTGAGAACGTATGATAACAAGTTATCCAATCGTATTTTGCCAAACGCTCTCTTGGTTAATATATGGCAACCTTCGATAACCTTATAAGATACATAGCATCTCAAACAAAGCCCAGCCATAGCACGCTGCTCTGGATCGAGTGTTTGATTATGGAAAGTTTTCCATAGATTTAGTTGCACGTATTGATTTTCTTGTTTAGATAAACTTGTTTGATTCCTCAATTGCGGAAATTCTTCTTCAAAGAAGTTTTTGGCTAAAGTCAATGGTTTATCCTTGTAACCCAAGGTAGGATTACAGTTTTTATCAAGAGGATTAGCGACAATGCAAATTGTCCAATACCTTGATGTACTAATATCCATAGCTTTTGTACGCACCGGAGTAGCTAATTCATTGGTTCTCATACTAGGATTTGTGATGGAAACACAATTGGTAAACAAATAAAGAACGTAAATAAGATTCAAAGCATCTGTTATAAGTAGCTTTTGAAGCTCACATACATATATAAGTTGGGGATTTTTTACCTATACACTTTTTCTGAAACCTTTTTATAGCAGTGCTTATAGAGATTTCTATCAAATTCGCGTTTTTTGCAGTTAGTCATGTTAATTCAGCACCTCTTTTTCGGAACTTTTTACCTTACACATATATAGGCTGGGGATTTTTTGCCTATACATTTTTTGATGAAATCTATTTACAGTAAAGGTTTGTGGAGATTTTATCAAATTCAAGTTTTTCGCCACATCGGAATTGTATAGGTAAATCTTCTTCAAACCTATTCTCTTTGTAGGGTGCGTTATAAACGTTAGTTTTAATGCACCACGGAAGATTTTTGGTGCGTTACGCGCTTCGCGATAACATACCCTACTTTATAAATAAATTTTCATGGCAAAAAAATAAAGAATTTATTGATATCAGAGGTAAAAAGTGACGAATGTAGTAGCATCTGAAAGTAAAGTGCAATATCCCGACAATCAAAACTATAAGGAACTGGTAATGCAGGTACTAGTAGAATTAAAGTTTAGTAAAGGTGACTTTGAGCATGGATTTGAGGAAATCATGCTTTGTACGGATATTGTTGATTGTGAAAACTCTGCGGAGCTTGAAGTAACACTACCACCTGCACCATTAATTCCTGGTTTCTATCAAAATTGGCAAGATAAATACAGTGAGTTGGTGGGAACTTCGGGAAGAAAAGCTTTATCACAAATACCTGTAACTGTAAGCTATACAGAAAACATTTCTAGAGGTTTTAGTAAACAACAACCTACTAACTTCTCCTATCACGAATGTCAAAAAGAATGCAATCAATATGCTGAAAACTTACGTACTCAAATAAATCAGTGGCTGGCTGTAATTAAGTCAAAATTACAAACAGCATTAGAGTTAGATGCAAATTCAGAGATTTTAGTGACTATCAACACAGAAAATATTACATCTCAAGTTACGAAAGATATTTTACACCGTTTGCCTTGGCGAAAATGGGATTATTTTAATAGTAATTCGACTTTTGAAGTAGTTTTATGTTTAAGCGAATCCCCTACATCCGTTACCCACACTCCATCCGTTGCCAATCCATCTACTGCCAATAATGGGATATTTAGAAGAGTCAGAATTACGAGTATCTATGGTGACAGTAAAGATATCAATGTTGCAGAGGATAAGAAGTCAATTGCAAAACTTGAGAAGCGGGGAGCGGAATTAATTCATCTGGACCAACCACAACGGCAAGATTTTATAGCATTATGGAATAAACCTTGCGATATTTTCGTTTATAACGGTCACAGTGAAAGTAGTATTGATGGTACTGTTGGTTCGCTACAAATTAACAGTACGGAAAGTTTAAATTTACAAGAAATTAGAAATACTTTTCGCGAAGCTATCCGAAAGGGTTTGCAGATAGTAATATTGAATTCCTGCGATGGCTTGGGTTTAGCGAAGCAATTAGCTGATTTGCATTTACCTTATATTATAGTTTGGCGAGAACCCGTACCGGATAAAATTGCTCAAAAGTTTCTTCAATATTTTCTCAGTTCCTATGCTGAAGGTAAGTCGTTATTTCACTCAGTAACAGATGCAAGAATAAAGCTTGTAGAACTTACTAATAGTGCTGAAAAAGAAAAACAAATACCGGGATTGGAATGGTTGCCGATTATTTGTAAAAATACTGAATTAGCACCTCCTACTTGGGAAGATTTGGGAGGACTTACGGGTAAACTTCCGGACTGTCCTTATCAGGGATTATCCGCATTTGGGGAAGAGAATAAAGATGTCTTTTTTGGTAGGGATGATGTAGTTGCAGATTCAGTAGAAGCGGTAAATAGTAAAGCTTTGGTTCCGGTAATTGGTCCTTCTGGAAGCGGGAAATCTTCCGTGGTGTTTGCAGGTTTGGTTCCTCAGTTGAGGGATTTGGGTAACGTACAAATTGTATCCTTTCGTCCGGGGAAGAATCCTTTTGATGCATTGGCTGTTGCTTTAAATCGAATTCTAAATATTGAACTCAACCACAACCGATTGGAAGAATTGGAATTAAGAGTCAACCTAGAACATGATGAGAAAGCATTATGCGAGTTGATTGAACATTTGAATTACCTAACCCCCCAACCCCCTTCCCTGCAAGGGAAGGGGGAGAATTTAAAGCCTCTCTCCTCACAGGAGAGAGGTTCGGAGAGAGGTTCCCCCCGACGCTTCGTACTAATAGCCGACCAATTTGAAGAACTTTACACCTTAACCGAAGATTCCCTTCGTCAACCTTTCCTTGATTTATTACTTTATGCAGTGCAAAATGCTCCAGCTTTTAGTTTAGTGCTGACGCTAAGGGCTGATTTTATGGGTAAAGCGCTAGATTATCAACCGATGGGTGAAGCTTTCAAGAAATATGGCACGTTGTTGCTGACTCCTATGAAACGCGAAGAATTACAAGCAGCGATAGAACAACCAGCAGCGAAAATGAAGGTGGAATTGGAGCGGGGGTTAACCAGTAAATTAATTGATGATTTGGGTAATCAACGCGGATGCTTACCTTTATTAGAGTTTACCTTGTTACAACTGTGGGAGAAACACGATAAATGGTATCTTACCCATCAAGCTTATAAGGAAATTGGCGGTTTAAAGCAAGCTTTAGTTAAATATGCTGATGGAATTATAAATCCCTTATCTGCTGTCGAGAAAGAAAAAGCCGAACGGATATTTATTCAGTTAATTCGTCCGGGGGAAGGAACGGAAGATACCAAGCGTAAAGCTACCCGTGGGGAAGTTGGGGAAAATAATTGGGGATTAGTTGAAGAATTAGCGAATCAGCGTTTGGTGGTGACTGGTTGGGATAAAAGTAATCAACAGGAAACGGTAGAGATTATTCATGAAGCGCTGATTCGGGAATGGGGGATGTTACGGGGATGGATACAAAGTAATCGTCGGTTTCGGATTTGGCAGGAGCGATTGCAGTTTGAAGTGGTTAAATGGGATAAAAGCCGCGATGAAAAGTATTTGTTGAGCGGTGGTAATTTGGGTGAAGCGGAGGGTTGGTATTTTGATCAGAAGTATCGGGATTATTTGAGTGATATTCAAGGAGAGTTTATTCGGGAGAGTTTGGATGTAAGGGATAGGAAGATTAAGGAGGAGAAGAAGAAGCAGCGAAGAACAATTCTTGGGTTTGCTAGTTTTTCGATTGTGAGTTTGACTTTTGCGGGATTTGCTGGGTTTTATGGAGTGAAAGCGCAGATAAGTGCAACACAAGAGAAGCTCAATAGTTCAATTGCTACTTCAAAAAACTCTTTTAATTTACAGAATTATGGAGATGCACAATTTGAAGCGCTTAAAGCCAAGCAATTGCTAGAGACAACTTGGTGGCAACAATGGATACCAACACATATTAAGCAAAAAGTTGACATAGCTTTGCATCAACTGATAACTTCGCCTTCGGTAGCTAAACACTCCTTTAAAGGACATAAAGAAGCGGTTTATGACGTGAGATTTAGCCCAGACAGAAAAACAATTGCTTCTGCATCACTGGATAAAACAGTAAAACTGTGGTCAGTAGATGGTCAACTTCTCCACACCCTTCAAGGACATAAAGAAGCGGTTTATGACGTGAGATTTAGCCCAGACGGAAAAACCATTGCTTCGGCATCAGGGGATAAAACAGTAAAACTGTGGTCAGTAGATGGTCAACTTCTCCACTCCTTATCAGGACATAAATCCGACGTTAGTGAGGTGAGATTTAGCCCAGACGGAAAAACCATTGCTTCGGCATCAGGGGATAAAACAGTAAAACTGTGGTCAGTAGATGGTCAACTTCTCCACACCCTTCAAGGACATAAATCCTCGGTTTATGAGGTGAGATTTAGCCCGGACGGAAAAACCATTGCCACCGCATCTAATGATACAACAGTAAAACTGTGGTCAGTAGATGGTCAACTTCTCCACTCCCTTCAAGGACATACACACTGGGTTCGTGACGTGAGATTTAGCCCAGACGGAAAAACCATTGCTTCGGCAGGGGGTAGAACAGTAAAACTGTGGTCAGTAGATGGTCAACTTCTCCACACCCTTCAAGGACATAAATCCCCGGTTTATGACGTGAGATTTAGCCCAGACGGAAAAACCATTGCTTCGGCAGGGGGTAGAACAGTAAAACTGTGGTCAGTAGATGGTCAACTTCTCCACACCCTTCAAGGACATAAATCCTCGGTTTATGAGGTGAGATTTAGCCCGGACGGAAAAACCATTGCCACCGCATCAGCAGATGGAACAGTAAAACTGTGGTCAGTAGATGGTCAACTTCTCCACTCCTTTAAAGGACATAAAGACTTAGTTTATAGCGTGAGATTTAGCCCGGACGGAAAAACCATTGCTTCGGCATCACGGGATAAAACAGTAAAACTGTGGTCAGTAGATGGTCAACTTCTCCACTCTTTTAAAGGACATAAATCCGACGTTAGTGAGGTGAAATTTAGCCCAGACGGAAAAACCATTGCTTCGTCATCACGGGATGGAACAGTAAAACTGTGGTCAGTAGATGGTCAACTTCTCCACTCCCTTCAAGGACATAAATCTGAGGTTATTAGCGTAGAATTTAGCCCGGACGGAAAAACCATTGCTTCGGCATCAGGGGATGGAACAGTAAAACTGTGGTCAGTAGATGGTCAATTTCTCCACTCCTTAGACGGACATAAATCTGAGGTTTCTAGCGTGAGATTTAGCCCGGACGGAAAAACCATTGCTTCGGCATCAGGAGATAGAACAGTAAAACTGTGGTCAGTAGATGGTCAACTTCTCCACTCCCTTCAAGGACATAAATCCTACGTTTATAGCGTGAGATTTAGCCCGGACGGAAAAACCATTGCTTCGGCAGGGGGTAGAACAGTAAAACTGTGGTCAGTAGATGGTCAACTTCTCCACTCCTTAGACGGCCATAAATCTGAGGTTATTAGCGTAGAATTTAGCCCGGACGGAAAAACCATTGCTTCGGCATCAGGAGATAGAACAGTAAAACTGTGGTCAGTAAATGGTCAACTTCTCCACTCCTTTAAAGGACATAAAGCTGAGGTTTTTCGCGTGAGATTTAGCCCGGACGGAAAAATCATTGCTTCGGCATCATGGGATAATACAGTAAAACTGTGGTCAGTAAGTGGTCAACTTCTCCACACCTTGGAGGGACATAAAGACCGGGTTTTTGACGTGAGATTTAGCCCGGACGGAAAAACCATTGCTTCGGCATCAGAAGATAAAACAGTAAAACTGTGGTCAGTAGATGGTCAACTTCTCCACTCCTTTAAAGGACATAAAGCTGAGGTTTTTGGCGTGAGATTTAGCCCGGACGGAAAAATCATTGCTTCGGCATCATGGGATAATACAGTAAAACTGTGGAATTGGAATCTTGACAACTTACTAACACGGGGTTGCAATAAATTTCAAGGTTATTTAGTAGAGCGTCCAAAGAAATTGGAAGAATTGAAAGCCTGTCAAAATCCAGAAATATTAACTAAAGCTGCTTATACTTTAGTTCAACAAGGTGAAGAGTTAGCGAAAAAGGGTGATTCCGAAGGTGCTGTAGCGAAGTTTCGTAAAGCCAAAAAATGGAATCCAAAATTAGATATCAACCCGGAAGAAAAAGCAAAGTTCGTAAATTACTAATCTATCCCATTAAAGATGACGGGTTATATTCTATCCCGTCTGGGACTGCAAGTCCCAGCCTAATAGCTAAAGTCCTATAAATAGGACTGGGAAAAACCCATTAAAATTAATGGGACAGACTATTACTGGTTGATTTCATTAGTTATGATGAGTTTTATCTTAGTCCATTTTAATGGACTTGGGCTATTAGACCGGTAATTGCATTCCCGGTTGGGTGTGAGAGAAAACCCGTTAAATTAAATGAAATGAACTACTAATTACTATGAATTAGCGTTTTCCTCCAACCAAGTAATCAAACCATCCATTTCAGAAATATTGAACAAAGCCACACCTAAAGCTTCTAGCTTCTCAACAGACAAAACTTCAACTTTTTCAACAATAGATGATTCCAACTCACCAAAACGTTGATTGAGCAAAAGCATACAAAATGAAAGCTTTCCCTTTTCTTCTCCTTTTTGTTCAATATCTTGATAAATAACTGATTCTTGCATAATATCCTCGCTTAAAAACTTACGAATTAAATCCTTCTCAAATTTTAAACCTGCTAAAATCTCCGTATATGCTGCTATCTCTTGTCTTGATTCCCTACTAGGAATTTTAGCAACACTTTGGGCTACTTGGGATAGCAACTGTTCGGGAGAATCTGTCCGTGTTAAGGGTGCAAGAGGTAGTAACGCTGGGTTGTTAAGAAACATTGTAGAATCTTGTTCCCACATTCGTATGACTCGGTAGCGATGGGTTGTCATTTCATTGACATATTCTTCAGTAAAAGCAATTTCGTTACTTGTTTCTTGCAGAAAGATAACTACTTGGGTAACTGGAAGATTATATTGTTTTACCAATCTCACGAAATAATCTAACACCCGAAAGGGAATTGGAGGTTTAGATTTTGTTGTAGTCTGAAACTCAATATGCAGAATTCTGTTCGTTGTTTGTAGAAAAGTAACAGAATCTGCTCGTATTGGTTCGATACTCAATTCTGTTTTCAAGACTTTTACTGGTGATTCTACAGTTATTAACCAACGAGCAAAATCATCAGGATATTTTTCTGCTAATAACTTACAAACGTTATCTTTACTCACTATGACACCCGGATTTATATATTTATAATTATAGATTTATAGAGAACACGGTTGAGAAAGAATTTCAAAAACTGTATAGGTAAAATTCTCCAAAACTATTAACTATCAGAAGCATCAAAAAACCTTTCAACCAGATGCTCAACAGTTACTAGAATTACCAACGGAGAAAAAATGAAAAACAAACTAGCTCCACTCATTACTAGTTCAATACTATTATTAACAACAAATAGTTTACCAAGCTACGCACTTAACACTCACGAACAATCGATTACTAATACTCCGACAAATCCAACAGCAAAAAATGAAGAAATTTTAATTGCTAGAAGACGATGGAGACGACGCAGACGGGGACGTTGGATTACCCGAAGAGTAACAGTGTGTAGTAGAAAACGGGTTTATAACAACCGATTAAGGAGATGGACTAAAGTGCGGATATGTCGTCGTGTTCCGAGACGAGTTTACGTCCGTTACTAGAATTACTTTAATAAAAAAATCTGCAAGTTGAATTAGAGGATTAATGTCACACGTATATTTCTGTATCGTATTACATCAAAAAGTAAAGAATTATTAGATTAGGTTTCAAATATTACAAATGGTAAGTATATTAATGTCCCAGAGTCTCAAATTTTCGCAGGGCTGTGAAGATAAGGATATGGGGATGCAAGTACTGGTAAATTTAAGGTTCAGCTACGCTAGCCCATCTAAAGATGCTGGTAATTTTAAAGTCCAAGCAAGTGTAACTGATACGCAGAATTCTACAGAGTTGGAATTTGAGCTACCCCTAATCAAGGAAATACAAGATTCTTACAATTGTTGGAAAGAAAATTATTACAATTTAGTAGAAGGTACAGATTCAGAATATTTTTCTACAAAAGGTTTTAAGGCAGGAAACAAAAATATCCCTTCTTCAAAAGAACAATGTCATAAATATGTTGAAATTCTCCGCAATCAAGTCAATCAATGGCTTCTTCCTGTAAAATCTGAGTTAGAAAAGGTAATAGAATTAGAATCAAACTCAGAGATTTTCTTTGTTGTCAATACTCAAAATATTGAATCAGAAACTATTGCAGAAACCTTACATAAAATTCCTTGGCGCGAATGGGATTATTTTCCGGATTGTTATGCTTTAGAAGCTGCTCTGTGCCTTAGTGAAGCTGAATCAAATACTCCATCTGTTGTCGATGATGGCATGTTTAGAAGAGTTAAAATTACAAGTATATTTGGTGATGTTGAAAATATTAAAGAAGGGGTTGAAGGAGATAAGAAAGAAATAGAAAAGCTGGAAAAACGGGGAGCAGAACTTATTCATCTTGAACAACCACAGCTTCAGGATTTGAAGCAACTGTGGGATGAACCCTGTGATATTTTATTTTATAGCGGTCATAGTAATAGTGACAAAAATTCTACGACTGGATATTTTAAAATAAACGAAGATGATAATTTGAGCTTGGAAGAAGTTATAAATACTTTCCACGAAGCTATCAACAAAGGTTTGAAAATAGCTATCTTCAATTCCTGTGAAGGTTTAGGTTTAGCTCACGAATTTGCAAAAATAAATTTACCTTATATCATTGTTTGGCGAGAACCCGTACCAGATAAAATTGCTCGGGAATTTATTGAGTATTTTCTGAGTTCTTATTCCCAAGGAAAATCTTTGTTTGATTCGGTGAGAGATGCAAGAATCAAACTTAAAGAATTTACAAATACTAAAGGTTCAACAAGCCAAATACCGGGATTAAATTGGCTACCGATTATCTGTGTAAATACTAAAGATGAGCCACCATTATGGGAAGACTTGGGAGGATTAACTGGTAAACTTCCTGACAGCCCCTATCAAGGTTTATCTGCATTTGGGGAAGAAGATGCACAATACTTTTTTGGTAGAGAGAAGTTTGTTACAGAGTTATTCGCAGCGGTAAATACTAAATCTTTGGTTCCGATAATTGGGGCTTCTGGTAGCGGAAAATCATCGGTAGTATTTGCGGGTTTGGTTCCTCGGTTACGAGAAGCCCATATGCAGATTGTATCATTCCGTCCGGGGAGTAATCCTTTTGATGGTTTAGCTGTGGCTTTGAAAAGTTTACCCAAGGAAACACAGGTAAGTAGTAATAGTAGTAGATTGGAAGAATTAGAATTAGCAGTCAACTTGGAAGATGATGAGAAAGCATTATGCAGGTTTGTTGAAGACTTGAGAAACCTAACATCACAGCGTTTCATATTAATAATCGACCAATTTGAAGAACTTTACACCTTAACCCCAGAAGCACAACAGCAATCATTCTTAAATACATTACTCTACGCAGTCAAACACGCAGCAAATTTTTGTTTGATATTCACATTAAGGGCTGATTTTTACGGACATGCAATTTCTCACCGTGAATTTAGCGATGCTTTACAGCAGGGAATTTATAATTCCTCTCCCATGAATGAAGAAGAATTGCGTGCTGTAATAGAACAACCAGCAGCAAAGATGAAAGTGGAATTGGAGTCGGGTTTAGCTGATAAATTAATTGATGAGCTAGGAAATCAAACCGGAAGTTTACCTTTATTAGAGTTTACCTTGTCGCTGCTGTGGGAGAAACACGATAAATGGTATCTTACCCATCAAGCTTATAAGGAAATTGGCGGTTTGAAGCAAGCTTTGGCGAAGTATGCTGATGGTATACTCAACCCCTTATCCGCTGCGGATAAAGAAAAAGCCGAACGCATATTTATTCAGTTGATTAGTCCGGGGGAAGGTACGGAAGATACCAAGCGTAAAGCTACCCGTGGGGAAGTTGGGGAAGATAATTGGGGTTTGGTGGAATTTTTAGCTAATAATCGTTTGGTGGTGACTGGTTGGGATGAAAGTAGTCAACAGAAAACGGTAGAGATTGTTCATGAAGCTTTGATTCGGGAATGGGGGATGTTGCGAGAGTGGATACAAAGTAATCGTCGGTTTCGGATTTGGCAGGAAAGATTGCAGTTTGAAGTGGTTAAATGGGAAGATAAGAAACACAATCGCGATTATTTATTAAGCGGTGCTGGTTTAGGTGAAGCAGAAGGTTGGTTAAATGATGAGAAATATCGGAAGTATTTGAGCGATTCTCAAAGAAAGTTTATTCAAGAGAGTTTGGAGAAGCGGGATAAGGAAGAAAAGGAAAAAGTACGATTACAAAAACGTGCTATTAAATGGCTTTCTGGAGGTTTGGTAGCAGCTTCTTTAGCTACTGGGTTTGCTGGGTTTTATGGAGTGAAAGCGCAGATAAACGCAACACAAGAGAAACTCAATAGTTCAATTGCGACTTCAAAAATCTCTTTGAATTTAGAGAATTATGCAGATGCACAATTTGAAGCGCTCAAAGCCAAGCAATTGCTAGAGACAAGTTGGTGGCATCAATGGATACCAGAACATATTAAGCAGAAAGTTAATATAGCTTTGCATCAACCGATTAATTTGCGCTCGGAAGCTAAACACACCTTATCAGGACATAAAAAATCGGTTAGAGGAGTGAGATTTAGCCCAGACGGAAAAACCATTGCCACCGCATCAGTAGATAATACAGTAAAACTGTGGTCAGTAGATGGTCAACTTCTCAATACCTTATCAGGAGATAAATTCTCGGTTACTGACGTGAGATTTAGCCCAGACGGAAAAACCATTGCCACCGCATCAGTAGATAATACAGTAAAACTGTGGTCAGTAGATGGTCAACTTCTCCACTCCCTTCAAGGACATAAATTCTCGGTTACTGAGGTGAGATTTAGCCCAGACGGAAAAACCATTGCCACCGCATCAAACGATAAAACAGTAAAACTGTGGTCAGTAGATGGTCTACTTCTCAATACCTTTAAAGGACATAAATTCTCGGTTACTGACGTGAGATTTAGACCAGACGGAAAAACCATTGCCACCGCATCTCTTGATCAAACAGTAAAACTGTGGTCAGTAGATGGTCAACTTCTCAATACCTTTAAAGGACATAAAAACTATGTTACTGAGGTGAGATTTAGCCCAGACGGAAAAACCATTGCCACCGCATCAAACGATAAAACAGTAAAACTGTGGTCAGTTGATGGTCAACTTCTCCACTCCCTTCAAGGACATAAAGACTCGGTTACTGAGGTGAGATTTAGCCCAGACGGAAAAACCATTGCCACCGCATCTCTTGATCAAACAGTAAAACTGTGGTCAGTAGATGGTCTACTTCTCCACTCCCTTCAAGGACATAAAAACTCGGTTACTGAGGTGAGATTTAGCCCAGACGGAAAAACCATTGCCACCGCATCATGGGATAATACAGTAAAACTGTGGTCAGTAGATGGTCTACTTCTCCACTCCCTTCAAGGACATAAAAACTCGGTTACTGAGGTGAGATTTAGCCCAGACGAAAAAACCATTGCCACCGCATCAGAAGATAAAACAGTAAAACTGTGGTCAGTTGATGGTCAACTTCTCCACTCCCTTCAAGGACATAAAAACTGGGTTTTTGACGTGAGATTTAGCCCAGACGGAAAAACCATTGCCACCGCATCAAACGATAAAACAGTAAAACTGTGGTCAGTTGATGGTCAACTTCTCAATACCTTTAAAGGACATAAATCCTCGGTTAACGAGGTGAGATTTAGCCCAGACGGAAAAACCATTGCCACCGCATCACACGATAAAACAGTAAAACTGTGGTCAGTAGATGGTCAACTTCTCCACTCCCTTCAAGGACATAAAGATTCGGTTCATGACGTGAGATTTAGCCCAGACGGAAAAACCATTGCCACCGCATCAGAGGATAATACAGTAAAACTGTGGTCAGTAGATGGTCAACTTCTCCACTCCCTTCAAGGACATAAAGATTCGGTTCATGACGTGAGATTTAGCCCAGACGGAAAAACCATTGCCACCGCATCAGAGGATAATACAGTAAAACTGTGGTCAGTAGATGGTCAACTTCTCCAATCCCTTCAAGGACATAAAGACTCGGTTCATGACGTGAGATTTAGCCCAGACGGAAAAACCATTGCCACCGCATCAGAGGATAATACAGTAAAACTGTGGTCAGTAGATGGTCAACTTCTCCACTCCCTTCAAGGACATAAAGACTCGGTTCATGACGTGAGATTTAGCCCAGACGGAAAAACCATTGCCACCGCATCAGAGGATAATACAGTAAAACTGTGGTCAGTAGATGGTCAACTTCTCCACTCCCTTCAAGGACATAAATCCTCGGTTAATGAAGTGAGATTTAGCCCAGACGGAAAAACCATTGCCACCGCATCAGAGGATAATACAGTAAAACTGTGGAATTGGAATTTTGACAACTTACTAACACGGGGTTGTAATAAACTTCAAAATTATTTAATTGAGCATCCCAAGAAATTTGAAGAGTTGAAAGTTTGTCAAAATCCAGAAATAATTACCGCAGCGGCTTCTACTTTTGTTCAAAAAGGTGAAGAGTTAGCAAAAAATGGAGATTATGAAAGTGCTATAGAAAAGTTTAGAAAAGCACAGCAATTCGATGCAAATATTGACCTTAACCCCTTAACTAAAAAATTAGATGATAACCCCGAAGTAGTAGCCGCAAAACCTACAGCACCATCTCTTGTTCGTCAAGGAGGGCTATTAGCACAAACAGGTGATTTAGAAGGTGCTATAGAAAAGTTTAGAAAAGCACAGCAATTCGATGCAAATATTGACCTTAACCCCCTAACTAAAAAATTAGATGATAACCCCGAAGTAGTAGCTATAGAGATAAAGAAGTCACGTAAGGACTTTTTACTTTCACCTCCACCACAAATACCTCAACAGCCACCACAAATACCTCAACAGCCCCCACAAATACCTCAACAGCCCCCACAAATACCTCCACAGCAACCCCCAAAACTAGATAGATAAATACAAAAAAACTTCATAAACACTCTCTTGTTAATTTCTAAAAAGTTTTACCAAAATTAACGATGGTTTAACAGCATTAAATAAGTGTTTATCAGAATTCCATAATTGAATAAGTAATAAATAACTTTGTGCTGCGGTTTTTTACTTATTCATCTTTTCAAAACTGTATAGCTAAAATTCTCCAAACCTATTAACTATCAGAAGCATCAAAAAGCCTTTCAACTCGATGCTCAACAGTTTCTAGAATTACTAAAGGAGAAAATATGAAAAACAAACTAGCTGCAATTGTAACTGGTGCAATGCTACTACTAACAACAAATAGTCTCGCAAGCTATGCACTAGAAACTCCCGAACATTCGATTACTAATACTGCAACAAATCAAGCTATTAAAAACGAAGAACCTTTAAGTTCTCAAAGAGGATGTAGACGACGCAGACGGGGACGTTGGATTACGCGCACAGTAGTAGTATGCAGCCAAAAACGAGTTTATAATAGCAAGCAAAAAAAATGGGCTGTTGTACGAATATGTCGTCGTGTTCCGAGAAGAGTTTTCGTTCGTTACTAGAAAAAATAAACCATTAATAATTATTTAATTAGTAATTGACTAAACATTACATCAGGTGTGGAAAATTATTCCACACCTTTTTTTTAACCAAAATCTTTCTTCAAAAACTGTATAGCTAAAATTTCTGCAAAACTATATATAAACAGAAGCAAAAACAACTGTTTCTACTACAGATTTTTAAAATCTGTAATTAATAAAAAGAGCCAACAGTCTTAACAATAACGTGGCTCTTAACTCAATTTATTCATTTAAACCAATTATCATGCAAAATCCATTAATTAACAACAACCCCTTCCTCAATGGTGATTTTGAAGTCCAATCCATTGACGGTACTGGTAACAACTTACAAAACCCAGAATACGGTGCTGCTGAAACTCCCTTAACCAACACCGCACCTTTAGCTTACAGCAATGGTTTTTCTACTCCAACCGGACAGAACCGTCCCAACCCCCGCACCATTAGTAATGCGATTTCTCAGCAACAAGAAGATATACCCGACCCCAACGGATTAACGAATTTAACCTGGGGATTTGGACAATTACTAGACCACGACCTCAGTTTAACTCCAGATTCAAACCGTCCTATCAATATTCAAGTACCAACAGGAGACCCGTTTTTAGACCCACAGGGAAATGGTAATGTTGTCATTGGGGTAGATGATTCTCTATTTATTGAGGGTACGGGAACTGACCCCAGTAATCCCCGTCAGCTACCCAATGAAATTACCGCTTTTATTGACGGTTCTAATATTTACGGTTCCGATGAAGAAAGGACAAAATTTCTCCGCAGTAATCAAGGAGGTAAACTCAAAGTCAGTGAAGGTAATTTACTCCCTTTCAATGATGGAACTGTAGAGAATGATAACCCCACCCGTCAAGACCCTACAGAGTTATTTGTTGCTGGTGATGTTCGAGCAAACGAAAACACTGTTCTTACTTCCATCCATACTATATTTGTTCGCGAACACAATCGTATCGCAGACGAATTAACCCAAGCACATCCAGAATGGAGTGACGAGCAGTTATTCCAACGTGCTAGACAAATCAACATCGCTCAATATCAGTCAATTATCTTTAACGAATATCTACCAACCTTATTAGGTGATGATGCTTTATCTGATTATACGGGATATAACCCTAATATCAATCCTGGCATCGACCGCACTTTTAGTAATGCTGCTTTTCGTCTCGGACATACTCAGTTGAGTTCGGAAATTGCTCGTCTGGATAACAATGGTGAGGTGATTCCTGAAGGTAATTTAACTTTAAGTGAAGTCTTTTTTCCCAGGGGTGAAGTTCTCCAAGAAACTGGTATCGACTCGATTTTACGGGGAATTTCATCTACTCAAAGTCAAAAAGTAGACAATGAAATTATAGACGACGTGCGTAATTTATTGTTTGGTGCAGGTCGTCCCGGTACGGTAAGTGCAAGGGATTTAGCAGCCATTAACATCCAACGCGGTCGTCACAATGGTGTAGCCGATTATAATACCGTTAGGGAATCCTTTGGTTTGAACCGTGTTACCAGCTTTGCTGAAATTACTTCGGATGTGGAAAAGCAAGCAACCTTAGAAGAACTCTATGGAACAGTTGATGATATAGACTTCTTTGTGGGAATGCTCGCAGAAGATTTACTGCCAGGTGCGAGTGTCGGTGAAAGCGTTGCTGCTGTACTTTCGCAACAGTTTGAAAATCTCAGAGATGGAGACAGATTCTATTACGAAAATGTTTTTAGTTCAGAAGAAATTGCCGTAATAGAAAGCACTACTTTGTCAGATATTATCCGTCGAAACACAGACACTACAATCATTCAGGATAATGCTTTTTCTCTAATTAACGAAGGTACCTCAGAATCGGAAATCCTTAATGGTGGTTTAGGAAACGATACTATTTTTGGTAATGGAGGGGACGATATTATTCTAGGTAATGCAGGTAACGATACTCTTTCTAGCGGTAATGGTTTTAGTATCTTGGATGGAGGTACTGGAATAGATGTTGCCGATTATAGTAACCTCAATGAAGCTATAATATTTGACCCTTTAGGGATAGTTGAAAAAGGTTTTGCTGGTGTTGATGAGATTATCGATATTGAAACTATCCGAGGAGCATCTGGATTGGATAATACTATCGATGGTTTCTTTATATCAGACTTTGGTGCATCAATTACCGCCGATTTATCTAGCAACAGTTTAACTGTCAATGATGAATTTCTGGGTTCATCAACTTTCACTATCGAAAATTTTCAACACGCAATCGGAACAACCCAAGATGACGTAATTATAGGTAATGCTCAAAATAACATACTCAGCGGTGAAGGTGGTTTTGATGAAATCACCGGGGGTGGAGGTGCGGATACTTTCGTACTGGGAGACTCTGAAAACATCTTCTATCAAGGTAACGGTGATTTTGACTTTGCTTTCATCAGCGACTTTACTCCAGGAGAGGACATTATTCAATTAGGTGCTATCTCCAACGACTATTTATTTGATACCCAAGGAAATCAAACCACAATCGAAAGCTTTAGTTTAGACGGTACGTTTGACTTGATTGCAGTTGTGAGCAACACACCAAACGGAATCAGCGATTCTGATATTAGCTTCGTTTAGACACCTCTTTAACCCTCTCTTTGACAAGGAGAGGGTGTGAGAAGCGCGGGTGAGGTAAACCAGTAACTTAAAAATACAAGGATTAGAAATATGCAATCCACAACTAATACTCAAACAAACCAGAGTAAACAATTGAAATCACAAACCCGATTTCTAGATTTTAAAGGAAAACAAAGCAAAATAATTTGTTCTCATGCAGCTTCGCAATTGTTATTGCTTCTCAATAATATGGTTTAAAACTTTTTGTAAATTCGCATTCTGATAAATCAACTTTACTTAATACCAGAGAGAAAAACTAATGAATTTCATCAAAAATATTGCTTTGTGTGCATTGATTTACCTAACTATTTTCGTCACCGTTAGTCCAAGTACAGCCAATGAGTTTTTTGAATACGTCGTGGTTTCCTGGTAATTAATATTTTTTCAATTCCGATTATTTGTAGAGACGTAGCACTGCTACGTCTTTATCAGTTTATGGGGATAAACCAACCAATTAGAACGAAAAATCCAATTTTACAATACCCTTCCAAAAAAAATGAATAGGTAAATTATCTCAAGAACTATAACTGATTAGACAAGCAATTCTAAGAAATTGAGATTATCGCAAAGGACACAATACCATGTTAAATCCAGACTCCAGCATTCTAGCAAACTATCTAGGATTGATTTCTTTCTCAACCTTTACCTTCACCTTATTACCGACAATAATTAATCTAAATTGGCTCAATCAAATTAAAGCCGGAATTACCAAAAATTTATTAAAATTTCGCAATATTGCATTAGCTATAGCTTTATTCTTCGCTTTAGTTCATGGATTATTGATGACTCAAAACTCTACAGTTGATTTCTTTTCTATCCAAACTTATTGGATATATGCAGAAGGTGTTGCAACCCTGAATATTCTTTTGTATCTAGCATTTTCATTCAATGAAATTCAGGATGATTTTAAAAAGTTGAGATATTTAGCTTATGCAGCAATCTTACTTTTATCATGCCATATTTCCTCAAGAATTGTTGACCATCCTAGCATTTCGTTATTCTTTCTAATTCCCGGTTTAGCATTAACAATCGCTTGGTTCGTAAACAATGTTAAACAGAAAAAACAATTGTCGAATTAATTTAAAGCTGAATTTATTGACGTTATTTATGTAAATGTAAGGAGATAAAATGCTAAGTAAAGTATCCGAAAAAAGAATGCATACCATCAGATGGATATTGGTAATTGGATGGTTGTTGTTAATTTTCTCTCTATTTTATGACCCCATTACACATCATTTAACCAATCCCGAAAACTACTTATCCCCTTTCCGAGACGAACTTAAACCAATTTTAGTACAGGGAAAATATTTACAAGGAGAAGCTTATCCAATTGGTGCAAGAGTGTTTTGGGGAATGGTTGTACCCAGCGCCATTATGATTGTACTTGTATTCGGACATGAAACCTGGCGACGGATTTGTCCTCTTTATTTCCTCTCCCAAATTCCCCGTGCTTTAGGCTTAAAACCAAAATTGAATATCAAGAAAAATACTTGGTTAACGCGCAACCATTTTTACGTTCAGTTTGCTTTATTATTTATCGGCTTGAATTTTCGTATCCTATTTGTTAACTCAGCACGTCTAGCTTTGGGCTTTTTCTTGTTGAGTGCGATCGCAATTTCGATTACGGTGGTTTTCTTATACGGAGGTCGTAGTTGGTGCCATTATGTTTGTCCCTTCGGTGTCGTCCAAACAGTTTTCACTGGTTCCCGTGGTTTGTTAGGAAGTAACGCATCATCAACACCGTCCAAGAGTATAACCCAATCGATGTGCCGTACTGTAGATACAGCTAAAAACTCAGAGAAAAGCGCTTGTGTTGGCTGTAAATCTGCTTGTATGGATATCGATGCAGAGAAAGCTTACTGGAACGATTTAAAAAAGCCAGGACGGAGATTTGTGCAGTACGGTTATTTAGGATTGGTAATTGGCTACTTCGTCTACTACTGGTTATACGCGGGTAATTTGGATTACTACTTTTCCGGTTTCTGGACTTATGAAAAAAATCAACTTTCGACTTTATGGGAACCCGGTTTTTACATATTTAATGATGCAATTAATATACCAAAAATCGTTGCAGTTCCTTTAACTTTAGGTTTTGCAGTAATGTTGAGTTACTGGATTTTAAGCAAAGTAGAAAAGCGATTACGTGCTTATTTCAAAAGACGGAATCCCAACATCAACTCCGAACAAGTTTTACATAAAATGCTGACGGTTTGCACCTTCATCGCTTTTAACTGCTTCTTTATCTACGGTGGAAGACCAGAAATTATGCGATTACCAAAACCAGCACAACTATTATTTAATTCCATTGTGGTTGCAGTTAGTACAATTTGGCTAATTCGCACATGGGGACGTAGTTTTGAAGAATATCAAAGAGACAGTTTAGCATCAAGCTTCCGTCGTCAACTGTCTAAATTACCAATTAATATTTCACAATTATTAAAAGGACATTCTCTCGATGAATTATCATCAAACGAATTGTTTGTCTTAGCTTCTGTTTTACCAAATTACCAACAAACAGACCGACAGCAAATTTATAAATCAATTTTGCAAGAAGGATTAGCACTTTCTAACTTTTCATCTTCCGACAGTTTGGATATTTTACATGAAATACGCCAAAAATTAGGCTTAAAAGAAAGCGACCATTACAATTTACTATCAGAAATTAGCAGCGAAAACCCATCTTTAGTGTATCGGAAGCAAACATCAAATCCTAGTAATAATCAGATGAAACAACTTGTTGATTCTGACTACGGAACTAAAGATACACAGCTAAGAGCAAAATGCCCTAGTTAACACAACTAATCCGATAGATGCCCTTCTTCAACTCCATCTCGTCCCCATAACTTAGAAATAACCGTAAAACGAGTTACCGCTCCCGTTGATATCCCCGATGCTCCTCCCGGTTTAGTTTCTAACTGGTTGAACATTTGGTTTTGAAGATTTACCATCACAAAGATAACAATTGCATAGGGTCAAACCCTTTCAAGATATATAAGAATAAGTTCAACATTTTTTGCTGTAGCGATTGTGGTGAAATGGAAATACCATCTAAATACTGGGTAATGCATCTGATTGGTGTTACTGGGTGTCAAAGTAGAGAAAAAGAAGAAGCGAGGGAATTTTTAACCCAGCAAGTTCCTGAACTAGCAATGGGTGAAGAAGTTTCTGATAAGGAGAAGGAGATAATCGCACGACTATGGCAAGTGTATCGCTCGGAAAGTCCCAATCCGCAAGCTGAAGTATGTTTGCGTTGTGTCATTTCTCACTATCTCAAAAATTATTGTTACGATTTAGCACTGAAATACGGTGCCTCAAACAATTTTACCAAAGAGGATTTATTCCCGTTAGTTCTTGATAGTATTGGTAGCTCATTACGTAATGGCAATAATAATTCTATTACCTTTAAGATTCTGGAAACTTTTGATTTAGAAAAAAACAGTAGTTTATCTACTTGGAGTAAAATCGTAGCTAGAAGCGATAAAGAAGTAAAAAGATTTCTCCTCGAACGCGGTATTGAACAGGTAACAGATTGGTTGATACTCAAACAATATAATCCTCGTCAATTGCAGCGGATTTTATCTGAATTCTACTGCTATAGCTCAACTAGAATCGAGCAATTAACTAAACTATTAGAAACTTATCAAGAAGTTTATCTAGCTACTCGCAATCAAAAGAATCGGGAGCGACAAAAACAAGGATTGAGGAAATTAACAACACCCTACCCAATACCGAATCACCAACAATTACAACAAATTGCTGAACAGTTATTACCTATTTGGAGATTGTACCGTGATGAAGTTTTAGAAGAATTACAAAACCTTGCCCAATTACTCAGAGAATATAGAACGAATCCTCCAATTCCTCCTAATCCACCTCCAGAAAATCCGGGTTTACTAAATGAACTAGGAGAGCGTAATGATGATTTTCTAGCACCTTTTAGTCAGCAGTATGATAGTTGTTTTCGACAAGCGGTGCAACAAGTAATTGAGGACAGAATTAGATTTTATAAAAAGAAGAAAAAACCTAAACACCAGCAATTTCTCAAAGCACTTAAACTTTATCATTGTAAAGTGGTTTCTATGGGAGAGATTGCTCCTCAAATTTATTTGCCAAATCAATGTCAAGTCAGCCGATTATTAGAACAAAAAGAAATACGTGCTGACGTAGCGAGAAAAACTGTAAGTTGTTTAGTTGTAGAAATTTTTAAAATTATCACTGAAGAACTTTCTCTAGAAAAACAAAATGAATTAAGAAAAAAACTAACACCAATTCTTAATGAACAAGTTAATGCAGAAATGGAGGAAGCAGAAAAACAAGATTATGTTAGTAGAAATAGAACCATGAATAGCAAGTTATCTCAAACAATTTGTCAATACTTAGATGATAATCATCAACAATTATGAAAGACTATATCGAAGATAATCAAAACGAACTAGTTGCTTTTCCGGAATTATCAGAAATAATTCAATTAGAGCCGGAACAAATAGAACAAGCATGGCAAATCACGGAACAAGTAAAAGCTGAAAAAAATAAACTACAAATCTATTTTCAAGCTTTAGCATTAGTTGCTTTTGAAGAATGGCTGAACAAACGAGAGCCAAATTTATCTATTAATACAAAACAAAATTCTCTATTTAACCGCGAATCAGCCCAAGCTATTAATGCAGTTTGTAATTTGCAAGTCGGAGATTTTAAAGTATGTTTGATTCCTACCGTTGGTTTTAGCGATGAACTAATCGTTATTCCTGAAACAGTAGTTCGCGTACATGAATTTTTGGCTGATTTTTACGTCGTTATTGGAGTAGAAGACGAGTTAGAAATTGCTGCTATTAGAGGATTCAATCGCTATGAAGATTTAGTAAATATGATTGCTAAAATACCAGTTTTATCGGATACTAGTTACAAAGTTAATTTAGTCCAATTTCATCAACAAACCGATGAATTACTACTTGAATTGCAGTGTTCGTCTACCACAGATATTACTTTACCAGAAGCCTCGGTTGACCAAACTAATCATCTCAAAGATTTGATGCAAATCCTTACACAGAAAACTGTGAATGCAGGGTTGTGGATGCAAAATCAACTAGATGAATTCGCTCAAGAATTATCTTGGCAATTATTACCAGCACCTTCTCCTTTACGGAAATATCAAGTAACTCCTGCTGAAGATTTAGATAATATTTTGACAGAAATTGATGGTGTAGAAATTCCTTCAGTTGCTGCTCGAAGTTACCGAAATCTAGAATTAGGAGAAGCGAAACTGCGACTCTATGCAATAACTTGGTATTTACCAAAAGCAGAGGGAGATTGGAGTTTACTACTGATATTAGGTGTAATTCCCGGAAATAAATTTCCTGTAGAAGCGAAATTGCGAATTAGCAATTTAACAGAGGTATTAGACGAACCAGTATTGTCAGCAGATAGCGACACGGATAATGTATACATTCAAATAGCAGGAAGCAAACAAGAGAAGTTTTTAGTGACGGTAACATCTGCTGATGGAAATGAAGCATCTGTTTTGTTTGAGTTTCGTCCAGAGTTATTGTGAAAGCATAGAGGTAATTACAACGAAAGTAAGCACCATGAAATTTATTAAAGTATTTGTAGTATTTGTAGGGTGCGTTATGACGGCAGTCTAACGCACCGAAACCTTTATATGATGGTGCGTTGCGCTCCGCGACAACACACCCTACGAATACTTAATTTTTATGTCCTGACGGACACGCTAACGCTAACAATATTCAAACCGGATTCCTACATATACTATTAGCTAGCAATAATTGGATACTAAAATCCAAAATCCAAAATCTAAAATCCAAAATCGAATGACTATTAAAGCTTTCCGACTCAAAGTTATCAAATTTGGTGGATTTTGTAGCTTTGAATTATCCTGGGGAGAAGGATTAACAACCTCTGCTAAACTGGATTACCCACATTCCCTAGATACCAGCTACGCAGAATGGCAACAAGCTTATCTTAACTGTTACGAAAACCTACGCGGTAAAATCGTAAAAAAGGGTAAAGTTAAAGCACCTCCGCAAAATTGGCAAGCCAGATTAGGAGAAGCAGAAGCTCGTTTTTTGTCGGAGTTTCATCGCTGGTTGCGGAACGAACAGTTATATGAAATTCGCCAAAAAATCGAAAATGCGGCTAGAAATTTACCAAAAAAAGGTAATGATTGGGTAGACGTATTGCTCACTTGTGATTCCCCAGAATTAGCACGTTTACCTTGGGAAGCTTGGGAAATTAATACCAAATTAACAGCACCCGGTAGCAGAGCTATTCGTTTAGCAAGGGTTCCTAAGCATATTCATGATTCTACCGTATCTCATATCCGTCGTAAAGTCAGGGTGTTAGCTATCTTGGGAGATGACAAGGGTATAAATCTAAAAGATGACAAACAAGCATTACGTGCTTTCTCAAAAGTTGCTGAGGTAGAATTCATCGGTTGGGAACCAGGAAAAGATATTGCTCAACTGAAACAAGAAATAGTAGAAAAAATTGGCGATCGCACAACTAAAGATATCTTATTTTTCGCAGGACATAGTAATGAAACAGCCCATACCGGAGGAGAATTAAGCATTGCTCCTGGAGCTTCCATCACCATAAATGACATAAAAAAACCACTGCAACAAGCCATCAAACAAGGATTGCAATTTGCTATCTTCAATTCTTGTAGCGGTATATCTATTGCTGAATCCTTGATTGACTTGGGTGTACCGCAAGTAGCGGTGATGCGAGAACCAATTCATAATAATGTAGCGCAAGAGTTTTTGGTACAGTTTCTCGCAAGTTTAGCTGAGTATAAAGATGTCCATGAAGCTTTAATTGATGCTTGTGCTTTTCTCAAGGAAAATAAGAATAATACTTATCCTTCTACTTACTTAATTCCCTCTTTGTTTCGTCATCCCCAATCGGAACTATTTCGTTTGGAACCTTTTGGAATTTGGCATAGTATTAAAAGCTGGCTACCTACTAAGAAAGAAGCAGTTTATCTAACAGCATTTCTGAGCCTGAGTTTAATTCCTCCCGTCCAAGACTTACTTTTAGATTCGCGATTGTTATTGCAAGCAGCTTATCGACAATCGACTCAAAAAAATCAAAATTTTATTGTAAATTCCAATCAACAATCACCAATCTTGTTAGTTCAAATTGATAGTAAGTCCCTCAAACAAGATAAAGTGGAATTTATTAACGAGCGGTATATGGACTACAGCTATTTAGCAAAAATTATAGATAAATTAGTTGATAAAAATGCTCGCTTGATTGGAGTAGATTATATCTTAGATAAAGATAAACAACAGCCAGAAAATAGTCAAAAATTAAAGCAATCTGTCAGTAAAGCAATTCAAAAAGGAACTTGGCTTGTTTGGGGTGCTTACGAAGCAGATAATGAGGTAGTTAGTTCAGATATAGCTAACCTCAATCAAAGTATGGCTGGGGATATAAACTCATATAAATGGTATATGGAATTACCGGAAAATAACTGCTCCGACACTTGCCCCTTTTCTTACCTACTAGCATTATCTCATTCCTTACTCAACAATCAAAACGTAAACACGAATAATCTACCTCAGCCACAATCAAGTCAAACTGATTTTCGCGATTCAGTAATTAACTTAGTTGACAAAGATAAAACCAATACTTCACCTAAATTGCAACTTCCTATTGTTAATATTTTATACCAGTTATTTCATCCAATAATTGATTATTCTATTCCTCCAAAACAAGCTTATCAAACCATTTCCGCTTGTGAATTACTGGGTTCTTGTACTCCAACTCCCCCGATTGCGAAAACGAATCTTAAATTTAAAACTGTGATTATTGCTGCTGGGGGATACAAGCAAGCAGGAGTAGATGAAGCAGGAGAAGATAATAATTATCTTCCGCTTCCAGTTGCATTTTGGCGAGGTAAAAAAGGATGGAATGATTTTAGTGATGGTAAAAATTCTTTCACAGGTGCTGAAATTCATGCTTACACAATTCATCATTATTTAGATCAGCATTTAATAGTACCGATTCCCAATATTTTAATGGTGTTGGTAGCGAGTGTGTTGGGTAAATTCATGACAAAAAAATTACAAAACCATCCCCGTAGAATGCAATTTGGTTTGATGGTTTTGGGGACTATCACAGTAGTTTATACTTTTGTAAGTTTACAGGTTTATATGTCGTTAAAGGTGCTTGTACCCATAGTGTTTCCTTTAGGAGTTTTTGGGAATTATACGCGCTTGGCTTTGGGGAAGAGTTGATCTGATTGGATTAAATAAAAAATCTTAAAAATGCATAGGCTGTCATCGCTTCTAGATATAGGTATTTAGAAAGTTACCTAATTTATTTGAAAACTATAAATAAATACTATGAAATGGAAAAAATATTTTATTTTAGCCGTAATTACTTTATCACTGATTATTTGTGGATCTTACGGAGTTAATTTAAAGCTTAAATTTTTAAATTTAACCGCAGTTGCTCAAAGTGTAAGTGACCGTAAAGCGGAAGCTGATAGACTATTTGAGCAAGGTAAAAAGCAGGCTGAAAGAAGTCAATTTCAACAAGCGTTGCAATCTTGGGAACAGTCGTTGGCTATTTATCGAGAAATCGGTAATCGAGAAGGTATTGCTAATTCTCTGAATAATCTGGGAGTTGCTTATGATAGTCTGGGTGATTACCGCAAAGAGATTGATTACCACCAGCAATCTTTAGTAATCGCAAAAGAAATCGGTAATCGAGAAGGTATTGCTGGTTCTTTGAATAATCTGGGAAATGCTTACGATAATCTGGGGGATTACCGCAAAGCGATTGATTACTACGAGCAATCTTTAGCGATTAACAAGCAAATCGGCAATCGAAAAGGTATTGCTAATTCTTTGAATAATCTGGGAAATGCTTACCATATTCTGGGGGATTACCGCAAAGCGATTAATTACCGTGAACAATCTTTAGTAATCCACAAGCAAATCGGTAATCAAAATGGTATTGCTCGTTCTGTGGGTAATCTGGGAGTTGCTTACGGTGGTCTGGGGGATTACCGCAAAGCCATTGATTACCATCAGCAATCTTTAGCAATCGACAAGCAAATCGGTAATCAAAATGGTATTGCTCGTTCTCTGAATAATCTGGGAGTTGCTTACGGTGGTCTGGGGGATTACCGCAAAGCCATTGATTACCTCCAGCAATCTTTAGCAATCGAAAAGCAAATCGGAAATCGAAAAGGTATTGCTTATTCTCTGAATAATCTGGGGCTTGCTCACTATAATCTGGGGGATTACCGCAAAGCGATTGATTACTACGGGCAATCTTTAATAATCACAAAAGAAATCGGAAATCGAAAAGGTATTGCTGATTCTCTGAATAATCTGGGACTTGCTCACTATAATCTGGGGGATTACCGCAAAGCGATTGATTACTACGAGCAATCTTTAGTAATCAAAAAGCAAATCGCAAATCAAGAAGGTATTGCTAATTCTCTGAATAATTTGGGAAATGCTTACGATAGTCTGGGGGATTACCGCAAAGCGATTGATTACCACCAGCAATCTTTAAAAGTCGCAAAAGAAATCGGAAATCGAAAAGGTATTGCTCGTTCTCTGACGAATCTGGGAATTGCTTATGATAGTCTGGGAAGTTACCGCAAAGCGATTAATTACCACCAGCAATCTTTAGAAATCGACAAGCAACTCGATAATCGAGAAGGTATTGCTAGTTCTCTGGGTAGTCTGGGAAATACTTACTATAGTCTGGGGGATTACCGCAAAGCGATTGATTACTACGAGCAATCTTTAGTCATCTTTAAGCAAATCGGAAATCGAAAAGGTATTGCTAATTCTCTGAATAATCTGGGGCTTAATTACAAGAATTTGAAAGAATATAAAATTGCAGAAGAAAAGCTCCGTCAAGCAATTACTACTTGGGAAGACATCAGAAAACTATTGCGTAATCAAGATACCTGGAAAGTCAGCATTTTTGAAGAACAAGCTAAAACTTACCGTTCACTGCAACAAGTCCTCGTTGCTCAAAAACAACCCCTACAAGCTCTAGAAATTTCCGAACGAGGACGAACTCGTGCTTTAGTTGAAATATTATTCCGACGAATAAATAATAAATTCTTAGAAGAAGTAATTCCACCAACCCCGAATGTAGCAGAAATTCAACAAATAGCTCAACGACAAAACGCTACTCTAGTTGAATATTCTATTGTTTCTGACAATCAACTTTATATCTGGGTAATCCCACCCCAAGGTAAGATTAAATTTCGTTCTGTCACTTTTCCCAAAGATATCAAAAAACTTGTAAAAATCACTCGTAATTCTATTGGTGTCAGAGGACGTAACAGTAATAATTCTTCTGTAAAACAAAAAAATTGCACCGACTGTTTAAAACAACTCCATCAACTCCTAATTAAACCCATCGCTGGCTTATTACCCAAAGACGAACAACAACGGGTAGTCTTCATTCCCCATCAAGAATTATTTTTAGTCCCCTTCGTCGCACTCCAAGACGAAAATGATAAATACCTGATTGAAAAACACACGATTCTCACTGCTCCTTCCATTCAAGCTTTGAGTTTGAGTCAAACCAACAAACAACCAGCCAAAAACCCAAATGCACCTGTTCTTCCTCGTGGTGAATCAGCTTTGATTGTCGGTAATCCTACTATGTCTAAACAAGGAGTCGGGAAAGAATCAAAACCTCTTGAGCAACTTCCTGGAGCGGAAGAGGAAGCAAAAAAGATTGCTCAAATGCTCAATACTAAACCCATTATTGGTGACGAAGCCACAGAATCAGCAATTGTACAAAAAATGGCATCAGCCAAACTAATTCATCTTGCTACCCACGGTTTACTTGATGGTAACAATGCTATCGGTTCTCCCGGTGCGATCGCCTTAACTCCTGACAATAAAAATAATGATTCTCCTTTAGCCCCTGACGATAAAAATGACGGTTTTCTTACAACCAGTGAAATCATGGAGAATTTTGGACTATCTGGAAAACAAAAACTACAGGCTGATTTGATAGTACTGAGTGCTTGCGATACGGGCAGAGGTGATATAAAAGGGGAAGGAGTAATTGGTTTATCCCGTGCTTTTATGGCTTCGGGTGTTCCTACTTTGGTGGTATCTGTGTGGAAAGTACCGGATGACGACACTGTAAACTTAATGACAGAGTTTTACACCAATATCTACGAGCGTAAATTTGATAAAGCTAAAGCGATGCGAGAAGCGATGTTGACCATGCTCAATGATGATGATGGGAATCCCGACCCTAAAGCTTGGGCTGCTTTTACTGTGATTGGGAAAGCAGAGTGAATGAGAGGGGAAGAGGGGGGAGCCGTGATTACTTCCCTATGGTTGCAATGACAATTTAATAAAAAATGCATAGGGTCTGTCTTTGACCTGATATGTAAGAACGATACAATTTTTTGCTACATTTTAGGAAAGTACATAATAATGAAACTTAAAAATATCAATCCCGCACTGATAACAATTGTGCTATTGATTACTTTATCTGCATTGCCGCTACAAGCAGCGATAAAACGTAATTTTCCCACTCAAGAGACAATTAATCTTGGTAATCGCCAATTATTAGCTTTTTCTTGGGGGGAACTCTGGGATAAACTGCGACGTAAAAAAGGTAAACGAGGTTCGCGAGGGGATGAGGACATTAAGCAATACTGCATGATTGCTCCCGGTCGGCTTAAAGAACCAAATAGCATCAAAGCAAGTCTAAAAGTATGGAGTACTCAACCTGTATTTTTGTGGAAAGGTGAAATCAAAGGAATTGAGGTACTTCATACCCACAGCAAGAAATTAATGTGGAGTCAACAAGTCGAACCAACAACTCGCAGCATTGTTTATCAAGGAGAGGACTTAGAACCAGGAAAAGACTATATTTGGCGCGAGACACTTGCTGATGAAGAAATTCCCAGTAGAAAATCGTTTCGGATTATGAAAGCTGAAGAACGCGATTCTATTTCTACCGATTTGAAGCAACTCGAAAGCAACTTGAAAGCCAAAGGTAAGAAACCAGAAGAAATTGTGTTAGGGAGAATCGACTACTTTGTAGAAAAACAACTTTGGTCGGATGTGTTGCGAGAAATTTATTCGGTTGAAAATCCTTCCCCTGAGTTGAAAGAGTTAATTACACAAATCCAAAGTAATGATTTCTGTTCTGAAGATAAAGATAAGCAAAAACTTAGCTTAGTGTTTGGGAAATAAAAACTACACAAATATTATCGCAAAAAAGCAAATCAATTTTCGGTTTTTGGGTTGATAAAGCTTTTCCAAAAACCGATTTTTATTGTTTCAAATATTGAATAATTTTTTAGAAGTGGAGAATTGTTGTGACTATGAAACGGTATAAATATTTTATTTTAGCACTAATTACTTTTTCACTGACTATTTTTGAATTTCGTGCAGTTAATTTTAAGTTGGCATTTTTAGGTTCAACCGCAGTTGCTCAAAATCTAAATGACCGTGAAGCGGAAGCTGATAGACTATTTGAGCAAGGTAATAAGCAGTATGATACCAATCAATATAAACAAGCGTTGCAATCTTGGGAACAATCGTTGGCTATTTATCGAGAAATCCGTAATCAAGAAGGTATTGCTAATTCTCTGAATAATCTGGGACTTGCTTACGATGATCTGGGGGATTACCGCAAAGCCATTGATTACTCCGAGCAATCTTTATTAATCCACAAGCAAATCGGCAATCGAGAAGGCATTGCTAATTATCTGGGAAATCTGGGAATTGCTTACTATAGTCTGGGGGATTACCGCAAAGCCATTAATTACCACCAGCAATCTTTAGTAATCAAAAAGCAAATCGGTAATCGAAGAGGTATTGCTAATTCTCTGAATAATCTGGGAATTGCTTACTATAGTCTGGGGGATTACCGCAAAGCCATTGATTACCATCAGCAATCTTTAGTAATTAAGAAGGAAATCGGTGATCGAAAAGGTATTGCTGGTTCTCTGGTGAATCTGGGAGTTGCTTACCTTAGTCTGGGGAATTACCGCAAAGTGATTGATTACTCCGAGCAATCTTTATTAATCCACAAGCAAATCGGTAATCAAGAAGGTATTGCTGCTTCTCTGGGGAATCTAGGAATTGCTTACGGTAGTCTGGGGGATTACCGCAAAGCCATTGATTACCATCAGCAATCTTTAGTAATTAAGAAGGAAATCGGAAATCGAGAAGGCATTGCTAGTTCTCTGGATAATCTAGGAATTGCTTACGGTAGTCAGGGAAATTACCGCAAAGCGATTGATTACAACCAGCAATCTTTAGTAATTAAGAAGGAAATCGGAAATCGAGAAGGTATTGCTAAATCTCTGGGGAATCTAGGAATTGCTTACCGTAGTCTGGGGGATTACCGCAAAGCCATTAATTACTACCAGCAATCTTTAGAAATCGACAAGCAAATCGGTAATCGCTCTGGTATTGCTAATTCTCTGGGGAATCTGGGAGTTGCTTACCATAGTCTGGGGAATTACCGCAAAGCGATTGATTACTACGAGCAATCTTTATTAATCCACAAGCAAATCGGCAATCGAGAAGGCATTGCTGCTTCTCTGGGGAATCTGGGAAATGCTTACGATAGTCTGGGGGATTACCGCAAAGCGATTGATTACTACCAGCAATCTTTAGTAATCGACAAGCAAATCGGCAATCGAGAAGGCATTGCTGCTTCTCTGGATAATCTAGGATCTGCTTATGGTAGTCTGAAGGATTACCGCAAAGCAATTGATTACTACGAGCAATCTTTAGTAATCAAAAAGCAAATCGGTGATCGAGATGGTATTGCTGGTTCTCTGAATAATCTGGGAGTTGCTTATGATAGTTTAGGAGATTACCGTAAAGCGATTAATTACTACCAGCAATCTTTAGCCATATTTGAGAAAATCGGAAATCGCTTCGGAATTGCTATTTCTCTAAATAATCTCGGAACTACTTATAAACAATTGCAAGAGTATGAAAATGCAAAAGAAAACCTCTACCAAGCTATTACTACTTGGGAAAACATCCGAAAACTATTGCGTAACAAAGATACCTGGAAAGTCAGCATTTTTGAAAAACAAGCACGCACCTACCGTCTACTACAAGAAGTCCTCGTCGCTCAAAAACAACCCCTACAAGCACTAGAAATTTCCGAACGAGGACGAACTCGTGCTTTAGTTGAAATATTATTCCGACGAATTAATAATAAACTCTTAGAAGAAGTAATTCCACCATCTCCAAATCTAGCAGAAATTCAACAAATCGCTCAACAACAAAACGCTACTCTAGTTGAATATTCCATTGTTTCCGATAATCAACTTTATATCTGGGTAATTCCACCCCAAGGTAAGATTAAATTTCGTCCTGTCACTTTTCCCGAAGATATCAAAAAACTTGTAAAAATCACTCGTAATTCTATTGGTGTCAGAGGACGCAACAGTAATAATTCTTCTGTAAAACAAAAAAATTGCACCGACTGTTTAAAACAACTCCATCAACTCCTAATTAAACCCATCGCTGACTTATTACCTAAAGACGAACAACAACGGGTAGTCTTCATTCCCCATCAAGAATTATTTTTAGTCCCCTTCGTCGCACTCCAAGACGAAAATGATAAATACCTGATTGAAAAACACACGATTCTCACTGCTCCTTCCATTCAAGTTTTAAGCTTGAGCCAAACAAACAAACAGCTAGCCAATAACCCAAATGCACCTATTCTTCCTCGTGATGAAGAAGTTTTAATTGTCGGTAATCCTACTATGTCTAAAAAAGGAGTCGGGAAAAAATTAGAACCTCTTGAGCAACTACCTGGAGCGGAACAGGAAGCGAAAAAGATTGCTCAAATGCTGAGAACTAAAGCCATGACAGGTTCGCAAGCTACAGAATCAACAATTTTACAAAAAATGGCATCAGCCGAACTAATTCATCTTGCTACCCACGGTTTACTTGATGGTACTAATGCTATCGGTTCTCCCGGTGCGATCGCCTTAGCTCCTGATAATAAAAATGACGGTTTTCTCACTACTAGTGAAATTATGGAGCGTTTTGGACTACCTGGGAAATCTCGTTTAAATGCTGATTTAATCGTACTCAGTGCTTGCGATACGGGTAGAGGTGAAATCAAAGGGGAAGGAGTGATTGGTTTGTCGCGTGCTTTTATGGCTTCAGGTGTTCCGACTTTGGTGGTTTCTGTGTGGAAAGTACCCGATGACGACACCGTAAAATTGATGACTGAGTTTTACACCAATATCTACGAGCATAAATTTGATAAAGCTAAAGCGATGCGTGAAGCGATGTTAACTATGCTCAACGATGATGACGGGAATCCCGACCCCAAAGCATGGGCTGCTTTTACAGTGATTGGTAAAGCGGAGTGATTTTGTGGTAAAAATTCGAGGCTAGAATTGACAATTAAGCCTTTAAATTATAGTTATTAAAGCCAAGCCTACCTTATGGTAATTTTTTTTTGCTGAGTACATAGTTAAATCGTAAGAAAAAAATTCCCGTTGGGGGAAATGTTATTAAAAACAAACGTTACTTTACGGTAACTGAACGTACTAAAATACTCATTACCTCTCCCGGATTAGAAGTTGGCAACAGCGGAGTCCAATCCTGTATATTTGCATAACCAAGTTGATGTAAAACCTCAATTGTCGCTATTACCGCTTGTCTAGAGCCAGTCAGAGTATGTTTAATCTTCTCTGGTTCCGGAACTTGGGATATCTTCGGCTGAGGACTCAGAATAGCTTTTTGTTGATTGCTCGCATTATCTAGAAAATTTCGATACTTTGATTTCATCAGTTATTTCACCGCTATTACAGTTTCATTGTTTGCTCCCCGTGAGGGGCTTTACTAACTGCAAATATTCAGTTTCTAGGGAATTTTTAGTTCTGAAATATAGTCGAAACGAACCATCTGAATAATGTTTTATATCTTGTTCACTGAACAGAATGTCTTGTTTTTGTAGCCATTGAGAAATACTTTTATGATAATCAGCCAAGAACAATGCAGGAAAATAAATTCTCCCGGTTTTAACTCCTGTTTTCGGATGAGTAAATATTTGAAATTGAGGTTCGCTTAAAACTTCAGTCATTACTATTACAAGCGCGAAAATACTTTGAATGATTTTGAAAGCTTGTGATAGATAAATTGAAGTAATATTACACAAGCTTTCATTTAAACTAATTAGATAGTGACTCAGAATATTTCACGAAATTAGATATTTTCCATTTCAACCCATGCACCTTATCAGCAATATTCGGTTTTGTAGAATTGCCATCACATAACATACAAAATTCACACTTTACGATGTCATCTTCAGTGTGACGACAAAGGATTTCGTTATCAGTTAAAGGTGCATCGGGAGCCATAATTCTAAAGGTTCTCCAACCTAAATTTTGAGCAATACGCGCTTCCGACTCGCTTTGAACTGAAGCCATTAAATACTGTTTCCATCGGGAATCACAACTTAAAAACTGGTGGGTATAGCCGGTATGTCCACCTGATGCAGATATTATCGGTTCCCAGACATCAAATGGTACTGCTGTAGGGTCGCCATAGGAACCAATTCTAATAGGATAACGATAATACTTTAAAAGTTCTATTTCATTTTTGCTGAGTTTTGAGTAAGTACATGCTACATATTTTCGGTACATATTATTTATCGGAGCGAGATTGACATAGCAGCTTCCTGTTTTACTCAATTTTAAACTACAAGAGCCACAAATACCTTCATCCAAACCATGCTTTGCAGCGAAAGTAGGAACGAATTCTTGTTGTAAAACCCAACTTTGTATCAACCTTCCGGTCTTACGATTGGCGCTAGGAGAAACGAAACCTGTTAATATCAGAACTATAGGAGAACCGTCAATCAAAGATGCCCCTTCCCAAACGATGTAACTATTCTTTAACATACTAATAACGGAAAATGATTTAAATGTTTATGAAGCGAAAAGTGTTTGAAATGATGATGTATTTGATATAATTTTCGACAGCAAAAAGGGGAATAAAATCAACTTTATTCCCCTTGAATCCTGGTTTATAATTTCAGTGTTAATTCTCGGCTTTCATTTGAGGATTAACGCTTGCATTAACTCGCGCAGCATATTCTCTTCTGCGCTGCCAAGATAATTCGTTTAGTACTACTAAATCTTCTTTAGTTTTACCAAATTTACGGTTGGCGAATTCAAGCAATTGTTCAAGGGAATAGCGCTTTTCTTCTACTTTTCCAAAATCAGTTGCAAAACGTTCTTTAAATACATCCCAACTGAAATCTTGAAAACTGTTTTTAGCAAGAAGTCCGCATAAAGAACGAATTGAGTAGTAGACTTTTGAGTAAAGTCTTTCTGAATAATCGCTAACTGAATATTCGCCCAAAACGGAATCATCAATTGCTTGAAATTCAGATGTTGAGGATTTACGTGTAGCCATAATTTAGGTATCTCCTAATAAATTCATTTCTCTAAGGAGCGTAAGCTCTCCTATTTTTGAGTGTTGCAGTACGTTAAGTTTCGGTAATCAGCACCAAGAGGAATCGTGATAATCTGCCATCAAATCTTTGATTTCACAGTTATGCTGATAGTCAATTTCTAACTGTTGCAAGTCTGTATCTAAAACTAAGTTTTTCAGTTCTTGCACTATCTCTCTCAGATGATTTTCATCGCTGACACCTGAATAGTAGATTTTGATGAACTTGTCAGCTTTGCTCATGAATTGTTCGAGATTTGTGACGAATACCTGTTCTGTATCAATTGCTTGAATCATGCTTTTTTCCTATTAACTACTTGAAGCGATTTAGTATTCGTTTGGGAGCATTAAGACTTTTTCAACCAGATACAGCTTGATATGGTTTAAAGGGAAATCTGTATATTCAATTTCTTGTCGCAATACTTCTTGATTCGTATCCCACTCACATATCAAAATGCCGTAATTATCTTGAACTTGTAAATGCCAAATTTGAAATTCTCTTAACTTCGGATTGGACAGAAATTGATTTGTTTGATGTGAAGCGATTGCGTCTAACAGCCAATAACAATTAGCTTCTTCGGCTAGGTATTGGATACCCTCTGTATAATTCAAGGCAAGCCAGTGTTTGTAGAGATTGGCAGAACCACAAAATTGTTTTAGCTGGGTAGTTATTTCATGTGAAGTTTTCATTTTTTCAAAATCGTTTTACGAACTTCACAATTTCATCGGCGTGAGCCGTAAAACGATGACTGCTGATACATAGATACCAGCAGTTGGAAGATTTTTATTGGTTTGTATGAGAGGTTAATTCTCGGTAAGGTCTTAAAGATTATGGCTCTTCCACACCTAGTATGCTAAAAAAACATTCAAAAGAGGGAATAGGGAACAGCAAAAAAAATCTATTAAAAAAAGTAAGTTTTATCAACAGAGCATACAATTTTGTCTCATAGCAGAGATTTCAGCTTTATTTGATAAAGTTTAAGCATGCTATGTGCTGATGAACCAAAACTATTTTTCGCTACTACTGTCAAGAATAAGTACTCAGTGAATACAAAATTATTCATAAGGGAAGCGAATTGCTTTAAAAATTGATTTCAGCACAGGAGTCAAACCTCGTTGAGATGCTTCGTCATACGCTTGCGCTATTTCTGGTCGGAAGTTGTCGCTATTAGTGTCCCAAAGAGGATGTACAAGAATAATTGCTTCATTATTAAAACTATCAATACCTGCTAATAGACCACCGAAAATTTCTTGTTGCATATCTAATCCTGAAAAGTACGAATTAGCTGTATTTGATACTAAGTCAACCCAGTAATCGTAATTTAAATCAATTTGTGCGTTGGGATTTAGTGCAAGACGAACCATATCATAACCGAGTCGCCAATCTAAAAGTGCGTGGTAAGCCATGTTGCCAAACTCCCGTAAGCACCGATAACAAGATGTAGAACATTCTTCTCTATGTTGATGAGAAAGTAATGGTGCAGAAAAAGTTGAATTGGAGGAATCTTCGTCGCCAAGAATAAAATGCAAAAGATTTTCAAAACGTTCTGGATCTGCCAGGTGCGAACTGTAACCTGCTCCATTTTCAAGACTATCGGACAAAAATATTCGAGCTGATGGGGGAGCAAAAGGACTGCTAAGGTCTGTAAAAGGTTGAATACCAACATCAAGTTCGGATTCTGCTACGTCCAAAATTACAGCAGCGGCACGCCTAATAAGGAAACCAAATGAATACCAAGCGGCCCTTGCTTCCGGTAACGCTGGGTTTAAATTTAGCCCAGAGCCGATATTAGGGATTCCTGCTATTAATACATCAGTGGTAGAAATTGCTGCCAAAGCTCTAACAATAGGTGCAACATGGGAATCGGCAACAGGTTCATTAACTCTATTACGTTCATCTCCAGATAAATCTAATAAAGCTTGGTCAAATGCATTTCTAGAAATCCAAACGTGACTGTTTGCTACTTTAAAAAATTCAAAGTCTTGTCCATTTTTATCATTTATCCGATAAACTGAAGCTTGTGGAATACACCTAATATTAAAGTTTTTACGAGTATCAAAACTATTTTCTTCAGAAGGGGTTCCTAAACGTGCCCTTAGTGCGCGTGGAGTAAATTCAAATGCTCCGTTATATTCAGCGTTAATTGACCACCATGTATTAAACCCAGGTGGTTCACTAATATCAACGGTTCGATACCCGTCTTCATCTCTAGGAGCAGAACAATATGGACAATCTCCTTCTTCTGAAGGATTTTCTACTAAAGCTTGACATTGGCGACAAACACCAACATGGATAACTTGTCCTAAAGGATTGGGTTGAAATGTAACTCGATTATTTCCTGAAGGCATAGGATTGATAATCCCAACAGCAGTTAGAAGCATATCATCTTTTACTGTTTGGGCACCTGGAGCAAATTGACTAATTGCTATTTCTAGTTCTCGGTCTACTACACCAGTTTTAGGAGGCCATTCCCCTGCATTTGTCTGGGGATGCTCGTGGTACAAATAACGAACTCGCGTTGGAAATCCAAACATGGGGAGGATACCATTCGATGCTAAACGCTGGCTGAGGGCTGAATGTTGAAAGTTTGCAGAGTTATTAACAACCATATCAATATCTCGCAATAACTGATTGTTAACATAATCAAATATTATTGTTTCGTCTATAAAAGTACGATGTAAGATCGCTTCACAAATATCTATGATTTCCAATTGGTTAGATTGTATCCACTGGTCAATGATTGGTCGATTTTGCAACCACTGCGAGATTTGACCAAATTCACCGTGAACGTTATCTCCAGTATATTCAAGCGAGATATTTTGAAATGCTCTGTGTAGAATTTCTTTATTTACTACTCTCTTAGCAATTTCTTCACGCCTAACATCAACATATGGTTTTGGTGGTGGTTCAGCAGTAATAAGTCGCGGACGTTCAAAGTAGTAATCGTCATGACTGCGCCCACGACATAATGTTAAAGCTACTGACATACCTAAGCCACGGCGACGACCTGCTCTTCCTACACGTTGCTGGTAATTAAAACGTATTGGAGGCATATTCGCCATACCAATAGCCTGAAGTGAACCAATGTCAACTCCCGCTTCCATTGTGGTTGTAACACTTAAGAGGTTAATTCTATTGGGGTCTGGTTGCTCGGATGGTTTAAAAACATCTTGAAAACGGCGTTGTCGCACACGTCGAATACCAGGGTCAGTTTGACCTGTAAGCTCTTCTGAGTTAAGTGAAAACGTTGGTTCGCTGCAACGTGCTAAATATTCGTAGTAATCACAATTTTCCAAATTATCGCTCAGGTTGTAGGCGCTTGGAATACTTGGTAAATCACTATTACAACTAGTACAGACTCCTCCCGAACCATGTAGATGAATTCGCCCGCATTGTGGGCAGGTGTAAATATTTATTTGGTGATTAACACTCAGACGTGGACTAACAACCTGCAATGATTGAGGAATAACTCTCCACTGATCTAAAACACGATCAATAATATTTTGGATTGCTTCTGTTAATTCTTCCCGGTTGTAGCCATTTATCTCAGCTACACGATTAAGATATTGATTAATGTAACCAGGAGGGTTCATTTGTCCTGGATAATTTGAGCCATTCCAACGCCGTCTGTGAGCTAACAATCGAATCACCGAAGCTGCGACTTGTTGTTCTAAACTCGAAGGTGGAGAATTTTCAAGCCATAGAAAACCAAGTTTGAGGGACTCAAAATCACGAGCGCCACTAGCAAACAACACGGCTTTTACGACTGATTCTAACAAGGCAGTTTCAATTTGCCTCATTGCACTTTGCTGTGTAGGCTGTAAATCTTGGCGGTAATTTCTTGGTGTTGAATCCCAATCAATTAAATCAGTCCACGAGCGCTGATCCCTTTCTGTAAAGCTGTACTTTGCTAAAGAAGGGCTGGGTCCGCCAGGGTTTAAACCAATAGAAAGCAATCCTTCTCTAACAGCATCTAGTAAGGAATTGAATGGAAGTGAAATAAATTCTCCAAGTGGTGTTGGAGGTGTTAATACTGGAGGTGGATTTCCTGTAACATTATTAGACGCATAGCTAATAATATTACCTACAATTTCAGCAGGCAGTGAAGCACACAACTGTGAAAAACGAGCCATATTGCCATTAGCTGGATCTTGCATATTCTGCCTTTGCAAGCTGAATAACTCCGAAGCTAACTCATGTTGCTCCTGAGCTTGCAAATACTGTGTTTGTGATTCTTGCGCTTGAGACAGAAGTCTTTCATAAGCAATCTGACGTACTGTATCAAGATAATGGTCGCGTTTAATACCTGTAGAAAGTTTTGCTGCGTCTTGGCGGCTATCTGAAAATAGAACTAATTTACGTCCTATTTCTGGTGACATTTGCCGCATCAAAGCATCGGATAATACTTGTACCACCCTTTGGAAACCGGAGCCGAGGTCACGAATTGAAGAACTGACTCGTCTACCCCGCCAATCAGCTTCACAATGAGGACATTTTGATGGAAAAGCATTTGCTTCATCATTTGGTGAAATGAAAACGTAACCAGAACTTAAGCTACTTGAGGTGGTAGAAGAAAAAGTTAAACGTCCTAATTGGTCGAGAAATGCAGGTCTCCATTCATAATTTTCTCCACGTTCTTGCCACCGCCATTTTGGACCAGCATGTGTTTGTCTTATTAAAGGTCTTCCGTTAGCAGGCCAAAATATCAAAAATTCTCCGAAGGTACGACTCAATGACGCTGCTTTATCTGGTACGTTTTCAAGGTAAGGGTAATCTGGAGACAAATACCATGCGTTTGAGGAATCTGGGTCTTCACGTTTAAAACCTCCCAGAAATACTTCACCACATGATTGACAGTAGAGAAGTTCGATAACTCTTGAATTACAACAATCGCACAACGGTCGGGGTTCTAAGAATAATTTACCTACTGGTGGTGGTTGTTCTCCAGGTGGAGTTAATCCCGTTCGTCCAGAACAATTGGGATTTATACAAGCCCAAATTCTGCCTGCGTTGTGGAAAAAGTAGTGTGAACGCAATGGCAGAGGAGCTTCATCCCTTAAGTTTCTTGCTAAAACAATACTTCGAGCTAATCCACGAGCAGCAGCTTGTCCGTTTGATGATGCATCTCCGAAAACTGCTCGTGCTAACTCTTCTACTGTTAATGGATACTGGCTAGCTGAAGCTTGTAAAGTTCCAAATGCTTGGATGCTATGTAAGCTCTCATTTAAAAGCTGCTTCGGTTGAAGGTCTGCATGGGAATTTAACGCATTTGCTAATGTAGTTGCAGCTTCTTCAACAACCGTGTCCTCGTTACCATTGGGGTTTTGGCTAAGGATATTATCTATTTGTACAAATGTATCTTGATGAGTTACTAGTTGATGCGATTCTTGTTGTGGTGTGGGAAAATTTTGTCGTTCTCCTGAAAGAATTGAAAATGTATTGCGATCGCGTCCAAAAAATTGTTCAAGATAATCAAGACTTTCTGTATCGTTTTCAATTGACGCACTGGTTGCAATAATTCTTAATTGTGGCGAATCAGGTTCTAAGCCAATCCTATTGAGTAAAGCCCTTAAAAGATATCCGACTTCGGTTCCCGGTGTTCCTCGGTATGTGTGAAGTTCATCGACTACAAGGTGGAAAATATGATGTTCCCGGTCTTGTTCCAACCAACGCCTTGTTTGTTCAAATATGTTATTTTCGACACCACGCATTAGCATGATATTCAACATACTGTAATTAGTAATTAGAATATCGGGTGGATTTTCCTGCATATCCCAACGAGACCACATTTCAGAACCATTAGGATTTTGAAAATAGTAAATTAATTCTTCGTCACTAAGTTGAGCCGATTCTTGTTCTGACCATTCATGACTCATTTCCAAAAGCCGTCGCTTAAGTTCTCCCTTCTTTTGAGAATTAACGCGCCCATCTCTCATGCGTAACCCTGCAACAGGTGTGGCTCCGGTATATCGCCCAAACCAAAACCTGTTGCCATCCATATTAGTTTCGCGCCACTGTTGAACATCCGGGTTATCGCAAGTTCGACGAATACGAGTTAATTGGTCTTCAATAAGTGCGTTGAGTGGGTAAAGCAGTAAAGCACGGACGGCAGAAGGTCTTGATTCATGCTGTCGTTGATTCACCCATTCTTGTCTGGGTTGCCTCCACCATTGTCGTGAAGTTCCATTTGAGGAACTCCATGTACGTAATCCTGGGCTTAAATGTCCCAGCGCTTCTTCAGCCAAATAAGCAAAAATAGGAATTAAATAACATTCGGTTTTTCCCGAACCCGTACCAGATGTAATAACTACAGCTCTTCCTTGCCGAGATAGTTCCCAAGCTTGAAATTGATGCTGGTAAAGTTGCCGTTCAGGAGAAAATAAACCCCCATTGATAAAATCTGCAACTGATGAATCAACTCCTAGATGTTCGCAGGCTTGAGCAACAGTTAAACCTGAAAGTAAATAAGGGGCAATTGGTTCGAGCAAAGGTTCTCGCCATAATTGACCATCTCGGTCGAGCATTGCTTTGCGTTCGCTCATCAAGGCTGCGTATCTAACCCGGAATGGACTTTCCAGATAGCGCAGATAGGTCTGCCGAATGGAATCAAAAATTCTAAACGGATCTTTCATAAGTGTTTTTTACGGAGTTTAGTTCACTTAATTGACCCACCGGAGTCCAGGATGAAGTTGCCCAATAGCAACCATAAGCAAACCAGCTAAATCTGCTGGAATATCTTTATAGACGATTTGCCCTTGCTCAATCCGGCTTGGTCTACCTGCACAAAGATAAATAACACGAGCATACAATTCCGGTAGTGGAGTTGATATATCGGTTATCAATGTACGTTGGGTCTTATTGTATACCAAAAGAGGAATACAAAATAATGCTGCCATCGCATAAATTGCCTCATGCTTTGGCATTCGCACTAACTTACCTTGTTGATTGTAGACAAAATAATGACGATTATTATAATAGCTATATTTCCATACTGTGTTCTTTGTATTACTAGATGCGCTATCAGTCCATCTCCGCAATTGCCAATCGAATGACTCACGCTCCCATTTAACTAGAGGAATTCCTTCATCTGCGTTTTCTAGTTGCTTGAGAATCGGAACAAAGTCTTGGCTAAGAAATGTTGCTTTTTGAGGAATATAAGGAATACCTACATTATCTGCGACTTTACGAATATCCTTTTGGGTACCTTCTATACTTATTTTGGTTATTATCCCAAACGTAATGTCCTTAATAATTTTGCAATTAAATGTTGATGCCGCATCACATATTCGTGAAAGCAATTTCGGTGTTCTTCCCCCACAAAGTATGGCGATTTCAGGAAAATTAACCAATCCAGACAGTATTGGTGGACGAACTTTCCACCTCTGAGAACCATCAATAAAAAAATCTACATGACTAGCTTCAGATAATTGAAACCGCAAATCTCTACATAAATCACCAATATCAATAGGTTCAGCAGAAGCAATTTCTGCGGCTGCTTTACGAAAATTTATCCACGAACCCTCTTGTTTATGAGTTAACCAATAAAGCAGCATATCCCAACTCATCTACGTCTCCTTTTTTGTCCCCGCTTAATTTTCTTTGCTGCTTGCATATAAGCTTTCCAAATGACCTGCAAATTCAAAGATTTTTCTTTGTTGTAAATAGAAGCAAACTTTGGGCGACGAATAGCTGCGTTGTAAACTAGCGATGTCCAATATTCTATTTCCGTTCCTATTCGATTATTTGTTGTAAAAAGTTTTGATAATTGGGGATAATATGGACTTTTTGCTAAATATACAACTCTCGCTCCGCTTGTCCAACTGACTTCTATAGCCCACACTGCTTGAAAAGAAGATTTGACTATAACTCCTTGTTGGGATTCGTAAGTTGCTTGAGCTATTTCACCAGGATTAGCACCTATGATTGTCCAATTTCCTGGGGGAAGAGCTATATGAGAATCCGTGACATGAATCGGGTTTAAATTATGTTTTCCATGAATAAAATTAATCTGCGGTTCAACAATTTCAATTTTTTTACGTAGCGAACCAACTTCTATAAAGTGAACTCCTGGCTGCATCAAATGCGATAAGCCAGCTAAAGTTCCATCTTCCGAAATATTTACGGGTATACCATCAATTTTGGGTTGTTGACCTTGCTGTAAACCCGTAATGATTAAACGAGGTGGCGCACCTAAAAGCCATGCAGACTTCTTGCCTAAACGCAATCCTCCCGAAAGTACTATATCTACAGTAGATTCTACGTAAAGCGATTCTAGCCCAGTTGGTACATTAGTTTCATATCTTTGGGCTTTTACATTACGAAACAAAGACCAACCATCAGGGAATCCTTTATGCCGTATGGTATTTAAGTTACTGGATGATACTTCCTCTAAATATTCTTTTGCATCACTGATACAATCTTCGTGGACAAGAACATTGCAAGCAATACCATAAGGTAGACTACGGTGAGAAACAAAACCTGTGTAATTAGAACTAGGAGCAAGAGTAATTGCCGAACAACCTGCCCTTTTCAAAACGAATTCAATATTGTTTGATTTAGCAGCCCAAGAAAAACCTTCACGTAAATCCCGCCCATTTTTTTCTGCAAGCGAAATAGGATCGTACCATCCTTCCCCATTCGACTCTAAGCTTAGTTCTTCGCAATCAAAAGATATAGGAAACGAATCTGGACATTTGGGAAGAAAAGAAAAGAATGATTGTCTTCGCACAAAATCTAGAAGAATTTCAACTGACGCACTTCTTCTACCATATGAGTCGTTGAATTCACCGTCCCACATTTCTAGCTCATTGTTTATCTGTGCTATTACGGCTTTGAGCCGCTTATCGGCCAATGCTTGTTTCCCTGAACTTGTGAAGTAGGATTTACCCCATTCCTTAATATCTTTTTCTAGCTTGTTCGTCGGAGCAATTTGTCCTGGATTATAACCAGCCCAAGCAAAAAATTCTGGTAGCTTTTCGATATCTACTTGACGAAGAGGAACGTGAGTTAGGGGGAGGGCTATGTATTTTTTCCTAGCATCATTGTCTGGCATTGCCAAAGATGCTGATTTTGTTCGCTGAAGCCAGTTATTTAGTAATATCCAAAGTTTTTCAAATTCTTCTGTGTTAAATCCTTTGGGGTAATTACCTTCAAGATTACATTTAAGAATTTCTGCAAGTCTAGGATAGTAAGCTTTTGCACTAACTTGTTTATCCGAATGCATTCGGTAAGCAGCTAGAACACACAGAGCTAAAAAAGCAATACATTTTGGAAATCCGTTTTCATCTTCTCCGCAGAAAACACGAAGTCCTGCTGAATATGAAAGTACTCTACGATGATACGCATCTGAAACAACATTAATGAAATCTTGCTGTGCTTCTTGAGGTGATAATTGATTTTCCAGATACTTTTCACAAGCGGCTGCAAGACTTTTCGGAGATATAGTTAAATAGATTGTTCGCTCATTGGAATCCTTACTGAAAAAGTATTCTGCAAGCGCACGATTCCAAAGAGAATACTTTTGTGATAAAGAGAGCGCATTCAAATGGCTCATCGGAAAATGATACTACCCCTGTAATGATCAAAAAATCAATTGCAACTTTTTGTAGTGTAACCTAAAAGTAAAAATCTATGTTTAAATTTAGACTAGATACACCATAAATTTACATAGTTGGTTAAAGGTTAAATATAAATTCTGCTATTGCTTTAGTTAGTAGCGGGCAAACAGCGTTAGCTAATTGTTGCTGTTTATGTACCAATCCACCGTCAATACTATTCATGCTTCCTACGAAGCGGAACCAATCGGGAATAGATTGCAATCGTGATGCTTCCCTTAACGATAAACCCCGATGTTGTTCTGGGTGGATCAACATACTTTTACGATAATGACCAATAGTGATAGATGGTTCGTTCCACTCAAGTCTTCTGTAAATGTTGCTATGTGTTCGTCGAACATCTGTGTAATTGGTTAGTTTTTCTTCAATATCTTGCCAATTTCCTCCAGGTGGTATTTCTCGATAGCGTTCAATTACATACTCACCATGACGAGAAGTGACATGATCTGTAATTAGATCCTTAGAAGCTCTTTTCCTCATTGCAGTTAAAAAGGCATTTATTGTAAATTTCTCGCTTTCTGATTGTTGATATGCCATTTTGTATTCATGACAACCGTTACCTATAGCGGGTAAATCTTGTATTGCATCCTTAACTGTCACATAAGGTTTATCTGTACCAGGACCATGTGTTGGCAAAGGAAAAGGACCCCAATCACCGAAATCATCCTTACCGTACCCCAAATCCTTATGTATGCCAAATATAAAGAAACGACTCCGATGTTGTGGCACTCCGTACCAAGCCGCATCTAAAAGTTTAGGAAAAACAACATATCCAGCTTTACGCATACGTTTCATAGCCCAATCAACAACGTTGATTTGATTAGAAATTTGACCAGCCCTTGGTGTCCATAGAATTCCTTGGACATTTTCCATTAAGAAACAGCGTGGTTTTAATCTTTCTACATATTTGAAGAAAGTATCAACTAATTGATTGTGTGGGTTTTCGCTACTCCTAGAATTACGGTTAGCATTGGAAAAACCTTGACAGGGTGGACCACCAATTAAGATGTGGATATTACCTAACTCATTGCAAGTTCTTTGTGTTACTTCTATTGCTTCTTTTGTACGAAGGTCAAAAGGTTGTGTTTGCTCGGGAACGCAATTGATTCCCGTAGCTTTAAAAATTTTACGGAAATTAGAATGATTATATTTAAGTGTCTCTACATAAATAGGATGAACTTCACCGCAAAAACCTATCCTATAACGTTTATTTTGCTTGGCAGCCATTAAAAAACCAAGCCCCATTGCGCCAGCCCCAGCAAATAATTCTACAACATTCAGGATATTGGATGAGTCACCTATATTCCCCCTTAAATCCGATTTTTCCCAAATACTTTGTTCGTTGTTAGAAGCAAGATTTATATCTTGTTGCCGAGCTAAAGTTATGTTAGAACGAATAACTAATCCAGCATATTTTTCTTTGCTTTTCTTGTCTTGTTGAACGCTTACTGTTTTATCCAAGGCATTTTCATTAATACGCCCTTTTTTTCTTGAAATAGCTCTAATCCACCGTACCCAACCAACAGCTTCTACTACTTCTTTTAAATCTAATTCCCATAATGAAGATAAAGCAAAAATTGTATTAGAGCTAATTTCTAATATGCTACCTCGTTGAGCAGCAATAAGTCTGCTTGTAGTACCATCTGGTAGAATTACGCTAGCCAAATCAGCTACAGAATAGGTTATAAATTTCCCACTTGAATGCTCTAAGATAGGATATTCAAACCATTCTGCGTTTGAATTAAATAACGTTGCAGCAACAACTTCTTTTGAATTAATATAATCAAAACCTTCACTTTTTAACTTTACTTTAGTAGAAGGGCGAATTTGCACTGTAAAATTAAAATGCCGGGACTGAACACCTAGAATAAAACGTTGGATACAACCATATACAGAACTGGCAACCACCATTGCTTCTTTGGGAGAGGGCTTTAAGCTATCAATCAAAGCTAAAGCAATATCTACCTTCTGATTTCTTTGCTTTTGACTAGATAGTTTCGTGAAGCAAGACTTTTGTGCAATTATTTCTGGTTGGTTTTCATTGATATAATGCAAGCACACCTCTACTGGTTTATGCGAATTATCCGATACACCGCTTAAGGAACGCATGATACCAGTATTACGATTGTCCTCAATAAGCAGAATTTTTGAGGTACACGAGTTTCTTGAAAAGCTAGAGGCAGCTTGTTTTGAGATAGTTTTATTAATCACACCCTCGAATAAAATTTATAGCTACTATTTGTTCGATTTTCCGTGTTTCCAGATATAAATGCAAGTTTTATGATTTAAATTTTACTGTACTTATGCTAGTAAATCTATTATTAAATTAACGTTACTGGAAAAGTTTCATTAAAGTGTTGGATAGTGCAGGAACCGGAAAAACTGTCGTAGCAATGCATGGACTAAGTGACTCGCCGAAAATCGATTTACAAATAAGGCGATTTCCCACCAGCGACTTGACGCACATAAACTCGTTCTCAATCGATACGGTATATATATTCGAGGCTGATCGCATAAACTTAGAATTAATCATCGTACCACTGACGAAACCAGAAAATGGGCAACCAACGTATTTGAGGGAGTTACAGTTAATGATTTATATGGAAATCAAGACCACTTAAAAGGATATCGCTCATTACTTCACGCAGACGAACCAATCATACGCGAATTTGATAGCCTTAGCGAAGAAATTGCATTTATAAAAATATACCTTTTTCCTTTAATTTATTAACTGACCAAGGTTAATTAGCAATAAAATGATGTAGCGGATGTGCAGAATTAATTCCAACAGCTTTTGCTATTTCTGGCAATTACTTTCTCTTGATTGGAGAGATTATTCCTAAATGTAAATATTTCAAATATTCTATCTTTCATAATTTTTTCAATTTCTTTAACACAAATATCTGTAGGGAATGTTAGCTTAAACCAATTTTTGAACGAATGTACTGTATTCCAACAAAAGCTCCAGCTTTAAATCCAATTTTAATTGCTTTCCCTAAAGGCTTTGGCGCAGCCTTAGCTATTCGTTTAACCGCCTTTTCAATTTTCTTCAGTTCTTCTTTAGTTTCAGCAAAAGCAACTTCAAGAAAATCATCGGATCTACTATTACCATTATTAGCACCCTCTAAAACATTACCTATAAATAATAAACCGGAAGCTCCGAACGCTTGTAATCCAGCTATAGTTCCGAAAGCAACTTGATTGGCGCGAGATGTTAGTAAGCTAGGATAACTTAACAATGCAACTTCCCCACTAGGATCGATAGCATTAATCGGATTGCCTTCAGTATAGGTATACTTATTAAGACTCAATGGTCTTTCAACAATTCCTTCAAATGGATCTCTTGAGATAAACCTTCCAGTAGATGGGTCGTAATACCTTGCTCTTAAGTAATAGCTTTGAAGTTCTGGGTCAAACTGCTCCCCAGTATACTTATAGCTATTCCTAACAATCTCAGCTTGCTTACTTATACTTCCATAAGGATTATAAATGTAAGCATTCGCAATATCACCCGCATTATCTGTAATAATCCGCGTACTTCCCAAAGCATCTGCATGATAAAACGATGTTTCCCCATTCCGCTGCTGGCTAATTAAATCAAGCCCGTGTGTATAGATAACGTCGGTATTACCCGCGCTATATTCCTCAATCACCTGAGCAAATTCTTGTTGTGTCGTATCAATTAAGAAATTGGTCGTTTCCCCATCAACCGTAGTCGCAACGCGGATACCGTCCGTATTATATTGAAATTCAATGGTTTGCTCGGTACCGTTTTCGTTCACAACTGCTTTGCTCAGTTCACCTTTACTATTCCAAGTGTAAGTAAGTTGAGTTTCACCATTTGTGGCAGTGGTAATTAAATTACCCGCATCATCGTAGCTATAGTTGGTAACAATACCGTTGTTGGTTTCAGTCAGCAGTCGGTCATTGTCATCGTAGGTATAGGTTGTTGTACCGTCGGTTGTGCTGGTAAGACTTTGGCGATTGCCTACATTATCGTAGACATAGTTTGTAGTTTCGTCGCCGTTTGTTGCATCAGTAACGCTTTCTTGAGTTAAGCGATAAAGGTCATCATAGCTATACTCAACTCTACGTCCTGTATTTTCTTCAAGTACCAATCGGTTGCCGACATTATCTAAAGTGTACTCGTAGCTAGAAATAATGTTATTGTCGCTGTTGGTATTTTCAATTAAAATTGGGCGATTGAGTAGGTCATACTGACGAGTTTCAATAATACCATTAGCAAACTCGGTTTCAATCAAGTTGCCAACTAAATCATAGCTGTAGGTTGTGATGTTGTTTTGACGGTCTGTTACTGTTTCGGGTAAACCTAGTTCGTCGTAAGTATAATTAACAGTGCCAGTTGGAGTAGTTAAGGTGCTGATATTGCTGTCAAGGTCATAGGTATATGCAATCGCGACTCCATCCGGTTCGGTACGCCGGACAAGTTGATCCAGTTCATCATACTCGTACTGGGTAGTACCGCGAGCATCAGTAATCGTACTAATCTCACCTGTTGCTGTATAGGTGTAAATTTCATCAGCAGCATCCGGTAAACGTACCGCACTCAGCAAGTTGTTCGGGTCGTATTCGTAGGTAATTGTTTCACCGTTGAAGTTGGTAAAGCTTGTTAGATTGTCAACTACATCGTAAGTGAAAGTTTCAGTTTGTCCCAGTGGTAATTCCGTTTCAATCAGACGATTGAGCGCATCGTATTCAAACTCAGTAGTACGTCCAAGCGCATCAGTTTGAGTAATCTGGTTTCCACTTGCGTCATAACCATACTGGGTTTTGTTACCTAACGCATCCACAACTGAAATCAAGCGAGCTACTCCATCATATTCAAACTCGGTTAAATTACCGTTCTGGTCAATTTCTTTAACGACTCTATCTAAAGCATCGTAAACCGTTTGACTCACCGTACCATCAGCGTAGCGAATCTGAGTTTGTAAGCCGCGATTGTTGTAAACGAATTCGGTACGACGACCATTAGCATCAATTATGGCAGTGCGATACACCTTCGGTGTCGGCGTGAGCCTATCGCCAGCAGCATTGTACTCAATTTGAGTAATATTTCCTTTGGCATCTGTCACCTTCACCAGTTGACCTTCTGCGTTGTAGTCAAAGCTGGTAGTATTGCCTAACGGTGTGGTGAAACTCTTTATATTTCCGGTATCGTCATAGGTAAATCGGACGATTGCCCCAATTGCATCTTCAACTTCTGTAAGGCGACCCAAGCTATCATAACGATACTTCGTTTCATTGTTGTTAGCGTCTGTAACTGTTTCCAGATTGCCGCTTGCATCATAGCTATAGGTCGTAACGTTACCGACTGCATTTTCCCGTTCTACCAAATTACCGCGACTGTCATAACGATTGGTAGCAACGTTACCTTTAGCATCAGTGGTAGTTAATACCTGACTCAAATCGTTGTAGGTAAATGTATTACTGTTACCGAGTGCATCTGTTTCAGTCAAAATATTCCCACGGTCATCATAAGTAAAGGTAGTGGTGTTACCGCGTGGGTCAGTAACGCTTGTTAAATTATTCTCAGAGTCGTAGGTATTAAGCGTAACTCCACCTTCTGCATCGACTTCTTGAACAACATTACCCCGTTCGTCAAAAACAAAAGTTGTGTCATTCCCAAGCGGGTCTGTAACGGTTTGAGATGAATCGGCGTTATCAAAATTCAAGTCTAAAGCATTACCATCAGCGTCAATAATCCGAACAAGCTGACCCTGCTCGTTATATTCGCTACGAATTCCGCTTCTTCCTAGCGGGTCTTTAACCTCGGTTAAATAATGAGGAAGTTGTGGTTGCTCGTAAACCAGTTCGGTTGTGTGATCGGTCCGGTCAGTTACAGAAACTAAATCGCCGCTGGTATCGTAATCATACTCAATTGACTCACCAGCCGTATCAATTATTTTAGTAATCCGACCTTGTGCATCGCGACGGAATTCTACTGATTCTCCGGTGGAACTGACAATACCTGAGTCGGTGTAGGTAAGAGTATTGCCGTTACGGTCGGTAATATCAATCAAACCATCAAACTGGTCGTAATTATAAGTCGTACCATCTTTAGTTGTGAGACGGTATTCCGACGGGTTGTAAGCAAAACCGAAGAGGAAAAGTCCCGCAGTACCATCAGACTTAATACTTAGACCAATATCATCAACTTCAAGCTTGTCAAACACTCCCGATTCGGCTACAAACCTAGGAGACCAAATCGGTCCGAGCAAGCTAATTCCGGTGATTTCTGGTTGGAAAGTAAATGTAACTCGTCGTCCTTCCGGATTAGTCAGCGTAACGGTGCTTCCTACTTGAAATGGTGTTGAAAGGAAAAGGTCAAAACCATTTGGGTCGGTGATGGGTACTGATTCAGTAATCCGAGCATCTTGTACTCCAAGATTCCAACCATAACCAAAATCGCCAATTTGGTTTGATTGCAAGCTATCGTAAACTCGTTTTATCTCAATTGGTAGTCCCGCAACTGGAATTGAGAGGTCAACAAATTCTTGAGTGAAGCGTCCTGGTTTGATTTCACCATTAATTGAAACCCCGAAACCTTGAATGTTCATATTACCACTAAAGTCTTGGGTAACAACTCGTAAATGGTAGCTGTCATTGGCAAGGAATCTGGGGTCAACTTGTCCAATAACTCCATTTTCAATATTGGCGTTACCTTCAGCTAAGACGCGATAATTAGAATCATCAGCAACAAGATTATTCAAGTCAATCAAGTTAATTGGAGCAATTTCCAGACGGTAGTATTCTAAATTATCGTCGTTAATAGTACCAATAATATCGGTAGGAGCATCAATTAAGGTGCCGTTTTCTTGGAATTGGGTGAGGTCAATTTCGGTAATTGGTGCGGTAGTATCGCTGGGGTCAATTACCCGAACTGACAGAGTTTGAGTACCGAAATTTCCATCAGCATCATTGGCGATCGCCAAAATATCAACCAACCCAGCTTGGTCAAAATTAACTACTGCTTGATTAACGGTTCCGTTACTAATATCACCAGGATTTAATGTAACAGGTGAACCATCAACCAACAGTTCTAAACTGGTAATTCCTTCATCATCAACTGCTCGAACTTGTAAATTGAGGTCTTCACCAATTTCAATTACATTAGAGTTAAAGCCCAAGGAAACAATAGGTATTTCGTTATCGGTACCACCCGTACCACCTCCTGTTCCTCCACCACCAGAATTACCAACGTTTAACAGGAAGGATTGCACGGCTCGTTCACCTTCAGCATCGCGAGCAAAAACTGTAATTGGGAACTGTCCTTGTTGCTCTACTGTAGGTGTCCACTGAATTACTCCAGTATCTGGGTCAATAGTCATACCGTCAGGGAAACCATTCCGTAAACTGTAGGTAATAGCCGTTCCTTCGGGGTCGCTAGCATCTACGTCATATTCGTAAAGCTGGTTGGGGTTTCCAGCTAAAAACGGATTGGAAGTAAAGACGGGTTTTTGATTTTCGTCAACTGTAAGTACAAAACTTTGGGTATCCGAACCACCGCGACCATCCACAACCTTTACGGTAATCGTTTGTTCTCCCGTTTGTGCTTCAGTTGGTGTCCAGGATACTAAACCTGTATCGGAAGCGATTGTCACTCCTTCTGGAGCTTCTGCAAGGAAATAGGTAAGCGGGTCGCTTTGTGCATCTGTAGCGGTGACTTGGTATTCCAGATTGCTACCAACTCGTGCTGTATCCGGTGCAGTTGATGTAATAGTCGGTGCGGTATTATCTCCCCCAGCAGCAACTACCTCAACTTCAAAACTTTGAGTGGTTTGGGCACCGCGATTATCTGCTACGGCAATTTCAAAGGGGTATTTACCTGTAGTTGGAGGTGTCCAATCAATGCGTCCGGTTGCAGAATCTATAGAAGCTCCAGTGGGTGCGTTGAGCAAACTGTAGGTAATTGGGTCGCCATCCGGGTCAACTGCTTGAGCAAGGTAAAGGTAGTTTTGATTGATTGAAACGGGAATTGAACCGAGAACAAACCCGGTATCTGGTCTAACAAAGAACAATTCAAAGTCGCGAGCTAGCCCATCTCCAGTAATTTTGGTATCAAAGCTAGCTGTTTCACCAGGATTAACACCGAACAGCGCACCCGTTAAATTTTCAACCGTAACATTGGGGTCAGCTGCAAGAATATCGATAGCTAACTGCTCGCTAATTTCTTCGGCTTTAACATTGACAAATGCTTTAGTAAATGAAGTTGCAGTATCCCCACCTGCTCGAAGTTGATTAAGATCCCAAGCCGCTCCCGCGCTATCAAATGCTAAATCAACGTAATCTGCTTTAGTGGAGTTAACAGGGTTGAAAGGATCTGCATTTGGACCTTCTTTATCAAATGTACCACCTGGGCTGGTAATAAATCCGCCTGCACCATCTGCAATATAAGCCACACCGTCAGAATCTACACCAAGAGCAGTGTTGCTATTACCGTCAACGAACAAAGCATTAATAGTCGTATTGAGTAAAGCATCTTGAGCATCTAACTGATTAAAAATGCTTTCAAAGGTTAAATCGGGGTTAACAATATCTCGGTCTTCATCAGTAACCAAAATAATGTTAGTTGCTGCACCATCGCGCAAAGGTAGCCCAAGTGCTGTATCAATACCCAGATAACCATCTTCTGTTCCTCCTTGACTAGTACTTAGGAAACTAGTTGAGTCGGAAATTTGAGCAGCAGTACCAAATAATCCTTCATTTGGTTTTATAGTAAATTGTTGCCCCTTGATTCCTTCAAGTTGGAAGACTCGCCAATCATCGAGACGATTGAATGTCCCTGTAATATCACTTGGCAAGGTAAGGTTGGAAGTGATTTCTAAAACCTGGAAACTGTAATTGCCAGTAACGCTTCTTGAGAGAACTGTGTCATTGTTAATAACTAAAGAATATTCTCCAGACTCAGCTAAAGTAAATAGAGTTGAACTATCTTGATTAATATCCAGACGCTGAAAGATTCTGTCACCAGAAGGACTTACTAGTGCCACTTCAATGTCAGAATCGGTTGATTCTATTCCATCAAACCAAATTTGCTGACCAGCAACCCCAGTAAACTGGTAGATATCTGTTTCCCCTGGTTCACTTATGGTTCCTGTAACGACCTCGTTATAATTAAAACTCTGAGTTTCCTTTTGTGGCGTGACAATTTCAAAACTAAAGTCAACGTTGGTATCGCTATTACTATCTATCAACAGTGTATAGGTAGCGTCGGCAGGTAGCGTTGCCGAAAAATTTTGAGAAAAGAAACTGCTTCCCAAGCTAGCATTAGTAGGTCCTAATAGCGTCCATGAAAGCGACCCTGTGTTACTTAAAGCATTAAAGAAGAGTTCTTGTCCTGCACTGCCAGCGAACTGATAAATTTTTGTTCCTAAACCGGATAAAATTGTGCCATTAACCGCCGTATCTAAGTTAATAGAAGTTGCCCCAGCGTCAAGGTCTAACAATCTAAAGCTGTAGCCGTCAGCTTGGTCATTTGCGCTGACGATGAGTGAGTATTCGCCAGACTCCGTTAAAATGAATGGTCTAGAATCACTATCGCTGCGGGTATTGCGTAACACCTCTACCCCAGTGGGACTAACCAAACGAATATTAGCCTTAAAAGTAGTGCTGCTCAGTCCATCAAATAACAGCCTTTGACCTACATTGGCGCTAAATGTATAAATATCTTGCTCACCCACTTCCGTCAGCGTGCCAGAAATAGTATCCCCAATTATTGTATTGCCTAAATTAATTGTTACTTCTTCTACAATCTGTTCGGATACTTTGAAGTTCAAATTAAAGGGACTACTACTATTCCCATCCAACACGAGAGTATAAGTACCATCCGCTGGTAGACTAGCAGCGAAATCACGGGTTATGCCTGCCTGCGTTATGATTGCATTGTCTGGGCCGTGTAGTCGCCAATTACCAATTGCAGAGCCAGAAGTCGATAATGCATCAAAAGCAAGTTGCTGCCCAGCAGTTCCATTAAACTCATAAAGTTTAGTTTGTGAACCCGAATCAAATGTAACGTTAATAGAGGCTTCTGCTGCGACTTGAGATGTAATATTTGTTGTGTTTTTTGCTAAATCCAGCAGTTGGAAGCTGTAATCACCTGTTTCATCGGCACCACTTATGACCAGTGAATAGGTGCCTGAATCTGGTAAAATAATTGCTCCTGAATCGCGGTCGCTTCGGGTATTACTAAATATTTGTATTCCAGCAGGACTAATTAACCGAGCTACAATGCTTCTTGAATCTGCCTTTAAGCCATCAAACCAAATCCGCTGTCCCGCAGTACCTTCAACCAAATAAACATCTTCTTCCCCGGCTTCAGCAAGAGTACCAGTTGCAACATCCCCAATTGCCAAAGTTGTTTGCTCAATTTCTGGGGTCACTAATCTAAAATCGTAGTCAACTGCATTTGTGCTGTCACTCTGAAGAATCAAAGTGTAAGTTCCATCGGTGGGAACAATTGCTGTAAAGTCTCGCAAACTGAAACTACTACCAAGCTGTTGGTTATCTGCTCCGTAGATAGCTGCTCTAATATCTTGGTTCCCTGCCGAATTAAAGTAAAGTTGTTGTCCTCCGGTAGCGTCGAATTGAAAGACTTTTGTTTCCAGACCTGTAGCAATTGTGCCAGTTATCTCAGTATCAAGGGCAATCTTAGTTGCAGCCGAGTTAAACTCCAGCAGTTGGAAACTAAAGTCACCCCCAGCATTACCTCCGTTAATGATTAATGAATAAGTGCCACCATTCGATAGCAAATACGGTCTAGTATTTTGATTGAAGCGACTATTCCTAAAGACGTTATTACCATTGGGATCTACAAGACGGACGCTGATATCGTTAGATGCACTCGAACTCAAGTCATCAAATAAAATTTGAGCGCCCGCAGAAGCATCAAAGCTAAAGGTTTCTTCTGTTTGAAGTGCAACAGTTGCGGTGAATGGGGTATTGAAGTTAGTTAAAGCGACTGCTGGGATATCTATTAAAGCCGCGTTCAAGTCATACTCAAATGGTACTACTGTTCCCGCCGAACCAATCGTAACTGAATAGGTACCGTCTGCTAGCAAATCAAACACTAATTGCGGATTGTCAATTACGTTAGAGCCTATTAGCTGATTTCCTGGACCGTACACTGAAACTTGGTTTTGAGTTGGTAAGTTTAGCAACCGGGTTTCGTCTGTATAGCCAATCAAGCTATAGCGATTATCAGTAATACCACGTTCTTGTAAAGCAGCATCTAACTCCAGCACCATGTTAGTAAGCCATTCATGCTCCGTACTCATGGAGCCAGATTCGTCTACCACAAATACAATGTCAGCTTGACCTCCGGTAGATGTTCCGCCATCTGGTAATTTTATGGATACCGATTCTGTAGCCATTTCCCCATCAGAAAGATTGAGTGAAATTAATTCGGGATTAACATCTCCAGTAGCTGTATTGGGAACCGCTACTGCAAAATCGGTAACTGGGTCACTAATGAAAAAAGGTGCTGCATTAGTGGCTATATCCTGAACCGAAATTGTGAAAGACTGAGTATCCGTCAAGCCTTCTTCATCACTTACTTGAATTGCGACTGAGTTACCACCTAGTTGCTCAACAGTCGGATTCCACAACAAAAGCCCTGTTTCAGCTTCGATACTCAAACCCGGAATACCTTCAATTAAAGAGAAAGTTAATGTATCTCCATCCGGGTCGGTTGCGGTAGGTTGATAGCTGTATTCTGTCCCTAGATTACTTTCAATGATGGGAGTGGAAGTAAAAGTAGGAGGACGGTTATCAATAACAACGCTATTGATTTCTACAGTAAAAGCTTGAGTATCCGTACCACCTCTACCGTCGCTGACTTCAATATTAAGCTCATAAGAAGCACGCAAATTACCTTTGGGTGTAAAGGTAAGCAAACCATTCTCATCAATCTCAACCCCTTGAAGTCCGTTAAGCAAACTATAGGTCAGTGTATCGTTATCGGGGTCAACGGCTTCAATTTGGTAAGTATAACTATCTTGCCCATCGGTATCAAAAACAGCTTCGGGAGTGCTAACAATTTCAGGGGCAGCATTTATCCCAATTCTGGTAAACTGCTTTTGTACTCGTCCTAGATTTCCCGCAATATCTACGGTTACGAGGCTAAATGGTGCTGTTCCCGCTATTGGCATGGAAACATCTGTCAAGCTAAAATTCCCTTGACTATCAGCAGTAACCATTTGTTGGGTTTCTACCGACACCATTTCTATTCCGGGTTCGGTTTGTCCAACCAAAGTAACAATACGTTCGGTTGTGGTTCCATCCCCTAATTCACCTGTATCGCTTTGGGGAGCTAAATCGAAGTCTATTGGTGGTGGAGTACGGTCAAGGGTGAAGTTTACCGTTATTACATCAGATTCTCTACCAAAATCATTCGAGGCCTTTAATTCCAGAATATAATTTCCATCCGGTAAGGAATTATTACTTAAAACCTCATATTGCTCTAGAGAGATAGTAAAACTTCCATCTTCGTTAAGAGCATCGCTAATATCAACAAAACCATTACCGTTGAGATTTCCTTGAAGAGAACTAGCACCAGTGGCTTGTCCGTCAATAGTGGGGTCAAGAGTTATTCCGTCGCTGTCGCTTGCTCCTGTATCGTTAGCAAGAGATGCGCTAATGCTTGGCAGTTCATTATCGATAATTGTCCCTTTACCCTCAGTGTCGGCAATAATCGCATTGCTAGCATTGCTAAGGTTGATGAAAAATGTCTCATCCGCTTCATTCAAACGGTCATCTATTATCGGAACAAAAATAGTCTGGGTTGTCTCTCCTGGGTTGAATGTAATAGTACCTTCCACTGCTTGATAATCAGCATCGGCGATCGCCATTGACGCAACAGAACCAATCGCTGTATCATCCGCAGTCGAAAAATCTACCGTGACGGTTTTTGAGCTTGGTGCAGACAAACTAACGGTGAATTCTGCCTCGGTTGTATTTGTATCGCCTTCTACAATCGCAACATCGTCAATAGATAGCTGAATATCCCCATCGCTACCGCCACTTGTCGGTGTATCGAAGGTGTATTCAAATACTAAGTCATCAAAATCCTTGTCGCCGCCATTGGTTAAATCTTCCCACCCAAAGCTGTTGGCTGCCACCGATTGCAAGTGGTCAATACCATCAGGATTTTCTTGGGGAAAAAAGAAAAATGCCAGGGGTTCTTTGTTAAGTTCATTTCGCGGATTGTGATTCAAAAAACTCTCTGTACTAGCATTCTGAATCAAATAAAAGCCGACATAACTTTTGGCGGGAAGTTCTATCGTCTTTGCAGTTCCACTGGTCTGAGAGCGAGCAAAAATGATATCGCGACGGCTATCAGACAATGCTGCTTCTATATATCCCGGTTGCCCTGGTAAGATACTGCCAATACGCCCTTGGGCATCATCCACCACAAACAATCCCATCTCATTGCGGAAGCTTGCTTCCTGGCTGACTTTATTGAAAGTAACCGGAACAATCTCACCCGATTCCCCAGGAACCAACACTGCCGGTCTTACAGTGCTGACATTAAAAACCACATCGTTAAAATCTTTGTCGCCGCCAAATGTGGAATCTTCCCAGCGAAATTGCTGAACCCCGTCTCCTAAATCCTGCCCTTGGATATGGTCAAATTGGTCGGGATTGGCACCATCTATAGAGAAAAAGGCAATTGGGTCATTTGATATGCTATTACTCGAATTAGAGGTCAGCCAGTCTTTGGTTGAATCGTCTTGAATGAGATAAAAACCAAGAGTATCCCCTGCTTGAAAAGTTAACTGACGTTGCGCTCCTACCTCTTGTCTGTTAGAAAAAATAATTTGAGAAGATGCATCGTTGATAGCTGCTTGGGCATATCCTTCCTCTCCCGGTGCAATACCTCCCACCTGTCCCAATTCATCAACAACAAAAACACCAACCTCATTATCAAAGGCTGCATCACCTTCTATCCACTCAAAATTTAAAGTCATTAAATCCCCTGTTTCCCCAGGTATGGTGAAGATATCACTGGTGTTCAAGGGATTAGATAAAATATTTTCTGAAAAGTTTAATGTTGTATTAGATAAATCGTTGTTTGGAATACTGGTAAAATTTTCCATAATAAGTTTTATCCCTTAAACAAAGGGACATTTTTAAATAAATTTTTACTACGATAAAAAACAGAATATAAATCAACGATGCATCCATATACTTTCTGAACTTTCAGCAAAAAAATAATCAGTAATTATTCAGCTTTTTAATAGAATGCTTTTGCGGATAGAGAATATTCCATATCGCCGTCTTATTTGACTTCCGCAATAATTATTAGTGGAATACAGAAGTAATAAAATAGTCCTGATGAAAAATTACAACGCCGGTATTTGAGATTAGTATTACTTAATACTAAAGCTATTGATTATATATAAACTATAATCATCATCAAAATCTAGTATTGAAAGATACTTATAAGTGTATTTATTTGAGAAACATCAAACAAGTTCCATGATACTGAAAGTAAAAAGAGTATAAAAATACAATTAATTTTATACATAAATAGTATTCTACTTCCAGTTATATAAAAGTTCCTTTTTAGTTGTTAGCAGTTTTCTGTTACTACCATAAAACTTGGTAGCTTAGTTCAAAAAGCTTGAACATCTAGGAATCTTGCTTAAGAAGAGTCTTAGTAAAGTCAGTTCGGGTTAAGCAATTAATTTTGCTTTTAGCGGTTGATTAATGGCTCAAACAACGTAATTACGTTTATAGATACTATTTTCAATCGACAACATAATAAGGGTTTTAGCTTATCCCAAACTCAGGTTTAGTAGATAATATTCTTTTTTTAAAGAGATTGTTAAAATTGAAAAGGAACCTTAGCATCTGTGTTGGCTATTTGAAAGCAAATGCACTATTAACTACAAGCGCATTGCTGGTTAATCATAAAGCATTATTTATCGAAGGGAAAAAGTTTTCGTTCGGTAATGTTCAAGCTGAGGAACAGTTTGATATGAAAGTATTTTACCCAGTTACAGAATACAGATGCTGCTGGCAGGATTGATTTTCTGTAAAGCTGATAATCCCCTCAAACCTTGCTGTTACTGGTTAAGAATTTGGGAGTGCTTCTAAAGAGTTGGCTGCATTTCTTGACTTTTTGTTCCAAACTGTTAGTTGCTTGAACTTCCTTTTGAGGCATATTGAAATATTAATTTTTCCTTCTTTCCTTCTTTCCTTCTTTGATTATTGCTATAGCTTGACCACAGGATACTGAGCTATAAACTCTTCAATTGACATTTTTAATTTATCGGAGAACATACGTGCAGCTTGGTCATCTACAGGTTGACCTCCTAAAACAGCCTGTACTTGCGCCGGAGAAACCTGACAATCGTTTGCCATTTCAACTAGTTGCTTTTCTCCTATACCTTTGTAGTTCAGCAGGATGTAAGCATTCATCAGTTCGGGTATGGTTGGTAAATCCTTATTTGTTCCTGATTGCATTATTCCTTTCTGACCAATACCAACATTTAACAGTTTGTTTTCAGGGGGAAGCTGCTGCTTTCCTACATACCACTCAATAAAGTGAATCAAGGCATCTTTCATATTTGTGCCATTCATTGCAGTCATTCCTTTGAACTGCGTTCTTAGTCCATCTGGCAACTCTAAGCGATAAGCAACTAAACCTTCTTCATTATCTGGCACAAGGAACAATTTCTTTTTAATACTAGCTCCAACCTTACCATTATTACATTTGATATATTATCTTGTCTAACTTACATATGTATGGTTTGTATTTTTGATATGCTTGATGTTATGCTTTAATAGCAGCCAAAAAATAATCTCTCTATCCACTTTAAAACTCGGTGACCAGAGAGAAGGCTTAAGTAATTTAAAAGCCAAAACCCCCCGCTCAGACTACCAATCAGCACGGAGGGTTTGGTTTCCCATTCAACAAAAGGGATACTTTTATTAGGGATACCTTATATTATGCATAAGACAGCTTCAGGCGACAACACCCAAAACTTTTACCCACCATTTGTATTCACTGTAAACTTTGATTATTCTCAGTTTGAGAATGGAGAACTGCAAAACAAAGCTAAAAGCACTCTGTCAAATTTCATCGGCTTTGTTCGTCAAACCTTCGACGGCTTATTAGAGAACGGACAAGCGTTAAACTCGATTTATCAAGACTGCATCGCTAATTCCCCCAAAGGTAAAAAAGTATTTGATAATTGGCTAGCATCCGATGATTTCGGAGCATCCCGATACATAGCCAAAGCAGCAATAGAAATCTACAATTGGTTTTCAAAGCTGCCGAAGCGTTTGCAACGTTTAGTACGCGCTAATGTCCAAAAATGGAGCGTGTCAGCACTAAGACAACTAACTAAAGTCAGCCACGATTTGGTAAAGGAATTAGTACGCTCCGGTAAAAAAACAGCAGCACAGATTAAGGAGGAACGAGAGAAAGAGGAGGGGGAGAGGGGGAGAGGGGGGGAGCGGGGAAAGTTAAATAATATTCCCCCACTCTCCCACTCCTCCACTCCTCCACTCCTAACCCCCGGAACGCGAATCGTCGTTACAAAATGTGATAGAGGTTGGACTGGTTCGACTGGAATAATTATGTCCGAGTGGAAAGGTGATTTCTGGGTGTTGCTTGACCACGTAGTTACTCAAGGAATGGAGTCTAAACAGTTATTCAAACCCCATCAACTTCAGCCAGAATCCCAAAAAACAGTTATAAAACCAACTTCCCCAAAGCATATGTTTAGTGCCGCTGAAGTTGAAAATAAAATAGCCGAAGCTTTAGCGCAACGGGAGAGAGAAAGAACTGAAGAAGAATTGGGAAAATTTGTTGAAATTCGAGATGCAGCCCTCGAAGCAGCTAAAGAAGAGATAAGTGCTGCCAAAAAACACGCGGCTCAGATGGAGCAAGCGAAACAAAAGTTAATTGAGCAATTAATAGCGAAAGATAACGAATTAGACCATGTTCGTGGTTTATTAGAAGAAAATCAACGACTCGAACAAAGAATTCAAGATTTAGAAAAATCTCTCGAAGATTCCAATAGAGATAGCTGGGGTAATACTTTTAATAAACAAGCTGCGAAGGTAGTTAATAAGAATTTAGAAAAAACAATTGAGCCATTAATGTCAGAAGTTGAGCGGTTGAATAACGTACTTTCTCAAAGGGAGCAGGAATTAACTGAACTTCAAGCACATAGCAGAAAACAACAGGAAGAATTACAGCAAAAAACTAATTCAAATTCGATTATTAATGAGTTTGGCGAGATGGGAGAACATTTAGGTTGGAATGGTTGGAGTAGCAGAGGATATCGAACAAAAAGCGGAACGCTGTATACAGGGATTCATGCTCTAACTGCTTTTATTTCAGATTTGAAAGTATCTCACCCCAATTATCAAGAACAGGAAATTCCTTTTTAGATTTATACCCAACGCCGATTTGAATTACTTGGTTTTAACCAACAAATAGTGGTTTTCATTTTACAGACCCTTAATGATAGCTAATCTATTGTTTTTTTCATTAACCGTCTTAAAGTTGATGCGACTTATAGCCTTTCAAAGTTAAAGCAAAAAAGGGAGACTTTCCTTTCTAAGGAAATAGTTATAATTTTTTGCAGTTTGTAGCTTACCGCTCTCAAAACTGTTTAAAGTTTTGCGTTCATAAACACATGAAGAAATATTAAGCGATTTTTATTAATAAAATAATGAAACGCAATTCAACTCTTCACATCCCACGTTGGTTAGCAAAATTTATCTTAAACGAAACAAAAACCCAGCCAAATAACCAACAGATATTTTTGGCAATTTTAGAACCGATGTCACCTCAAGAATGGTGTCGAATTTGGATTCCCATAATTCATCCAGATGTAGAAGCACCATACCCTGGAGAACGCAGTCCACCGGGCTATATGAAAGCTTCTATCATGACCCTTTGCAAATTAACAGGTTACAGCGAGTGTACGGTAGAAGGATGGTTTTACGGAAAAACTTATCATCATACACTTGGGATATTACTCCGCTGCTTCCATATATTATTCCAGTTTCAACGTAATATAAAAATTTCAGATAATACTTTGTAACTCCAATTTTAAAAAACTAATTGGGGTTATTTTTTTAGCGGCTAAATTACCCTAGTTTTACAGGATTATCCCCTCTAATAAAGTAGTAAGCGTTTTAATAGTAAATATCATAAATGTAGCGCAACTGCAATTCAACTAAACTTGAATTAAAGTTGCACCTGACTAGTAGTTGAAAACGAATTGGGATGAAGAAGGCATGAAAAATATTCAGCGACTTTATACCCAAAGTACATTGGCTAAAAAATGTAAAGTTAGCCTTCAAACAATTAAGAACTGGTGTTTATGGGCTGGACTTACACCACCGAAGAAAGCAACTTATTTTAGCTGTGATGAATTAGAAGCTCTGGCTGATTTTTACATCGCTTACAAATTTCTGCGCGTACAGCAAAATGCTTACATAGATACTGTTTTGGGAATAGGTGGTTTAAAAAAGTATATTGCTTCAGTACGGCGTATGAGCTTGCGTCAATTTGTTACGGAGTTTTTAACGAAAGAAGAAAAAGCTCACTTTCTAACACAGATTTTAGTTGATAAATTAGAAGAGGAAATTGAAGATGATGAATTTAACTTTGGTGGCACAGCAGCTTGAAATTCCATTAGAGCAACTTAAATCGATTTGCCAAGTATTAAAGATTGAAATTGTTAAAAACGCAGTTACACCAAATGATAAACAGAAAATTCAAGAGTTTATTGGAGCTTGTAAAAATCAACAGATAACCATAGAGCAAGGATTATTAGAGCTACAACAATTACAAAAAGAAGCGCAAATTCAACAACAAAATTTGGGTGAAAGATTCAACTTAGATAAATTTTTCAAACAGCGTATCGGTACTTCACCAGAACAGTTAAACCCTGGAAGCTACTATCACGATTTGTATCAGTTGTTGTTAAAATCTCAATCCATCTCTGAGGTTGGTTATGCATTGTTTAGAGAAGCTTTTTTACGCCAAACTCAGGACTTGATAATGAATGGTACGGAAGCATCATCTATCAATCAAAATCAAACAATTGCTGGTTTTGATAAAGCTTTTGATGCTGTTGAGACTCAATTTGAGCAAAATTTTTTGGGAAATTCAATCAATTGGGAGGAAGAAGAACATCCCATGTTAGCAAGTTCTCAAAAAACAGCCCTACCTTCAACACAGAAAACCAATACATCAACATCCCCGTCGTCGAAGAAGTAGTAGAGACTGTGCCAAAATTAGCAAACGCAGCTGTACAAGCAATCGCGCCAACAGTTAATAAAGCCTTCTTTAATGAGCGCCGAACGATTGCTGATTTTATGACTGAAGGAGGGTTTATTGCAACTGCTGCTGCAATCACAACAACAACTACAGTTGCAACAATAGCTGTTTCTATTACTTCTCCACCAAAACCAGTTTTTATCAAAATAATGGTTGGTGGGATTGGTGGGACTATTTTGGGGGGAATTGTCGCAGCACTAATCTTGAGGCACTATAGAAACCAGGTTTTGAAGAACGATGCAATTTCAACATCAACAACAAAATCACATTTATCAAAACAATCAACATCCAACCGATGATTTTGATGAAAGCTGGGTGCCAAATCCTCATGGACAAGTACACACAAGTGCTGCAACACCTGGATTAATCAATCTTATAGGGTCAAAAAACTTAGATTCCTTACTAACTAATCCCTGGTTGATGTCGATGTTTGTTGCAACAGTAATTTTGGTCGTTATTGCTGCCATTGCAACAACTCTGTCCAATCAAAGTTCATCAAAACCCAATTCCGAACAAGAAGCATACTCAGCACTTTTACAAAAGTCCCAGAATTTGGAAGCAGCCCACAGTAATTTTCGGGAATATTTGACTCGCAATGATTATAGTTCGGGGATAGTGAGCAATCCCGGTTTATTGCAAGCAGTAGTTTTAGAAGCAAGCGCAAGATATCGTAATTCCGTTATTGCCATTCAAAATCAGAAAGAGAACCCAGCTTATAACCAACACGAAGAAGTAATTAATCTTAATTCTGAAATTGAAGCATTAAAAAGAATCAATCTTGGTGCATCGGGAAAAGAAGCTGAACTAAAGTATGTTGACCCCAGTACGGGTTCTTGGGTAACTATTCCAATAGATTCTGCCGAACTTGCTGCAAGTGGCTTGGTCAAGCTAAATATTATTTCAAATAGCAGAAGAGAAACAACACAGCGGTTCAATTTAGTTACGATTGCTCAAAATACAAGGCTTCGGTTAGACGAAGTGAAAGCTGCGATGTTGGAAGCATTGCGTGTTAAAGGGTTAAATCCAGTTGCATCAGAACTTGAAAAGACTGATTGGTTTGGTAAGAAAGAAAGTCTCAAAGATGCACAGATATCTAATTATCAAACTGACGAACCAGAACCAATTCCGGCAACTCCATTAAATAAACAATACATACCAGAAGACAAACCCTCAATCAAACCAAAAGGGGGTAACAATGCCCAGTAAACTAATATTCGCACCCATAACTCTGCTAGTGGGAGGTTGGATGTTTACCAGTAGTTTTGGTACTAACACAATCCAACAATCAGCAACACCATATTCGACCCAGCAGCAAATCGTAGAAGTAGAAATGCCAGAACCAGCAAAGTCTTTTCTACGATTCGGTGGTGCAATTATTGCATCTGTTGGAACATCAAGTTTAGTGTTTTGGGAGTTAGCCAGTAAAAAACGGAGTACCAAACCTCAACTTTTATTAGCTTCTTCTCAAAATTTTGTTCCCACCCAATCTCAATTGCAAAATAATTCTTGTGCTATGTCACCACCAGCTCAACAAAATCAAGAAGTATCAGCACCACACAATACCCTAATACCTAACTCTACCCAACAGCCAAATGATTCAGGAAAAGCTGAACGAAGCAAGAAAGTACCAAGTTTTTACCAAACAAGTTCTATCGAAGCTTCAGTATCTAATAATCATGATGCTTTGAATGGATTTAACCCACAAGCGAACTTTGAAGATAAATATGCCGAAGTTAAATCCTTAGTCTATGAAAACACGGTAGGTGTTGTTGGTAAAGAAAAAGGTAGTGGAAAAACCTCAAAACTTGGTTATCTAATTGCCGAACATATAAAGCTAGGTCATCTAGTATGGATGGTAAATCCTTTTGCAAAGGGTCAACAGTGGAAAGGTATTAAGGTTTTTGGACGCGGTTATAAGTTTGTCGAAGCTACTAATGCTATACGTGAATTCACACGCATTGCGTTTTGGAGAATAGCAGAAGCTGGCGATGAAACCAAAGAATATGAACCTTTCGACGATTATCATTTACACTTATCGCTTGACGAAATGTCCAATTATTCCAGCGAAATAGATACGATTGATTCTACTGTTATGCCGAAGTTCTGGGAAGCAGTAGTGCAATTTTTACGACAAGCTAATATGTCTGTCTCTTTTGCAAGTCACGGCGATACTCAAGCGATGTTAGGTGGTGCAAAAGCTCTCGCGGGTAAATCGCAAACCATCAAAGATGCCATAGTGTGGTTATATGCCCAAGCCATTACTGACACTAGCGTTGAGGGTAATAAACGCTGTGCTGGTTGGGCATATTTGATTCGTCCAGATGGGGGAGAAAGAGGAAAAACAAGAATTGAAATTCCCTCTTGGATGCAAGGACCACCTGCAACTCGAATTGATGGCAAAGACCGATATAACTATATCCAACTCGTTCAAAAATATTGTCCTCAGTATTTGTATCTTCCAGCTACAGCTAAAAATACACAGCCAGAAGAAAGTTCATCATCAGTCACAGATACCGAACAGTTTCGTCAAAAACTAATTGAGCAAGAGGATATCTGGGGTTCCGATGGAGATAAAAATAACTAGCTTTTCTCAGTTACATTATTCATCTAGAAATTTTTACTAGTTCAATTAGGAGTCAAAATGGTTAGAAAACAATTGCGAGGAAGGAATTTACCACAATTAAGAGAAGGTCATGATTTAGATACCCGTGTGATTGACGCGAATTATTCTGAATTCGATGATGATTATGAGAACCATTATTCTGATGGTAGTAGATGGCATAATCGAGCATACAATGCAGGACGTTACGCCAAAAAAGCTTATGATTGGAGCCAAAATTGCAGTCGTGGCGTAACTCCGGCTATGGAGAATGGAGCGGGTGCTGCAATTGGAACTTTGGGTACAGTTGCAAATCATACCAACCCTTTTAAACCCTGGCGTTCTTTTGCCTTTTGGAGCATGAGTATCGGTACTTTAGTTGTCGGCTCCTGGGTTGCTCAATTCTTTTTGGGGGGATTAATTGCAACTCGCAATCCCCGACAATTACCGCACAATACTTCAACCCCAGTCCGATTTGGTCATGGTGTCGTTAATGCCGGTAAACCTGTAGCGAATGGTGTTTGGAATGGATTCGGTCAAGTTGCAACAGGTGCAGGAGATAGTTTAGATAAGGCTGTACGTTTACAGACCGCTGAAACTAATAATTGGCAGCAGCCACCTGTCAATGTACAGCAGCCAAAACAGACAACTACTTTACCTTTAACTACTTGGACTGGTGATGGTCGATATCAACCAATACGGAAGAAGTAGAAGAGAGAGAGGGAGGGAGTGAGAGAGGGAGAGAAAAATATTTTATTAGAGGTAAGCTATAAATGTTCAAAAAGTCAGATAAATTTCCTCACTCCCTCCCTCCTTCACTCCCTCACTCCTCCTGGATGAGGCTTCCTGTATCAAGCTTTCTTATTACCAGTACTGTATTTGTTGTATTTATTCTAGATATGGCTTCTCCTGGCTATGGTTCGTTTGCTTTAATCTCAGACTTGCGACCCAAGATTACAACACTTACTACCGATATTCGTTCGGATTTATACAACTTGACGCACTCTGAATCCTCACTCCCACTTAACCTTAAGAAATTAGATGAGTCATCGAATTGTCAAACACTATTAGATGCTTACAACAAAAATGCTAAATGTCATTTCAATCCGAAGAGTTACTCAAATATCTCCCATTAGAGATTCAGTATCAAGAAATTAAGGCATCTGAAGAAGCATATCGTAAATTTAGATTGTCTCAAGCAAGGGGACGTATTTGCTGTTTTGGGGCATCTTTAGTAATGGCGATCGCCATCCTACATCCTTCAGTAAACCAGTGGTTTGAAGCTAAACTTCAGCTAAACCGTATTATTGGTATTAGTTTTTCAACAACCATCAATCAACCAAAAGAAGCGGATAAAATAGCTGCTGCCCTTGTAAATTACGCACACAGCCAAAATTGGGAAGTCCGAACTGGAGAACGACGCTACAACATATTCTATGTTCAAGGTATGTTTCCTTCTGGAGTGCAAAATGATAACAAACCTAACCAGTTCAACGATTCCCGATTTTTAGTAGAAGTTAATCCAACTCCCAGGTTAGTAGGGGCTTGGGAAGCAAGCATAGAACCGGGAAACTATTATACTAAGAAACCTATGAATGCCTCCGGTGCTGCACAAATACAAGTACCAGGTCAATATAAAGCATGGCGAATAGGGAGACATAAGGGTCGCGAGATTGCATTAGTCCAAGTTGCACCAGTAAATATAATCCGAGATTTCAACCGTAATCGCAAAGTTGATAAGGAAGATAAAAAAGAATATTCACTAATCGGAGCTAATCAACATAGTGGAAGCGACCAAAAGTTTGTTGATAATGCAAGTGCTGGATGTCCTGTAGGACGAACTAGAAAGGGACATCAAGAATTTATGAGCTATTTGTACAAAGATATCGATTATCAAGCAAATAGTAATTTCATATTTTCAACTACATTTATTTCAGCGAAAGAATTGAAATTTTAACTTTTATGCCCAGCAGGAAATTGATAATGAAAACAAAAATATATCTTAGAGCAAGCGATTATTATTCATACATTAAATCCGATGCTTGGAGAAGTAAGCACTATCACTGGCTAAAACAATCTGGCAACAGATGTTCCATGTTTCCCTGGATAAGAATAGGAAAATATGCCCCTAGAAAATATGGTAAATATAATATTCATCATACTGGTGTTGGCTATCGACATTTAGGGCATGAGGAATTAGGTAGAGACGTACTTCCACTTTGTCCTTTTGCTCATTGGTTAATTCATGGTGGGCATATGAAAGCTAAAGCCCCTTGGCAACCAAATATTATTCAAAAGTCTTTGCATTTATGGTGCAGTTTTCCACTAAGTATAAAACAGTTATTATTAGTAAGTATTATTTTACTAATATTATATTCCTCTACATCAATATAATGGCGGTAAATTGCATCTTCAGAATTCATACTCATAATGAAATATTCAATTAAATTAGGGTACAAATGGGATTTACTTAATATCTTATTACTATTTTTAATTACAAGTTTTTCATTAAGTAAACCAGCAATTAAATTTATTTCGGATGGGGTCAAAAGTATCTCTTCAACTCATACTTCATATTCTCTTGAATTAAACGATTTATTTGCTGATAACTCTTCTATAGGTGTATTAGCAATTTGTAGCGCTGAAGGAAATTGTCAGCTTGATGGTAGCAGGACAAAGCTTTATTCAGGTCATGTTGACCCAGGAAATGGGGTTATCAACAGAGGTTGGTGTAGCGACCAAGGTAGAGGAGGTAATAATTTAGATAATGCGGATGCAGTATGTTTGAAAAGAACTAGAAGCCGTATTCCTAGATTAGTTAACAAACTAAAAAATGTTGGTATAAATCCTGAACAAAATATTGAAGCTTTTATTAACAATTTAGACCAATGGAATCAAGCATCTCCTCGCGTTTCTGATGCTTTCCCAAAAAGATATGCTGATGCCTTAAATAAAGGTCTGATAGGCAAAGAAGCTATTTTATGGGCTAGGGTTGAGGCTTTCCGTAAAAGTAATAGGGAACTTGAAGCAGGGAATTCACGAGTCGGTTTATTTTCAATTTGTTTGAATCCCAAAAATACTTACTATACAAATAGATTGAAGCAGTTTCCAATGTGGTCGGAACGTTGGCGTTGGAATTGCATTGCCTTAGACCAAAAACGAAGATTAGAAGCTATCAATAAAGTATTGCTGAGAAATACTAAAAATTAAATCAATTAAAATATCGGTGGATTATGAATGCGCTGCTATAAAGGCTTTTATAATATACAAAAGTAAATCATAAATTACGATAGTTTAACGCCTTGCTTAATATTTACGTGATAAGAATAATTACTCACAGTTTTATAAATCATCATATTTTCATCCGAGACTATTCAATATTTTCCATAAAAAGGATTTATCATGTTCGTCTTTCCTCGTTTAACTGAAATTGAAGCTCAAATTAAAGCATTACAAGCTGAAGCAGAAAAAGTGAGAGAAATTAGTAATATTGGAGATGCAGCGTTGAATGCAATTGCTAATGCTCATACTCAGTTACAAGATTTATCTTTGAGCGAAGAAGAATTAATAATATGGCAGAACAAGGTCATTGATGCAACGGGTATTTTTAAGCCTGTAAATTCTCAATCAACTATAGAAAAAGAAAATGTAGAGCTAAAGCAAGAGATTCAAAATCTAAAAGTAAGATTAGAAGAATTCTCCAAAATTGATGAAGTTGAAAAATTACAGGAACAATTAAAAGAAGAGCGCACTAGGTACGCTGACAAAATAGAAGAAATTTCCAATAAATTTTTAGCATTAGAACAGGAAAACAAAATCTTGAAAAATCTTGTTGAGGAAACTATAGTCAATCCTGACATTGAAAAACTGCGAAGTGAGAAAGAAAATTTAGCGAATTCATTGCACGAATACAAATGTAAATATTTAGATGCTTACGGCGACATTAAACTCTTAAAAACAAGACTCGGCGAAGGTGATGAACAATCTCAAGAGCAGCATCCAAAAATAGAAAAAGTTTTTGATATTACTCCAACAAAATCTAAAAATTTTAAAGTTGGAGATTTAGTACAAATTCTTGGAGAATTACACCAGGGTCAAGTTGGGAGAATTGTGAATATTGAATTCTCTTTATTCAAAGTCGCAATTCCTGTCGGAACTTTCGCTTTTGAGGCTAAAGATTTAGCATTAGTTGTAGAGGAAGCTGATGAAGATAACAAGCAAAGTTCTGAGTCACCAAAAGTTGAAGAGATAAACACTGGGGAACCTACAACCTGCAACGAACAAGAAATAGAAGAGTTTCTTAAAGGCTTGGTTAAAAGTAAGAAAGCTAGAGCAAATTTGACCTGGGAAAGTATTCGGAAAGTGGCTAGAAGAGATGCTAATTTCTTTAGAATAATTCAGTTGATGCGTAAAACTGCAAAACAGAGCGAATTATTCAGCGAATTACATAATACTCGCTTTGCTGATTTGCTGGTTAAGCATATTGAAAGCACTGGCGATCGCAGTGATTTTGACTGGATTCCCAATCGATTAAAGAAGCAGGTTGAATCACGGATTATCAACGCACCCGAACAATTGACCATGCTTATTGCATAACCTTTAATAAGCCCTATTATTTCCTCAAGTGCAGGAGTTGAGTGCAGTGCAAGTAGTGGAATTATTCGCAGGTGGTGGTGGTGTTGCTTGTGGAATTAAAGAAGTGAGTCCTAATGCAGAAGTTTGGGCAGTAGAATTTGACCCAAACAATCCAAAATTAAGCGAAAAAATTGCTGATAATTACCACAAGAACTTTCCGGAACATCATTTAATTCGTAAATCAGTACAGCAATGCCAACAGGAAAAGTGGGCTGAGTTTCCAACGAATCCAGATTTGCTTTGGGCATCAACTGTTTGCTGTAATTTCAGTATCGCCAAAAGTAAAAAAATTGAAACGACGAATGACTTTGATATGGCGATATCAACAATGGGAGCAGTCTTTCATTTACAACCAAAGCATTTTGTATTAGAGAATGTACCGGGTTACAAAAATTCTAATACTTTTAAGTTTTTGATTTGCCAAAATCTTAAAGCAATGGGCTACAAATTTGAATGGTCAATTTGCAAAGTGTCGTCAATTCAAAAAAGATATCGAATTATCTTGCGTGCCTCGAAAACAGAAAAGTTACTTGAAGAGGTAAGTCTCGAACCAGTTGTTAATTGGTGGAATGTTATTAAAGATATTCCTAAAGAAAAAAGCGATAAAGAACCAATGGATGTAGAACTACCAACTTGGAAGTTTCGCATTGGTAGAAGATGTAAACCTGTTACCTCGGACTGCTCATTTCCAACAATAATTAAATCTTATTTCATGGATGGAAAAGGAGCCAACCGAAATAAATTTGCTGATATATTTTTACCAGATGGTACTGTTAATTTGGCAAATATGAAAATGATAAAACGTCTGAGCGACTTTCCCTTGTGGTATCAACTGAGCGGAACAACAGCGGTAGACGGTGCTATTTTAGGGAATGCTGTGCCACCTGTATTCGTGTCTAAATTATTGCAAGGATTTTAAGCTATCAAAACCATTTGCCAACTTTCCTGCTCGTTAAATTTTGACTTTAATATTTAATTTTATTTGTTGGCAACCAAAGCTAATGATTTGTCATCAAATAATATTAATGAAAGCAACTTCAAATACAATTGAATTAACTGTAGTTTAGATTTACTCAATTTTGAATGAGCCTCGGAAACTCGTAATTAATGATTTAGCTCTAGGTTTACCTGCTATCACACCTTCTTTCGGCGCAGCCCTAGCAGAAGCTTGTGCGGTATGCTTGGAAGAACAAAAACATTCCCAAGGTGTTGAAATCACAGTTGATGGAGATTTCAATGCTAAATTTAAGCTATTTTGGCAACCAGTTACCGAACAAATGCTACGTTGTTGGAATGATGAAGAATTTACGACAGAACAAGCAGCCTACGGTATTGCGTTTCTAATCATAAGAGAATTAACTGATTTAACGGTAATTGAACGCTCTAGAAAAGGCACAGGATTTGATTATTGGTTAGGTACTTTGGATACAGATGAAGGGCAATTATTTGAAAATAAAGTTAGGCTTGAGGTGTCTGGTATACGAAAAGGTGATTCAAGCCGCGTCAAAGCTAGAATAAAACAGAAAAAAGAACAAACCAAAGTTTCCGATGGTCAATTTCCAGCATATATTATCGTTGTAGAATTCAGCACACCCCTATCTTATGTAGAAAGAAGATGAGTCAAGTTCAAGAAAAACACAACACAGCAATGGATTTGGCAGAAGCAGCTTTTATAGCTAAACTCCGAGGTAACTTAGAACAAGCATCTCAACTTATTCGAGAAGCATTTGAAAATGAACAAGCAGCCGCAAAATTGATTGCTCATCAATTAGATGCAGAACCAAGCCGTTCAATTTTACATCGCAGCGCAGCAACTCTGGCGATAGATTGCGGAGAAATAAAAGCAGCTGAACGGTTAATAGCAATAGCTTTATCAGGAAATCCTCCTGAAGAGATTGCTGAAGAATTAAAGGATTTGTTTATTCAAATTAATTTACGTCCGTATTTTCAACGTAAGGGTATAAATATTGATAATGAACAAATCAATGCTTTGATAGCACAAGGATAATAAGTACATTTCTCGATGCGAAGATGAGAGCAATTGAAATAGTTTTAGGAAAGCAGTTGTCAACTACACTCAACTACAACTACGGCATAATATCATCTAGCCAAAAAAACTGTTAATCGTTTGAGCAACTTGAGACATAAAAAATTTACCCGCTTCTAGTATAAAGCCAGAAACGAGCAAATAAAGACCAATTATTATTTTTGTGCTAATTTTCTTACTTCCTCAATGTCTAAATCCAATACTTTAGCAACTCTCTCGATACTGTCTCCTTCCTCCAGTAATTTTTTAGCAGTTTTCAATAAGGTTTCTTTCAAAACGCTTTGATAGTAACCTGTTTTTTCTATGTCATCACCTAAATTCATGGCTTCGATTTCCTCTTTGCCCGAGTTGTTAAATTGCAAAATAATTTAATACTATTCTTATAAAGCTTTTCTAATAACTTCGGTATCTAACTCTAATAATTCTGCGATTTCCTGAATACTCATCCCACGCTCTATAAGTTTTGGTAAAATTTTCAACTTAGTTTCTAATTCACCTTCTTCTTTCGCTTCTTGGTAAACTTTAGTTTCTTTGAGTAAGTTTAAATCTAGCATGGCTTCTATATCCTCACGACTTAAATTAGGAAATTTATAAATTACAATTGTCTCTATAAATTCTATAACTTTTCTTTGAGTGAGTGTGTCTGTCAGTTCTTCCTTAGCTTTGTTAATTAGCATTTTGGCAAAATTTCCGACTTTATTCTCACTTTCTACAACTAAGCGTACAATTCCTACCTCTAGGGAATCATCTGGGGTATTTTCAAGTTCATCTAAGTAAAGCTGATAAATTCGATGTCTTCTTGGGTTTAGGATTCGAGAGGGAGGATGGGGAGTTGTTTGAGAATGAAATAACTTAGTGAAATAGCGCCAATTTTCTGCCATACAATGTAATCGAGAATAAGAATATTAAAAAGTAATTATCAACTACAACTACGGCATAACATCATCAAGTTTTAACTGTAAATTAGGAAATAAATAAGAATAAATCATATCTCCCAAACGATATTTTTGCTGTTGATATATACCATCAACTAATTGACATAGGGTAAAAGTAGGTTGTTTAGGGTTGCCTATAAACTGCAAACCGCCCAAAGCGCGAAAATCTATAATCCAATATTCAGGTATTTCTAATAAACTATATTCTTCAACTTTTCTAGCATAATCATCCTGCCAATTAGTACTTACTACTTCCGCAACTAATTTAATAGTATCGCCCCTACAAATAATCGGTTCGTTATCCCATAGCGGCTCTTGTCTTAACTTTTCTTTATCTAAAACAATTACATCTGGACGTAATGCTGTTGCTTCTGCTGCGGGTGGTTTAATTAGACAAGTCTTTGGGATTAACCAATTCAAATTAGAGCGGAAAATTTCAGCATAAACTCTACCCGCAATATTTCCTGAAACTTCTTCATGAGGACCAGTTGGTTCCATATCACGTAATTCTCCGTCAATAAGTTCGTAACGGGTGTTATCTCCATACTCAGTAATAAATTGCTCAAAAGTAAGAAGTTTGGGTGGAGTGTATGTCATAACTCATATTGCGATCGGGAAACATTTTTATTTTAGCTAAGTTGACCCATCTCTAATCCTGCCAGCAACTCACGGTTTACTCCACGAAACACAATCAATTGCTCTTCTGTCCCCTGGTGCGTTAAGCGTTACCCTAACGGGTCAGCAAGCTGAACACGTTCACGAAGTATGCCCGAAGGGCTTAGTGAGTCGTTAGACTAAGCTCACCTTTATGTATCATCGCCTTAGCTTCCTCCCAAGAACATGACGGATTTCTCGCAGGTGAAATGATAGACATTGGTTAGGAAATAACGCGAGCATCCAGAATATAAAAGTTGTTCCATAGATGGTGTAACCGCGTGGTTAATTTGGAAGATTGAGAAGTTGATATACTATAAACACATTCTTCTATGAAAGCCAGTATTCACAATGTCTAAACCATTGCAGTACGTTACTAATCAAGATGGAGAAAGAATTGGTGTGCTGTTAGATTTGGAAACTTACCAACGACTAAAAAACACATCGGCTGAAGATGATGAAATTTTGACTGACTTAAGCTTAGATGAATTATTTGCCTTATCGGAAAGTATGTTATCACCAAAAACTCAAGTCGAGTTAAATGATTTACTTGCTCGTAATAATGATAAGATGCTATCTGTTGAAGAAAAAGTTCATTTAAATAATTTATTGACACAAGTTGACCAATTAAATATTCTCAAAACTAGAGCCAGATATACTTTAAAAATAAAAGGAATAACTTCATTGGCGTGAGTGTTTATATTGCTGTTGAATTGCAACGCAAAATTCGCAAAAAATTTGCTGATTGTTGTGCTTACTGTCGTAGTGCTGAATTTCTGACTGTAACGATTTTTGAATTTGAGCATATCATTCCACTATCAGCTGGTGGAGAAACAGTTCTGAATAATCTTTGCCTATCTTGCCCTTCTTGTAATCGTTACAAAGCATCTCGTCAAAAACTTTTAGATGAAGATACTCAACAAGAAGTTTCTTTGTTTCATCCACAAAAACAATTATGGTCTGAACATTTTACTTGGAATGAAGATGCAACGGAAATTCTACCACTAAGCTCTGTTGGTAGAGTAACTATCTCTGCTTTAAAAATGAATCGTCCGCAGTTGGTTCGCGTGCGGAAAATGTGGGTAAAATTAGACGAACATCCGCCAGATATTTTATAAAATTTGCTAAGTTTATAATTATTTGTAGTTAGGGATTTATTCCTCTTATAAGATAACTAAGCAACTCCATAACCCGTATAAGGACGTTTGTAACTTGGATGCAGACCAATAACAATGTCCTCCTTGCGTATACCCATGTCTACTAAATCTTGCGCTAAATCAGCTTCCGTCATGTATCGCTGAATCCACACTTTACCATCTTTGATATCTATATGGATGAAACAGTTATAAACTCGTTTAAGACCATCCCAACCAATATCAAGAAGTTGGTAATGGTCATGTTCTGTGTCAAAAATCAACTGACACTCAATCTCACTATCCGTATTATTTTCTTCTAGCTTGGCATGATTATTCAGTAATTCACGAACAAATAACCGATATTGCTCTAATTTCTCCATTCGATGACTACCTCTTTAAGCGGCTAAAACTTTTTCTGCTGCTAAATCTATTTCTAGCTTGACACCGCGGAAGGCGGTCATCGCAGGCACCGCCGTTTCACGGCGGTGTACCGATGACCTTCAATTTTAATTTTTAGTAGGTCTGCTGTAATAACCCAATCTTCTTTTAAGAGCGCTTGTTTCACAGCATCATGGAATAAGTCGCGAGCAGCCATTAATTTTTTTATAATTTCTAAAAGTCAGTTCCGCACTGCTTAAGAATTTAACAGATGTCTAGGTATTATCATTTATATAATTTGCCAACTGCCACAAATCTTGTTTTGCGAGGTCTTTGATAATTAAACGATATTTCATGCGTCATTCAGATGCCGAATATTGTTATCGCCTAAAACTGTAGAGCGCAAATCTTGCCAATATTCTGGCGTTGCTTCCTGCCCTTTAGAATTAATACCTTCGAGTAAAAAAGTTTTCAATCTTGCTTGTGCCTTACGTTTTTGGCTCTGCTGGGCTAAATCGATAAAATATTTGTGAATACTGTTATATGCACCTGACATTATTTGTTCCTCAATATAAACGCGCACCTCCTGCTCAGTATATCAACAACCAGTCAGACACTATCATAAATGCATCCTTGACATTACAATAAATCAACTAAAAAAAATTGAATGTCGAGGGTGCATGTTTGTTACTGTTTAATAAGCTGGTAAATAGGAAGCAGGAAAATCCGCTTGCCAAACTTTATTAATAAATCAACTTTTAAAAATCCGTTACAATAAGGCTTAAATCAGAAATTATTTGAATCAAAACTTTGGGTGTAATGAATGCTGAAATTGCTTACGTACCAGATAAACTACCTTTTTTAGAATCAATATGTTGGCAGACTGGTAATGTTTATCAATTTACTCCTTTAGAAATGCTGAGTCGTTATGAGCGCGGTTGGAAATATAGGAATTTATTCGACAATGTTGGAAATGATGAACTTGAGTTTATCAAAAAAATTGCCGAGTTTTATGATTCCTGGTTGAAAGTTGAATTATAAACTGTGACTTTACCCATAATGAAGAAGTGCGATTCATTCAGTTTTAACTCAGCTTTGAAGGGACGACTGACATTAATCGAGTAACCAATACTCGTAGAATTCGCACTTATATACTATTTTGGTTGATAATTTCTTTGGTAAGGAAAAATATAAGAATATTGAATAGTTGTTAGGTCGTAATTTTATTATTGAGAAACAAGCGTTTACACATCAAAATACTTTTCCATAACTTTTAATTCATTGCTTGCTAACCCATAGCAAAATCTGTAAATTGCCTTTTATGAGGTGAATGAAATCCTATTACAATATCTTGTTTAGGAATTCCCATTGAAACTAGTTCTTCAGCAATATTTATTTGCGGTTCCATTCCACTGAATCCAAATTTTTTCATTTTTGATATCTATATGTATTGAACAACCATAAACACGATGTTTATTTTCCCAGCCTACATTAACAAGTTGATAATGGTCGCGTACAGTGTCAAATATCTGTTCTACCTCTACATCTCCGTAAGAAGGTTTGTAACTACCATATTTAACCAAAAGTTGCTGAACATATTCTCTATATTTTTCTAACTTACCCATCTTACTACCTCCTCTATTTCAGTATCGTAAACTACTAGCTTTAATTGAAATTCAAGAATTTGTTGCTGTAGAAATAAAAATTTTGTGCCTTGATTATTGATGATTTCTGAGCAATTAGAGACGGGAGCAGTTTTTGAACAAAAATATTAGTTTTCGGAGGACTTCCTTTTTTTTACTACAGTGATATGACAGTCTCAGCAACTTCTTGATCCCCCCGAACCCGAGAACGAAGATGTAAAGTAATCTCTGTATCAAGTCGCTTCAGAAAAATTAACAACTTACCTTCACGCTCTACGTTGAAATTCTCCTTTCATGGTTTAGGAGATACTTCTGGTTGGGTAATTCCTAAAAGCTCGCTGATTTCTCGCTGTTTTAAATTACGTTGTTTTAACAGACGCAATACATGAATTCCGATTTTACCACGGGTGTACAGTTCGTCGGAATTCTCTAAACCAAGGTCAGCGAATACATTACCACTACTTTCTACAAGGCTATCGCCTTGCGCTTCGCTAACAAATAATTTTTCTTGTGTCATGCTTTTTGTTCCTTCTCCAGAGCATCCTTATAGCGTTGTTTTAGCAAGTCAATATCAGCTTGCGGGGTTTTAATTCCCTGCTTTGATTTTTTCTGAAAAGCGTGCAATACGTAGACATTTTCCCCAATTTAAAGGGCGTAAACCACTCTATAAGTATCGGTATCGTAGCGTTTAACGATTTCGTAAACTCCGCTACCAACCCCTTTAAAAATCTTGGCATCTATTGGTGTTTCTCCTGCTAGTACCAATTGCAACGCATAACCTATAGACGCACTTGTTCGGGAAAATCGCGGATGTTTTTGCGAGAGTTTCCCATCCATATAAGCGGACGTAAAGGGACTTCTATGATATCGTCATCTGTCATTTTATATGAAATTTCCTATAAATCCAATCAGACATTATCATAAAATGCATCCCCAATATTACGATAAATCAACCAAATAAAGATTGAATGTACTATGCATTACGTAACTGTTTAATCGCATACCGAGATATTTTGGCTAGTTCTGTTTATCTATCTGCTGTTTCTAAATCTGTAATTTATCTTGACAGCTTACTCTCGTTTTGAGAGGATGAATTATAAGTTCATTATTATTGATTAGCTAATAAAAGCTAATTAACTTTGATAGGAATGCATCTAATCTCGATTCGCAATCTTCGCATTGATGCTAGTCAATTTCCTGATGTTAAAAAACAAGTTGAGGACTGGTACGCAACTACTAAAAAAGCTGAATGGAAAAATTTAGAGGATGTTCGTTTAATTTATAGAGATGCAGAAGCAGTTGGAAATTTTACTGTCTTTAACATCAAGGGTAATGCTTACCGTCTAATTGTTGGGATAGACTATGAAAACCAGGTAATTTACTATAAATACTTTATTACGCACGCTGAATACGATAAAGATAAATGGAAAAATGACCCTTACTTTTGATAAAAATACTTACCGCAATCTGCTTACAGAAGTAATTCCTGTTGCAATTGAGACAGAAGAAGAGTACGAGCGCGTTTTGAAAATAGTAGAGGAGCTAACTTTTAAGAAAAACCGTACTACTGAGGAAAAAGCTTTACATAAGTTGCTTGTAATCTTAGTAGAAGTTTATGAGACAGAAAACTATCCAATAGAAGAATCTGCACCCCATGAAATTCTACAGCACATTATGGAATCAAGTGGCACTCGTCAAATTGATTTGGTCGGAATTATTGGCTCAAGTGGTGTAGTATCCGAAGTTGTAAATGGTAAGCGAGCAATTAGTAAAGCGCAAGCTAAAGCTTTGAGTGAGTATTTTAAAGTATCGTCTAGCTTGTTTATTTGAGAAAAGAGAAAACAAGATTACAAGCTCGTGCTATCAGCGTACAGTTTGATAGCGGTTAGTTTAATTGGGCTGAGTGGGACTTCACTCAAACACCTAAACCTGAAACCGTATCGGTTTTGGTTTTTTACCACGTTATCATTTCTGATAACCTCGCAGCGCGATTCGTAAAAATATCTTAAGTACTGGTTCATCATCCCGAACCAGATTTCGCAAATCGCAAGTCATTTTAATTAAGCGTGAGCATAGGAGTAGCTCAACGACAGAATAGGGGTTTTAGCCAAGGTGAGCATAGGAGTAGCTCAACGACAGAATAGGGGTTTTAGCCAAGGTGAGCATAGGAGTAATTCAACGGAAGAATAAGGGTTTGAGCCTGGGTGAGCATAGGACTAAAAGAGGACAAATTGCTTTTGAATTGGGGTAAAATTGGGGTATAATAAATATTACTAGCGTGAAAGTACTGAAAAAAGAGGATTTTTTGATTACTGAAAATCCTCGTGTCACGAGTTCAAGTCTCGTTCCTGGCATTACCGAAATTCCGACGTTTTTACTTGTAAGGCAAGGGTTTCGGAGGACGACTTAAAGAAGGTGTAATCAAATTATTGGATATCTTTAGGTCGATTTGGATAAAAAAATGGTGTAAAGATGGTGTAATCCTTGTGTAAACTAGAAGGTAGATTACACCTTCTTAACTCATGGCTTCTAAAACACCAACTGGCAGGGCTTCCAAAGGTTCTGTGTCATTAATCCTTTCTAATGGTCGTTTGCAGCTAAGATTTCACTTTGCCCGCAAGCGATATTATATTTCTACTGGCTATCCCGATACACCACATCATCGGAAGTTAGCTAAATTGAAGGCTTCGGAAATTGAAAAAGATATTTTGTTTGAGCGGTTTGACCCCAATGATTTGGATAAATACAAGTCACAAGTAGATTCAAGGGAAATTACACCATTTACACCATCTGTGTCTCAACCAAGTTTGATGAAGTTGTGGGAGAAATATACTGATTTTAAGCGTTCTAGCCTATCGCCGAGTACTTTGGCAAAGGATTATACTAAAATCGCTCGCTGCATTGAAGTACAGTTGCCGAGTAAGTCCTTAAAGGATGCAATTGCAATCCGTGATTGGTTGGTTGCGAATAAAACAGCGAATTCCGCTAAACGGATACTCACTCAGCTAGCAGCTTGTTGTCAATGGGCGCTAAAATCCCAGATGATTAGTCACAATCCGTTTTCTGGAATGGCGAGTGAAATCAAAATTCCTAAAAGTCAATCTGGGGCTTCAGATATTAATCCTTTTAGCTTAGAAGAAAGAGATAAAATTATTCAAAGCTTCAAAGATAACCATTTTTACAATCATTACGCTCCGTTAATAGAATTCCTATTCATGAGTGGATGCAGACCATCAGAAGCTGTTGCTTTGCAATGGAAGCATATTTCAGAAGACTTTAGAACAATACGATTTGAGCAATCGGTAGTTGAAGCAGAGAACGGACTGGTTTGTAAAAAAGGATTGAAGACTCAGAAAAAACGTTCTTTCCCAGCAAACAAGAAACTCGCAGCACTTCTAGAGTCAATCAAACCGGAAAATGCTACTGGTGAGACTAAAGTATTTCCTTCTCCCAAAGGTAAATGGATTGATGTCCATAACCTTACGAATAGAGTATGGCGTTCGGTGCTTCAAGAATTAAATGGCACCATAGAGTATCGCAAACTTTATCAAACCAGGCATACGTTCATCACAGCAGCCTTAGAAACACCAATTCCGACTCCAGATGGAAGAACCAAGATGCTTGATGCAAAGGATGTAGCTAAGTTAGTTGGGACGAGTCCTAAGATGATTTACGAGCATTATGCTGGAGCAAGTAAGGAATTGTTTGTACCGGAGTTTTAAGTTATTCAAAGACGGTAAAAAATTTCAATTTAATAAATAATAAGCAGTTAAATCACAGATATGACAACTAATATAGCCATTGCAGAAAATATTACTACTCTTCGTCAAGTTGAAGAGAAACTGGGGTTAAAACTTAGCAATGAACGCCAATTTTTCACCGAATGGATGACAGATTTACCTCCCCTGAGTGAAGCAGAAGAAATAAGATTAGAACAAGTTCGACAAAATTATCTTTATCAAATAGGAGATGGGAGTCTTTTAGAAGAAACTGTTAAAATGGTGGTGCTTTCACCATTACTAGAACTTGCAGGTTTCTATCAGTCACCTTATAGGTTTAAAACCGAAGTATCTGTGGAAATTGAAGCATTAGGAGATAAGGAAGAAATTTTACGAGGAAGGATAGACGCTTTAGTTTTACAAGGTAAATTGTGGATTGTGCTAATAGAATCGAAGAAGACGACCTTTGATTTGGAGTTAGCAATTCCTCAGACACTAGCTTACATGGCGGCTCATCCAAAACCAGAACAACCTCTGTACGGAATGATAACCAATGGTAGTAGCCATTTATTTGTCAAAACTTTAGGTAAACAGTATGGTGTTTCCGATTTGTTTTCAACTAGGTCGCAGTACCGAAATAATCTGAACGAAGTTTTAAAAATTCTCAAATACTTAGGAAGAATTATTACAGCATCTTAGAAAACAATAGCCGAGGTTATTTTAAGCGAGTTTATTAATCGCACAGCCACATTATCCGAAATGATAATATGGTAAAAAGCTTCTGCTACAAGGATTATAGCTACTTAACTCATAGTACAGCTTGACTGCTGGTGCAGATTATATAGCGAGTATATTTTTGACTATCGCTTAGAAAAAAAATATCAAGCCCTCAATATTCAAGCTAGCAGCGTAATGGTGATATTCGAGATAAATATTGTTTGATAATTATGAACCAAGACAATGGGGGTGCATCTTGATTTAAATTGAATGAGTAATCGGAGTTTTAAATAGTAAATTCATCAAATTTATCCTTCGTCTTACGGAGCTAAGTTAATAATTGCTTATTTCAACGCAATCGCAATATCCGAGTAAAAGTATCCTTGACTAAGTAAAAAGTCGGCTAAACCTTTTATTTTCCCTCGCTTGTAAGCAGTTGAATAGCCTGAGATTTGCTGCTGCTTACAAAACAAGCGTAGATTTCGGATACCCAAACCAATTAACAAATCAGCTTGCTTGTCCTTCTCAAAAATTGTTATTTCGTTTTCTTTTATTGCTTGAATTAGTTCCGATTCGGATTGCATTTTAGTCACTTCAGCGCAATCGAACTTGCTATCAATTTTCTCCGATATCTGATGTTGCTCATAATCGTAAGTTAAATAGCATAAAAGCCCAAATATCAAACAAAACAAGAAGACAGGAAACAATAAATCGTTGATAGTACAAACAATTTCGGGAGTTGTAATAAATTGGGTTGTAAACATTGCGATTTCCTTTAATTAATAACAATTGGGTAGCGGTTATAGATTACTACCCAGTAGTGGGGGAAAATCCCCCGTACTGAGTAGTTCCGTACCGCCACCAATAACTAGAAATTAAAGGTGGAGGTTTTAAAGGATTCGATTAGAAAATTTAAGCTAAGAGTCCAATTCATCCACGTCATTATATAAATAGTCAATTAACGTAGATAAATTGTAGTTGTCTTTAAGCTTTGGAGGACAAGCAGGGTTATTAGCGAAAAACGGTTCGCCATTATGTAAAAAAGTATGGACAACATTCGAGTCTTTCTCTTTTACAAATATCTTAAAGTCATCCACACTAATTGTTGCATCTACTTCATCAAGGAAAAAACTTGCTTGTTCGATAAAATCAGCGTGTGAATAATCATACTGAAATTGTCGAGAGCGACGTAAAAAGTAGACGTAATCAACAATATTGCCTTCTTCAAGCCCATCTAGCGTTTTAGAATAAGAAAGAAGGTTGCCATCAAAATCAAAGCTAAATTGGCGGTATGTTTTAGGATGAAAGAGACTAATTAAATAGTCATATTTAAAGATTTTCCATTCATCGAGTCCTTTACTTAAGGATTCAATAGCCGCTTCATCTTCAAACCGACGAATTGCACTCCTGTTGTCCCATACCTTATCTGGACAGTCAATACCATTCCATCCATAAGCATATATGCCACAAACAATCTTATCCTTGCCGTACAAATGCTGACAGCCTTTGCAAGATTCTAAATTGCATGGTTCAAAGTCTTTGCTTTGACGTGCATATAGGTATGGATTATAAATAGCCAAGTGTTCGCGCAACGCTTCTGTCGGTAATGGTTGATAGCTAGAAAAGGTTTTCCCAATTAACCTGGGACTTTCCCCAGGGCTTTCATGGATTCGCATTAGTCTTTGTTCATCTTCTAGAGAAATACAATCGCATACAGCTACTGAATTTGATTGCATTCTTGATACCATCAATCCGCTAATCGATGGATTACCTTTAATTTCCACAAAATAGTATGTGTAAACTAATGGTTTATTTTCTTCCTCCTTATCATTATCGCGACACATCACAAACATATCGCGAGTCATTGCTAACTTGAAGCTTGCAGATGAATCAAGATTATTGGATGCTTCCGTACATTTATTATCTTCTGCTTGTATATTCCGACAACTTAAAAATGCTCCCGCTGTAGCTGCAACGCTAGTACCTGCCAAGCCAGCAGTGGAAGAAACTATAGCAAAAGCCCATACTTGCTCCCAAGTATCTTCTTCTTTGAGAACACCAAGCTTTTCTAGAGAATATCCTCCAACGCCAATTATGGCAGCTAACAAACCAGTAAATACAGCAAGAAAAGATAACCCCCCAATTACACAGTTAATATCTGATAAAAAACTTGTAAATTTTGACAATCTTCTTCGTAACATCATAAACCTCCATACATTGTGTTTAAACTAATTACTTAGCCCCGTACAACGCAGGATATTGAAAGTTTTTTGTTAAACCTACTATCTACTAAAAATGCAGTATTTTAAATAGCAATTAATTCGATTTCGGTATTCAAAAAAACTTCCAATGGCAATAGTAAGAATCGAACTTGCTCTTGTCACCAGAATTGCCTATTCATTACTTAAAATTAAGTCTATTGTTAGAATCTTGTTACATCATTTTATGTTTTACCTTCATTATCTAAAAATTTTTCTACAGCACTACGATATTTCTTATAATATTTACCATCTTGCCGAGTAATATTAAATATTGATTTGATAATTTCGTTGATAGCATAACCTTTAGCGTGTAAATTTAATATTGAATTCTTGGACTGTTCATCAAGATTTACTTCAATATCAAAACCATGATTTAAAAATGCTTTACTACCGATTTCACTGTCAGAAAGCTCTTCAATATCATTTGGTTCCCAAGCAGTAAAATTATCTTCTTTATTGATTGCTTCTTCTAATAGCTGCTCAAAGTATTCCGGTTCCTCTGCATCGCCAACATAAAGAGCTTGAAGTCGAGTAATTTGAGTAGAAGTTTTATATAGAAAATCTCCGTAACCTAACAAGTTGGCAGCCAAGGTATTATCATCACCCAAAATAATACAGCTATCCTCCGGACGAGTAGTAGCAAATGCAGTTTTAGCGGGAAAATTACTTCTAATTAAGGGATTAATAACGTTTTTATCTGGACGTTGGGTATAAAGCATTATGTCAATACCCGCACCTCCAGCCTTAGCTAAAAGTTTCATCATATCCAGTTCAATAGAGTCGCAGTAATCTTTATCAGTTAACAAGTCAAAACATTCGTCTGTAAAACTTGCTATCCGAGGCATAATCAATTCGGGGTAATGCTTGCGGTTAAATTCAGCTATCGTCTCACAACCAACTTTCTCAAACTCTCGATACCGCCGCGCTGACCTGGGCTGTACTAATAAACTAAATAATTCGGCACTAGAAGCTGCATCTTTAGCTACGGGTGCAATTAGATGGGGTAACTTAGAGAATTTACTAAATGTTACTCGCTTAACATCTGATAAAGCCAATTGAACAACCGACGGGGGATAACGACGTGCTAGATAAAGTATCGCTGCTTTTTCAAATTGTGATTTACCCCCACGAGTTCTTCCACCACCAAGGACATGAGTCACATTTTCATCCGATAGCGGAATATCAACATATTTCCCATCGACACCAACTCCACCTGGGATAACAATATTATGTATATCTATAGGCTCGGAGAAATCAACATAATTTTTGAAATAAACAATTTCTCTATCCCTTCGAGGGACATCGATAGCAGCACCACCTGGAACAACGGACACCATTGGTGGGGTGTCCATATTTAATTCCAACCCCAACTGCTGCACAAAATCGTTACCAAAATCTTGAATTTTCTTAAATGACACTCCTTTACCCAATTTAATTTTGATACGGTTAAATGTGGGACCGCATTCTGCATCAATATATTCTGCTGCTATCTTAAATTCAGCTAGGGTATCTACAATAAGCTTTCCAGATTCGGTTGTTGATATTTGCACATCCTCAATACTCCCTTCACTTTCCGCTAGTACCTTTGAAGGTTCACAGCCTTGGGCTTTGGATATCATCACCGCTACGCGATCGCAATATTTTATGATTGTTTCATCTTGAGTTGAACGGGCAATATCAGTAAACCACTTAATTGGTTCCCCATCGCAAAACGCATTGTAAAAGTGTTGTAATATTATCCGATAAGCAACTTGTTTATTCTGTAAATTTTTAATCGCTTCGCATCTTTTAACTAATTCACTGATATCAAGATTAATTAGTTCATTGTATACATTGTCTAATTCCCAGACGGAGGGGATGCGGTTAATAGTTATGTAGCGTAAAGCAAATTTGGCAAATTCAAATTGTTCTAAGTTACAGCTATTTGATAATTTATTTAAAATATCCTCATCGCTATAACCTTGATTAACTAGATGAAAAATACAACAAAACAATTGCTGTAAATCGTTGAATTTTAATAATGTGTGGTTGTTGCTAACATCTAAATTATTAACCATGTTAGTTACATCATCATGTAAAACTTTAGGCAAGCTTGAATCAACTACTTCTAAAATTTCATTTTTACTTAATCCTTGATTAGAAGCATAAACAACTGCCTCATATATTAAATTTTGTTTATGTTCTGGTAACATTAATTGATAACCTCTCGCTTCAGTAATACCCTATTAATTGCCAATCGCCTGCGATTTTGGTCTATATCAATACATTTACGTTTCCATTGCCTTGAATGTTTAGAATAGTTCAGAAGTCTATTGATATAATATTTTTCTCTAATACAAATATTAAATAATCCCCTTGCTTTCAAATTAAATGAATCAACTCTTGCTTTACGAATAGCGTTATCGGCAGATAATCCTTCACGAATATTAGCTGCATAAAATTTCGGAAAATTATCGCTAACTCTAGGTGCAGCTTGATTCCATAAATCAACAGAGTTAACGAAAGCTGTTTTGTGTTGCTTGATATCAATATTTTGTCGTTGAAATCGATTAGTTAACCTTGGTAATCTTGATTTAATTCTCAGCAAGCAACCTTTATTAGCAGCATTTATATCGCCAGCTTTACTTTTACCATAATCACTACAAAATCCTTGATTTAATACTCGTTTACCGCCTAGTTTAGATGGGTCAATATGACCGTAATATAATGAAGTAAATTCACCATTTTTTTTGGTTAAACTAAGCACAAATGTCACCATTTGAACTCGTCTTCAAAACCGGACATGAAAGATTTCCCTTCATCCGGCTCCTCAGTGTAAAGACCCTTGACACGGGTACTATGTACAGAATCGTGGCAATGACGATGTAACAGTTCGAGGTTTTTGTATGTATCCTTACCTCCTTGATGTTTAGGAATGACGTGATGTATTTCCATTACGTCCCCTTCACGAAAAGTAAGATTACAGTAAGCACACCTTCCACTTTGTCTGCTCCATAGTTTTGATTTGGAGTTAGACATTAGAGGGTGTTTCTTCATCCTTTGGTTCCAGTAGATAAGCCTTCCATCAAAAGGGCTACTCATATCTTTTATTTTGATATGACGCTTTATTTTAGTATCTTGATGGTCTGCTAATCTTAAGCCATCTAAAGTCTGAAATGTCCAATTGTTACCTTTGTAGGTTCCCCAGTACTTGTCGCAAACCCACTTCTTGCCCTTAGACGAGTGTCTGCGGTTTGCCCAAGCTTGTAACCTAAACCATAATAAATTATCCAGTTTTTCAAAAGTCTTCCGACTGCAAACACTTCTGAAATAATTACTCCATCCTTTAATTTTTGGATTGAGTGCTTTGATTAAATCAGCTTGCTTTGCGCTTTGAAGCTTCTGAATTGTTTCGGATAAGTGTTGGTAATGTTTTTGAACTGCTTTTGAAGACGGTTTAATGATTGTTTGAAATCCAATTTTGGAGGAATGTTTTCCAACTGTATGTTGTCTAATGTTAAAACCTAAAAAGTCAAATCCTGGTTTATAACCATTATGACAATTTAATGAGTGAACAACTCTGGTCTTCTCAGGTTTTAATTTTAACCCAATTTGATTTAACCATTTTTCCAGGTGAGTTTGGCATTTTTCAAGAATTTCCAAGTCTTCAACCATAAGTACGAAGTCGTCAGCATATCGTATAAGAATAGGCTTAGATATTCTTCCTTTTTCTTTCCCAATTACTGAGGCTTTGATGTACTTAGCTTTATCACTTGGATATAGTTCTTTTATCGTTTCTTCCATGCCATGTAATGCAATATTAGCAAGAAGTGGCGATAAAGGACTGCCTTGAGGTACGCCTTCTCCACTGGTTTGTATACTACTATTGTCTAACACACCCGAAGATAACCATGATTTGATTGTTCTCCTCATGGTGGGATATGTATTTATCTTTTTAAGTAGTGTTGTATGGTTGATTTTATCAAAGCATTTGGATATATCGGCATCCAAAATATATTTTGGTTTACCTCTAAGTCCTGTAAAAATTGCTTCGATAGCATCATGAGTTGACCTCGCAGGTCGAAAACCATAAGAGTTTGCCTCAAATTTGGTTTCCCATTCTGGTTCTAGAGCTAGTTTAGCGAGAGCCTGAGCTGCTCTATCATACATTGTGGGTATGCCTAGCAATCTCTTCTCCTTTTTGTCAGCTTTTGGTATCAAAACTCTTCTAACTGGTTTACCTTCGCGAATGATTTTTAGTTCAATCGCTAGTTTTATCCTTTGTTTGAAGTTTAGACATTTGATGCCATCGAATCCTGCTGTTTTCTTGCCTCTATTTAATTGAGAGACTTGTCTTACAGCAATTATTCTGGCTGACCAGGATTTCATTAACATCTTCTGGAGTTTACGAACTGTTTTTACGTCCCCACGTTGTGAAGCTTGATAGATTCGCTTTTGTAACTTAAACACTGCTTTTTCAACTTGTTTCCAGTTGATAGTGTTCCATTCCACCATCAGATTATTCTGTGTTTTGGATGTATTCATTACTACTCACAACTCCATCTTTCTTTACACCGTAAGTCCGTCAGCATATCCTACCCATTACAGTAGGCGTTTGCTTCTGACTTAATCCTGCCTCTACAAAGCGTCCGGCTGGTTGCCTACTCACCCCGGAAGACCTGTGTGAGAGCTTTATAAAGGTTTCCCCGTTCCTGATTACCATTGTTTGAACCTTTAGAGCGAGTCAATCCCCCGGAGAGATATGGTGGGAATCGAATCTTGTAACTGCACCAAGATTCCATCTCTCATGGCTTTTTAGCGCTTGTAGTGTTTCAGCCTTATTACACTACGTCGAGGTCACGGAGGTTTTAGACTCTTCCTGTTCGTACCCATAGATTCGTGCCTACTATTACACCGATTTAGGCTACCAGTGTTTTCGCTTTCGACCCCGCTTTACTTTTTAGTTTTACCGTTCTAAAAAGTAGGGGTAGGGCTTTCATTCGGATTCCTCGAAGGTTGGACTTTCACCAACATGGATAATCAAGTTCTCTATCTTATATTAGAATAAGATATGGGCTAATCCTCCTAAACCCTTGCTGGGCTTAGTTTATAGCCAACGGGTCGCACACAATTTCCCTCTGCGTGGCAGATAGCAATATTTCCAGGACTATTAATATTAGAAAACAATTTGTTGACTTCATTCTTATTCCTATGAATTGGAATCACTAAACTAAAACTTTCAGATATTGAGACTCCAAACAATGGTGTAATTAGCATTAATAAAGAAACAGCAGTAATCTGCCAAGGACGAATCATACACTGCACTCCGGCTGCTTTTTAGCCCAATCGTGTATTTTTCGCAGCGAATGTTTTATATGTGGCTCTTTCGATGGGTTGTAATTCCCAAAATAATATCTATACAGTGATTGCAAGCTATTTAATTTGCCATTAACAATATACCCGCAAGCAATATCAGCATATTTTACCAACCGCTTATTGCTCCAGCCCATTTCTTGCATTGCTGATAATTCAATCTTGGTAAATCCAGCTTCATTATGAATGCGAGTACCAATATCTAAAGCAACAGATGGTGGTACAAATAAGAAAATATTAACTAATAAACCAGTCAAAATATTATTTTTGGTAAGCATAAGGACGAACTGCAATTATTTTAGAATTACGAAAAGTTGATAAACTACGTACCCTAACGGGAGCGCTCATCGTGCTTCTATCGACTATTCTCTCCTTGCCTACATAAATCCCAACGTGAGTAATTGCACCCCTCCTAAAATTGCCGTAAGTGTTTGTAAAACCGATTAAATCTCCCTTTTGGAATTGCTTTGGGTTGGTAAGAATAATTCCAATGTCGCTACCAAAAAAAGAACGTGCCATCAACGAACCGTTATGATATTGCTTACCAGCATCCCAGGGCTTGCTAGTTATTCCCACGCGAACATTTGATTGACGCAATACGAAGCGAACAAAATCGGCACAACGCTCTTTCTCATGAGGTTTATAGGATTTCCCAACCCATGCGATCGCCTTGTTCGCAACTCTATTTCCAACACTGTTATTTAGGGTGTTAGTTTGACGAAGTTGCTGCACTAAAAGTTGATTATCAAACCACATCGATATCGGTTTAATAGAAATACAGCTAGCTAAAATTAATGTCAAAAAAGCGTACTTCCAATTGGGAGAGATTGGTTTAATTTGAACTGCGTCATTTTTATTAGTGCCAATACTGAAATCAATGAGGAGTCGCATTTTGGCAACCAAATTTTGCTTGAAGAACTTCTTCTAAATCGTTATCTGGAGGGTCACAAGTAGAAGCTTCGCTCGGAGATATTTTGGTAGTAGATTTATTCTTATTGAAATGAAGATTCGGCAACCTAATATCAATTGAGGATAGTTCTGTTAAATTAGGTTGCCAAAACTTGAAGTATCCTGGTTGGGCAATATCGGCGAAGAACAACACTAGCACCAACCAGAAAGTAATGCGAACAAACATCAATCAACGATATCAAGTACAGGAGTTAAATTAGGTACATTCTCTGGTGTTAATTTAATTTCTTTATTCTGCACGTAACCCGGACCAGAATAATTACCATTTAGCAAGAAATTAATTCCACCAATACCCAACCACAACATCACAATCGCAATACCTACGGGAGATGAAATCACATCTTTTAGCCAATAGAAGATGTACCAAAAGTAACGCAAATTATTGTGAGGATGGAATCTATGCGCTTTCCAATAATCTGTTACGGGTACATAAATTTCCGGCACTCGATTACTAGCTGGTTTATTAGGGGAATTAACGTGATTGACAGTAACACCTTGTTCGCGATGTATTGATAATGGTTCAACGTTAATAGTAGTTGGCTGTTGAGTCGGATATGGATTTTGTTGAGCCGACTGCAACATTTGCGCTAGTTGTTGTTGTGTCGCTAGTTGACCGGGTTGAGAATAGTCAACACCAAAATCTCTGCGTCTGTTGTTTGCCATAATAATTTACCTCTTTAATCAGACCAAACGTCATCTTCTAAAGCATTCTTAAATTGTTCGGGGGTTATCGGCACGTTACCGTCGGCAGTTGGACGACGAAACGGAACTAAGTTTTGGTATTCGGGTTTAACATCCTCCAATTGCTGTGATTGGATTGCACCTTCATCTAAAAATTGGGACATTTGCATATCGGTGTCGGGTATTGGTGGTACAACAGGTGCAATTGAAGCATCATTTGAATCAAAACCGAGGTCGATATTAGAGTTATATTCCCAAATTGCCCAGGCAATTAAACCGATACTTGCTGCAAAAAATACTCCACCAGACAACCAATGTAACTTCGTTCCTGGAGGTTTTATCTGAGCCACGGTAGGACGCGATGAATTACCTAAAGTAGTCTTCACCGGAATCTGCCGCACTGCTCCCAAGACGTTAAATAATGAGAGTAAAAAGCATATACCCGCGCCAATGAATTTGACATACACATTTATTAGTCTCCTTTATTTGGTTTAGATTTCTTTAATTGCTGCAACTTCAGTCTTCTTTTTCGCAATGATTCGGCGATGCGCTGACGTATTTTCGGTACTTCTGACAATTGACGCACGGGGTCTTTATAACCCTGAACTCGTAGATAATTAGCTTGGGATAGAGCATACGGTTCTTGCACCGTCTGGATTTGTGTCACCATTTGGTTAAAATCAACAATCGGACGATTTTGCAAATTCTCGGCATAATCAATAGCTTCGAGTTTACCCAAGAGTAATACCGCAGCACCCCCAGTGCCTAATCGCTGCTTAACTTTTGTGCCGTCAGTTTTGGTGTAGCTATAGGTAAAGCTATCATTACCAGAAGCGACTTCGACTAAAGCGTCCATCGTATCTTGCTTGGCGATCGCCAATGCTGCCATGTGATGAAGTCTAAAAAAAGCTGAGTTTTCGTTACTTTGTTGTTTATTGATATCTTGTAATATTTCAGCAGACCATTGCGCTGCACCTAGTTGCCGCCATCCGGTAAGGATTCCGCTGCCATTAACAGAATAGTTTTGTAGCTCGTTGGGGTTGAAATCGGTACGGGTAAGCTTTTCGATGTATCCGCGTCTACGAGATTGCATCATTTCAAGAGCGCGATTAACCTTACTAACGCTTGGAGAAACTTCGCTACGTCTACCCACTATAATGGCGGCGGCTGCCAACACCGAACCCAATCCAACCGTTGCACAACAAACCCACAACACTATGTCGATTTTTCGACTGCGCTTTTTGGGTTTGGGTATACCATTCGCACTCGTATTACTCGAATTAAATTTATCCCTTTTAGGAAGTAACTGCATGGCTATTAACCGTTATCAACTATTACGTACAAAGGTTCCCTTGAATAAGAGGCGAAGGTCGAACGCAGCATACAAACCCAAGCTCCGCCAATAACCGCACCCATCAGCAATAGCAAAGGATTAATAGCAAGAGCAGCACCTACTCCCATCGTATGACCGATAAATCCGCTAATACCGCATCCAGTCACTATTCCGCCACCGATATTAATCAAAAAATCTTTAATCGCTCTCATGAACAATAAACTCCCTGGTTATTTTTAAAATCAAAGTAAGTGCAACAGTAATTCCAATAAATCCACCAAATAAAGAACCAATAATCACCTTCGGTATGTTTGTTGATGGTGGGGGAGATAAAACTAATCCCGCTACCATCCCGGAAAAGTTACCTAAGAATACGATTCCTACTCCCTGCATTGCTGCAATCCTAAGTTGTCTAGATTGCTCGCCAAGGTAAGTTTCTATTGACGGCATCATCAAGGTGATGATTTCTCGGGCAAGGATTTTGTCTTCGACACTGATTTCAACTGTTGGGGCTGTATCTCCAACGACGGATGCGGCTCCTCTCCCCAATTGACTTTGCCGAAAAAATCATCATCGATACGCTTATAAACTCGCCCTTGTACTTCTTCCAATTCCGTCGTGGGTTCTTGGACTCCGTTAAATAACATGTCCTCTAACATCAAAGTAGAAGTTTCCAGGACTACTTTATGACGCAATGTTGCCAGTTGCTTTCCTCTGGCTACGTCCGAATGCAATACTTTAACGAAGCTATTAGATTCTGATTCGGAGGGGTTTACGCCAAATCTTTGTTGGATATATTGGTTTTCATCAAATGTGTGTTCGTTATTAGAACTAGAGCGTTCTGAGCGCATTTCCAATAAATGATTGGCAGCTTCTTCTAATGACATATTTTCAGCAGCAGCTACTTCTTTTAATTGAACTAATTGTCGCTCAACTTCCGGCTTAATAGTACTGTCTTTATTTAAGACTAAGCTTAGTTTTTTACATACCTGAATTACTATTTCAGGAGTAGTTTGTAAAGTTTGGGCTATTTTGTTAATGTGCTTCATTTTTTTGAATTCTCCTAATTACAGATTTAACAATTGGGTCTTGTTTTTCATTTTCAGAAATATGCTTCGTCAAAAAATCGTATAGGCTAAGTCCGTTATTTTGACGCATGAATTCATCCAAACCACCAGAAGGAATTACTCGTTCTAAATACTCATCTCGGGTTAGTCGCCTTATCTTGGTGGCTACGTAAAAAAAATCGGCAGTTTGCACAGCATCTAAGTCAAAGTATCCCCCTCTCTTCTTGGGTTTTACTATTCCGGCGTAGGGATACCATTGTTGCAAAGCTGAGATAGTTATTCCATATCTTTGGGCAAGGCTTTTCTGGGTATATATAACGTTGTCATCACATACCATCATCCAGTTTAATTACTACTTGAAACAAAGAAATATTCAGTTATTGTTTGACGATAGTGCTTGTAAAGTAGATTTTTCTTAACAAGCCTTATCACTTCTATTCAACTTGAGATAAATTAAAGTTGAGCTTAAGTCACTGTTCTTTATACAGTCTATATAGACACATAATTAGAAGCGTTACAAGGTAAACAGCGAGCAAATTCAAAATTTCTGATTTTCAGTAAATAGCAATATTTCCGCTTAATTTGTAAAGTCAGTTTATGTATTGCTAACCTATTAATAGCCGATATAAAAGTTGTTCTTTAAAAATATCGTTACTATTGAATTCTCATACTTCTCCCCACTCCAACTATGAGAGAAATTTTCTTGCTTAAATTATCAAATTTTTCCGCACAATAATAGAAGCCACATTCATAGTGGAGTATCACAGTAGGCAATCACTTCATTTTTGCCAGTTATTGAGTCAAAATTATGCTCACATAATTTTGAATATCAGTTAAAACCAAGAGATAAAGTATATTGATTAACTTTATTTAGTTATAAAGACAGTAATAACAATTTTGTGAAAGTTAGGACGTGGAATAAGGAATACAAATGTAATTAATTAAAAGATTCAACAACTTCCCAGTTACCGGGTTGACTTACACAAATTCTAGCGGGAACGTCTAAATAGTTATCGACAAAGAAATAATGGGAATAATATCTTCTCAAATCACCATTAGGTGCGCGAAGCAAATAATCAAAATCTGAGATAAAGTAATCACGACTGACTACATTAGTAAGTTGTTGATAATAGTTGAAGTTACCAGTATCAAAACTATCGCGCCATAACATTAGAAAGTTTAAACCAATCCAATCTCGCCCTCTCCATCCACAACCACGGTCGGGAGCCTGCAAATCGTTCACCATCAAGCAGGTATTGCTTGTCATATCAGTAGCGGTCACAATATAACCTCTACGGCGCATTTCAAGCATAAATTGTTGAATTATTTCGTAGCTAGCATTCTTTAAATAAGTCGAAGGCAATTCAAAACCGCTTATATCTATAGAAGAACTATTCTCTTGATTTGAATTGATAGCAGAATTTATGGGGTTTTGTTTTAAAATAACTGAATTCTTGTCAAGCATAACTGCTAACCCTTTTGAAGTAGATGCTAATAATGAAGAAATGGGGAAATATCTATTACCACAACCATTCCAAAATATTTTTAGTTCCCTTATTTCCCAATCACATAGTAGAGATACTATATGAATATAATTATTTTTAAGAGAAACAGCTAATTCTTTGCTTGTAACCCATAAAATAGCATTATTGTCCTCAAAATATAATTTACTATTAAAGGAATTGACTACGGGTAATTGTGCTATGAATAAATTAGCTGCATGAGAATCAATGATTTTTAAAGCTGTATTAACTATTAAATGGCTCATGGGCGTAATTCCTCTCCTGAAGTATGACCGTTGCCAAAGCAGCTTTTTCTAATAACAATCACTTCTTCTAGTGTATAAGTACTACCATCATTTTTAGTTAAGAAGGCAGCGATAGAAATTAAATCTAAGTCGGACGGGTATTCGCCATTCAACAAAGCGTTTACTCTTTCAATAGGTAGCGCCACATCTTCAGCAAAAGCTGCAATATCTTTGCCATAACGTGAATCTACCTCTTTTTTAATAAGCTCCGCAATGGAATATTCCACCTTTTCTTGTATTTCAATATAATTACCAACTAATAGTTTACTTGCAATACTGATAAATTCGGCTAAGTGTTCTTTAGTGAACGTTTTGAGTGAATTTATAACGAATTGAGGAGTTATTGTCTTCTCACCGTCAACCTGCTCAACGTCAATAGAACCCCTACCATATAATTCGACAACTTCAGCTAAAGATAAACCTTCTTCCTCGGCACGCTTCCTCGCCAATCGCTTACCTGTAGGAGTAAGCCGCAAGGACAAATTCTCCGACTTGCTCTCAGCCCAAATTTCACCTACGCCTTTTACAGGCAGTTTTCCTTTTTTACCCATACCCCCAATTTAGCTTTAAATACTTTTGGTGCAGTAGCATCACTATATCTTTACAAAAATTAACTTGGTGAATTTAAGCGAATATTTCCGAAAACATTGCAGTCGAAGAACTTTCAATGCAATTGCAGTAATTTGACTATATGGCAAGTGCAAGATATTATATGAATAATTTCTGGATATTAGCTGCATGACACAAAGTAGAAAAAGATTGATATTAGACGTTTGCACATGACTTACCAAATTTTAGTACTTTATGCATCTTGTGCGAAATATTCGACTTTTAAGGAAAATGAACAACTACGAAAGTATAAAACATTTACCATCTGAAATTCCTGCCCCAAGACAATTTCTAAGATATTGCTTCGGTTTTGATAGGCTTACTCCAGAAGAAATTTTGGATGAGGAGATTAGTTTTGGATACTCCGTAAAATGCGTCAATCTACTTTCCAAAATATTAGGAATCCAGAAGAAAACGGTGAGAGGTTGGGGGGATAATCCAAATTTTGAAGATATGCCCCAACACGCACGAACTACCTGTGGCTACGTCCAAGTAGCCCTATCTCCAGAAATTTTGAAAAGAATCGCTAGCTCCGAGTATGTAGCTCCAAGAGTAACAGCCAATCAATTCATCAATGAAATGTTGTTAAAGGGTTCGTCATATAGTGAAAGATTGAAAATAGTAAGCTCCACGAAATTTCGGGGACAATATCTTACGTTATTATCAGAAACTTTAACAATTTCCAAGCGCACGATATATGAATGGGGAAGAGATATCGAACTCCCAAAGATGCCCATATATCACCAACATACTTTGGCATATGCGCTCGCAGCTTATCGCAAGAAACAGCAGCAGAATATCGCTGCTTAATATTTGGTTTAGTCGGATAAATAAAAATTGGTCTTAAAGGAAGACCAAAGTCAAATAAAACGAGCTTAAATAATATCATGCAATTACTTTCTGAATCAACTTATCACCAGGTTCACAATGTTGATGCGAACCCTGTAAAGCACATAGAGAAAAGCACCGAGGAATACGTTCATGCTAGTTTCTTGTTATGGGAATACAAGAGGGCTTATAGCAAAGGGGAATATCGAGAATTACTTAATAAATTTGGTTGGGATAAAGGCAGCACAGAAGAAAAACGAGCGCTCAAGTTAGCAGAAAATTTTCAAGACTTCGCATATCGTCCCCATGCTCTGTTTCAAATTCCTGTCACGAAGTTACTAAGATTGTGTTCAGAAAAATATCAGCCAATAATTGAGCAGCTATCCGAGGTTGAAGAAGATTTAACTTGTGCTTATGTAGATGATTTGATTAAAGATAGACAAGCGCAACTTAAAAAGGAAAGAGAATTAGCCCTACCTTCAAAGCCTTCCATATGGCGCAGAAATTGCAGGGGAGAGCGCTATGCACAATTCCCCCCTGTGTATGAGTTTGACGAACAAACGGGGTTATTAACTCAGAAATTAATGGATAATTATGGGTTAATACCTCAAGACATTCTTAGGAGTGCGATCGCCGATTTATATCAAAAACTTACAGATGTAGAAGAACCACTTGAAGTTGTTGAAAATATTACTTCAGATGTAAGTGATATGAACAATTCGAGTACTCAAGAAATTACACAAAATCCTCAACAAGAAACCACATCAACCAGTTCAAGTCAAACCGTTGAAGACAAATGGGAAGAATTAGCGCAGCAACTAACAACGGATGTAAATAATATCGGTAGAATCAGCGATTCTTTAGGTCAATTAATAGTCGAGTCTTGCCAACGTTGGGAAGCAACAGTTCCTCTAGATAAAAGATGGAGTGCCATATCAAATATACTTCGGCACGATACTATAGCACTCAAGCATATTTCTAATTACGCTTATAACCACAATCCCCAATGGAGAGAAACTTGGGGAGCTAATCTTGCGAACTATCATAGCTTCGAGCAAGAGCTAGCATGGGTAGACACCGATGTTCGTAACGATGCTCTAGTATCGATGGGCTTTGATATACCCGCTACGGTAGAAATCAAGACAGGCAATCTTCAAAATAAAAAAGGTAAGGTAATCGGATTAAATGGGGATAATATCAATCCCATTTTGGTTAAGGTTGATGGATTCAATCATTATTTTCATTGGACAGAGTTGGAAGTCATTAAAGAAACAGCTAGGTCTAGATTTTATACAAGTGTTGAAGAACTACAGGAAGAATATTTAGAGGAACCAGAAGAGTCGGATTTAGAGTTAGAAATGACACCACTCGATAAGGGAATCGATGCTTTAATACAGGGGAATTGGGAAGACATTAGAAATATATTTAACCAACACCCAGAAATCAAAGAACAGGCTTGGAATGCTCTCTCTATCGAACAACAACGGAGAGTTAATAATATTGTTCCGGAAACTATTAAGGTATTAAATAAAGCCAAGAGAGAGGGTGTTATATCTGAATACAAAGAGATTGCCAATGGGGTATATAAAATTAAGCTTCCTAATACATTGATATGGGAGTCCCGAGCTTTCCATGAAATTGAAATATATCACCAACTACGTAAATGGCGAGAAAATGTATCTTGCTCTACTAAATAAAAAGCTTCAATAGGTATAAAAGTTTCATCACAAATATAGATGAGAGAACGGTAGTGAAAGAAACAGCTGAGTCTGACCGTTGGGATCCAGCGCATTTTCGAGAAATGCCACGTCAACTTGATTCTCAGGGTAATCCTTTAATTTTTTGGGATGACAGCATTGAGCCACCAGAACCGGAGGACTATGACACTTTAGCTGAATACGAGGAGGCATGGGAGAAATGGGAACAAGAAAACTCCAACAGGTTGAATGATGCTGGTCAATTGGGGGAGTTTTCTTCTGTCATAAATCATTACGCGACAACTAAAACTATGCGACAGCAATTTCGATAAAAAATGCGTGGGTGGACTTTTAAATAATTAAATTTGTGGTGTATCTATCTAGCATATCTTTACAAAAAGCTTGCTCCTACATTCTAGGTTTAATCTTTGGACTCGATTCAATTATTTTTTATCGAAGAGTATTTTATTAACATTTTATGGAATTTTGTCGAAGTTTATTCTTGATAGAATTACTTTTCCTCCAGATAAAAAACAGCTTTAAGAAGAATGTATTAAATTATCAGTATATTTACTTATTTATCATTAAAGTTATTGCAATAATACTATTTTCCGGATACTATAACGTTTACAATGTGGCTTACCAAACCCATCAAGCTTATCGAAAAAATTTGGCGATTTGGGAAAGGTTTAAATAGTCACTAGATAGATATACTTCTAAGTAAATTTTTCTACGTAGAGTATTGCGGTTATAGACAAAATTTAGCTGTATTTTTGCGCCTTATTTTACCTATTGATCGTGGCTTTTATGTGCTATTTTTCTTTGGTTTAGATCAGTGGAACAGGTTATTATTGAAAACCCAATTATTAATTCGCCATTTGATGAACCTCAGTGTCACTTCCGTTTTGATGACGATGGTATTACCAGCCACATTACTGAGCAAAGGCGTAAAAGCCATCGTTTTATTCCTATTGCCCAGCCTAAGAAAAAACACAAGCAGCTTGAATCTGACTCAGGTTCATGGACGCAAGACCGAATAGAAGAGAACAAATTTATTAACGATATTCGCAATCGCGTTTCATTGTGGCGACGTGGTGGTTATCGCAGCGATGTAAATATTACACCAATAACGCGGCGATTGTTAGAACATTGGACAAATCCAGAGCGAGAAAGACGATTGTTCTTTTGTCAGATTGAGGCTTTAGAAACAGCTATTTATATAGCTGAAGTTGCAAAAAAGTCTGGGGATACCTGGATTGAAAACAATCTGAATAAATTTAAAGACGATGCTAATCCGTTGCTATTTCGTCAAGCGTTGAAAATGGCAACTGGGACTGGTAAAACAGTTGTGATGTCGATGCTAATTGCTTGGCATTCGCTGAATAAAATTGCCAATCCTCAACGTCGAGAGTTTAGCGATACTTTTTTAGTCGTAGCACCAGGGATTACAATTCGCGACCGCTTGCGTGTAATTCAGCCTAACGACCCAGAAAATTATTATAAGAAGTTAGATTTAGTTCCTGCTGATTTATTACCAGATTTAGAGAAAGCTAAGATTGTCATTACTAATTATCATGCTTTTCAATTAAGAGAACATACTAATGTTGCTAAATTAACTAAAAGTATTTTAATTCAAGATAAGAAAAGCCCATTTACAGAAATCCCATCCCAGATGGTTAATAGGGTATGTCGTGGACTGGGGAAAAAGAAAAATATTATTGTCATTAATGATGAAGCACACCACTGTTACCGTCGTCGTGTTGGTGGTGATGAAGAAAAATATAAAGGTGATGATTTAAAAGAAGCTAAGAAAAATGAAGAGGAAGCTAGAATCTGGATTTCTGGATTAGAAGCAATACAACAGAAATTAGGGATAAAGGTAGTTTATGACCTTAGTGCAACTCCATTTTTCTTAAAGGGTTCTGGTTACAAAGAAGGAACCTTATTTCCTTGGGTAGTATCTGATTTTTCTTTAATTGATGCGATTGAATCTGGTATTGTTAAAATCCCCCGCGTACCAGTCTCTGACGATAGTATGAAGGGTGAATTGCCTACTTATCGCAATATATGGAATTTGATTCGCGACCATTTACCCAAAAAGGGGAGAAGTAAGAAGGAAAGCGAACCATCTACACCAGAACCGAAGTTACCCAAAGAATTAGAAGGGGCATTACGGACGCTGTATGGTAACTATGAAAAGCAATATCATCAGTGGTTGGAAAATACTGATGCACAAAGTAAGGGACTAACACCCCCGGTGTTTATTGTGGTTTGCAATAACACCAGTGTTTCCAAGATGGTTTATGACTATATCTCTGGTTGGGATACTGGTAAAGTTTACCCAGATAAAAGACCTGTTTTAACTCCCGGACAATTAACCTTATTTAATAATGTCAAAGATGGGAATTGGACAAACAGACCTAACACGATTTTGGTAGATAGCAAACAGTTAGAGTCTGGAGAAGCCATGAGCGATGAGTTTAAGAAACTAGCTGCACGAGAGATAGAAGAGTTTAAAGCAGAGTATCGGGTAAGATACCCAGGTCAAGACCCGGATAAAATTACCAATGAAGACTTGTTGCGTGAGGTGCTAAACACTGTTGGTAAACCCGGTAAGTTAGGCGAACATATTCGTTGTGTTGTTTCAGTTTCGATGCTGACCGAAGGTTGGGATGCTAATACAGTCACCCACATTTTAGGGGTGAGAGCATTTGGAACTCAGCTTTTATGCGAACAAGTTGTAGGAAGAGGTTTAAGACGCATTAGTTATACTCCTACCGTTAATCAAATTAACGTTAATGGTAAGAATATTGAAATTGAGTCATTCACCCCAGAGTATGCGGAAGTCTACGGTGTTCCCTTTGCCTTTATTCCTTGTGCGGGTTCCAATAAACAACCAAAACGAGGAGCATTACCTACTCGCGTCCGCGCACTTCCAGAACGAAATGATTGTGAGATAACTTTCCCTCGGTTGTTGGGCTACCGTTACGAAATAAAGAGTCAAAAATTGACACCAGATTTTAATAAACCTGGTTGTAAATATTCTTTATCTACGAACAATTTACCCACCAAAACCGAAAATGCTCCAATTATTGGTCAATCGAGTATTCATACTCTTGATGACTTGAAAACACGCAGGGAACAAGAAGTAGCATTTTTATTAGCGAAGTTAACTTTAGAGAAATATTTTCGTCAGGACGGTACTCAAAAGCAAGAAAAGCTAGAAAATTATTCTCTTGATGATTCTGAGGTACAGGTTTGGTTATTTCCTCAAGTTTTACAGATAGGCAAGCAGTGGATAAGAGAATGCGTTGACTACAAGTCTGGAACATATTCCCAATTACTACTGCTAAATGAATTTGCCCATGATGCTTCAGATTGTATTTATCAAGCTATAGTTGCAGGAGAAAAAGAAAAATCCCTAAAACCGATTTTACGTCCCTATGACCCGATGGGGTCTACCCGTTACGTAGATTTTAGTACCGCTCGTCCAACTTATATTACCGACCTTCACAAATGCCATATTTCTCATGTAGTTGCTGACACTAATAGTTGGGAACAAAAGATGGCACAGGTATTAGAAGATATGGACGAAGTAGTTTGTTATGTTAAAAATCAAGGACTTGGTTTCTTAATTCCTTATACTTTGAAAGGTCAACAAAAGAACTATATGCCTGATTTCATTGTGAAAATTAATGACGGTCAAAGCGATTTGTTGAATTTAATTGTAGAAGTATCTGGAGAAGCTAGGACAGACAAAGTAATTAAGGTTGCAACTACTCGTAACCTCTGGATACCAGCAGTTAATCGGCACGGTGGTTTTGGTCGGTGGAATTTTATTGAAATTACCGACCCTTGGGATGCAGAAAATACTATTCAGAATTTTATTAACAGTGATTATAGTAAACAGTCTACTGTTAGTAATCTTCAAGCGGCTTAATACTGATTACTAATAATTTCTTTATCCATTATTTAATTAATAAGTAGAGTAACTAAATATGTCTAAACAAACTAAAATTAATACTGTTAAACATAAAGATAAAAGAGCAAATATTCCTACAGAAGAACTACGCGATTTTTTATCAGATGAAGAGAAACAGCCAAAAACTTTACTATATTCTCGCGATGTATCTTTAGACCCTCAGTTAGTTTGGAATACGAAAGACGAACAGGATAAAGAAGATTTAGAAGTTTCCGCTGTTCCAATTTATATTCAAGAAAAGATTCATCCTCAAGCATTAATTGAAGACTTTCGTACCCAGGCTAAAAAAGAAAAAGCAGAGCAATTAAGTTTATTTGGTGATTTTAATGGTTTAGCATTTGAGAAATTAATTGACTTTTATCAACATAAAGAAGGGATTAGTTGGACTAACCGGATGATTTTGGGTGACTCATTGCTGGTGATGGCATCTTTGGCTGAGAAGGAAGGGTTAAAAGGTAAGGTGCAAACTATCTATATTGACCCTCCTTATGGAATTAAGTTTAGCTCAAACTGGCAAGTATCTACTCAGAAGCGAGATGTAAAAGATGGTATAGCTAATCATGCGACCCGACAACCAGAGCAAGTAAAAGCGTTTCGAGATACTTGGGAATTAGGTATACATTCTTATTTAAATTATTTAAGAGATAGGTTAATTGTAGCGAGGGAGTTATTAACAGAAACTGGTAGTGTTTTTGTACAGATTGGTGATGAGAATGTTCATTTAGTTAGATGTTTGTTGGATGAGGTTTTTGGAAGTAAAAACTATATAAATCAAATAATATTTAAAACAAATTCTGGGCTATCAAGTTCAAAGCTTGACTGTATTTATGACATCATCCTTTGGTATGGAAAAAATAGCGATAATACAAAAATAAAAAAAATCTATGTTGATAGAGGTAAAGAAGAAATAGATAACAGATTTAATTTAATAGAAACTGATAACAATCAAATTATAACTATCAATAAAAATAATGAATATTCGCTTGATATAGAAAAGCGATTTTGTAAAGGTTCATTAAACTCCATGACTAGTAATATTCAAGATAGTTATCAAGAATTTAAATGGAGGGAAAACATATATTATCCACCGAAGGGTAGACGATGGACTGTTAAAGTTGCTGATCTAGAAAAAATTAATATAGCTAATAGAATATTTGTACAAGGTAAAAGCCTTTTTTTTAAAAAGAAGTTAACTGATTATCCAGTATCACCTATTACTAATATCTGGATGGATACCGGTGGAGGAAGTTTAATTGGAGAAAAGATTTATGTTGTTCAATCATTTAATAAAGTAATTGAACGTTGTTTATTGATGACTACCGATCCAGGTAACTTAGTACTAGATCCTACTTGTGGTTCAGGTACAACAGCTTATGTTGCTGAACAATGGGGAAGACGTTGGATTACTATCGACACAAGTAGAGTTGCTTTAGCACTAGCTAGAACTCGTCTCATGTCAGCCAAATTTCCCTACTATTTACTTGCTGACTCTCCAAAAGGAATTGAGAAAGAAGCCGAACTTGTTGGGCAAATACCACCTACGAATTCAAAAGCTGATGAAGATATTAAGAAAGGTTTTGTTTACAAGCGAGTTTCGCACATTACTCCAGGAGCGATCGCCAATAATCCAGAAATCGATACGATTCACGAAAAGTATCAACAAAAACTAGAACCCATTCGTACCAAGTTAAATAAACTGCTGAAGAAAAAATGGGAAGAATGGGAAATACCCCGCGAACCTGAAGATAAATGGTCGCAGGAAGCTAAAGACTTATTACAGCAGTGGTGGAAGTTAAAACAAGAACGGCAGAAAAAAATTGATGAATCTATCGCTCTTAACTCGGACAGCGAAATCCTTTATGACCAACCCTACGAAGATAACAAGCGATTGCGGGTAACGGGTCCGTTTACTGTAGAAAGTTTATCACCACACCGCGTCCTTGCTACTAACTCGGAACAACCAGCTTCTGAAGCTGAAGCAACACAGCAAGCATCTGACCAGTTTGAGTTTAGGATTATTGAGAACTTAAGGAAAGCAGGAGTTCAAAATACTAAAAAGAATGAACGACTCAAATTTGATTCCCTTGAACCACTAGCTGGTGAGTGGATACAAGCAGAAGGAGAATATACCGAAAAAGATGGTACCGTCAAACGAGTTGCAGTTTCCATTGGTCCGGAATACGGTACAGTTGGCTCCGACCAAATTAAAGAAGCTGCCAAAGAAGCAGTACAAGGAATCAGCTACGACTTGCTGATTGTCTGTGGTTTTGCATTTGACCCTGGTGTATCCGAAGAATCGAAACGCTACGGTAAGTTACAAGTATTAGTTACCAAAATGAATCCCGATTTACTTTTGGGTGATGAAGTACTTAAAAAAACTGGTTCGGGTAACTTGTTCATGGTTTTTGGCGAACCAGATATTGAAGTCAAACATCTTGATGATGGCAGAATTACTGTAGAACTAAACGGTTTAGATATTTACGACCCCACCACTGGTGAAATTCGCAGTAGTTCAGTAAATGATATTGCTTGCTGGTTTATCGACACCAACTATAACGGTGAAAGCTTTTTTGTACGTCATGCTTACTTTACTGGAGCAAATAAGCCCTATGAAAAACTTAAGAAAACTCTAAAAGCAGAAATTGATCAAGATGCATGGTTAGACCTTTATTCTAATATTAGCCGTCCTTTTGACTCACCCCAAAATAAAAATGGTAAGCCTGGGAAGATTGCGGTTAAAGTAATAAACCATTATGGTGATGAAATATTAAAGGTTTATGAGGTGTAGTAACGGGAGATGGGTGAATTTCTCTACCAATTCTAAACTCATATCATTTACGAGAAATCGGCTACGCTATGCCTCCCCCACCTTCTGTGCCAAGTTGAGAAATGCTCTTATTACAGGAGAGGAATCATGCTCTCGCCAAGCAAGATAAAGTCCAGAGGACGGTGTTTGCTCCTGTAAAGGTCTGTAAACTACTCCGCTTCTGGGAAAATTTTGCATGGAGGTGGGAACAAAAGCGATGCCCAATCCTGCTGCAACTAAGCCGATGATAGTTTGCATCTGAACTGCCTCTTGAGCGACTTTCGGACGAAATCGGGCTTGCTGACACATATTTATAATTTGCTCGTAAAAGACAGGTCCTAATTTGGCAGGAAATAAAATAAATGATTCATCTACCAAAGCACAGAGAGACACTTTCGTTTGGGCAGATAGCGGATGGTTTTGTGGTAATGCCAATAACAGTGACTCTTGCAAAAGGCATTCCACACTTAAACCTGGCTCTCGAATGGCAGAACGAACAATGCCGATATCAACCTGTTTGAGATGTAAGGCTTGAATTTGTTGAGCAGTTGTCATTTCATGCAATCGCAGTTCTACAGCAGGAAACTGTTCTCGAAAGACACCTAAAATATCTGGTAGTACGGTATACGTTGCAGAATCGACAAAGGCGATCGCCAATCGTCCAACTTCACCCCGTCCTATTCGTTGTGTCACTTCAATCGCTTGTTCGAGTTGCTCTAACACCAAGTAAGAGCGCTCTAAAAACACTGTGCCTGCTTCAGTAAGCTGCACTTGTCGCTTTGTTCGTTCAAACAGCTTGACTCCTAGTTGCTCTTCCAAAGCCCGAATCTGCTGACTGAGCGGAGGTTGGGAAATATGCAACCGCTCTGCTGCTCGGCTAAAGTGTAGTTCCTCAGCCACCGCGATGAAATAGTGCAGATGCCGTAGTTCTATCACACTTATATTTCAAACATATTAATCATAGTTATATATATATTAGACAATTACATCAGTGTCTCCTATCGTAAGAAATATAAAGCGTGTCTCATCGCTCTTCGTATTGGAGAAAACAAATGAACTTAGACGAAAATCAAAATGGTGTTGATAATAAAGTTTGGTTGATTACAGGATGTTCAACAGGGTTCGGACGTGCTTTAGCAGAAGCTGTATTGAATAAAGGTGACTACCTGATTGCTACTGCTCGCAAACCAGAGCAACTAGGCGCTTTGATTAACCACTATCCAGATACCGCAAAGGCTTTACGTCTGGATGTAACGTTATCTCAAGACATAAAAGCAGCAGTTGATAGTGCGATTGACACATTTGGTCGAATTGATGTGCTGGTTAACAATGCTGGACATGGACTAATTGCTGCGCTCGAAGAAGTCAATGATGTTGATATTCAAAAATATTTTGAAACCAACTTCTTTGGAGCAGTTCGTCTGATGCGAACTGTATTACCTGTAATGCGTCAGCAAGGCAGCGGTCATATTGTAAATATGTCATCCACAGCAGGATTAGTAGGATTTGGTGGCAGCAGCCTCTATTGTGGTACTAAATTTGCCTTGGAAGGTACGTCTGAAGCCCTGGCTAAGGAGGTTGAATCCTTTGGAGTTAAAGTAACTTTAGTTGAACCTGGGGCATTTCGCACAGATTTTAACGGACGCTCTCTGGCAGCAGCCGAACAACCTATTGATGCTTATGCTCCAGTAAGCGTTGCTTCATTGCAATGGTTCAAAGAGATGGATGGTAAGCAACCTGGAAATCCAATTAAAGCAGCGCAAGCCATCATTCAAGCTGTAGAAAGTTCTCATCCACCGATGCGACTTGCATTAGGTACCGATGCCATAAGCCTAATTCAGGAAAAACTCGAATGGGTCAAAACGGATTTGGATGCTTGGCGTGAGGTTACTGTAAGTACGGATTATACAGATAGTAACAATTGAGCAACTTATTAGACGGTGCATACGCTGACTAAAATTCAGAATTTAAGGAAGGAGAAAACCAAAGTTAACTGATAGGTCTGATGAATGTGTTAGCGGTTGAGGGCAAAGAGCATTCGATTGTGGTTAATGCGATTTCACCAGTTTTTTATTTCAATAAAACTTTTATCTACCCAAAGTAATGAGAGCGATACCTCACAAGAAGGATGGAAGGTATTGGTACCTGTGGCAACCTAAAGATAACACTAAATAAAAACCTTGTTTAAGAGAGGAGAACATTTTATGGTAGCGACTTTAGACGATACAAAGCGCTCTGCTATTGCCATGAAGTTGGCAGATATGAAAACATTGCAGCAATTGATTATTGATAACGAACAACAGTTTATTGGAGAAATTTCCGATAACGATATTCGAGAGCGTCTGCAAAAAATGCTCGATGATGACCAAAAGAATTTAGGTATCGTTGAGACTGCAATAACTCAATATGGTATTCAAGCAGAGCCGGAAAACACTGTCTCGCAAATGGTTGAGAAAATCAGACAGTTAATGCAAGGCTCCGAATTGAGCCTGTATGAAAAAGTATTTCAGCATGAATTGCTCAAACATCAGCAAGTGATGAGTGGTATCACAATTCATAAAGCTGCTGAAAAAGTAGGTGCTGATGTGATGCTAGCAATTGGACCTCTTAACACCGTCAACTTTGAAAATCGCGCTCATCAAGAGCAGCTTAAGGGTATTTTGGAGTATTTAGGTGTACGCGAACTTACCGGACAAGAAGCAGACCAAGGTATTTGGGGACGAGTTCAAGATGCTGTCGCGGCTTTGAGTGGTGCTGTAGGTAGTGTAGTTACTCAGACTTCTGACAAGCAGGATATGAACGTCCAAGACGTTATCCGTGCAGACCACAGTAAGGTAAATACTCTATTTACAGAACTTTTGCAAAGCGACAATCCGCAGAAAATTCAAGAATACTTTGGTCAGATTTACAAAGATTTGACCGCTCATGCAGAAGCTGAAGAGCAAGTAGTATATCCAAGAGTAAGTTCTTTCTACGGTGAAAGCGATACTCAAGAATTATATTCAGAACAAGCCCAAATGAAAGTGCAATTAGACGAAATCAAGTCTACTAATCCCTCTTCACCTGAATTCAAAGACAAAATCAAGCAGTTAATGGATGCAGTAGGCGACCATATGCGTCAAGAAGAAAGTACAATGTTTGCTGCAATCCGTAATAATCTTAGCAGCCAAGAAAGCGAGCAATTGGCTAGTCAGTTTAAATCTGCTAAAACTCGCATTCAAGAAAAGATGGGTGTAGTTAATCAATAAGCATAGTTTTTTAAGGCTATTCAATTCAATTGAATAGCCTAGAACCGATGTAAATAAGGCTCTTCCTAAATTTCAGGAAGAGGTTAATAATGAAATTAACATTGATTGATATTAGGCATTTCTTGCCAACATCTTCGACAAAATAAATAAGTTTGTTTTTCACGAATGCAATTGAGTAATGTATCCCCACAACAAGGACAACACTGATTGCTGAATGTTTCTTTACCTAAAAGTCCTCTATCTTGTAGAGTTTTAGACTTATTTATATGATTACTACGATTCAAAGTAGAGTTATCTTTCTCATTATCATTATTTAGTTCTAACTTTTCTAACTTCTGCTGTTTTTGAGGTTGAAGATAATTTATCTCTGATTCTTCTTGTGTTTGTGAATAAAACATTTGCTTGGACTTCTAACTGAATATTCTCTATCGCTAAAATTTGATAAATATGATTTTTATTAGTATATTTTAGTAATTATTTAATATTTTAAATAAATCTCTAATCACTATTAATTTATATTTGTTTAATAATTATATATAACAAATTCTAAAACAGGCATCCTACTAACGAATTATTTATTTACTGCGAATAATCATCTTACGATTATCAGGCTTCCAATCATTGAGAATATCTTTTACCAAAAGTTCTCTTAACCAAACTTGAGAAACAACCACCAATGGTAAAGCTAAAAACAAACCTAATAAACCAAAAAAGACAGCAAAAGCTACTTGCGATAATAAAGTAATCGCTGGTAATAAAGATACTTCTCGCTTCATTACTAATGGGGTCAGAATATTACTTTCAGTTTGCTGAATTAGCATGTAGAGAACTATTACAGCCAAAGCTTTCCAAGGTGCGACAGTTAAAGCCATCGCAGCAGGAGGTATCACGCTCAAAGTTGGTCCTAAATTCGGGATAAATGTTAAAAAACCTGCCAATATAGCATTAACGAAAGGTAAAGGAATTCCCAAAAAAAATAAACCAATAAAACTCAATACTGTAATAACCGTCATATTAAATACAACCCCAATAAACCAACCTACTAAAGATTGTTCGCATTGAGTAAGAATCGACGAAGCACGGGAACGGTAAAATCCGGGAAACAGTAATAAAAAAACCTGTCTGTAAGCGGAAGGATTAGCTAAAAGCATAATGGTGACAACAATTACCAATAGCAAATTCAATACGAAGTCAAGAGAGTTAGAAAAAACCTTAAAAAAACCACCAAACCAATTAGAATCTGAACTAAGTAATTGTTTCCAAAAATTTTGTAAACTACCAATATCGGTAAGTAACTGTCCGGGAATTATATTTTGCAGCCAACTGTAACCATCTCTTAATTGTTCAAATCCTTGATTAACTAAGTTGCTAGATTGCGGTATTTTATCAACAATAGACGGTACAATAATTGCAGCGATTCCAACAAATACTGTTAATATCATAAAAATTGAGATAGCAACAGCAAATCCCCGTTTCATATTAAGACGAGACTGAATTATTTTTACCAATCTATTAATAACTGTTGCAAAAGCTATCGCCGTAAATCCTAACAATAGTACTTGTCTTATCTGCCATAAAATATACAAAACAACTGCAAACAATAGGAAGCCAATCAGTTTTCCGAAGCGCACATTAAACCTCTACTATTTTGTTCAAAGTTATGTTCCTAACTATCCAATTAATCTATAATAATTATCTAATAAATTAAACTTGTAAATCGGATAAATGCTCTAAATTATGAGACATCTTTTTTTCCCGATTGCATCGGTACAATCACTTGTAACCCATTTTGAATGCACTCTACTTCTAAAGGTGTATATCCAATCATTTCACCATCCAATACAATTTTTTGTGGTGGATTAGTTTTGATTTTTATGTTCTTTGTTCGTAAATAACTGATATCATCGCGTTTAGCTTCATTTCTCCTTAAACCAGTTTGCAACAAATGACAAGAAGCAGCAAACGCCGATTTCCATGTATCGGATGAAATGATAGTAACATCAAGTAACCCATCGTCATAAATAATATTTGGCGGACCTTGAGCTAATATCGATGTTATTGGTGCTGCATTTGCTACAGTTATAGCCCCAGCAGAAACGTGAATCTTCTCGTCATCTGTTTCAATTTCAGCTTCAAATATTTCAAATTCCCGAAGTTGCTTTACCCCAGAAGCTAAATAAGCTAAAGCACCCCAGTCTTGTTTTGCTTCTTGAGTCGTATTTTCAACAGTTTCCGCTTCAAAACCGATTCCAGCTAGCAACATCATTAGTCTACCGTTGCATCTACCAATATCAATTCGTCTAGTGTTACCAGATAAAATCGTTTCGCAAGCTTCCTCCAAAGTCTCTGGAATACCCAAAGCAGAAGCAAAAGCATTAACAGTCCCTCTCGGTATTACTCCTAAAGATATATTTGTCTCACCTAACGCTTTAGCTGTTTTGGAAACGGTACCGTCACCACCAGCAGCGATTATGATTTCAAAATCTTTATTTACAGCTTCTTGAGCTAATTTATCTGCACCTTTTTCCCTTGTAGTAAGCTGAATATCTAACTCAAAGTTAGGAGATAAAAGTTCCTTTATCCTCTTCAACTCTTCCTGGAAATTATTTGAACCAGCAACGGGATTAAAAATTAGACAAGCTTTTCGACGCATAGTAAATTGTTGCGGCTTACCAAAATATAATTTTTCAAAATGATTCAATATCTATCGATACTGTAAAATTTTTTGGAAAAATAAATCTAGCTTTGGGAATAGCTTAACTAACATTTCTAAATCAAACCAAATTATCTTGTCAGGTAAATAGTTAGTTTATATATAAATAAATGTCCATCTCTCATCAGTTTTAAATAGTCTCTACTTCTTGCTATAGAAAAATAAAATTTTATAATCTACCTAGCGATAAAGGTTTTATTTAGACAGCATCACTAGCATTGGTAGGAGAAAGAGAACAAGATAAAATTCAGTATTACTCGATAGTTGAATTTTATAATTGCTGTCTAATAAAGAGAGGAATAGATACATCTGATGTTTTTCCACAAGAAAGAATTAATAGAGAAAGAAGTAAAGATTGATGAACCCAATCCTCGTTTTGCTCAACTTTTGCTAGAGCAATTTGGTGGTGCGACTGGCGAACTTTCTGCTGCTTTACAATACTGGGTACAGTCTTTTCACACTGAAGATGCAGGTATTAGAGATATGCTGCAAGATATCGCAACCGAAGAGTTTAGCCACTTAGAAATGATTGGTAAACTTATCGAAGTGCATACAAAAAATGTTGACCAAACTGATGCATTCAAAAGCACTTTATTTGCAGTACGGGGTAAGGGTCCTCACTTCTTAGATTCTCAAGGTTCGGCTTGGACAGCTAGCTATTTGAATGAAGGAGGTAGTGTAGTGCGTGATTTACGTGCAAATATTGCAGCTGAAGCAGGTGCGCGTACTACTTATGAATCATTGATTCAATTGGCACCAGACAAAGGAACTAAAGAAACACTGGTACACCTACTAACTCGGGAAATTTCCCATACAAAGATGTTTATGAAAGCCTTGGATTCATTAGGTAAATTGACAGACCCATTCTTCGGAAATATCCAACCAGATTCAACAGTAGATATTTACTACAATTTATCTACAAACGGTAAAGACGAACGTGGACCTTGGAATTCTGATGAAGATTTCCGCTATATTGCAAACCCCATGAAAGAAAAAGTATAAGCTTCTATCATTACCCAATCAATATTTCCGCGTTTACTGTAGGTTATGTTGATTATTTAGATGCTTTGGAGAAAATCCAAGTAATGCGATTTTTCCTTGGAATAACCAGTTTAAGGTCAGACTTTATATTACTTGGAAGTTCTCGTTTTGTACTGATTTTATTTGTTACATCTTTTTTTGATGGTGTTTATTGATGGGAAATAAAATTAAATGAGGATATGTTAGACCCATACTACATATGATTTTTGACATAACTTTAATGGGTCTAACGCAGTATTTTTTGGTGTATCAGGTAAATTTTGATTCAACCATAACACACCTTCTTTTACAAGCACTCTCTAAGAAAGGTTAACTGTACGCAATTCTAACTAATAAGGAGAATTAACATGACTATTTCCGCAAACCAAATTCCTGCTCAGTCTCAAGATAGACAGCCTGGATTAGAATCCGAAATGAATCCCCAACCCCAGTACGACCGCGAAAGCTATCGTGGTAGTGAGAAATTAAAGGGTAAAGTAGCTTTAATTACTGGTGGTGATAGTGGTATCGGTCGTTCTGTAGCAGTACTCTACGCTAAAGAAGGAGCAGACGTTGCGATTGTATATCTCGACGAACACCAAGATGCACAGAAAACTAAAGAGTTAGTCGAAGCTGAAGGAAGAAAGTGTTTGTTATTACCCGGAGATATTAGCAACGAACAGTTTTGTCATGAGACTGTACAAAAAACAGTGGAGCAGTTGGGTAAATTAGATATTCTGGTTAATAACGCTGCCGAGCAGTACATGGAAAACCCTGAAACTTTAGAAGATATTGATTCAGGACGTTTGGGTAGTATTTTTAGTACCAATATCTTCTCAATGTTTTACTTGTGTAAAGCTGCAATTCCTCATCTCAAAGAAGGTAGTTCAATCATTAATACTACTTCGATAAACGCTTATAAAGGTAATGCTCCTTTACTCAGCTACTCTACAACTAAAGGTGCAATACTTGCATTTACTCGTTCTCTATCTCAATCTTTGTTAAAGAAAGGTATTCGGGTTAATGGAGTAGCTCCCGGACCGATTTGGACTCCTTTCATTCCCGATGCTTTCCCCGCAGAACAAGTTGAAGGTTTTGGTAAACAAGTCCCAATGCAACGTCCCGGACAACCTGTTGAAGTTGCTACCAGCTTTGTCTTCCTAGCATCGGATGATTCCTCTTACTTCGCAGGACAGATATTACATCCTAACGGTGGTGTAGTAGTTGGAGCATAAATAACTTGAGCTATGGCGTAGCTTTAGCTTTATGCTACGCCTATTCAGACAAAATAATTTAAATCTATATGTGAATTTATTTTTTACTGATTAATTAGTAATTATTTATGAATAATAAAACATCAAAACTTAGAGCTTGGTTAAGTCTCAGTTTGATGACATTTTTAATTTTAATTCTGATATTTTTAGGACTACCAGCGTTCTTTGTTCTTTTCCAAATTCCATCATTTGAAATTGGAGAAGGTGCTTTTTGAATTTTACGCTGGCAAAATAACGCCGATGGGTCTGGTATTAGTTTTAATTTTGTTGCTTTATTCATTATTGCTTTTTTTATCGGTTTAATAAGTTTGCTGCTTCGAGTAAAGAAATAAATCAAAATAAATGAAAGATAAATTAAGTAGGGTGTGTTATCGCGGCTAGCCTTGGCGTACCGTAGGTATTGCGTTACCCACCACCCACAGTAGGTGCGTTAAAACGTTCCGTTTATAACGCACCCCACGAATAAAGAAAATGACAAACCCGAATATTCATCTCTAACTTTTGTCAGAGTACAAACTACTTCTTTAAGAAGATGGGTAAATTTATGATTTCCTTTAAAGTTTATTTTATGTGTATCAAAATATAGTTAAAATAATCGAAAATTATATATTTTATTTGTAAGTAAAAATTGCGTAAATCCTAAACAAATATACAGAAAAAGTGGAAGATTATTCACCATCAACCTACGAAAACTCAGATAATGTATATTCTGAGGAATCTTATCAACAAACGGCGGTACGTGAATTACCACATCAAGAATACCAAGATGAAGAAAACGAAAAAGTTGATAAACCTGCAAAAGAAGAGAATAAAAATCAAATAAAATCGGCTCTTAAAAAGTATTGGTGGATAATTGCCGTATTAGTTGTATTGGCTGGTGGTGTAACAATAATTCGTCCTTGGGAAAATCAATCTCAAGAAGAGACATCTACAACCCAGACTGCAAAATTTTCTGTGCGAACTACGAAAGCTCAAAGACAACCAATCCGCGCTTGGGTTTCGAGTGAAGGTAGAGTCAGAGCAGCAAGATACAAACATCTAACTTTTGAAGTAGAAGGAGACGTAACTTACTTAGCTCGTCGCAACGGAAGAAGGTTGCGAGAAGGGGATAGAGTTAAATCGGGAGAATTACTTGCACGGGTTGACGATAGAAAACTAGTAGCTGATGTTCGACAAGCTGAAGCTGCTATAGCTGAAGCACGCAAACAGAGGGCTGCGGCTCGTGCGAATGTTGCTCAAGCAAAAGCGCAAGTTTCAACAGCGCGATCGCAATTACAAAAAGCTCAAACTGCTCGCAATTTAGCGGCTACCAATCTCGAACGCTATCGCTTACTAATCAACGAAGGAGCCATTGCTCGGCAGGAATTTGACACCCGTCAAAACGCTGTTCGAGATGCCGAAGCAGATGTTGGAGCAGCTCAATCTCAAGTAGAGTCAGCACAAGCCGGAGTTATATCTGCTCAAGAACAACTTGAAGCCACATCAAGTAGTATTACCACTGCCGAAGCACGTTTAACTCAAGCAAAAGTTGCTTTAGAAGGTGCCAGTATTTACGCTCCCTTTGACGGTATTGTGGCTTATCTTAACTACACCGAAGGAGAATATTTCACACCTCAAGCTGTAAGTTCTCAACTTGGCGGCGATTACCAAGGAATTTTGGAAAGAATACCGATGGTAGTTATCGACCCCAGTCAGTATGAAGTGATTGTAGATTTAGCAGGTTCCACCGGAGAGCAAGTTGAACCCGACCAAACAGCATACGTTGCTTCAGAAAATAATCTCAAAAATAATATAAATAATTCCGTTGGTGAAAACACTGTCAAGGAAACCTTAGTTGCCAACGCTCGTGCTGAAGGTGAGGTGTTTGCTGTCAACCCTGCCATTAGTCCCGGAGGACGAGCAATTGAAGCTAAAATTCGCCTTAATCCTTCAACTACGCAAAATATAAGACATGGTGAGCGAGTTTTAACATGGATTGCAGTTGAAGAAGAACCAAATGCGATTGTGGTTCCTTTAAATACAGTAGTTTACCGCGACCAGACACCCTATGTTTTTGTAGTCAACTCTGAAGGAGTAGTCGAAAAGCGAAAAGTAGAACTAGGAATTAGAGGTATTACCCAACAGCAAATTATTAGCGGAGTCGAAGCTGGAGAATCCATAGTTACTCAGGGTCAAAATCGTCTTGTCGATGGCGCACCAGTTAGAACAGTAAACAGTGAGCAGTGAACAGTTAGGAGTTATGAGTTAGCGGAAAGTTTGGGGTGTCGGTTTCCGTCCCCAAAACTTTCCAAGACGGAGTTATGAGTTAAGAGTTAATAATTATCAATGCCCAATCCCCAATGCCCCATGCCCAATCCCCTAAGTAGCAATGACTAAACTAGAATCTCCACCAGTAAATCAAAAAGAAAAGAACGATATCACCAAAGCTTTGCGGTTGGAACGCTTCTTTTTCTTAAATACGATTTTTGCCATTCTTTTAAGTTTATTGCTTGTCATTGGTGGGGTTTTGGGTTACTTTTCGATGACTAAGCAATCTCAACCAGATATTGATATTGCGGTTGCAAATATTACTACTACTTGGGCTGGTGCTGACCCGCAAACTATAGAGCAGCAAATCACTGATGAAATCGAGACGGAGATTACCTCGGTTGAAAATATCAGTCAAATTCAAAGTGCTTCTTATACGGGTTTTTCAATAATCAATGTAGAGTTTACAAGCGGTGCTAATACCGAAGAAGCTATTCAAGAGTTGCGACAAGCGGTTTCTCAAGCAGAATCAGAATTACCCAGGGATGCTGATGAACCTATAGTTGAGCAAGTTTCCCTTGATGATGCTCCAATTCTTACCCTAGCGCTATATGGTGACATCGACGCAACGGTAATTTCTCAAGCTGCTGAGGAAATACAAGACCGTTTGGAGCAGGTAGGGGGAGTCAGTGAAGTAAATCTTGGTGGTGCTAGGGAAGAAGTTGTTAGCGTACAAATGAATCCTTTTAGCTTGTCTAAACTAGGTATTTCACCAACTACCGTCGCGAATCAAATTCGGGCTGCAAACCGAGATGTTCCTCTCAACGAGATAGAAAGCGACGCTATCGGGACTCAAGTGCGTTTTTACGGTCGGTTTCGCTCGATTGAAGATTTACAAGAGTTACCTATAACCCGTCTTGATGGACGAGTTGTTCGTTTAAGTGAAGTTGCTTCTGTAAGTCGAGAACTCGAAAAAGAAGACACCCGTGCTTTTATTAGTACGCAAGCAGAAGAATATCAGCCTGTGGTCAGTATTGGTGTGGTAAAAGTACCGGGACAAGATTCGATTGAGGTAATTAATCAAGTCCTCGCAACAATGGATGAGATTAAGCAGAATGCCGATATCTGGCCTTATGGTATGGAATACCGCGTCATTGCTGATGAATCGGAAATTATTTGGGAACAGTTGGGTAATTTGTTTGTAAATGCGTTGCAAGCAATGGCAGCAGTGTTTGTGATTTTGTTTATTGCTCTTTCTTGGCGCGAAGCTTTGATAGCTGGACTTTCGATTCCGCTAACGTTTTCGGGAGCTTTAGCGATTTTGTGGTTGATGGGTCAAACTTTGAACAACATGGTGCTAATTGGCATGGTGTTGGCTTTGGGAATTTTGGTGGATGTGTTCATCTTGATGATGGAAGGAATGCATGAAGCGATTTTTGTCAAGGGTCTAAGTTTTAACCAAGCAGCACTAAAAGCAGTTAAAACCTATGCTCCGCCTGCTTTTGCCGGTCAGTTAACTACAATTTTGGCACTAACACCCTTGATGGCTATTAGCGGTACTTTAGGTAAATTTATTGAATTACTGCCGATTGCAGCAATTATTTGTTTGGTGCTGAGTTTTGCGATCGCAATTCTAATTGACATTCCTCTATCTCGCTATTTGTTAGCAGATGTCAAAGGTGGAGAAAATAAATCTCGGATTGACAAACTCAGCGAAAAAGCTTCCGAACGTTGGGTACGCTGGAGTCTCAATTTTACGGTCAGAAATAAAGCTACTGCTCGTGCTTGGACATTGGGGACAATTGCTTTATTCGCCTGTGCGGTGTACGCTTTTACCCAAATTCCCGTAGAATTCTTTCCCCAATCCGACCAGCGCAACTTTAGCGTTAACGTTGAATTACCTCCCACCACAACCCTTAATGTTACTCAAGAAGTTGCCGACGATTTGGGACAAATTTTACAAGAAAAAGATTATCTAGAAAGCGTAATTAAATATGTTGGTCAACGCAGTAACTTAGTTCCATCCGGCGAGTTACAGCCAACTGAAGGTAGTTATTTACTAGGCTTCTCTGGGGTTTTTACACCAGAAAAAGAACGAGACAAGCTTTCCTTTGAATACTTAGATAACTTGCGTAATGAATTAAAAGCGGCAGTAGATAAATATCCGGGGGCGACATTAGTATTAAATGCCCAACAAGCCGGACAAAGCGGCGACCCAATTCAAATTGAAATTACTGGTAGCGATTTAACTCGACTGCGCGAAATTTCTCAGCAAGTACAGATGGAGTTACAGCAAATCAATGGTGCAACTGATGTCCGAGATAGCTTAGGTGCTTTGCAGGCAGATTTGAGATTGATACCAAAACGCGAAGAATTGAGTTTTTACGGTTTGAGTGAAGAACAACTGACCACTCAGGCACAATACTATACTAGAGCGATTGATATTGGTAATTTTGCCATTGGCGGCAATCGGGAAGATTTAGAAATCCGTTTGAGTACGGCTTGGCCCTCTCGTAATGGTAGAGTTGGTGGACCTACCCGCCGAGATGAATTGTTGGCAGTACGCTTTTTTACCAATAATCCCAATGAAGATTTAATTTCAGCAAGTGCGGTTGTTGAACCCGTACAGACACAAGCACCTCTTTCTATTGCGCGTCGGGATGGACAACGTACCGCAACAGTGCTAGCAAAAAATGATAACCGCACTGTGGGTCAAATTCTGGGAGATTTGGAACCAAAGCTAGAAGAAATGAAAAAGACTTGGCCGAGTGGCTACAGTTATAGCTTTGGGGGTGAAACAGAAGACCAAGCAGAAACTTTTGGTTCCGCAGGACAAGCACTTGGTTTGGCAGTCTTTCTCGTATTTGCCGTGCTAGTTCTACAACTCGGTTCGTTCCGACAACCGTTTATCATTTTACTTGCAATTCCTTTCGCTTTGATTGGTACTTTCGGCGGATTTTACTTAACAGGGATTCCTTTTTCTTTCTCCGCTTTTATCGGCATCATTGCTTTAGTGGGGATTGTGGTTAACGATGCCATAGTTATGGTTGATACCATGAACGGCTATCAGCAAGAAGGAATGAAAGTTAGAAAAGCTGCGGCTAGAGGAGCAGCCGACCGCTTGAGACCAGTATTAACAACAAGTATCACTACAATAATTGGTTTGATTCCTTTAGCCTTGAGCGACCCAACCTGGATGCCTTTATGTAGCGCAATTATCTTCGGTTTACTCGCTGCAACTTTTATAGCATTGATTGTCGTGCCTTGTTTGTATTTAATATTAACTCCTAAGACAGAAACCAGTGAATATAATTCGTAATATGTCACTTCGTGCCACGCTTAGTCTAACGACTCACTTCGTGAACGCTACGTAATTCGTGAAGCTGTATAATTCCGATTTAATTATTGAAAAATTAGTTTATTTCTGCAAACTTCTGTTTACAACCTCGAAGTTTTTTTATAGCTTTCTTCTTTAATCGATTTACCTTCCTATCAGAGATATTTAATTGACTAGCGACTTCATTCAAAGATAGTTCTTGACCACCTTGTAATCCAAATACCAAAATAATCACATCTCTTTCTGAAGATGTAAGTTCGTATAATAATTCTTGAATATTTTTTTCTAGGGAACCATCAATATCAGACGTTTCAATTTGATTATGAGTATTTTCTAAAAAATCTTGTAGTGAACTATCTTGTGTTTCACCAACTTTGATGTCTAATGAAATTGGTTTGCGAGCTATTTGTAGATACCTTTGAACGTCAGATGTTTTCAAAGAAACATTCGCGGCTACATCTTCTAATGTTGGTTTTTTACCTAATTTTTGGATTAATTCTCGTTGTACCTTCTTAATATTCCTAATTTTATTACATACATGAAGCGGAAGACGAATAGTACGACTTTTATTGTCAATTGCTCGTGTAATAGCTTGTCTAATCCAATAATAAGCATATGTAGAGAATTTGTAACCTTTATTTGGGTCAAACTTTTCTACACCTCTTTGTAAACCTAATGTTCCTTCCTGAATTAAATCGGTTAACTCTAAGTTATAGTTTTGATATTTTTTTGCTACCGATACAACTAATCGTAAATTTGCTTCAATTAGCTTATGTTTAGCATTCTGACCTTGTATTATCAAACTTTTTAATTGCGAAACTGTGATTTGTGCAGCTTTAGCCCAAATATATTCTGTTGGTTCAATTTGATTTTTTTTAGTTAAATCTGCTTTTAAATCTAGTAAAGACATCATTCGCTGTACTTGCCGAGCATATTGCAGTTGATTTTCACTACTAAGCAAAGGAATTTTAGAAATCTGTACTAAATAATTAGTTAATCCATCCTTACTATAATTTGTATCTTGTAGCTTATTTGGTTCAATTATTTGATGAACTAACATGATATCAAATAGCCCCTGAAAAACAATTTATCTTTTCTCTTTATTAGACAGCCATCTATATTTTGAGCTTATTTTGGAAATGAACTAACAGTATTCTATTGACGGGAACCCTTAACGGCAATTTATTCTTGATTAGAAATATACTGTCAAAGAATAATATCAACTTCAAATATCAAAAGTAATAGATATAAATATGTCTGTAGAATGTTTTTATATTCTGACAAATAAATAATATGGATAATGGAGAATAAATTGAATAAGGTAAATTATGTAATGAAAACTCAAGTTAAGTTTAAATTAAATTTAAAACCACAATTTTACGAACGAGTCACCTTAGCTGGTTCTTTTAATAACTGGAAACAAATTCCGATGAAACAAGATAATCAAGGATACTTCTATTATTTCCTAAATTTAGAAGATGGAATTTATACATATCATTTTCATTTATTTCCTCAGCAGTCATTGTTAATAAAAAGTGAAATAATTGATAATGCATATGCTCGCAATATAAATAATCATCATCTGATAATGAATGGTATTATTGGCATCAGAGAAGGTGATAAAATACTTGACGATATATATTTACCTGATGAAAAAGATGTTGCATTATCTTCTATGAAAAACAAACAACAAGAATTAATTAATGTAAATCAAGATTTAAAACCAGTGTGGGAATTAATTGCTGAAGAAGTACATTTACAGATAGAAGAATATTTAAGTTGTCAAAAGTAATTATAATCATCATCAAAATTCAACAAATCAGGGATTGTGAATAACTCATAATCCTGATTATTTTTAATTATTATTTCTGATAAATCTAATTTTGTATTTAAGTTATTCAAAGATACAAACATTATGCATACAAAACAATATAAATATAAATGGGCTATTGGAGTTTTTTTGAACTCTGAAAATATTCAACTAGCATTAGAAGAGTTAAAAAATGCTAATGTTTCCATCAAAAATCAGTCAATTATTGCCAAATATAATCTAGAAGAAGAAAAAGTAAAAAATCTTAACCAAGCTGCTGCTAATGTTGCAGATGATGGATTAACTGAACTATTTGATTTAGGACTTTTGAAAATTCCAAGGTTTGGTTCGATTATTTTGGCAGGAGCAGAAGCTTTAGCAATCTCTTATGAATTAATCCAGGGAAAGATTGGTGCAGCACACCAGAATTTTACTAATGGATTAATTGATTTGGGAATACCTAAAGACAAAGCAAAAATATACACTGACTTAGTTGAAAAGGGATACTACTTGTTGATACTCAAAATTGATAATCATGAAATTGGAATTGTGCAGATGATTCTTCATAAGCATAATATTGAAAATTGGGGAGTTTATGATATGTCAGCATTTTCTTCCACTTCCTCTATTTAACTGCGATGTACATACAAGTTTGAGAAATTCCATTTAATACGGGAGCATCTCGATTTTGCAAAAATACAATTTGGTAGTGCGTTAACGCACTACAAAAATAATTTTACACATTTGAGATGCTCCCGCCAATTATTTTATTGTTATAGAAAAAAAGCAAAGTTTCCTTCAGTTGTGCTATCTGAAGAAAACATAAATCGGAAAAGTCTAGACTCAAATAATTACAAAAAAATAATTACAAAGCTTGATTTTCTAAACCCAGATTGAAAGTAATTTCATGAACCCCTGGAATTTCTTTAATTTCCTCTACAACATGACGAGCAATTTCTTTATCTTCAACTCTTCCCGAAAGTCTAACTGCACCATTAGTAACGCTAACAATAAGCTTATCGTTGGTATAAGGTTCGATACTTTGTTTGATAGTTTCATCGCTTAAAGGACGCTCATTCTTAGCAGTTCTTGTACCATACTCGATACCGCTGTAATGACTGCCACCAGGTGTTAACTTCAGGTCTTCTTCCATTGTTTGCTGCTGTTGATGAATAGCATTATCTTTTGCTCCTAAAGCTGCTAAATTCGGTGTTGCTAAAGCTGGCAAACTGTTGAAAGAATAAGCTAATATTGCGAGACTTAAAAATCCTATCGTTTCAACGATAAAAGACTTGCGTCTAAGTAAGCTAAAACCAACGATTGCGACCGCTACAATTAACGTCATAAATAAGTTAGACAAACTCATGTTATTTATCCTCAATATTGTTTCAATTTCAAGTTGTGTTTAGTAGTTAATATTGCATAACTCTCCTGTCTATTTACCTTAATCAAACCTTGCTTTCTTGAGGTAAATTATTGCTTATCTGCTCGGAAAAAGTCCTTGGTTGAGGAATGTCGTCTCCGAAATCGCGCTGTCGCTGCAAAGAGTTTGCAAGGTCAGTGGCTGAGATAATACCTTGTAAATTGCCATTATCAGTAACAAGCAATCGTTGCGTTCTCGCATTCCTCATTTTTTCTACAACTTGGGTCATCTTATCACCAAGATGAACGGTAATTCCCATTCCCACGGGAAGCATAATATTCTTGACGGTGCGTCTATTCCATTCATCTCGCGGAATCTGTTTGACCTGATTCAGAGTAACCAATCCGATAGGACGGTCGTTCTCCATAACTGGAAATGACTGATAGCTGCGATTGAAAAAGTATCCATCCATCAATTCTTGCAGAGTCAAACTCGCAGGTACAGTTTCTGGATTTAATGTTGCTACTTCACGTACTCGCAATCCTTCTAACATCGACCGAATTACTAAGTCCTGATAGCTAGATTCTGCGGCATTATTTAAAAACCATCCAATTACGATTAACCACAATCCACCAATAAAATCTGAAACGGGACTAAATAACTGTAAGAATCCCCAAGTAATTAAACCAAACCCTAATAATCTACCACCAATAGAGGCTATCCGAGTGGCTTTTTTGAGATTATTGGTAAATTTCCAAAGAGTAGCTCGAAACAAACGTCCTCCATCAAGGGGAAACCCAGGAAGCAAATTAAATGCAGCCAAGATAATGTTAATCCAAGCTAGATAAGCCGCAACACCAGTTATTACGACGCTCCAGCCAGCACCTTGACCTATATAGGAAATCAATCCAAATAAACCCGCAAGTCCCAAACTTGTTAAAGGTCCCACACCCGCAATTTGAAATTCATCTCCAGGAGTTTCAGCATCCATTCGAGTCCGGGATACACCACCAAAAGCAAACAGAGTAATCCCTTCAACTGGAATTCCTTTTGTCTTTGCAACTAATGAGTGAGACAATTCATGTAACACTAGTGAAACAAAAAATAGTATGGTACCCGTTATACCCATCACGATATAGCTACTTCCAGGAAGTTCGGGATAATTAAGTGGAAATAGATTTACCGTCAGCGTCCATAAAATTAAAAAGAAAATTAATAGCCACGATAAATCAACCCGAATCTCGAACCCAAACAGGGAACCTAATCGAAAACCTTGCATAAAGTTAAACCTTCTGTAATTTTTGCTTTCAAGTTAAGCAACTTGTTTTTATTTATTTTTATTTGTCTATTTCTATCGTTTTTTATAAGTTTCACCCTCGTAGGGTTGAACCCCTGATTGAGGATAATCATCATTCCCAGGACTAAAATTTCTGACTATTCCTTGCCAAAAACTTTGAAATCCTTGTTGCAGTTTTTGAAAAATATTCATTGTTTCTCCTTTTTTATCTAACTCTTTATTCAAATCAAACTAATTATTAGCTTTAATAAAACTGCCTTATTTAACTGAATAAAGCTGGTACAGTTACAATATTATTGCTTACACTTTTTTTTCACTCACACCTAACCTATCTATTTTAAAAAACCATTACATCTATCAATCAATAGATTCTCATCAAAGAAAAACTATATAATTAGCTATGTCTTAAGTTAGAGATTCGCTTTGTTCGTAAGTATTTACAAATAAAGGCTCTACAATTAGCTTTCAAGGCTATAGCACTCCTAAGTCATTTGTGAGATTTTAGAAACCCGGTTTTTTGGAAAAATCGGGTTTCTGGCACCTACCTTTCTCACGACTCATCTAGGATTGCTATATATTCTTCAATACTTGCCTTATTAGAACCTCCTATAGTTAGACCTTTAACATAGGCTAATATTTTAATATTCTCTCAACTGACAGATAAATAAATAGATTTTAAAGTTTAACTTTGGGTAAGTAATTGTTTGCTGACTTGATGATATTAACTAATATATTTTTGATTAAGTTTTAGTTATAAATATTGAATCGAATATAGGAGAAATTAATAAATGCCTATTCCAATTCCCAAAAAACCTACTGGTTACAACTGGGGTAATGCTGATGCTCCGATTCAGGTAGAAATGTTTATGGATTTTGAATGTCCTTTCTCAAAAGATGCATGGTTGAAGGTGTTGAAAGTTGCGAATATTTATGGAAAAGAGAGATTTAGACTAAGTATTGAACCAATAAGTTTGAGCAACCATCGTCAAAGTTGGGATGTAACCAAAGCTGCATTTATAGTAGCTGGAGATGACACGAATCAATTTATAAATTTTGCCAGCTACTTATTTAACCATCAGCATGAATATAGTAACGGTACTTTTAAAAATAAAACCCTAACCCAATTGCATAATCTTTTAGCTGAGTATGCTGCTGATGCTGCTAATTGGCAGGATAAAGAAGATTTTTTGTATAAATTGGAAAGTGAGGAAATATATCAAAAAGCCAGAATACCAGCCCGTTTAGGAATTATACGTGGTGTGTGGTCAACTCCAACGTTTTTTATTAATAGTTTCCCTGCTGAAGAATTATCTTCACAATCAACTTTAGAAGATTGGCAGGCTGTAATTAATCCACTTTTGAATTAGCAAAAATTAGTTTTCTAGTCATTACTTATTTGTCAAATTAACAAGGAGAAAAAATACCATGAAACTTAATTTAACTCTACTTTGGGTAACTATATCGTTTGTAGCTGTGGGTACGATTGTGCTAGTGCTACAACCCTATCTTGATTTTCATTAAATTGATTCATTAATTTGAAATTTTGTGTTTATAGCATTTCTCAATAAGCGTGAAGTACAGTTTTCTATATCTCTCCTCTCCTGGTGGAAGGAGAGGGGTTGGGGGGTGAGGTTTTAAGATGTACCTCAATAGACCTGGAAGCGCTATATATTTTGTAATTTGTTAACAGTGAAGAAAGAAGCATGAATTTATTAATTGCAGTATTATCGAATCGTTTTCAAGTCGAATCCGCTTACACTGCTCTAGAAAAAGAAAACTTTCCTAAAGAGCAAATTAGTATTCTCGGACAAGGTTACAAAAGTGCAGATGAGTTTGGATTCATTCAGCCGAATAAACAGGCTGGTAAACAATCAAAAAAACTTATTTACTGGGTGATTCCTTTTGGTTTTGTGGCTGGCTATGCTTTTAATATACTCACGGGAATCGAAATATTTAGTTGGGCTGGTGGTATCGGCAATCATATCATTGGAGGTCTGTTAGGAGCCGCTTCTGGAGGATTAGGTGCAGTTTTGGTTGGAGGTGCTGTGGGTTGGACTGTGGGTAGTGGTGATGCATTAGCTTACCGCAACCGTTTGAATGCTGGGAAGTATTTGATTGTGTTTAAGGGTACTGAAGCTCAGATACGACAAGCAACAAGAGTGCTACGTCAGTTTGAGCCAGAAAATATTCAAGGTTACAGAGAACCAGTTAGTGCTTAAATAATTTGTTATTACCAATTACCAACTACCTATTATCCATTACCTAGTCTTCCAGAGATGATAATATAATTCATATTTCAATCGTTGCTATTATCCGCTCTAAATCCTCCATAATAATTGGTTTACTCAAATATTCATCCATACCCGCAGCTAAACATTTTTCCCGGTCATTATTCATAGCATGAGCAGTTAAGCCAATAACTATTGTATGTCGCTGTTCTCCTTCCCGTTGACGCAATTGCCGAGTCGTTTCATAGCCGTCCAGAAATGGCATTTGACAATCCATAAAAACAATGTCATATTCATTTTGGGTTAATATGTCTAACGCTTGTTGACCGTTTTCTACAGCATCAACTTGATAGCCCAAGTCTTCTAGCATAAATACAATAATATCGCGGTTGTCAGCATTATCTTCTACAATCAATATTCTTAAATTTGTTCTTGGGGAAGTCGAATCTGCTGTAGTTAATGGTGGCGCATCTTTATTAGTTTGCTCGCTAGTAGAATTAGATTCGGTAAAGCTAACTGTAAACCAAAATGTCGAACCATCACCGGGATTGCTGCGAAGACCAATTTCTCCTTGCATTAACTCAACAATCCGCCGACAAATTGTTAACCCCAAGCCAGTACCGCCAAACCTACGGGTTGTGGAACCATCGGCTTGGGTAAACGGTTGAAAAAGCTTTTCTTGTAATTCTGAGGCAATACCAATACCTGTATCCTCAATACTGAAACGCAGTTTTATTTTATCTACAGGTGTATCTTGAGTTTCACGGGTGACGTTAATTTTTACTTCTCCGGTTTCGGTGAATTTAATTGCATTGTTAACTAAATTACTAAGAATCTGCTGCAATCGAAAATCATCACCAATTAAATTTCGCGGTACATCAGAGGTAATTTCAAATGTGAATTCTAGTCCTTTTTCCTGAGCTTGGGTAACAAATAAATCTAGTAAATTATCCCGTAGCGTATCTAAATTAAATTCACTGGGATTTAACTGTAATTCCCTAGCTTCAATTTTGGATAAATCGAGAACATCGTTGATAATTTCTAATAGTTTTTCTCCATTAACTTTAAGTCTTCGCAAAAATTTATGTTGTTCGGGATTTAATGGAGTGCGCTGTAGTATTTCGCTCAAACCCAGTATTGCATTCATGGGAGTACGGATTTCGTGACTCATGTTTGCCAAAAATTCGCTTTTGGCTTGATTTGCTGAGTCTGCTGCTTGAGCTATTGCGATCGCATCTTGTAATGCTTGATTTTGAAGCAATAATTGTTCTTGAGTGCGTTTTATCTCCGTAATTTCAGTAATTACGCTTCCGACTCCGCGATTACCATCGAGCAAATCAACGGGATAATAACTCGCACACCAATATCTTTCCACATCAGGAGCGGCTGGTGTAGCACCTTTAATTTCGATATCGCAAGTTGGTTCCCCGGTTTCTACTACCTGATGATAAATAGGCTCTAACCTATCTGCTAATTCGGGTAATATTTCTCTAATGTTTTTACCAATATGCTCTTCAATTTTTAAACCGTTAATATCGGCTAAAGCTTGGTTGATTCGCAAAAATTTGAAGTTTTGGTCGAGCAAGCTTAAACCTACAGGGCTTTTAGCATACAAATTTTCTAGTAAAACGTTAGCTTGATATAATTCCGACTGTACCCTTTTAAGTTCGCCGATATTAACAAATGTTAAAACAACGCCGTCGTTATTACCATTTTCTCGTAGATAGGGATTCACCCTCATTAATAATTGTTCGCCGGTTGTAGTAATACGAACTTCTTTTTCGCTGGCATTCTTATTATCAATTGCTGTTTGAACAGTTTCTACTAAATTGGAACAATCTAAATTATAGGTAAGGTGGGCAAGGGGACGATTTACATCTGTCGGTATGATATTAATTGCACGTTTGGCTGCGGGTGTATATTTACGAATGTTAAGTTGACGGTCAAGAAATACTACACCAATATCTGTAGAGCGGAGTAAATTATCAATGTCGTTATTAAGTTGAGTTAATTCTTGGATTTTAGATTGATGTTCGGCATTAACGGTGTACAATTCTTCGTTAACCGATTGTAATTCTTCGTTGGTACTTTGCAGTTCTTCGTTAGAAGCTAAAAGTTCTTCATTGGTTGCTTGCTGTTCTTCATTGGTAGTCTCAAGCTCTTCAATTGTTACTTGGAGATTTTCGCGAGTTTGCTGTAATTCATATTCAAGTTCGGTAATTTGCCGTGCAGCTTGCTCGTCAACATCAAAATGTAAAGCTGCTTTATTGGTTATAGATGATTGAGTTTCTACCTCCAATAATATAATCAGCAAATCTTCAATTCCCGATGTGCTTTTATTGAATCCTATTTTCAAAGAAACGTTTTCTGACTCTTCACCTCGATTTAACTTAATCCCATTATAAATAACGTTTTCTTTGTCGCGTTTGGCACGGTGTAATGCTGTAGATAAAGGTAATTTTAAATCGGGGTGAATAAGTTCGTTAATATCTAATACTGCCTCACCAACTGAAAATGTGAGTAAATTCGCAGTATTATAAAATATTCGTAGCAGTTCATTGTCTCGATTGACCAATAAAAAAGTTAATTTTCGCTCCTCCAGACAAAAATCTAATAATCCTTCAAACATCCTATCAAGCTGATTTTGTCTGGTTTTCGTCCGCACCATCGAATTCATTGGTGTGGCTAGAGCCTGCCGCGATATTGGTGCTATAGTTAAGGAAATATCCCGACGCTTACTAAAAATTTTTAACTTCGGTTCGAGGACAGTAAATTCTTCTGACAAGTCTCCCAAGGTTTCCGAACTACCTAAAAACAGGATTCCCTGGGAAGCCAAAGCAAAATGCAACAACCGCAAAACTTGTTGTTGGAGGTGCGGTTGCATATAAATTAGCACGTTACGACAAGTAACCAAATGCATTTTGGAAAAGCCAGCATTTTTGGTTAAGTCATGGGGTGCAATTATCAGCATCTCCCGCAAAAAACGCTTTACCTGAAAATTGTTTCCATGATGGGTAAAATATTTTTCTAAACGTTCTTCTGTAATATCGTTAGCAATTGTTTCGGGATAAATACCTCTAGCGGCTACTTCCAAAGAATTGGTATCTATATCGGTAACAAAAATTTTAACTTGAATTGATTTATTGCTCTTTTCTATCGCTTCATCTACAAGCATCGCCATCGTATAGGCTTCTTCCCCTGTAGCGCAAGCAGAAACCCAAATTCTTATTTGTTGCTGATGCCCTAAATTCGCGATAATTTGCGGTAATACTTTTGTTTCAATATATTCCCAGGCGCTTTGATCGCGAAAAAAACAAGTAGCACCGATGAGTAAATCCTGACGCAAATGTTTCTGTTCTGCTTCGGATTCTTGCAACAGATTAATGTAGCTTTCCAAATTATTGCATTGAGTAATGCTACAGCGATGATGAATCCGACGAGCAATAGTACCAACTTTATAATGAGAAAAATCAATATCTTCGCGTTTGGCAATAATATCTAAAATCTTCTGTAACTTATCGGGGTCAATTAAACTAATATCTTGCGGTGAAGCATTGGGATTACTTTCGGAAAAACGAATTAAATCAAAAACAGTATGAGCTAATTCTTGAGGAGACAAAATTTCATCTACCAAGCCAGAAGGAATCGCACTACTCGGCATTGAGTTAAATTGAGCAGTTTCTGGCGACTGTACCAAACCAATACCACCGGCATTACTAATTGCTTTCAGCCCCTCGGTTCCATCGCTACCAGTTCCCGACAGCACAATTGCAACCGTCTTTTCTCCCCATTCTTGGGCAACAGATTTAAAAAATTTATTAACCGGGTAGTTAAAGGATTCGGTTCTTTTAGTCAAGCGCAACCGATTGTCTTTTAGCGTTAAAACTTTACCAGGTGGTAGTACATAGGCTTTATTTGGCTCAACAACCATTCCATCTTCAATTTGATAAACGGGTAACTTAGTTTGCCGTTGAATAATTTCCGCCATCATGCTTTTATGGTTGGGAGACAAATGCTGCACCACCACAAAAGCAGCAGAAGGAGTATCCGGTAAATTTCCAAAAAACCCTTCTAAAGCCTGTACACCTCCGGCAGAAGCACCAATACCGATAATAAAAAAATCTCTGTTAACTGAAGATGAACTAGCCATTAAAGTTATAAACGCCAAAGCGTAATGATTTAATTAATAGTAAATACACCAAAATTTTTGTGCTTTACAGCATTTATTAATTGACGTTACCATAAATCTCTACCAATTTACTACATCAAAAAGAATAGCTCAATTTCAATAATTAAAGACAATAGAATTAAGTCACACAACATAAAATACAATTACATATATCAATAAATATATTTCATTAAGGAAAAATGATTGAATTAGATATGTCTTAGGTAAGATATTTGCTCTGCTATTAAGAGGATATTTAAAAAGTATACTCCTGTCACACTATAAGATTACCTATACAAATTTCTCCCTCACTCCCTCTCCAGTAGGGGGAACTGAAAATTTACGAATTTTATTTACGGCTTTTCAAACATTCTCTATGTATTTATTAGTAAAGAGTAGAAATTTAGCTGTCAAGGTCATATATTTTTAAAATTTTTACCTTAAACAGGAACCAATACTACTCGGTTAACTCCTAATAAACACATTTTAAAACCCTTATATAGTAACCCTTTCAATCAAAATCCGAAAAATAAATGTGTTTGTTTCATTAATTTAGTTTTAATATTAGTAAAATTTTTCTGCAACCCTCAAGCAAAATTTAAAGCTGCTATGAGGTAATATTTCGACAGGCAATCTCAGATAAATTAATCTAATTTTAAATACTTTAGCTTGAAGTAAAAAGTAACAACAATCCACCCACGTACAATATTAAAATTAAAAAACTTTCAAAACCGATATTTGCAATTCCGCGCTTTTCTCGTCGCAATAAACCTAACAGTAGAATCCCAGTTAATAAGATAGTCAAAGAAATAATAAAAATCTGGCGCTGGGTAATAGTGTGATAAATTGAACCACTACGATAAACAAATATCTTAAAAAATGGAAATCATGCACCTATCTGTAGTTATGGTTAAAAAATCGTCAGAGATTTACCATAAGATAGTTATTTTAAAAATCTAAGTATTTAAAATAGAAGCCTGCATCAATAAAAATTGATTTATCAAAAGCACTCAATGTTTGTTCAAAGTTCTTAGTTTATCGATAAAATTCAACTGTTTTCAGATACTAATTTAGCAACTGCTGTAACTATTGTATTTGCTTCTACTGGTTTAGATAAATGCATTTGAAAACCAGCATCTATGGCTTTTTGCTGCTCTACTTCTCCTGCATATGCAGTAAGTGCGATCGCCAAAATTTTGTGACCATTCTCTGACTCAGAAGCCCTTACTTGACGCAACATCTCATAACCATCCATTTTAGGCATTCCAACATCACTTACTAATACATCTGGTTTGAATTCTGCGAGAACTTTGAGTGCTGCGGATGCTGACGATACTGTGGTAACTTCTGCTCCATGTAGTTGCAAATCAAAGGTAATAAAATCGCGACAATCAGCCTCGTCATCTACAACTAAAACATGAATACCGCTTAAATCATTTAAAATATCGTGATGCTGAGTTTCCTCGGTGTAAACCTCCTCAGAAAAAAGCAACGGTAATTTCACACTGAAAGTAGCCCCCTTTCCATGACCTAAGCTTGATGCTTCAATGTTTCCACCATGCATTTCTACTAAGTTGCGGACAATCGCTAATCCTAACCCCAACCCACCAAAGGTTCTAGAAATAGAAGCTTCTTCTTGACGGAAATATTGGAATATATACGGTAAAAACTCCTGACTTATACCTATTCCTGTATCGCTGACTGTGATTTGAGCCATTGTATCAGTATGTTCTAAACTGACGGATACTCGTCCACCACTGGGTGTAAATTTGATAGCGTTGCTCATGAGATTCCATAGAACCTGTTGCAAGCGGACTGCATCACCTATAACCATTACAGTGGAGTCAGCAAAACTCGATTCAATTGCAATCGATTTGTTGTCTGCTGCTAAACGTACTGTATCTAAAGCTGCCTTAATTACTGATTCAAGATTAACCGGTGAATTATCTAGGGTGAGTTTACCTCGCATAATCCGGGAAATATCAAGCAAATCTTCGATTAAGTTAATCTGTAATTTAGCGTTACGTTCAATAACTTCTAAGCCTTTAGCTTTTCTATCTTCTGTTATATTTGGCTTTTGAACCATCTGAATCCAACCTAATATAGGATTAAGAGGTGTACGTATCTCGTGGGAAAGCACTGCAAGAAACTCATCTTTAAGACGATTTGCGATTTCTGCTTCCTTGCGAGCTTTTCGTGCTTCTTGTAGAGCATGTTGCAAAGCTTCTTGCGTCCGCTTTTGCTCATCAATATCAGTACATGAGCCAAACCATTTAATAATTTTTCCCGAATTATTCCGTAGAGGATAGGCTTGACCTAGAAACCAGCGGTATTTTCCGCTTTTAGCGCGTCGGAGACGATACTCAATATCATACTTTTTACCAGTACGTAGCGATTCATTCCAAACGTCTAAGCACTTTTGTCGGTCATCGGGATGTAATAAATTAGTCCAGTTCCAGCCTAGACATTTTTCCGCACTTAGACCTGTATAGTTGCACCATCTTCGATTAAAGTAATCAGTATAGCCATCAGGACTGCATGTCCACACTAGTTGGGGTACGGTATCTGCTAAGGTTCGGAAATTTAACTCGCTTTCTCGTAGAGCTTCCTCGAAATATCTAAACTCCGTTATATCCCGTGAAATGCCTATGATTCCTGTAATATTGCCTTGCTGAGAACGCCAAGGATATTTAATTGAATTTAAGATTTTTGGTATTCCCCGTTTGGGAACTTCTTCGGTGTAAGTTATTGATTCACCACTAATAGCTACCTGCTTATCCATTTTTATAATGCTATTGGCAACCTGGGGTGGGAATAATTCTGTATCGTCCTTGCCAATTATCTCCTCAACAGAAACACCCAACCATTCGCTAGCAGTTTGATTTGCAATTACATAACGTCCCTGCAAATCTTTAGCAACAATAACATCGCTAGTACCTTCGATAATTGCCTGCAAAATACTATTTTTTTGCGCCAATTCTAGTTCAGTTCTCTTGTATTGGGTATTGTTCTGCGTCAGCATCATACCCGCGAAAATTTCACCTTGGTTGTTGCAAATAGGAACGGTGTAGCAAGAATAAATTTGACTTTGACAAGGAATTTCCTTGAATGCAGACTCCCCTTCCAAAGCTGCGCGATACATAGATTCGATTGCAGTTTTTGTTTGAATCGGAAAAATTTCACTAGGAGTTTTACCAATAATTTCTTTACTTTTGAGTCCAATCGCTTCTAATTCCGTACCTTCGCATAAAAAGTAGCGTAATTCGCGGTCAAATAAAAATACTGCACTATTAGGAATATGGTTGGCTAAAATTTGGTAAAGAGTTTCTTTTTCAATCAGGTTGGCATTGCTTTGCTCTAATTGTGCAGTTTGCTGTTCTAAGCAATCTTTAAATTCAATATTCGCTTGTGTTAACTCAGTTTCAAGTTCTTTATATTCAGTTATATCTCTGGCAATTGCGTACATCAATTGCTTGTCCGCTACAGAAACCACATTCCAAGCCAGCCATTTATAAGAACCATCCTGACAGCGATAGCGATTTTTAAAGCAAAGCGTGGATGTTCCGGTATTCAGTTTTTCTAATTCTTTTTGGGTTTCAGTTCGGTCATCCGGATGAACAAAATTAATAAAAGGTGTTGCGAGCAGTTCGTCAGTTGAATAACCCAGTGTTTTATTGAAAGCAGGATTTATTCGTTTAAAATACCCATCTAACCCGACTATACATAACAAGTCTAAGGAAAGATTAAAAAATCTTGCATCCGAGAATGCAATATTTGACTCCTCACTAACTACAGCAAAATCTTGAGCAGATTGCTGCTCATTTCCTAGCTTATATTCAGTTAATTTAGTTAAAACAGCGTATGGCTCCGATTTACTTGCTTGAAACAAAGGCTGGAAATTACAAACAAACCAAATTAATGAACCGTTGGGCTTGTTAAAACCTATAACAAGATTGCTAATAGATTTACCTGTTCGTAATGCCACCATGACTGGGTTAGTTTCAGAGGTGAAATGCGAACCATCTTGATTAATTGCTTGCGACCAAAACTCGTCGAAAGAGATACCTTCTACCTGGCTAACACCATAGCCAAGAAGCTTTCCAATTCCAGAATTTGAACTACAAATAGTACCATCAGCAAGAGTCAGTAGGATTTCTTCAGATGCAGCCAGTGATTGATTACCTAAATCCATATCTTTAACATACATATAGTTAGAAATACTTGAAAAAACTTCTCTGTTAATCGTTGAACTCAAATTAGGCTCCGATTTGTTTACCTATGGTAAAAAGTTTAATTTCAATTAAATTCATATATAACCATGACTTTTAACTATATATTAAATAATTATTAAAATAAATTATGATAATTATTATAATAAACTATTTAAAACTAATCTTATAGTAGTGAGCTTTTTTATATTATCGAGATAATAATACGATATTGTTCACGGTTTGACTTCTACCAAAAGTATTAAGTATTTGAATATACATTAAGTATAAAATAAATACACTATTTTCGATTCTGCGGTTTGCAAAGCATTGTTTAATTTAATTAAGAATAATCATGAGGTCAACATAAGAAAGAATTAGAGTAGAAAGTAGCTGTTTGAGAGGCGATGAAAACTGCCTTTCTACGAAACATATTCAATACAAACCTTAAAACTGCTGATATCCATTGTTAGCAGTTTTCGTTTTACGGCTCACGCCGAAGGAATAGTGAAGTCCGTAAAATCAAGAATTTGAAAAAATGAAAACTGCACATGAAATAACCACCGAGCTAAAGCAATTTTATGGTTCAGCTAATCTCTACAAACATTGGCTCGGCTTGAACTATACAGAGGGTATGCAATACCTAGCCTTTATAAGCTAATTGTTATTGGCTGTTAGATGCAATCGCTTCACATCAAACAAATCAATTTCTATCCAATCTAAAGCTCCGAGAATTTCAAATTTGGCATTTACAAGTTCAAAATAATTCCGGTGTTTTGATTTGTGAATGGGACACGAATCAAGAAGTATTACGCCAAGAAATCGAATATACAGATTTTCCATTGAGCCATATCAAGCTTTATCTCGTTCAAAAAGTTCTCATGCTCCCAAATGAATACTAAATCGCTTCAAATAATTAATAGGAAAAAATCATGATTCAGGCAATTGATGCAGAACAAATATTCGTCACAAACCTCGAACAATTCATGACAAAAGCTGATAAATTCATCAAAGTTTACTACTCAGGTGTTAGCGATGATAATCATCTGAGAGAAATGATACAGGAACTGAAAAATTTGGTTTCAGATACAGATTTACAACAGTTAGAAATCGATTATCAGCATAACTGTGAAATCAAGGATTTAATGTCAGATTATCACGATTCCTGTTGGTGGTAATTGGCTGAAGAGCTTACGCTCAGGAGACGGTGAAGTAATTAGGATAAATCTACCTCATGGCTAAACGTAAATATTCTACACCCAAATTTCAATCAATTGATGATTCTGTTTGAGGCGAGTACTCAGTTAGCGATTACTCAGAAAGACTTTACTCAAAAGTCTACTATTCGATACGTTCTTTGTGCGGACTTCTTGCTAAAAACAATTTCCAGGATTTCAACTGGGATGTATTTAAAGAACGCTTCGTATCGGATTTTGGAAAAGTAGAAGAAAAGCGCTATTCTCTTGAGCAATTACTCGAATTTGCTTATCGGAAATTCGGTAAAACTAAAGAAGATTTAGTAGTACTAAACGAATTATCTTGGCAGCGCAGAAGAGAATATGCTGCTCGTGTAAATGCAAGTGTTAATCCTCAAATGAAAGCCGAGAATTAATACTATAATTGTACACAAAAAAATAAAGGGGAATAAAGCAGATTTTATTCCCTTTTTTGCTGTTGAAAATTATTTCAAATATATCATCAATTCAAACACTTTTCGCTTCACAAAAATCAAAATTATTGTCCGCTATTAAAATGTTGAAAAATAGTTACGTCGTTTGGGAAGGGGCATCTTTGATTGACGGTTCTCCTATAGTTCTTATCTTAACGGGATTCGTTTCTCCTAGCACAAATCGTAAGACCGGAAGGTTGATACAAAGCTGGATTTTACAACAAGAATTTGCTCCCACTTTCGCTGCTTCTAAAGGTCTGGATCAAGGCGTATGTGGCTCTTGCCCCTTAAAATTGAGTCAAGTAGGAAGCTGCTACGTTCATCTCTTACCTATCAATAATATCTACCGAAAATATGTAGCAGGCAATTATCCAAAATTGGGCAAAAATGAAATAGAAGTTTTGAAGCATTATCGATATCCTATCAGAATTGGTTCCTATGGCGACCCTACAGCAGTACCATTTGATGTTTGGGAATCAATCATCTCTGCATCTGGTAGGTATACGGGTTATACACATCAATTTCACAAATGTGACTCTCGTTGGAAACAATATTTAATGGCTTCGGTACATAGTAAGTCAGAAGCTCGTATCGCTCAAAATCTTGGTTGGAGAACTTTCCGAATAATAACCCCCGACGCATCTTTGAGTGAAAATGAAATCCTTTGTCGTCATACAGAAGATGACAGAATCCGGTGCGTTATGTCATACAAAATATTAACTTATTTAACATCAACAACAATTGAAAGAATCTTCATTGTAGAATACGACTCCATTTACAACGCTCAAAGTGCATATACCGGCATTGATTCTACCTTTACTACCAGGGCATAGAAGCCGTATTAGGTTGCATCTCCACAATGAAAGAAAGCGCGTTAAATTATATAAACAGTAATGAAATTATCTCTTCAGCGAGGGATTGAACCTAACACAGGTGAACCAGTTTGGCTGATTTTAGACGAAAATTATCAGTTAATAGAACCAATTCAGAAGTATTTAACTTACCTCAGTACAAACAAATCCCCTAACACAGTTGAAAGTTATGCTTATGACTTGAAGGCTTGGTGGGAATTTCTTAGTAAGCAGCATCTGGATTGGCGAAGCATTCAACTTTCTGATTTAGAAACCTTTGCTTATTGGTTGCGAGTTGGAGATATATCAAAAGTTGTTTCTATGCAACCAATAAAAGCAAAAAGAACAGAGAAGACTATTAACCGAGCAATAACTACTGTTAGTGGTTTTTACGAGTACCATACTGCCAATAAGACTGTAGATTTTAAGCAGTTTGAAAGGTTTTTCATGCCAGTAGGAATTAGCCGTACTCGTTTCTTAAAAGGCATTTCTAAGTCGAAACCGATAAGAAAAAAACTAGTCAAACTAAAAGAGCCTAAAAAATTTCCTGGATGTCTTACTAATAAACAGATAGAAACTTTAGTAAATGCTTGCCATAGATTACGGGACAAGTTAATTATTTTGATGCTAAATGGTACAGGAATAAGGAAAGGAGAATTACTAGGGCTTCAGCATGAGGACATAGGAGATTACGGAGACAATACGATTAGAATTGTGAGTCGGATTAATCCTTATGGTATTAGAGCTAAAGGTCTTCAAAGAGTAATTCCTGTAGTTCCAGAACTCCTACAAATGTACAACGATTATCTAATTTATGAGTATCCTTGTATCGAATCAAATTATGTATTTATCAACATTTGGTCAGGAGAAATAGGACAACCAATACATCCTAAAGTTATTAATACGATGTTTTGTAGATTATCTAAAAAAACAGGTATTAAAGTTCACCCACACTTATTTCGCCATACATATGCCACTCGTCTTTTAAAAGCAGGATATTCAGCAGATAGAGTCAAACATTTACTAGGGCATATATCAATACAAACAACATTAGATATTTATTCTCATGTTGTAAACGAAAGTGATTTGATGAAAGTAGTAGAAATTGAAGAAAATGAATAACTTAAATCAATTAGTAGAGTTTCAAGTTTTATCTCAAAATGAAGAAATGCTTATTCTTACATCCTTACCACTATTTAATAAAGATATTTGGCATACTGTAAATGATTTAGATATGGAAGTTCTTGAACATTGTGCTCTTTATATTTTAAATTTTGAACCATTATCTCAAGATTGGTTAAAGCTACTAGCAAAGCTTTACTGTTTTCAAAAAAGAAAATACTATACATTGAACACTCTTTCAGGTTTTTTAACCTCTATAAAAAGCTTTTCCAATTTTCTGAAAATAACGAATATTAATAATTCAGGCAGAATTGATAATCAAATATTTAATGAATTTGACTATTACTTGCAATCTAAAGGATTATTAGAGTCTACAATAACTCATTACTACTCTAACCTTGCAGTCTTTTTTGATACTTGCCGTTTGGAAGGATGGTTAGATGTAAATACTTACTGGTTCAAAGGTAAACGATATAGTATTAAAATTAATAATAATAAAATTGATTATATTCCCGAAGAAGTTTGGAACCAGTTTCAAGAAAATATCTATCTTCTACCAGAACAAGTCCAACGGATGGTTTTAATTATAAGAACTACTGGTTTAAGAATTGGAGAACTACTAAATTTACCTTTAGATTGCCTTAGAAAAAGAAGCAACCAGTGGCGATTAAGACTAAAAGAAACTGAGAAATATCAAATAGAAGATGAATTACCAATTAATATAATCGAATTAGTCACAATTATCTCAGAACAACAAAATTATATTAATAGGTTATTTGGTAATAGCTTTGATAAATTATTTTGTACCAATACCAATAAGCGTCAAATTCTTAAAAATGGGCAGTGGGAATTCTATAAGCCTATTCCAAAAGTTATGTCGTCAGCTCAGTTTAATATGTGGTTAAATTTGCTTGCAAAAAAAGTTAATATTAGGTCAAAAGATGGTGAATTATGGCATTTTAAATCCCATCAATTTAGAAAAACAGTAGCAACTATAATGACTAATGCTGGGGTTAGAGACTTAATTATTCAAAAGTATTTAAGACATCGCTCTTCTGAGATGCAACGTTATTACAAACATCTGATTAAACAAGTTCTAGGTTCGGAGTATCAGGAGTTAATCAAAGAAAAAAAATATGTTGACATAGCAGGAAAATTAGCAAGCTCTCACAAACCTAAAAATCCCGTGACAGAATTGCTTCGTCGTAGGATGTACCAAATAACTACACAGTATGGAGAATGTCATCGTCCAATATTGAAAAAGCCTTGTCAAACTGTTAATGCTTGTTGGAGGTGTTCACATTGGCGGGTATCTAATGACGACTTGACTTATTTAAAAGAAGATTTAAAAAGAGTCAAATCTGAACTAGATATTTCTCAAAATTTAGGTATGATTCGGCAGCAACAAGGATTAGAAGATGATTTGAAGAGTTTAAGAAATTGTATTGAAGGTTTGGAGAGTATTAATGATTAAAATTGATTGGAAAAAAGACTACAAACAAGAATTTATTTGTCCTACCTGTGAAAAGAGGCAGTTGATATTGTCTAGTTTAAAAAGAGGTAAACAACTATTTAGATGTCCCGACTGTCCAAAAAAAATAAGTGAGTCTTGCAACCTTAAATATAAAAAAACAATTCGAGATTTGAATACTAATACTATCTGGACTAAAGGTAAAAAAATTAATAATTTTGTTTGTCCCAATTGTGACGCAAAAAATATTGTTTTTTATTATCTAGATAGAGGAGGTATGATAAGATTTCGTTGTAAAACATGTCTCAAAGTAATACCATCATCTATATCTATTTCAAAACAAATTCTGAGTCGATATAGTAATCATGAACTTCCGATAAAACCATTTAATTTTTCGGATAGTATATGGGATATAAGGGCTATTCTTTCTTCAGTTGATAAGCAGCGAAATTACTACACTATTGACTTCAATCACATAGAACAAAAGTGGTTTATAACATTAGTCAAATTGTACATTTTTCATTTGTGTAAAATTGATTTATCATTTGAAACTATTACGCAACGTATGGTTGACTTTCGCTTTTTATCGCGTTACTTAGTCAAAAAAAATATTACCAGTATTGAGCAAGTAAATCGCGGTGTTATCCTTGATTTTCTTAGTTGTCAAACTAGTTATGGGGGTATTAAATCTAGATTGCGTACTTTAAGAGATTTTTTTGAAATAGGAGTAATGCAAGGATGGTTTACTGTTGACCAAGATATCATCAGGAATGATGATTATCCAAAACATAAACTGAGTAATCCCGACCCAATATCTGATGTAGTACGCGAACAAATTGAGAAGAATTTACATAAATTACCTGACTTTATTGCCAGAATGTGGATTATTTCATTTTTTACAGCAATGCGTCCGTCAGAATTAGCATTATTAAAAAAAGATTGTTTGATACAAGAAGGAGCTAATTGGAAGGTTGTTTGGAAGCGCAAAAAAACAAAAGACCTACACGAAGTTCCAGTCACAAGAGTGATTGCTAAAGTTGTACAGGAACAACAGGAATACATTAACAATTTATGGGGTTCGGATTGGAATTATTTATTCTGCCATTACCAAGATATATCTACAATTTACCCAAGTCAACCTAAAATCAAACCAGTTAAAAAGGTAATTTCTAACAATCGTCCTCCACTTTATAAATGTATTCGTTGTCTTATCAAGGCTGAAAATATTAGAGATGAAAATGGATTTTTAGGAAGATTTACCTCCTCCTTAATAAGATCTACAAGATTAACTCAACTCTTTGAACAAGGACATGACCTTGCTATTGTTAGTTCTTGGGCAGGACACAAAGAATTAGGAACAACTAGTCTTCACTATACAAAAGTGAGTTGTGAATTGATTGAGAAAGAAGTAGGACATATTCAGAAAGCTTTATTAAATATAAATGGAAAACCTCTGCATTATGAATCAATGCCTTCCTCGTTTTGGGAGAATCCATCTGCTCACCAAATAGAGCTTTCAGGCGACCACATTAATACTCCTATCTATGGATTTTGCGGACTGCCGCTGGATGAGCGTTGCGATAAGTTTCGTGCTTGTTATACCTGCTCTTGTTTTGTTGCCCAAACAGAGAAGTTATCTCAATACTTAAAAATACGTGCGGAATTAAGGGATAAAGAATCGAGGGCCGCTTCGGCCGGACATGACGTGTTAGTTGAACAGTTTGGAAGGCAAGCCGACCAGCTAGATAAAATTATAAATAGCTTGGAGAAGAAGTCATGAGCAAAGATGAACTTAGACAAACCAGAATCGATAATCTTAAGCAAGCACAAGCATCTCGCAAAAAAGATTCTCTGAATCGAGTAAATCAAGCCATTAAATATTTGGAGAAGAGAAACGAAAAGATTAACTTTCATACAGTTGCTCTTCAAGCAAATGTCAGTGTAGCTTATTTATATAAATACCCTGAAATTAAGCAAAAAATTGCACAAATACGTAATACACAATCGTCAATGCCTCGTGAGGAGTCAAAATCAACTTCATCAAAATCTCAGACAAAGATTCTAACTCGTTTAAAAGAACGTATCCAACTTTTAGAGTCAGAAAATAAACAGCTAAAACGTAAGAATGAAGCTTTAGCAGGTCAAGTTTATCGTGTTCATCAATTACAGGAACTTGTTGAACGTCAAAATTCTACTATTCAAGATTTGGAGAAGCGATTAAATGCACGTAAATTATTTAATGTTAAATCATCAAAAGTTACACCTTTAAAGAAAAAACGCTCTCAAAAAATACTGATTGATGATGACCAAATCTTGTCTGAGTTATCAGCTTTAAACATTAAAACTAATTCAACTTTATCAAAGTTGATTCAACATACCAAAAAAGAGGTAGTATTAAATGCAATTGATTGTTTAAAAGAAGCATTAGCTACTACACAAATAAAAAACCCAGCAGGATTTCTCGTAAAAGCAATTAAAAATGCCTGGAACAAAAATGAATATGCTTTTTCTGATATAGAACCAGAAATATTTCGGAGATGGTTTGCAATGGCAAAGTCTGAGGGTAAGGTAATCTCATCCCGTTTTATTGAAGGAATACTGTATGTTTGCACCCCAGAAGGAGAATTGATTCCTTTTGAAGAGATGATTCATCAATATCCTTATCAGATGATTTAGAGTTAATGGCTGATATTGTTCGTTGTGTAAACCATAAACAATGAATCAGCTACTGATTTTGCAGGGAAAGTTGTTGTTGTGTATTACATAAAATGCGAAGCTTGTATGCTTTGTGATGGTAAATCTAACAAACCCAACATTGCTGACAAAGTTCATGGGCTGAAATGGAAAATCTCAAATTTCGTTAAATACTCCGAGTCTTTATCTAATTAATTTAAATGAAAGCTTGTGATAATCATCTCAATTTATCTATCGCAAGCTTTCAAAATCACATAAATATTTTTGCAAGGTAATACTAATGGCTGAAGTTTTAAGTGAGCCGCAATTTCAAATATTTACTCATCCAAAAACAGGAGTTAAAACCGGAAGAATTTACTTTCCTGCGCTTTTCTTGGCTGATAATTACGAAAGCATTGTTCAATGGCTTCAAAGACAAGAAATTCATTTCTGTGAACAAGGATTAAAGCAATATGGGGACGGTTCGTTTCGACTATATTTCAGGACAAATAATTGCCTTGAAACTGAATACTTGCAGCTAATAAAACCCCTTACGGGGAATAAATAGTGAAATTGACCTTTCGGTAGTAGCGGTGAATAACTTATGAATTTAAAGTATCAAAACTTTCTAGCTGATGCTAGCAATCAAGAAAAAGCTTTTGTGAGTCCTCAACCAATAATATCTCAACATCCAGAGCCAGAAAAAATTAAACATATTCTAATTGGCTCAAAAGAAGCAGTAATAGCGACAATTGAGGCTTTACATCAACTTGGTTATGCAAATGTACGCGATTGGACTCCACTGTTACCAACTTCCAATCCAGGAGAAGTAACCAGCGTCTTGGTACGTTCAATAAAAGTCCAACAGTAATTGCTAAAAATACTATTTTCTTATCCCTTAATACGGGATATTTTTTTCCAAAAATAATTTGTAAATTATCTATAATTGATAAGTTAATACAAAATTACTATTAATTATAATTGTTTATCTTTTACACGAAATCTAGTATTATGTATAATATTTGTGCCCAATTGAATAATTCGTAATTCGTAATATGACACTTCGTGCCACATTACGAATTACGAATTATTTTGGTGTGCGTTCGTTCTAGGAAATCTCAGGAGCGATATACGCAGTTGAAACAGAGATTGATAAAGGTTTGATAGAACAACACTCATATAGCTAATTAAGACCCAAAGCACCCGCTACCTTTGGATTATAAGTTAATAATTTCAATATCTCTATAACTGGAACTTTCGCTTCATTCATTGAAATAACTTGCTCGAAGAAGTGCGATCGCACATAAGTCTTTCCCCTTTTACCCCTATATTCCCACTCGAAATAAAGCTGTTTGACTGGTTTCTTCTTAGTGCTATTAGCATTTGCGTAACCCCATGAAATATTACCGCTGCCCTCACCACGTTTACGATAGGTGCTAGGGGAATGTGGAGGTATTATGTTTTCCCCTAGCACTTGGTTATTATTACTTGTTTGAGTATTTGAAAGAGTTGATGTTGATGAACTATTGTCCAGGGTTTGGCTCTTATCTTCTATTGGGGTGCTAGGGGAATTTGTCGGTGATATATTTTCCCCTAGCACCTGGTTATCATTACTTAGTTGAGTATTTGAAAGAGTTGATGTCGATGATTTATTATTAGGGGTTCGGCTATTATCTCCTATCCGAGTGCTAGGGGAATTGGTAGGTGATATATTTCCCCCTAGCACCTGGTTATCATTACTTAGTTGAGTATTTGAAAGAGTTAATGTTGATGAACTATTGTCCGGGGTTTGGCTCTTATCTTCTAACCGGGTGCTAGGGGAATTGTTAGGTGATATGTTTTCCCCTAGCACCTGGTTATTATAATCAGGGGGAATTGGAAAATAAACCACACCATATTCTTTAAATACTTCCCTAAATTTCTGCCAATTATTACCCCAATAAACCAATACATGAGACTGTCTTGCAGATGATTTAGGTTTGTAATCTTGTCCTAAAAACTTAATTCTCCCTTTCCAAAAACATACAGGTTGAGTTTTCAAAACCGGAGATAACCAGTTGGTGTCAGTGGCAGCGGGTACAAGAGCAATTGCTTCATCCACATTACCCGTTTCAAACTCTAGTTGCAGCTTTTTCATCCAAACACCAGGATGCGAATACGGGGGGTTCATATAAACTTTCCCACACCAAGGCTGTTCCAAACCATTATCATCAAAGGTATAATGCTTTCCTGCTGGTATGTGTCGTCCATCATCCGCGCAAGGGTCAAGATTTATTTCTTCTAAAACCTGGATAATTAATTCAACAATATGAGGTGGAGAATACCAACAGTCTGTTTTATTGCTACGTGCTGTTTCTTTTAAAGAAGTTTTATAGTTTTTTTCTGGAAAAGCAGAACCATCGTCCCAAGCAGAATCATACTTAACACCATCCCAGTCACCTTTATGGTTTTGTGAATCTGGGGCACGATATTGTTCGATATCAAAAAGCATGGTCATTTTTTGCTAATCCTTTGTTATCGACTTATATAAATTCAACGTTCGTTGCGCTCAATATCTTTAGTTGTTTCAGTAGTCTTTTGTGGAGCAGGTAAATTCCGTCTATCAAATTTTTGTGTTTGAGGATTATATGTGGCGATCGCCATTCCCTGACTAGCAACAAAATCAACAATACCGATGCTTTGAGCGTCTTTAATCCCAATTGCAATATCTGATGGTTCCTTCATCAATCCAATTGCATCTTCTACAAACACACTACCAACAAAATCAATATTTATATCTTTGTGTTCTGTTGCAAGTTGCTCAATAGTTTTTAAAGCTGAAGATTCTGTGGGATTTGTAGAAACATCCACAAACTGTACCCTTTCATAACCTAACTCCACCGCACGCTCAACAGCCCGTTTGAGCATATTAGACATCATTTGCTCTGTTTTCTGTTGCAATGAACTATCTACAGATGCTTCAAAAAATAAAACGGTGCAAACCGGCTGATTACTTTCAATTGAGTTTTTATCATGTTGTAAGGTAGTTTCAATTTGTGGAAACTTTACGGTAAAAGGGTCAATTTTTATATCCGCATAGCTAGCAGGAGCATTTTTTAAAGTACCTGAAAACGTCAATCCTTGAATTGACTTACCTACAGCATTGAGTTTTTCTTGTAAAAATTTGACTGATTTTTTATTAACGGTTCCTAATATTTGATTATTTACTTTCGCGAAAATAGTTGGTGCTTTACGGGGATTAGTTTGTCCTATAACTAAAGTAATATTGGCTTGTTCGTTATGCCACTGAGAAGATTTAAAAGCATATTTATTAACATTATCAACTTGCAACTTATTATCGGAATTTTTTAAACTGGTGATAACAACACTTTTACTGGGAGGAGAAGTTATAGCAGCAATCGCTTCACATCCAGATAGTAAATGAGGAGAAGAAGCATCAATAGTACCTAGTTTTTTACCTTCTACCATTATCCAACGTGCAGTTTGATTGGGGGCACGAGGATTAATACCATTCTCAAATTTTATCGGGACTTTTTCACCAGCAAAGTTTCTCTCAGCATAATGATTGAACTGAGTACCAAGTACTCTCATTTGAGTAAACTGTAATTGATTTAATTGACCTATAACTTCGTCGGGAAATATAGCAAACGCCACACCTGCTTTCTTTTGTCCCGATGAATAATTTTTATTTTCTTCGGTATGACTAACATCATGAATTGCAGCTGCTAGCTGTAACTTTTCATTATCGGGAGTACTTTTTCTTATTGATTCAACATATTCAAGAATTTGTTGCTTTAAAGCATCAATCATACTATTACTAATACCACTGAAGAACTCAACTTTACCCTTCTCTATTATGATTCCCGGTTTTAAGTTGTGTTCTCGCATAGATTTCATGCTGATTGTACCAATAGGAATATCAACATTTTTACCTGATGGTGTTTTAAATCTTGCTTGAGCAAAAAGAGGCTGTGGCATCTTTTTAGTTGGCTCCCTAGAAAAAATTCTTATATTTAGTTCAGAAGCTTTCCAAAAATTAGGATTTTTAGCTGCATCAAATTTAATTAAATTGGTAATTTCTAACTGTTTTCCACTAATAGGAGAAGTAATTATAAGGTAAGGTCCTTCAGCATTTTTTTGTCTTTCTTCTAGTTCTATACGGTTTCTGACCTCGGAATTATAGTTAGTCTTTATTTGTAAAGCTTGTTGTTTAAACGAATCAAATTCTATTTCGGGATAAAGTTTTCTAAATTGCTCTATAGGTCTAGCAACTAACTGATTTTGTTCAAATATTTGATTAGTTTGTTGAATCATTAAATCAATAGGACTATAACCGTTAGTTTTCATCCCACGATTAATAAATGCTTCTTTATTCTTCTTATCAGCCAACCATTCCACTTCTTTATAGCCAGTTATAGCTTGACAATATTTAATAATTGAATCGTCTGGGCGTAAAGCACTTTTACAACCATCAGTCGCTACTTGTAGCTCATTTCCTAAATCAGCTACGCAATCAAATAATAGTTCTTTTATCAAATGTAATTTATTTTCTATTGTAGAATAATTTGAATTTTTATTGAGTAAAGATGCTACCGGATATAAATGCTGTGTTATCTTAGAAGGTATTTCTAATTTACCTTGCTCACGTCTTTTCAATAGATAATTAAAATGTGATGAAACTCTCTGAAGATAATCATATTTTTCAGATTGAGGCATTCCACAAACTTCACATTGCAATGCAATATTTTTCTGAATTTCGTTAGCTATAATCCCAATTCTATTATCCATAGCAGAAACAGCAATTTCTGCAAAGCTTCCTTGATAAGGAACTTTTACTTTTTTGATAATATCGGGGTATCTATTTTCAGGTAGATTCTTTTGTTTTACTTCTTTTGCTAATATTGGAAATTCTTTGCTAGGTGCAAAAGCTAGCAAATCACCATCAAAATCGCATTGCATATTATCCATAGCAGTTTTCGGGTTTATGTAAACGCATCCCGGTAGCATTTTTGGAAGATGCTTGTTTTTTAAATTAATTACACCATTTGAATTGATTAAAGGGGAACGAGTAACTATAATTTCTTCCCCTTGTTTCAAGTAAGGAATACAAATTTCATTTGGCTGTAAATCTAAACTAGGTTGAGCTAAACCAGACGTAAATTTAATAGAACGTCCAGTCGCTATCTCTAACCACTCTTTCCGAATAAAATTCTGAAGTTCACCAATAATTTTAGGATGTTCAAGGATTTGATTAAAGTTTGATAAATCGGCTTTTAATAATGAGTATAGTAATAAGTCCTTTTTTTGTTGTGTAGGAAAGTGTTCGACGGCATCTTGATTTTCTAAGTTATCACCACCAGAATCTAAAATATCAAATATAGAAAATTGTTCAAAATTTTCTTTTGAATTACAGCAAAATTCAGAACCTTTTACTAATAAAGCTTTACGTCGCTCATAGCTTTCAATATATCGCTGTGCTAACTTAAGAATGTCTTTTTGCTCAATAGCTAATTTTTCTGCTTGCTGCTTGATTATAGGTAGAATTTCTTCTCTTACAGTTTGAGGATAATTTACTAAAATTTGTGTTCCTAGACTATGTTCTCTATATAAAGCAAAGGACTTTACACCCAAACCAAGTGAAAGCGTATATTCTCCTGGCTTAATTGCATCGTTTCCTTTTCTTCCCTTAAAAGAAGACGTTGCCAGTATCATATCGTAACCAAACTTGGAACGCATAGTTCTATCTTTGACATTACCTTCCATACGAAAAGAAGATTCCCCAAGTTTATCTAAGCGTGCAGGTGCAAGCGTACCTTTGGCAATCCGCATAACTGGACAATACGGCTGAGGTTTAATACCAAGTCGGAACTGGAAAGCACGCGGTTGTATATTGTTGTAAGAAGCGAAATCTTTATCAATCAAACCTTTGCAATCACCAACCATTTTTAAAGCATCATCACGAGCAATAACACTACCGTTTTCTCCAGTCACGTCGTCAACCACTAAAACTCTTACATTTTCTAAGGAATGAAAACTTCGACAGGGTGTAAAAGGTAAAGGATATGCTGCGCCATCCGATGCACCCGGATATAGCTGAGATAGAATAGTCGGGTCACTTGCAAAAAACATTCTCTTTTGTGCCGAAAATTGCAGAGCCATACCGTTATGCTCTTGTAAATCTTCGGCTAGAGTAGCCTCCGGGTAAGCTGTACCAATACTAAACTCAACACCAGGAAATAAATACTCAGCCAAGGTGTTCTCAAGCTTCTCTTCTATTCCTGTATCTTGTTTTGTTTTAGTATCGAAATGGTTGAGTTTTAAAACCATGATTATCTAATTTAATGTTCGATTTTAAGCGCCGCAGCAGATACTGTATATCTTTTTAGTAACAATGAACTACAATAGAAACCAGTATTAATAAACCGCTTATCATGACTGAAAAACCATTACAAAATACAGAACCCAACACAACTCACTACCAAATTGTTTCATCAATGACAGCGGATGAGCTTTTAAGTGAAGGATATGCAAACTATGATGATTTTTATGATCCGGACCAAGAGGAATGGAAAATAGAAGTTGAGAAAATGAGACAAATAGTAAGAGAAAATAAAATTCCTGACTCCGAATGTACGGTCTTTTAACAGTTATTTGATGTATCAAGGAATAAAGTTACGTTTACCCGCCGGAACTACCCATATGGTGCAAAATCCTGACCTGGCTTTGCGGTTATATTGCGATAAGGTCACACCCAACTTTTGAGCATCCTTAATACATTCCTTGTTATCTAAATAATCCCGATTCCAATTAATTAAATTCTTGGCAAATCTACCCTCACTCGACATAGCCCATTTCATCGCATTCAGCTCGTCCCAAGTCAGATTATTAGATTTCACTAAGGTATACCCCTTCCCTAACACACCAACAATCCAAGGTGGTATCGTTACACCTCCGATAAAACCAGATCCAAAAATCAGAAAGAATACAATTGCAGCCGGATAAATAGAATTGATAATATTTCGACCTTCACGTACCAAAGATTCATGAATCAAAGCCTGTGCTGCTCGGTTAATTGCTACTTTTTGCCTCTGAACAGCAACTTGTTCTACTGTTTCCAGATTCTTGGCTAAATCTTGATTCCAAGTCTCAAATAGCAACTGTAATGTTTGGGGTGCATCCTCCAACATTACTTCTAATTGTCCAGTTGCAACCAGTACAAGAAATAATGGGTCATCTTTTGATAAACCACTTCTAAAAGCGAAATCAACTACTCGCTGCTTAAAATCTTCACTCTTCCCTTTCAAAGCTTCAGCAAGTAACTCATCCGGAGTTCTTGGTTTTTCTTGATTACTTTTTGAAGCATCAGTGTCAGCCGCACTCATTGAATTAACTCCGTTGCAGCTAAAGAAGCATAAGCCACTTTCAGAAAATTCTTTATCCGCTGCTTGGGAATAACCTTTATATCCGGGTGTGCGATCGCCATATCGAAAGTTATCCCTAATCGGTCAATAATATTACGTTCCCAAAACGGAAACCTGGGAAAATCCATAACTATAAAATTGTAATCATCGATAGCTGATTTAAATTCAGGCATTTCGTGTATATAATCCCATTCATCGCATAATCCTTGATTTCTCACAAATACATGAATAATGTCATTTCCGAAATCATTCAAAGATTGAAGAAAGAAATTGACCGAATCAACCCCTCCCATACAAACAAACCATTTAATAAACTTGATTGAATTATCTCTACCCAAATTGACTAAATCATTACGTTGTATCCAATTAGTAACATTTGAATAAACTTGAGCAGGCAGATTAACAAGTACAGATTTTTCAAAAGCTAAATCAAATATCTTATCTGCTTCAAATGCAAGCTTTTCATCATCGCTAAAATAAGCAACTTCAACCGAGGGGTAAATTGTAGCTATATCTTTGTTGCTGATATCAGCATCGACAATTGCAATATCGTAAGCAATGGAATTACAGTATTCAATAAATGTCCTACTGAAAAACGATTTACCGCACCCCCCTTTCTCTCCATCAATAAGATGAATAATTGTTGGTTCTTTGAAACTATTTTCTTCGTCTAACCGAACAGAACCATTGGTTGATGTTTGTTGCTTTTCTTCGTAGTTGTCATTACTTGTACTAGGTTCTACCTTTAATTCTTCATTAGTTTTAGTTTCTGTAACTTCTTGAGTGATTTCCGAGCCATCAATTTCTTTATCCCAATCGTTTATTTTTTCATTCGTCTGCAATTCATTGTTATTCACGTTTAATTGTTCTGGATTATTCTCTGCTTGCATATCTTCTCGAAGAGTTAAAGTAGTTTTTCTAGGTCTGCCTCTTTTTCGCTTCATTTTTCTATAACTCATAAGTGTCTATATCCTCATGATTAAAAATTTAGCTACATGAAATTACTCAAACCCGCATCATCGTAAACATGATTTTCTGAATCATTATTATTTGAATGAAAGGCTCTATCGTGAGAATTTGAAGAAGAATTTTGTGTCAAAAGTTTTAGAGGAGCATCTTCTAATCCTGCTAATTCAACAATCTCTTGCGCCTGTTTTCTTAAAGCTTGTATACAACTTCTAGCTATACGCTGTACTTGTTGTTCATCATCTGAGTAATTAGCTATAGCGTGAGTTAGCCAAAATGAGCGTACTGCTACAAGCATCATTTCGGTTTTACCAGTCATCAAATTAGACTGAATATGTTTCATTAATTGGATATCCATTGGCTTACACGGTTGATAGCGCCAACGGAAATCGATTTGTTTGTGCATCAACTTACCTGTTGTGAAAAGTATAAAAATACGCTGTAAACATCGGCTAAACGACCCCCTAAACCGAAGCTATCAACTTGTGATGGAATCTGCGCTCCAACTCCCCATAAACAAGGTATCCCACTATGGTGAGAATTTAGTTCTCTTCTCATATAGTCAGCAGTTCCACCGCAAAATAAAATTTCAGAAACCCCGTTTGAGGGAACTACCTGGTCTAACCAGCTTGTAAGAACATCTGCATACTCACTCCTAGCAAGCTTTATAGCCTGTTGTATTTGCATCAATTCATTCCGTTTGTTGACGTTCTTCTTACTTTTCAACAATTTTGTTAGGGGAGTGGTAGAAATATCGCTACCAGCAGATACTACAGCAGGGGCTAACTGTGAAGCATTTTGTCCAGAAGTTTTAGCAACAACTTTTTCCAATAATCGAATCATTCCTAAATCAGAGGTCTTCCCGTCAGGTGCAACTATTCCTTTATCGCTGATTAATACCGATGCATTTCTATAACCCACCATCACCAATGCAATAGTTTTAGTTTTGATTTGCTGTCCTAATTTCTTTTGGTAGGCAAGATATATTCCCGCACCTTCTGGTAAACACTTGAATTCAGTTAATTTAACCTGGATTTTTCCTGTTGGTGTTATGAAACCAGCAAGTATTGCTTGAAGATTTTTGTAAAAACTATCTCTATTTTCAAACTCCCCTGGTGGCAGCAAACAAATAAGAGCCAGTTGAAATTTTTGACCTAACTGAAGTTTCTGGGAGATAGCCCAAACAAAAGCTAATGTTTTAGCAATTGCCCGTTCGTACTTTAATTCTCTTAACCCCTGGTTTCCATAATACTTACTCTTAGCTAAATATCCCACAGCAAAGGTTTCACCCATATAGTTAACCCATGCAGCATTTTCTGGTTCGGTTACTCCCAGTATTTGCGAAGCTACTGAATCAAGAGAAATTTTTACTACCTCTGGCTCCATTACCAGGGATGCTGCTTGATTCTGTATTGAAGTGGAATAAATACCTTTAGTTGAACTTCCTCCAAAATCCAAAGCCAGAATTAACAGGGGAGAAGAATTATTTTTTTGTTGAGTGTTTTTACTCATGGAATTTTGTTTACAAATATGCATTTTTTGCGCCGGAAAGTAAAGGAATACCAAGGAAATTAAAGGTCGATTATTAGTGAAACTTATTGTTTTTTAGCCTTTAATCATCTTAGTTTTCCTTATAATTCCTTTTTATGGTTTCTAGTTAATTTGGAGATGTCAAATCCGTTAAAACATTATCGGAGAAAGATTTGAGGGATTAAATGTACACGGGAAACAATTAAATTTGGTTGCAGTTTGAAACAATATTCAATTCGAGTGTTAAAGGCACCACTAAAAATATTCCAGCTTTTTACCTGATATAAAGGTGAAACACACTACACCTTTGTTTTGAAGGATGAGTGGAAAATAACGAGGAGTAAATTGTGTTCAAAATCAAATTGGTCATAGTTCTTTATTTCCGAAATTTTAGTTTATGGCGCTGCACATCTGATTAACTTTGCTAATAGCACTAATTATTCAAGAAGGCTCTTTCTGCCTCGTTGCTTCAATCCTTCATCTTATTAATTACTTTGTTAGCAAACTCTTAAATAAAAGCGCAATATAACTAAAGGAAGATAATGTACTTAGGCAAAAAGTGTTGAAAGTTATCAGTATAAAAGCAGCGATGATTGAACTTATATTAATAAAAATTGTTATGATGCTCTATGCATATATATGTCTCACTCATGTCAAATAGACTTTTAATTTTAGCTTCTGTATAATTACTAGTAAGACTATTTAATAGTGTTACAAATATTAGGCTAAGATTGTCGTAGTAAGACAAACTACCAGTCTTTATACACAATCAATATGAAATAAAAAGGACTTACTTTTTATAAAAATACGTAATTATAAAGATATATTTTTTGGCTATTTTTAGATATTTTTGGACACCGATTCTCCAGGCTTATAGATAGATGCGATAACAGTAAATAAAATTAATTGTTATTATTTTCTAAAATAAAAATATGGCTTTCACGGTATGTCGAATTCAAAAGATAAAATCTTGGGGAGCTTTGGCTCGCAGTGAAGCTCACACTACAAGAGAAGTATATACACCTAATGCTAATCTCCAGATAAAAAACTTAGAAGTAGTCGGAGATTATGACAACCTTGATTTAGTTTCAAAGGTAAAAAATAAAATTGGTTCTCAAAAATACCGTTCTGATGCTGTTTTAACAGTGGAGATGTTGCTGAGTGCTAGCGCAGAATACTTCCGTTCCGATAAGGTAAGTCAAGGTGGGAGTTATGACAAAAATCGTTTGGATGGTTTTGTGGACGCAGTTATTAAATGGTTAGATGATTCTTGGGGCGATCGCATAGTCAAAGCAGAGTTACATCTTGATGAAATGACACCACATATTCATGCTTATCTAGTACCGTTAGATGAACGAGGAAAACTCAACTGTAAAGCCTTATTCGGTACTAGAGCGAAAATGCACCAACTGCAAGATAGTTTTGCTAATGCTGTTGAACATTTGGGAATAGTACGCGGTGTTAAAGGAAGTGTTGCTACTTACACCAAAGTTAAGAAATACTATAGCGCAGTAAATCAAGATTCTCAATTACTAGATTTGCAGAGTTCCTTTCCTCAGCCACAAGCACAAGAAAGAAGTGTTGCATACAGACAAAGGATGATTGAAGTATTAAGTCCACAATTTGAATTAATTAATCATCAACTAAGGGAGCGCTCGCAAATTCTCGAACAACTTGCACAATGGAAACAAACCGCATCTGCAAGCGAAAAATTACGACAGCAGATAGAAACAGAATTACAGCTATTTAAAACAAACAAGTACAGACAAGACATACCGTTATCTGAAGTTGCTTACGAATTGGGATTAAATCAATATAAGCATTCAGGTAATCCATTGTCTTTAGTGATGGACACAAACAAGTGCAACCTCGATGACGCGATAATTTGGTTGCGGGACAGATTTGGTGAAACAGGTATGCTTAATGCAGTTTCCAATCATTCTTTAAATATTGCACGACGAACCCCTTTGTCTACATTCGTACCACCCGAAGCTTGCTCTAAGAACTTTAATGAAGTCGAATATTACCTTAATCAAAAGCATTCCATCCCTCGCAAACTCTTAAAAACTCTACAACAAAGAGGTTTATTATATGCTTCGACTAATTGTAATGCAGTATTTATAGCTCGGAATTTAGATGGAGGAACAACTGGAGCTTATTTATATTCTTTAAAAAATAGCGAAAACAAGTTTACAATTTATTCGGATAGCTACCGTTCGAGGGGTTGGTTTCATTTGAGTGTAGGTGGAGATAATAGCGAATTGATAGAGACAGCAGTTCTAAATTCTTCCCCACTAGATGCACTCAAGATTATGGTACGTAACGCACCTCACAAACATAGAACGCTTTATCTCACCATTGATGATGAAAACGCACCATTACCAACAAAATACCTTGAAAACATATCAAATTTAGTTGTTGAAATGTCAGAAAAAAGATTCAAGTCTATAAGAAAAATTCTTCCTAATGCTACTAAGTTTTCAACAACTAAACAGCAAATATTAGACTATTAGCATCATAATTGCTGTATCTAATCTAAATTTAACTCAATTAGCAAAAATTCAGTGTAATAAGTAATTTAAATAACTAATAGCTTGTAAGCCCTTCAGGAAAATTACAGATAGCTTGATGGGCACACATACAAGCGTTATTCAATGCATGAAGAATACTAGCAGTAACATCTACTTTTAGTTGAATAGACTTACTATACATATCTTCGGTCAGCTATTAACAGTCTCTTTGATGCGTAATAACCGTATATCTTTTTAATGAGAATTATTATTGATTACGTGTATATATCCAAAAACACCAATTTTTTCTGTAATAATTTGTCTCCTTTATGACCAATTATTATTTTTATTTTTCAGAATAATATAGCAGGGGTGTGTAACTATTTGAAGCCTTTATTTTTTTAAGCTAGTATGAATTAAATCAAAACTAAACTTGAACTTTGTGTAAAGTTAGGACTATTAGTAACTTATAACTCATGGGAGTTAATAGTTGCTAGAAAGGAACTTTAAAAGTAAGTTTTAAAGGCGTTGTTTTATCTTTCTCCCTTGTCGAAGTAATGAATAAATAAAAGTACGATTACACAGCGACAATCATCAGAATACCGGACAAAAATGTCTGTTTTTTTAACCGACGTACTCCTAAAAAAAATGGGCAGGCTTTAAAAAAAGCTCTCGTTTTCAAACGCAGGGACTCGTCCGTTGTGGGTCGAAGACCCACAACGGGAAGCCTGCCCATTTTTTTATAGAGGAATTGTGACAGATAGAAGAGGACATCTTTCTCACCAATTAAGAACAAGCTCGTTAGTCAAATTGTTAGAATTTGATTCAATTTAATCTGTTGATAAAAGTTAACAAGTTGTAGTTATGAACGAAGCAAACAACATAATTTTCAACCCAAAAGCTCATCAACATTGTGATAAACAATTACCAAGAGTATCAACAACTTCATGGCATTACCATGATAAATCGTGGAAAGCGTATCAATTACCGAATGGAGCTTTATTCATGAGTGACCGTCAGATGGCATTATTAGTAGGTCAGCCAAAAAATATTGTGCGCTCGTTTATTGAATCGCAAAGCTTAGAAACTTTAACAGCACAAATTGAAAATGGTGTAGAAGTTCAGGTTTATCCCCTCAATGTGGCAGCAATTTACTTATCAAAACTATTGAAGAATGGGGAGTTAGATAAACATCCCACGCAGCTTTCTCGTCGTGAATGGCATTCTTTGATTAAAGCGTTATGCAATTTTAAACCTGTATCTGGTAATACGCCCAATCCTTGTTTCTTCTCTGGTAATTATTGGGTTGAAATAGCTAATTCGTTGTCTGTCGAAATAGAAGCAGATATAAGCATCCAAGTTTTAGTTTTGCAGTCTGGGGAATATCGTATTGAATACCAGGAAGGATTAAGGTGCGTTGGACATGACCCCGACTGGTTAGTTAATTATTCATCTAAGAAGGCAAGAACCCTATCTGATTTAAATCTGTCGAAGGATATTACCGAATGTAGAGTTGTAACCAAGCATGGGTTTAAAAGCGTTTATGCTTTGTCAATTAAAGATTGGTTCTCGATATGGGGACATTTTTCTAACAAAGGTAATAGATTTGCTACTGCCATTTTAAAAGCTTGTGCAATAGAAGCCATTGATACGCTTATTGAAAGGGCTATTTTGAGCGAAAAACAATGAGGGAGCAATGGAAAGTAGGCAGTGAGCAGTATTAATGAGGGTTTATAATCAATTTAGATAAGCGATTAGTATTTTAAACCATAGGTAATTAACTTTATGTCTTTTTCAAAGTTTAGTGATGAAGAAATTACCCAACGCGGGAAAGAACTCTACGATTCTCAAATTCGTTCTCAAGTAGAGATACCACAAAATATCGGTAAAATTGCCTCGATTAATATTGAAACAGGTGAATATGAGATAGGTGATGATTTACTTATAACAAGTCGGCGATTACGAGAAAAGCAAGCCGATGCACTGATTTGGACTGAAAGAATCGGGTTTAATGCTGTCTTTGCTTTAAGTGGTACTTTAGTTAGAAGAGATGTCTAACATCATTGTCAAAAATTAAGTGTTTTTTCTTGAAGCTGCATGGGTTTGTGTTACTAAATCAATAATTTCATCTGGCGATTTTTCTTCAATTGCTGCTAACAAGTTTATGGCTTTTGTTATCAAACGATTGCTATCTTCAAAAGTCTTTTGACTGGGTAATACAAGTTGAATGGGATTTCCTTCATCGTCAGCAGCACCTTGAAATACAATTAAACGTGGATTTGGGTGTGTTATTTCTTGCCAACCGTTTTGGTGAAGATAAGATGCTATATCGCTAATCTTAAGAGGATTAGTATTCAATTCTTCTGGAAGCATTTTTTCTATCATAAAAATAAAAATTGTTTTATTTTCGGGAATGGGCTTATATAACTTTAAATGTAGGAATGCTTCTATGCTTTACTCGCTTGTTAGTCGTGGGTCTTCTTGCGGTGGATGCCAACCACCTTTGACCCAGAGCTTACGAGCTTTGATAATAGAACCTTCATTATGACGTTCGTCGTTTAAATCTAAACGATTACAAGTAGCTCGTCCTATTTCAGTAATAGCAATAATTGTTAAACCATCTGCCGACCAAATGAAATGGTCAGACCACTTCTGGTTACGAGGATTAAAAAGTGAAATATTTTTTCCAGTTTCGGGGTCAATCCCGGTTGTAAAGTTATAACGATAACCATTACAACGTTGACAAGCAAGTGCTAGGTTATCAGGCTCATCTGATGAGTTAGAAAAAGACTGTGGAATTATATGATCTATAGCGAACAACGCAGCACTTGCTTCTTCGGAGGAATGACAGTATTCACAAAGATATTTCGCTCGCTCTCTAACTAATTTTCTTGTTGCATTATTAACCGTCATGATTCGGCAATGATTTTGGCATTAAGCAAAGTAAAAATTCGGTCTAGTTCTAATATTCCTGTTAATTCAGCTTCTTCATCTGGTGTCAGCATATCAGCTTTTTTCTTCTCGGTCAGTTGATCTAAACGAGATTGTAATTCTGGAGTAAATTTAAATAAGTATAAATTTCTAATTTCACTGATTTGGATTCCAGATTCTACCCAGGATGAGGGCTGAACCATCATTTGAGCAATCATAATGATGATAGATATAATGCAATGTACGGTTGTATTCTAACAATCTATCGGCGGATGGTGTTACTCGTTTGGTTTGTTACTAGATGGTTATCGCATAGTTATAAATAATGCCTCAAAACATTTTTTATAATTCAAAGTCTATCAGAATTTGAAGAAGATACGTCTCCCCAAAAGCTAGTAATAGCAGGAGCGAAAACCGACGTATCCGGATTTGATGCAGGTTGAGTAATATACTTTGCACGGTTGGCGATCGCCAATATCCTATCGGTATCTCGAACATATAAAGGAACCATCATCTCTCGTTGCTCCAATAGTTCATGTAACCCAATTTCCATCTGTTGACCTTGGTGAAACTTGCTACGCGCAGCCTTCTGAACCATTTGAGCAAGTTCGGCACCCGTACAGTTAACAGTTTTATTAAGAACAATTCGCCATTCTTTCTCTGTAAGTACGTCTGATTTTTTATACCTTGCATCGAATCTTGCAAGATGCATCATCAAAATCTCTTTACGCTCGATAGCTTGAGGAAATCCCACATAAAATATCTCATCAAATCTTCCTACCCTGGTCAATTCCGGTGGTAATGCATCTAATCGGTTAAGGGTTGCAACTACAAACACTGGACTTGTTTTATCTTGCAACCAAGTTAATAGGGTTCCTAAGATTTGACGATAACTAATATCTTCACCCGTAGATTTGGATGCAGCAAAAAGTTTATCAAATTCATCGAAATACATCACAACAGGAGCGCAAGCTTCTACCCTTTCTAGCAAACGTTTAAGATAAACTGCACCATCGTTAATTATCAAAGCAGTATCTACACTTATTAGGGGAAACCCTAGTATTTTGGCTATGACATTAGCTGATAGAGTCTTTCCTGTTCCCGGTGGTCCCACTAACAAACAACCTTTGGGAAGAGGAATATTAGCAGCTCGTGCTTGAGGTAAAAAGTCATATTTGACATTTTCTATATACTTTTTAAGTAAGTCCAAACCACCGAAATCAGGAATACTCGGTTTAGCAATAAAATTTAAATTGAAAGAGCGAAAGCGAGTGATTTTATATTCAAGCAGTTTTTGAGCGAAAATGCCATAAATCAATTGAGAACAGGAATTTAGTGCAATGTTTAACCCATTACGTATTTCCTCCCTTGTTAAACCAGCGCAAGCACTAATTAAAGATTCTTTATTTAATTTTTCTGGTGAATCACATAAGAATGTTTCTATCAAATTAGTAATTTCTTCGTTACCTGGTAATGGATAATAAATACTTGGAATCAATTGGCTTAAAGCTTCTGGTAATTCTACATCATCAGTTGATAAAATAATTAAATACTTTAATTTATTACTATTTTTAAACTCAAAGTAAATATTGATTAAATATGAAACCATTTGTGGAGAATCTATGCTGATTAACGATGATAGATTCTCAAATATAAAAATACCATTCTTCTCATTAGTTAATAAAGAATCAAAACTAGTAAAAATATCTCTATATTTAGGTTGTGGATTAATAAAACTCTTAATTGAATGCGAATTATACTTTACTGTCTTAAAGCATCCCCAGCCAGCATTCCATACATAAAGGGGAATATTTCGTATTTGAGCGCATTCAATATAAATTTCCTCTAATACATTCATTCGTTCTGGCAAAGGAGCATTAACACAAACAATTGGAATACCAGAATCGAAATATAAATTCAAATTATCGAACTTCATATAATAAAATTATCTTGCTAAGCTGTTATCGTTAGCTTGATTAGCTTGAGATACAATTACTTGTCTTTGACTTCTTGGCTGCAACTTGGGTAAAATTTGCTCAAAATAAATTAAATCGCGTTCGTTCATATTGCTTGTTAATTGTCCACCAGTTTTTTCAAGTAAACTACCGCGTCCATCTTTCGCTTCAATTTGAACATTACCATCCGTAGTAGCTTTCCATTTATAAGAAAATCGGCCATCAATTTCTACATCTCGCTGTTGTACAGTAGCATATTCTACAAGCGCGTTCGTAACTCTCTCAACACGAGCAAAGTATTCTGCTTCTTGTTTCCCTACTGGAGCAAAAGATGCAGGAACTGGTTGATTTTTTTGTAATGATTTTTGTAAGAACTTAATATCTTGAATATCAACGTTTACTAAATCGCTTTCTTCTACCTGAACTCCCAAATTGGTGTCCCGAAACCGTATTATTTGCTTATCTGTAACTGAATCTTTAACTTCATACAACGAACCATTGCGAGAGATTTGGTAATCACCAGCTTGATACTGATTTTCTCCTGGCTGAGTTTGTAATTGAAATAAGTTTTTTATCGATGCTGCAAATTTATGTTGTTTTGAATTTTCTTTAAATTCATTTATTCCTATCTTTACAGCAGAAGTCACACTCGAAACAACCGTTGATGTATTGTTAACTATTTGCTGCCACCAAGAAGTATTTTGAGGTTGCTTTAATCTTTGTTCTATTAGTTCTTGATATAAATTACGTTCTTGTTGTAGTGCTTTTACTTCTGCTTTTAATTGCTCAACTTCTGTACTTAATAATGTTTTCAAAGGGCTATCTTCTAATAACTGTAACGATTCGGTAACTCGTGTTGAACCCGGAACAGGAGGTGAGTTTGTATAATTCGGCTCAAGGGTCGATAATTCTGGTTGATTAATTTGATTTTTAGTGCCGAGATTTTCCCAAAATTCTAAATTCTCAAGTATTTTATCTTTAACAGATTCTTGCTCCAAAAAGTTGTTAACGATTACCTTACCTTCCGAATCAGATTGTAAAAGAACTTTCCCATCTAATTCAATTCTCTTATTAGCAGCCCCATCTACTACTTCCCCAACAGGTGCTGAACGTAATTCTTGAAGTTGTGCTATTAATTGAGGATTTAATAGTTCTCCCGAAAAACCCGATACTTCATCACGAAATTGATTTTCATCGCGTCCATAAACTAATTTATCCCCATCAAATATTTGTAATCCTTGTTTGTCCGAATTTTGTTCTACATCCAATGCTGCTTTTAACAATACTTCAATTAATTGTTCATAACGCTGCTGCATTGCTGTTGCATCGCTTTCATTAACAGTAAATATATCTGGCATTCTATTTACTCTCCTTCTATAGTTATTGCTTCTAATCGATTAATAACTAATTCTGAGCCAATGTAAAATACGACTAGTTCTCCATCAATGAACCAAGCATTGAAATCGCTGTTTTGTTGAATATCTCTAGTACATTCATAAGTAGATAACCCGTTAACTTTCCCAGCCAAAATACCATACTGGTCAAATATTTCAATTACATGGGGACAATAATTTTTATCTAAAACTGGTTTATCTCGTGCTTCAATAACCATTTCTAACCATTTAGGATATTGCGATAAAACAGCCTGGACTTCTGAACTAAAATGAATTGCTGTCTGTATCATGCTACTTAACTCTAAAAAATATTATTCAATTCTTCTGGAGAAGCTAACTCTTCCCCTTGTTCAGGTAATGGAAATAATTTTTCTGCTAATGCTTTACGCTCTAAAAACTGTGCGGAGCGTTCAGCATCACTAACAGCAACCCTATTGTTTTCAATCAATCGTTCCCGTACAAAATCCCACTTACTTTCCGACCATTGCATCTCTTCAATATCACAAAGGGGAACCTTTATTTTGTGCAACAGGGGAACATAAGCTTCTGTTCCACGACTGTAAGCTGGATTGATAATTACTGCTCTGCCCGTACCCATTTTTGCGAACTGCGCGGGTTCTAATAAATGCCGCTTTTGATGATGTTCGTTTCTGCTACGGGAACCACCACCTTTACCAGTGCTTTGAGATTTAGAATTAAATCTAATCTCCATCTCCCCCAGGTAATCGCTAAATATCTTTGCAGACTCAGGGTCTTGAGGATTAAAAATAAACTTAGTTGCAGTACCACCCAAAATTGCTCGTGATAATTCTTTGCCGTAAACTTTTTCCAGTTGAGCAATGTTTTGATAACCCAAAATACCGACAAAGCCATCTTCACGTCCCTCGTTTAACCAGTTGACAAGTGCTGGTAAATAGAATGTCGGTAGCTCATCCAAAGCAACAATTAAGGGGTCACTGCGCGGAACAGTGCGGGTGATGTTGCGGGTTACAATCATATGGAGAATTGCAGCAAGCAGCGGACTTACAATATCTCTGTTGTTTCTATCTAACCCAAAGATTATTAACTGTTTACCATCTAAATCTAAAGGAAGTGTTGTTTGACCGCAGAATGCACCGACAAAATCACGCTTGAGAAAGCGCTGGAACATCCTTTGTGCCGTCCCAATAATTGATGCAGCAGTTTTTTCTGAATCTTTGACACTGATTAGCTGCGATAATGGGCGAGAAGTCCAAACTTTTAACTTATCCTTCGATGCAGCCTCGAGCCTAGCTGCTAGGTTTGGTAAAGATAAAATCGCTTGTGCCATCATCAAATCACAATATTTATCCTCACCAGTTAAAGTTTTAATTGCCTTTGTTACAAGTAAAATCCCCTCAACTAAAGAATCTCCAGCTTCCTCAAAGAACTTATCGCTACTAGCATTTGCACCCCTGTCAAAGTTACGCGAGATTACCTGAGTAAGTTGTCCTGCTGCAATCGCATCTTCCTCATCTCTGAGCAAATCCAAAGGATTACAGGTTTCACTTTCATTAAACCCTGGTGCAAATATTCTTACGGAATAACCGCGCTTCATAGCATAAGCTACAGATCGTTTGGTTTGTGCAGGGAATTTAAAATCGTAGAGCAGCATGGGAAAACCTTGGTCAAAAGCACTACGAATTAACGGGTCTATCACCGAGAAAGTTTTACCAGAACCAGCTGCACCAATAACAGCTATTCCCCTTTGAGCATCTGGTACATAAAGTGTGGAATTAGAAGAAAGAATTTGTTGAGTGAGAGTTGGTTTAGTTTTGAGTAAACCATGAGAGTACCATTGTTTTTGCAGAGCATTCCTAATATACGGGGGAGTTCCAACGTACAATCCCACAGAATTACGAATTGGTTTAGATATCTGCTTCTTTGCTTTTTTGGCAGCTTGTGATTTTTCTCGGCTACCACCCCAATAGCTAGTAGCGACTTTACCTTTATAATTACTTCCAGAAATTAGTTTGAAAATACCAATACTAGCAAAACAGCCGAGTAATACTAACCCAGATTGTGACTTCATTAAATTAGACAACTTATCAAGCTGGGAATTTTGTGGTGGTGTTGATGGTTGTTGTACCGTATAAAAATTTTTATTCATTATTTTTAGTAATAAAATTTTTATTTAAGGGAACGTAGTTACCGTTTTGATAACAAAATTCGGTTTGGGATAATAATTTATCTGTATTTGTATTTTGAGTAATAGTTAAACAAGGAAAGCCTTGGTTGACATTCTCTCCAACTTTAATTAGCTTTTGTGATTTTGGAAGTTTGGGATTAGCAATAAATTCTAAAAGTGTTTTACCATCTGAGTTATACACTGAATATAAGCACCCACCAGCCCCACAAAGTTGAGGTGAACCATAATCGAAAATATATAAATCACCAGAACCATTTGATGGGATTTGCATTACTTTGATTAAGGAGATATCAAGATAGCGAGTTGATTTTTTAGTAATAACCTTTTTTAGAAGAGATTTTGGTTTAACTTCTTCCACGTTTTTCCACGTAGTTATTCGCTTTTTTGTGGATAAATTATTATAGAAAGCGAATATAATTAAAATTATGAAAATTACAAATAAAGTTAAGTAAATCGCTTTATCTTTACTCAATTGTAATTTTGAGAATTTATAAATATGTGGTTGCATAATTAATTTTTTAAGAAAGGCAGGTGGGAGAGGCTTGATCGGCAGAAGGAAGTTGGAAGAATAAGTTTTGAGAAGATGGTTCTAACTTTTATAAGGACACATTAAACTCTTACATACTTGTGTAACGAAAAAGGTAAAACTAATACCTCCTGTCCCCTGCCTTATTCCTCCTTTATAAACAATTCATTGATGCCAATTTCTGCTTGTATTTAGCACTAGCTTTTTTCCCATATTCTGTGACTGTCATTCCCTTGCTTACATCACGAACTTGAGAATCTATTGGAATATTCACACCAGCGAAATGCATTTGACTTGCACGCTCAATCAATCTATCTCCACTAAAAGGTTTACCTGTGCTTGGGTCAGTTTGCTGCCATGCAATCGATAGTAAATTACTAGTTTTTGATTTGATTAAAGACTGCTGTTCGGTTGATGAATTCTGCAATATGTTACTATTTTCTACATTTGATAATGAAGAACTTAAAGCATCGAGGTTAGCACCAGATGAATGAATGTTTCTGCAACCCCCTTTTGAAATATGTATTAAGTCAGATATATTATTGTTCTTGGTTGAAGAAATAAATGGAGAACTATCAAAAGTAAATCCACTACTCTTTAAACCTGTAGGAGTAGACATAGAATTTTTATTAGAGTCAATCCTACCCAAAAATATAGGTTCCTTTTCTCTATAAGTCATGAATGGAACCGGACCAATAAAATATGGTGTACATCCCAAGTCCACAAAATTATTTCTCATACAAACACGAAAGAATAAAGATTGAGAAACTTTTCCATCAACTTCCGACACATCCCATAGAGCAACTTTAAAAGCATCGCCAAATAAATTCCTACCCGTTGGTTCCCTTCCCCCATTTACCGAACCTAAAATTCCTCTTCCACCTTTAACTAACTGGTATTTACCACTTACCCAAGCTTTCCCGTGAACAGCTTGAGAACCAGATACTTCTATATGAGCGCAATCTTTATCACAAGGTACTGCAAAACCTTCTTTATTGCTGCCTGAAATAGTTCTATCTCGTTTTTGTTCATCAGTTGCAAACGCAACATCTACTATTCCAACTTGCATTCCTACAGGGTTCGCAGGATTGGGGAATTGGGAAAATGGAACATCGCTTAATCCGGGTACCTCATCAATATAAACACCTTGCCATTTATCAAAGCTGGCAATAGGAGTAGCTGATAACCCTGGAATTGAATCAATACTATAAGATGCTAAATCTAAAGATTCAAAGCTTAATTTACCCAAATGGGGAGAATTTTTAAGTAAGTTGTTGATAGTCTGATATGAACTAAATGATGTTGATAAATTCTGTGATAGTAAATCGTATATTGGTTTGACATCCCTTATCTTCCATTCTTTTAAATCAGGAATTGCCTTAACTAAACTTTCTATTGTTTGAAATTTGAAGACACCAAATTCCTCTAAGTCAGTTTCTTGTATATCAGAGCCAGTAATTTGAGAGATATCTAAAAGTGAAAATTCTTGCAGCTTAAAAGAATCCTGAAAATCACCCAGCATTGTAAAAGCAGAGGGCTTTTGTCCTACATCCCAACTACGAGAAGGGTCATATCCTAACTTTGAAGTAACTTCATCCGGTGCTTGAAATGAACCGGATTCTGTAATAACTGGCATTTTAGAAAACGTGATTTGATTCCAATCTGGTAAACGAGTATTTTGCCAATTTATTGTAGGAACTTCTGTTTGTGCGGACGGAGGATTTGATATAGATTTCTGTTGCGATGTAATAAGAACAGCACCAGAGATTAAAAGTGATAAACTTAAACCACAACTAAATATTGAACGCTTCTTGAATAATTTCATGATATTAATTAGCTACGAACCATAAATTACGAATTACGTTAGCGCAGCGTCTCCCGGAGGGAGATATTACGAATTATACTTGCTTCCTAGTTCTATCAATCGGTTAACTAAGCGCATCGAAATACCACTTCTACGAGCAGCGCTGTCAATGGGTTCACCTATTCTTACTTTCACTAAAAAGTAAGCTATTCTTGACCATAAACGAGATTCTTTACTAATCAATCCTTTTGAATTAACAATTTTTAATCCTCTACTTAAAAGCTGCAATTCGTTAATATTTTTGATGTTAGTAAACTGAGTATTTTCTGGAACGATTTTGCTATCAGGTATGATTTCAAGAATATGGTAAGTAAGAGCTTTATTCCCCATTCCTACTTTAAATAAATATACCCTTCTTTCCGATTTACCCTTTGCAATAACGGTTAATAAGCTGGTATTAGATGATGGTAACTGTCGTACTTTTATCGGATTGATTCGTCGTAAATGTATTACCGTTGCCCCTTCTTTATCACATTCTCTTTCCTCTGTTGACAAACAGCCATCTACATCAAGTGATGCAAATGTTGGATTATCTAACCATACTTTTTCTATTATTTCATCACTCTTAATAAATGATATATTTACTCCATACCCTGGCGATAATTCGATTCTAGGTATGCTTGAATAACTGTTACCAGTAGCAACTTTTTGAGTTATTTGTTTTACGCTTTGCTTTACTTCACTTGCAATAGCTGGTGGTAAATTGAAGTAAGGAAACGTTAAAGAACAAATAACAATAAATCCTTTTATAATTGAATATTGCTTACTCATGATCTAAAAACGATTGCTAAAATTGAAAAGATTGATTAACAAATACTTGTACATTAGTACCAGCTTTTACATACCAAACATCTTCTTGTTTGCGTAGTTCCTGTAATGCTTGCTGATTACGTTTAAGAATTTGTTGAGTTAGCGGTTCAAATCCTCCCTCTAAAACCGCTCCAAAGATATTTTCTCGATTTTTTCTGATTGAAGAGAAAGAATTATTACCACCAAATCCACTACTAGTTGATATTTGTTGTTCTTTGGGCTGGTTCAAAACTTTACCGACTTTTGCTAAAGAGCCTACAGCAAAAGTTTGTACATCTCGTCGCGCAATTTCTCCCTTTTTACTGTTTAAGCGAGATGCAATCAAAGGTTTTCCCTTGTTTCCACGAATGGCGATCGCATTGGGTGGAAGGATGTATTCTTGTCCGTTGATTAAAACTTGTGTTGCTTGTAGTTCAAGTAATCCCCCTTGATTAACGTTGTTAATTTGAGCTACAACTTGAGAACCTTTCGGTAAAACAACAAAACCGTCTCGTGCATTTAATGGTTGTTCCAGTTCGATTACAAAATTTTCGCTTTTTGACTTATTTTTAGATTGTTGGTCTGGGTTATTGTTTTGATGTTTACTCCAAATCAAAGGGGTTAACAACTTTCCATCAACAGATTCACCCACCTGCAATTGATAATTATTTTCATACCCAATAATTGCAGCCTCTTCGCTATGAAGAGGTTCTAACTCATTGTTGTTTGATATTTGATTTGTGTAAGCTGCTTTTACTAGAGTTGCAGAGGGGATTATTTGTTTTGGTTGTTCTTGTATAGTGTTATCAACCGTACTTTCCGGGGTTTGCTCTTCCGAATTTGCAGTAATTACGCTTGAACCATAGCTTCCTAAACGACTAACTTTAGTCCATTCTTCCATCGGGTCAATTTTTTCTTCAAGTTTGGGTGCATTTGGTCTGCTAATTCTATTTGCAGACGGTTGAAATTTGGGTATTGATGGAACTCTTCTAGGAGGACTATACCTTAGTGGTAATGGTTGTGGTTTCGGACGAGGTATATACGAAACCCGTGTCGTGAGCGGTGGTTTTGAAGCTATTTGATTTGTTACGGGTGTAGAAGATTTTCTTGTTGGAGTCGATTGAACATTGCTTGTTGTGAATGGTTCTGAGGTAGGTTTAACTTTAGGTTTTGGCTTACTTACAGCCGTTTTAGGACTTTTAGCACGCTCCACTGATTTAATTTTTTCAGCTTGAGTTGATAGTGCTAATTCTGCTTTTAACTTTCCCGTTTCTCTTTCGTTAGAATCATCAGCGATTTCTACTTTAGGTTTGGATTGCTTGGAGTATTGTGTCGGGGGTGCAGTTTTAAGATTACCAGACATAATACTGTTTAAAACCGTTGCAGCAGAACCAAATACAACGAGCATTACTAAACCGACTGCACCAAATTTAGCGAAAGGGTTGCTATAAAAATTCGGTTGAGTTTTACCTTCATGTGGAGAGTCGAATAATTCATGTGTTGCAATCGGATTTGTAGCGTCTGCTTGATTGTTTATAACTTCGGGATTACTATCTTGAATGGAAGCAGTTCCTACTTCTTTCGGTGGTTGATTTTCGTCTTGAAATCCAAGTAGTTTCCCAAAACTTACTTCATTCCAATCACTATCGGTTTTATCCGATTCTGTTTCATTATTTAGATTACTACGCTCATTCATTATAAGTTTTCCTCTTTTAAATCCCTCATTCCATAAATTTCTAAACCACTAGCACGCACTTGATAAATAACAGCAGCTAAGTTACTAGTATTTACAGGTTCGGATGGTGCAACTACTGCTCTCACAAATATCTCTTTATTAAATGGAATTACTTCTGTGGTAGTATTACTTTGGTCAAAAATATTTAAATTAGCAATCATTTTTACTTTCCATTTTCCTTCACCAATTTTGATAGGAGATTGAATTGATAGCGGTATTAAAACAACTTGAGTAGTACCTTTAAAAACCCCTTGCGGTGTCATTGACGCAAGCTTTTTGAGAAACTCTTTACGAAAATCTTCCGATAATGCGTAAGATGCTTGCCATGCTCCTGAAGTAACTTTGCTACCTCTCAATCCTCTCTCTTGAATATCTACACCCTTATCTTTTAATGGTTTTGCGCTTTCTTCAACAGTTGTAGGTGGTAGTGTTCCAGACCAATTCATCATCAAGGTCATAGTATCGGAAACAAAACGAGATATTACTTGGGGAGTTCGTTCAACATTTCCTAAAGGAGCAACTTGAATTGCTTTACCTGTTTCTAATTGCACTAGTGAAGGAGGAGGTTTTTTATTTAGCTGTGAATAGGAACCATAGAGTAATATAAGCAGAAAAAATGTGATTAAATGCAACCCAAAAGTCCCAACAGCGAATAATGCTAAAGTATCACCAGTTGAGAATTTTTTAGATGCACGATTAAGAAATTTGAGTTTTTTACTATTAGCTGATTCTGAATAATGCTTATTGTCTAAGTTCGTCATATGAATTTTACTTACTAACAAGTCTTGTTACAAAGGTAGAAAGACCGAAACTAGCAATACTCGAAAAACTTCTAAAAACAGCTAATCCGCCACCTGCTGCTAAAGCTACAGATAAAATGGGAGCAAGAATACCAATTGCAAATGCGAAAATCATTGGGTCGTTATTGTCGGCATTCAACACCATTGTTGCAACTAAACCAGAAATAATATTGAAACAAAGTTTTATCATTCCTACTGAGAAAAAACCCGTCAACCATGCGAAAATAGCTTTTTGACCGACAGGAAGTAATGAACCTCCAACAGCCAATGGTCCTAGTAATGCAGTCAATAACATACAAATCTCGATTATCCATTGAAAAGCTGCTGCTAATGCAATTAACCAACCACGAACTGTTAACTGAAAAATATTTGTATTGAAAAAATCACTAGCATTTTGGAGCCAAGAAGGACGATTATCTTGCTCCGCTTCTGCTTCAATTGTTTTTGCTTGTCGGGCTGCATTTTGTAAACACTCGGTTTGTTGGGTTGGGTCGGCAATAGTATTGCATTGATTAATCAGCGACTCAATTGCATCCGTTTTACCCGTTTTGAGCATTACCTGCTGATAAGCTTCTTGTAATTGTATGGAAGCAGAGGTAGAAACTAAAAGAGTTTGGTTGGTTTGATTGATTATTCCTCTTAATCCTTTAGTCACAGCTATTAATTGTTGACCGTTGTTTGCGAGCAAGACTATGACAACGATTGTCCATATTAATTCGGTAAATCCTTTGGAACTATCACCGTCAATCATTTCCTTTGTCCATTGGACGATGAAAATTAGTAATGTTCCTACTGCAAAGAAGATTCCTAAGTTGGCGATCGCACTATAAAGTCCTCCACCTAAAACATCATCCCAAAGATTATCGATTGACTGAGCAACAGCTTCACTTGCTGCTACTCCATCTTCAGTAATTGTAGAAGCAGCCTGTCCCGGATTTTCTGGTTGTATTTGAGACAGAACGAGTCCGTATTTCAATACTGAGTAGAACATACGGTGCATCTTCAACTAAAACAATTGTGCTTGCGATGCGGTTCTTAGATTACTAAACCCCTGACCAACAACTTCTTTTTGGCGGGCTTGGTTCTGACCATCTAAGGAACGGGATATATTCGTGAGATTAAGATTTGCTAAATCCTGAGATTGTTTAAATTTCAACCCATCACTTCGCATTGCACCTAAAATTCCTGAGATTTGAGTATTCTGTTGAGCAATACGTTTCATCACGTTTTGAGTAACAACATCATTTTGAGCAGCATCAGAAAATATGGAAACTGTCTCAATTGAGGTTTGGGTTTTTTCAACTTCTGCTTTCATATTTTCTTGCCCCTCTTTAGTCAAGGTAAAACCAGAAGCACGAGTTATGTGGCGGTCAATTTCGTTAGTTGCTTTATCAACACTATTGACGGCATTGTTGCTATCGGATGCTATCTCCTCAATTTCCTTTCTAACTTCTCCGGCATCCGGTAAGCCTAAAACACCAGCAGCTTCTTGTACTACTGCCTGTAAATCTCCTTCTAGAGATTCTGATAAATTATCTAATTTTTGAGAGATGGTTGAGGAAATATATTTATTCACAGAACCAGTTTGTTCTTGCAATTGCTCAATTACTGTTACCAAGGGATTTTTTATTTCTAAAGCATAAGCTCCGTTAATACTAATTAATGATATTGTGCTAATTCCAATTAAGATTATGGTCAATTTATTATTTTTTTTCATACTATTATCATGATGTAATTATTTTTAAATCAATTGTTTAGAAAGTTCCGTCAGAGCAACAAATTTATCTAAATACTTCGACAAGTAAAGCGTTCTTTGCTGTTGTTCTTTTGGATTATTCCCTACTACAGCTAACAAAATAGGTGCTGGATAATAACGACAAAAAGTAAATATCCCATTATCGTCAAGCAACCATTGCGAATACAAATCCTCCTTCTTTGGAAAAAAACTTTCAGTCGCATTACGAGAAATAATCTCTTGAGGATATTTCAAAATCGTTGTAAAACTATCAACAGCAGTAGGTTGAATTCGCCCAATTAAGCGAGTGGTTAAATTTTGAAATATCTTCGCGCCAGATGGAGATTGTGCAATCGTATCCGGGTCTTGAGCGGATAAAATTACTCTAATCCCTGCTTTTGCACCATTGGCACATAATCGACCTACCAAAGCTGCAATTGAATCGTATTCAAATAAAATCGGACTTTCATCAATGAAGAAGATGCTCGCCGGTGCAGCCAAAGCTCGACGTAATGCTGCACTATAAGCACTCAAACTTAAAACAGCAGCATCTTCATCATTGGATAAATTACGGAGAGCGAATATAAGTAAACGTGCATCACTACGGAAGGTTGAAGGCTTCGCTAATGCTTGTCCAACTCGGGATGAAAGCCAGAATCGCAGACGCAGTTTTATTGTTTCTAGGGCTGCTTTACTATCATCACTATTCTCTTCAAGCTGTAAACGTTCGTGAGAACAAAAACTTAGAAAGTCATGCAATGTAGGCATTGCAAACCATTCATCCGAACCGAACCCATTGGTATAAGCAGCTGCGTAACGGTCACGAATTAAATCATCCCCAAAAAATGCTTTCAAAGCCAAAGCAATTATCGAACGTACTGCATCAACCTGTTGTTTACTTTGTGTATTTCCTCCATTACCTATAACCATTGCCATAATTGCGGTAGCGAGGAAATCTTTATAGTCTTCAAAACGCTCTTGTTGCAACTTCTGGGGAAGGGAACGTAAGTTTGGTAATTCAAACAAATTGCTTGATTCTTTACCAATATCGAAATACGCCCCATCCTTATCCATGAACTGAGTGTAGTCCGTAAAGGTGCTGGTTCCATCAGGTTTGGGATAGTCCATTGCTACAACTGGCATTCCATGCGCTAGTGCTTGAGTTAGTATTCCAGAAGCTAAAACACTTTTACCCGCACGGGTTGTAGCAAATAATCCCAAATTTTTGTGTTGGGTATATAAATCTAATTCAACGGGTGTTCCTCCTTCTTCCGCAATTAATTCAAAACCGCTACCATCTCCAGTTTTGGTTTTTACTACAGGCATTAATCCTGGAACTTCACCACTCAAATAAACTAACCTTCGATTAAAGGGTGCGGTCATTAAGCGTTCCCAAACAATAGGCAAAGTTTGTAACCAGATTCGCCAGGGGTATTCTGTTTCTCTTACAACCCAAGCCGGACGTAGAAAGCAAGATTGTAAGTAACGACAAGCTTCGTTTAACTGTTCGCGGGTTTTACGATACACCAAAAATACCGTTGCAACGTGAATCGGAACAGAACCTTCATAAAGTTCTTCCTGGGCAGCAATCGACTTTTTGATATTGAGTAAAGACTTTACGTCAACCGAATTTTTATCTTGAGCCAATGCAGCAGAGGTATTCGACTGCTTAGTCAAACGCTGCATATTGGTTTTAACAAGTGTTTCATTAGCCCGCATCAGCTGACAATATATCTCGGTATCGTAAACTCTTTCTCTTGATAAAACCTCCCATAAATAACGAAGTTGTTGTTGTTTATCAACCCAACCACCAGGTTTATCCGCGAAGGTTAGAGCCGCAATATATTTGTCTTTGAGATGCACCCAGCGTTTATCAGCGATGGGAATTGAGGAAGAGGACTCCATAAGAAAAGATGTAGGAGCTACATCTGAATAAATTTCCTCACGAAGTCCGTTTTCGTCATAAATTAAAAGTTGTGGTATTGGACGTGATGGTGTGTTGTTAAATCGCTGCCAAAGTTCTGACCAAAGTTGATTTGCGTCCAAAGGGCGGATATCTAGCCCCATTTTGTTTGACATTAATTGTTCCCATAACTGGTACCCGTCGGTAAATGATGTGTGGATTAACCGCTCAATAGCGATAAATTGAAGTTCGTTGATTTCTCCGGTAAAAGATTTCCAAGAACGTTCTAACTTAGAAAGAATTTTCTCTATTGCATCAGTTGTACCCGTGCTAGAAGTTTCGACAGTGTAGGTGCAATAAAGACGTAGTTTTTTTGGTTTGCGTACTCCTTTGTGTGTTAATTGTTGTGTCCTACATCGTTCTCCCATTAACAGGAATTGCAGTTCTTTATTAGGTGCGCTTTCGCTTAAATTTTTTAGTTGCTGCTGTCGTGTGGTGTCGTTGGTGAAAGAACTTAGACGGATAGTTAAACGTTCCCCAGGTGGTAAATCTTTTAATCCCGATTCAATTGAATTGAAAACTGGGTCAATTTGTTCTGTTCTTAAAGTAGAATGAACACCCGTACATTCAAAACCAAATTGAATCAAATAGTTGTCAATTCCCTTTCGTAAAACATAAGCTCCAACTGATTTTCCTTGTAAATTAATTTGCAACATAGTCACTAGTGCAAAAGAATCTTCAAGAGGTGTCAAACGGACTTTTTGTTCTCCGTTATCAACAACTTTTTTACCTACTTTAGATTTCAAATTCACCTGTGGGACTTACTAGCTTTTGCTTGTTTAGAGTTCATGACTGGTTTGTACAGACAACGAACTCTCGTCCAATTTGGAGTCGAAACAAATTTAGATAGAATACGCCAAGCGCCATTGGCAGTAATAATCCACCAAGTTGCTATTCCCCAAGCTGCTATAGAACAAGTCCAAACCCAATTTAATCTCAACAAACCATGAGCAAGATAATAGGAAATACCACTGATAATTGCCCAAGGTATTAATTGGTCTGCTGGAAATGGACCAATTGATGGTTGTTTACCCAGAGTCGCATTTACTTTACGATACTTCTGTTTATCCTCCATTGTTCACCTAATATTAATGAGAAATTCAAGTAACATAGCTGAGGCAATATTAATTACGAATTACGAATTACGAATTATTACGCTCCTCCAATAATTAAATTCGTGAGAATATCTCCAACCGTCACTGCAATCAAAATAATCATTGGTGTTCTCGCTAAATTTTGCCAATCTTCATCATTTCTGGCAGCTTGAATCACCTTTACCAAAGAGATTCCCAGATAAAGGATGAACAAGCCTCTAAGTACATTGAACGATAAAACAATTGCTTCATCCGCACCTGCAAACTGACCGCTCATCCAGGTTTCTGCATTTTGGAAAAACTGTGCTTGCACCGGAGTTGAAAGAGCGTCTAACAGTAAAAACGTGCCTAAAACTATTAGTGCAGAAGAAGTTATTTTATATTTTTTAGAAAACTTTGTAATGACTTTAAATAAGGCATCTAAATGTTGTCGCCAATTAATTACAACTACTCCAGATATTAAAAATGCTGACGTGATAAAGCTGACTAAACTCGGATAGACATAGCAGTCCAGCAATGCCACAAATAAGCCAGTTCGCATTAAAGTAGATGCACTAATTAAATGTTTGGAACAATAGTCTCCTTGACGCGATTCAGAAAATTTAGACGCTTTATAAAGCATAGAAAATATAGAATTACATCGTTTTCTACTTACTTAATAACTCGACCTCTATCGTAATTTCATCATCCGATTGTTAGAGATGCTACTCGTATTTTTATTTATGAAAATAATATTTTTTTTAGTCAAATTAATAACTTCTATTTTATGTATAGATGACTAAAAAATCTTTATTATGTATATATTATTTCTTTAATCAGCGTATTAATGTGTAATTTTGAAATTATAAATTACAATTCAACTTCCGTAGTACACCTAAAGAATAATTAAATTTTATATGTTGATAATTTTTACTCTCATACATCAAAAAAATTAGGTGCTAGGGGAATAAATGGTGATGATTTTCCCCTAGCACCTTTATCTATTTGACTACGCGCTGTAATTATTTTTTTATATTCCTGACAATAGAATAAGCTGCATCCATTAGAAGGACTGCGGTTCCCGTTTCACCATGTCGCGCTTTAGCAACGATTAATTCTAAAATGCCTTTATCAACTGTTTCCCGATGATAATACTCATCTCGATAAAGAAGAATAACGTTGTCTGCTACCATTTCCAAAACTCCTGATTGGCTTAGGTCACTCATTATTGGACGTTTATTATTCCTTCCTTCTACTCCCCTCGAAATCTGCGACAGCGCTAAAACTGGCACATCTAACTCACTTGCCATTTTGTATAATCCTCGTGCAACATCACCAAGTTCGTAGCTACGATTTCCTTGGGTATCGGGAGCCATCATTTGTAAATAATCAACAATTACTAACCCTAATCTTCCTTCTCTAGCTTGAATCTGACGACATTCTGAAGTAATTCCTGCAACTGTGATTCCTCGACTGTCATTAATGTAAAGTGGTAAATCCCCTGAAACGCTAGCAATTTTCGCAATACTTGCGAATTCTTTATCAGATAGGGGATTGAAGCCAGAACGATGACGACGAACTCTATCAGCCCGTATAGGTTTTGTTAATAATGATTCGTATTCTTTATGAACACTAATCGTACTCCATAGTCGATATTCAAGCTGTATTTTTGACATTTCTAGGGAGAAGATAACTACTGGCAAGTTATAATTCTGTATCGTTCCCAAAGCCAAATTCATTGCAATCATTGACTTCCCCATTGATGGGCGACCAGCAACAATGTTCAATGTACCTGGTTCAAACCCAATAATTAATTTATCAAGTTCTTTTAATCCTGTTGGGTAGATTGGTTTGTTTGATTCCAAGTCCGTATATGCATAATATGCTATGGCGCTATTATGTTCGGTATTTGTGTGAAATTGCTCGTTGGATACTTGATACAGCTTTTGCTGTGAAGCTTCAATAATTTCAGGTAAGTCTATCTGTGTTTCGTGAGCTAGTTCATTTATTTCATAACTTACGCTAATCAACCTACGTCGAATGTATTTTTGCATTACCAGTTCTGCAAGTGCATCTATGTTTACGGCAGATACCGTGCGTTCGAGTAGCGATACCAGTTTATTTTTGCCGCCAATTTTCATGAGTAAGTCATGGTCTTTTAGCCAGTCTATAACTGTAAGCAAATCTGTAGGCTTCCTGTTATGGTGCAGTCGTATTAAAGCTTGATAAATTTCATTGTGTGAAGAAATATAAAAAGCATCAGGTACTAAATAATCACACACCCGACTTATAGCTAAGGGGTCAAGTAGAATTCCTCCGAGTATTGCTTCTTCTGCTTCAACATTCGTTGGTGGTAATTTGTCTATCATAATTGCTCCTACGGTTATTGCTGAATAAGCTTTTCGGCAAGTTTCTGTTTAGCTCTTAATTCTTCTTGCCATTCTTCAACTGCCTTTTGGTACTCAGCCTTGGTGGACTTGTCAGATGCACTGTCTAGAAAATTTTGATAATAAACTTCCCATCTGTTCTGTCCAGCTTTATTTTTATGTGCCAACCATGCTTCAAGGTCATTTATTTCTTGGCTAAGATTCTTCGTCTTATCTTGACAATATTCTAAAAAATTCGCTCGCTCATTATCTGAGAGAGTTTGAATAAAGTTTGAATAAGTCTGAATAGTCTGAGGGGTGCTGTCATCTTTATCTGAAGCGCATTTCGGAGTTCGATTTTCTGGAATTCCAGAATTTTTTCTGGGATTTCGTAATTTTTTCTGAGATTCCAGATTATTTTCTGAATTCTCAGAATTTTTTCTGGATTCCCAGAAATTTTCTGGATTATCAGAATCTTCTTGTTGTTGAGAATCGACCCATTCGATAGTAAATCTTCCTGAGTTTATATGAATTGCCTTGCTTACCTTAAGTTTGCCAATTGCTTCATAGACACTACTTTCTGGAAGAAACCACCGTTTCGCAAACTCTTTGGGGATAATTGTAAGAATGCGATCGCAAAATGGATTCTCATATCGGAGCGCTAAATGAACAAAAGCTGTGTTGTTAATTAACTTAGCTTTACGCAAAGCAATCAACTCATGTTTTTGCAAAGGATAAAATTCTCCCATTACTTTACCTCGCTTGTCTCTTATGGGTTTGGGTATCATGACTTTACTTTCTCAAAACTAGAACAAGAAAGATGCAGATTAATTAATTTTAAAATCCAATGAGTTTGGAGTGTCCAAAACGCAAACTATGCTTTGTGATACGGAAAAAATCGTTATATCAAGCACAACATGAATTCTTCTTGCCAATTTCTCGTACTTATTTTTTAGAACTTCAAACGCATTTAAAGGGTCAATTATGCGAAATTTACAAAGACAAAAAGGACTATGAAAGCAATAATTCTACTATCGCTCATGCTTTTACACGGCGGACTAGGGAAAAAAGAGCTAACGCATAGTTAAGCATCTTTTAGTATGTGAATGCTTTTCTAAAGCTAAACGAAAATTATCGAAAAGACAACATTTATATCTCAAATACTTACTTTGTAAGCTCGATTATATGTAAATCCGTAAATTAATTAAAATTCTGTGTTCGGGTATTACTAGTATTTTTATACACTGCGATATCTATGTCTGTTAATAAGAGTATTTTTGTATAATCTTGATGCATAGAGATTTATTCTAATTTATCTATATTATAACTGCGTGCTTTATTAATTAATATCAGATAAATATGATACAGCTTGATATTAGCTAATTATTCTTTATAGAATAAATAATTGTCAAAATATAGATAAATATGTATAAATAGTTCAAAGTGTTGGATTTCTCCCCAAAGTTCGCTTTTGAAGTTCAAAATCTCCAAATATGTCCAAAGTCAATTGCGCCAAATTTGACGAAGGAAATAGCGATTAAAGCGAGAATTTTTTTCGGTTGTAAAGACTTCAGAATTACGCTTAACGTGAATTAAAAATGCATCTAATCCTACAAGGGTTTTGAAGTTTACTTTAATCTCGATGTTGAGATTATCGACGTAATAATAGTGGTTTCACGACTTAATTCACATTGGATGTGACGGATACCCATGACGAAGGCTTTTTCTTCAATTTTTTGATTTATACCCCGCCATAACAACTAATTATTTTTATGGTGGCAATCTCCAGTTTGGACTTGCAAACTCTCTTGGGTGAATCTTGTCTTGCCTTCATTTTTTGAATTAGAACTTACTTAAAAGGAGATTATAGACGTGAAAAATGCTCCAAAAAAAATCATATTGCAACATTATCAGTTAGTTAATAAACAAGTCGCAGCAGAAATGACTGGCTTATCTCCTCAAACTTTGAAAAAGTATAGACTTGAAGGAATACTTGAAAAAGATATCTATTGGGTAATGATTAATCCAAGAGTGATTAGATATAACATTTCACTCATACTTGATTGGATGCAAAACAAAGATACCAATCCTCAAGCGCATTTAAAAGCGATTGAAAACTATTTATCTTCTCTTCCATCTGCACAAAATAATTCACGGGCAAAACGTTGAAAAATTTACTTAAAGAATCAATAATTATATAGGTAGTCGTAAAACTGCCAGTATGTCTCGTCCAGCTTTTTCTATTTTTGCTCAACAATATCTCTTGGCTCTACTCAATGGTTTTGGAACTGTTTACCTAAACGAACCAATCCCCCGAGATGCGAATTTGAGAATTTTTAAACTTCCATCTCGATTTAACTGGGGAACTGAGTGTTTGAAGGAAATTACTCACGGTGATAATCGGGTGATGATTAGCCCAGAGGTGATTGGAGAAGCGGAATTGGTCGATATTCTGTTTGAACCAAACTCCCAAAAATCTCGAACATCTTTAGGGTTATTAGGAGAGTTTTTGTCAGTTCCGTGTATTATTGAAATTCTACGTTGGGCACCAAATGTATGGGAGCTACAGAATTGTTTGCGCCATTGTTTAACCTGGAAAAGTGAAGCCAGTGAAAGCATTATGAATGCAAATGAGACGAGTGTCGAGACTTCAGAAGCGTGCAGCGATGTAAGGGAAGAAATTGACAAAACTTTACTTATTATTGTGCCTTCAATTGCGTCTCAACACCTCCAAGGATTTGCAGCTCGTCGGGACATGAATATTTCTGGTATTTACCATTTCGCACCAGCTTTTTGTACAACCATTGTTGTAACTAGCGAACTTCCAAAAAATGCTTCAACTCTCTGGCTCAGACTTCTGGGACGCGGACCAACTCAAAGAGCGGCAATTATGGAACTCATTGCTTTAGATGATAATCATCCACACTGCACTGTAGTTCAGCAACAATTACGTGAATGGTATCAACTTTTATCTAATAATCAAATGTTTAACGAAGGTAAACTACTGATGCAAACATTAGCCAGTATTTAAAATTTAACCGTTTCAATAAGCTGCTTAAAAAAAGTACTTTATATGAGATATTTAATTATAGTTTTTAGTCTTTGCTTCAAGCTATTTATTGTGTGAAAATACTAAGTAAATAAAGATGCAGCTATCTCAAGTAGAAGCCGAACATTTCTTCAACTTGTTCAAACCTTTACTAGGTCATATTAATCAAAAATTTCAGATAACCCTAATCAGATTTAATACAAGCTTTACTTACTATAAACTTCCGGAGCAATAATTTTAGCTTCCTTATCGCTAAGGTAAAATTTTGTCACTGGCACCCCTGAGTCTTCACATCGCAACGGTTCAATAATTTTCAAGTAAGGATTCCAAACCGCAATTACTCCTCGTTTTGCCTTTTTTCTAATCAGTTCGCATTCGATATGAACTGTTTGCAATAAAATTACAAAAGTACTATGTAATTGTGCTGTGACGCTCAACGAATATCGCTCGTTTAAATCGGTTAATTTTCGCTTCAATTCCAGTTGAGTTGCTTGAATCCGAGCTAATTCTTTCTCTTTTGCTTCTCCTTCTAAACTCTTTTTATTAATTTTGGCTCTAATCTCAGAAATAATTGTGTTGTAATAGGTTTTAATTCTTTCTTCGTCTCTACCTAATTTACGCGATAAGCTTTTACGCCAAGGTGTAATTTCTGTATCAATTAATTTCGATGCATGGGAATTAGCAGTATTTAATAATGGTTCAAAGTTAATATGCTCCAGATTTGATGCATCTTTCAAACATATTTGGTCGGATTTCCATAACAGTGCATCACCAATTTCTACGCCAGGAATACCCGTAAGACCATTAACAAAAAACGATATCATTCCCAACCGCTTTTCGTCTGCACTCGCGGTATAGGATATATTAAATAATATGTAGGGAGTTCGCGCTTCAAAAGATTTACCGACGCGAATTAAACCATTCTGTGGACATAAAGAATCGCTAATTTTCTTCTCAAAGCCTGTAGTTTTAAGATAGCCATCATACTTAATAGCTAATGCGGCAGCATAACCTTGAAAATCAAGTAACCCAGAAAACTTATCAAATATTTCTGAATTATAGGTAACAAAAAAGCTGTCGTTTACATCTGCTCTGGTGCTAAAACTAATAGAATCAGGTATATTTAAAGAGCTAGCAATATCTACTGGCATCAATGCTTCTAAAGTATCATCATTCGTATATTCTGCAACCCCAGATTTTAAACTAATTACTTGTTTGATAGCATCAAGAAGTTGATTTTTCATGCTTCTAAATCATCTCCAAATAAGTTTTCATCAAATACAATTACTTTTTGATAACTATGTTTGGCATCTAACAACTGTCCTCCAAAAGAATCAAAAGCATTATCTAATTCATCTTTGTGGGAATTCGCCAACCACAGGTCAATTACCATGTCTTCAAAATCAAATTCATCCCCCATATTACCCAATATGGTTTCGATTTCTCCTACTACCAATTCAAACATATTGATTTTGTCATGAAGAACTGTGAGGATATATTCTTCAATACTATTAGCTATACAAAAATTAACTATAAAAACATCTTGGGTTTGACCTATGCGATGAAGACGACCGATACGTTGTTCAATTTTCATTGGATTCCAAGGTAGGTCATAATTAACAATTGCATTAGCAAATTGTAGATTTGACATAATCAAAGTGAGTGGAGTGTTTGGCAGTATTGATAGAAGCAACAATATGATTGTGACTTGTCCAAAACTCAGATGGTGGCAGTTGTCTCGAATCAGTAGTAACAGTAGTAATGTTAAACTTTTGAAGCAGTTCTTGTTGCCATTGAGAAACGCTCGGTAGCAGGAGTAAGAATTAAAAGGGATTTGATTTGATTCCTACTAAGGTATTCTTTACAAATCATTCCAGCTTCAATAGTTTTTCCCAATCCAACTTCATCGGACAACATCGCTCTACCACCAAATTGTTTGATAACTTTCTTGGCAGTTTCAATTTGGTACCAGTGTTTGTCAATATTGTAAAGTTCCGGCAAACATACTAATTGGTCGTAGTCAGCCAATATTGATAAATTGAATAGGGATAGTCTAGCTTCATAGCTTTCTAAGGAAGTAAAGTGGCGGTTTTTGAGAGCATAGGCAGCTTGTGAATCTTCAAATTTCAGCGAATAACTATCAGTCATTTGAAATTTAAAATGGTACTGATATTAATTCTCGCAAAAAAATTAGATTCAGATTATTTTTGATACAACTCTTTAGCTTAACCAAATGCCTAAAAGCGATATAGCATTTTTCTTGGCTGTTTGAGAATCTAGATTGATTTCTGCGCTCAGTAATATAAATTTAATTAAAATATTGCTGGGTTGTTAAAGTAAAAATTTTCAGAATCCAAGAGTTACGTATCTCCACAATGCCGGATAATTTGCCAGTGTTAATATAAAAGTATAAAAACAAGCGATATTTAACAACCAATGGCAACGCAAAAAGTCACGGTTGAACTCCCACAAGCTATTTTTCAGCAATTGGCTCGTATTGCTCAAGCAACTCAGCAGCCTTTGGAAACTTTAGTAGCTCAAAGCATCGTCAGCAACTTACCCCCCACACCCGACAATGCACCATTAGAAATTCAGGAAGAACTTCTGCAAATGCAAATTTGGAATGATGAGGAATTATTGGCGATCGCCAAGAGTCAAATTACATCCGAACAGCAAAAACGCCACACAGAATTATTGGAGAAAAATAGCGGTAACGAAGAGCTAAACAAGAGCGAACGTCAAGAACTTAATGAGTTAAGAATAAAAGCAGACCGTTTAATGTTACAAAAAGCTTATGCTTGGTCAGTTCTCCGCTGGCGAGGACACAAAGTACCAAGTTTAAACGAAATGCCCCTCTAGCTCATGGCTATTTCCGAAAAAAATCGTTCTGAAGTCATAACTCGGGCTAATTATAGGTGTGAGTATTGCCAAACTAACTCTCGATTAATTGGAATGCCGTTAGTTATGGAACATATTTTGCCTAAAGCTGCTGGTGGTGGAGATGAATCCGAGAATTTGGCAGCTTCTTGTTATAGATGTAACGAATTTAAAGGCGCAAAAACCCACGCAATTGACCCGCAAACGAGCCAGTTAGCTGCATTGTTTAATCCAAGAAAACAATCATGGCAAGAACATTTTAATTGGGTGAATGGTGGAACCCATGTTGCTGGTACAACTCCTACAGGCAGAGCAACCGTAATTGCCTTGCGATTAAATAATGATTATTTGACTGAGGCAAGAGCGTTATGGATTGAGAGCAATTGGCATCCGCCATCATAAATGTTTGTTTTTATAAATTATTTACTCTTCAAAATTAAAGCATTAATTTTTTCATTATCAATATTTATTCCATTACGTTCTAAATATGGACGTAAATTAATTTGAATAAATAAATCTTTTAATTCTTCAGCAATTTCTTCAGGAGGATTTCCTGATAGAGCTGTTGCTATTAAACGTTCTGCTGCTTTGAATTCTCCACAATCTACCGCCAGAGTTGCCGCGCTGCGATGTAAAATTGAACGGCTCGGTTCTGCATCTAATTGATGAGCAATTAATTCTGCGGCTGCTTGCTCGTTTTCAAATGCTTCTCGAATCAGTTGCGAGGCTTGTTCTAAGTTACCTTGAAGTTTAGCAGTAAAAGCTGCTTCCGCCAAATCCATTGCTGTGGTATGTTTTTCTTGAATTTGACTCATTTGCATTCTACATATGATAGAGGTGTACTAAATTCGACAATGATAATATATGCGGGGAACTCACCATCTGAGACTTCGGTTTGTTCCTTTTTTTGTTTTATTCTAGCTTTGACACGGCTTGAATCACCCTTTCGTATACCGGATACTTCAAGCCTAACTTTATTTTTAAATGGTTGCCCTTCATCCACATCCGTCGTAGTGCCTAACCAGTAATCAAATCCCGTACCCTTCCGAGAGCGTTCAATTACTGTTAAATCAGTAAGTTCTCTAACAATCAAAAATGCAATGCCGTAAGCTGCTTGTTCTGTTGTAAACTCTTCATCATTCCAGCAACGCAACATTTGTTCGGTAACTGGTTGCCAGGATAGCTCAAATTTGGCATCAAAATCTCCATTAACTGTAATTTCCACACCCTGGGAATGTTTCTGTTCCTCCAAGCATACCGCGCAAGCTTCTGCCAAGGCAGCACCAAAGGAAGGTGTAATAGCGGGTAAACCCTTTGCTAAATCAGTAATTACGAGTTTTCGAGGCTCATTCAAAATTAAATCAGGTTTACTAAATTTTAGTTCAATTGTACTTTGTTCTACTGATTATTTAGTAAACTCGCATAGTTTACTACTGAAATTTCTTGCTTTAGTTAAGATGTGGGATTAGCACGTAGTTTTTCTTACAGAATATAACAATTATAGAATTCGCAATAAAATAAAATTAATTTAATTTAATTTAATACTGACAGTACATAAAAAATACTAGTGACTATATTTACTTACAATTAATCTTGTAGTGTGATTTTAAGGAATAAAAATGCCTAAGTAATAGTACAAAAAGCTTGCCAGTATAGGAGCATAACTTTCATACGTATTTCTGAAACAGTAAAATATCAAATGGTGTAAAGATGGTGTAAAACAGATTTTAGAGGCTGAAACGTATATATATTAAGGTAATTACTCGGACTGAAAATAAAGGCAGTCACTCTTCTGGATGCTTTTATAAATTCAAAACAATTTGATATTTACCTGAAATAAGTGCGAAATTAAAAGTGTTAATCTCTGAAGTTTTCAGCTATTGATTTGGTGGGTAAATAGAGTTTAGCGGGGTACTGTTTAAACTGCTCAAAACCATATTTTTGGTAAAATCTGACTGCATTCTCATCTATTGCTTCTACTACAACAGCTATCGATGCAACCTGCGAGGTAGCATCTAAAACCCTTTTAAGAGCATCAATTAAAACCAACTCACCTATACCTTTACCTTGATGACTCTGCGATACAGCAAGACGACCTAGCAAAGTAGCGGGAAGTAAAGGATAACGCGGTACAGTTTTTGCAAAGTCCTCATTTAAATTAGAAACATCCACTGCATAGGAAGAAAGCGTGTAGTAAGCAATAATATCAATATTCGGGGAATCAATTAATACAAAAACTGTAGAAACTTTTTTCTTAAGCTCCTGGGATGCGCCTTTACGAATATAATTGTCTAAACTGTCATTTCCGCTAATAAACGCCGAACGGTTATGCTTCTTTTTATCAAGCAATTCAATCGTTAATGCCATTGTTTTCCATTACTTGCTTGTAACGTGAAGTTGCTTCTCGCAAGGCATCTGAGGGCTTGGGTGGATTTAAAATTGCTTCAACAAAAGCTTCTGCATCCTCTGTACTTAATTTTAAAGTTTGTTGCTGTTCGATAACTTTACACGCAGCTGCTTGAACGCTGGCTATGACGAAATCCGTTAAGGTTACTCCTTGTAAATCAGCGGCTTTCTGCCATAAAGCTTTGATTTCTGGATTCACGCGAGCTTCTAAACGAGCCATTGATTTCGGAACGTTAGTGTTGCTCATAGATTATATGTAAATGACTAACCTTTATATTATATACGGCAAATTGCCGTATTTGTATAAGTAGATTTTTATCTGTTACGAGCATGACAGTCTAGCTCGCGGTGATAGTGGTTTTATCAATGTTATCTTGCCACATTTTTAATGATGAATTAATACGTTAGCCATGAAAGTTACAGTAGAAGATGCCCCAATCATCAAAAATATAGAACCACTACAACTGAGGAATTATTTGCAATCTCACGGTTGGCATGAAGAAGGACAATTTCTTGATAATGCTACAATTTGGCACAAGCAAGTAATAGAAGAAGGTGTTCACCCTAGGTGCGGCTTATTTGAAATTTTGCTTCCAAATACAAAAAATGTAAGAGATTATATTCCAAGAATTCGTGAAGCTATTGAAACGCTAGCAGCTTCGGAAAATCTTTCTCAACTTGAAATTTTAAGCGATTTTATTAATAATTATCCGAATTTAAAACTACAAGGTTTTGTCACACAAATTGCAACCCCTCACGAATATAAATTAAGCGGTGAAATTACAATTGTTTGTTCAGTATTTGATAAATTACGCAAAATCAAAACTGAACTTAAAGACCACAATTATATTTTAGCAATCAAAGCTTATCAAGAAAGATACAAGATTGTTTGTATGGGAGATTTATCAAAAGAAAATAATATTTTTGTTTTGATAAGTCCTCGTGGTTTTCAAATTGAGAATATTTAATTTTTTGTTAATAAAGGCTTGCTGAATAAAATTTAAGCACTTGTTTTTGTCTTTGTTGTGCAAACAGAAGCGAACAGATTAATATGGCGGTTTATAAAGCAACAATCCGAGCATTTTACCCAACAGTAAGGGATATCTTGCCACATTATCCGTTTAGGTTAATATGGTCAAAACCTTTTGCAGTAATGATTAGAGCTTTACCCTTGAAGTGGAGAATTGTTTTTCGCTATTCACATTTTCTTACTGGAATCGTTGTCTATCTCTTGTTTCATTATTGTTGGAATAAGCGTTTTTCGCACTCAAGCAAAACATTCTAAATTAACATGACTTTAATTGCACATAATTCTGTAAATCACAATTATTAAGTGATAATACTTATGACTTTAGTGTGATTATTAACAATTTTTACTAAAGTAAATTTTTATTACATTTTTGGGAGTTTATTTAATAAACTAATATTTATCTTTCTTTTTACGAAGCTAAGTTAATAATTGCTTATTTTAATGCAATGAGTAGATTTCGGGTACCCAAATCAATTAGCAACTTCGCTTCCCTCTGTTTATCAAAAATTGTTGTTATTTCCTCTATTGCTTGAATTATTTCCGAAAGAATCAATAATTATATAGGAATGGCACTAAGATAAGCCGAAACAATTAATATATAAGAGTTTAAGAGTTTTAGGATGAGTGAGTAAAGAAAAGATTTACAATTCGCGAATTATTTACGCGAATGTTTGTTTTTATTATTCTCGGTTCTTTCCTTCTCCTCATACAAATCAACCCAGCCTTGTTTAACTGAATTAATCATGCGCTCAAGAGCATCAATTTTTGCACGTCGTGCCAAAGCTAGAACAGCATCATTGTATGCAGTACTACCAGGTTTTCCCAAGTGCTTATATTTAGAAAGCTTTGAAGAGTCACGTTGAGAGGGAAAAACAGCAGATAGGCATTGCAACTTATAGTACCAATAAATACCGTATTTACCTTTAACTTGGTAACGTAAAATCCAAGAGTCTTTAGGGGCAACGGAACCAGATTCAAGTGCCTATTGTCAAGCTCGTCAGAGATTACCTGAAAAATTACTAGAAAAATTATTTTATAAAGTAGCAATTGGTTTAGAAGAAAGAGTAAGTGAAGAATATTTATGGTGCGGTAGAAATATCAAAGTTATAGACGGTTCCAACGTCTCAATGCCTGATACAAAAGAAAACCAATTAAGTTACCCTCAACATAAGAGCCAAAAAAATGGTTGTGGTTTTCCGATTGCAAAAATAGGAGTAATTTTTAGTATTGCAACAGGTGCTGCGATTGGCTTAGTAATAGATGTTTTTAATACACATGATATACAGTTAGCAAGAAAGTTATATCAATTTTTAAAGCCCGGAGATGTTCTTTTGGGAGACAGAGCTTTTTGTGCATATGCTGATTTGATTAAAATCAAAAACCTTGGCTGTGATGGTTTATTTCGCAAACATCAAAGTCGTAAAACACAGATGCGAGGAGGAAAAATAGTTGGTAATTGTGATAAATTAGTTAAATGGTATAAACCAAAAAAGTGTCCAAAAGGTTTAACACAGAACGAATTTAATGAGTTACCTCCAACTTTAATTGTAAGAGAAATTTATTATTATATTTTTATTCCCGGTTTTCGTACAAAACAAGTAAGTTTAATTACAACATTACTAGATGAGAATGAATATTCTACGGTAGATGTAGTTAGGCTTTATGACGAAAGATGGAGCGTTGAGGTAAACTTAAAACATCTAAAAACAACTTTGGGGATGGATGTTCTTCGAGGTAAAACACCATCATTAGCACGTAAAGAAATCTGGGCATTTTTAATAGCTTATAACCTTCTAAGAACCTTGATATTCTCTTCAGCTAACTCTTCATTTCAAGTTTCACCTTTGAAATTATCGTTACAGGGAACTCGTCACCACTTTAATAATTTTATTCCCAAGTTATTAAATACTTCTGAACAAGCTCGTGACATAATTTATCAAACATTATTAAAAATATTAATACATAAAGAAATTCCACAACGTCCTGGTCGTTGTGAGCCAAGAGTAAGAAAACGTCGCCCTAAAGCTTATCCTTTAATGCAAAAAACAAGACGACAGTATCATGTTGATTTAAAATCTGCATAATTTCTGCCGCTGGTGGTTCAAAAAAAAACAATAAAGACATAAATGCCTCAAATACTACCTTTAATTCGCGAAACAGTTACGCGAATTAGCTTTTCACTATCTCTTTACTTCACTCTATTTCTCTAATTTTGTCGAAGTCTTTGCACCTACTTACTTTCAGCTTATCTTAGTGCCATTCAATTATATAGGGTTTGCTGAAAAAGTAAGAGAGAAAAATCAGTTTATTTGAAAGATAAGTTTTTATATTTAAGACATGGTTTTTTATTATTTTTTATTATGAAATATTCACGAATTAAGCCTAATTCATAGTTCTGAAGAAATAAACGCAAAAAAAGACAGTTAACCTGTCTGAGGAGGGTATAAACATTGATGACCAAAAAAGTAAAAGAGGGACAATACAAATGTGGTAAATCTAACACTGAACCTGTTGAAAACTTTTTATTTGTTTTTCTAATGATTCTACGCGGTCAACTAAAGCTCTAATTAACTCAGCCTGTGAATCTGGTAATTCGTTATGTTCTAGAGGAGCGACTCGAACACCAGAACGATAAATTATCCTACCGGGTATACCAACAACTGTAAAATCTGCTGGTACATCTTTGAGAACAACGGAACCAGAAGCAATACGGGCATTGTTTCCAATCAGAATATTACCTAATATCTTGGCTCCAGCACCGACAACTACATTTTCGCCCACAGTTGGATGGCGTTTACCACTTTCTTTACCCGTACCACCTAAAGTTGCGCCTTGGTAAATTAAGGTGTAATCACCAATAATAGCTGTTTCACCAATTACCACTCCCATTCCATGGTCAATAAATACACTGCGTCCAATAGTTGCACCAGGGTGAATTTCAATTCCAGTAAGAAACCTCGAAATGTGAGAAATCAGCCGTGGAATAAAAGAAATGTCAACTTTATAGAGCCAATGAGCCAGCCGATAAAATAACAAGGCTTGTAAGCCAGGGTAGCAAAACAAGACTTCTAACCAGTTACGAGCAGCTGGGTCGCGTTCAAAAATAATGCGAAAATCAGCAAGAAGTGTATGTAGCAAGCTTAATAATCCTCGTTTTGCTCTCAGTAAATCAATATCTATCGAAACTTTTGAGTAAGCTTATCCACCAAGCCAAGATTGCGATCAACCTCACGGCTGCGCCGAACGCGAAGCGCTGCTACAAGCAGATTGTCTTATTTGAAATCGAATTAAATCTCATCAAAATAAAGGTTCTCATTTTTTCGGAACAAGGATTAAATAATTGATGAAATCCTCGCTCCGAAAGCTGTATTTAACTGAATAGTTTTTCCACTTGCTGACGAACTGCTAACAAGCTTGCTGGAATATCATTACGAAGAAAATGTTCAAATATTGGTGCTGGAATCATCGATTTGGGTAAAACACACAAGTCATAGATTAGTTCAACTTTAGATTGTGACTCTGATTGGTTGCTTACTTCTAAGCGCCAGCAGCCAGAGAATTCCTTTACATCTCCCTCAATCAGCTGATAATGAACTTCATGGGGGAATTTTTCTTCTATGTCAAAAACATTTCGAGCAGATGACTTCATACCCATGAAGCTCTTTGTACGAACTTGTTCTAGGCGAATGCCTCCTGTGGGAGCTTCTAAACGACTGCTGGCAGTCATACCGGGAATAAACTCAGCAAAAGCTTCATAGTCTGTAATCACTTGCCAGACTTGCTCTAATGCGTAGGGAATTTCAATTTTGGCAAAAATACGCCGTTTGCCCCCTTCTAACTTGTCTATTTTTATGTCTACGTCTGATGTAAGACTGAAATTTTGTATTTTACTCATAGTTTCGTTAAAAACAAAAATGGAACACCGCTCCTTTAAACTTGAACATATCTAAACCAAGTTTTCATAGGGAGTTATAAATACCATTAAAGGTAACCTGAGCTATTATTTAATTAACATTATGTATTTGTATATCAATAAAAAATCCTACGATATTCTTTCAGAAGTTTGCTTGTTAAATTTCCAATACCACCATTACCAACGGTAAAATCATCTACTTTGGTAATACCAAGAATACGCTTAGTTGTACCAGTAATAAAAATTTCTTGAGATGAGTAAAGCATTTCAAGTGGAATTAAACTCTTTTCAACACTAATACCTAAAGATTCTGAAAGTTCAATTACTTTATTACGTGTTACCCCGACAAGAAGAGAATCTTTTGGTGTTATCAATTTATTATCAGTTAAAACAAAAATATTCCAAGTTGTTCCTTCCGTTACATTCTTAGATTCATTTACAAATACTGAATCATCGTAACCAGTTTTTTTTGCTTCTATATTTCCAAGAACAGATGGTAAAAAACTTAAATTTTTAACATTAGGAAAGACACGAGAATAATTAATAGATTTTATAGAAAGTCCCTTTAAGTAAGTACTTTCTTGAGGAAAATCCAGTGGAGTTGAAAAGATAATTAGATTGGGTTGACAGCTATTTATACTATAGCTGGGTATATCACCAACTCCTCGTGTAATGGTAATGCGAATTCTCCCATTAGGTTGGTTTGTTTGCAAAAACGTCTCTTTCGCAAGTTTGCTTAGTTCGCTTTTTGACCATGGATGTTTTAGTAATATAGAATTACAACCTTGCAAAAGACGTTCTAAGTGTTCATCAAGCCACCAAATTTCCCCGTCAACAGCAGCAATTGTGTCAAATACTCCATCCCCATACAATAAACCGTGATCGAATATAGAGATTTTCGCTTCATCTGGACTAAAAAATTGACCATTAATACAAACTGTCATAGTTTTATACTCAAAGTTTCAAAACTGTTCTATCATCCAATATTTTTGTTTGTTCAATATATTACTGAGTTGAAAATAATTTATTTACAAGAATTTCCTCAAGTTGGCTCTCATAAAAAAATTTTTCATCTCCCAAAGCTGGTTTTAGTGATGTTAACCAAGTTGCTTCAGCATCATACTTCGCAAAAAAAGGTCGATTGCACCAATCAGAATCACGAGCCTGCAAAAAAGAAAGTGCAAATACTTTTTCTTGATTAATCTTACTTATACCATTAATAATCACTTTTCCTGGTAAAGCTGACATTACAGGTCCTCGAACAGTTCGACAGAGTCCGGATACTTTTTGAATTGCTTCTTGAAATATTTCCCATGCACGAAGCAATGGAATCTCAAAATAATTTTTTGCTCCAGTTTGTCGTTCTACAAACATATAGTAAGGAATACAACCCAAACGTACTTGTATCTGCCACATTTTTATCCATACTTCAGATTTATCATTAATATGCCGTATCAATGGACTCTGAGTGCGAATTTGTGCTCCTGTAGAGCAAATACGTCGAATAGCTTTTTGTGCAATGGGAGTTGTAAGTTCTTTCCAGTGACTGTAATGACCCATGATAGATAAATGTTTGCCCGTCCGTACTACTTTTTCAAATAGACATAAAAGTTCATCTGCATCTGGGTCTGTAACATAACGATATGGCCAATATGATAAAGATTTAGTACCAATACGAATATTCTGAATATGTTCAAATTCTGGCTGTAATAGTGGCTCTATATATAAAGCTAATTGCCAAGCTTTCATGGTCATGGGGTCACCACCAGTTATAAGAACATCAGTTATTTCCTTATGTTGCTTTATATAGTCTTGAAAAAGATCTGATTCACGAGTTGCAAATTTCAAATCATCCGTACCAACAAACTGTGGCCACCGAAAACAGAATGTACAATATGCATGACAAGTTTGAGCAGCAGTAGGGAAAACAAGAACAGTTTCCTGATACTTATGTTGGACTCCAGGTACAGACTTGGAATTTAAAAAAGGAACATTATATTGGAGTTGTCCCCCTGGATGAGGATTGAGATCGCGGCGAATTTTGTTAGCAGTCTCTTTGATCACTTTTTCTGGTGCATTTTGCTCGAGTAGTGCAAGCATCTGATTAAAGTGTTCGCGAGATAGCATATCCTTATGTGGGAAGGTTAATCGGAAAATAGGATCGTTAGGAATATTATCCCAATCAATTAGTTCTTCCACTACATAGTTATTTGTGCGAAAAGGTAAAACTTGGGCTACTGCTTTCATTCCCAAGATTTCTTGTTCTGAAAAATTCTGAAGTTGTGGTATAGAATGGATACTTTTATCGTGATACAACCGGAGCTTTGGGGTATGAATAAGTTGTTGCATGATTTATTAAGTATGTCTGTTAATAAATATGAAGGCTAGATTTTAATCAATTTTCCTAGCTATTTGATTTAATTCTCGACCAAGATATTGTAGCAATTTTGACTCAGATGAATATATAAAAAAATGATCGCCGGGAAATAATTGAATTGAGAAGGTACTATTTGTTTGTGTTTCCCAAGAACGAAGTTGTTCATAATTAGCTTTCCAATCTTCTAAGCCTCCAAAGGCTGTAATGGGACAATTAAGTGGAGGTGAGGGAGTGTAGACATAATTTTCTAAAACTGCAAAATCAGCCCGCAAAGTAGGAAGGAGTAGTTGCATAAGTTCGGAATTATTCAGCACTTCTTCGGGGGTACCATTGTAGCGCCGTAATTCTTTTAAAAATAATGCCTCTGGAAGATGATGAATTGGTGGATCGGGGTCTGGAATATGGGGTGCACGTTGACCTGATACGTATAAATGCAATGGTAGTAATTTATGATTCGTAAAAATTGTTTGGGTTAGTTCAAAACTTACCAGAGCACCCATACTATGACCAAAAAAAATAAAAGGTCTATCAAAGCTTGGTAACAAAGCTTTTTCCAGTGCATCAATTAGGAGTTGTAGCTGAGTAAATGGAGGCTCCATCATTCGCATTCCACGTCCAGGAAGTTCTATAAGACAAACTTCAACTTCAGACGGTAATTTATCTATCCAAGAACGAAAACTTGATGCTCCACCCCCAGCATAATGGAAACAAAATAGTCGTAGTTTTGCTTTAGGGTTACTCTTGGGAAAATTAATCCACGAATTAAAAGCTGAGATAGCTGTCATAAGCGATTATTTTAGTAAATTTAGAGTATATGTTGGCGTTACATAAATGCGGGATGAAATAGCGTGTGAAACTATCAATAATTACTTCGGACGGAGAGTTAAACAATCCTATGATTCAGCAACCACCGCTTGAGGATGCTAAACAGTTTGATAAGTGGAAGAAAGTACTTCACTCCATGATTAAACTGAGCTTGTAACAAATTGTGGAGATTGACTTAGGTTCTGACGTTGACCAAGCATAATCATCTTTAAATTTGCAGGAGGGAAATTAGCTCCCTTACGTTGAGGTTTAACTGCTTTTGCATTATCTATAGCCAGTTGATAATGGAAAAGTATGGTTGCTAATACCAACTTCATCTCAAACATAGCTAAAACTTCTCCAATACAACGACGAGCTCCACCACCAAAAGGCAGAAATTCATAGGAAGAGAATTGCTTTTCTAAAAAACGTTCTGGTTTAAACTTCTTAGGCTCTGAGTATAAATCTTCACGTTGATGAGTTAGATAAATACAAGCTCTTAATACGGTACCCGGATTTAATTGGTAACCCATGAGTTCCATTGTTGATTCTACTCTCCGTGGTAATGTGACTACCTGAGTTGGATAAAGACGCAGTGATTCATTACAGACAGCATTCAGGTAAGGTAATCCAGAAATATCCATGGGGTCTGGTGATTGACCAAGACTATCGATTTCCACTAGTAACTGTTCGCGGACTGTGGATAAATTATGAATCCAGTATAATGCCCAAGTAATAGCAGTTGCTGCTGCATCTCTACCCCCAAGTAATAATGTAACGAATAGGTCTCGTATAGTTTCATCTGTCAGAGGTTCACCAGTTTCATCACAAGCTAAAATAAGTTCGCTCAAAAGGTTATCAGGACAAAGTTCTGTTTGTTTACGACGTTGGTGAATTTCATCATAGAGGAGTTGGTCTAACTTTCGCTTTTGATTAAGAAAACTTCCCCACGGACTCCAATTACCCAAATCTCGTTGTAAAGAGGGGATAGATGCACAAATTTCCCACAGGGGAGTTCTAGCAGAATTTAACAAATTGGTTATTGCTTGCTGAAGCTCGCAATTATCTTCTCCTCGATCTAAGCCAAACCAAACCTCCATTAATACCTGTAAAGTGATATTTTGTATTGTAGGGAAACTTGCGAAAGATTTTCCAATTACTTGTTCATCCATTACTCTTTGAGTAATTTTGCAGATCTTCTGTCCATAGCCTTTAATTCTATGAGTATGAAATGCTGGCATAACCATTTTACGCAAATGTTTATGACGCGATCCATCTAGCAAAAGTAATCCATTGTTACCAATTAAAGGAGCTACCATTTTTTGTAATTCTCCTGGAGATGTAATCTCTTTTGCTTTAGTAAAAATCTGCTTGATTCCTTCCGGATTACTAACTAATACTGTAGGTAAATGACCAAGATCTAGAGTGACAATATCTCCATATTCTTTAGCGATATTATCCATAAACCCTAAAGGGTCAGCTGCAAATTGAAGATTTTGGAAGAAAGCAGAGGTTTTTGGTCCTTCAGGTAATTTCATATTTGTAGTTAATAATTAATGTGAGTTTGGATTAAGTAGCTTTAACTGGCTTCAAATAACGTAAGAATTTTACAATCGTCTCACAAGGGGGAAGCCAAAAATACAAACAAACGCAATCTTATGCTAGCCAAATTCAAACGTTTTTAATCCCCTTGCAATGAGTACGACTAATAAATTTTCTGTTTTTAGGTAAAAGCTTTGCTATATATGGGTTATACAATGTATTGGTTAGCCCTTTGACAAAATAATTGTCAACCAATAATCTAAGTCATCAACTTATTTTCCCATGCCCAATGCCTGACTTAGAAATTAGAAGTAGCAAATTAATTAAGCATATCACAAGGGTTTGAACTTATTTCTAACTTGGGTTATTCAGGTCAAATTCACCTAAAACAAATTCCAATGAGCTAAATAGAATTAGCAGTAACTTGCTGGACTTGATTTTGACGTCGAGCGACGATTGCCATCTTTAAACCATTAGCAGGAGGGAAAAGAATACCTTTACACTTTGGTTTCTCTGGTTTTTTATCAACCAAGGCTAGTTCATAGTTTGAAATAATGGTTGCTAATATTAGTTTCATTTCAAATAAAACTAGAGCAACTCCCAGACAGCCGCGATCGCCACCACCAAAAGGTAGAAATTCATAGGGAGAAAATTGTCTTTCTAGAAACCTCTCTGGTTTAAATTGACTTGCTTGTGGATACAAATCCTCACGCTGATGAGTTTGATAAATATTAGCCATAAATACTGTACCAGGACTAAATTCATAACCCATCAATTCAACAGGTGATTCTGCTTTTCGTCCAAAGGTTAATGCTTGAGTTGGGTAAAGTCGCAAAGCTTCATTACAAACAGCACCAAGATATGGTAGTCGGCTAATGGAGACTGGATCTGCAGATTCACCCAGACTATTTATTTCTGCGAGTAATTTTTTATAAACTGCCGGATATTTATGAACCCAATATACAGCCCAAGCAATTGCTGTTGCAGAAGCATCTTGCCCTGCGTAAAGAAGGGAAAGCAGCATATCCCGTACATCTTGATTGCTCAGAGGTTCACCTGCTTCGTCAGAAGCGGAAACTAATAGAGAGACAACGTCAGTTCGAGAAGGATTAGCTTGCTTTCGACAGAGAATCACTTCAGTATAGAGTAGTTCATCAAGTTGCCGTCTAAGATTAAGGAATTGACCCCAAGGACTCCAAGAACCGAGGTCTTTCTGTAAGATAGGAAGAGAAAAAAACAAGGCCATTAAAGGAGACAAAGACAAATTCAGTACAGATGGAATCAATTGCCTGAAGTTTTGATAACGTTCTCCTTCTTCCAAACCCAATATAACTTTTAAAATTATCTGTAGGGTAATGTCTTCTATGCTAGCGCAAGCTGAAAAGGGTTTGCCAATTTCCTGCCGGTTCATGACTTTGATTGCAAGATTGCAAATAGATTGTCCATAATCTTTTATATGAGCACCATGAAAAGCAGGCATCAATAGCTTACGCATATGTTTGTGGTGTAACCCATCAAGTGCAAGGATTCCTTTCTTTCCTGTCAACGGAATCGAAACTTGGTTTAACTCACCAGGAGACTTAATCTCTGTTGTGTTGCTAAAAATCTTCTTTATAGCCTCTGGATGGCTAACCAAAACTGTGGGATTACCCAAAAACTGCATCAAGTAAATATCACCATAACGTTTTCCTAGGTTTTCTAAGTATCCCAAAAAGTCAGTCATTAGTTGAATATTTTGAATCCAACCAGGAGCTTTTGGTCCTTGAAGTTTTTTCATAAGTATAAGTAATTGTTGATTTGTATTTGATTATTAAATAGTTATACGAAACTTTTTAGATTATTAATTGATTAGTTTTGTTGTACTTCACATTTTACAGAAACTAATTACAGAAACTAATCTCTTATAATTAGATTACTTCTAAATGAATTAGAATAAATATATTTTTTATTTATTTAGATAAAACTATATATTTTTTAACCTTTTTTTATTGTTGGTTTAGGTGAAAAAATCTTTTAACTTAACTTTTAGTAAAAATCTATTCATCTCCTCCATTTTTATGTAATTAGTACAGTATTGCATAACCAATATAGCCATCTATAATTCAATCATGAGTATAAGTTTTAGTCTATGAAATTATAGGCTTGTGATAGTATTCCTAAAAGCAATCCAATAATGGGCTTTATTCTCTTTTATTTCTTTGAAATCCCAAGAGCTATTTACTATTTATGAGTCAAGATTTTTGATTTTTATAATTAAACAGCTATACTTGAAAAGGAGAGGCTTTGCTGTTCATTTTTAAAGCAATATTTAGTATTGTGTGAAAGTTTATGAGCGAAATATATTGCTTTACAAAAATCCTTTAATTCCCGTTATTATTTTTTTGATGAATAATACTTTTTGTATTTACTTAATTTAAAATAATATAAATATTAAAAGATATAAACTTCAATCTGTAAATAAAAATTTACTTCATATAGAAATATTATCAATGCTTGTAACCAATTTTTTAAAATAGATAATAATTAATATAATTTTCGTAAAATTATCATTCTATATTAAGCTTCCATTGTCTTGCTTTTTGTTGTGAATTCCATAGTCTATTATATAATCCATCAGTATTTCTTGTTAATTCCTCATGTTTTCCTTTTTCTATTACTTTACCATTATCTATAACTATAATTTGGTCAACCGAAGTTATAGTGGAAAGACGATGAGCAATAATTATTAATGTCCTAGATTCGACTAATGAATTAATAGCTTTTTGAATTAAAATTTCATTTTCTGGATCTACTGAAGCTGTTGCTTCATCTAACAAGATGATTGGAGCATCTTTCAAAATTGCTCGTGCGATAGATACACGCTGCTTTTCACCTCCGGAAAGACTTGTTCCACCTTCTCCAATCACGGTTTCATAACCATCGGGTAAATTAGTAATAAACTCATGGCATTGAGCAGCTTGAGTTGCCGAAATGACTTCTTCAAAAGTCGAATCAGGTTTACCAAATTTAATATTATTCAAAATGGTGTCATTAAATAGGTAAACATCTTGAAATACAATACTAATTTTAGATAAAAGTTCATCTATTTTGATATTTTTAATATTTACACCGCCAATCAAAATTTCGCCTTTATCGACTTCCCAGAATCGAGCTATCAAATTTGTAATTGTAGTCTTACCGGAACCAGAAGGTCCAACTAAAGCTGTTACGGTATTTTGTGGAACCTGAAAATTGATTGATTGCAATACATTAAATTCTTCGTAGCTAAAATCAACATTTTTAAACTCAATATCAAATGAACTTAATTGATGTGATTCAGTGGGTTCAGGTAATTGCGGCTCTTTCAATATATCTATTACTCGTTCTAAAGCCACATCCATCATTCTTGTCATACCAGAAAGTTCAAACAGTCCAGATAAGGGTTCGTAAAATCGTAAACCTACTACAAGAAATAGTAAGAAGGTAGAAGTCGTTATTTCTCCACCAAATATGGTGTAAGTTCCAACTATAATGATGACAACAAAACCTAATTCCAAGAAACCAGAAAAAGCAATTGAAGGGGTTGCTAGTTGATTTACTAAATTAAGATTAGCTTGCTTGTAAGAATCCAAAGCATTCTCTAATTTTTCAAACCTAGCTCCGGTTTGATTGAATGCTTTAAGAACAGGAAGCCCTTGAATATATTCAATCATTCGAGAGTTGGCTTCTACTAAAGATTTTTTTTGCAATTTGGTTAACTTATTAAGTAACTTCTGACTGCTAAAGTAAATTGCAATTGCAATAGGAAAACCAGCAATAGTTGCTAAAGCTAAACGCCAATCAATCAAGAAAAGAAACACTGCAATAAAGATAGGTGTTGCTAGTGCGCTAACAATTTTGGGATAAACTACACTAGGAACATCTTCTATTTTGCACATATCATCGGTCATAAGTACATTTAAATCACCAACTTGCCTGGAATTGAAAAATCCCATAGGTAATTTACGGATACCATCGCCTAATTGCAAACGTAAATCCCCAATCATTTGGGTACCATTGACAAAAGTCAGAGAGTTGGCAAGATACAGGAAAATTCCTTGCAATACAAGACATAGAGCAGTAGCTCCTGTTAATAATAAAGCTCGTTCAATGTCAATTGATTTTTCAAATAGTTCTTTAAGGATGATATAAACGAAAAAATAAGGAGCTGCTGCGAATATAGAAGAAATTACTTGCAGTACTATTCCCCGAATAAATAAAGATTTTCTCTGTGCAGCTAAATCAAATATATTGTTAGTCATAATGGTTTTTTGTAAGTAAAATTAAATGAATTGAAAATTATCTATAGTTAGTTTCGGTATTTTATGATTTGAAAGTCCAATTTTGTGCAGTTTCATGGGCTTTCCACATTTTTTGGTAAAGGTAGTTAGTATTAAGCAAATCTTCGTGCTTACCTTGACCGGAAATTTGACCTTCATTTACTACAATGATTTGCTCTGCTGAGATAATTGTTGAGAGTCGATGAGCAATAATCAGTAATGTTTTATTTTTTACTAATGTGTTGATACTTTCTTGAATCTGAGCTTCATTTTCCGGATCGATATAAGCAGTTGCTTCGTCTAATATAACTATTGGAGCATCTTTCAAAATTGCCCGAGCAATAGATATTCTTTGTTTCTGTCCACCACTTAATTTTGCACCTTTTTCTCCAACAATTGTTTGATAACCATTAGGCATTGCCTCAATAAATTCATGACAACGAGCAGCTTTTGCTGCTGCGATTACCGCTTCTTGATTTGCATTATGATTACCCATGTGGATGTTTTCATAAATCGTGTCATTGAATAAAATTACATCTTGAAAAACAACAGCAATTTTTGACATTAAATCTACTGTTTTTAGGTTTTTGATATTGATACCACCAAGACAAATTTCTCCAGAATCAACATCCCAGAAGCGAGCAATTAAACGAGCGATGGTGGTTTTACCAGAACCAGATGGTCCTACTAATGCTGTAATACCACCCTGGGGAATTTTAAAATTCACACCATGTAATATTTCTTTTTGATTATAGGAAAAACAAACATCTTTGAATTCTATATTTAAATATGAAGGAATACTTGATTGTTGAGGTTCTGGAATAGCTGGTTCATTTATTATCTCAAAAATCCTTTTTATCCCTTCTTGAGTTTGTACAAAAGTTCTAACTGTATATAAGAGTTTGATTAAAGGAGCACAAAGACCTATTCCTAATAGTAGGAAAAGAATAAAATTAGGGATCGAGAGAGTACCTTTATTTATAAACCAAATACCTAATGGCAAAATAAAAATAATATTAGCGGTAATACTAATCGTAAATAGAGCCAATGGAAATAAGGATATTTTTGTCCAAAATACTTGAAACTCCTGGTATTGATTGACAGAATCTTTCAACTTTGTAAAGGATTCTGTGGTTTGAGTAAAAGCCTTAATTACTGGCATTCCTTGTACATACTCAATAATATTGGAGTTCATTACATCCTTGAATGAGAAGAATTTTTCTGTGATTGGTTGTAAGTCTTTAAATAATAAAAATTGACTCAAGAATGTAATTGGTAATGCTCCTAATGCCGCGAAAGCCATGCGCCAATCAACGGTAAATAAATAAATAGAGGTAGCCAGAAAAGTAGTAATTAAACCTATTCCTTCAGGTATACCATGAACAATGGTGAGTTCGAGATATTCTACATCTTCATTCATGACTTTTTGTAGACTACCAGTAGTACGAGAATTCAAATATCCCAGAGCTAGTGTACTAAGTTTTTCTGCAAGTTTAATCCTTAAGTCATATAAAATTTTATACGCAGCAATATGAGATATCACACCAGTAATCCATAAAAGACTCCACCGGGCTACAACAACTATGAAACTGATAATAACCAGTTTCCAAATATATACTTGGTCAATTGGTGGATTAATTAGAGCTGTAGCAATTAGATAAACCACAATAAATGGAACCAACCCCATTCCTGTGGCAAGAATAGTCAGTAAAGTGCTAGCTATGAGTTGGTTTTTTTGGGGTGCTAATAGTGGGAATATACTAGGAGATTTACTAGCAGTCATATTTATATTACTTTTCCAGTTTAATTACATAGTTAATCAAAGGTTTTGCGAGCGCTACATACCCGCAAGCTTAAGATCGTAGAATCGCGTAATTCATACTTTGTTTGATTCAGTAACGTCTAATCAAAAGACTATTATGCTTGATTTTTCTGTTCTTCAATCCAACTTTCAGCTTCTTGCATGCTACTAAAAGCTTGACCAGAACAACCAAACATGTGTTCGACCACTTTAGGTGCCATTGGTTGCATTTTACTTAGCATTTCATCCGAATCTACTACCATCGCAATATTGGAGCAATATTTAGCAATGCGAGGTTTATTTTCATGAATCCATTGCATTTCTATTTTCTTAACTTCTTTTGAGCTATTACTATCGGCTATTTCGGCGTTATTTTGATTGATAATTAGGCTAAATTCTTTTTCACGGGACAGCCAATTCTCAAAGTTTTCTAAATATTCTTGTACATCTTCAAGGGTTCGCGCTCCATCAAAATGAACGTAAACTATTGGCCATGTTCGATCGTTAATTTTCAGCATAATTGTATTTCTCCAAATTAACAAATTAATTACAGAATATCTATATTAAGAAAAGTGTGAGGATGCACAGAGAGATAAATAGAAAAGTTGGTTTGCAAAGTTAATAAATTAGCAAACTTTTATCTTAAAACCTGCTCTTAAATTGAACACCATAAGTAGATGGAGCACCATATGTACCCTGAAGCCCAGTTGTGTTATTGAATGCTTGAGTAACGTACTCAGTGTCGAAAATATTATTGGCAAATAGATAAATACCATTCTTCTTGAATTCATATCCTACACGAACATTGACTAGTGCGTATGGGTCTTGTTTGATAGTATTAAGTTCGTCAAAATAAGTAGTGCCAAATCCCGCTAGTTCTACTCTTCCCAATAAACCTCCAACACTACGATATTGAATTGCCAAATTATAGGTCAAATCTGGTGAAAAGGTAGTTCTTTTGTCTTCTAAACTCTCACCTGTGAAAGGGTCGTTACCATTTCTAAATCTAGAATTCACTAAACCTAAACCACCAATGATATCCAGACCTTTTACGGGAGTTGCTCTAACTTCGAGTTCTGCTCCGGTAACCTTGATATCAGCGTTATCAATAAAAACATTACCTCGATCGATACCAACAAACTGAAAATTATCGACTTTGTTATGAAACAAAGCCAGATTGACATTTAGTTTATTGTCTAACCAAGAAGATTTTAAACCAGCTTCATAGTTCCAAGAAGTTTCTGCATCAAAAACAGCAGTATCTTCATTAAAGGGTTGAAAACTAGCTCCTGCTGGTCGATAACCCCGAGAAATACTACCGTATGTCATTAAGTTGGGAGTTAATTTGTATTCAGCGACAAATCTAGGTAATAAAGCATCTCCATTTTTCTCAACATCCTCTACGGATAAAAGTGGTATCACCAAAGAACCATCTGTTGAAGTAAAGGTTTCAGTTGCATCTATTTTGCTATTAGTAGCTTCATAGCGCAATCCTGCAGTTAAAGTCAGACGTTCGATGGGTTTATAGTCAATCTGACTAAATACTGCATAGGTATTAGTGTTACTTTCGACATCAACTACATCTTCCCCAGGAGGCAAAGGAAAACCTAGCGCTAGGGAATCTGCACCGTAAATGAAGGGACGGTTATTCTCAAATTTGGATGATTCAAAATAACCACCAAATATCCATTGAAATTTGTCTGCTTCTTCGGGAGATTGGAAGCGTAATTCTTGGCTAAATAATCTTGACTGAAAATCTGGTGCATTAATTTGACCATCCGAGCTAGTCGAATCGCTATCATATGCTGCTTTTTGGCTGGAAAAGCGGTTGCTTGTAATTGAGGTGAATCGAAAATCTGATTGGTTGTAAGCTATTTTCAACGATTGAGCATTATTTACTATATCGTTAAAGCCATTAAAATCTAAGCTAGCCTCTGATGGATCGGATTGATTGAGCAAAACATAAGGGGCTGCTCCTTCCCGATAATCATCAAAAGAAGCATTGAAAGAGACTTCCCAATCTAGTGAAGGTGTCCATAGTAATTTGACTCTACCATTTCCTCCCGAGCCCCCATCTACATCTCTATCTAAAAATGTATTGCGTACATAACCATCTCGGGTGCTGTAATCGCCGGAAAGACGGAAAAATAGCTTATCCTCAACTAAAGGACCGCTGATACTTGCTTGAGCTTTGAAGTCGTCATAGTTGCCGTAACTAATACTATTGTTGAACTCAAACTCATTAGTAGGTTTTCTGGTAACGACATTGATGACACCACCAAGAGAACTTCTACCATAAAGAGTATTTTGAGGTCCCCGTAATATTTCCACCCTTTCTAAATCATTGAAGCCTAAATTTTGAAAAGCAGATAAATCGTAAGGAACATCATCTATAAAAATACCAACTCCATCTCTGGAAAAAGCATTGAAGTTAGTAATACCACGTACGCTATAGAAACTTGCTAGACGATTTGTTCCGCTACTAAAAACTGAAAAGTTAGGCGTATTTTTAGCAACGTCATCAAAAGAGTCAATATCACCACTTTCTATTTGATCCCGGTCGAGAGCTGTAATACTGATAGGTACATCTTGAAGATTTTCTGCTCTCTTCTGAGCTGTAACGATTAGTTCAATGACATCTTCGTTCCGTTGTGATGTAGGGGTTTGTTCTGGTTTTTTGTCGTTTTCTGCTGTTGGTTGTTCCTGTTGTGTCGCTTCTGGTGGAGTAGTTGATGGCTCAGTAGAAGATGCAACTGGAGTAAAGCCAAAAATTAATCCTTGATTACTATCAAATAACTCTGCCTTTGGTATCCCCTTTTCACCAGTCACTGTTATGCGAATGGTATTTGCATCTTTATTTGTTACTGTGATTTCATTTATTCCTGCAATTGGTTTTTCTTGAGTAAATTGATCGCCATTATTTAAACTTAGTTGAGCATTCTTGATATCAGCAATAAAATTATTACCGCCACTATTATTTGTAACTTGTAGCTCTCGCCCTTCAGAAGTTTCTAAAATTAATTCTAATCCTCGATCGGTAGAATTAACTTTAACCCCGGTAACTTTAACAATTTCTCCGGAATCTGCTTGGCTAAGCACTGGTAAGAATTTTTGTGCATCAGTAAAAATGCGCTGATGACCTTTTTTCTGTCCTGATGATAGTTGACTGAAAGCCTGCAATGGTTTAAGACTTTTACCAACTTGAGTATCCTTAGCTTCAACCGGCTTAGCAATGAACATTAAAGCTTGTATTCCTATCCCTGCTATCGAGCATATATGGAATAAATATTTTGTTGCCATTAATTCTCACCAGATTAATCTGAGCTTATTGCAATCGAATGGCAATATCCTACTATATTTAAGTCTTTTTCATTGTATCATAAGCTTAATTTAATGATATTACTTCTCAATTCAATTTATCTCCCAAATTCTTTGATATTTGGTTTGCCAAACATGGAAAAATGATTTACAGGAACATCAAATAACTTGATGGATTGCTCGGAGTGCTTACCCCAACCTAACAAAGGGCGATCGCTATATAATTCTGGGCTTTGAAAATCGTGAGGAATCTGCTCGCTGGCTCTAAAGATTAGGAATGGCCGCAAGTGGTATATTTTCCTCCTAGTATGCTTGTACGCTGACTAATTCTGCACGCAATAATTAGGCAATGAGCGTACGGCACCAATCAAGGTATTGTGACAATTGCGACCATTCCTCAGAGAGTTATTTTATATGAATAAACCTGCGGTTCATAGTTTCATATTGCTTGGGCATGAGCTTGGAAAAGCTTAAAACTCGAACACGCAGGGAATAAATATTCTGTTGTGATTAATTCTCACCAGATTAATCTGAACTTATTGCAATTAGCTCGCAATATTCTACTATGTTTAAGTCTTTTTCGTTCTATCATAAGCTTATTTTAATGATATTACTTCTCAACTTATCTCCCAATTTTTTGATATTTGGTTCGCTAAACATGGAAAAATGATTCCCAGGAACATCAAATAACTTGATGGGTTGCTCAGAGTACTTACCCCAACCTAACAAAGGGTCATCACTATATAATTCTGGGCTTTGAAAATCGTGGGGAATCTGCTCGCTTGCTCTAAACAGAGTTATCTCATGTGGATAAACCTGTGGTTCATAGTTTCGCATTGCTTGGGCATGAGCTTTGAAAAGCTTGAAACCACGAAGGTGTTGTTGTATTTCTGCATCGCTAGCAATGTTAAGTTTTTTCATCAAAACTTGATGTTGTTCATCTAGAGGCAATTTTAGTAATTCATGATACGAAAGAGACAAATCTATATTAAATAGATGCTTGATAAATTCTGTGAGACGAACAATAAATTTAGTATCATCATCAGCTTTGGGTTCGATACGAGTTTCTGGTATTATGGCATCGAATATAGCTAAAAAAGCTACCTTTTGCCCTTGTTGAATTAATTGTTGTGCCATCTCGAAGGCAACTAAGCCTCCGTAGCACCAGCCTCCTAATAGATATGGACCATTCGGTTGTACTTTATAAATTTCCTGAAGATATTGATTTGCCATCTCTTGGATAGAGATAACTGATGGTTCATCTTCCCTAGGTATTTGTTCAAAAGCATAAAATGGTTGTTCTGCATCAAGCTGATTGGCTAAGTTGGGGAATGTGAAGATGGTTCCTCCGGCTGGATGTACGCAGAAGAAAGGAGTTTTTGTTCCAGATGACCGAATTGCCACTAAAGGAGAACCAGAACCGTAACCAATTTGCTGCTGAAGAATCTTGGCGAGGTTTTCAACTGTTGCACCTTGGAATAGTGCAGATAGAGTTATATTTTGACCAAATTTCTCGTTAATTTGAGCCATTAAACGAGCTGCTAGCAGAGAGTGACCACCTAAGTCAAAGAAATTGTCTTTGATGCTAATTGGACTAACCCCAAGGAGATTTTCCCAAATCTGTACCAAAGCGAATTCCCAAGTATCTCGGGGAGCAGTAAAGGATTTCCCTGACTGGGGTAAGATTAAATTCTCTGTAGGAAGCGACCGCTTATCAATTTTCCCGCTTGATGTCAGGGGCATCTTATCTAGAACTGCAAAAGCTGTAGGTATCATATAATCAGGTAAATGCTCTTGCAAATAGCTGCGAACTTGGGGAATAGTAATGGATTTATTTGTATCTGTAACTATATAAGCGACTAAGCGTTGTTCGTTGTTGCTGTCACCCGAAGCAATTACCACAGATTCTTTGATTCGGGGATGTTTGGTTAGTAACCCCTCTATTTCTCCGAGTTCAATTCGGAAACCTCTGATTTTTACTTGGCGATCGCGACGACCCAAGTATTCAAGATTACCATCGTTTCGATATCGGACGATATCACCTGTTTTGAACAGCTTAACCTCTGGTAAAAAAGGATGATTGATAAATTGTTCTTTGTTTAAACTGGGATTATTTAAGTAACCTCTAGCAATTGGAACACCACTTATGTAAAGTTCACCCCAGACTCCCATTGGTAGAGGTTGTAAATAACGGTCTAAAACGTAAACTTGTGCATTATGTATGGGTTTACCAATGAAAACGCTAGTTGCTTTTTCAGGTAATAAACTTGTATCGTAGCAAATTGCGTTTGCAGAAACTTCAGATAAACCATAAAAATTCAGTAATTTTGCTGAAGGTAATAGTTCATAAAAAGTTTGTTGTAGGTCAAGAGTAAGTGGTTCTCCGCTAGTCATCCAAATTTTCAGATGCTCTAATCTCTCAAATAGATGCTTATAAGAATCTTGAATCACCCGTAATAATGAAGGTACGAGTATAATTCGCGTTACCTTGTGATGAGCTAGAGTTTCTAAGAATAATCTGGTGTCTTTAACTATTGGATCTGGGATGATGACAGCAGGAAAACCTTTAAGTAAGGGAGCAAAAATTTCCCATATCGAATCTCCGAAACTAATGGCCGTTTTATGACAAAAAACTTCATTTTCTTGAGGAGGATAACTTTCCCACAGCCAGTTTAAACCATTAACCGTGCCTAGATGGGTTCCTTGTACACCTTTAGGGTTACCTGTAGAACCTGATGTGTAGAGTATATAGGCAAGATGCTCGGCTTTAACCTCATTGAGAGGATTATCAGTAGATTCTTGAGCAATTATATATTTGTTTAGATCCCAGTAAATAGTTTTAGTTTTATCTGCTAATAGAGGTAGCTTTTCTAAGATTTTCTGGCTAGTAAGTATAAATGGTGCTTGAGAATCAGAAAGCATGAAAGCCAGCCGATTGCTCGGATAATGAGGGTCAAGAGGAAGATAAGTCGCACCTACTTTGAGAACGGCCAAAACCCCCACCACCATTTCCACAGAACGCTCTAGACAAATTGCAACAATAGTTTCTGTTGTAACTCCTATTTTTTGCAAGTAATGTGCTAATTGATTAGCTTTTTGATTTAGCTGTTCATAAGTGACTTGTTGTGACTCTTCAATTAAAGCAGTTGTATGAGGTGATCTCTTTACTTGCTGTTCAAATAATTGATGCAAACATACATGGCTGAAATCTTTTTCGGTGTCGTTCCACTCTACTAATAATTTTTGTTGTTCTTTGGTATTGAGCAGAGGTAATTTTGAGATATTTTCATCGGGATTGATAAGAATATTTTCCAATAAGGTTTGATAATTGGAAATAAACTGGCTAATTGTTTCTGAATCAAACAAATCGGTGTTATACTCCAAAAACCCATTTAATCCTTGTTCGGATTCGGTAATAGATAGCAAAATATCAAACATTGCTGTACCATTATCCACTTCCACGGATTGCAAAGTTAAACCAAGTACTTCTTGGGCTGGCATTGGAGTATTTTGCAAAATAAACATGACTTGAAATAGAGGATTCAACTTTACATCCCGTTGAGGTCGTAATTCCTCTACTAGTTTGTCAAAAGGTAAATCTTGATGAGCGTATGCTTCAAGAGTTACTTCACGTACCTTATGGACGAGTTTTCGGAAACTAGGATTTTCACTTAAGTCATTACGTATGACTAAGGTGTTGACAAAAAAGCCAAGCATTTTTTCCAACTCCGGTCGGTTACGATTAGCAACTGGAGTACCAACTAAAATATCTTCCTGCTCTGTATAGCGGTTAAGCAAGACGTTAAATCCTGCTAACAGCAACATAAACAAAGAAACTTCTTCTTGACTAGCAAATTTATTTGAAGCATCAGTTAAGTCTTTAGAAAATTTAAAGAAATGTTTTTTACCGACAAAACTAGGAGTACTGGGACGGGGTCGGTCTGTAGGTAAACGGAGTATTGGTAATTCTCCCTTTAATTTTTGCTTCCAGTAATCTAAGTTAGTTTTGAGTAGTTTATCTTTCAAGCGCTCCCGTTCCCAAATCGCAAAATCTCCATATTGAGTAGCAAGTTCGGGTAGGGGAGAAGATTGACCTTGAGAAAAACTAGCGTATAACGTTGCTAATTCTTTTGCAAATACCCCAATAGACCATCCATCGGAAACAATATGATGCATATTTAAAAGAAAAATATGCTCCGTCTCACTTAAACGCAATAAAGTTGCTCTTACTAATGGACCAGTAGTTAAATTAAATGGATTTTTCGCTTCTGCTATTGCAAGTTTTTGAACTTCTGCTTCCCAATTTCCACCAGCTAAATGTTCAATATTGATAATAGGTAGTTCCCAATTTAATTCGGGCAAAATAATTTGTATTGGTTGTTCATCTTTGGTTGAGAAAATTGTACGCCAAGATTCATGACGTTTGATAATTTCATTTAAGCTTTGTCGGAAGGCTTTTATGTTGAGAATTCCCTGTAAATGTAATCCACCCAGAATGTTATAGAAAGAACTATCATTATAAAGCTGGTCAATAAACCATAAACGTTGTTGAGAAAATGATAAAGGTGCAATATCTGAATTTAAACGTTTAGGAATGCTTTTGACTTTGGATTGTCCTTTTTGCCACTTCTGTAGTAATGCTTTTTTTGCTGGAGATAAATTGGAATTGGTCATGTGTATCACCAAATAATTGTTAATTATCTTTATTCTGAATTAATTAGGATTTATATCAAATCCGGTTATATCGGAATTCTAAAAGACCGCAGAGGAAAGAGTCAGAGAGAGGAAATTTAAATCATTCCGATACAAAGGTCAACGATATTACGCAACTGGCACATTTTTTTGTAGGGTACTTGTACACTGATTAATTGTTAAGGCAATAATAAGGCAATGGGTTTACGGCACCAACAAAAGTCTTGTGACAATCGCGTAAGTCCTGTTAATTAATTATTCTCTATAAGAGAATCAAGTGAGGAGTATTACTTATAACCTAGAACTTCATCAAAATTGTGCTTATTTTCAACGCCTACTGATTTAATTATCTATCTTCAGCTAAAAGAATTTCTACTTCTTCATCAGATAACTGTGAAATTTTTTCCAGCATAATTTCATTAATCATTTCTGCTTGTTTAGCAACAGTCAATGCTTTGAATAATACTTTTTGTATTGACAATTCTACAGGAAAAGTTATTTGTAGACGTGAAAACAATCTGGTAGCAATTAGAGAATCTCCTCCTAATTCAAAAAAGTTATCATAAATACCCACTTGTTCAATTCCCAAAACTTCTTGCCACATTTCAGAAATTTGTTTTTCTAATTCGTTTGTCGGAGCTATATAGGAATTAGCAAGTTTGGGTCTTGAGTAACGAGAAAGAGAATCCTTTTGAATGGAAGATTTAGTATCTTGTAAATCTTTGTTGAATGTCCGATTAATCCTAAGTTCTAAATTTACTGTTGAAATCACACATTGTGTTATGTCATTCAAACCTAAGACTCGTTTAAATACCTCTATAACTTCTGTTTTATTAATAGCTAAACTTGTTTCATGTGGTTGTATGAGTTTTTGTTCTTCTGTGAAATCTAATTGTACTCTATCCCAATTGATGGTTAGCCAAGGTGAAGAGTAATCTTGATTATGTTGCTGAACGACGGTATCCATGAATAAGTTGGTAGCAGAATAAGTTGCTAGTCCAAATCCCCCTAGAACAGCAGATAAAGAAGAAAGGGTTATGCAAAAATCTAAATTTCTTTCTTGTAAAACTTTTTCTAGGACTGTTAATTCACAACATTTATAGTTAAGTAATTTCTCTATTTTAGGCTTAGTAAATTCTGGAATAGAAGAAAACAAATTCTCCCGTACATCACCAATAGAATAAATTACTCCATTAAGTTGACCAATATTTTCTGGTGCAAGACATTGGTACATTTCTTCATAATTAGATATCTCTGCACGTAAAATTAAAACTTCTGCACCAAAGTTTTCTAAAGTTTGTAATTTTTTTATTTTTTTGTAGGTCTCATCTGTTTGTTTGTGATTTGCTAACCATTGCGAGTATTCTTCTTTTTCTGGGAATGTTGGATTTTCGATAAGTATTAGTTTTGCTTGGATGTTTTGTGCTAAATACTCAGCTAGCACAAATCCCATTCCTTCCAAACCACCTATAATCAGGTAAACGGGATTTTCTCGTAAAAGTTTTGTTGGTGTAGTTCTAGATGAAAGATGTACTTGCTCAAAAGTTTGTACCCATCGTTGGCGATCGCGGTAAGCTACAGTAATATCAGTTGCACAACCAGTTAACTCATCTACCATTTGGTTTACGAGTTTTTCTTGTTTCCAACTACCTGGGTTAGGAAGTACAACATCTATGCTACGACAAGAAATATTTTCATATTCTTGAGGAATAACTTTGCATAGTCCTAATATAGTAGCTTTTTCTGGAGAAAGTACTTCTGTACCATTTACTTTTTGAATTTGATTGGATATTACACAAAGCTTGATATTTGTTTTTATTTTATGCTTACTAATAGCCTGTGTTAGAAATAACAGACTTTTGAATTCTAAGTACTCGCCTAATGACTGATTATCATTAGCATTCAAACTCCATAAGTAAGCAATACCATCGGGAATTTGATTTAGTTCAATCAGTTTTTGAAATAAAGTATCATAGTCATTGGGATTTTCAGCAGCTATCGCGTAACTATTTTCACTTATTTGGTTAAACTGTTTCCCAATTTTAACTACAATGACATTTTTATCTTGCTGTTTGAGTTTATTAACTAATTCAGAACCTATTTGGTAGTTATCTACAAATACCAGCCAACAATTATTCTGGGATTCCAAATCTTGGTCTAATTCAGTATTAGGCTGTAAAGAAGGTTTCCAAGACGGAACGTAAAACCAGTCATTTATATCTAATTTTTCATTTATTGCAATTGAGTTGTCATTTAAAGTCAAAGGTAGAGATTTTTGATCTATCCAATAACGCTGACGCTCAAATGGATAAGTTGGTAAAGCTACTCGACAACGCTGTTCCTGTTTGTAAAAACTCAACCAATCTATCTCAACACCAGTCATCCAAAGTTTACCTAAGGTATTTAATAAGAAAGATACATCTGGTAGTTCTTCTTTTGGATGACGTAAACAAGTGAAGACAAATTGTTCTGTGTTGGGTTCTAAATGCCGTTTAGTTAAGGTACTTAAGGTTCTTCCTGAACCAACTTCAATAAAAACGAAGTCAGGTTGTTTTAATAATTCTTCAATACCAGCAGAAAATTTTACGGTATGACGTAAATGGTCAGCCCAGTATTGAGGTGAGGTGGCTTCTTCTGAGGTAATCCAAGTTCCTGTAAGATTGGAAATATAAGGTATTTTTGGTGGCTGTAAATTTAAAAGTGATAATTGCTCCACAAAGGATTCCAACATTGGTTCCATCAACACAGAGTGGAAACCATGGGAAGTATGGAGTAATCTTGTATCTACTTGTTTTTCAGCCAGTTGTGCTTGTAGAGATTTGATTTGCTCACAAGTTCCAGAAATGACGCAGCTAGAAGTGGTATTAATTGCTGCTACTGATAGTCCTTCTCCTAGGATTGGCTCTATTTCCTCAAATGGTAATGGTACAGCCAACATCCCACCTGTAGGCATTTCTTGCATCAATTGCCCACGTTTGGCTACCAACATCAAAGCATCTTCTAAAGAAAACACTCCCGCAATGGTTGCTGCTACATATTCTCCGATGCTGTGACCGATCATGGCTGTTGGTTTGATTCCCCATTCCATTAATAAGCAAGCTAGGGAATATTCCAAACTGAAAATTGTTGTTTGAGCTATCGCTGTTTGTTGTAATTGTTCTGCTGTTTGTGCTGTTTCTTGTCTTGGATAAATTAGGTTTCTTATATCTACACCAAGATGGGGTTTGAGAATTTCTGCACAGTTATCAAGATATGATGCAAATGTTGTTTCTGTTTCATAGAGTTGTCGTCCCATATTCACGTACTGGCTTCCTTGTCCGGGAAACATGAATACTACACGACGGTGAGTGGTTTTCTCTTCGGATGTAGTTAGGAGATTTTGTGACTCTAGTTGTTCGATGGCATCTGATTGATTTTGGCATACTAATATGCCTCGTTGTTCAAAACCTCGTCTACCTACTGCTAATGTGTAAGCTATATCTGCAATGTTTTGTTGATTATCTTGCTTGAGGTGTGTAAGTAAGTTTGTGGTTGTATTTTCTAATGCTGTTGGTGTTTTCCCTGATAGAAGCAGTAATTGGTATGGTCGAGATGAACTTGATGGTTCTGTGGGGGGAGCTTCTTCTAAGACTACATGAGCATTTGTTCCACCTACACCAAAAGAACTGACTCCTGCTCGACGAGGAGTACCGTTCCTTTCCCAGGAACTCAGTTTGGTGTTTACATAAAAGGGGCTGTTGTCAAAATCTATTTCTGGGTTCGCTTTTTCAAAATGCAATGATGGTGGTATCTTTTTATTCTTTAATGCCAGAACTGTTTTGATTAATCCTGTTATTCCCGCTGCTGTATTGAGATGACCAACATTACTTTTGACTGAACCTATAGCGCAGAAACCTTGTTTTTTGGTTTTAGCTTCAAACACCTTGGTTAGAGCACTAATCTCAATGGGGTCTCCCAAAACTGTGCCCGTTCCATGAGTTTCAATATAGCTAATAGTTTCAGGAGAAACCTTAGCAATAGCTTGAGCTTCTGCGATTACTTCACTTTGACCAGTTACGCTGGGAGCAGTGTATCCAACTTTGGCAGAACCATCATTATTAATTGCTGAACCTTTAATGACTGCATAAATACAATCCCCATCAGCTACAGCATCCTCCAATCTTTTCAGTACAACTATACCAACACCATCCCCAAAGATAGTTCCTTGTGCTTCTGCATCGAAAGCTCTACAATGCCCATCAGGGGAAGCCATCCCTCCTTTTTGATAAAAATAACCTTCCTTGTCAAGAGAAAAAATAGAAATACCGCCAGCGATCGCCATATCACATTCGTAGTTTGACAATCCTTGACAAGCCGAGTGAACAGCTACTAATGATGTAGAACAAGCTGTACTGATGTTGATACTCGGTCCCTTGAGATTTAATTTGTAGGAAATACGTGTAGCTGCATAATCCTGGCTATTACTGAAGAGAATTGAGTGACCCATGGATTTGAATAAATCAGGATTACGACTCAATTTATGAAGCAAGTAAGCACTTAGGTTTGTTCCTGTATAAACACCAGTTAATCCTTGATGATTTTCAGAGTTATAACCAGAATTTTCTAAAGCTTCCCAAGCACACTCAAGGAAAATACGATGCTGTGGGTCCATTATTTCTGCTTCTCTGGGGGAGAAATCAAAGAAATGAGCATCAAATTTCTCAATATCTTCTAGTACAGAACCAGCTTTTACATAATTCGGGTCATTTAATACAGTTTGGTCTATACCGGCTGCTATCAATTCTTCATCACTAAACCAGGAAATACCTTCTTTCCCTTCGCATAAATTATCCCAAAACTGTTCTATATTTTTAGCTTTTGGAAAACGACCCGCCATACCTATTATGGCTATTCCTTCGAGGTAATCATAGGTTTCTTGATTATCCATTTTATCTCCTCTTTTGCTTCATTCGTTGCCGTTTTTCTGCCATAGCTAATTCTTTTTTCTTAGCTCGCTCATTAACTTGTTCAAATTTCGGTGCTTCCACCTGTTCTTGACCAAGATATTTAGCCAAGCTGCTTATGGTAGGATATTCAAACGCTGAAGCAATTGAAATGTCTTTGTTTAATATTGTGAGTAGTTTGCTACGTACTTGAACAATTAAGAGTGAATCTCCACCAAGTTCAAAGAAATTATCATGACGTCCAATTTTTTTAATTCCAAGTAAATCTTGCCAGATTTGAGCTATTTTTTGCTCGATTTCATTATCGGGAGCAACATATTGATTATCTAATTTAGGTCTTGGATGTTTGGAATTTATGTCTTGGGAAGAGTGATTATTTACTGTTGCTTCCGGAGAAGTCGATAAATTACCATTACCGCTGTTTTCAACTTGATTGAGTAAACCACGAGTTGATACGATTACTTGAGAAAATTGACTTTCCAAGACCTGCTGAAAGATTTTGATTCCTTCTTTGGGTAGTAAACCTTGTTTGAGAAAATCTTGTTGAGAATCAGTAGGAGATGATTTTTTCTTAGGGATGCTCCCAGCTAGATTCTTTTTATTTTGTTGATTTGTTTTAGTTACTTGATAAGAATATTTTCTTAATTCCTCTAAAGTTGGTAGAGAGATTACAACCTTACCAATGTGTTTAGCCTTAGCCATATGCTCAAAAGCTAATGGTAGTTCTTTAATGCCAAAAACTCGATATGGTAATGGTTTGAAATCTTGGCGATCGCAGTGTTGTGCAACCTCTCGCCAAAGCATACTAAAATCGGGCAATTGTGGCTCAGCTTGAATCACAAAAAATGACAAGCGTTTCTCAAAGACTTTCAAACCCAATTGGCTATTATTAAGAACATCACGCATACCCAATTCTAAAAAGCGTCCGTAAGTAGCCAACACCGAAAGTCCTTTGGGAATAAATTCTCCACCCAAAGAGTTTAAAACTGCATCCACTCCCTGACCTTGAGTATATTCCATCACTTCTGAGGCAAAATCTAAAGACCTCGAATCCATCACATACTTTATACCCAAGGACTGCAAAAATTCACGTTTCTCTGGAGAACCTGCAGTTGCAAATATTTCACATCCCAACCACTGAGCAATTTGTACCGCTGCTAATCCTACACCACCTGCAGCAGCGTGAATTAATACTTTTTCCCCCTTACGAAGTCTACCAAAATGTATTAAAGCGATATAGGCTGTGACGAAAGCCACTGGTATTGTTGCTGCTTCTTCAAAACTGAGATTTTTTGGTTTGGGTACAACTAAAGAAGCGTCGGTAGTCACAAATTTACTCATGGAAGACCGACTAAATGCCATTACTTCATCACCAACGGCAAAATCCTCAACTTCACTTCCTACAGCAACTACTTTCCCAGCACATTCTAACCCAAAACCAAAATCAGCAGGCATTGGCATTAATCCTAAAGCCATGAGTACTTCCTTGAAATTCAAGGCTGTAGCCATCACTTCTATCTCTACCTGTTTTTTTCCTGGCTTTTGACGACTACTTATATGAGGAGCAATTGTTTCCAAAACCCCTGGATTAGAAATGCGAACATTTATGTTTTCAATATGTTCTAATTCTTGCTGTTTTGGGGGTGTGGAGGAGTCGGTTTCAGCATTTGGGTTATGAATTTTTCTGAGTGTATATTCTTCAATTACAACTAACTCAGTTCCCTCCTCATCCATAATGGTGATGTCAAAACTGAGAATTGGAGTTTGTAAGTCCTCTTCTTGTCTGAGTTGGACGTGACTGTAAAGTTTTCCTACTAAAGGAGCTTTGAACTGTAATTTCTTGTAGGAAAAAGGTAGATAAAGTTGTTGTTGTTGATATCTACTACTCAAAAATCCAGTCGCAATATCTAATAATGCTGGATGTAGTTGATATTGCTTGATTTCATCGATAAATTCTGTTGGTAATTCTAATAATGCTAATCCTTGGTTGGTTCCCAATTTGACTTGTTTGAGGTTATTCCATCTAGCTCCAAGTTCGAGGAATGAAGATTTTTTGGTGGGTGCTGTTTGTTGTTGATTACATATATTTTCTAAACCATGAATATCATGTTTAATTGCTTGTTGTGGTGTATCCGTTTGAATATAACCTCTAGCATGCACAACCCATCGCTCTTCCTGGGATTGAGTCATAATTGAGAACTCAAACTTATCCCCCTCGAGTTTAATTAAAGTCCGGACTTGCTTTTTCTCATCCTCCTCTACTGTTAAAGGTGCCAGGAAAGTTACATCACTCAAGATTATAGATTCTTCCCCAAATCGGTGACGAGCAGCAGCAATGGCCATTTCCAAGTAAGCTGTTCCCGGTAATGTTGCTTTCCCCATCACCCGATGTGAATCAACCACCCAGTCACTACTTATACTCAAATTCGATATGTATACCCATTCTCCATCATTTTCGATTAGACATTGATCGAATAATGGGTGTGATACCGGTTCTACTTCTTGTTGTTTTACACTTGTCTTATTTTGCTTATTCTCTAATGCAGCAACCGCCATCCCCACTTCTTGCCAAGCATCCCAATTGATTGCTACAGTCTTGCTACCATCTGTAACTGCTTTATAGTTAGCAAAAGCATCTAAAAATACATTTGCCGCAGTATAATCTACCTGACCAAATTGTCCTAAAATCGATGCCAAGGATGAACACAAAACAAAGAAATCTAGTTGAATATCTTCAAAAAGACTATTGAGTACCAATGTTCCTTGTAGTTTTGGTGCTAAGACAGACTTCACTTCTGCCAAAGTTTTGCGTTGAATTATACCACCACCCGGAACTCCAGCACTGTGAATTACACCATTTATTTCACCAAACTGTTCTCGTGCAGTACTCACAACCCCTCTCATTTGTTCGAGATTGCTGGCATCCCCATTCAAAACTAAGACTTGTGCAGAATATTCTTCCAATTCCTGCAATTTAATTATTTTGGCACTAATTGGGTCTTTATCCCCATTTTTACTTAGATATTGTGACCACTCTGCCTTCTCTGGAAAAGGTTTACGTGTAACTAGCACTAGCTTAGCTTGTACCGTTTGAGCAAGATATTTTGCCAAGCTCAAACCAATTCCACCCAATCCACCAGTTATCAGATATACTCCTTTTTGACGCAGCTTCGGTTGTTCAGTCTGCTGCAACCCGACTGGTTGTATCTTTTGTATCCAACGTTGATGTCCTCGGTAAGCGATTAATTCATCTATTTGGGGTGTCTGTAATTCAATATGTAGTTGTTCGAGGAGTTTTTTGGCTTGCCAAGTTTCTTGTTGTGCTAAGACTACATCTATGCTGCGGCATCGGATATTTGGGTATTCTTGAGGAATGACTTTTACTGCACCAAGTATGGTGGCTTTTTCTGGACTGAGTTGTTCTACTCCGGTAATCGAGTGTAAGTTATTGGAGATGACTATTAATTCTACATCCCGGCTTTGTTTTTGTTTTCCTAATGCTTGAGCCAGATAAATTAATGAGTAAAATCCTTTGTCTTGAGAGTCATCTACTCCTGCTAGTGTGGGATGGCTATATTCTTTCTCTGGTGTAATACTCCACAGATGAACTATTTTTGTTGGTTGTTGCTCTTGACCATACAAATGCTCGATTAAGCTGTGGTATTCTTCGGGTTGTTGGGGATTAAGTGTAAATTCATTGTCACCTAGCCGTTCAAATTGAGAACCAATTTTAACTGTGGTGAAAAGCTCTAAATTATTGCGATCAAATTGTTTTACTAGTTGCTGTGCTAGAGTACTTTCATCTAAAAATATAAGTGTGGATGATTTTTGAGCAGTTTGTGTTTGTGGTGAAGTTTCCAGAAGTGATGGTTGCCAACTTGCTTGGTAAAACCATTGTTTTATATCTAGTTTTTGATCTTCTAAAACTTCAACTTTAGTTGTTCTCTTCTCAACAGTTCCTTGAGAAAGTTGTTTCTTTTTGGCAGCTTCAATCCAATAACGCTGACGCTCAAATGGGTATGTTGGTAAAGGAAGACGATGGCGTTTCTCGTGTTGATAAAAACCCGTAAAATCAATATCGGCTCCATACAACCATAATTTTCCTAAGTTTGTATAAAACTGTTCTAGAGTTTTTTGCTTTTCTTTGGGATGAGCTAAGGTATTTACTATGGGATTTATGGCAGTAACTGAATCCGATAAAGAATTAAAATTTTGTTTAACTAGTTTACTTAAAGTCCAACCGGCTCCCACTTCTAAGAATATTTGTCCGGATTGGTTTAATGTTTCTATTCCTTGAGCGAAGCGTACTGTATGACGTAAATGATCGGCCCAATATTGAGGTGAGGTGGCTTCTTGTGGGGTAATCCAAGTACCTGTAAGATTGGATATATAGGGAATTTGTGGTGGTTGTAAATTTATTTGCGATAACTGCTTGACAAAAGATTCTAACATTGGTTCCATTAACCTCGAATGGAAACCATGGGAAGTATGAAGTAATCTTGTATCTACTTGTTTATTAGCTAGTTGTGCTTGTAGAGATTTGATTTGCTCGCAAGTTCCAGAAATTACGCAACTAGAAGGGGTATTAATTGCTGCTACTGATAGTCCTTCTGCGAGGAGTGGCTCTATTTCCTCAAATGGTAACGGTACGGCCAACATCCCACCTGTAGGCATTTCTTGCATCAATTGACCGCGTTTGGCTACCAACATCAAAGCATCTTCTAAAGAAAATACTCCTGCAATGGTTGCTGCGACATATTCCCCGATGCTGTGGCCTATCATGGCTGTTGGTTTTATTCCCCATTCCATTAATAAGCAAGCTAGGGAATATTCAACAGCGAAAATCGTTGTTTGAGCTATAGCTGTTTGTTGTAATTGTTCTGCTGCTTGTGCTGTTTCTTGTGTTGGATAAATTAGGTTTCTTATATCTATACCCACATGGGGTTTGAGAATTTCTGCACAGTTATCAAATGCCAGTGCAAATGTTGTTTCTGTTTCATAGAGTTGTCGTCCCATATTCACGTACTGACTTCCTTGCCCGGGAAACATGAATACTACACGACGGTGAGTGGTTTTTGATTCTGATGTTATTAGGAGATTTTCTTCTAGTTGATTGATGGCATCTGATTGATTTTGACAAACTAATATGCTTCGTTGTTCAAAACCTCGTCTGCCTACTGCTAATGTGTAAGCTATATCTGGAAAATTTTGTTGATTATCTTGCTTGAGATGTGTAAGTAAGTTTGTGGTTATATTTTCTAATGCTGTTGGTGTTTTCCCTGATAGAAGCAGTAATTGATATGGTCGAGATGGGCTTGATGCTTCTGTCGTGGGAGGAGCTTCTTCTAGGACTACATGAGCATTTGTTCCACCAAAACCAAAAGAACTCACTCCTGCTCGACGAGGAGTACCGTTCCTTTTCCATGAACTCAGTTTGGTGTTTACATAGAAGGGGCTGTTATCAAAATCTATTTCTGGATTCGCTTTTTCAAAATGCAATGATGCTGGTATTTGTTTATTTTTTAATGCTAAAACCGTTTTTATTAATCCCGTGACACCAGAAGCTGAATTTAAATGACCAACATTAGTTTTGACTGAACCTATAGCGCAGAAACCTTGTTTTTTGGTTTTAGCTTCAAACACCTTTTTTAAAGCACTAATCTCAATGGGGTCTCCTAAAGCTGTACCCGTTCCATGAGCTTCAATATAGCTAATAGTTTCAGGAGGAATCTTGGCAATAGCTTGAGCTTCCGCTATTACTTTTGCTTGACCACCTACACTAGGTGCTGTAAAACCAACTTTAGCAGAACCATCATTATTAATCGCTGAACCTTTAATAACCGCATAAATGCGATCGCCATCAGCAACAGCATCTTTTAATCTTTTGAGTACAACTATACCAGCTCCACTACCTAAAATAGTGCCTTTTCCTTTTGCATCAAAAGCACGAGTATGTCCGTCAGGAGAAGATATTCCTTCTTGTTGATAGAAATAACCTGCTTGATGTGGTACTTGTACAGAAACACCACCAGCTAGTGCGATATCGCATTCATAATTAAGCAAGCCCCGACAAGCTACATGAACACCAACCAATGATGTAGAACAAGCCGTACTAATGTTGATGCTCGGTCCTTTAAGATTTAATTTGTAAGATGTTCTTGTGGGAATATAATCTTTATCAGTAGCTAATCCTAGCTGTAAACCTAGAGATTTAACCAAGTCTACTTTTGAAGTCAGGTTATGCAAATAAGTACTGGAATTACCACCCGCATAAACTCCTATCCACCCTTTATAAATTTCAGGGTTATAACCAGCATTTTCTAAAGCTTCCGAAGCACACTCAAGAAAAATACGGTGTTGTGGGTCCATGATTTCGGCTTCTCTTGGAGATAAATCAAAGAACCGAGCATCAAACATCTCAACGTCTTCTAAGACAGCTCCTGCTTTTACATAACTCTTATTATTTAATGTAACTTCGTCTAAACCTGTTGCAGCCAATTCTTGATTACTAAACCAAGAAATACATTCTTTTTCTTGACATAAATTATCCCAAAATTTCTCCACAGATTTGGCTTTCGGAAAACGACCTGCCATACCTATTATGGCTATTCCTTTGAGAGAATTGTCAGTTGTTTTATTATTCACGTGCCCTTCTCCTTTCTTCAATCAATTCTGCATCTTCTTCAATAGCGTCTTGCAACATTTTGGCACGCTCATCAATTTCCTCAAGTGCAAATTCTTCAACCTTTTCCCCGCTCAAATATTCAGCTAAGGCACTTATAGTAGGATATTCAAATGCATCAGCTATTGAGAATTCTTGATTTAATATTTTTTGCAACTTGCTGCGTACCTGGACTATTAAAAGTGAATCTCCACCTAATTCAAAGAAATTATCACTTCGTCCTACTTCTTTAATACCAAGAATTTCTTGCCATACTTGAGCAATTTCTTGCTCAATTTCATTTTTAGGAGCAACATAGGAATTCTTAAGTTTTGGTCTAGAATGTTTTGGTAGAAATCCTGACGGAAGATTTTCTTGATGTGGATTTGCAGCGATATTGAGAAAATCATCTGTTACTTTTTGACTAACTACCGGTTGCAATTTTGTGGGAAATACTAAAACTTGAGGTAATCCACTTCCTAAAATTCTCCTAAAAACATCTATTCCTTGTTTTGCAGATAACCAATCTTGGCGAAAGTCTTTTGGTGATTTATTTTCTGAGGATATAGTAGTTTCTTGAACTTTTGAATTTGCTGAAGAAACTGGAATGGGTGATGGACTTTGGTTGGTTTTACTATCCCTTTTGAGTGAGGATAAAACTTTTGGTAATTCCTCTAAAGTTGGTAGAGAGATTACAACCTTACCAATGTGTTTAGCCTTAGCCATATGCTCAAAAGCTAATGGTAGTTCTTTAATGCCAAAAACTCGATATGGTAATGGTTTGAAATCTTGATTCTCGAAGTGTTGTGCAACCTGTCGCCAAAGCATAGTAAAATCGGGCAGTTGTGGCTCAGCTTGAATCACAAAAAATGACAAGCGTTTTTCAAATAGTCCTAAATCCAATTGACTATGGTTAAGAACATCACGCATACCCAATTCTAAAAAGCGTCCGTAAGTAGCCAATACCGAAAGTCCTTTGGGAATAAATTCTCCACCCAAAGAGTTTAAAACTGCATCCACTCCCTGACCTTGAGTATATTCCATCACTTCCGAGGCGAAATCTAAAGACCTCGAATCCATCACATACTTTATACCCAAGGACTGCAAAAATTCACGTTTCTCTGGAGAACCTGCAGTTGCAAATATTTCACATCCCAACCACTGAGCAATATTTACTGCTGCTAATCCTACACCACCCGCAGCAGCGTGAATTAATACTTTTTCTCCCTTACGAATTCTACCAAAATGTATTAAAGCAATATAGGCTGTGATGAAAGCCATTGGTATTGTTGCTGCTTCGGAGAAACTGAGATTTTTTGGTTTGGGTGCAACAAAAGAAGCGTCGGTAGTCACAAATTTACTCATGCAAGACCCACCCATTGCCATCACTTCATCACCAAGGTTAAAATCCTCAACTTCACTTCCTACAGCAACCACTTTCCCCGTGCATTCTAACCCAAAACCAAAATCAGCAGGCATTGGCATTAATCCTAAAGCCATGAGTACTTCCTTGAAATTCAAGGCTGTAGCCATCACTTCTATCTCTACCTGTTTTTTTCCTGGTTTTTGACGACTACTTGTATGGGGAGCAATTGTTTCCAAAACCCCTGGATTAGAAATGCTAATATTTATGTTTTCAATCTGTTGTGTCTGTTCTACTTCTTGCTGTTTTGGGGTTGTGGAGGAACCGGTTTCAGCATTTGGGTTATGAACTTTTCTGAGTGTATATTCTTCAATTACAACTAACTCAGTTCCTTCCTCATCCATAATGGTGATGTCAAAGCTGAGAATCGGAGTTTGTAAGTCCTTTTCTTGTCTGAGTTGGACGTGGCTGTAAAGTTTTCCTACTAAAGGAGCTTTGAACTGTAATTTTTTGTAAGAGAAAGGTAAATAAAGTTGTTGTTGTTGATATCTACTGGTCAGAAATCCAGCAGCAACGTCTAATAATGCTGGATGTAATTGATATTGCTCGATTTCATCGATAAATTCTGTTGGTAATTCTAATAATGCTAATCCTTGCTTGACTCCCAATTTGACTTGTTTGAGGTTATTCCATCTAGCTCCAAATTCGATAGATGAAGATTTTTTGATGAGTACTGTTTGTTGTTGATTACATATATTTTCTAAACCATGAAGATCGTGTTTAATTGGCGTTTGTGGTGTATCTGTTTTAATGTAACCTCTAGCATGGTCAACCCATTGCTTTTCCTGGGATTGAGTCATAATTGAGAACTCAAACTTATCCCCATCAACTTTAATTAGAGTCCGGACTTGCTTTTTATCATCCTCCTCTACTGTTAAAGGTGCCAGGAAAGTTACATCACTCAAGATTACAGATTCTTCCCTAAATCGGTGACGAGCAGCAGCAATAACCATTTCCAAGTAAGCTGTTCCGGGTAATGTTGCTTTCCCCATCACCCGATGTGAATCAACCACCCAATCACTACTTGTACTCAAATTCGATATGTATACCCATTCCTCATCATCCTTAACTAGACATTCATCGAATAATGGGTGTGATACCGGCTCTACTTCTTCTGGTTTTGGCGGATTTAGGATTTTGACTAATTGCTTTGTCCCCTCCATCCCCATTCCACCTTCTTTCCAGCCATACCAGTTTAGTGAAATGGTAAGTGTGTCATTGCTGGAATTTTTGTGTTGAGCAAAAGCATCAAGAAAATTATTTGCTCCACAATAAGCTGCTTGTCCAAAAAGTGGCTGGAATGAGGCACCCGATGAACACAAAACTAAGAAATCTAAATCGCTATCCTGAAGAAGACTATCTAGAACTAAAGTACCGTTGAGTTTTGGTGCTAGAACATTCTTTACTTGGTCTAGGGTTTTTCGTTGAATAGCACTATCACCAAGTATACCAGCAGCGTGGATAACACCATTGATTTGACCAAATCGCTGTTGGGCTTGATTAATTGCACCTTTCATTTGTTGAAAATTGGAAACATCAGCACTGATAACCAATACTTCAGAACCAAGTTTTTCAAATTCCCTTAATTTCCTAATTTTATGGCTAATACTATCTTCTTCCTGATGAGTCTGTAGCCATTCTTCCCATTTATCATATGCTGGGAAATTGGAACGTCCAATTAATACTAATTTGGCAGCAACAGTCTCTGCTAAGTGTTCCGCTAAAGCAAACCCAATAGCACCAAGTCCACCTGTAATTAGATAAACTCCTTGCTCTTTTAATCTTGGTGTTTCTTTTATGTTCTCTTCTAATCGAATTGCTTCCAAGGTTTGTACCCAGCGGTGAACACCACGGTAAGCAACTATTTCCTCTAAGGTATCGGCAGCGAGTTCGGCAAGTAAATGTTTGAAAAATATATCCTCTTGCTTACTTTCCCAAGAAAGAGGAGCAACATCAATACTTTGGCAGCTAATATTTGGGTATTCTTTCGGTATTACTTTCACAGCACCAAGTAAAGTAGCTTTCTCTGGAGATAGATTTTTCTCGCCAGTTACTTGCTGCATGTTGTTGGAAATAACTGTGATTTGCAATTCATCAGTTAAATTCTGTTTTCCTATTGCTTGGGCAATAAATAGCAGACTGTAGAATCCTTTCTCTTGAATTTGATCGGTTTTTTCAATATTAGATACTGTTTCATTTTCGGATGTTACACTCCATAAGTGAACAATTGTTATCGGGTTGAGATTAATAATTTTGAGTTCTTGGAATAGTGCATCATAATCTTTACTTTCTTGAGGATTAATTGTATATGAGTATTGATTAAATCCATCTTTAGTAATTTTTCGCTCGCCACTAAATTCTATTCCCCTTTTTATCGTAACTACATTTTGACTTTGAAGTTGGAGATGATTTACCAATGAACTTCCTAATCCACAATCATCAATAAAAACTATCCAGCATCCTTTCTGATTTAAATCAACTAAGGATTTTTTGATTTCAGGAGGTACCGAACGTTTCCATGATGGAACATAGAACCACTCAGCAATATCTGAAGTTTTAGTTAATGAAACTTCAGATATTTGTTCAGTATTTTTTTTCTTAAAAGATGAAGGTGGCGAATGAAATTGTTTTACTGGTTCAATCCAATAACGCTGATGCTCAAATGGATATGTTGGTAAAGGAAGACGATGACGTTTTTCGTGTTTGTAAAAACTCGTAAAATCAATATCGGCTCCATACAACCATAATTTTCCTAAGTTTGTATAAAACTGTTCTAGAGTATTTTGCTTTTGTTTGGGGTGAGCTAATGTATTAACTATGGGAGTTTCCGACTCCGATTCCGATAATACGTTACGATTTTGTTTGACTAGTTTACTTAAAGTCCAACCGGCTCCCACTTCTAATAATATTTGTCCGGGCTGCTGTAATGTTTCTATTCCTTGAGCAAAGCGTACTGTATGACGTAAATGGTCAGCCCAGTATTGAGGTGAGGTGGCTTCTTCTGAGGTAATCCAAGTTCCTGTAAGATTGGAAATATAAGGTATTTTTGGTGGCTGTAAATTTAAAAGTGATAATTGCTCCACAAAGGATTCCAACATTGGTTCCATCAACACAGAGTGGAAACCATGGGAAGTATGGAGTAATCTTGTATCTACTTGTTTTTCAGCCAGTTGTGCTTGTAGAGATTTGATTTGCTCACAAGTTCCAGAAATGACGCAGCTAGAAGTGGTATTAATTGCTGCTACTGATAGTCCTTCTCCTAGGATTGGCTCTATTTCCTCAAATGGTAATGGTACAGCCAACATCCCACCTGTAGGCATTTCTTGCATCAATTGCCCACGTTTGGCTACCAACATCAAAGCATCTTCTAAAGAAAACACTCCCGCAATGGTTGCTGCTACATATTCTCCGATGCTGTGACCGATCATGGCTGTTGGTTTGATTCCCCATTCCATTAATAAGCAAGCTAGGGAATATTCCAAACTGAAAATTGTTGTTTGAGCTATCGCTGTTTGTTGTAATTGTTCTGCTGTTTGTGCTGTTTCTTGTCTTGGATAAATTAGGTTTCTTATATCTACACCAAGATGGGGTTTGAGAATTTCTGCACAGTTATCAAGATATGATGCAAATGTTGTTTCTGTTTCATAGAGTTGTCGTCCCATATTCACGTACTGGCTTCCTTGTCCGGGAAACATGAATACTACACGACGGTGAGTGGTTTTCTCTTCGGATGTAGTTAGGAGATTTTGTGACTCTAGTTGTTCGATGGCATCTGATTGATTTTGGCATACTAATATGCCTCGTTGTTCAAAACCTCGTCTACCTACTGCTAATGTGTAAGCTATATCTGCAATGTTTTGTTGATTATCTTGCTTGAGGTGTGTAAGTAAGTTTGTGGTTGTATTTTCTAATGCTGTTGGTGTTTTCCCTGATAGAAGCAGTAATTGGTATGGTCGAGATGAACTTGATGGTTCTGTGGGGGGAGCTTCTTCTAAGACTACATGAGCATTTGTTCCACCTACACCAAAAGAACTGACTCCTGCTCGACGAGGAGTACCGTTCCTTTCCCAGGAACTCAGTTTGGTGTTTACATAAAAGGGGCTGTTGTCAAAATCTATTTCTGGGTTCGCTTTTTCAAAATGCAATGATGGTGGTATCTTTTTATTCTTTAATGCCAGAACTGTTTTGATTAATCCTGTTATTCCCGCTGCTGTGTTAAGATGACCAACATTAGTTTTGACCGAACCTATGGCGCAAAAGTGCTTTTTATCACTAGTACTACCAAAAGCTTTCTTTAATGCTCTTATCTCAATGGGGTCTCCCAAGGCTGTACCCGTTCCATGAGCTTCAACATAACTGATGGTTTCAGGTTCAAACCCTGCAAAATTTTGGGCATCAGCAATAACTTCGGCTTGACCATCCATACTAGGAGCTGTGTAACCAACTTTAGCAGAACCATCATTATTTACTGCTGAACCTTTAATAACTGCGTAAATGCGATCGCCATCAGCGACAGCATCTTCTAATCTTTTGAGTACAACGACACCTGCTCCATTACCTAAAACTGTGCCTTGTCCTTTTGCATCAAAAGCTCGACAATGTCCATCTGGGGAAACTATTCCTTCTTGTTGATAAAAATAACCTGTTTGATGTGGCACTTGTATAGAAATACCACCAGCTAGTGCCATATCACATTGGTAACTTAATAAACCTTCAGAGGCTAAGTGAACAGCCACTAATGAAGTAGAACAAGCTGTGCTAACGTTAAGACTTGGTCCTTTAAGATTTAATTTATATGATGCCCGTGTAGGAATATAATCTTTATCATTGCCTGTAGCAAGAAATTGCCAACTCAAAAATTTATCTATATCAGGGTTAGAAAGAAGATTACTAAATAAGTAACTGCTTAAATTACCACCTGCATAGACACCAGTTAATCCTTCATAATTTTCAGAATCATAACCTGCGTTTTCCAAAGCTTCCCAAGCACATTCAAGGAAAACGCGGTGCTGTGGATCCATTATTTGTGCTTCTCTGGGTGAGAAATCAAAGAAGCGGGAGTCAAACATGTCAATATCTTCTAAGATAGCGCCCGCTTTAACGTAGTTCTCATCACGTAATACAGCTTCGTCGATACCTGCTGCGACTAAGTCTTCATCACTGAACAAAGAAATACACTCTCGTCCTTCGCACAAATTATCCCAAAATTGTTCTACATTTTTAGCTTTTGGAAAACGACCTGCCATACCTACGATCGCTATTCCTTTTAACAAATTATCCACGCTCCTTCCTCCTCCGTCTCACGGCTTGCATTTCTTCAAAAGCTTCTTGTTGTTTTTTCTTTCGTTTATCAGTTTGGTCAGATTTTAACTCTTTATCTTGTTCTGGACTGAGATATTTGGCTAAACTGCTGATAGTTGGATAATCAAATAATTCAGATGTTGTAAAATCGACTTTGAGTTCTTCTATAAGTCTTCTACGAACTTGTACTATTAGTAGCGAATCTCCACCCAAATCAAAGAAATTATCATTGATTCCTATTTGTTTTATTCCTAGCAATTCTTTCCAGATATTAGTAATTATTAACTCAATCTCATTTTTTGAAACAGGATGCGAATTATTTTGTTCAACTTTTCGATTATTTTGCTCAGATTGATTATTTTGCTCCAATATTTGGGAAGAAATTTTTGTCGGCAAATCTGAATCTATACTTTTAGTTAATAGAGAATTTGTAGATACAACAACTTGAGGAAGTGTATTTGCTAAAATTATCCGAAAAACTTCTATACCTTCCTTTGGTAATAATCCATTTTTAATAAATTTTTCGGATAATTTTTGACTAGGTGTAGTTATTGTTTTCGCTTTATCAGATTTGATTGAAGAAGCAATAGAATTATTTAGTTGTAAATTTCCTCTTTTATCTTGAGATAAATATGTTTTTATTTCTTCTATACTTGGAATAGAAACTACCACCTTTCCGATGTGTTTTGCCCTAGCCATATGTTGAAAAGCATCAGCTAGTTTATTGAATTCAAATACTCGGTATGGTAATGGTTTTAGACTTTTATCGTTAAATTTCTGCACTACTTCATGCCAAATCGAATTAAACTTAGGCATTTGCGGTTCAGCTTGAATTGCAAAAAATGATAAGCGTTTATCAAAAGCTTTCAAACCCAATTGGCTATTATTAAGAATATCCCGTTGACCCAATTCTAAAAAGCGTCCGTAAGTAGCCAAAACCGAAAGTCCTTTAGGAATAAATTCCCCACCCAAAGAGTTTAAAAGCAAATCAACTCCTTGTCCTTGAGTATATTCCATTACTTCTGAGGCAAAATCTAAAGACCTCGAATTCATCACATACTTGATACCCAAGGATTTCAAAAACTCACGTTTTTCTGGAGAACCTGCTGTTGCAAAAATTTCGGCTCCCACCCACTGAGCAATTTGAACTGCTGCTAACCCTACACCACCAGATGCAGCATGAATTAATATTTTTTCTCCTGGTTCTATTCTACCAAAATGTATTAATGCGGTGTAGGCTGTTACAAAGGCTAAGGGAATTGTTGCTGCTTCGGAGAAACTGAGATGTCTTGGTTTGCGTGCAACCAATTGGGCATTGTTGGTGATAAATTTACTAAAACATGAGCGTCCAATTGTAATAACTTCATCTCCAACTTTAAAGTCTTTTACACCTTGACCAATAGCAACAATTTTACCCGCACACTCAAATCCAAAATGTAAAGGTGAACCAGGTAAAGTAGGAATCAAACCCATTCCTAAAAGTACATCCTTAAAATTGAGACCAGTTACACTTACCTCAATTTCGACTTCTCCAGCTTTCGGTGCTTGACGCTTATTTATTTTGGGGGTGAGTGTTTCTAATAGACCAGGATTATCTATACTGATATAAAAGTTATCAATTTCTTGTGTAGTCGGAGATTTTTTATTTGCAGATGCAGTGGTTTGAGTTTGAAGCTTTCTGAGAGTATATTCTTCAATTTTGACCAACTCAACTCCCTGCTCATCCATAATGGTTATATCAAAGCTTAGAGTTTTTGCCTCCGGTGTTTTGTTGTTTAATATCTGTATATAACTGTATATTTTCTTTGGTAAACTTCTTCTAAAATTCAGCTTTTTATAAGAAAATGGTAGAAAATTACCCTCTGTCTTAGTAACTAAAAAGCCAGTAGCCAAGTCCAACAAAGCAGGATGTAATTGATAATAACTAATATCACCAGAAAATACTTCAGGAAGTTCTAAAGTCAATAGGGCTTGATCTATTCCCAATTTTGCTTGTTTTAGGTTATTCCATCTTTCACCGTACTCTATTACTCCAGTTGGAGGTTGAGATTTTTGTGTGAAAAATAATTCCTCTTGATTACATATATTCTCTAAACCATGAATATCATGTTTAATTGCTTGTTGTGGTGTATCCGTTTGAATATAACCTCTAGCATGCACAACCCATTGCTGCTCCTGGGATTGAGTCATAATTGAGAACTCAAACTTATCCCCCTCGAGCTTAATTAAAGTCCGGACTTGCTTTTTCTCATCCTCCTCTACATTCAAAGGTGCCAAAAAAGTTACATCGCTCAAGATTATAGATTCTTCCCCAAATCTATGATGAGCAGCAGCAATGGCCATTTCCAAGTAAGCTGTTCCCGGTAATGTTGCTTTCCCCATCACCCGATGTGAATCAACCACCCAGTCACTACTTATACTCAAATTCGATATGTATACCCATTCTCCATCATTTTCGATTAGACATTGATCGAATAATGGGTGTGATACCGGTTCTACTTCTTGTTGTTTTACACTTGTCTTATTTTGCTTATTCTCTAATGCAGCAACCGCCATCCCCACTTCTTGCCAAGCATCCCAATTGATTGCTACAGTCTTGCTACCATCTGTAACTGCTTTATAGTTAGCAAAAGCATCTAAAAATACATTTGCCGCAGTATAATCTACCTGACCAAATTGTCCTAAAATCGATGCCAAGGATGAACACAAAACAAAGAAATCTAGTTGAATATCTTCAAAAAGACTATTGAGTACCAATGTTCCTTGTAGTTTTGGTGCTAAGACAGACTTCACTTCTGCCAAAGTTTTGCGTTGAATTATACCACCACCCGGAACTCCAGCACTGTGAATTACACCATTTATTTCACCAAACTGTTCTCGTGCAGTACTCACAACCCCTCTCATTTGTTCGAGATTGCTGGCATCCCCATTCAAAACTAAGACTTGTGCAGAATATTCTTCCAATTCCTGCAATTTAATTATTTTGGCACTAATTGGGTCTTTATCCCCATTTTTACTTAGATATTGTGACCACTCTGCCTTCTCTGGAAAAGGTTTACGTGTAACTAGCACTAGCTTAGCTTGTACCGTTTGAGCAAGATATTTTGCCAAGCTCAAACCAATTCCACCCAATCCACCAGTTATCAGATATACTCCTTTTTGACGCAGCTTCGGTTGTTCAGTCTGCTGCAACCCGACTGGTTGTATCTTTTGTATCCAACGTTGATGTCCTCGGTAAGCGATTAATTCATCTATTTGGGGTGTCTGTAATTCAATATGTAGTTGTTCGAGGAGTTTTTTGGCTTGCCAAGTTTCTTGTTGTGCTAAGACTACATCTATGCTGCGGCATCGGATATTTGGGTATTCTTGAGGAATGACTTTTACTGCACCAAGTATGGTGGCTTTTTCTGGACTGAGTTGTTCTACTCCGGTAATCGAGTGTAAGTTATTGGAGATGACTATTAATTCTACATCCCGGCTTTGTTTTTGTTTTCCTAATGCTTGAGCCAGATAAATTAATGAGTAAAATCCTTTGTCTTGAGAGTCATCTACTCCTGCTAGTGTGGGATGGCTATATTCTTTCTCTGGTGTAATACTCCACAGATGAACTATTTTTGTTGGTTGTTGCTCTTGACCATACAAATGCTCGATTAAGCTGTGGTATTCTTCGGGTTGTTGGGGATTAAGTGTAAATTCATTGTCACCTAGCCGTTCAAATTGAGAACCAATTTTAACTGTGGTGAAAAGCTCTAAATTATTGCGATCAAATTGTTTTACTAGTTGCTGTGCTAGAGTACTTTCATCTAAAAATATAAGTGTGGATGATTTTTGAGCAGTTTGTGTTTGTGGTGAAGTTTCCAGAAGTGATGGTTGCCAACTTGCTTGGTAAAACCATTGTTTTATATCTAGTTTTTGATCTTCTAAAACTTCAACTTTAGTTGTTCTCTTCTCAACAGTTCCTTGAGAAAGTTGTTTCTTTTTGGCAGCTTCAATCCAATAACGCTGACGCTCAAATGGGTATGTTGGTAAAGGAAGACGATGGCGTTTCTCGTGTTGATAAAAACCCGTAAAATCAATATCGGCTCCATACAACCATAATTTTCCTAAGTTTGTATAAAACTGTTCTAGAGTTTTTTGCTTTTCTTTGGGATGAGCTAAGGTATTTACTATGGGATTTATGGCAGTAACTGAATCCGATAAAGAATTAAAATTTTGTTTAACTAGTTTACTTAAAGTCCAACCGGCTCCCACTTCTAAGAATATTTGTCCGGATTGGTTTAATGTTTCTATTCCTTGAGCGAAGCGTACTGTATGACGTAAATGATCGGCCCAATATTGAGGTGAGGTGGCTTCTTGTGGGGTAATCCAAGTACCTGTAAGATTGGATATATAGGGAATTTGTGGTGGTTGTAAATTTATTTGCGATAACTGCTTGACAAAAGATTCTAACATTGGTTCCATTAACCTCGAATGGAAACCATGGGAAGTATGAAGTAATCTTGTATCTACTTGTTTATTAGCTAGTTGTGCTTGTAGAGATTTGATTTGCTCGCAAGTTCCAGAAATTACGCAACTAGAAGGGGTATTAATTGCTGCTACTGATAGTCCTTCTGCGAGGAGTGGCTCTATTTCCTCAAATGGTAACGGTACGGCCAACATCCCACCTGTAGGCATTTCTTGCATCAATTGACCGCGTTTGGCTACCAACATCAAAGCATCTTCTAAAGAAAATACTCCTGCAATGGTTGCTGCGACATATTCCCCGATGCTGTGGCCTATCATGGCTGTTGGTTTTATTCCCCATTCCATTAATAAGCAAGCTAGGGAATATTCAACAGCGAAAATCGTTGTTTGAGCTATAGCTGTTTGTTGTAATTGTTCTGCTGCTTGTGCTGTTTCTTGTGTTGGATAAATTAGGTTTCTTATATCTATACCCACATGGGGTTTGAGAATTTCTGCACAGTTATCAAATGCCAGTGCAAATGTTGTTTCTGTTTCATAGAGTTGTCGTCCCATATTCACGTACTGACTTCCTTGCCCGGGAAACATGAATACTACACGACGGTGAGTGGTTTTTGATTCTGATGTTATTAGGAGATTTTCTTCTAGTTGATTGATGGCATCTGATTGATTTTGACAAACTAATATGCTTCGTTGTTCAAAACCTCGTCTGCCTACTGCTAATGTGTAAGCTATATCTGGAAAATTTTGTTGATTATCTTGCTTGAGATGTGTAAGTAAGTTTGTGGTTATATTTTCTAATGCTGTTGGTGTTTTCCCTGATAGAAGCAGTAATTGATATGGTCGAGATGGACTTGATGGTTCTGTGGGGGGAGCTTCTTCTAGAACTACATGAGCATTTGTTCCACCAATGCCAAAGGCACTTACTCCTGCTCGACGAGGAGTACCGTTTCTTTCCCAGGAACTCAGTTTGGTGTTTACATAAAAAGGGCTGTTGTCAAAATCTATTTCTGGATTCGCTTGTTCAAAATGCAGCGATGGTGGTATTTGTTTATTCTTTAATGCCAGAACTGTTTTAATTAATCCTGTTATTCCCGCTGCGGAACCGAGGTGTCCAAAATTAGTTTTGACTGAACCTATAGCGCAGAAACCTTTTTTAGAAGTACTTGCACCGAAAACTTCTGTTAATGCCGCTATTTCGATTGGATCGCCTAATTTTGTTCCAGTTCCATGAGCTTCTATATAACTGACTGTCTCAGAAGTAATTCCAGCAATGGACTGTGCCTCTGAGATGACTGCTGTTTGTCCATCTATACTTGGTGCTGTATAGCTAAGTTTTAAAGAACCATCATTATTAACAGCCGAGCCTTTAATAGTTGCATAAATATGGTTACCATCTGCGATCGCATCTACTAATCGCTTTAAAACAATTACTCCTACACCATCCCCAAAAACAGTTCCTTGTGCATTAGCATCAAAAGTCCGACAATGTCCATCTGGAGAAGTAACCCCACCTTCTTGATATAAATATCCACTTTTTTGTGGCAAACTTACGGATACACCACCAGCCAAAGCCATGTCACACTCTCCGTTCAATAAGCTTTGAGTCGCCATATGAACAGCTACAAGCGATGTTGAACAAGCACTCTGAACTGCTATACTAGGTCCTTTCAAATCTAGCTTATAAGAGATTCTGGTAGATAAATAATCTTTTGCATTTCCCAACAAAGTTTGAACATTTGTATGGTAATCTATAGAACCAAAGTGAGGATAAAGGTTATTAAGTAAATAAGTATCATTATCTGCACCAGCATAAACTCCTATAGAGCCTTGGTAATTTTGAGGATCGTAACCAGCATTTTCTATAGCCTCCCAAGCTGATTCAAGAAAGATTCTGTGTTGTGGATCCATAACTTCGGCTTCTTTAGGAGTAAAGCCAAAGAATTTCGCATCAAACATCTCTACGTCTGATAATATAGCCCTGGCTCTCACATAATTTGGATTGCTCAACAAAGTAGGATCCATACCAGAAGAAAGTAACTCTTCTTCTTCAAAAAATGAAGTTGCTTCTAAACTATTTTGTAGATTTTGCCAAAATTCATCAATGTTTTTTGCCCCCGGAAAACGTCCGGCAAGACCTATAATAGCTATTTCTAATTCTAAGTTATCATTCATGTTCATTAGTATTAGTTCTAAAAAAGTATAAAATCTTGCTGGAGCAGGGCTATTTTTTCAAAAGAGTATTATAGCAACTCAAAATAACTTATAATAAAACACCTTATAGCTGAATAATAAGATGGTTTAACTATATTTTTGAATGAATGATTAATACTTTCAAGCATGATTTCATCTCCCATTTATGCAACGCATTCAAAATTAATAGTTAAACTCTATAAACCCTCTTTATTTTGCAGTATCTTTATTTAATTTTCTACGTGAATTTCTCATAGCTTGGAGACTACTACGAGACTTAGCACGACCATGTCCCTTTTGAGCAGCTTCTTGTTTATTAGAGTCTTGATTAATATACTTTGCCAGAGAACTTATAGTTGGAGATTTCATCATTTCAACTAGTGATATTTCCTGACCAAAAATTTCTTTTAATTTCACTTGGGTTCTAACTAAAAGTAAAGAATTTCCTCCAATTTCAAAAAAATTATCATTAATACCTACTTCCTCTATTTTAAGTATCTCTTGCCAAACTTCAGCTACACTTTTCTCACAGTTAGTTTCGGGCTTAACATAAACAGTTTGCTTTGTTGTAACTATACTTTTTGGTACAGGCAAAGCCCGACGGTCTAATTTACCATTAGATGTGATTGGTAACTCTTTTAAGACAATAAATTCAGAAGGTATCATATATTCAGGTAACTTTTTGCGGATAAATTCACGCCATTGTTCTATCTGAATCTCTGAAGATAAATTAGATATATTTGTAGAATTAGGAACAATATATGCTACAAGTTTCTTTTGTTCTCGTAACTCTCCAAATGCTGTTACAACTGCTTCTTTTACAGTAGAATCCTGTTTAATAATTGTCTCAATTTCACCCAATTCAATACGAAAACCGTTGACTTTTACTTGAAAATCTTCGCGTCCAAGAAACTCAATATTACCATCTGATAAATACCTTCCTAAATCACCAGTTTTGTAAAGCCTTTCTTGAGTTAGAGGATGAATAATAAAACTGGAATTAGTCTTTTCTTCATTTTGCCAATAACCTTTAGCTAAACCAATTCCACCAATGTAAAGTTGTCCAGTCACCCATATAGGACAATCTTCTAGAGCTTCATTTAACACATAAAAACGTTGATTAGCCATTGCACGACCATAGGGAATACTCTTCCAACTAGGGTCAACTTGTTCAATAGGATAGAGTATTGACCAAATAGATGCTTCGGTTGCACCTCCCAAGCTAATTAAATTCACATCCTGAAACAATGAGCGAATTTGATTAGGTAAAGATAAAGGTAACCAATCACCGCTTAATAAGGCTAAGCGTAGAGATTGTGGCAATTTTTTGTGGCAGCTAGCCGCATACTCTACTAACATTTGCATTAAAGCTGGAACTGAGTTCCAAACTGTAATTTGGTGTTGCTCGATTAAACTTAACCAGTGAGCTGGGTCTTTTGTAGAAGCGGAATTTGGAATGACAATTGTTCCTCCTGCTGCTAAGGTACCAAAGATATCATATACAGATAAATCAAAGCTCAAAGAAGATAATGCAAATACTCGATCTTTGGAATTTACATGAAAACGCTGATTAATATCGAGGATAGTATTAACTGCACCACGATGATCTATCATTACTCCTTTTGGTAAGCCTGTAGAACCAGAAGTATAGATAACATAAGCTAAGTCATCTGGTTTTTGTGTCCAGGAAAGTGGTGAAGCAAGAGTAGAAGATTCAATAGTATCAACACATAAGCGTGTGATATTATTTGGCAATTCTAAGGAACTATCAATCTTTGATTGAGTAAGTACAAACTTAACTTGGGCCTGTTGTAATAAATGCAACTGCCGTTCCCTAGGAAGATCGGGATGGATAGGTATATAAGCCGCTCCAGAAGCAAGAATACCAAGAACAGCTACAATTTGTTCCCACCCTTTCTCCATCACAATTGCTATTAGTTGGTTGGGATGAGCACCAAGTTGTCGTAGTTTGTGTCCCAGTTGCTGAGCAAGAAGACTCAATTCTTGATAAGTTAAGTTACGCTGAGTAGTTGCTACAGCTAAGTTTTGTGGATGTTTATTTACTTGCTCAAAAAACAAACTGTGAAGTAAAGCAGCTTCCGGTACTGGTGCAGAAGTATTATTGATAGTTTTTATTTGGTCAATTTGTGCTGATGGCAGCAATTGCCTAGTTTTTGTTTGCCACAGTTCCTTTTCACAAGCTAAACGTTCAAGAAAATTACAATAAGTAGCAAAAAAATCATCTAACATTCCTTCAGGGAACAGTTCGTCAATTGAATCCAAATCAACTATCAAACTACCCCCAATTTCATGAACTTGTATATCTAAATAAACCTGGGGTGTTTGACTGATGTTAAAAACAACTTCTCCCAATCTATGAAGAGATGATAATTTTTCGCTAGCTGGGTCACGATTAAGGTTTTCATTAATGATAGTGCTTGTGAAAATAACTGGCATTATTACCCCAGAAGCATTCTTTTGGGAGCGAGCTAATTCTCGCAAAACTTGAACACCACTAAAATAACGGTGATCGTAGTCGTTCCAGAGTTGTTTTTGAATGCGTCCTGCTCTTGTTAAAAAAGATTCATTTTGTGAATTGTTTATCTCTAATAAAGTTAATGACGTAAAGTCCCCAGCTATTTGATTTATTTGGGGGTGTAGTGGTAAACGGTTATAAAGAGTTAAATTAATACCAAATTTTCCGCTTTTACTCCAAAGGGTAAGCACTTCAGCGAAAGCAGCTAATAATAATGTAGAAGGAGTTAAGCTAGCCTCGGTAGCTTTTGTTTTAAGAAGATGCCAAATATTTGGATCTATTTTCTTTGTCCTATGGTCAAAATGAGGAGATTTGACGGCAGATAAATTTTTCTTTAAAGGTAGTTCTGGTGAAGATGGAAATGTTGGAATACGATTCAGCCAATAATCTCGCGAACGCTGATAAATTTGCGAACTATGTAAGTCAACTTCAGCTAGAACATAATCTCTAAATGATAGTTCTAAAGGTGGTAAACATAGATCGGGATTTTTCATTAATTCTAGAGATTCTCCTAGGATTAAATCAAAACTCCATGCGTCGCCAATTAATACATCTAAACTAATACATAATCGAATTTTGTTGTTATCTAATCGAACCGCTTGAATTTCAAATAATGGCCATTGGCCTGCTGCTAATACTTGGTGAGATAACTTTTCACGTAGTTGCTTAATTTTCCTGGCAATTACTTCTGTATTTTTTCCTCTTAAATCTGTTGTTTTAATTTTATAAACTGGTACATCCTGTAAAATTTGCTGTTGCCCATCAGGTCGAATAATTGCCCTGAGCATATCATGACGTTCAATTAGTTGTTGCCAAACTTCCTCAAATCTTTCTAAATTTAAATTAATAGTTTCAATTTCAAAATAAACGTGAGTTGATATATTACTCAATTCAAATGCACCATTACGACCAATCCAATAAGCCTGTTGTACATCAGTGAGTGGAAAAGGTTGATATTTTTCCTCTTTTTGAGGAACTATTGTAGGTAACTTTTCTTGTATTAATTTACTTGGTGAATTGGATTCAAATTCACCACTCAAGCGTTTTTTAAGTAATGCTAATTTTGCTGGTGAAAGTTTTGACTTGAGTTTAATATTTGCTTCTTCTAAGGACATGCTTACTCATCTCCATCACTAAAAAAACGTGTTTCATGAAGAGAATGCATTTACATTCTCAACATGATTAATTAATTGTATTTTTGGCTTCTATACCGAAATATTGATGAAAAAATAAATGATTCCCAAATAAGTAATTTTATTAAGATAAAAATTCTATATTCATATATTTAGGAAAAGATTGAATATTTTCTAGTTTATTTTCAAAAGTTATTAAATTATCTTTCCGATCAATTTCTTTAAAACCTGCAAATTTATAGGAAATATACATCATCCTATTACGGTTATTTGATATAAATTCAGCTAGCAAGCGGACATTGTTTTCTTTTGCTAGTTTCATCAGAAAATTTAGCATTACTGTGCCTATACCTCTAGACATTACGCGACAAGACATCAGTAATAGCTTTATAGTCCAAAAATCTTTTTGGCATTCTATAAGAGATAAACCTATTTTACCATATGTTCCATATTTATCTTCTAAACTTGCAATTAATAATTTATAATTTTCTGACTGCCGAAAATAATTAAGTTCATCATAAGAATATGTATATCCAGTAGTATTGAGTTGATTTGTTCTGACTGTTAATTCTTCTGCTCGCTGCAAATCTTCTTCTTGTGCTAAACTCAAAGTCAATTTCATTTGCAAAGTAGCTAAAAAATCTTCAGATGTACCAACAAAATTTTCCTCTGCTTCTTGACGTTGAATATCACTGATATACATTAGCCTTCTATTTCTTGAATCCTCCGTAATAAAACGTGGATACATCTCCGGCAAATCTAAAATATTTGCGGTATCAGAAGCATTAATACATAAAATACTAGGTAAAGAAAAATTTACTTCTTCTAATTCAAATAACCGATCGTCAATAAACGCAATCGTATCTAAACTGATGTTAATTGATTTAGCGATTTTCTCCAAAGAAATTACTTTAGAATCCCAATTAATTTGAGGATAAATAAAATAATCTTGTAAGCCAAACTCTTTTAATTTATCCATTGCTACATCATAATCATTTTTACTAGCAATGGATTGCAATATACCTCTACTATCTAAAACTTTTATAATTTCAATTACACTTTCCCGTAAATGAACCTGTTCATCTTCCAACAAAGTACCATTCCAGAGGGTATTATCTAAATCCCATACAACGCATTTTATAACTCTTTTATTTTTTTGCTGTTGATTTAACAATTGACTATTAGTAGAAACCATTATCTTACATCCTCAATAATAACTTTATAATCACGATCGTCAGGAGTTATCAAAATTTTGAAGCTACTTAATAAAAATATGAATTAAGCTATTAGTGGAACTAGTTATATGCCAAAGTTTTAGCAGGTGATGAGAAATATTGCTGATATCCGTAATCGGCAATAGTAATTTGTTGAATTTGCGTACTACCTTCAATAATTTCCATAATTTTTGCATCTCGCCAATATCTTTCTACAGGGTATTTGCTGTTACAACCATTTCCACCATGAATTTGAATTGCATCACTGCTTACCTGACAAGCAATTTTAGATGCAAAATACTTCGCAATTGATGTTTCAACAATAAAGTTTGGGTCGCCTATTTCTTTGAGATAACCAGCTTGATAACAAAGCAATCTCGCAGCTTTGATATTGCTTATCATCTCAGTTATCATTTGTCTAATTAATTGGTGTTCTTTAAGATAAACGCCAAATTGTTTGCGCTCAGAAGTATATTTAATACAAGCTTCCAAACAAGCTTGTGCAATACCTATACAACCCCATGCCACGCTGTACTTTCCATAATCTAATGCAGAAGATGCTATATAAGGAAAACCAAAGCCTTCTTTTCCGATCAGGTTTTCTTTAGGAATTGGACAGTTATTCAAATGTAATTCTGCTAACATTGAACCTCGCACACCCAATATTCCCGTCATTGGTTTTATATCAAGCCCTGGAGATGGAGAGTTTTTGTCAAGTAAAAAAGCACTAGCTTTACCTCCAGACTGAGCAAACACCAGAAAGATATCTGCAATTTGTCCGTAGGTTATATGTTTCTTTTGACCTTTTAAAATATAATAGTCACCACTAAGATTCGCTATTGTCTCCACACTTTTAGCATCGCTGCCCACATTAGGTTCGCTCAATGCAAAAGCAGCTATGACTTCACCAGATGCTAACTTGGGGAGCCAGTGCTCTTTTTGCGATTCATTTCCCCATTTATTGATTGCTTGAGTGACCATAGAGTGAACTGTCAACAAACTTCTCAATGATGAACACCCACGTCCTATTTCTTCGTTAAGAAGACCGAAGGTTATCATATCCATACCCATTCCACCTATTTCTTTAGGTAATAAAGCACCTAAAAAGCCACGCTGAGCAATTTTTTTAATTATTGTAGATGGAGTATACTCTTGAAGATCAAATTCAGAAGCATAAGGAATTATTTCCTCATTTACAAATATTCTAAATTCATTTTGAGCGTTTTTTTGTTGAGTCGTTAATTCCATAAGTGTTAGAGATTTGGATATATATTGTTACAGATACTAAGACAGATATTAGAGATATTAAATAATTCTTTTTACCTAACTATCTAGTACAGAATGGCTGTATGTGGATAACAAAGCTTTTCATTCATTTTAAATGGTTATTTAATACCATTCTGTACTAGTCGTAAAATTATTTTGGATATCTTATTATTTACTGACCAATCCAGTTTTTTTCCGTTTCAAAAAACCGATCATGTTGTCTATACTATTAAAATTTTCAAAATCAAGGTCTTCATTTCCAATAGTTATTTCAAATTCTTGTTCTAAGAATAAAACTAGCTGCATTGCAAACATAGAATTGACAAATCCGAGCTTAAAAATATTTTCATCATCTTGCAAATCATAATTACGGAATGATTTAGAGATGAATTGTTTGATTTTGTTTTTGATTTCTTGCATTGCTATCTCAATTGTTAGTATTAATATTGACAACCTAAATACTAAATGTATTTAGCTAATTATATGAATAAAATCCCCGACCATTTTTACAACCATGTAACCCTGCATCTACCATTTTTTTAAGTAAAGAGCATGGTCTATATTTACTATCATTAAAGCTCTCATATAAGACTTCAATAGAGAATAAGATTGTATCTAAACCAATCAAATCTGCTGTTTCTAATGGTCCCATTTTATGACCAAAGCATGATTTAAAAATTCTATCAATATCTTCTACTGAAGCAACTTGGTCTTGTAGTAAAAATATCGCTTCATTAATTGTTAACATTAAAACGCGATTAGAAACAAACCCAGGCGAATCATTAACTAATATAGATTCCTTACCTATTTGAGCTAATAATTGCTTTGCGATTTCAATAGTTTGATTAGATGTATGATATCCTCTAATCATCTCTACCATTGGTTTCATCGGTACAGGATTCATAAAATGCATTCCTAAAACTCGATCTACACGATTTGTTACCGAAGCAATACGAGTAATAGAAATAGCTGAAGTATTAGCAGAAAAGATACATTCCTCTGGGCAAATAGTATCTATTTTTTCATAGATATCTTTTTTGATATTCCACTTTTCAGTGGCATTCTCAATTACAAATTCTGCTGTTTCTAAAAATTGATAATTTGTGGTGAATTTTATCTTTTGTATTATTTCTTCACTATTATTAGTCTTTGCATCTTTTCTAAAAAAACTTTGAAAGCGGATGTTCTTGATAATTTCATGTTTTGCTTGTTCCAGAATATTTTCAGAAATATCTATTAATATTACCTGGTGGTTTGTTTGAGCAAGATTCTGGGCTAATCCACTCCCCATAACGCCAGCTCCAATAACGCCGACTGTTTTTATCTCCATGATTAATTACCTACTTTCAATTAAGCTACTCTTGTTCTAATTCTTTAATTAGAAGTATTTCCTACCCCAGAAGTCATTAAAATAAGTTTAGAAGTATGCATTTCAAAAACTTTCCAAACAGTTAGTACATCTAAATACTTGCTCGCAGGGTAGTAAAATACAACAAAATTAAAATATATTCTATGTATTTTTCTCCAAAATAAAATTAGCTTCTTCTTCTGTTAATTCTTCTAATTCTTCAATGAGAATTTTTTCGATTACTATAGCCAATTCTGCTATAGATGGTGCTTCGTAGAGAAAGCGGAGAGGAAGTTCGATTTGGAAGTTTTCAGCTAATTCTTTAATTAGTACACTTCCTGTTAAGGAATCTCCACCTAAAGCAAAGAAATTGTCATGAATACCTACTTTATCAAATCCTAAGAATTTGTGAAAGCTTTCAGCGATTTTGAACTCCAGTTCATTACTAGGAGCGACATAAACATTTTTTAGTTCTGGTCGCTGACGTATTGGTTTGGAAACTTGATTCTTTTGTAAGTTTTCTAGAGAAAGTCCTCGTTCTCCTTTTTTGATTAGAGTTGGTAGGTCGTGGGTAGATATGACTATCTGAGGTACTTGATTGCTTGAAAAAATACGTTTAAACACCTCAAGAGCTTCATTAGTCTTCATTCCTTCTCTAATCTTTTCTCCCGTAATCTCCTTATACTTTAGTGCAAATTTCATTGCTGACTGGCTTTCACTCCATCCATCCCAATTAATACTTTTAATCGACCTATTATGTCCTCTGGAAACACTATAATGAGCAAAAGCATCTAGAAAAGCACTCTCTGCAACATAGTCTACTTGACCTGGTAGTGGCTCAAATGTGTATATGGATGAAAAAAGGAAGAAAAAGTCAAGTTTAATGTCTTTAAAAAGAGTATCAAGAATTCGTGTTCCTTTAATTTTTGGACTAAACTCCCCATTCATATTTTCTGGAGTTTGACGTTGAATCATTGATTCTCTTGGGAGATAAGCAGCATGAAGAACTCCATGAATTTGACCAAATTTATAATTTGCTTCAGCAATCACCTCTGACATTTGTTCGTGATTGGTAACGTCAGCACTCAATACCAATACTTCCGATCCTAGTGCTTCTAGATTTTGTATTTTCTGGATTTTGAGACTGATATCATCTTTTTGATTATGTGTAGAAAGCCATTGTGCCCAATCTTGTTTTTTAGGAAAATCTGATCGACCGATCAATATCAATTTTGCTTGTACAGTCTTTGCCAAATATTCTGCCAGTATTAAACCAACATCTCCTAAGCCTCCGGTAATTAAATATACTCCTTTTTCTCTTAAATTATGTCTTTCTTCAACTGTTGATTCTAATGGCACATACTCAAAGTTTTGTACCCAGCGATGAACATTACGATAAGCAATAATTTGGTCAGAAATTTCGGTTGCAAATTCAATCACCAACTGATTGACAAGTTCTTCCTGTTGCCAAGTATTTGATTGTGGAATAACAACATCAATACTACGAGTTTTGATATTAGGATATTCCAACGGAATCACTTTACAAGGACCAATAATTAGGGCTTTTTCTGGACAAAGCTCTTCTGAACCCGTTACTGATTGCATATTGTTTGAGACAATCTCAATCTCTAAAGATTCCGTCAAGCTTTGTTCTCCAATTGCCTGAGCTAGAAAAATTAAACTTTGGTACCCTAAATTATCTTGTTCTTCAATGCTAGAAGCTGTAATGTTCCACAGATTAATAATCTTGCTAATGGAAACATTTAATCTACGTAATTCTTGAAATAGTTGATTGTAATTATCCCTTTGTTTGGGATCTATAGTATAAGTAAGGCTATTTTGACTGTAAAAATGTTCTCCTATTTCTACAGTAATTACTTCTTTACCTATATTTTTAAATTGTTCTACTATTTGAGTACCTAAACCGCACTCATCTAAGAAGACCAAATAATATCCCGACTCGTTTGCACTAATCTGGGATTTTAAGTTTGGAAGCATGGAACGTTTCCAGGATGGGATATAAAACCAGTCAGAAATATCCTGTTTTTTGCCCCAGAAAACCTCAGAACTTTGATTGCGATTTTTTTCCTTGCTTGGTAAATTAAATGCAGCCGGAAGTAAGGATGATGACTGAGCAGAAGCTTTAGCTACAATCACATCTTGTGCAAAAGCATCTATTTCTGAAAAAGCTGCAACTTCAAGAAATCCATGCGATCGCAATGCTTCTTGCCACTGTTCTTTTGATAAAAATGGATTACCCTGAGTACGTCCTAGATCTTCCACGGGATTCATCAGTAAACCATCGGCAACATCAAAAAGTAATTGCGGTTGGGTAATTTCCCACATTAACAATAACCCCTGGGGAGCTAATAAAGACCGCACATTTTCCAATGCTTCTTCAATATTTCGGACTACATGTAAAACGTTAACAGCGATGACAATATCAAAGGAATGTTGCGAGTATCCTTGCTCCTCAATAGGTTTTTCGATATCTAGAAAACCATATTCAACAAAAGGATAATTTTTATATTTTTCTTGAGCTGTATTTAGAAATAAACCACCTACATCAGTAAAAGAGTATTTGGTTCTTTCTGGAGGTAGTATCGGTAGTAAATCTGTTGTAGCAATTCCTTGTCCAGCACCAATTTCTAGAATTCTTAAGTTGACATTTGATGGCAATGATTTAACTATCTGCTCCAGTGTTGCCCTCATAATATCTTTATAGTAAGCCATAGAAGGCAAATTCTGAATTGGAACTTCTTCTCCTCCAGCAAACTTAGCTACGTGGAATTCTAATGCTTCTTTCTTACCCGTAAGCACATCGGTTAGATTTTCCCCACATAATTGTAGTAAATCTACCGTTTCAGAATTATCAGCCCATTGAAGTTTAACTTCTTCTCGCAAACTATTGACGGATTCTGGCGATAATGGCAATAGATTAGTAAATAATCCTTGCTCATCTTGTTCTAAATGACCTTGTTCTACCAAAATTTGTAGCCATCGCCACCATAATTGTCGATAATAAGGAATTACTTCACATTTCTCCAACAATTCATCAAATGAATATTTTTCAGATGGCTCGTTAAAAATATCAAAATGTCTTAAAGTTTGATTTATGTAAGCAGTACAAAGACGATCCATCCAAAGCTGTTGCGTCTCATAAGTTTGCTCATCAAATCCAGATTTACCTAATTTTGCCTGTTTTTCACCTGCATTAACAAGAGATAACCAAAGGTCTGATAATTCACTTGCAGATGATTCTGGTGCTTCTATCCAATAAGCTTGGCGTTCAAAAGGATAAGTTGGTAAGGATAGACGCTGACGCTCTTCACGAGTATAGAATCCTGACCAGTCTATTTCTACTCCAGAGAGCCATAATTGACCTAATGTATTCAGTAAGAAAGCTACATCTGACTGACGCTCGTAGGAATAACGAAGAGAAGGTAGAACAACTTTATCCGCGATCTGTTCCTCTTCTAAACACTTTAAGGCTAAGCTACCTAAGGTTTGTCCCGGACCAACTTCCAATAAAATTGGTTGTTGTTGCTTCCACAATTCATTTAGCCCATCAGCAAAGCGTACTGGCTGACAAAGATGCTCTACCCAGTAATTTGAATCTATAGCTTGGGTATCGGTTATCCAAGTCCCAGTGACATTTGATATGTAAGGAATTTGAGGTGATTTTTGCTCTACAGTTTTTACAAACTCACTCAAAGATGGAACTATTGGTTCCATCATGTAGGAATGGAAAGCATGGGAAGTTTGCAAATGTCTACATACTAAACCCTTAGCAGACAATTGATTAGCTAATTCTTCGATTGCATCTGTTGCTCCAGCAACTACACAAAGTTCTGGACCATTGATTGCTGATAAGGAGAGTTTCTCATGCAAAAGTGGGCGCAGTTCTTTTTCTGGAAGAGGTACAGCTAGCATTCCTCCTGCTGGTAACTCCTGGATCATTTGCGCTCTACTCGCAACCAAAGTCAAAGCATCCTCTAAGGATAAGACTCCAGCTAAAGTTGCTGCTACATACTCACCAATACTATAGCCAATCATCGCAGTTGGGCGAATTCCCCATTCCATGAGCAATGTAGCTAAAGCATACTCAATAACAAAGAAAGCAGGTTGGGTAATATAAGTTTGATTTAGTTTTTTGGTATTTTTATCTGGTTTTTTGGAATTACGACCAAGCATTTCACGCAAATCAACAGGTGATTGATTGGTATCAACTGGTGATGATTCTTCTTGTGACTGCTTTCTGTGGGGATAGATTACATCTCTGAGATCAACACCAATAAGAGGTTTGAGAACTTCACTGCATTTATCTATGGTAGTTTGGAAAGTTGGCTCAGATTGATAAAGCTCCCAACCCATATTAACGTAATGAGTACCCAGCCCAGTAAACATAAAAGCAACTGGTCGTTCTTTAATTTCTTGGATGCTGCGGAAAACCCTCTTAGGATCTTGCAGAGCATTCAAGCCATCTGCTACATCTTTACAGACAACCATCTGTCGGTGGTCAAAGTTACGACGACCCACTTGAAGTGTATAAGCTAGATCGGGTAAATTTACATCGGGGTGTTGGCCTAGATGTTTTACTATTTGTGCAGTTGATGTTTTTAGGGCTGAGTCAGTCTTTGCAGATAACATTAACAACTGCCAAGGACGAGATTTTTCTACTTTCTTTTCAACTGGTGGGGCTTCTTCAAGAACAACATGGGCGTTTGTGCCACCAAAGCCAAAAGAACTTACTCCAGCCCGACGGGGAGTTCCATTAGCATCCCATTGGGAAAGTTTATTATTGACGTAGAAAGGGCTATTTTCAAAATCTATCTGAGGATTTGGTGTCTCAAAGTTTAGACTTGGTGGTATTACTTTATTATGGAGTGCCATTACCGTCTTGATAAAGCCCGTAATCCCAGCAGCAGCATCTAAATGTCCCACATTTGTCTTAACCGAACCAATAGCGCAGTAGTTCTTAGCTTCAGTCGCAAATGCTTTAGAAAGAGCTGCAATTTCAATGGGATCTCCCATCGGAGTACCACTACCATGAGTTTCAACATAACTGATAGTGTCTGGAGCAACTTCTGCCATGATATGAGCAGCTTTAATTACCCTTTGTTGACCATCTTCACTAGGAGCTGTATAGCTAACTTTTATATTTCCGTCATTGTTGATTGCTGAACCTTTAATAACAGCATATATAGTGTCCCGATCTGCGATCGCATCTTCCAATCGTTTGAGAAGAACAACTCCAACACCGTTACCACCAATTGTCCCTTGAGCACCAGCATCAAAGGCTCGACAGTGCCCATCAGCAGATATACCAACTTCTGGACATAAGGTAGCTTCATTTTGAGGAGACTTCACTGACACACCAGCAGCCAAAGACATATAGCATTCGCCATTTAACAAACTCTGAGATGCTAAATGAACTGCAACTAATGAACTCGAACAAGCTGTTCCTACACTTACACTTGGTCCGGTTAAATTTAATTTATAGGAAACACGGGTAGGTGCATAATCTTTATCTGTAGCCAGTAAAGTAGGAAAATACCCTATAGATTCTTTTACATTGCTAGGAAAAAGATTGTAAAGTAAATAAGTACTAATTCCTACTCCAGCATAAACACCTATTGGTCGCTTTTCCCTTTCTGAGTCATAACCAGCCTTTTCTAAAACTTCCCAAGCACATTCTAAAAAAAGACGATTTTGCGGGTCTAATATAGCTGCTTCCTTAGGAGAAAAATCGAAAAATGAAGCGTCGAATAATTCAATATTTTCTAATAAAGCTGCTGCTTTAATGTTCTGATTAACTTTATTTTTATCAGTAGTTGAATTTTTATTGTTAAGTACTGTTCCATTCTCAGTACCTTGAACTAAATTTTCCCAAAACTCATCAATATTACTACTACCTGGAAAACGCCCTGAAACTCCTATTACTGCTACTTCTAGCCCATTAAATTCAAATGTCATAACTAATTACTCACTTTATGCTTATACTTATTAAGATAAATAAACCTATCTTTGGTGTTACTAAATTATTGTATGATTATCCTATTTTTCAAATTAATTTTTAATATTTTGAGGAAATAATTCATCCTTAATTTAGATAACACCTTAATTTTCATCCAAGAAAATAATTTCTGATTTTGCCTATTGATTTTACAAAAGAGGCTAATAAGTTGCTCTCATTTTATTCAATCGCTGATTCTTGCGATTTTTACCTTTGTGCAATTCCTCAGCTAAGTTAGAATTCCTTTCTTCTAAAGAAGATGATATTTGTGAAGATTGATTTAGTTGACTTAAATGTTTGCTTAAACTTTGGATTGTAGAATATTTAAACAAATCTACTAATGATAAAGATTCTACCTCAATAGGCAAAACTTTTTTGAGTTTATTATAAATCTTTGTAATTAACAATGAATTTCCACCGATTTCAAAAAAGTTATGATTGACTCCAATTTTTTCTAAATTCAATATATCTTGCCATACTTGAGCAATAGTTTTTTCCAGACTGTTTTTAGGCGCAACAAAAGTCTTTTGTGAATCATCCAATATAACTTTTTGCTTTGGAAGAGCTTTTCTATCTATTTTACCATTGCTCGATAATGGTAAATTTACAAGAAATGTAAATATTGACGGTATCATGTATTCTGGTAATCTCTGACGTAGAAAAGCACGTAACTCGTCTTGAGATGTTTCGTGACTGGGAACTATGTAAGCTATTAAACGTTTGGAGGTTGTTGTTTCACCTACATCAGTAACAACTGCTTGACGTACAGCAGGATGTTCCACCAGTAAAGATTCTATTTCTCCTAATTCAATCCGATATCCACCTATTTTTACTTGAAAGTCTTCTCTACCTATAAACTCAATGTTTCCATCGGGAAGATAACGACCATTATCACCAGTTCGATAAAGTCTTTCACCTGTAATCGGATGGGTAATAAAACTAGTTACTGTTTTCTTTTCATCTTGCCAGTAACCAATTGCCAAGCCAATTCCACCTATATACAGGTGTCCTGGAACCCAAATAGGACAAGGTTCTAGAGTTTCATTGAGTACATAAAAACTTTGGTTGACCATCGGACGACCATAAGGAATACTCTTACTCTTGGGGTCAACTTTATCAATTGGATATAGGATAGACCAGATAGATGCTTCTGTTGCACCACCTAAACTAACTACTTGAACATTTTTAGCCAAGCTTTGAATTTGATTTGGCAAATCTATTGGCAGCCAATCCCCACTCAATAAAGCTAATCTTAGACTTGCAAACGCTCCAATATTATCACTGATATAGTCCACCATTATCTGCATTAATGCTGGTACTGAGTTCCAGATAGTAATATTGTGTTGCACCATTAACTCTTTCCAGTGAGCTGGTTCTTTTTCTAAAGATGCTTTAGGAATAATAATCGTTCCTCCAACCGCTAAAGAACCAAAAATGTCGTATACAGACAAATCAAAACTTAGGGAAGAGAGAGCCAAAGTTCGGTCAGATGCATTCACACCAAAGCGCTTATTAATATCAATAATTGTATTGACAGCACCACGATGGTCGATCATTACTCCTTTTGGAAAACCTGTGGAACCGGAAGTATAAATTAAGTAAGCTAAATCTTCTGGTGTTTGCACTGGTTGTAATGGTTGAGTCATCTCATCAACCAATATTTCTCGATCTACATACAGCGACTGTAGATTGTCAGGTAATTCTAATTTTTCATCTAGCCAAGATTGGCTAAGAACCACTCTAGCTTTACTATTTTCTAGTAGATATAAAAAGCGTTCCCTAGGTAAACTTGGATCTATGGGAACATAAGCCGCTCCAGAAGCCAGGATACCCAATACAGCTACAATCTGCTCCCATCCTTTTTCCATGACTACAGCGACCAATTGGTTGGAACCAACCCCTAAATCTCGTAATCGATATCCTATTTGGTTAGATAATGCATATAAATCTTGATATGTTAGGGTACGATAAGGAGAAATAACTGCATCCTTTTGTGGTTGCGCTTTCACTTGTTTCGCAAATAAAGTGTGCAGTAACTCTTCCGAAACAGGTGCAGTAGTAGTATTAATATTTTCCCTTTGGGATAATTGCCCAACAGGTAACAACTGTCTGGTAGTTGAATGCCAAGCTTTTTGCTCACTAGCTAGCTGTTTGAGGAAATTACAATAAGCCTCAAACATATCATTGATTAAACCTTCCGGAAATAATTCCTCAACAACATCCCAGTTGAAAACTAGTGTTTCCCTGTCTTCCCAAACCTGAATATCCATCCAAACTTGAGAAGCTTGAGTAATAGCGTGGACTAATTCTCCAAAATGCCGAAAACTTAAAGTTTCTTGACCTAAGGTACTGAAACCAAGGGTGCTAGTAAATACAATTGGCATCGCACTGGGGACTGTACCATTCTCACGAGCTAATTCACTTGTAACTCTGACTCCACTCATATAAGGATGTTCTAAATCCTGCCATAGCTGCTCCTGTATACGTAAAGAACGCTGAGCAAATGATTCGGAGTTTGAATTATCTATAGCTAATAGAGTTGAGGAGGTAAAGTCTCCCAGAATATCATTTACTTGAGGATGTAGCGGTAAACGATTGAAAAGAGCTAAATTGATGGTAAATTGGGGACTTTTGCTCCACAATGTTATAGTTTCAGCGAAAGCAGCTAATAAAACTCCAGAAGGAGTAAGTCCAATTTCAGCAGCTTTCTGTTTTAACTGTTGCCATTCTATTGAGTCTAATCGTGCTTCATAACGCTTACATAAATGCTGTGTGAGTTCCTTTGGATTTTTTGCTAGGGGTAAATCTGGGGCTGAAGGAAAGCTATCGAGACGATTAAGCCAATAATTCCGTGCCTTTTGATATGTTTGTGTTTCTTCTAGTTTTTGCTGTGCTAATACATAGTCACGAAAAGTGAGTTCCAAGGGTGGTAATACCGTATCTGGGTTTTGGTAAAGTTGAAACCACTCTTCAAATAAACGGAACAAGCTCCAAGCATCAAAGACTAGTAAATCATAGCTAATATGTAGTCGGCTACGTTCTCCATTCAAATGTGTAGCTCGAAACTCAAACATGGGACATCGATCGGCTGGTAGAACTTGATGAGACATGCGATCGCGAAGTACTTGCAATTGAGCATTCACACTTTCCTCATCTTGTCCTCTAAGATCCAATACTTCAATCTGATAAGGAGGAACTTTCTCAATAACTTGCTGCCGACCATCTGATAATACTACTGCCCGCAGCATATCATGACGATCAATTAATTTTTGTAAAGCCCAATTTAATCTTTCTATATCTAAATCATTTCCTTCGATTTCGTAGTAACCATGATTAGATACATTGCCTAGTTCTAAAATTCCACTCCGACCAACCCAAAAAGCATTTTGCATATCAGTCAGGGGAAATGGCTCATAACGCCGTTCTGGGCAGGGAGTTATGGATGCTAAATTACTAGTACTGTTAACTGTATGAGATTCTTGCAGAAGTGATAGAATCTCTGCTTTATGCTTTACTAATAATTTCTGTTGCTCTGGTGCAATAGCTCCCTTTGGGGCACGAATACGTAACTGATTGGGATTATTCTTATCAATTCCCAACTTCACACCTTGTTCGGAGAGTTCTGTTAAAAGTTTGCTCAAAAACACAGGAAAATGTCTCCTTTTTAAATATCAATTCCTAATCGAAGTGCATTAAAATAATCTTTATACTTAAATTCAAACGGTCTTAATTTTTGTTTGACAAAAATCTTTGACCAATGGATGTATGTAAGAAAAGTTAAGGCAATTTTTCCACTTGAGAGTATATCTATAAAGCGTTTTGAAGGATTGCCGAGTCCACTGAGTTTAAATAGCCAACTAGTAGAATTTATAATCGATCTAATATTCGATGCAGCATCATCAGGAGAAATTAAGCCTTGTTCCACTTTTTCTACTTCTGCAAAAGCTTTTCTAACATAATTATTACCCCATTCTTCTATTTCAGCATCTAAATTTTTTATGAAATCAGTTTTAGTAAATTTTTCTAAATTTTTCTGTTTATATCCTTTGAAATCTTCTACTACAAATCCAAGGACATATGACAATTTTAACTTCAATGTAATCATCAAATGTTGTAACAACCAAATACGAAGTACGGCATCTAGTAAGTTAAAGTTCTGAGAAGAAATATAGAAACAATTTGCTATATTATCGTTATAGTCAAGAAGTTTTTCCTGTAAATTAGCAAGAGGAATAAATTGCTGCTTTGAAAAATCTTGTCTAGCAATAGCTTGCAGAATTGATGCAGCCAATGAACTTATAGTTGTAAAAGTCATTATCAAACCGGAAGAAAAAATTGCATCTGTAAATCCAGCGGCATGAGGAAGGACATAATAACGTTCTCCTACGCATGAATGTGATGAATATTGCAGACGGTTTGTTGATATCCATGAACGAACAGGTTTAGCACTTTCAAATTGAAGAGCCATGCTAGGATATTTTGAAAGAAAATTTTGAAATTCCTCTTCTGGTGAGATATCTGTTTTGGGATAACGACGATAATCCAAATTTAATCCGACACTACAAACTGGATTAGTCGATTTCTCATGATTGTTAAATGGAATTACCCACATCCAACCACCATCAAATACATGGTGCATTGTTCCTTGGTACCAAGGAACTACATTTTCTTGCTTTCCATCTGATTTTATACAATCATCAGTATTCCTTACTCCCGTCATATGAGTAAAAATACTTCTTGAGTGAGTTTTCAAGTGAGTTGTTTTTTCTCGTAGATCCAACTTTTTAGCAAGAGGTGAATTATAACCACTTGCATCAACTAAATAACTAGCATTTAACTCTTCTCCATTTTCTGTTTTGACTGTAACTTCTTTTGAATTTATATCTATATCAACTATATTAGTTTGAGATAATAGTTTTGCTCCATAATTAATCGCAACTTTTGCCATATATTCATCTATATCTTGACGATATAAATGATTATCATGACCAGTACCCCACTGAATTCTTTGTTTCTGAGATTGTTCTTTATCTTGATCGTGATATAGAAATCCAAAATTTCTTTTATAGCCACAGGTAGAAGCCGGGATATTTTCACAGACCTTATGGAATGTACTCAGATGTTCAAATTCAGGAATTGAGTATTGATGAGCAAGAATAGATAGTAATGTACCAGTATAAGAAGTAGTAGCTTCTCCAATTGCAAATCTTGGATGACTTGATTTATCAATCATTAAAACTCTAGCTTGATGTTTTGCCAAGATAGTAGCTAAAGTAGATCCAGCAATCCCAGAGCCCAATATAATAACGTCGAATTTACTACCTTCACAATTCATAGTTTAATACCTTTGTTTTGTTACAAATCGGATAATTAAATAACAGCCTTTGTTAGGCTTACAAACAATCCTGAACACTTAAGTTTTAATAACAAGTACGTAAGTTTTACCAGTGTCAGACATTGTAATGAGTATCATCAAATAAAAATTTCTTCTACATATTCGTCCTCTTCGACTTCAGAAGATGATTGTTTAGATAAATCTAGTTCTAAAATTGATAAATTCTCATTTAAAAACTGAGCTACTTCAGCTACAGTGCTATCTTGTAAAAATTTTATCATTGGTACTTGAATTAGTAAATCAGAATCAATTTTTTTCCGGATTTCTAAAGCAACTAATGAATCAATTAAATATCTTAAAGATTGCTGAGAATTGAGTTCATTCAAAGAAACTTTAAGTGTTTGACTAATTATTTGAATGATATAATTTTCCAATATCTGTTGGCGCTTGCTTGGTTGAAATGCAACAATTTTTTCTCTTGACATAAATATTTTTTCTGAAGTAATAAGTTCTGTTTCAGAAAAAATATCTCCTCCTGCTTCATCAATCCTTTCCTGTTGCTGATTTGCATTCAGCGGAGGAGAAGGAGCCTGTCCGATTGACACATCACCCCAACGCATCACCATTGCTATCGCAGTACTACCTGCCCCATTTGTATAAACAAGAACTAAATCGCCTGAACCAATTCTACTCGATTCTACAGCATGGTATAAATTCGCAATTGGATATACTGGTCCAATATTTGCATATCTAGGATAAATATCAATTACACGCTCGGGATCAATTTTTAATCCTTTGACGCAGACATCAAGGTACCAAGCAGTAGGAGTATTGAATACAAAAAAGTTAATGTCGTCAAGCGTAACGCCAGCAGTTTCTAAAGCACCATAAGTGCATGTACGTAAAAAGTCTACTGCTGTTTCCGCAAGTATGTTTGCATTGTCTCCTGTCCGAGTACAAATCTTTGGCTTACCATCAGCATCTACAATCAATTGATGTGAGTAAGCACCACAGCTAACAGCAGTATTAATTACTTTAGTACCAAGAATACCTTGAGTTGCTTTGAGTGAATCAACCAAAAATGCTCCAGCAGCATCCCCCATTGACCAAGAAAGTGTATCTTCTTCATCTACAGTGTTAGACCCTATATGAGATACAACTACTAATACATTACGATAGGTTCCGTTTTGAACAAGTGCCCGGGCATTTTGTAACGCCACTAAAGCACTTGAGCAGGTTGATTCTATATTCCATGCAGGACACTGCAACTTTAATTCCTGAGCCAGGTATGAAGCATTCCCAGGTCCAATATGTTCGGGAAAGAGTGAAGCCACAATCATCAGTTCAACTTCATCGGGAGACATTTGTGCTACCTCTAGAGCATCTGTTGCAGCACGAAACTCTAGTATTAGAGATGATTCTTCTGTTGCAAGCACTCGCCTTTCCACATTACCTCGAAAAGGGTCAGATAAATATGGTGTTACTGCTTGTGACCAAATGTCATAACTATTGTTTTCGTTATTTAAATTTAGAGACCTAGATACTCTTTTTCTTCTAGGCTTAACCTGAGCAAACAAATTGGGGTACTTGTCTTGCCAGTACTTGTTAGTACGTATGATGCTAGGAAAACTAACTGAGAGTGACCGAATACCTACTGGAATATCAATCATTATTAATACAAGAGGGGTGAGGAACCAAAGCTACTCCCTTCCCTGTGGAAGATAATCTAACTCTGAAACGGGAGGAAGTGAGAGGGGGAGGGAGTAGGGAATAAATTTTTACAGGTAATCTTAGAGCGTGATAGGAGTAAGAGCGATTGCACTTGCTGTGGCATAAGATGATGTATGACTAATGCTTACTAACCACTCGACTATGCCTTGTTCTGCTGCAATCTTCTTAGATTCATCATATAGAACTAGTAAAGGTTTACCCGTTGATAGTCTTTGAATCTCTATCTCAAGCCAAGACAATTCCATTTTCATAGCTTTCATTACTGCTTGTTTTGCTGCAAAACGCCCTGCCAGATAATGAATATAATTGATGCTATATTTGGAATTCCTATGTTCAATAGCTGTAAAATACTTTGAAACAAAGTATTTTGGCTCTTGTTCTATCAACTTCTGAATCTGTGGAACTTCCACTATCACTATACCATGACCGATAATTTTCACAGTGATATCTTTTACAAAACAAAATGTGAAGAATAATTGAGGCTATTGAATAAATTTAGATGAGTAAGTATCTGAAACTATCTATAATTTCTCCAAAACAGAACAAAATTATTCCATTTGTGAGCAAGCAACATCAAATTCAAGAGAAAGTCGATTACAAGAGATAAACCTGCCTAATTACTTACAATTATTCATATTTATTTCAGATTTAAAAACTAGGTTAGCTAACATGGTATTCATTTTATTTACCGATTCTATATATTCTCTTTCTGGAACCGATTCAGCAACAATACCCGCTCCAGCATTTAAGGAAATACAGTTACCATATTGATAAACTGAACGAATCGCAATCGCTAAATCTGTTGTGCCATTACTATCCACCCAACCAATACAACCAGCATAAATTCCTCTTGGTTCATTTTCTAATTTATCAATCCATTCAAGGGCTTTTTCCTTGTCAATCCCAGAAACAGTTACCCCTGGAAAAAGTACCTTCAATCCATCCCACAAAGTATTTCCTGGCTTCAAATTTCCACCAACTTTGGATGATAAATGTTGTACGCAACGGTACTTTTTCACCTCCATAAAATTGTAAACCTTAACGCTTCCTGGCAAACAAATTGAAGCTATCTCACTTTGTGCTAATAAAACAGACAATGCATGTTCTTTAACTTCTTTCGCATCGGTAAAAAGTTCATTCATGAGATATTTATCTTCCTCTAAGGTTTTACCACGAGGTCGAGTTCCTGCCAGGGGATTAGTTACAACAGAAGCATCTTCGTAAACCTCTATAAGGGTTTCTGGGCTAAAGCCGACTGCACTTACATCTCCTAATTTCAAACAATACGAACGTGCGGAGTTATTCGCTTTTCCTGCTACTGTATAAGTTCCTAAAACATCTAGATCGCCGGTCATTTTTAAGGAACGAGAAATAATAGCTTTATGCAAATCTCCTTGATGAATAGCATTAATTAAAGTCTGGACACTTTGCTGGTAAATTTTACTTTCAATATTTACTTTTGGAGCTATCGATTTAAAGTCTGGTAATTGACTATCAATTAATAAAATCTCTCGTACTTGTTCAATAGATTTTGTACTTTTAACATATACTCCTTCTTTCGTAAATTTTAATTCAATTTCTGGAATAAAAAAGTATAAAAGGTTTTGCTCTATTGCTTTAGAATACGACGAATAAAAACGAGCTATATCAAATCCAATGTAACCATAAGCAGTCCAATTTTGAATCATTAAAGACCCTAATAATCTTTCTACTTGTTTGAATGGATCGCTTATTGGTTCAGAGTATTGATTGTCAATAGTTTCAAGTGAAACGTAATCTTGAGAAATACTTACTTTGGCTAATTCATTAGCAGCGATACGAACCTCATTTTTGCCTTCATACATTACATAATGAGAAACCAGACCAACTTCCAATAGATTCTGCAAAACAACTATAGGATTTCTTTGGATAGGAAAGAATTTCTCTTGATATCTGAGAATTGGTTTAACAACTGGTTGAAATTCTACTGTTTGAAATTCTAATACCATTAACTTTCTCCTTTATGAGATTGACTTTTTTTGATGAGATAAATTCTGGCGTTACCGTCACGAAAAAAAAATGCAGTTTCCAAATAATTTAGAGTAAAAGTAAGACAGAGTAAAGTAATTAATTAGCTTATCTTCCGAAAGTTATATGATTTCTATTTCACTCATATTAAATAGCCGTAGCTTCTAAAATAAGAGCAAGTTTTTATAGAAATCAAACTTTTACTTCATTACTGCTTTGTACTGAAATAATCTGACTTTTGTTTATTGATTGACGATGGATTTTTCCAGTAGAAGTACGTGGTAATTTTTCTACAAAGTAAACTGCTTTTGGAGCTTTAAAATGAGGTAATTTATGTTTAGCAAATTTCTTAATGCTATATTCTAGTTCCAATGTTAGTTTACATCCTGGCTTCAGACTGATATAAGCAGCAATTTGAGTTAAATTTTCACCATTGTCAGACTCTGGTAAAATCGCAGCTTCAAGTACTTGAGGATGCTGATGCAGAATACCTTCTATTTCTAAAGGTGATATCCATTGACCATTGACTTTAAATAAATCATCTTTACGCCCCACAAACCAAAAATAACCATCAGCATCACGTATATATTTATCCCCTGTTTGCATTGTTTTACCATAAATAACCTTCCGCGTTTGTTGAAGTCTATTCCAGTAGTTTTGCATCAGGCTTTCACCACTAACCTGTAAGGTACCCATTTCACCATCTGCACACTTCAAGCCATTTTCGTTAATGATTTGCACGTCATAACCAGAAACTGGAAGACCTGAACTACCTGGTTTACACTTTCCTATTCTATTGGATAGAAAAATGTGCAAGAACTCAGTAGTCCCTATTCCCTCACATATTTCAAGATGGAAATTTTCTTGCCATTTTTCCCAGATAATCTTAGGTAATTGCTCTGCTGCAGATACACATAGACGCAATGATGAAGTATCTAAAGGAGATATATCGAGGAGAGCAAGAATATTTGCATATATGTTAGGTATACCAAAAAAAATTGTTGGTTTATAGTGATGAATATCAGCAATAACATCAAAAGCATTATTAGTATCAGACAGTATACTTGCTGCACCTACTGACATGGGCATATACAAAGTATTTCCCAAACCGTAAGCAAAAGACATCTTGGCAACTGAGTAAGTGATGTCATCTCTATTTAAACCAAGAGTTGATTTACCATACTGTTCTGCACAAATTACCATGCTTTGATGTACGTGAACCACACCTTTTGGTCGCCCTGTACTACCAGAAGTATACAGCCAGAAAGCAGGTTCATCGCGAAATGTTTCGGCATAAGATGATAATTTTTGTTGCTGAGTAATTAAGGATAAAAATGGATTATCTCCGTCTGTCAGTAAAACATGACGCAAGAATTCAGATTGGATAGGATTTAGTTTCTCTTCCCACTTCTGTGAAGCGAGTAAGACTTTTGCTCGTGAATCTTGCAATATGTATTGGATATCATCAATATCGCATGTAGTATTGATTGGTACAGGCACAGCACCTAACCAAATAGCACCCCAGAAAGCAAATACAAACTCTGGAGTGTCTGGTAACAAGATAGCTATACGATTTTCTCTCTCTATACCCAGATTTGAAAGTAATTTAGCACTCTGTTGTACAAATTTACTGACCTGAGCATAAGTATATGTTTCATTTTGACTGTAAAAGGCAATTTTATCACCATTTCCTGATAACAAATTGCCTTCTATCAAATGGGCTGCAACATTAAATCTCTCAGGTAATTGTTCAAGAATATTACTCATTAGACCCTCTATTTTTATTTTAATTATTTACTGAGCAAGGACGTGTACCAATATATGCTTATCCAAATACAACCAATTTACTATCCAGTTCTTAATACCGTATTTTTCTGCCTGAATATTTGCTTTTCCATATAGGTCAATTACCAATTGTTTATTATGTATGGTCTTAGTTTCTATTTCATTCCAGTCAATGCTTACTAAACCCGTACCAAGAGCTTTTCCTACTGCTTCTTTTACTGCAAAGCATATTGAATAATATTTATTAGGATATTCGGAATTTTGGCAATAGCAAATTTCAGAGTGAGTAAACAAAATACTTAGAGTGTTGAAATCGTAACGTTCAATTAATCTTGCAACCCTCTCAATCGATATAATGTCTAAACCGACTGCTTTCAAATCGATTAAGCTATCAAATTTAGGCAAAAAATCTTCAATATTATAGGTAACTATATTTTTGCATAAAATCGTATCTGTTTCAATGATTTCCATTATTGATACATCATTAATAAGTATAGCAATATCAAATCATACACGAGATATGACATAGTCCAATCAAAGTATTAAATTTGCTAAAAGATTAACTTTCTTTGATTACAGTAAAGCTTAATTATGCCTTAAAATAGAGAGTTAATTATCTAACTTTTTTGGATAATTTTCAATATTTTCTCATGATGAATCTGGTATATAGATCTGGCTGCACTGTACAAATAGTTCCAATATTCCAAGAATATGCCTAAGTTTAAGGAAGAAAATCTTACAAAATTATACAGTAAAAGGACTCTATAAAAATAACGGTTTTAATAGCATGAAACTCTATTAAAACCGTTATTTTACTATGACTAAAATTTTTCAATTACCTGCAATCCCATTGAGAAAATTTTATATTTTACTAAAATACTTTGTGACTTTATTTAATTTTATGAGGAGTTTTTTATATTTTCTAGCATACTAGTCTCTACTAATTCACACAATTGCCCCAAAGTAATATCATAACTAGTTTCTAATTTCATATTAATTCCTAATTGCCGTTTCAGTGCTAAAGCAACTTCTACCGTTTCAGTAGAATCAAGTTGTAAATCTTTACGTAGAAAATTATCTTTGTGAAGTAGGTTATTTGGAATACCTAAATCGGAAAATATTGTTTTTATAGTATTCATTGTCTTAAGATTATTCATCAAACATAACTCCTCTATAATTAATTATTTTTTATGATAGATATAATTGATTACTTTCTTATTACCAACAGGCTTCTAAGTAGAGTTGCAGGGTATAATATTAGAAATATTTTTTTAAATGATGATTAATTTTGAAGTCTAAAATTGATAGTCAAAAGTAGGAAAATTATATTATCACTTAGATCCTTAATCTTCTATCAATCACTAAGATTTCTCTCTTACTCCATGTTGGAGGTTTAGTTCTTTTCTTCTTAGGTAGGAGAGGTTTAATAATTTCCCACTCTTTATCAGTCAAACTGCTTGAATAGCCCATTTTCTCTTAATTAGCTCAAGTTGTGGAATGTGCGAAGCACATTCCACGACGAATGGTAAAGGGCGATCGCATTTGAGGAATGTGTATTTAGTAATCACCATGCAGGGATTATTATACCGAAGAATGTAAAGATACCAAATGGGTTTTATATAGCACTATATTGTTGAGTATTAGGGAAAAAATCGTAATAATCTCAAACTTAGATTAATCAATTATGGGATGATTACACCCTAATTTGAAAAGATTTATTCAGATTTTTAGGTCAAAAATTATCCCTTTACATAAACATTTAAACTAACTGTGCTTGCTCCAATATTTTTTTAGTAAAGGCAGGATTGTCTTGCATTTGTTGAAATAAAGTAATAAGTATTTTAGAATAACCTTCAACCTCTATGGTAACACAGGAAAAGTTTAATTCAAATTTCTGTATAACTTCTTCAATTTGCTGAGGATTATCCTGTCTGATTTTGATAATGCGAATATAATTATCAGAAGATTCTTTGTCTAAGCTATTGATATTTTCAGGTGGTAATTGTACTATCTTTTCCAACGGTTTTTCAATCAAACCATTATTTTTTTTAATTGTTCCATTTTTTACTTCTCCCTCTTGTTGTTGAGCACATATATTAATCTGCTCAAATATAGGTGTATCATCCGAGATTAATTCCAAGTCGCTAACTTTCTTTTCTAGTATTTCTGAAGGTTTTTCAATTAAACTATTATTTAGTTGAATTGTTTCATCTTCTAATTCCTCTTTTTGCTGTTGAGATGACTGATTAATTTCCTCTAGTATAGGTGTATCATCAGAAATTAATTCTAACTCGCTAACTTTTGTCTCTGGGATTTCTATAATATCTGATTTTTTCGTATCTGGTACTTTACTATATTTTCCGATATTCTCCGTACTTACACTATAAATGGTACCATTGCGTTGAGCGACCCGTTCTTTAGATTGAGCTATAATTCTTTGCTGTGCTTGTTTTAAAGTATCCTGAGAAACACCATATTTTTTCGCATATCCGCAATCTATCTTCGTTTTACACGAAGATAATTCTTCTTTGATTTTTCGTACTAACCATTCTCCAACTCCACACCGTTTTGCAATTTCGTTATTACTCCACTTAGACCATTCAATATCACTAAGTAAAATCAACACGGCTCTTCTTTTATCAGTATTGGAACGTCTTAATCCATGGGTTGCATTTGCTCTGAAAGAATAAAGAACAGCATCTCTACGAGTTCCTTGGATAATGTCTACCAGAATTTTTGTTATTCCTATTTTTGCAGCAGCTCTTATGCGGTGAAATCCATCACTCAACCAGTAAATATTCCCATCATAAAAAACTGTTACAGGAGGAAATTCTGCTCCTTGAGTCATGGCTTCGGCATATTCATCAATTAAGTCTTGCTTTAGGTTAGCACGAGGTTGAGTATTACCATTCGTACAAATTTGAGAAATTTCTAGTTGTGACATTTTTCACTGCTCCAATCTTGACTAAAGTGAATAATTGCAAATATATGTTTAAAGTTACTAATCTACAAAAGACTATGAGAAAAATTGTTTTCAATTTTATATTTATTTACCTTCACGCCATGAACAGATAATGTCCGTAAACTCTTAAATATTTGCTGTAAATCAGACTTTCCTGTATACAAAGATGAGACCCAAACTCCCCCATCTTCTGGTAAACACCTACAACCCATTTCTATGAGTACGGGATGTGGTCCTATCTCTATAAAGATTTCATACCCTTGTTCGTACAAATATTGAATACCTGCTGAAAATCTCACCGTTTCACGGATATGACGACACCAATACTCAGGTTGAGTCACTTCTTCTTCTGTAACCAACTGACCTGTAAAACTAGAAAGTAAATCGATCTTGGGAGATGAGTATTTGACTTTGAGCGCTATATGCTGAAACACCTTAGTTACAATTTGCTCAAAAGAATCTATTACTGGTTCCATTAAGGAAGAATGAAAAGCGTGCGATACATTTAACTTTTGGCTCTTGATCCCAAGTTCATGCAATACTGCTATAACTCCTTTTAAGGCTTCATGTCTACCGGAAATAACAACATTTTCTGGACTATTTACAGCAGAGATAGATACAAGCTGACCAGAAGCGGCTATGGCAGCTAACACTTTTCCTTCAGAAGCAAACACCACTATCATCTCTCCACTTTCAGGTAATGTCTGCATTAGTTGCCCTCTGCGAGCAATCAACTTCAATCCATCAGACAAACTAAAAACTCCTGCAATACAAGCTGCAACGTACTCGCCAACACTGTGACCCATAACTATATTTGGCTCTATACCCCATGAAAGCCATAACTGTGCTAAGGCATATTCTATTGCAAATAAAGCTGGCTGAGTATAGACTGTATGGTCCAAAAGAGATGAGCTGATTCCCAAAGGAGGATAAAGTAGTGATATAAGTGGCTGTTCTAATTCAGAAAGCAGCAAATCATTACACATATCCAAAGCATTACGATATACAGGCTGGGTTTTATAAAGCTGATGTCCCATACCTATATATTGTGAACCCTGACCAGTAAATAAGAACGCTATTTTACAAGAATTTGACATTTACAAATATGACTCTACTAAAAGATAATTTCAAGAGTAAATTCTATCGAGATGTGTAACCTTGCTAAATAATACCTTTCTAATCTCTATCTACATCTACTTCATACCCCCATTTAGGACATTGAACCTTACTATTTCCACCTAACTTGTTCTATGAACTATATTTTAAAATCACAATCAATTAAGCAATTCAAATGGATTTAGATCCACATAAAGCTTAAGCTTACATAGTTTTTATTGAAAATAATTCTTGTTTACTTCAGATCAGCTTAGTATAATTGACTTTCAAAAACAATTAGACTTAATGTAATTTTTATAATTAAAACTACACTTAATCAATATGATGTAAATTTTATACAGATATAGTTTATTATTTTTGTTAATTTGCATGCTAACATTTTTACAATTCACCTATAGGTAGATTTTTCTAAACTTTTTTAAATGAAATTCATAAGATAAACAAGTGTATAATCTTGATTGTTTAAGTTTAATATGTCGTATTATTTTTAGTGAAGAAGTGTTTATTACTCAGTATTAGCATTTAAACCTTAATTTAACTATAGAATATCAGCTTAATAATGTAGCTTTATTATATCCTTTTTTATATTTACGTGGTTTCTACTATTCAATAGAGGAAAGATATGAAATTATTGACTCAGCAAAACTCGAAAATATTTTTAAACTAAGTAATAAATTGAAAGATTTTGTCTTTTGTTTTCAAACAGTATCAATCACAACTTATTAAAAGTTAGTTTACGGATTGTTTGTTACTACTTATACGCAGACATGTAGTTTACTAATAGGAATTAAATCGAAGTATTATTAAAAATAATATGTTGAATAGGACTTACGCATTGACGAGATGGTAAAATAGTGCATCGAAACAAGGTGTCGTCAACTTTCAAGGTATCGGACAATTAGAAAAATCAGCAAACCCTCGACAGCACAATGTAATTTGGAGTATTACACTCTCTTCTTACTATCAGAACCAAAGCATGGAGGGTGCAGTAGGTTAGCAGAAATATTAGGAGATGTTTCACACGATAGCGTGAACAGGTTTTTGCTGCGAGAAAGATATGAGCCAAAAGATTTATTCGACATAGTAACGGGAATAATTAATTTAAAAGGTGGCATTTTAAGTGTTGATGACACGGTAATAGAAAAGCTGTATAGCAATCCAAAATATGCAGAATTAATTAGCTATTTTTGGTCTGGTAAATACCATAAAACTGTTAAAGGATTAAATTTAATAACACTTTATTACAGTGATGTTCATGGAAATTCAGTTCCAATAAACTATAGAATATATGATAAAAAAGATGGAAAAACAAAAAACGATTATTTCCAAGATATGGTAATAGAAGTGATTAGTTGGGGATTAAAACCACAAATAGTCACGGGAGATAGTTGGTACTCAGGAGTAGCAAATCTGAAATTTTTGAAAAACCAGAAATTGGGTTTTTTATTCGGAGTTGAGAAAAACAGAACTGTATCAAACGAACCTGGTAAGTATTGTCAAGTAAGCACTTTAGAGATTTCTAATGAAGGCTTGGTAACTCATTTAAGAGAATTTGGATTTGTAAAGTTGTTTAGGAAAGTCTTTAAAAAAGAAGACTCTAGACACTATATATTTTATCAGCCTGACGATGAAAATCCCAAAGAAGTTTTACAAAAGATAACCAGAAGTGAGTTTATCACTATTCATGATACACATTGGGGTATTGAAAGTTTTCATAGAGCAATAAAACAACTATGTGGTGTTTGTCGGTTTATGGTTAGGGATAGCCATGCAATAAAAACACACATATTTTGCTCCCTTCAAGCATTTATCCGTTTAGAAAAAATGCGTTCTGAAAACATCATTGATAATTGGTATGAAGTACAAAGAAATCTATTCACCTTCATTGATTCGTGAATATATTTTGGATAATTTGAGTGCTGCTTATGCGGCTTAAATACACAGCCTAACTTTTTTGTCAATGCGTAAGTCCTAGTTGAATTATATTTCTTATATGTATGAAAAATATTATTGATGTCATTAGAATATGTTATCTTAAGAAAATTTTGCAATAAATAATAGTAAAAATATTCTTAGATGATTGAGAGTATTAGGTTTAAGTTATGATTTAAGCTATCTAAAATATTAAAAGGAAAAATAAGTAATAAATAGCTTTGTTTCAGTCCAAGTAAGGTGGCTAATAGAAAAAAGGTTAGATATGAACATAAATAAGAAACTTCAGCATCGACCTGGCAAAATTATTGGTATTGCTGCAAGTGGAATCGCTGTTGCTTTAATTGGCTTGGGGATTTCTAGATTAACTGTTTCTCAGACGGTTCAAAGAAAAGTGTCTAGTCCAAAACCTACCATTAAAATACCTAAGAAAGTCGAAGTTGTAGGTTTAGGACGCTTGGAACCAAAGGGAGAAATCATTAGTGTCAGTGGACCAAGTGAAGAACTGATTAGTCGTTTAGAAGTTTCACAAGGAGACTTTGTTAAAAAAGGTGAAGTGATAGCATATTTAGAGAGTTATGAAGAACGGCTAGCAGAACGTAATTATATTGCCAGTCAGCTAGTAGAGGCAAAAGAAAAACTTTTGGCTAGCACTAAATATGCTCAAGCACAAGTACAGGAAGCCCAAAGCAAGATTCTGCAAATTGACCGACCAAGAATTTTTGAAATTGAAGCACAGCGAGCAACAGTAAGGCAATTGAAGGTTGAATTAGCCTTGGAACGTGAAGACTTACAACGCCTTCAACAGTTACGTAGAGAAGGTGCGATTTCTCAGCAGTCACTGGATCAACAACTGAGCAAGACACGACAGGTACAGGAGCAAGTTAATAATGCTCAAGCATCATTGATTAGATTACAAACTGAATTAAAAGCAAATTTAAGTAATGCTCAAGCTCAACTTCTCTCTCAGAAAGCAAATTTACCTTTAACCCAAACTCAAGTAGCCTTGAAATCAAACCAGCACAATTTAAAGTTGGCAGAAGCCCGACTTAGACGCAGCGTAATTCGTGCTCCCAGAGCAGGACAAATCATTAGAATTATTGCACACCCTGGAGAGAAAATAGGCAGCGATGGAATCTTAGAAATGGGAAATACAAATCAGATGTATGCTGTGGCTGAAGTATACGAAGCTGATGTAGGGTTAGTTAAAGTTGGTCAACCTGCTAAAATTATAAGTCGCAATGGAGCTTTCAATAAACCTCTGACTGGGAAAGTCGCTGAAATAGGCTGGCAAGTTCATAAAAACAACCTATTAGATGATGACCCAGCAGCAAATGCTGATGCCAGAGTCGTAGAGGTGAAAATTCGACTGGATGATAGTAAATCAGTAAAAGCTCTAACCAATCTACAAGTAGATGTGAGAATTAAACTGTAATGAGAATTCCTCTGGCTTGGTTTAACTTGGTACATGAAAAAACACGACTTTTAGTAGCGATCGCTGGAGTTAGTTTTGCTGTTTTGCTGGTATTTATGAACTTGGGTTTTTTTGGAGCCTTAGCAAAAACCGCAAGTACTTTTTATAACCAAATAGATGCAGAAATATATTTAGTTTCTCCTCAAACTAATGAATTTAGTACCACCAAGCCATTTCCTAGGTCGCGTATCTATCAAGCTGCTGGTATTGAGGGAGTAAAGGATGTGATGCCGCTATATTTGGGTTATCTTCAGTGGCGAAATCCTCAATCAAAACTAAGTCGAGCTATGTTTGTCTTTGGTATTAATCCCCATGATTCAGTATTTCTTTTAAGGGATTTACAATTACCAGAAAATCAAAAAGCTTTACTAGAAATAGATACAGTCTTGATAGATCGTCTTTCCCGACCTGAATTTGGCTCCCAAAACATTGGTATTACAACTCAAGCAAAGTCTATGGGAGCTTACAGACAAGTCAAAATTGGTGGTCAATTTTCCTTGGGAGGAGGATTCGCTGCTGATGGTACCTTGATTATGAGTGACCAAAACTTTCGTCGCTTTTTTGATCCCTTCCCTTTGGATAGAATCAGTTTAGGACTAATCAAATTGAAAGAGGGAGTAAATACAGAACAAGTAGTCAAAAAATTGCGTCAAACTCTTCCTAAAGATGTAGAAGTCATGACCAAGCAAGAAATTGCTGGGCGGGATCGCGATTACTGGATTAATGCCACTGCAACTGGATTTATTTTTGGTATGGGGGTAGTAGTTTCGTGTATTGTCGGAATTGTTATAGTTTATCAGATTCTCTATGCTGATGTGTATAATCATTTACGACAATATGCGACTCTCAGAGCGATGGGCTATCGCAGCCGCTATCTTTGTAGCATAGTTATCCAAGAAGCAGTTATCCTGGCAGTTCTAGGATACATACCTGGCTTTATAATTGCCTTCAGTCTTTACGAATTAGCTAGAACTGCAAGCAATGGAGGTCTTCCCATCGCCATGGAATTTGGACGTGCTGTCTTTGTTTTATTTTTAACTATACTAATGTGTACCCTTTCAGGCTTAATATCTATCCGAAAAGTTATGACTGCCGATCCAGCAGAAGTATTTTAGTTGTAATCATGTTACCACCTCGTTATACCAGCATTGCTTGGTTTAATCTCACTTCCCAAAAAAGTAAACTGTTAACTACCATTGCCGGAGTTAGCTTTGCTGTACTTCTAATATTTATGTTTCAAGGATTTCAAAATGCCTTGTTTGACAGTCAAGTTCAGTTGCTTAAGCTGCTAAATGGCGATATCGTAATTGTGAGTCGGCTCAAGAATAATATGTTTGTACCAGAGCAATTTGCTCGTCGGCGTCTCTATCAAGCTCAAGCTTTCGACGGTGTAATTGCAGCTTATCCAATATATATGACCACAGGTGATTGGAAAAATCCTGTAACGAAGAAAATAAGATCGCTAAGGGTGCTCGCTTTTAACCCTCAAGATATTGTTTTACCTCTTCCTGGAATTTTGCAAAATCTAGAAGCGCTCAAAATGCCACGAACAGTTTTGATTGATGAAAAATCTCGAAGCGAAGTTGGAGTCAGAGAAAAAGGTATAACTACTGAATTATCAGAACAACAAGTTCGTATAGTTGGAACTTTTAGTATGGGAACAGATATGGCTTCTGGAAACGGTAATATAGTTATGAGTGACCAGAATTTTCTTCGCTATTTTGCGAATTTGAAATCTGAAGATGATAGTCGTACCCTCACCACCGTTGATATTGGACTCCTCAAAATAAGATCGGATAGTAATCTGAATATGTTGGTCAAAGTAATACGTCAAAACTTACCTAAAGACATATCAGTTTTAACAAAAGATGAATTTATTGAGAAAGAAATTAAATATTGGCAGGAAAGTACTCTTATAGGCTTTATATTTTCTTTACTGACAATCATGAGTTTTATTGTTGGTGCAATATTGGTGTATCAAATTTTATATGCGGATGTTGTAAAATACTGGTCAGAATATGCAACATTGAAAGCAATAGGATATACAAATTTACAATTATTTTGGATTGTGTTGCAAGAGTCAGTAATTCTAGTATTTTTCGGATTTATACCAGGTTTTCTAGTAAGTCTAGTACTATACAATCTGACAGCTCAAGCTACGGGTTTATTAATGCAAATGACAGATAGGCGAGCATTCTTTGTTTTGGTGGCAACATTTTTTATGTGCCTAATAGCCGGAGGAATTGCTGTTAGAAAGGTGCAAGCGGCCGATCCTGCGGAAGTATTTGGCTGATGAAATGTTGTTCATTTAGATTTGATTTCGGATTCATATATAAGAATCCTACTTGAATCTTGCTAGTACTCGACCAAATTAAAATTGCTAGGTAGAAAGAATAGGGAGTAGTAAGTAGTGAGTCGGATTAAATCGCTAAAAATCTTCCTAAACTTATCTAAATATTTTTAATATCAATAATATTCTAATCAGGACTTACGCAACTGGCACATTGCGATCGCCATTCAACAGTAAACTTGTACTACTAACTGTAATCAGTAAAATCAACTCTTTTTTAATTGTTATCAGTAATTAATCAAGTAAATTTGTTGTTCAACTTTCATGAGAAAATGACTACAAGGTGCGTCATTAAATTCGTTAGCGATGAGATTTACTAAACTTAATTATTGTCAATACTTACTTAGTAGTCAAATCAACTATACAATGACTAATTTGGCAAAACACTTAGAAAATATTAGTCATGATAAAATTAACTATTATTTAAAAAATGAAAAGTTAACTCCTCGTTTACTTTGGGACAATGTAAAAGATTTGATAGTTGTTGACGAAGATGCTTATATTATATTTGATGATACGGTTATAGATAAAAGGTTTTCTGAAGAAATAGAGATAGTTAGAAGACAGTACAGTGGTAATGAGCATGGTGTTGTCAGGGGAATAGGAATAGTAAATTGTATTTATGTTAATCCTAAAACATTACAATTTTGGGTAATAGATTATCGTATTTTCAACCCAGAAAATGATGGTTTGAGTAAGATTGACCATGTTAAAAATATGCTGCTAGGTCTTGTATATCAAAGGAATCTGCCCTTTGAAACAGTTTTAATGGATACATGGTATGCAGTAAACAAGTTAATGCTTTATATTGATAGTTTAGATAAAATTTATTATTGCCCATTAAAAACTAATCGTCTAGTTGATGATAGTTTTGGAAAAGAAAAATATAAGAATATTAAATCTCTAGAATGGAGTAATGAAGAAATAGAAGATGGTAAAATAATAAAAATTAAAGGGTTTCCTGCTAATAAAAAAGTGAAATTGTTCCGTGTTATTGTCTCCACCGACAGAACGGATTATGTCGCGACTAATGACTTATCTCAAAGTTCTATGGATGTTACACAACAGGTGTGTAAAATTCGTTGGAAAATAGAGGAATTTCACAGAGAAATAAAGCAGTTAACTGGTATTGAATCTTGTCAATGTCGCAAGGCTCGTCTTCAAAGAAATCATATCGCTTGTGCGATGTTAGTCTGGCTTAGACTTAAAAGTTTAGCTTATAAAACAGGTGAAACTGTTTATAAGATTAAGCATAATTTGCTTTCCAATTATCTAATCGAGCAACTAAAACGTCCAGACATTATCATGTCTCCTGTGTAGTTTTTTATGCGCTCGGTGCGCTTCGCGCACCATTGCTTGTGACAGTTGCGTAAGTCCTGCTAATTAAGTAATGCCTTTTTTCTACTTTTAATGGCTTCTAAATTGAAAAAACTAACAACCGAACAATTGAGCGTACAAATTCGCAATCTTAATTATTACTATGGTCAAGGTGATTTACGCACACAAATATTGCACAATATTAATCTGGATTTACCACTCGGGCAAATTATAATTATGACCGGTCCTTCAGGCTCTGGTAAAACTACTCTTCTGAGTTTAATTGGAGCCTTACGCTCAAATCAACAAGGCAGTCTAAAGGTTCTAGGTCAGGAACTCCAAGGACTAAGTAATTCACAACTTGTAGAAGTACGGCGCAATATTGGTTTTATTTTTCAATCTCATAATTTATTTGATTCCCTCACAGCTTCTCAAAATGTAGAAATAGCGGTGGAATTGCACGATAATTGGCGTGAAAAACGGAAACTCGCAGTACAGATATTATCTCAATTGGGTCTTTCACATAGAGTTAATTACAAACCAAATGCTCTATCTGGAGGACAAAAACAACGAGTAGCAATTGCCCGTGCCTTAATTAACCAACCTCAACTCATACTAGCAGATGAACCAACTGCGGCCTTAGATGATAAATCGAGTTATGAGGTTGTCAAACTCATGCAAAAACTTGTTAGAGATGAAAATCGAACAATTTTGATGGTTACTCATGACAACAGTATTATGGATTATGCAGACCAAACTATTAAACTAGTAGCAGGTCACTTATATTAGCCACCAGCGTTAAATTATTCAAACCATTATCTCGCCTGTGATTTACCATTTCGTATAATAACCAAAGTTGCTATTTTTCCGATCCCCAGTCGAATAGACATCTCCGGAAACAACCAAAGTCTTACTATCACTACCTTTTTAACTGCGATTGCCAAATCGCAAAGGTAGTTAATTTGCACGCAAAAATAAGATTTTGAGATGCTTACTATTAATAAATAGCAGGAACATAGCATAAATTTATGCTATTTTATTCTTGGCATATTTAGTTTATTTTATAGTCATAAAATAAATGAGCCTATTCGCAATCTTACAAGTCCACAAATAGTCATACTTATCTGTTCGTATTTAGTTGAGTTTAATCTAAATCTTTTTTGAGCTACTTGGAATATTTTTACCAAACGAATTAAGTGTTCAACAAAAATTCGTTCCGAGGCTAACTCTTTATTTCTTGCTTTTTGTTCTGGAGTTAATTCTTGTTATTTAGGTTTTTTATGAGGAGTTTTAGTTAATTCTTCTCCTTCGTATGCTTTATCCCCATTCAATTTTTGATTTGGCTTAAACCCTTTTCGGGATTCACGAAACAACTTTACGTCACTTTTAGGTTCTGGTCTACCTGCTACGACATCAATAATATCTTTACCGTCTGGTAAAACTATTAATTTATTTTTTCTAGTATGTTTTTTCTTTTTACCTGAATAATATTTTTGCTTTTCCTTATACTCTCCAGGTCTTTCTATAGGCTGCTCATAGCTATCAACTATTAATTCAAAGTCCGTTAAAAGTTCTTTAACAATCTCGTAGTCAGATTCGTTAAAAAACTCTGAAAACATATATAAAGGACTACTTACAAAAGCCAATCCATTTAATATCATTGCTTTTACAACTTGTCCTGCACTCCTAGCATTTCTTCTTGCCAAACCTACAGTGGAAGAAACTATAGCAAAAGCCCAAACTTGTTCCCAAGTATCTTCTTCTTTAAGAACGCCAAGCTTTTCTAGAGAATATCCTCCAACACCAATTATGGCAGCCAACGAACCAGTAAATACAGCAAGAAAAGATAACCCCCCAATTACACAGTTAATATCTGATAAAACACTTGTTAACTTTGATAATCTTCTTCGTAACATCATAAACCTCCATACATTGTGTTTAAACTAATTACTTAGCCCCGCACAACGCAGGATATTGAAAGCTTTTTAGTCAAACCTACTATCTACTAAAAATGCGATATTTTAAATAGCAATTAATTCGAGTTCGGTATTCAACAAACTTCCAATGGCAATAGTAAGAATCGAACTTGCTCTTGTCACCAGAATTGCCTATTCATCTCTTAAAATTAATTCTATTTTTCTTAAAGCTTCTTCAGCTAGCTCTACTCCTTCCCCTTCTCCTATCCATCTATTAGTTTTTTTGTGACCATAACTGGATGTGATTCCCCAATTTGTAGTATTAGCATAATCCTTTAATATTTTGATAGCATAATCAAGTGCTGCTTTATTATTGTTAGAATCTTGCTCCATCATTTTATTTATTACCTTCATTATCTAAAAAGTTTTCTACAGCACTACGATATTTCTTATAGCCTTTACCATCTTGCCGAGTAATATTAAATATTGATTTGATAATTTCGTTGATAGCATAACCTTTAGCGTGTAAATTTAATATTGAATTCTTGGACTGTTCATCAAGATTTACTTCAATACCAAAATCATTCTTTAAAAATGCTTTACTACTGATTTCACTGTCAGAAAAATCTTTAATATCATCTGGCTGCCAAGCAATATAATTGTCTTCTTGATTGATTGCTTCTTCTAATAGCTGCTCAAAGTATTTTGGTTCCTCTGCATCGCCAACATAAAGAGCTTGAAGCCGAGTAATTTGAGTAGAAGTTTTATATAGAAAATCTCCGTAACCTAACAAGTTAGCAGCCAAGGTATTATCATCGCCCAAAATAATGCAGCTATCTTCTGGACGAGTAGTCGCAAATGCAGTTTTAGCAGGAAAATTACTTCTAATTAAAGGATTAATAACGTTTTTATCTGGACGTTGGGTGTAAAAGAACATATGAATACCCGCACCTCCCGCTTTAGCTAAAAGCTTCATCATATCTAGTTCAATCTCTTCGCAATGCTCTTTATCAGTTAACAAATCAAAGCACTCATCTACCCATGTTGCTATTCGAGGCATAATTATTTGGGGATAAAACTTGCGGTTAAATTCAGCTATCGTCTCACAACCAACTTTCTCAAACTCCCGATACCGCCGCGCTGACCTGGGCTGTACTAATAAACTAAATAATTCGGCACTAGAAGCTGCATCTTTAGCTACGGGTGCAATTAGATGGGGTAACTTAGAGAATTTACTAAATGTTACTCGCTTAACATCCGATAAAGCCAATTGAACAACCGACGGGGGATAACGACGTGCTAGATAAAGTATCGCTGCTTTTTCAAATTGTGATTTACCCCCACGAGTTCTTCCACCACCAAGCATATGAGTCACATTTTCATCCGATAGCGGAATATCAACATAATTCCCATCAACACCCACACCACCTGGGATAACAATATTATGTACATCTATAGGCTCGGAGAAATCAACATAATCTTTGAAATAAACAATTTCTCTATCCCTTCGAGGGACATCGATAGCAGCACCACCAGGAACAACAGATACCATTGGTGAGGTGTCCATATTTAATTCCAACCCCAACTGCTGCACAAAATCGTTACCAAAATCTTGAATTTTCTTAAATGACACTCCTTTACCCAATTTAATTTTGATACGGTTAAATGTGGGACCGCATTCTGCATCAATATATTCTGCTGCTATCTTAAATTCAGCTAGGGTATCTACAATAAGCTTTCCAGATTCAGTTGTTGATACTTGCACATCCTCAATACTCCCTTCACTTTCTGCTAGTACCTTTGAAGGTTTGCAGCCTTGGGCTTTCGATATCATCACCGCTACGCGATCGCAATATTTTATTATCGTCTCGTCTTGAGTTGAGCGAGCAACATCCATAAACCACTTAATTGGTTCCCCATCGCAAAGTGCATTGTAAAAGTGCTGTAAGATTATCCGATAAGCAACTTGTTTATTCTGTAAATTTTTAATAGCTTCGCATCGCTTAATTAATTCATCAATATCAAGTTGAATTAGCTCGTTATATACATTATTTAATTCCCAGACAGAGGGGATACGATTAATTGCGATATACCGCAAAGCGTACTTGGAAAATTCAAATTGTTCTAAGTCACAGCTACTAGACAATTGATTCAATATATCATCGTCGCTAAAACCTTGATAAACTAAATTAAAAATATGATTGAATAATTGTGGTAAATCATTAAAATAAATTAATTTTGAATTATAGTTAGAACTGATATTATCAATTATACTAATTGCCTTATTATGTAAATCATCTGGTAAACTCGAATTAATAACTTCTAAAATTTCATCCTTAGTTAATCCTTGATTGTAAGCATATATAATCGCATCTTCTATCGAATTATTTTCATCTCCTGCTGCTAGCATTAATTAACAACTCCTTTATTTCTCAATACTGCATTGATTGCTAATCGTCTGCGATTTTGGTCTATATCAATACATTTATGCTTCCATGACCTTGAATATTTTTGGTAAAATCCTAGTCTATTTATGTAATATGGTTCTCTTCCACAAATATTAAATAGTCCTCTTGCTCGATGATTAAATGCATCAACTCTTGCTTTACGAATAGCGTTATCGGCAGATAATCCTTCACGAACATTAGCTGCATAAAATTTCGGAAAATTATCGCTAACTCTAGGTGCAGCTTGATTCCATAAATCCACAGAGTTAACGAAAGCTGTTTTGTGTTGCTTGATATCAATATTTTGTCGTTGAAATAGATTAGTTAATCTTGGTAATCTTGATTTAATTCTCAGCAAGCAACCTCTATTAGCAGCATTTATATCGCCAGCTTTACTTTTACCATAATCACTACAAAATCCTTGATTTAATACTCGTTTAATACCTAGTTTTGATGGGTCGATATGACCGTAATATAGAGAAGTAAACTTACCATTTTTCGCGTTAAACTAAGCACAAATGTCACCATTTGAACTCGTCTTCAAAACCGGACATGAAAGATTTCCCTTCATCCGGCTCCTCAGTGTAAAGACCCTTGACACGGGTACTATGTACAGAATCGTGGCAATGACGATGTAACAGTTCGAGGTTTTTGTATGTATCCTTACCTCCTTGATGTTTAGGAATGACGTGATGTATTTCCATTACGTCCCCTTCACGAAAAGTAAGATTACAGTAAGCACACCTTCCACTTTGTCTGCTCCATAGTTTTGATTTGGAGTTAGACATTAGAGGGTGTTTCTTCATCCTTTGGTTCCAGTAGATAAGCCTTCCATCAAAAGGGCTACTCATATCTTTTATTTTGATATGACGCTTTATTTTAGTATCTTGATGGTCTGCTAATCTTAAGCCATCTAAAGTCTGAAATGTCCAATTGTTACCTTTGTAGGTTCCCCAGTACTTGTCGCAAACCCACTTCTTGCCCTTAGACGAGTGTCTGCGGTTTGCCCAAGCTTGTAACCTAAACCATAATAAATTATCCAGTTTTTCAAAAGTCTTCCGACTGCAAACACTTCTGAAATAATTACTCCATCCTTTAATTTTTGGATTGAGTGCTTTGATTAAATCAGCTTGCTTTGCGCTTTGAAGCTTCTGAATTGTTTCGGATAAGTGTTGGTAATGTTTTTGAACTGCTTTTGAAGACGGTTTAATGATTGTTTGAAATCCAATTTTGGAGGAATGTTTTCCAACTGTATGTTGTCTAATGTTAAAACCTAAAAAGTCAAATCCTGGTTTATAACCATTATGACAATTTAATGAGTGAACAACTCTGGTCTTCTCAGGTTTTAATTTTAACCCAATTTGATTTAACCATTTTTCCAGGTGAGTTTGGCATTTTTCAAGAATTTCCAAGTCTTCAACCATAAGTACGAAGTCGTCAGCATATCGTATAAGAATAGGCTTAGATATTCTTCCTTTTTCTTTCCCAATTACTGAGGCTTTGATGTACTTAGCTTTATCACTTGGATATAGTTCTTTTATCGTTTCTTCCATGCCATGTAATGCAATATTAGCAAGAAGTGGCGATAAAGGACTGCCTTGAGGTACGCCTTCTCCACTGGTTTGTATACTACTATTGTCTAACACACCCGAAGATAACCATGATTTGATTGTTCTCCTCATGGTGGGATATGTATTTATCTTTTTAAGTAGTGTTGTATGGTTGATTTTATCAAAGCATTTGGATATATCGGCATCCAAAATATATTTTGGTTTACCTCTAAGTCCTGTAAAAATTGCTTCGATAGCATCATGAGTTGACCTCGCAGGTCGAAAACCATAAGAGTTTGCCTCAAATTTGGTTTCCCATTCTGGTTCTAGAGCTAGTTTAGCGAGAGCCTGAGCTGCTCTATCATACATTGTGGGTATGCCTAGCAATCTCTTCTCCTTTTTGTCAGCTTTTGGTATCAAAACTCTTCTAACTGGTTTACCTTCGCGAATGATTTTTAGTTCAATCGCTAGTTTTATCCTTTGTTTGAAGTTTAGACATTTGATGCCATCGAATCCTGCTGTTTTCTTGCCTCTATTTAATTGAGAGACTTGTCTTACAGCAATTATTCTGGCTGACCAGGATTTCATTAACATCTTCTGGAGTTTACGAACTGTTTTTACGTCCCCACGTTGTGAAGCTTGATAGATTCGCTTTTGTAACTTAAACACTGCTTTTTCAACTTGTTTCCAGTTGATAGTGTTCCATTCCACCATCAGATTATTCTGTGTTTTGGATGTATTCATTACTACTCACAACTCCATCTTTCTTTACACCGTAAGTCCGTCAGCATATCCTACCCATTACAGTAGGCGTTTGCTTCTGACTTAATCCTGCCTCTACAAAGCGTCCGGCTGGTTGCCTACTCACCCCGGAAGACCTGTGTGAGAGCTTTATAAAGGTTTCCCCGTTCCTGATTACCATTGTTTGAACCTTTAGAGCGAGTCAATCCCCCGGAGAGATATGGTGGGAATCGAATCTTGTAACTGCACCAAGATTCCATCTCTCATGGCTTTTTAGCGCTTGTAGTGTTTCAGCCTTATTACACTACGTCGAGGTCACGGAGGTTTTAGACTCTTCCTGTTCGTACCCATAGATTCGTGCCTACTATTACACCGATTTAGGCTACCAGTGTTTTCGCTTTCGACCCCGCTTTACTTTTTAGTTTTACCGTTCTAAAAAGTAGGGGTAGGGCTTTCATTCGGATTCCTCGAAGGTTGGACTTTCACCAACATGGATAATCAAGTTCTCTATCTTATATTAGAATAAGATATGGGCTAATCCTCCTAAACCCTTGCTGGGCTTAGTTTATAGCCAACGGGTCGCACACAATTACCTTCAGCTGCACAAATTGCTAATACACCAACAGAAGAATTATTAGTAAATAAAGTGTTTAACTTTCCATAATTAATGGTATTAGTTTCTGAGATATTTTCTACGCTATCAGAAACAAACTTAATTACTGGTTTACTTAGTGAAAAGCTTGTGATTAAAAATAGCAATAGGATATTTAATAAATCCCATTTGTACCCTAACCTAATTGAATCTCTCATTATAATGGCGGCATATTGAAGATACTAGTTAATAGTCCGCATGAGTATGAAGAAATAGAATACTATTAATAAGCTACTAAACAACAACAACAATTGTTTCAGAATTAGTGGAAAGCTGCACCATAAATGTAAAGTCTTTTGAATAATATTTGGTTGCCAAGGTGCTTTTGCTTTCATATGTCCGCCGTGAATTAACCAGTGAGCAAACAGACAAAGTGGAAGTACATCTCTACCCAATTCCTCATATCCTAAATGCTTATAGCCAACCCCTGTATGATGAATATTGTATTTACCATACTTATTGCGGGCATATTTTCCTATTCTTACCCAAGGAAACATTGAGCATCTATTACTAGATTGTTTTAGCCAATAATAATGCTTACTTCTCCAAGCATCGGACTTAATGTACCAATAATAATCCTTTGGAGAAAGATATTGTTTTGTCTTCATTGATATTTTTGTCCCTATTAAATATTAAAAACCTAAGCTTTTAGATTGCACAAAACCTGTTGAAAATATGAAGTTATCATTTGCTTGGAAATCTACATCTTTTTGCAAATAACTCATAAATTCTTGATGTCCTTCTACGGTGCGTCCCACAGGACATCCTGCGCTCGAATTATCAACAAACTTTTGGTCGCTTCCACTATGTTGATTAGCACCGATTATTGAATATTCTTTTTTATCTAGTTTATCAATTTTGCTATTACGATTGAAATCCCGAATGATATGTACTGGTGCAACTTGGATTAGTGCAATCTCGCGCCCTTTATGTTTTCCGATGCGCCAAGCCCTATATTGCCCTGGAACTTGTATTTGCGCTGCACCCTCCTGCTTCATGGGTTGCTTAGTATAATAATTCCCAGGTTCAATAGATGCCTCCCAAGCTCCGACTAGCTTAGGAGTGGGATTAACTTCAACTAAAAACCGGGAATCATTGAATTTGTTAGGTGTATTATTATTCCTAACACCTGATGGAAACATACCTTGGACATAAAACACGTTATAGCGACGTTTTCCAGTTCGTACTTCCCAATTTCGGCTTCGAGCGTAATTAATAAGCGCAGCAGCAATTTTATCCGCTCTTTTCGGTTGATTAATGGTTGAAACACTAATACCAGAAATACGAGTTAATTGAAGTTTGGTTTCAAACCACTGATTAATTCCTGGATGTAGAATGGCGATCGCCATAGCTAAAGACAATCCAAAACAGCAAATTCTTCCCCTTGCTTGAGATAATTGGAGTTGACGGTATGCTTCTTCAGATGCCTTAATTTCTTGATACTGAATCTCTACTGGGAGATATTTGAGTAACTCTTCGGATTGAAATGACATTTAGCATTTTTGTTGTAAGCATCTAATAGTGTTTGACAATTCGATGACTCATCTAATTTCTTAAGGTTAAGTGGGAGTGAGGATTCAGAGTGCGTCAAGTTGTATAAATCCGAACGAATATCGGTAGTAAGTGTTGTAATCTTGGGTCGCAAGTTTGAGATTAAAGCAAACGAACCATAGCCAGGAGAAGCCATATCTAGAATAAATACAACAAATACAGTACTGGTAATAAGAAAACTCGACGTAGGAATTCTCATCCAAGAGGAGTGAGGGAATTTATCTGGTTTTTTGAACATTTCTGACTTACCTTAATTTTTTTCCCTCACTCTCTCCCTCCTACTTCCTCCTTATCGGCTGATACCCATAACCAGTCCAATTGGTCAAAGGTAAAGTAGTTGTCTGTTTTGGCTGCTGCACATTAACAGGTGGCTGTTGCCAATTATTAGTTTCAGCAGTCTGTAAGCGTACAGCCTTATCTAAACTATCTCCTGCACCAGTTGCCACTTGACCAAATCCATTCCAAACACCATTCGCCACAGGTTTACCGGCATTAACGACACCATGACCAAATCGGACTGGGGTTGAAGTATTCTGCGGTAGTTGTCGAGGATTGCGAGTTGCAATCAATCCCCCCAAAAAGAATTGAGCAACCCAGGAACCGACAACCAAAGTACCGATACTCATGCTCCAAAAAGCAAATGAGCGCCAGGGTTTGAAAGGGTTGGTATGATTTGCAACTGTACCCAAAGTTCCAATTGCAGCGCCTGCTCCATTTTCCATAGCTGGAGTTACACCACGGCTATAATTTTGACTCCAATTATAGGCACTTCTAGCATAGCGTCCGGCATTATAGGCGCGGTTATTCCAACGATTATTATGGGAATATTGATTGTCATAGTTAGAGTCGAATTCTTCATAATTTGTATCTACCACGTTGGTATCTAATTGATGGCTTGAAGCCTCCAGGGGTACATCTCTTCCCCGTAGCTGTTTTCTAGTCATATTCATCTCCTTAATCATTTGTGATGTGCATATAGAAAGGTTTGTTAAGCCTGAAGAGAAGGTAATCGAAAGCGAAAGCCTTAAGCTTCATCTTCTGTGCTATCCCATATATCCTCTTGTTCAATTAGCTTTTGACGAAATTGTTCGGTATCTGTTGGTATAGATGAAATTTCTTCTGGTGATGGTTTTTTCGCACTCACCGGAAGATATAAATAAGTCGGGCAGTATTTTTGAACCAGTTGGATGTAGTTGTACTTGTCTTTTCCATCCAACCGAGTGCATGGTGGTCCTTGCATCCAAGTCGGAATTTCGATTCTAAGTCTTCCTCTTTCTCCTCCATCAGGACGAATCAAATACGCCCATCCAGCACAGCGTTTATTACCTTCAACGCTAGTGTCAGTAATGGCTTGAGCATATAACCACACAATTGCATCTTTAATAGTTTGCGATTTACCCGCGAGAGCTTTTGCACCACCTAACATAGCTTGAGTATCACCATGACTTGCAAACGAAACAGACATATTGGCCTGTCGCAAAAACTGTACTACTGCTTCCCAGAATTTAGGCATAACAGCAGAATCAATCGTATCTATTTCACTCGAATAATTTGACATTTCATCAAGAGATAGATGCAGATGATAATCGTCGAATGGCTCGTACTCCTTTGTCTCATCCCCAGCTTCTGCTATTCTCCAAAACGCAATACGAGTAAATTCGCGGATAGCATTAGTAGCTTCTATAAACTTGTAACCGCGTCCAAAAATCTTAATACCTTTCCACTGTTGACCTTTGGCAAAAGGATTAACCATCCAAACCAAATGACCAAGTTTGATATGTTCGGCAATCAAATAACCCAGTTTTGAGGTTTTACCACTGCCTTTTTCTTTACCAACTATGCCCACCGTGTTTTCATAAACTAAGGATTTAACCTCTACATACTTTTCTTCTGAGCTACTATGTAGGTTTAAATTACTTATAGCATCGCCCCTCAAGGGATTTGATGAAGGTAATCCACCTGTTTGGTAAAAATTTGGAACTTCTGGTGACGTAAGTTCTTCAGCTTTGGAAGAAGCACTTGGCTGTTGAATTTGCTTGGGTACTGGGGTACTCGCCGATTGTTCTTGGTTATTTTGTAATTGTGGTATTGCTTGAGAATTGTTTAGCATAGGATCTGCATTCTCGACATTTTGAGAGGGAGCTAATAAAAGAGGATGTTTGGGACGACGTTTTTTATCCGCTAATTCCCAAAACACTAAGCTTGACGTTCCCAATACTGCAACGGCACCACCACCAAACCGTAGAAAAGACTTGGCGGGTTCGGGCATCTCTATTTCCACTGCTTGTTGTTGGGTAGAATATGGTGTTGCTGATTGTTGAATTGTGTTTGTACTAAAGCTGCTAGTAAACATCCAACCTCCAAGCAATAAAGGTATAGGTGCAAATATTAATTTACTGGGCATTTTTACCCCCTGATGGTTCTGGTGAGGGTTTATTTTCTAATGATTCTTGTTTAATTGATGGAGTAGTGGGAATAGGTTCTGGTTGGTAGGGCTGATAATTAGAAATTTGAGCATCAGGAGGACTTGCTTTGTTTCCGAACCAATCCTTTTTCTCAAGTTCCGATGCAACCGGACTTAACCCTTTAACACGCAAAGCTTCCAACATCGCAGCTTTTACTTCAGATAAACGAAGTCGCGTATTTTGGGCAATTGTCACCAAGTTGAATCGCTGTGTTGTTTCCCTTCTACTGTTCGAGATAATATTTAGCTTGACCAAACCGCTGGCTGCTAGTTCTGCTGAATCTATTGGAATTGTTACCCAGGAGCCTGTGCTGGGGTCAACATATCTAAGTTCTGCTTTTTTCCCCGATGCTCCTAGATTAATACGTTTCAATGCTTCAACTTCAGAACCGTGATTAATAACTTCTTCGTGTTGGTTATAAGCCGGATTTTGGGGGTTGTTTTGACTGGCAATAACGAAATTGCTATATCTCGCACTTGCTTCCAAAACTGCTGCTTGTAATAAACCAGGATTACTTACTAATCCCGAACTGTAATCATTACGAGTCAAATATTCCCGGAAGTTGCTATCAGCCGCATCCAAATTTTGAGATTTTTGCAAAAGTTCGGAGTATGCTTCTTGAGATGGATTCAGTTCTGTCGAGCGTTGACCAGATAGAACCGTTGCGATTGCTGCAATTACAACCAAAATTACTGTTGCAACAAAAATCGACACTAGCCAAGGATTAGTTAGTAAGGAATCTAAGTTTCCTGATTGTAAACTTTTGATTAACCCATGTGTCGCAGCACTATCTTGAAGTCCGTGTGGATTTGGCACCCAAACTTCATCAAAATCATCTTCTTTCAGTTGATTGTTTTGATAATTTGGTTGTTGATGTTGAGTTTTCATCATTGCTCAAAACCTCTGTTCTATAGTGCCTCAAAATTAGTGCTGCGACAATTCCCCCCAAAATAGTCCCACCAATCCCACCAGCCATTATTTTGATAAAAACTGGTTTTGGTGGAGAAGTAATAGAAATAGCTATTGTTGCAATGGTACTAGTTGTAGTGATTGCCGCAGTAGTTGCGATAAATCCCCCTTCAGTCATGAAGTTAGCTATGGTTCGACGGTCATTGAAGAAGGCTTCATTGATTGTTGGCGTGATTACTTGTACAGCTGCGGTTGCTAATTTTGGCGCAGTCTCTACTACTTCTTCGACGACGGGGATGTTGATGTATTGGTCTTCTGTGTTGAAGGTAGGGCTGTTTTTTGAGAACTGGCTAACATGGGATGTTCTTGTTCCTCCCAATTGATTGAATTTCCCAAAAAATTTTGCTCAAACTGAGTTTCAACTGCATCAAAAGCTTTATCAAAACCAGCAACTGTTTGATTTTGATTGATAGATGATGCTTCCGTACCATTCATAATTAGATCCTGAGTTTGGCGCAGAAAAGCTTCGCGAAACAATGCATAGCCAACCTCAGAGATGGATTGAGATTTTAACAACAACTGATACAAATCGTAATAGTAGCTTCCGGGGTTTAACTGTTCTGGTGAAGTACCAATGCGCTGTTTGAAAAATTCATCTAAGTTGAATCTTTCACCCAAAATTTGTTGTTGAGTTTGGGCTTCTTTCTGTAGCTGTTGTAGTTCTAATAATCCTTGTTCTATGGTTATTTGTTGATTTTTACAGGCTGTAATAAACTCTTGAATTTTCTGTTTATCATTTGGTGTAACTGCGTTTTTAACAATTTCAATCTTCAATACCTGACAAATAGATTTAAGTTGCTCTAATGGTATTTCAAGCTGCTGTGCCACCAAAGTTAAATTCATCATCTTCGATTTCCTCTTCTAATTTATCAACTAAAATCTGTGCTAGAAAGTGAGCTTTTTCTTCTTTCGTTAAGAACTCCGTGACGAATTGACGTAAGCTCATACGGCGTACTAAGGCAATATACTTTTTCAAACCACCCATTCCCAAAACACTATCTATATAAGCATTTTGCTGTACGCGCAGAAATTTGTAAGCGATATAAAAATCAGCGAGAGCTTCTAATTCATCACAACTAAAATAAGTTGCTTTTTTTGGTGGTGTAAGTCCAGCCCATAAACACCAGTTCTTAATTGTTTGAAGGCTAACTTTACATTTTTTAGCCAATGTACTTTGGGTATAAAGTCGCTGAATATTTTTCATGCCTTCTTCATCCCAATTCGTTTTCAACTACTAGTGAGGTGCAACTTGAATTCAAGTTTAGTTGAATTGCAGTTGCGCTACATTTAGGATATTTACCATTAAACCTGATGTTTATAAACTAGAAGCTATATTCCCGCAATTTCAGGATAATTCAAAATTTAATAAATATTATTTTGCCTTGAAATGAAAATGTAAATTAGTTTCGTCCATATGAAACGGGTAATTAGTATCTAAATTTATAATAATAATTAGGTTTTTTCCACTAAAGGTAATTAATATTTGTAAGTAGCTTGAATAGCAGAAATGGTGATGTTATGATAAGCGGTTGGGCATAGGATAAAACAGCTTAGGAAAATAGAGATTTTTTTATAAATGAACAAAATTGATTTAATCAAGAGAGGATATTTTCCAAGAGAGCTTCCACCTCCTTTTAATACAATATTGCTTGCCGACTTAACTTTATCAAATAAAACACTATTAAATAACTGTCCTAAAAAACCTACGAAACTTTATTACCATAATCATGTTAGATATGGTTCGCTTAGAAGAAAATTAGGTATTCCTAATCCAGTATTTTTTTTACAGCTTTGCGATTTAATAGATGAAAAATGGTCTGAAATTCAGCAAATAATACGTAAATCAAACTATTCAAAGAGTAAACCTATATATATACCTTCGCCTGGGCGCAGTCGCTCTATATGTCCTGCGCTTGAATTTGGTCTAATTCCTGTTGAACGAGCTAAAAATAGAATTACCGGAAAATACATATTACAAACAGATATTTCCCAGTTTTATCAATCAATTTATACCCATAGTATTCCTTGGGCTATACATGGGAAGGCAATTGCAAAGGATAAGAATAATCGTAATGATATGAATTTTTTTGGTAACAAGCTAGATAAATTGCTGCGTAGCAGTCAAGACCTTCAAACTTTAGGAATTCCTATTGGTCCTGATACTTCACTCGTTGTTGCTGAATTATTGCTTTGTAGTGCGGATGTGGAATTAGAGAAGCGGTTAAAAAAGACTTGCGTTTACCCGTTTAAAGGGTTTCGTTATAGTGATGATTATGAATTCACTTTTCAAAATCTTTCAGATGCAGAATCAGCTTTAAGTCAAATTCAGCAGGTTTTGTTTGAATTTGAATTGGCTCTTAATCCAGATAAAACTAAGATAATTGAGTTACCTTGTTCTTTAGATTCTACATGGGTTTTAGAATTATCGGAATATAAGTTTAATGACAAGAAATCAACCCAAATGCAGGATATTGTTCGCTATTTTGATAGAACCTTTCAATTATTAAATGAATTCCCTAAAGAACCTGTACTCAAATATGCAGTATCGCGAATTAGTAAGCTAAATAATCTTCATCCAGATAATTGGCCTCTTCTAGAAAGTTTGTTACAACAGTCAATTACGATAGACCCTAGTACTTTACGTGATTCACTTTCTATCATCCAAGATAAACAAGGTAATAAACAAAAGAATAAATTCAAAATTGACTTAAAGTCTTTAGAAGAAATTTTAAATTTTCAAATTTTAAGGTATGCCCCACTTGGATATAGCAGTGAGGTAGCTTGGGCTATTTGGTCAGCAATTGTGTTTAATTTACCAATTAGCAAACTCGCTGCTGAATCAATTTCTCAAATGTCCGATTCAGTTGTAGCACTTTTAGCTTTAGATGCACGCAGACGCGGACAAATTAATGAGGGTTTAGATACAAGTAAATGGGAGCAATTCTTATCAAAAGAAGAACTTTATGGCGAACAATGGTTACTTTCATATGAAGCCAACCGGCAAGGATACTTATCTGGAACAGAAGATTATGTAGCGTCTGATTCTTGGTTTTTTCAATTAAAAAACGCTGGAGTTGCATTTTATGATATAAATGCTCCGCTTATTATTCCTCCTAATGAGAATAGCGGACCTTCCGGTGAAGATTAATATTTCAACAGTCAATCTATTGATTAAAAAGTTCCAATTCTATAAGTATTTTTATATATTTTTATTTATTAAATATTATCTTAACTAATTCTCTGTTTCCATATTACAGCGTTCGCAAGCAGCCATTAACTCTTCTTTAAGGCGTTCGCGTATAACTAAAGGCGACACAATTGCAATTTTTGACGCATCTGGCAAAATTTCTCTAATAAACCAATAAGTACTAAAAATTTTTCTTACTACTTTTCGGGTTGGCTCTTTACCAGGTAATAATTCACTGATTATATCTTCATTTCTAGTTTTATAAGAAACAGCTAATCTACCGAACAAGCGCATTTCTACTTCGACATAATCTAAGTCGGGACACCACGAATCAGAAATTGGTATAATACCTGCTTCTGGAATTCTATCTAAACGCAAACTCCAATTGTGAATTAGTTCCGGTATGTCTAAGCTCCTTTCTGTTTCTTCACACCAACAATCAAGATATTGACGTTGCTCGTGAGGGACAACTTTGGCATGGCGAACGGTAAAATTTAACCAACGTCCTGTTGCATCTTGATAGGATAACTGAAATGGTTGCTGACGACGAATGTAACGGTTAATCTCTATACGCCAAGATGGTGGCGGGTTTTCTTTGAAGCGTTCTATTTCTTTTCGTAAAGGCAATGATAGTTCGCTACGTTCCAAAAGTAAATTGGCAACTACTAAAGCTTCTTCTAGTTTACCAGCATCAATTAAAGCATCGATAGCTTGCTTTAGTACCGTAATAAGTATTTTTGACCAGTTATTGTTAGCAGCAATAACTAACTTACGACGAGCAATTGCTTCTACTAGTTTTGAAATATTCGGGCGATCACCCCATTTCATTCCAAATTCTAGGGCGATTTTTTCTAACTGAGCTTTATCTAAATCCGACACGGAAAGGTTTATAGAGCGATTTTTTTTATTCACGGTGATTCACAAAAAAAGTGTGCGTATACTTTGTGAGGATGATTTCGTAAATTTAATGTTTTACGTGCCATAATTGTTACATGAAGCAAACTTACTCACAAATTTATGCTTATGGTAGCGACACTGAATTTCTTCCCTGTTGACAATGGTGATATGACGTTGATTGAGTTGGAAAGCGGTAAAACAATACTTATTGATGTAAATATTCGAGGGGCTGCCGACGACTCTAACAACCCAACACCAGATGTAGCAAGAATGCTGCGGAATAAATTAAAACGCGATTTCAAAGGGCGTTTGTATGTAGACGTATTGTTGCTCACACACCCCGACCAAGACCACTGTCGAAATTTGGAAAAACATTTTCACCTCGGTTCACCGGATACATACTGTAAATCTGAAGATAAAATCTTTATCCGAGAGATTTGGTCTTCGCCGATGGTATTTCGTCGTGCCCGTCGTACTTTAACTTTGCATCATCTAATCCTATGTGAAGATGCCCAAGCATTTAACACTGAAGCAAGGCGACGAGTAAAGTGCTTTCGAGAAAATGGTTTAGCTGGAGTTGGAGATGGCGATCGCATCCAAATAATGGGTGAAGACGAAAATGGTAAAACCGATGATTTGGGTTTGATTTTGGTAAAAGTTGGTGATTTAGTTACGAAAGTGAACGGTTCTTTCGACTCCAGTATGACCGCTCGACTGCTCGGTCCTGTACCTAAATTTGACACTGAAGAGGAAGAAGAAGCTTTAGCTAAAAATCGCTCAAGTGTGATTCTTCGTTTTGACCTAAAAAGTGGTATAAACAATGCTGCTTGTCGATTTCTTACAGCTGGTGATGCTGAAGTTGCAGTATGGGAACGTCTATGGATAGAACATCATCAACATCCTGATTGGCTACAATACGACATCCTCCAGACTCCCCATCATTGTTCTTGGCGTTCCTTGTCCCACGATAGTTGGAGCGAGTCGGGCAGACAAGCTAAAGTAAGTGAATATGCCAGACAGGCTCTTTCTCAAGGACGTTATGGCGCTGTGATTGTGGCAAGCTGTAAACCTATTAGCGCGAACGATTCCGACCCGCCGTGTATCGGTGCTAAACGAGAGTACGAAGCGATTGCTAAGGGTGTATCTGGGTCATTTAAATGCACGGCAGAATATCCAACTAAAACATCACCAAGGACTATGGAATTTAAAATTGGAGCAGATGGTCCGAGGTTAAAAAGTCTAATGATGGGAGACTTATCTTCACGTTCTCCTGGTATTATTACTCGGCAACCCCAGATTCATGGATAAAGGAGCGTGCTTGTAATGTCTAATATTGAAAGCAAGCAATTTTGTTTTCCTAAAGGTATTAACTCAGAAATTCAGCGCGGTATTACTTTAATAACAAGCCACCCGTCTGTGAATGAAATATTAGAGGTGCATCTCAACACTGAAGATAATAGTGTTGATGCGGTGGTTGCAGTACAACTTGGACTTCCTAACAAATGGATGGCAGAGGGTAAAAGTCCAAATGGAGTTTCTGCTATTGAGGCTGTGACTTTCTCGTTTCCACAAAGTTTTCCCATTCATGCACCAATAGTAAAGTTACGCGCAGATTTTGACCGTTCCTTGGCTCATATAAATCCTGGTTCACCGGAGGAAGCTGTTCTTCCCTGTATTTATGACGGCGATATCAACGAATTACTTCTTTTTCAAGGACTTTTGGCGATTATAGACCAAGTAGTAGTTTGGCTTGAGAAGGCTGCAATGAACGAGCTAATTGACCCCAATCAAGGTTGGGAACCAGTTAGAAGAGATAGTCTGGAGAATATTATCGTTGCAGATAGCGATTATTTACACGGCTTGGTATGTAAGAACGAAAATTACTTTTTGTTAGTATTTGGGTATTTAAAAGTTAAAAAGCCCAATTCATCTAAGGATTTTATTTACGGACAAGTAGATACAAATCTACTGAAAACAAAAGATTTGAATACATTGTTCTATGAAATGATGGGTGAAAAATCTTCCCACGGACGCAGCCTTGCCATTATTATTTCACCTGATAAGCTTCCCAATGGTGAACTTCAAATTGCAGATAAGTATTTACCGGAAAATGTAACTGATGTTGGTAGTTTGCGGGAGCGAGCTAAAGAATTTGGATGTAACAAGAACTTTGAAAGAGCATTTTCTTTACTCCAACAAAGACTCAAGTGGCTAGATTCAAAAAATGCAACATTTCCAATTGCTGTAATTTTATGCGTTCGCCGTCCATTTCACCTAATTGGGGAATCATCCGAGATTGAATTAGTACCTTATATTCTTGAAGTAGGGGCACCTCAACTGTTAGCCAAAGATGATAAAACTCCTGTTTGGAGCGCAATTCATAAGTACGCTATTACTCCACAGTTGTTACAAACATTTTCTGGAGAACAACAATTACCTGAAAAGAAAGATATTGTTCTTGTTGGTTGTGGAAGTGTAGGGTCAAAAATTGCTATTCATATGGCTCGTTCCGGCACGGGACCATCTATCGTTATCGATAATAAAAATTTGTCCCCACACAATGCAGCACGTCATGCACTTCTACCCGAAGCTATAAATAAGGATAGTACTTGGTTTGGCTCCAAAGCTAGGGCATTAGCGCTTGCCATCAATGGTTTGGGGCAAGATTCTTCATATTTTGATGCAGATGTTACTCAAGCAGTCCATGATTCAAAATTATTAAAGAAACTTTTTCCAAGAAAAGCATGGGCAGTAATTAATACAACAGCATCGCTAGCTGTACGAGAAGCTTTAGCTGCGATTGAACCGAAGAAATTACCTTTGCGAGTTATTGAAACTTCCCTTTTTGCTGAAGGTAAAGTTGGATTGATGACAATTGAGGGACCTGGCAGAAATCCTAATTCGGTTGACCTTATTGCTCAAGCATATGAAGTGATGAGGACTTCAGAGCAATTAAGGAATGCAGTATTCGTAGCCGAAGACTCAACATCTTATTACGCTACAGGTCAAGGATGCGGTTCAAGGACTATGATTATTTCCGATGCCAGAATATCAATGCTCGCTGCACCAATGGCTACGGGTATTTCTAAAATGCTTGCTAAAGGTTTACCCTCGAAGAGTGGTCGCATTCTTTTGGGAGCAGTTGATGAGAGTGAGATGGGACTTAGCTGGAAATCCATAGACGTGCCTCCTTTTCATGTTGTACCTATCAACAATGACTCATCATGGACTGTGAGAATATCCGAACCTGCCCATCAAAAGATTCTTACCGATTGTGCCAATTACCCCAATGTTGAAACCGGCGGTATTCTTGTTGGGCGAATATTCCAAACGCAGCAAGCTTTTGTAGTAACGGATGTTTTACCAGCACCGGAAAATAGTCAGCGTTCGCGGTTTGAGTTTGTCTTGGGTACTTCCGGGAATATGTTGGAAAAATATTTATCATCACGCAACGGAGTGCTTTACTGTTTAGGAACTTGGCACAGTCACCTTACCGATTCGGGTGCTTCCAATCAGGACTTACAAACAGCTAAGAAGATTGCAAACAGCCGAACTCTTCCTTCGGTTTTACTGATACGGACTCCAGTAACGTATTATGCTGTATCGGCATCCATATCCTAAATTTTTATTCAATTGGGAGGTTATATTTTATGTCCACTGATGCAAAATCTTTGAATCAACAAAACAATTCGTCTATCATCACCTACATTATTATTAACATCTTAATATTCCTAATTTTAGATTTGGGAATATCTGTTAATACAGCTATGGAGTCAATTCTAGAGAAATTGCTTACGTCAGCACCATTGTTGCTTGTTTCCAGTATTTTTGCACAAGTTATAAACGGTCAGCTTAGTTCTAATTTCAAAGCAATACTTGTTTTTTGGAGAATCAAAGAACCACTTCCTGGGTGTCGAGCATTTTCTTATTTTATGGATAAAGACCCTAGAATAGACCCAAATATCTTGAAAACTAAATTTGGTAATCTTCCGAGTGACCCAACCGAGCAGAATCGTCTTTGGTACAAAATATATAAGAAGCACGAATCAAAGACAGCAGTTGAAGATGCACATCAAAAGTTTCTTTTAACGAGAGATTTAGCTGGCTTTAGTTTTTTATTCTTGGTAGTCATGGGTTTTGCTGGATATTTTTTATTAACTAATTTGCATAGTTGGATAATATATACATCCGTACTATTATTGATGTTCTTAATTAATTCTATGGCAGCAAGAAACTATGGCATAAAGTTTGTAAATAATGTTTTGGCTGAAGAAAGTAGCATTTAAGGAGAAAGTTTTAAAAATTAAGAGAGGAGGAATTATTCTCACCATTAATTCCTCTTTCTCAAATCAGAAGTAATTTTATCTAACCTATCATTAGCATCTCTAGCAAATTTGAAACAGTACGCTGACGAAGCAACACCACCAATGGTAGTGAGTGTTCCAGGAGCAACAGTACCATTAAGCAAAAGCGCTGCCCCTCCCGCAGTTACTCCACTGCATATGGCTGTTGTAAATAAAGCTAAATTGAAACTTTGGCGAGCTTGACGCAAGCGCTCTTCAACAATGCTCAATTCAATTTGTCGGTAAGGATTATCGTCTGGCTCTTGCGTTGAATAATTAGACAATTTACTCATGTTAGTGTTAAATTCATAAATGTTTTAAGAGGTAGTTACTCGTGTTATTTTTATTTAAAAACATCTTGTGAAAATAAAATTCAAGATGCTTTTATATTTAATGATTAAAACTCAAATTATTTATAATTTTGTACTTTTATTTGATGCATCACCATATCTATAGTCTTGAATTTTAATTATTAAGTTAGCCCAATACATTTCCATAAGGTATTTAATCGTTTTTAATTGTAAAACTACCCCCGTACATCCCGAATTAATATCTGAACTTCGTTTCTCTACAATGTCTCTACGCCAATCTTCTCTAAGTTTCGATAATATCCATATAGGTAATTTTGGGCTTAGTTTGGATTTTGGATTATCATCGAAGAACGATTTAACCGCTTCATCGAACTCGGCATTTGCATTTTGCAATCCTTGTTTGGATTTTTGGAAAGTTTCTATTGATTTAGCTATTTCGTATTGTGTGGGTGGTGAGGCATTATTGCCTAAAGCATTATCAATTTTATCTAGAGTTTCAATCTGAAGTATTGCTTTATCGTAAATTTTTTCTAGTTTGTTTGTGATGCGATTTATTTCCTGATTCTTTTGTTCTAAAAAATCTTTAACGAAACCTTTAAAAAAGGGCTTGCCACAATAGAAGACAATAAATGGAATTAATGAAAATAATGAAAATAATACAGATATAAGCCAGAGTATTCCAAGCACGGGTAGTAGTAATGCTTGTAATATTATTGGCAGCTTGAGTACAAGTTTGAGAAATTTGTCAATATTTTTAAATAAATTCATGGTTTGATACTCCTATACTCCAATCTGGCTGAAAACCAATCGCACAAAACCGAATCGCTCGATTAATGCTGGTTTCCATCTAGCTAATTGAGCGCGATATTCTTGAGTTTCTTGAAGTATTTGTTCTCCCAAACCAGTGACTTGGTAGTATTTGCGCCGCGCACCACCAGATTCTGGGTCAGTTTGTTCGCCCCAACGCGCTTTAACCAAACCTTTTTTTTCCATTCTGTGCAAGGTTGGATACAAGCTACCAAAACCTATTTGACGTTTGCCTTCACTTGCCTCATTGATAGCATTTATAATTTGTAGCCCGTAAAGTTCTTTGCTAAATAGGGCTGTCAATAGGTCTTCTTCTAATGCTGATAGGCTAATTGATTCATCATTTTTTTTCTTCGGCATGGGTAATACAGATAAGATAATATTGACAATCTAAATGTATTATACTTTTTTGATATACATAATGACAAGTGCTTTATACGACAAATGATGCTTTTGATAAATTTGCTCTTATATGCAATCGAAAAAACTGCTCTGAAGAAATCAAAGCAGGTTTATATATAGCTACACAGTTGTTGGTTCTTATTGATGAACTTTGTTTCTTGAGAACAGGTACGATGCTATGTGTATCGCACCGTGATTAGTACTAATCCTTAAATATCAAATGAAAGCAACGCAGTAATATACCTACCGAATAATGATATGACTTACCATAAAACCAACCTTCAATAGTCTTTTGGTTATAGCCTGTTAATGCTGATAACGTTGCCGTACAAGCTTTCATGTAGCCATGAGGATTCCGTTCCCCATCGTAAGGAATTTCTACTCCTGGATGGATAATAGGTATCCAAAAATAGCACCATTCTTGCGGTGTCATGGGTTCTAGAAGCGTGAAGAATTTCTGTTGATTATTGAGATTATTTTGAGTTTTGAGCAATATAAATTTTGCCAACCAGCGAGGAATTCTTTTAGTGTTAGCTTGCTTCTCTTGGCACTGCATTGCTTGCCTCTTATTTATAGTTTGTTTTCGCTATACGCAGTTGCTACCAACAGACATTGACAGCGTTATACAAAAAGCTGATTTGTTCGCAATTTAAAACGGAATTTCTGAGTATTGATAATTGGGGTGGGACACTTTCAAATCACAGATAAAAGCAGTCAGAGCATGAATTCCTGTATATAACGTTCCACTTTTGGCTCGATATCCTGTGCCACTCCAGCCACTCCAACCAAAATGTTCTCCAATCTCACCAAACTCTGCAATCACTGAATTTGATTTTGATTTATGCTGCAATTCTTCCTGCTGTTTCCTGCTGTGTGTTTGAAGCTCAGTTAATTCCTGCTCCTTTTGAGAAAGCACGTTATTTAAGCGCTCAACTTCCGACATTAATGGCTCAATAGTTTTCTCTAAATTCTTGTTAACTATTTTCGCAGCTTGTTTGTTAAAAGTATTACCCCAGCTATCTCTATTGGAATCTTCGAGGGCTTTTTCTAAGTCTTTTACTCGTTGTTCGAGTTGCTGATTTTCCGAAACCAAACCGCGCACGGACTGCAATTCGTTTTCCTGCGCTATTAACTGCTCGATTAGTTCATGTTTGGCTTGTTCCATTTTAGTCGCGTGCTTTTGGGCAGCTATTATTTCTTCTTTGGCTGCTTTTAGCGCTGCGTCGCGGATTTCTACAAATTTTCCCAGTTCTTCTTCTGCTCTTTCTTTTTCTCGTTGCGCTAAAGCTTCTGCTATTTTCTGTTCAACTTCAGCAGGTGTAAACGTATGCTTTGGAGAAGCTGGTTTTATAGCTGACTTTTGAGATTCTGGCTGAATTTGATGGGGCTTGAATAACTGTTTCACGTCCATACCTTGAGAAACAGTATGGTCAAGCAGTACCCAAAAATCACCTCTCCATTTGGAAATGATTATCCCAGCGTAACCTGTCCAGCCTCTATCACATTTTGTGACTATAATTCGCGTTCCGGGAGTTAGGAGTGCGGGAGTGGAGGAGTGGGGGAGAGGAGGAGTATTGTTTAACTTCCCCCGCTCTCCCTCTCTGGCCCTCTCCCGCTCCTCTTTCTCTCGCTCCTTCTTAATTTCTGCTGCTGTTCTATGAGGCGATCGCACTAATTCCTTTACTAAATCGTGGCTGACTTTAGTTAGTTGTTTTAGTGCTGATACGCTCCATTTTTGAACGTTGGCGCGTACTAAGCTTTGCAACCGTTTCGGTAACTTTGAAAACCAATTGTAAATTTCGATTGCGGCTTTAGCTATGTATCGGGATGCTCCGAAATCATCGGATGCTAGCCAATTGTCAAATACTTTTTTACCTTTTGGGCAATGAGCAATGCAGTCTTGATAAATTGAGTTTAATGCTTTCCCATTTTCTAGTAAGCCATCGAAGGTTTGGCGAACAAAGCCGATGAATTGATTAAGCGTGGTTTTAGCTTTGCTTTGCAGTTCTCCATTCTCAAACTGAGAATAATCAAAGTTTACGGTGAATACAAATGGTGGGTAGACGTTTTGGGTATTGTCGTCTAAAGCTATCTTATGCATAATAAAAGTGTCCCTTTGATTTTATTGGGAAACCATACCCTCCGTGTTGATTGGTAGTCGAAGCGGGGGGTTTTGGCTTTTAAATTATTTTCTGGGGTAGAACACCACTACATTGAAAAGTAGTGGTGTTTGCTTCTAGCATGATAATCTTATTTTTACACAAAAGCTATTTTTTAGTAACTAATTTATAGCTTATTGCTATCCAATAGTAGTAAATGGCTTAATTAGGGAAGCTAGACGGTACTATAGGAGGGGAAATAAGATTTGATTTGAAACACTGTGAGTAAAAGGGTTTTTGTGACTTTGCCTGATTCAGTATTTGAAGAACTAGAGCAGTGGGCTGATTCTCAAGGAAGACCGACTGCGAACCTTGCTGCTTTCTTGATAGAGACTTCTATAAGACAAGCTAAAGAAAATGGAGAAATATCTCCGCAAAAAAATAAGGGAAAGTAAATGATGCAGAAAATCGTTCAAACGGGAGGTTTTATATTGAACAAATTTTTACTATCAAAATATAACACATATTGATGTCATTTTTACTCAATAAGAGTGTTTATTGGTGTAAATTTGTATTTCGTTGATATGAAGAAGTATGATTAAGTGTATGAGCAAACGTATCCAAGTTACACTTCCCGACAGGCTTGCAGAGGATTTAGAAAAGTGGGCGACCTATGATGGACGACCATTATCAAATCTTGCTGCTTATCTTTTAGAACGTGCTGTAGCAGAAGCAAAAAAAGAAGGTGCTGAATGGACTAAAGTAAGTCAAGGAGGAAAGTAAATAGTCCCCCAAGTGAATGATTTTATTTTCATGAATTTAATGTAATACACTTGCGTCGCAATGACAACCTTTGTAACGCAAAATAGATTATTTGTAAGATGAAGAATTATAATTCAGTAGAAGCATTGCAACGCAAGATATAGAAGAATATGAAGCTTGATACACAAATAAACTTTCGCACTAGTAGCGAAATTAAAGAAGAAATAGAAAATATAGCCAAGAGTCGAGGTTTGAAGCCATCACAGTTACTCAACGAAATAGTAGCTGATTTCGTTAAACGGCAAGAGAGTCAAAAATCGGAAAAGCCAGAACTTGATAAAGTTTATGAGTTGCTTTCTCTTCAAGGACAACGATTGGAGCTATTAGAAAAGCATCAACAAGAAATGGCAAAAAAATCAGCAGCCTGAGAGAAGAGAATCAATCTCTCAGGCAACAACGCGACCGCATTTTGCAAATTATCAAAGAAAGCCCGCCTGCGTCACATGATGAGGCGGGTTAAATATTATTACTAAATTAGCGACGCATTGTAATTCTTTGGGTTACAATATTATCCATAGCTAAAGTATTAAGGTGCATATGCCTAAAAGAACCTTTATATCGGTTGAAACAACACAGGAAATTAAAGAAGCTTTGAAGCGTAAAGCTAACATGGAGAGAAAAACCGTTACCGATGTTATTTCAAACATGGTTAACGAATATCTGAATTCACCGGCTTCGGAAGAACAAGCGACTAATGTAATTAGCTTGGAACAAAAAGTTCAAGAAATGCAGCAAACTCTTGAGAAGCACTCAAAAATTATAAATCAGTACCAGCAATGCTTGGGGGAATTATCAGCCTGAGAGAGGAAAATGAAGCTCTCAGGCGGACTCATCAAAAATTATTAAAACTTCTTAAAGAAAAGCCCGCTGATGATTCAGTGGGTTAAATTTTTTACCTACTATTGTATTGATTATCTATACTAAATCTATACAATAAAACAGCAGCGTCTCTATTCTGGAGTTAGTAAAAATACTTATATGCTAAATGTGAGTTTCTCGTAAGTGGCAACTGCTCCGACAGCATGGTTTGACCAATAATATCACGCCAGTTTATTTCTATTGGCTGGGTTTTTAAGGAAAGTAATTCTCGCAAAATGGCACGAATATTTTCTGCGTCGGTTCCTTTATAAACTTTATCGTCGATATAGGGATTGGCGCAATAAATTAATCTCATCCTCATCTGCACTGCCATTGAGAATATGCTCAAGTATTATAAGCAATTCAGAAGAATCAATCATCCATCGCGCTTTCATAGGTATTTGAAATTGGCGTGTTGCTCAAAACATTCAAAAAATACTCAAGAATTATAGAAAATTTCTCGAAAAAGCGGCTAACTGTTTCATACATTATATTCATGTGGTTATAAGTTGATTGCTAGTAAAACCCTCATAACTGCTGATACCTGTTATCAGCAGTTATTGTTTTACGGCTCACGCCGAAGGAGTTGTGAAGTCTGCCGTGGGGAGCCTCCCCACGGCGAGCTTCACGTGAAGTTCGTAAAAGGATTTTGAAAATGAAAACTTCGCAAGAAATAGCCAGTGAACTAAAACAATTTTATGGTTCAGCTACTCTCTACAAACACTGGCTCGGCTTAAAATACACTGAGGGAATCCAATACCTCGCCCAAGAAGCTAATTGTTACTGGTTGTTAGATGCCATCGCTTCACATCAAACAAAGCAATTCTTATCAAATCCACAACTACGAGAATTTCAAATCTGGCATTTACAAGTTCAAGATAATTCTGGTGTTTTGGTATGTGAATGGGACACCAATCAAGAAGTATTACGCCAAGAAATCGAATATACAGACTTTCCATTGAGCCATATCAAGCTCTATCTGGTTGAAAAAGTTCTCATGCTTCCCAATGAATACTAAATCGCTTCATGTAGTAAATAGGAGAAAACTATGATTCAGGCAATTGATACAGAACAGGTATTCGTAACAAATCTCGAACAATTCATGACGAAAGCTGACAAATTTATCAAAATTTACTACTCAGGTGTCAGCGATGAAAATCATCTGAGAGAAATGATGCAAGAACTGAAAAATTTGGTTTTAGATACAGATTTACAACAGTTAGAAATCGATTATCAACATAACTGTGAAATCAAGGACTTAATGACAGATTATCACGATTCCTGTTGGTGGTAATTTACATCAAATAAACACCGCAAAGGCAGGCTGAAAAATGAGAGCTTACGCTCAGATGAAAATGAAGTAATTAGGATAAATCTACCTCATGGCTAAACGTAAATATTCTACACCAAAATTTCAAGCAATTGATGATTCTGTTTTAGGCGAATATGCAGTTAGCGATTATTCAGAAAGACTTTACTCAAAAGTCTACTATTCTATACGCTCTTTATGCGGACTTCTTGCTAAAAATAGTTTCCAAGATTTCAAATGGGATGTATTTAAAGAGCGCTTCGCAAGTGATTTTGGAAAAGTTGAAGAAAAGCGCTATTCTCTCGAACAATTGCTTGAATTTGCGTTTCGTAAATTCGGTAAAACCAAAGAAGATTTAGTAGTACTAAACGAGTTATCTTGGCAGCGCAGAAGAGAATATGCTGCTCGTGTAAATGCAAGTGTTAATCCTCAAATGAAAGCCGAGAATTAATACCGAAATTAAAAACAGAATTCAAGGGGGATAAAGCAGATTTTATCCTCCTTTTTGTTGTCGAAAACTATATCAATGACACCATCGCTTCAAACACTTTTCGCTTCACAAAAATCAAAATCATTTTCCGCTATTGCTATGTTGAATAATAGTTACATCGTTTGGGAAGGGGCATCTTTGATTGACGGTTCACCTATAGTTCTGATTTTAACAGGCTTCGTTAATCACACGTTAAATCGTAAAACCGGAAGACTTCTACAGTCATGGATTATCCAACAAAATCTTGTCCCCACAGAGGCTGCGAAGAAAGGATTCGAGAAAGGAATTTGTGGAGACTGTCCATTAAAATTGAGTCAAACAGGAGCCTGTTTCGTCAATCTACTTCCCGTTAATAATATTTATAGGAAATACTTTGCGGGTAATTATCCAAAACTTAGCGCTAATGAAATCGAAATCCTCAAACGATATCGATATCCTATCAGAATTGGTTCCTATGGCGACCCTACAGCAGTACCATTTGATGTTTGGGAACCGATAATTTCTGCATCCAGTGGGCATACTGGTTACACACATAGATGGAATAGCAATGAATGTGACGAACTCTGGAAAAAGTATTTAATGGCTTCTGTACAGAGTGAATCAGAAGCTCGTATCGCTCAAAATCTTGGCTGGAGAACTTTTAGAATCATAGCTCCCGATGCACCTTTGAGTGAAAATGAAATCCTTTGTCGTAATACCGAAGACGATACAGTTCGGTGTGTTATGTCATACAAAATATTAACTTATTTAACATCAACAACAATTGAAAGAATCTTCATTGTAGAATACGACTCCATTTACAACGCTCAAAGTGCATATACCGGCATTGATTCTACCTTTACTACCAGGGCATAGAAGCCGTATTAGGTTGCATCTCCACAATGAAAGAAAGCGCGTTAAATTATATAAACAGGAATGAAATTATCTCTTCAGCGAGGGATTGAACCTAACACAGGTGAACCAGTTTGGCTGATTTTAGACGAAAATTATCAGTTAATAGAACCAATTCAGAAGTATTTAACTTACCTCAGTACAAACAAATCCCCTAACACAGTTGAAAGTTATGCTTATGACTTGAAGGCTTGGTGGGAATTTCTTAGTAAGCAGCATCTGGATTGGCGAAGCATTCAACTTTCTGATTTAGAAACCTTTGCTTATTGGTTGCGAGTTGGAGATATATCAAAAGTTGTTTCTATGCAACCAATAAAAGCAAAAAGAACAGAGAAGACTATTAACCGAGCAATAACTACTGTTAGTGGTTTTTACGAGTACCATACTGCCAATAAGACTGTAGATTTTAAGCAGTTTGAAAGGTTTTTCATGCCAGTAGGAATTAGCCGTACTCGTTTCTTAAAAGGCATTTCTAAGTCGAAACCGATAAGAAAAAAACTAGTCAAACTAAAAGAGCCTAAAAAATTTCCTGGATGTCTTACTAATAAACAGATAGAAACTTTAGTAAATGCTTGCCATAGATTACGGGACAAGTTAATTATTTTGATGCTAAATGGTACAGGAATAAGGAAAGGAGAATTACTAGGGCTTCAGCATGAGGACATAGGAGATTACGGAGACAATACGATTAGAATTGTGAGTCGGATTAATCCTTATGGTATTAGAGCTAAAGGTCTTCAAAGAGTAATTCCTGTAGTTCCAGAACTCCTACAAATGTACAACGATTATCTAATTTATGAGTATCCTTGTATCGAATCAAATTATGTATTTATCAACATTTGGTCAGGAGAAATAGGACAACCAATACATCCTAAAGTTATTAATACGATGTTTTGTAGATTATCTAAAAAAACAGGTATTAAAGTTCACCCACACTTATTTCGCCATACATATGCCACTCGTCTTTTAAAAGCAGGATATTCAGCAGATAGAGTCAAACATTTACTAGGGCATATATCAATACAAACAACATTAGATATTTATTCTCATGTTGTAAACGAAAGTGATTTGATGAAAGTAGTAGAAATTGAAGAAAATGAATAACTTAAATCAATTAGTAGAGTTTCAAGTTTTATCTCAAAATGAAGAAATGCTTATTCTTACATCCTTACCACTATTTAATAAAGATATTTGGCATACTGTAAATGATTTAGATATGGAAGTTCTTGAACATTGTGCTCTTTATATTTTAAATTTTGAACCATTATCTCAAGATTGGTTAAAGCTACTAGCAAAGCTTTACTGTTTTCAAAAAAGAAAATACTATACATTGAACACTCTTTCAGGTTTTTTAACCTCTATAAAAAGCTTTTCCAATTTTCTGAAAATAACGAATATTAATAATTCAGGCAGAATTGATAATCAAATATTTAATGAATTTGACTATTACTTGCAATCTAAAGGATTATTAGAGTCTACAATAACTCATTACTACTCTAACCTTGCAGTCTTTTTTGATACTTGCCGTTTGGAAGGATGGTTAGATGTAAATACTTACTGGTTCAAAGGTAAACGATATAGTATTAAAATTAATAATAATAAAATTGATTATATTCCCGAAGAAGTTTGGAACCAGTTTCAAGAAAATATCTATCTTCTACCAGAACAAGTCCAACGGATGGTTTTAATTATAAGAACTACTGGTTTAAGAATTGGAGAACTACTAAATTTACCTTTAGATTGCCTTAGAAAAAGAAGCAACCAGTGGCGATTAAGACTAAAAGAAACTGAGAAATATCAAATAGAAGATGAATTACCAATTAATATAATCGAATTAGTCACAATTATCTCAGAACAACAAAATTATATTAATAGGTTATTTGGTAATAGCTTTGATAAATTATTTTGTACCAATACCAATAAGCGTCAAATTCTTAAAAATGGGCAGTGGGAATTCTATAAGCCTATTCCAAAAGTTATGTCGTCAGCTCAGTTTAATATGTGGTTAAATTTGCTTGCAAAAAAAGTTAATATTAGGTCAAAAGATGGTGAATTATGGCATTTTAAATCCCATCAATTTAGAAAAACAGTAGCAACTATAATGACTAATGCTGGGGTTAGAGACTTAATTATTCAAAAGTATTTAAGACATCGCTCTTCTGAGATGCAACGTTATTACAAACATCTGATTAAACAAGTTCTAGGTTCGGAGTATCAGGAGTTAATCAAAGAAAAAAAATATGTTGACATAGCAGGAAAATTAGCAAGCTCTCACAAACCTAAAAATCCCGTGACAGAATTGCTTCGTCGTAGGATGTACCAAATAACTACACAGTATGGAGAATGTCATCGTCCAATATTGAAAAAGCCTTGTCAAACTGTTAATGCTTGTTGGAGGTGTTCACATTGGCGGGTATCTAATGACGACTTGACTTATTTAAAAGAAGATTTAAAAAGAGTCAAATCTGAACTAGATATTTCTCAAAATTTAGGTATGATTCGGCAGCAACAAGGATTAGAAGATGATTTGAAGAGTTTAAGAAATTGTATTGAAGGTTTGGAGAGTATTAATGATTAAAATTGATTGGAAAAAAGACTACAAACAAGAATTTATTTGTCCTACCTGTGAAAAGAGGCAGTTGATATTGTCTAGTTTAAAAAGAGGTAAACAACTATTTAGATGTCCCGACTGTCCAAAAAAAATAAGTGAGTCTTGCAACCTTAAATATAAAAAAACAATTCGAGATTTGAATACTAATACTATCTGGACTAAAGGTAAAAAAATTAATAATTTTGTTTGTCCCAATTGTGACGCAAAAAATATTGTTTTTTATTATCTAGATAGAGGAGGTATGATAAGATTTCGTTGTAAAACATGTCTCAAAGTAATACCATCATCTATATCTATTTCAAAACAAATTCTGAGTCGATATAGTAATCATGAACTTCCGATAAAACCATTTAATTTTTCGGATAGTATATGGGATATAAGGGCTATTCTTTCTTCAGTTGATAAGCAGCGAAATTACTACACTATTGACTTCAATCACATAGAACAAAAGTGGTTTATAACATTAGTCAAATTGTACATTTTTCATTTGTGTAAAATTGATTTATCATTTGAAACTATTACGCAACGTATGGTTGACTTTCGCTTTTTATCGCGTTACTTAGTCAAAAAAAATATTACCAGTATTGAGCAAGTAAATCGCGGTGTTATCCTTGATTTTCTTAGTTGTCAAACTAGTTATGGGGGTATTAAATCTAGATTGCGTACTTTAAGAGATTTTTTTGAAATAGGAGTAATGCAAGGATGGTTTACTGTTGACCAAGATATCATCAGGAATGATGATTATCCAAAACATAAACTGAGTAATCCCGACCCAATATCTGATGTAGTACGCGAACAAATTGAGAAGAATTTACATAAATTACCTGACTTTATTGCCAGAATGTGGATTATTTCATTTTTTACAGCAATGCGTCCGTCAGAATTAGCATTATTAAAAAAAGATTGTTTGATACAAGAAGGAGCTAATTGGAAGGTTGTTTGGAAGCGCAAAAAAACAAAAGACCTACACGAAGTTCCAGTCACAAGAGTGATTGCTAAAGTTGTACAGGAACAACAGGAATACATTAACAATTTATGGGGTTCGGATTGGAATTATTTATTCTGCCATTACCAAGATATATCTACAATTTACCCAAGTCAACCTAAAATCAAACCAGTTAAAAAGGTAATTTCTAACAATCGTCCTCCACTTTATAAATGTATTCGTTGTCTTATCAAGGCTGAAAATATTAGAGATGAAAATGGATTTTTAGGAAGATTTACCTCCTCCTTAATAAGATCTACAAGATTAACTCAACTCTTTGAACAAGGACATGACCTTGCTATTGTTAGTTCTTGGGCAGGACACAAAGAATTAGGAACAACTAGTCTTCACTATACAAAAGTGAGTTGTGAATTGATTGAGAAAGAAGTAGGACATATTCAGAAAGCTTTATTAAATATAAATGGAAAACCTCTGCATTATGAATCAATGCCTTCCTCGTTTTGGGAGAATCCATCTGCTCACCAAATAGAGCTTTCAGGCGACCACATTAATACTCCTATCTATGGATTTTGCGGACTGCCGCTGGATGAGCGTTGCGATAAGTTTCGTGCTTGTTATACCTGCTCTTGTTTTGTTGCCCAAACAGAGAAGTTATCTCAATACTTAAAAATACGTGCGGAATTAAGGGATAAAGAATCGAGGGCCGCTTCGGCCGGACATGACGTGTTAGTTGAACAGTTTGGAAGGCAAGCCGACCAGCTAGATAAAATTATAAATAGCTTGGAGAAGAAGTCATGAGCAAAGATGAACTTAGACAAACCAGAATCGATAATCTTAAGCAAGCACAAGCATCTCGCAAAAAAGATTCTCTGAATCGAGTAAATCAAGCCATTAAATATTTGGAGAAGAGAAACGAAAAGATTAACTTTCATACAGTTGCTCTTCAAGCAAATGTCAGTGTAGCTTATTTATATAAATACCCTGAAATTAAGCAAAAAATTGCACAAATACGTAATACACAATCGTCAATGCCTCGTGAGGAGTCAAAATCAACTTCATCAAAATCTCAGACAAAGATTCTAACTCGTTTAAAAGAACGTATCCAACTTTTAGAGTCAGAAAATAAACAGCTAAAACGTAAGAATGAAGCTTTAGCAGGTCAAGTTTATCGTGTTCATCAATTACAGGAACTTGTTGAACGTCAAAATTCTACTATTCAAGATTTGGAGAAGCGATTAAATGCACGTAAATTATTTAATGTTAAATCATCAAAAGTTACACCTTTAAAGAAAAAACGCTCTCAAAAAATACTGATTGATGATGACCAAATCTTGTCTGAGTTATCAGCTTTAAACATTAAAACTAATTCAACTTTATCAAAGTTGATTCAACATACCAAAAAAGAGGTAGTATTAAATGCAATTGATTGTTTAAAAGAAGCATTAGCTACTACACAAATAAAAAACCCAGCAGGATTTCTCGTAAAAGCAATTAAAAATGCCTGGAACAAAAATGAATATGCTTTTTCTGATATAGAACCAGAAATATTTCGGAGATGGTTTGCAATGGCAAAGTCTGAGGGTAAGGTAATCTCATCCCGTTTTATTGAAGGAATACTGTATGTTTGCACCCCAGAAGGAGAATTGATTCCTTTTGAAGAGATGATTCATCAATATCCTTATCAGATGATTTAGAGTTAATGGCTGATATTGTTCGTTGTGTAAACCATAAACAATGAATCAGCTACTGATTTTGCAGGGAAAGTTGTTGTTGTGTATTACATAAGGTGCGCAAGGTGCCTTGCTGGTATTCCACTCCGCTGATATTTTCGTTTTGCATCAATTGAGAATCAAACTTGACACGCTCGATCCAGATTTCAGCTACCGGACAAAACTTCATCAAGCGCCTAACCCATGTACGCAGGGTTTGTATCCGGTGCATCAAAGACGGAGGCAGCCACCCTTCTTTTCTTTTGCGATTGTCAAATCTTGGCGCTCTGTAGCGAGTTTTTCTATTTCTGCGACTTCTACGAGATTGTGCGCGACTTGTAAGCGATTCGCTAATAGCGCTGCCTCTATGTTCTATTTGAGCAACCAATATAACCACGTCGTCAGAAAGCAAAGCGATACCTGTCGTCTTGGAGCCTGGGTCAATCTTCAAAGTAAGCGGAAATATCTCTGGATTTTCTATTTCTCGTTTCAAAATCAAAGTAAACGGATATCGCCTCAATACTGCCGCTTTTCCTTTTTCTAATAGCTTTCTAGCTTGTCTTGGAGTAATTGGATTGAGCGGTTTTCTGTTTGTGTCAACTAAGAAAACTTTGTTCGGTTGTTTTGATTGCATAACTAAATGCTGACATTGTAAGTAATGTTTGCTTCGCCTATGTTTCCAAGAAAGTCGCGCTTCTGACTACGCTAACCGTTCCCTCGGTTTGTTTGATAGCCAGTCTCAGAGCAGGGAGCGCGAGCGTACTCCGGGGTGAGTACTTTGACGACAGTCGAAACGTAGTAGCAGGTCTAAACCTGTTTCCTGTGGCTGGTCAACTGAGCTTCTAGACTATTGCCTGAAGCTCCCGGTTTCTAACCGGGGGATGCTGACCTTGCAATATTTTATCCCGTAGCGATATCATCCCAGATAAATAACCTTCACCAGTTTCTATCCATCCACCACTATCTTCTTCACTCATATTTATGTCTAAAATTACAGAATCGTGCTTTGTTGAAACTGTAATAAAATCTTCTATACAGTAAGGTTCTAATACTGCCAAATTAATTAAAGATTTGGGAAAACGAAACATCAATTGACGAGAACCCCAATTAGCCATGTACAGCATCATATCGAAGCATTTCTCTAGAACCTCTTGGGGATTACCACGAAAATCTCCGTAATTATAAACAAATATTGCTTGGTTAGATGTTATTTTTACTCTACTAGAAAGGCTTTCAATGAATCGCTTTTCTGTCGCAGTTAGCGGTTTATCTAATGCTAAGAATTCGTAATATTGATATTCGCTCATAGCACCCTTCCAAAATTAATCCTTTTTAATTTAATTTTAAAGGTTAGATGTATTCCAAGATGGGAAAATAATGAAAGATATATTAATGCTTTAACACTGTAATAAAATTAACCATTGGAGATAGATTTTATGTCCGGTACAGCACCAGATAAAAATCGAGAAGAGCGCATCGATATGGAAGTAGTTGTCGATGCTTACAACGAAGATGAAAGGGCAATGGGATGGTTCTATTACTTGCAAGACAAGTTACAATTTCCTTTTAAGGCTAAGTGGGTAAATCGCCAACGTCCTCAAGGAAAGGAAATTGAAGTAGTCGAAATGTCACCGGAAGATGAATGTATGCGTTCTATGTTTGTTGAGGTGCGGTATAGGGAAGGGGAAGTCGATGATATATTTTCTGCACGTCTTGAGGATATTCATCCGATTGAAGTAGATGAAGAAACTGCCGAAGCTATTGCTGATTGGTATTACTGGATAGATATGGGGTATGAATTTTAGCTCTACTTGTATTAATCCCACCAATAAGAAACAACGACCGCATCCCGCTGTTCCTTGTTCTCATTTCCCCATAACGCTTCTTCAAATCGATATCTCAGCATACGCTTGAGTCTATAAGTGTATTGCGTATCAGTACCATCGGTTATATTATGTTGCAATAAGTCAGTAATAACCTGTTCCCCGTCAAAGTTATTGAATTGACGCTGCCAAACCAACGCAGCAAATAGTTCTTGAGGAGAATATGATTCGGCTATCGTTTGGATTTTAGTTAATTCCAGCATAGATGAATGATAGAAACTTCACCTCATCAATATTACAATACAAATATACTAATAATCAAAACGGGTTGAGTATTTTAATGGGCTTCTGGAGCGATAGAATATGTTAATTAATAGGGTAAACATCTTTCCAAAAATTCCGCTTTCCCTCAAGAGGTCAAGATGCTACAGATACCCACAATTCCAGAAAACCAAATCCTACCGCTTAATTTGCCATTGTCGATTGGATTGTACGTAACTCAAGAACAGTTTGCAATCCTAGCAGTAGCAAACCGAGATTTAAAACTGGAAAGAAACGCACGGGGAGAATTAATTGTGAATCCACCTACTGGTTGGGAAACAGGACAACGGAATCTCAGCATTAGCGGACAGCTATATCGCTGGTACGAAGAAAACGAGAATTTGGGTAAAGCTTTTGATTCTTCCACTGGCTTTATTTTACCCAATGGTGCTACTCGCTCTCCCGATGCTTCATGGGTTTCTCAAGAAAGATGGGATGCATTAAATGCAGAACAAAAAGGAACTTTTGCTAATATCTGCCCCGATTTTGTGGTTGAATTACGGTCTAGCTCAGATAAGCTTGAATCGTTACAAACAAAGATGAAAGAGTATATTGATAATGGTACAAAATTGGGCTGGTTGCTAGATCCACTACCGCAACGTGTGGAAATTTATCGACCAGATTCTGCTGTGGAAGTATTAGAAAATCCCGATTCGTTATCTGGTGATAAAGTGTTACCAGGTTTCGTTTTGAATTTGCGTCGGGTGTGGGGTTGAGGATAAAGTTGCAGTTATTGTCTAGCTAACTTCGACAGGAATTGCACAAACCATTATTGAGATTGGTTGTATTTGTAAAGCAACCGTAGCAAAGGTTGAGGTAATCCGTATGACCCTCTAAAATTTCTCCAGGGTTGCAATCATAAATTCTAGATGCAATATCGACTATTTGGGTAATCACTTGCTGAGACTTTTGTAGTCCGATAGTATTTAACACTTCTTCGTCATTCAAAAGTTGAATCACATCGTTGAGCATACGACTGCCACTATGATTCGACATAAAACCTCCTCGTGTCTCAATGCTTGGCACGAAAATTAAATAGATTAACTGAATAATATCACGAAGTAGTACATATAGACTAACAATAACTTCAGTTTCAATTATCTTCTACAGCACCTAATGCTTTGAGCGTACTTTTTTCAACTTCAGTTAAACCTGTAACACCAGTGATATTCATGTTTTCATAAGGGCGATCGCGTTCCAGTGTTTTTAGACATTTGCCAGTTTTGATATCCCAAAGTTTTGTAGTTTCATCCATGCTATAACTACCAAGAGTTTTACCATCGGGACTAAATGCAACTGACCTGATTGAATTAATATGTCCCTCTAAAATATGAATACATTCTTTGCTATTTATATCCCAAAGCCTTACAGTTAAGTCGCGACTGCCACTAGCAAGCATATTACCATCTGAACTAAAGGCAACTGTATGTACGCGATTCAAGTGACCCTCAAAAGTGTGGACACATTTACCAGTTGCAATATTCCATAGCTTAATAGTTTCGTCATCACTACCGCTAGCAAGCATTTTGCCATCGGGACTAAATGCTAATGAGCATATTTCATAAATATGTCCTTCTAAAGTTTTAATCAGTTTTCCAAGACTAACATCCCATACCTTTATAATTAGGTCAAAACCTGCACAAGCAAGAATTTTACCATCTGGGCTAAAAGTGAGTGAATTAACCCAGTCTGTATCTCCCTGTAAAGTATGTAGACATTCTCCTGTCAAAACATCCCACACCTTTACTACTGCATCATGGTCTCCACTGCAACTAGCAAGTATTTTGCCATCTGGACTAAGAGCTACTGAACTTACTGAGTGAGTATGTCCTCTACAAATTAAAATTTATCTCCCATTGGCAGTATCCCACAAGCGAACCATATTGCTACTATCACCTGTAGCTAATAATTTATTGTCTGGGCTAAATGCTACTGCCGTAACATCGCCTAAATTTTGAGTAAAAACACTTTCATTCAAACTTGCATTACTAAAATCAACACCATTCAAGCTCGCATCACTAAAATCTGCCCCCTTCATCGCTACACCAGATAAATCCTTCCCTTCCAAACCAGCTTTATCAACCTTCACTACCAAAGTCGCCGCATTCCCACCGACATAACCAACTTCCGAATCAGTTTTTCCTCGTGTCTCCTCAATAACTTTAACCAACGTCTTGCTATCATCCAGCATTCCCATTAACAAATCCAAAACCGCTTTCGTCAATGGCGATCGCCCAAAAGTATCCTTCAATTTCTCCAACGGTTCACCAACAAATTTCCTTAACGGAGGTATCGCCAAACTACACCCATTCTCATCCAATTGACGCTCAAAATAACCAGACCAAGTATAGTCAACAGGTGCAACATTCCCATCCAAACAAGATTGTGCTTTTACTAACTCAGTAAAATCATCCGCTAACGCTCCCAATTCCGCCGCAAATTTATACGCGACAAAAAATTCCAACAGCGAACGATGGGCTGGAGTGTAATCACCGTCGGCATTACGAATCAGCATGGTCTGCCCCATCATGTCATAATGCCAGTGGTCTAAATCTTTTTCTTCCTGCACTATGGAACCAAATAACCGTCGAATCCTATCGGGAAACAAGCGATAATTCAAACTCATCTGCTCGGTTGAAAGCATTTCCCAAGCTAGTTCGCAAAGGAAATACATCTTATCTGCTAAGGAAGTAAAAGTACGCTCTGCTTTGATATCCCGTTCCATTTTCCGCTGTACAGCATACAAATAAACCCGCGACATATCTACAGGTTTACCCGCTGCAATATCTGGTAATGCTTCTAAAATTAATTCGGTTAAAACTGGACGACGGGATAAATCCAGCAGTTGGGAATTACCCATGACAAGCTCAACTGTTGCAAGTTCTGTTTGTAATGACAGCACCTGACGGATTTGATTATCGTCAAATTTCTCCAATTCCAACACTTCAAACTGTGGTGTTTCTCCCGTCAAATTAGCAATCGAAGCCTGTAACTCAGCATTTAATAAAGCCCTTCCTTCCTGAGCTTCGGGAAAATGTTCCGTCCGACAAGTTAAAATCACCTTGGCACCGGGAACAACCACTTTAGCTAATTCCCAGAAATTATTTATCATCTCCTGACGATTTATCCGAGCAGCCATCTCGTCAAAACCATCGAATATCAGCAACAGTTTCCCCATACGGTTAAGTTGTTCAAAAGCTGAATATCCGGGTATGGGAATTTCATATTGACGAAAGAAAAACTCAGAAAACAGCGACTCCACACTCACCGCTTTGGCATAATCTCGCAACGGAATAACCAAAGGTAAGCGAGGAAGTTGCACACCTCTATTTTGTGCATCTTTGTATCGTTGGAGTGCTACCCAAGTATAATGTAGAGCAAACCAAGTTTTACCAGTACCAAACTCACCTAAAATTGAAATATGTTCCTTAGCTGGGTCATCCAACCAACGGTCAATATAACCTTCAATCCAACCATCTTCTTCTGTATAACGACTCACCACAATCGGACGTTTGCTATCCGGGTCTAATTCTTCCTTGGTACAAGCCAAAGGTACGTAATTTTTATCAATACCTTTTCGTTTAACCTCTGCTTCTAACCAATTGAGATAACCGCTAAAATCTGCATCAATTGCTACAAGTTCATCAAAAGTAAAGCACTCCAAATGTTCGTTTTCTTGCTTCTCAATTTCATCCCGCGCAACTTTACTAATGCGTCTATCAGTTACCAACCAACCTTCATCGGTTTTTTGTTCCGACACTTTGGAATCTAACGCTTGAACATCTTTAAGCCCAACTTCTCCAGTCATTCCACGCACAAGAACGCGGTCATATCGGTTACGCCTTACCGGAATGTTGATAATCCACTCAAAATAACCCAAATGCCAAACTTCATACCGTTCAAATCGATAACCCAAAGTTTCAAACCAACCGCGCATTTCTTGAGCTAATGCAATTAAAGTAGAATTACTAGAAGTAGGAGATTGAGGGTATACATTCTCCCCCTCTCCCCCTCCCCCACTCCCCTTGTCCTCTTCTGCTGCTGCTAACCGAGCCATTTCGGTGCGAATTCCTTCCAGAGTCGGTAATCTATCTAATTGTTCTTGGACGAGAAAAATTCTTTGATGTAAAGAAGCTATTTGGTGAGAAGTTAAAACCTCCGCAGAAGTGCGAGAATTTTTAGCAACTTCAATAAAAATCGTAGCAAACGCTGCTACTTCTCGCATTACATCTAGTTGCAATTCTTTGATTTCATCTCCCAAAGCATAAGCATCAACAAAAGCTTCCACTTCACCTAGTAAAATTGAAGGATTATAGTGGTCAAAGGCTTTGCGAAAAGCTTTTTTAATATCCTCTTGACGAAAAAATTCTAATAAACACTTTGGTTTACCAACACCATATTCAACCAAAGCATAAACATAAACTCCACTAAAATCTGCTGGGGGATGCTCCGGTGCCAAATTAAATTGTTTTAATATTTTGATTACCGTTTCATTGCGCTCTAACTTGCCCCTAATTGGATTGGCAATGGTGGTCAATATATTAAATAATAAATCTAGATTGTTTGGCATCACAGAAGCAAATCTTTTTTAGTAGATTACAACAGTAAATAGGAATCTATAAGTAATCTTCCAAACATAAATGATAAAACTATCACATATCCCGAGCCTTTTAGTAGGAATGCGCTTTACGATTGCTCCTTTACTGGTTTTCGATGCTTTAGATCATCAAACCAGTTATTGGTTTATTGTCGGTTATGTTATTGCCGTACTTTCAGATATTTTTGATGGTATTATTGCCCGTCGTTTAAAAGTTAGTACTACTCAACTTCGTCAAACAGATAGCTGGGCTGATATCTGTTTATATTTGTGCGTAGCGATTAGCATTTGGTTAGTTTATCCCCAAGTAATCATCAATTTTCGATTACCTTTATTATCTGCAATTGCTATTCAATTGATATTGTTTGCGATAAGCTTGATTAAATTTCAAAAATTCCCTAGTTTCCATACTTATACTGCTAAAGCTTGGGGATTAACTCTATTGATAGCTACTTTAGGATTATTTGGTTTTAGTTACGCGAATACCCTTTGGCTCCCGATTATATTTTGTTGGATTAACAGTTTAGAAGAAATTGCTATGACGCTGTTATTACCAATTTGGCAATGTGATGTTTTGAGTATCTTTCATGCAGTGGAATTGCGTAAAGCATTAATGCTAGAAACAACCATAAAATAAGTACAGTCTTCAACTAATTAGCGCTGAAAAACTTAATTGACTTTTCTTTGAATAGCTACATATTCAACTTCAAGTCTTGTTTTGTTAACCAGAATAAATAAAAATATATCGTCCTATTTTAACTTTTTTAATGCTTACTTGCCGTCTTCAAGTCAAGAATTGGTATTCATTACTTTATCTGCTGCGATACTTAATACTTCATCCATCCAAGCATTAATACTTTTACCAGCTTTAGAAGCTGCTATAAAAATCTTACGGTGATGATAAGAGTGTTGTACGAAAAGGAAGTTTCCCAGAAAAAGGTTTATCTGGTTCTTCCCCTAAATCTTCACAAAAAGCAAGATAATCATCTACCGATTGATGAAATTCTTGACGTGTTTCTTCGACTGTTTTTCCTTTAAATGTAATTACATCATTAATATTCAATACCCGCCCAAAAATAATACCAGCTTCTACATCAACTTCTAAATTTGCACTATAACCTTTATAAATAATCATAGTTTTAATTCTAAAACCTACTCATTATCATTTACAAATGTTTCTGACTCAAATGTCTCTGGTTCAATACCTGCTTTAAGCAAAAATTCTCGAACCGATTTCACTGCTCCTTTGTCAGTTTCCTTTTCTGGGTGTGGTTCGTGAAATACTGCTTTGACATCGTTTTCTTCTGAATTAAACATCAGTACAAGGAAAAGATGTCGCATTTTACAGTTATTAATTACTATAACGGTAAAATCTTTCAACAGAACTGATAATGAGCATTTTTACTAAGTATATACTTATGATAAATGTGTTGTATGAATGAAAGGTAACAATAATACAACCTCTTAGCATCATTGTAGACACCGCATGATGAAATATCTGCACTTTTATGCATAGGCTGAGTACTAATCTGCAATTAAAATCAAAACAGTAAATAAATTAATGTAATATTTATAACTTAGGGGTAAACAAGAAATTGTATTTAATATTGTATGCCTGGTTACAAAAAAGAATAATTTAAATGAATGTAAGTAGAAAAATGGTGATTAATAATTTTCAGAAACCACAACCCAGTCAGTATTCTTCAGTAGAAGGAAAACCGAGCATTCTTGTTGTGGATGACCATCCAACAATTTTGACTGGTACTGTAAATGTAATATATAGCGAATATCCTGAAGCTGATATTTTCAAGGCTCAAACAGCGCAAGAGACGCTTTTAAAGATTCAATCTCGTCAGTTCGATTTGGTTGTGATGGATTTATCAATTCCAGATTGCACTGGGGAGAGCGCGAAAATTGAATTGGGAATTCAACTTTTACAAAATTTACTTAAAGAGTATACCCATCAAAATTTTCTTATCCAAACCAGCTATGTGAAAGCTCTAATCCGGATTAAACACGAAATTGATAATCATCAAGGTGGGTTTGCGATTGCTGATAAAGCTCTACCCGAGAATGAAATGTTAATGCGATTTAATTTAGCTCTTATTGGTGCTACCCATACAAAAGATATTAAAACCGGAATTGAACTCAAATCAGAATGGTTGGATGTTTTGCGATTGGCTTTTGAAGAGAGTTTAACAGATAAAGCAATTGCTCAACGGATGTATAAATCGGAGCGCTCCGTGCGGATTTATTGGACGAAGATTCAAGATGTTTTAGGGGTATATCCAGAAGATTGTAAACAAGGTGGTAAAAATATGCGAATCCACACCGAAGTTCGTGCTAGAGAAGAAGGTTTAATTGATTGAATGAGTAATTAGCCGAATTTTATATGAGAAGGAGAATTTGGAATCGCATTGATAAAGAGTCTAAGTTGTGGTTTCGTGCTGCACCTCCAGGAATGTTTGTGTTGGTTGTGGTAATTTTAATGCGTATGGCAGGGGGGATGCAATCTCTGGAATTTATGTTCTTCGATGCGATGTTATATTTGCGTCCACCAGAACAAGTTGATGAGCGTGTAGTAATTGTGGGGATTGATGCGAAAGATATCGAATCGGTAAACCAGTACCCAATCCCTGATGGAAATATTGCAGAATTGCTTACCAAGCTGCAAACCTATAAACCACGAGCAATCGGATTAGACCTGTTCAAAAATGTTCCGATTCAACCTGGTGGGGAAGAACTTGCACGGGTATTAAAGGAAAATACTAATATCATCGGTATAGAGAAAATTTTACCACCTGGAGAAGTCGCGGCCCATAGGAGTTTCTCGTCAGAACAAGTTGGATTTGCAGATTTACTTAATGACGAAGATAGTAAGTTTCGCCGTTATTTGTTGTATACACCAGACCCTAGAAATCCTCAAAACCCCGAAAAAGATAAATATTCTCTAGCATTACGTTTAGTGACTCGGTATTTGAGAGCGGAAGGAACTAGCCTGGAAACGGGGATAAATGACCCCGATACGATTATGATTCGCGGTAAAGAATTACCTCAAATCAGCAGTCATTTTGGTGGATATGTTGATGTCAATGATGGGGGATTGTCAATTTTGATTAACTTCCGTAATAATCCTCAACCTTTTCGTGTGATATCACTACGGGATGTTCTTAGCGGAAAAATTGGTTCAGAATTACTGCGCGATCGCATTATTTTGGTTGGAAATCGTAATATGAGTGCTGGCGATATTTTTTATACTTCTGCTGTACCAACACAAAAACTCAAGGGTCAAATTTATGGTGTTGAATATCATGCTCATGCTGTTAGCGAAATCCTTAGTTATGTAATTGATAATCGTCCTATGTTGCATAGCTGGGAGGATTCAGGAGAATATATATGGATAATTTTTTGGGGTTTGATGCCTATCGCTCTGGGAAGACTGACTCAATCTGTATGGAAGAATTTACTTAGTGTCTGTGTCGCAATAATTTGTTTAGTTACTGTTGGTTATGTGATGTTGTGGTTGTGGGGTATGTGGATTCCTATTGCACCAAGTTTCCTGGTATTAGCTGTAAATGGCGTTGGTTTGAGTGCTTTTGCATTTTACCAACACGATAAATTTCTACAGTCACAAATTAAGGAGCGTCAACATACAATAGAATACACTTTTGACGTAATTCACAATGGCCCATTGCAAACCCTTGCCTATGGATTAAGACATATGCATGCTAAAGATATACCCTACGAACAGCTAATTAGAGAATTTGAAAAGCTCAATCAAGAAATTCGAGAAATTAGTGAATTTCTTAAGCTTGAAGCAATAGGAGAAAAGGAAGTTTTACTTCTAGGAAGCGGGTTAATTCTAGACTTAAATCGACCGCTCCACGATTTACTATATGAAGTCTATTCAAGTACCTTAGAGCGTAAAGGTTTTGAATATTTTGAAACTTTAAAAGTCAAAGTTCGTGATTTTGACCCAATTGATGAAAAATATTTAAATAAAAAACAAAAACGCGGTATATGTTTGTTTTTAGAAGAAGCTTTATGTAACGTTGGCAAGCACGCTCAAGGAGTAAAGCGAGTTCAAGCATTGGGTGCATATTCTGCAAATCAATACAAGTTATGGGTAAAAGATAACGGTGCTGGAATTCAATCATGTCTGGAAAATAAAGGTACAAAAAATAGTAAAGCACTTGCCAAACGATTAAAAGGAAATTTTCGTAGAGAACCACTTTCCCCTCGGGGAACAATATGCGAACTTAGTTGGACACTAAGGAAAGTAATGAGTAATGAGTAATGAGTAATGAGTAATGAGTAACGAGTAATGAGTAATGAGTAATGAGTAGTGAGCAATGGATAATGGGTAGTAAGTAATATTTTTAATATTGAGGACGTTATCTTATCATCAGTTTTCAATAGGATATTAAAAGCATATTTGATTATTTTATTGTTGAATAATTTTATATTTACAGTTTTTATTTAATTTGTAACAAATTCATATTTACTATTTTTAGTTGATTGATTAATATTTGATTTATTATTTTAATCGTTATTGTTTAGACCGCTATACAGTTAGTAATGTTTATCATGAATTATAAAAAAATTACAAGCTTATTTGTGGGGATGTTATTCTTATTTACCGCATTCCCTGCTGATGCTAAATTCCAACCAACAAAACGTAAACCTGCTAGTGGATATTCCCGTGGTGGTGGTTCTCGTGGATGTTCTAGTAAAAATATACCTTTGACTCTACTTGCTCCTCAAACTTTTATCGGTAAAACTGCTTCTAAACGTCCGATGCTTGCTTGGTATATGTCAAGTTCTCAAAGCGTGAGATTCCGACTTTTTGAGTTTGAATCAGCTACAAAAGCTAAACAAATTGGTAAATCTAAAGAGATATCAACAACGGTAGGAATCAACAAATTCAAACTTCCTACAGAATACCCCGAACTCACGGTAGGTAAAACATATTTGTGGCAAGTTGCTATTGATTGCAGAAATGAAACAATTATTAAACGTGCAGAATTTACCGTTGTTAATCCTCTATTAGTTAAAAAAGAATTTACCACTATTCCGGAAAAGGTAGATTATTATGCTGGAAACGAACTTTGGTATGAAGCATTTGAAGAAGCGTTGAAAGCAGTCGGGAATGGTAAATTAAGTCGAATTGGGTCAAATTTAGTGCAATATTTGGCAAAGTCAGAAACACCTGTGGAAGCGGAAGAGAATATAGAAATTAATCAAAAACGAATTGAATCTCTGAAGAAAATTTCGAGTATTTCCCAAGTTCAACATCGCTTTAACCTACACAATCTTAAGCCTAATAGTAAGAGATATGATGCTCGATAACCTACTTGGTAATATCTCCAATGCTTTAATAGCCAATAGTTGCATTGCTCGCAGCACCAAGCGACAAGAAAACTCATTTACCATCACCGGTTCCGGTAGTTTACGCAATAGTCCAGTAGATGGATTCGTTTCAAGATTTTCTACTAGTGATGTACGTAATGTTGGACAAATATCAAGTCCTTGGAAAGAAGGTGATGCGATTGTTGAGGCTACTGGTATTTATAGACTTGCTGATGGAAGTTTGATACTTGGGCGAGCTTGTAACAAGTAACGAGTGATGAGTAAATAAATTTAACAAGCAAAGGAAGAATTAACAGTGAAAGGTATTTTCTGGCTGGGAATCTTGGGTATAACTTCGCTTCAAATATTATCTGCTAGTCTATGTTTAGCTCAAAGTAGTAATATAATTACTGATGATTCCCTTGGAAATGAAGCTTCTCAAATTGAAAAAAATGGTCAGTTAAAAGGATTACCTGTAGAAATAATTAGAGGTGGAGCGCAGCGAGGAATTAACCTATTCCATAGTTTTCGGGAATTTAACGTTAGGGAAGGAAGAGGAGCGTATTTTTTCAGTCCAAATGCAGAGATACAGAACATTTTGACACGGGTGACGGGAAGCAAGCGTTCTGAGATTTTGGGAACTTTAGACATCTCCGAAAACAACCAAAGCCCTACTATCACTACCTTTAGGATTGCGATCGCCGAATCGCAAAGGTAGTCACTTTGAACACAAGAATAGGTGTTTGAGATATTTAATGTTAATAACTAGCAGGAAAATTGTACTTATCTAATTCAATCTTCTTGCCACATTTGCGCTTATTTTATTGCTATAAAATAACTGTCCCTATTCTCAATCGAACAAGTCCACAAATAGTCATAATTATCCGTTCATATTTACTTGAGTTCAATCTAAATCTTTCTTGAGCTATTCGGAATACTTTTACCAAACGAATCAAGTGTTCAACAAAAATTCGTTCCGAGGCTAACTCTTTATTTCTTGCTTTTTGTTCTGGAGTTAATTCTTGTTCTTTAGGTTTTTTATGAGGAGTTTTAGTCAATTCTTCTCCTTCATAAGCTTTATCTCCGTTAAATTTTTGATTTGTGTCAAACCCTTTTCGAGATTCACGGAACAATTTTACGTCACTTTTAGGTCCTGGTTTACCTGCTATAACATCAACAATATCTTTACCATTTGGTAAAACTATTAATTGATTTTTTCGAGTATGGTTTTTCTTTTTACCAGAGTAATACTTTTTCTGCTCTTTATATTCTCCAGGTCTTTCTATAGGCTGCTCACAGCTATCAACTATTAATTCATATTCCGTTAAAAGTTCTTGGACAATTTCGTAATCATTGGAGTTTTTTTTACTTGCTCAAGTAAACTTGGTGGTACCAGTTTACCTAAAATTGGAAACCAGTAATTAAACGTATCATTTGCTGTTGTTTCACTTACTCCAAACTGAATACCAAGTAATTGAAATGTGGTTAATTGTCGCAAATATACTAAAGTCATTAATATTTGTCCTTCAAAAGATAACTTTGTCTTACGACCACCTCCTTTTTTGATAATTCTTGTTTTTCTTAATTCCGCTTCCGAATGAGCCTGCATATGTAGGGCGATCGCCTGCTTTATTAGTTGTTTTAATTGGTCGTAATTGATACCTATTAATCGTTGCGCTTCTTGGGGATGTTTTTCGATATACCCTAATAATGAATCCATATTCCTAACCTTGGTAAAGGTTGATTGAATATTATTTTACCAGATTTTATTTATATTTCGGAGATGTCTAAAGATATTTCCCGAATTACCTTCACCTTGGGAAGCGGTAACGATACCATTATCAAAATTATTTAAGGTAATACTATTTGGATTACCATCAAAGGCTGGAATAATAATATTTTGCTGTAATTTTTCAAAACCACCACCGATAACTTCTATAGATTCGGAAGCATTGATATTAATATCTCCTCCGTTTTGAGGAGTTGTTGTAGAAGCATTAATTCTACCGTTGTTTATTTCTAAATTACGGGTGTTGATATCAATATTTCCCCCAATCCCATTAATATCGGTAGCAGTGGTAATTTCTCCCCCATCTCGGACAATTAACTTATCAGTGATAATATTTAAATTCCCAGAATTTCCAGTACTGAAAGAAGAAGCACTGATAGCACTCTTCACGCTTCCATCAAAAGAGAACCCAACGACTTCAATAAACGAAGCATCCTTAATTATTAAATTTCCACCATTACCATTTCCTACCGTTTCTGTTTTTACTAAAGAACCGTTGCGAACATTTAATTGTTCTACCGATAAAATAAAATTACCCGCGTTACCAATATTATTTAAAGTGGATGTACCGACAACCGCACCGTTTGTAAGAGTAAATAAACGGGTATTAATTCTCAAGTCTCCTGCACCTTCACCTAAATTTCCGGTTCCAATTCCCGATAAACCTTGTAACAAAATTTCTGAAGCATTGATATTAATATCTCCTCCTTTTCCCGAAAATGGAACGGTAGTAATTGCAGCATTATCTCGAACTATCAATCTAGGTGTATCAATTCTTAAACTACCAGATATTCCACTTCCTTCAGCAGATGTGGTGATTCCCGTTCTATCATCACCTCCAAGCAGTGAATTCACTATTTGATTTGGTTGGGGTGAAAAACTTCCAGGGCGATCGCCTATAATTTCTACAGATGAACTAGCATTAATAGTTAAATCTCCACCGTTTCCAGTAGTATTATTATCGGTTCTAGTACCAATACCAACAGCAAAAGGTGAAGGTAAACCCGGTATTCTTTCAACGGTTAACCGTTTCGTATTTATGGTTAAATTACCTGCATTACCACTACTACCTTCATCAGCATTGGTAGCAACAGAACTTTGACGCAATATCATTTCTTCAACTGCATCAATTAATAAATTTCCTCCGTTACTTTCGCCAAAAGTTAAAGCGATAATAGAACCATTTTCGATAGTTAATGATTTTGTATTAACATCAATATCGTTACCAATACCATCTCCAAGAATACCGTTAAGCGTGCGGACATTTTGGGATAATATAGCATTACTGCTATCAAAAGTTATGTTTCCCGCTACTGCACCACCAATGGAAGCAATATTACCAGTCTCAATAGCTTGTTGAGCGGTAAGATTAATATTATTTGCTGCTTTGATATTAATATTTCCCCCTTTAATTAGAGAATTAGCCAATATAAAATCAGTAGTTAAAATATCGCCGTTTGTACTATTTATATTGATATCCCCAGCATTAAGGGAAGAATCACCATCCGGATTTAAAATACCGCTTATCAAACGTCCAGTTTTAATATCACCAATTGCAGAAAGGTTGATATTTCCACTCGTACCATTAATTTGAGAACTGAGAATCGCAGTTGATAAAGTATTTATTTGACTTGTATTCCCAAAGCTTCCCGAAACAATATTTACATCCCCACCATTAGTAATTATTGAAGATTGGGTATTCATTCGGAATTCAGCAATTCCCGCATCTCTTTCACTAGGTAAAGCATTTTCATCGTTTATTTTAGCGTTGAAGCTTCCACCATTTAAAAATATGTTTCGATTTTCGGCAATATTAACAGAACGTCCCGCTTCTAAGGTTAAATTATTCGTACCAATTCCGGTAATATCATCATCAACAGTAATATCGTTATTAGCCTGCAAAACAACATTATTTACAGCCAAATTTCGACTTATATCATCACCGCTTAAATTACTATTCTCTTGAATTAAAATATCTTTCGGGTCAATCAACAAAATTCCAATTTCACCATTCAAACCACGAGTATCAACAGTTCCCTTTAAATTAATATCATCCCCCGAAATTTCAACTTTTCCACCGGGAGCTATTAAAGAACCTGTATCTTGATGAAAAACTCTTCCACCCAAAAGCGTTAAATTCTTTCCTTCTCCTACTTTCAAAATCCCTCGATTCTCAATCTCGCTTTGAGGATTAATTTTTCCATATTGCAATCCTGGAGTTAGATTTATTTTTAATAAAGGTGTTTGATTCGGGTTTACAGCACTAAATTCATAATTATCAATAAAAATACTTTCAGCGGTAGTAGCAGTAAACGAACCGGTAATATCTAAAAACGCATCTTTACCAAAAATAATTCCTTTAGGATTAATCAAAAATAAATTTGCATTTCCGCTAACTCCCAAAGTCCCGAAAATCTTCGATGCATTGCTTCCCGTCACCCTGGTAAGAATATTAGTAATATTATCTGGGTTGCTGAAATAAACTTTTTGGTTTGGATTAATATTAAACTCTTTGAAGCTGTGGAAAAGGTTGTTATTACGAATTGCACCTCCTTCAATTAAATCTCTTTCCACGGAAGAATTAACTCTAGAATTTTCTTTTCCCAGAGTATTGTCGGGAATTAGTTGAGCTTTGACAGAAAGAATCGGGAAAGTAAATAGAAGAAGAATAAAGGAAATGCATATTCTCATATCAAATTGTTCGGGCTTTTGCTGAAATTCATTAAGACGTTATATCCAAATATCACTTTTATGACTTTTATTCAAGTAAAAAGTTAATCAGATAACAAATTTTAAAAGTTACATAAGTAAGAAAAGTATGTTTTAAATAACCTAATTAATAAAAAAAGTAAGAAAAGCCCGGAATAGCTAAAACTCTTATATATCAACTTTTAAGACATTTATGATTCCGCATTCTTCATCAAATCTTTATGGTTCTGGTCTGTAATTTTGCGTATATTGTGAATGTATAAATAATTAGGAACTGAGTTAGTATTCAACAGCAGAACACAGAATAGTATTTGCTGTAAATTTGGATGATTATGAATAAAATATTTACTATAAAGCATTCTCAGCCAGAGTTTTACTAGTAGTAAAAGTTAATCATTTAATAGTAAAAATCTATCATTGAAATATTCAAATCAATGTTAAAGGCATTATTGGTGATTTTATTATTAATCTGTTTTAATCCGAATACCTATACAAATAGTTCTCTTCCTGATTATTATATTGCTGCTATCACTAGTTGAAATAACAGTTTATTTTTATTTTGATTGCAGTAGAATATTTATTTTTTTGGCATTACTGAATGTTGATTTGGGCTGCTGTTAGAACAGTCCAGCTTTTTCATGGGTAATTAATAGTAACTGAGAAAAATTAAAAATGTCCCAGGATTCCAATGTGTCCGTAAATCCAATTCCGCTAATTTTTGATGACGACGGTAGCCAAGATGGGATGACAGCTTTAGCTTATATGCTGGCTAATCCTAAGTTTGATATTCAAGCAATTACTATCGCGAATGGAATCGCTCGGACGGAAGTATTCGACGATAATATCAAGCGGATGTTGGGACGTTTGGGGGATACAGATATTCCCGTTGGAGTCGGACGTTCAACTCCTTTGTCGGGAGACAACGAATTTCCCGATTTTATTCGAGATGGTTCTGATACTTTCTGGTCTCCCTTCGTAACCTTACCAGAAGAAGTTCTACATATCGAAACCAAACCAGCAGTAGATTTGATAATCGAGACTATCAAAAATTCACCAGAACCAGTTGCAATTTTAGCAACGGGACCTCTGACAAATATTGCTGAAGCTTTACGTCAAGACCCTTCAATTATCGATAATATTTCGATTTTGCAGGTTATGGGGGGAGCGGTTTTTGTTCCAGGTAACTTACCAGTACTTCCCGACCCACCTTTTTCTACAAACGAAACAGCAGAATTTAATATTTGGGTTGACCCTGTAGCAGCACAAGAGGTATTTGAATTTGGTGAGAAAGGATTAAAAATTCAACTTACACCACTCGATGCAACAAATCAAATTGAATTCGACCGTCAAGACTATCAAGAATGGTTGGAAACCGGAACACCAGAAAGTTTAATTGCAGCTGAATTATTAGATTTTGCATTGACGGTAATTCAAAGCGACAACGACCCAAACCCAGTCTGGGATTTGGTTGCAGCGGTTAACCTATCGGAACCAGATTTTTCTTCTGAAACACCTTTACATATAGATGTAGATACAGAATCTGCACCGGGAGAAAATCAAGGACAAACGTTTGCTGTTCCCGGTTTGAATCCAAACGTTTTAGTATCCTTAGACCCCAACTTTGACAACATTAAATTTGATGCTGGGGAAGTTTTTTCCTATGTCGAATTACCAGTAGTTGGTTTTAGCGTCGATAGAACCACGATTGTTGAAGGTGGAGAAGCTCAAATTCTCACTTTCAATCTCAGCGAACCAGCACCGAGTGGTGGTTTAGTTGTGAATATCCGAGTCGATGACCCAGATGGAGATTCGGGACCGGGAGATACAACTTTTCCACCAGAATTTATTACTAATATTACTGATTTTGGACAGGTTGAAGAAGACGGGATTATTACCGCTAGTTTGACAATTGCAGAAGGAAGCTCAGAAGCGACTTTTGGAGTTGTAGCTTTTGAAGATGATTTGGTTGAAGTAGGAGAAACTTATTCGTTTACTTTACTTGAAGACGAAAATTACATAGTCGCGACCGGTTCTACAACAATTACTACTACTATTGAAGACAATATGACTTTACCTACAGTTAGCTTTAGTGCAGATAGAACAGTAGTTTCCGAAGGTGGAGAAGCACAGCTAATTACCTTTAATCTTAGCGAACCAGCACCGAGTGGTGGTTTAGCTATCAAACTGCGAATCGATGACCCAGACGGTGAACCTGGTGATACAGAGAATGCCTTAGAACTATTCAGTAATGTTATTGATTTCAACGATAGGGTAGAAGGTGACATTTTTGTTGCCAATATCACCATTGCAGAAGGAGCTACCGAAGCAACTATTGGCATAAAAGCACTTACAGACAACAAAGAAGAGGGTGCGGAAACTTATTCTCTAACTTTACTTGAGAACGAAAATTACATAGTAGATTCAGCTTCAACTACGATTACTACCACCATTGAGGAAGTTGTGATACCTACAGTTAGCTTTTTTCCAGAAATTTTAATTTCTACTGAAGGAGATTCATTCGTTTGGAATTTTAGTTTAGATAAACCTGTTCCCGAAGGTGGATTAACTCTAAACATAGTAATTACTCAAAATACCGAGTCAGGAGCAGGGGATGCAAGCTTCAACTTTGAAGCTAGCAGCGGTATTACCGATTTTGATTTCCTTTTCGGAGAAAACGACATCCTTCTTGGTTTTACCGTTGGCTTGGCTGAGGGTGTTACTGAAGCGAAATTAGTTGGAGATACATCTGTTGATGGTATTCCAGAAACCGACGAAATTGGCTTATATACAATAGCTGATGGGGAGAATTATCGCGCAAATCCCAATCAAAATAGCCTTACTACCATCTTCACCGATAGAACAGTAGTGACTTTAACCCCCGAACAAGTTAACGTTGCTGAAGGAGATACCTTTGCTTGGAATTTCAGTTTAAATCGACCTGCACCCGAAGGTGGATTAACTCTCTCGTTACCAATCACTTTAAATAACGACCCAGAACCAGGAGATGTAGAGTACAACGTTGAAGGAAGTACCAATATTAGCGACTTTGGTTTCATCACCGAAAATGATGTGTCCGTTGGTTTTACCCTAACTATTCCAGAAGGTGAAACGGTCGCGAAATTAGTTTCCCGAGCTGTTGTAGATGATATTGCAGAATTCGACGAAATTTTCACTACTGTTTTAGCCGACGGGAATGACTATGTTGCTAATCCTGTGAGCAATCAAGTAGTAACAACGATTGTTGAGGATGGTGAAGCTCCTTCTTCTTCTGCACCAATTGTCAGCATAGCTCCATCCACTTTAATTTCCACTGAAGGAGATACATTTGCTTGGGATTTCAGTTTAGATAAACCCGTACCGAGCGGTGGATTAACTTTAAATTTACCAATTACTCAAAATAACGACCCAGAACCAGGAGATGTAATTTACAACGTTGAAGGTAGCACTGGTATTACCGATTTTGATTTCATTGTCGAAGACAATATATCGATTGGTTTTAGCGTTACTTTAGAAGAAGGTGTAACCAGTGCAACGTTAGTTTCCGAAGCTGTTGCTGATGATAACGACCTCGAAGAATTAGCCGACGAGATTTTTACCACCGTTTTAGCCGACGGGGTAGATTACAGAGCAAATCCCGACAGTAACGAAGTACAAACGATTCTTACTAGAGAACCAGTAGTTAGTTTAAATACCGAACAAGTAAACGTTACCGAAGGAGGTACCTTTGCTTGGAATTTCAGTTTAAATAAACCCGCTCCCGAAGGTGGATTAACTCTCTCGCTACCTATTACTTTCAATAACGATCCAGAACCAGGAGATGTAATTTACAACGTTGAAGGAAGCACTAATATTACCGACTTTAGTTTCTTAGTGATAGATAACATATCCCTCGGTTTTAATCTAACTATTGCTGAAGGTGCTACGGAAGCAACATTAGTTTCTCAAGCTGTTGCTGATGATATTGCAGAAATCGACGAAATTTTCACCACTGTTTTAAACGACGGGGTAGGTTACAGAGCTAATCCTTTGAGTAAGGAAGTAGTGACAACTATTTTTGAAACTGACCTTGGTGGTAGTTCAATTGCAATCGAAAATCCCGGTTTTGAAATTCCTCAATTACCAGAAAACCAATTCACTCAAACAAGCTTGGGTGAATTTCTTCCGGGATGGAAAGTGTTTGACCCAGATGCATTAGTTGGTGAAAATATTACCGATGTCGGTGCTTATAATCCAATTGCAAATGTATTTCCTTCAGAAGCACCAGAAGGAGAAAATACAGCATATGCTTATTCTCAAGCACCAGTTGGAAGTGGAATATTTGGTTTAACTCAAACCCTCGATACTCAACTAAAAGCTAATACAAAATACTCCTTACAAGTTGAAGTTGGTAACGCTGCGGAAAATGATCCAAACGACGGCTTTAATTATGGAGGATTCCCCGGTTATCGTGTGGAATTACTAGCAGGTGGAAAAGTTCTTGCTAGGGATGATAATAGTTTGAGCATTGCAGAAGGAGAATTTGCAACCTCAACCGTCAACTTCACTGCTACCGATACCGAACCCTTCCTCGGACAAGATTTAGGAATCCGCTTGGTTAATCTTCTAGGAGATTCGGGAGAAGACGTAGAATTTGATAATGTGAAATTATTTGCTGAAACTGTCGAACCCGTTTTACCAACTCTGAGCTTAAATGCAGAACCCACAAACGTAAACGAAGGAGAACAGCTTAAATTCAACTTTAATTTAACAGAAGCTGCTCCAACTGGTGGTTTAACAGTCAATCTTGATTTAGTAGAAGACACCGACCCGTTACCGGGAGATATCACCTACTTTGTTGAAGGAAGTGAAAATATCACCGACTTTAACTTGATTGTTGACGACGAGACCGGATTAATTGACGGAGCAACCGTAACAATTGCTGAAGGTGCGACAAGTGCTACTTTACTAAACGATATTATCGCCGATAACAATACCGAAGGGTCAGAAAGCGTTAAATTTGGTTTAGCTGATGGTGATTACAGCATTGATGGTGAAGATAACGCTGCTAGTTTCACAATTGTTGATACTTCCACCGACTTACCAACTCTAAGCTTAAATGCAGAACCCACAAACGTAAACGAAGGAGAACAGCTTAAATTCAATTTTGAGTTAACAGAAGCTGCTCCAACTGGTGGTTTAACAGTCAATCTTGATTTAGTAGAAGACACAGATCCATTACCGGGAGATATCACCTACTTTGTTGAAGGAAGTGAAAATATCACCGACTTTAACTTGATTGTTAACGAAGACACCGGATTAATTGACGGAGCAACCGTAAAAATTGCTGAAGGTGCTACCAGTGCTACTTTGTTAAACGACATTATTGCCGATAACAATACCGAAGGACCAGAAAGCGTTAAATTTGGTTTAGCTTCGGGTAATTACAGCATTGATTCTGACGAGAACGCTGCTAGCTTTACTATTGTTGATACTTCCACCGACTTACCAACCCTGAGTTTAAACGCAGAACCCACAAACGTAAACGAAGGAGAACAGCTTAAATTCAATTTTGAGTTAACAGAAGCTGCACCAAGTGGTGGTTTAACAGTCAATCTTGATTTAGTAGAAGATACAGATCCATTACCAGGAGATATCACCTACTTTGTTGAAGGTAGCGAGAATATAACCGACTTTAACTTGATTGTTAACGACGACACCGGATTAATTGACGGAGCAACCGTCACAATTGCTGAAGGTGCTACCAGCGCGACTTTGTTAAACGATATTATCGCCGATAACAATACCGAAGGACCAGAAAGCGTTAAATTTGGTTTAGCTTCGGGTAATTACAGCATTGATTCTGACGAGAACGCTGCTAGTTTCACAATTATCGACACATCCTTATCTAACGAAATATCTGGAACCACCAAAGATGACAATCTCTACGGTACCAATGCTGCTGAAATTATTAGCGGTGGTAGAGGTGACGATAATATTGCTGGTAACGGTGGAATGGACACCTTAATTGGTGGAAGAGGTGACGACGATATTTATGGTGGTTTTGAAGCTGACGTAATCGAAGGTGGAAGAGGTGATGACTTCATCTTTGGAAACGGTGGTAACGATTTAATTGATTCCGGTTTGGGATTTGATACTGTATTCCTTGGTGCTGGGGAAGCTACCGTTATTTTAGATAAAGGTGAAGGTTTCGATACTATTTTCAACTTTCAGTTAGGTTCTACAAAGTTAGAAATTAGTAGTTTGGATAATCTCAACTTTACCAATGGTGATTCCGGTGCTGAAATCTTCCTTCAAGGTGACAAACTCGCAGTAATAGCGGGACAATCTGCAAATACATTTAGCAGCAATCAAGAGATGATTTTTGCCGTATAATTTAGTTTGATTAACAAACCCGGTTTTTTGAAAAGCCGGGTTTCTTAAAATCACTATCTTTTTCAAGAATCATTTTTTGAACTAAACAAATAATTAATTAGTAGGAAAAGTAGTAACTATTTGATTTTATTGATTTAAACTATTCTTTAAAAAATCATAACTAAACTATTTTAAAGATATGTATAATACAGTATAAATAAGATTATTTACTGGTAATTAAAAATCAAGAAACCAGAGAATAATATTGTTTTTGCATTTTCCTCCTTGGAATCTAATTTAAGTAATTGGATTCCACTTTCTTTTGTTTTGGGTTTAATTTTATAAGGGAATGGTTATTTAATAAATTATGATTCTGGCTTTTTGTGTATATTTTAGCTAATACTATAAATTCTAATTTTAATTGGAGATGGTTGGTTTGCAACGGGTGGATTTTTTGTAACGGATGGTTGTTGGTTTTTGTGATAATCGTGTTTGTATAAGTTATTTTTGACAGCTATTTTTGTTAAAAATATTTTCTTTATTTATATGACGATTATCAGCGATAAATTCGATATCTCCATTTTGATTTACAATCCATCGTGTAGCTTCTTTGATTTTTTTATCGTTATTAATTCTCCTGGTACTGCTCACTGATAACTGTTCACTGTTAACTGTATTTCTTAAATCTTGTAGAATAATTTCGTTTTGTAATGCTTGTCTGGGGTTTCTTGGAATTCCACCTCTTCCAGATGTCACAAACCGAGCTTCTTCGTCAGTTGGACAACCAGCGCTAATTCTATCAGCAGCATCGGTTAAATTTTGGGGAAGTTCAATCAAGCCGGATGTGATATCCAATTCTTGCAGATTTAAATTAAAATCTCCATCGATACCAAATTCCGAACTTGCTGTAATATCGCTTTGAGGAGTTGTTTGTTCTCGAAATTGAATTCCAAATAATCCAGGGGTATTAATTAAAATATTTCCACCATCACCTTGGAAAGCATTGGCATTAATATCGCTATTTTCTTCAGGTACGGCAACAACTAAACCACCATTTATTGTAATATTCCCTCCGTTTCCACCACCACTGTTTTCTGTTCCGGCTCGGGTAGATATAGTACTGTTATTGCGTAGAATTAAAGATTCCAAAATTGAAAGATTGATATTACCACCTTTACCGGAAACACTTTGAGCAGTAATTGAACTATTTTCTAAGAAAAGTTTCACTGCTTCAATATCAATATTTCCAGAATCACCAACTCCTGCACCACTTACGGAAACTCCAGCACCATCAACAATATTAAAATCTGTTGTAGTAACTTTGATATCTCCACCCCTTCCGGAAGCAGTTTGAGAAGAAGATGCAAATAACCCAGATACAAAACCTTGCTCTGAAGGGTCGATTAAATCAATTGATTCGGACACTAAAACTGTTAAATCTCCCGCTCTACCTTCAGCAAAAGTACTTGTAATTACCTGCGCTCCTCCGATTGCAGTAAATTGACGCGCAGTTAAATTAACGTTACCAGAATCTTCGTTGGTAAATGTTGCGGTATCTAAAAGCGAATTACTCCCTTCCCGCTAGAAAAATACCTATAATGTATTACTAATGATTACATGAGAGATAATCTTTTGACCTGGAGAAGTAATCTGTTTTCCCGGAAGACTCGGGAACCATTCCAACACTCGGGGAGAACCCCAAAGACAACAAATCACCACCAATAAAATTCTTCTTTACTCAGACAGCGATAGATTTGTTCTGTCTTTGGGGTTTACACAAATTTTCTAGTTATTGATAATTAATCTGTCTGAACAGAAAATTGTCTGCCACAACATCTCTACTCATTTATTGGAGTATAATCGATGTACCAAACAAAAAGATTATTGTTAATCATTGTATTTATATTTGAATTTTACTAGACTAAAGTGCAAATATGTTCAATTATCCGCATGAATTTGTTTGGGGGTTTGAAGTTGATTAAATTTAAAATAATTTTCTAATTTATCTTTAACTTGTTGAATGCTTATATCCAGAGGTAAATGATGTAGAAGCTGAAGTCTTAAAAGATGAATAATATATTCAACTAAATTAAAGTTTGGTGAATAAGTAGGAGTATGAATAAAATCGATATAAATTTTTTCTTGAATATTTAAACGGTGAAGATGTGTTGTAACTTGAGATTTCATCTTATCCTTATGTGTCGAATTATTATCTAAAATAACGGTCAATTTCTTAAATCCTTCTTTAATACAATCTTGACATAATTGTATGAAATACTCTGAAACATCTTCTGTTTTAGATTTTTCTTTTAATTTTAAATACTCTTTCCCGGTAGATACATCCACTGAAATCATCCCATTCAACTTATTTCTACGTCCTTTCTCATTGCTTGGTATTTCAGGACGTGTATTTTTTTCTGCCCATCCATAAAAAATACTTGGACGGTTATAAACCGCAAATTCATCAAAAAATACTATTTTTTCTTTTTCTTCTTTAGATTTGAGTTTTTTTTAACTTCCAGATAAATAGTTTTTGCTGTTCTTTTTCAGCATTGGCATAGTCTCTATGAGCTTTTTGATACGATAAATTTAATTCATTCAGTATTTCGTATATTCTCGTTGATTTCAGTTTAACTCCCCATCGTAATTCAATATTAATTACTCTTCCATCAGATAAAGTTACTTCTGACAAACAAACTCGCAAAAGTATCGCTACCGTTAAATAAAGCCGTATTATTGGGATTGATTGAATTTTCAGAATTATCTACAGCATTAATTTCCACATCACCCAAAGTTACGCTACCACCAGCCAAAATATGCAGCGAAGCACCGGTATAGTCTGCTAAACTGACATCTCCACCAGCTAAGATAATTGGGTCATTTGGACTTAATAAATTACCATTTATCTGAAAATTTCCACCGCTATAAAAACGAGCATCACCTTTAATAGTGTTTGTAGAAGTTAATTTCATTCCTGCATTGGAGGAGAAACCACTTTCGGGATGATTCAAAGCAAAGATATCAACTTGATTTCCCTCTAGCAGTAAATTACTACCTGCTGAAGCGATAAAAGGATTAGTTAAACTGTCTTCTATTTGTAAACTATCCCCTGCAAATAGATTTACATCACCCCCAGCAATCAACCTTCCTTGTAAATCCAAATTACCAGCAGATAAACTTAAATCCTTTCCTACCGTTAAATTCCCGCGATTTGCAATAGTTCCTTTACCATATTGCAATCCGGGAGTCAGATTAACTTTGAGTAAAGGTGAATTATTCGGATTTACAGTATTAAATTCAAAGTTATCTGTAAAAAGACTTTCAGCAGTAGTTGCACTAAATGAACCAGGTATATCTAAAAAAGCATCTTTACCAAATACAATTCCGTTGGGATTAACTAAAAATAGATTTGCATTTCCGTTAATTCCCAAAGTTCCAAAAATACGCGAAATATTACTTCCTGTTACCCTTGTCAGAATATTAGTAATATTATCCGGGTTGCTGAAATAAACTTTTTGATTCGGATTTACGTTAAATTCCTTGAAGCTGTGAAAAAGATTGTTATTCCGAATTGCTCCTCCTTCAATTAAATCTTTATCAATAGAAGGATTAACTGTAGAGCTTTCCTTTCCTAAAGTATTATCGGGGATTAATTGAGCATTTACAGATTTTTTAGTTAAATAAGGAAAAGTTAATAAAAGAAGAATATTACAAAGTAATTTATAGTAGATTTTCATATAAGGTGTATTTTTTGCTGAAGAATTATACTGATATTGATTCGTATCAGCAACTAAATAACACTTCCATAATTAAAAATCAAGCCTATAAACTACTTTAAGAGATTAAATATAAAAAGTCATAAAAGTAAGAAAAGATGAAAAAATAAGAAGTAGTAGAGATAGTAAAGAATAATTAAAAGGAGGGAATGGAGTGGAAATAATTTAAAACTTCTCACTCCTTACTCCTTACTCCTTACTCATTACTCCTTACTCCTCACTCATTACTCCTTACTCATTACTCTTAACCGTTAACTACCGCCAATTTTTTTGTAAATCAGCACTTAATTTCAGGTCATTTGGTTGAGTTTTTCTTGCTTGCTCAATTGCTTCAATCATTTCATACCAATAACCTTTTTTTCCGTACCACTTGGCTTTTTCAACAGCAGTTTTACCAATCAATTCCTTATCTACCCGTGGAGTTCGTTCAACCCGCTGTACCCAACCTTGAAAAGTAGGGTCATCTGGCTGTACAGTATCTCCACAAACAACTACCAAAGACCATTGATAATTTCTTCCGATGGTCAAAGCTGGTTTATCTTCTGGTAAACTAAAGCTGACAATACTATTAGCATTAATCGGTAAAAAAGCTCTTTGATAATATTTACCTTTTAAATCTCGAAAGCTAAGCATGACTTTTCTAGCTTTAGTTTTGGGTAAACGAAGGAATATTGAAGGAAGCTTTTGGAAAGTTAAACCATAATTACTTTCTGGCATCAAAGCTTTAATATCTTTTGCTTCGTTAGAACATTTTTTCGGGTCGCGAGAACCAGAACCTTTTGTGTCTTTTGGTTCGGGTTCCCCCGGTGGTTCTAATGAATCCTGAAAAACTATTTCCGATGTCAAGGAATTATCTTTAATAGGAAATTTAGATTGAGCAAAGCCAGGTAAAGCATAAGTCAGCATCAATATTGATAAGCTGAAGTTAAGGAATTTGAGCGAATAAGAATTCATATCTATTCTTCTTAGCTATTAAGTATATAATTCTTAAATGACGAGATAGATTTCGTTTTTGATTCTTATTTGTTTATTTAACTTATTAATCGTTGTATAAACATTAATTAGTTGATGAAATAAATATTTACTATGAGTTTTTTGTCAATCTATCTATTGGAATATATATTGTATTTTTCTCCAAGTTCTGTCATTACTACTAGTACTCCACCAAGTCAACTTTGAGGGGTATGTCGTACAAGCGTAAAATTCTTTTCTCCCCCTGCCCCCTCTGCTTCCCCTGCTGCCCCTGCTTGCCTTCAGCCGTCAATGTTCGCTTGTTCGAGTACTAGTACACCACGGCTTAAATAAGGCAACCATTAAAAATAGCTGAAAAGCCCCAGATATCAAACTTTTTGTCTTGGAAATTTGCTCTTGGGGGAAACCCCCAAGACCGCAATTTCCGCTACTTCTTACTTTTTACTTCTTACTTCCGCGAAGCGGTACTAGAGTTAATATAATTACAATTTAACAAGTAAAATAAAACGATGCAGGATAAGGGATACACCCTTGCGACAGGGGAATCGGGAGCATATCGCTTACAAATTCTTAATGCAATCCATCAGCCATATACAGAGTTTTTGTTAAAACGAGCGGGATTGTCAAAGGGAATGCGAGTAGCAGACATTGGTTGTGGAACCGGGAATGTTTCTTTTTTGATGGCATCTCAAGTTGGAATTAACGGGTCAGTTTGTAGTGTAGACTTGAGTGCAGCACAATTAGATATAGCACGTTCCCAAGCAAAGGTTTCTAATTTCAATAATGTTACCTTTACTCAAGGAAGCGCTGATGATACGGGATTGTCTAAAGAATCTTTTGACTTAGTTTACTGTCGTTTTTTGTTGATACATTTAAACCGACCTGTAGATGCTTTGATTGAAATGCGTTCGTTACTCAAACCGGGTGGATTGCTCGTATGTGAGGAAGCAGATTTTGGTAAAGCTTTTTGCGAACCGTCTTCTCAAGTTCACGATAGTTGCTATGAAATGTTGATTGGTTTAGCTGCTTCAAGAGGTCAAAATTTTTGTTTTGGAATCGAACTCTACAAAATGTTTCAAAATGCTGGATTTATGACTCCTGAAATATCTTTTGTACAACCAACTGTAATGGGTGAAAATAAACGTTTAATAGATATGTCATTGATGGAAGCAAGAAATGCTTTGATTGAAGCTGGTTTAACAAAAGCTACCCAAATCGACCAAACAATTGCTCAATTAACAGAATTAGCTGAAGATAATACAACTTTATTTGGAATTCCTCGGGTTACACAGATTTGGGCGAAAAAATAAGTTTTTAATCAATTGCAATTTGGTCTTTGTTATTAGTTTTGATGGAATGTAGAGACGTAGCAGTGCTACGTCTCCCGACGTTACGCAGAAAACCAATCCGTCATAATTCATGCAATCAACCATTAGATGCAGAATCAAGAAAAAATTCCAGATAAATCGTTTTATTTGTAGTTTAATGGTGCGTAACTGCATTTGAATCTTCTAATTTTTATTAATAAATATTCAAGCAGTAACACAACCTGAAAATTAGTCAATAAAAAATTTAGATAAGTCGTTTTATCTGTGATTAAATAGTGCGTTACGGCATTTCCAAATTGAAAATATTATCAATAAATATTTAAGCCGTAACACACCCTACAATCATTACTCATTACTCATTACTCATTACTCATTACTCATTACTCATTACTCATTACTCATCACTCATTACTCATCACTCATTACTCATTACTCATTACTCATTACTGCCAATTCCCTACTAAAACAAAAGGTGACCAATAATAAGGATGTTGGTATTTAGTATCCTTTAATAAAGATAATTGTGCTTGTCTTAATGCTTGGGCTTTATTAATTCCATCCTGGGTTAAAACTCGGTAAAATTCGGTTACGAGGTCGGCTGTTGATTTATCTTGTACCGACCAAAGTGTTGCTAAAGTACTTCTAGCACCGGAACGCACTGCTACCCCTGCTAATCCTAAAGCAGCACGTTTATCTCCTTTTGCTGTTTGACAAGCACTTAATACTAAAAGTTCGATTGGTTCGCGATTCCTTAGATTTGAGGAAGGAGTTTTTAACCATTTACCCAAATCTTTGACGTTGATTCTATCTTTCCAAGTTAATAAAAATGTGTCTTCTGCTTTGGAACTAAATTGTCCGTGGGTAGCTAGATGAATTACTGAAAAAGGAGCGGTTTCAATTTTGTTTTGTACTTGGGGACGGGTAAATTGTTCGTTTAATAAAGTTTGGGTTTTGAGAAAATTGGCAATTCTAGTAATTTCTGTTTCAACACCAGGTAAAGCTGAAAATCCCTGACGTGCTTTTGCTAATCCTCCGGTTAAAGCTTTGAATTGTTGAGAAGGAATATTTCTAGATTCAAAAAGTTGTAAGCTAGGAGTTAAAGCAATATTGTATTTTTCAATGATGAATTTTTCTCCGTCATGTAAAACTGACATCGGTAAACTACGGAGAAAACCATCGAGTACAAATACCAAAGTTTTGGTTTGCGATTTTTCTAATTCTGCTTCTATCGGACGTATCAACCAATCGTATACTTTTTGAGCGGGTGGTAATACTTCGTTAGCTGGGAAAGCTACATTCAAAGATTGTCTTAGCTGATTAAATACCGCTATTTCTTCTTCCGGTGAAACTTGATTAGAATAATGTTGTAAAGGACGATTGGGAAGAGAAAGAACAACTTCTAAACGGTTATCAATAATAATTGGATAAATTACCGCTGCATTTTTATCAATTTGTTCTATGGGTTGGGGTTGATAAGTTAAACAAGCTGCTCGTAAAAAGTTTTCTAGTTCAGCAACCTGCAATCCTTCAATAATTTGACGAGATTTTTCTAAACGCTGCTGTTTAATTTGAGGAGTTAAGTTATCAACATCTTGCAAAAGTAGCTGTACTAATTCTCGATATACGGGTTCAACTTCATCTCGGAAAGTAAACTGTACGTTAGGATTCATCTGCACCAAATCCTGACGCAAAGATTTTAAATTATTAACAGCTTGTGAATAAGCACTAATTGCACTTTCTTGATTTCCTCGTGCTTTATAAATTCTTCCTTGCTGCCATAATAAGGTAGCTGAAATATCAGGAGCTTGAATTCCCTGAGCTAAAGTTAATCCGTTTCTGGTTAATTTCAAAGCTTCAGAAAATTGCTTTGTTTGTTCGTAAAGATGTCCCAATTGTCCCACAGCATAAGCTTCCGCTCTAATATCTTTTAATTCCCTTGCTTGTTTTACAGCTGTTGCTAAAATATTTCCTAATTCCTGATATTCAACTCCTAATTCTTTATTATTAATAATACTTTGTGCTAAATTCACCCGACTGTAAACAGAAAAACGACTGCTGGGAATATTCGTAAATAAGTTTTTAATTTCAGGAAGTAATTCTAATGCTGAAGAAGGTTGTTCGATTTTTACTAATAAGCTAAATTGATTAATCTGCGCGGATAATTTACTACGATAATCTGGAGCAATGGCTGCTGCTTTTTGATAGTAATCCAAAGCGGTTGTTAACTCATTACTCACTTTTGCAGAGTTTCCCAACACCAATAAAACTTGAGCAATATCAGCCGCATAATTTGACTTTTGAGCAATATTCAAACTTTGTAATAACACCTTTTGGGAATTATCTAAATCTCCTACTGCTTGTAAAGTAATACCCAAACTCCGCAAACCCCTAGCTTTGAGTAAAGAATCCGGTAATTTCTCTAAATCTACAGCAACTTGCTCTAATTTAGTTCTTCCACGACGATAAAATCCTAAATTTTGCAAAGCTTGAGCTTGATTAATTTGACTCAGCACAATTCCGGTTACATCACCAAGTTGACGATAAATTTTCTCGGATTGCTTCCAATTATCCAAAGCAGTTTGAGGATTACCAGTTTTAAGCTTTAAATTACCATTTGTATTTAAAACTTGAGCCGAAAGCAATCCATCATCAACCTGTTTAACTAATTTCAAAGCATTATTTACGGCTTTTGTTGCTGCTTCCCATTTACCCAAATCTTGATAAACAACGCTCAAATAGTTATTAGCCAAAACCTGATTGCGTAATTCTCCCTGTTGTTCAAACTCCTTTACAGCTTTTTCCCATATTTGCGCTGCTTGAGTTAATTTTCCTTCGTCGTAAAATTGTTTTCCTTCAAAAAGAATATTTGATTGTTTTATTTGCGTTATTGAAGAAGGATTAATAGAAATGGGAGATTTTGCTGCAACTGGTGTCAAGTTAGTAGTTAAAAGAAATGCGAGCAGGGCTACAATTGTATAGCGGTAAAATTTCACAATTTTTGAAAAATAGTTAATTACAATAGACTTTTTATTGTAATTGAGAAGAAAACTAAAATAAATATATTAATGTTACCGCTATTTTATAGTAGCTAGCAGTTGGAATTGCATAGTTTTTCAAGTTTCAACCCCGAAAACGACATTCAAATCAAGTGACCCTTGCTATAGTTTCGTAACTCATGGTATAAGTTTCAATCCCGTTTCCAGTCAAGATAAAAGCAAAAATCTAATTTGTTCTTGTTCTCAATCTAAAAAGGAATTTCTTGCTCTTGATAGCTTGGATGAGATACTTTCAAATCGCAGATAAAAGCAGTTAGAGCATGAATCCCTGTATATAGCGTTCCATTTTGTGTTCGATATCCTTTGCTACTCCAACCATTCCATCCCAAATATTCTCCAAGGGAGCCAAACTCAGTAATGACACTGGGAAATTTTGATTTGTGCTGTAATTCTTTAAGCTGTTTTCTGCTCGTTGCTTTGGCTTGAGTTAATTCCTGTTCTCTTTGTGAAAGTACATTATTTAAACGCTCAACTTCCGACATCAATGGTTCAATAGTTTTTTCCAATTCCTTGTTTACCACCTTCGCAGCTTGCTTGTTAAAAGTATTACCCCAGCTATCTTTATTAGAGTCTTCGAGGGCTTTTTCCAAGTCTTCTATTCTTTGTTGGAGTTGTTGATTTGTATCTACTAAACCGCGCACGGACTGTAATTCGTTCTCTTTGGCTATTAACTGCTCGATTAATTCATGTTTGGCTTGTTCCATCTTTTGAGCGTGTTTTTGGGCAGCAATTATTTCTTCCTTAGCTGCTAAGAGCGCTGCATCGCGAATTTCTACAAATTTTCCGACTGCTTCTTCGGCTCTTTCTTTCTCTCGTTGCTGTAGCGCTTCAGCTATTTTATTTTCAACTTGTGCTGCACTAAACATATCTTTTAGAGAAGCTTGCTTTATATCACTACCAAGGGATTCTGGTTGAATTTGGTGGGGTTTGAATAATTGTTTAACATCCATTCCTTGGGCTACTACGTGGTCGAGCAATACCCAGAAATCACCCTTCCATTCGGACATGATTATCCCAGCGTAGTCAGTCCAACCCCTGTCGCTACTTTTGACTACGATTCGCGTTCCGGGAGCTAGGAGGGAGGGAGTGAGGGAAGTGGGAGTGAGGGATTGTTCCTTCTCTCCCTCTCTCACTCTCTCACTCTCTCTCTCGTTCTTCTCCCGCTCCTCTTTAACCTGTAATGCTGTCTTCTTACCGGAGCGCACTAATTCCTTCACCAAATCGTGGCTGACTTTGGTTAGTTGTCTTAGTGCTGATACGCTCCATTTTTGGACGTTATTACGAACTAAACGCTGCAAACGCTTCGGCAGCTTTGAAAACCAATTGTAAATTTCTATTGCGGCTTTAGCTATGTATCGAGATGCTCCAAAGTCATCGGATGCTAGCCAATTGTCAAATACTTTTTTACCTTTGGAGCTATTAGCAATGCAGTCTTGATAAATCGAATTTAATGCTTGTCCGTTCTCTAATAAGCCGTCGAAGGTTTGGCGAACAAAGCCGATGAATTGATTGAGTGTGATTTTTGCTTTGCTTTGTAGCTCGGAATTCTCAAATTGAGAATAATCGAAGTTTGTAGCGAATATAAATGGTGGGTAGACGTTTTGGGTATTGTCGTCTATGGCTATCTTATGCATAATATAAAGTATCCCTAATGAAAGTGTCCCTTTTATTAATTGGGAAACCATACCCTCCGTGTTGATTGGTAGTCTTGACGGGGGGTTTTGGCTTTTAATAATTCTACCTTAAACTTCAACGAATATGTTTAACTTTTCAACTACTCTTTAAAATTATTTACTTGGCTGGGAAGTACTTCCTGAATTTGCCATAGAATATCTACAGACCGTAAGTACAATGGTACTAAATTAGGAATATCACTTGGAGTCGATAACCAGTTACTACAACTGGTTTCGTTGTAACCAGTTAACAGGGCTAGAAGTTTGCAGCACTCTTTGCGATACCCATACTCTCCTGGTTTTTTGTCGCTTTTTATCGGAATCCATTTAGAGCAAAACTCCTTTGGTTCTAAAGGTTCAAACATTTATATTTCTAAGTCCGGTCTAAATACATCACCTCTAGTTACCTAAAATTCGCTTAAAATTAAATTTAACCCTATAGGGTTAGGTTTTCTTCCAAGACGACTAGGAGAAGGTGAGGATGTCAGCAAAACAATTATCCTCAATTCTCCCGCACTAGTTAATGCGCGTTTATTTTTTCATCCTGCATAAATTATATATTTCAAAGGTAATTATAGGAATAGGGGAATAAGCCCATAAAGGAACGTGATAAAATTCCCCCGATTTTATGTAAAAATAGATGGCATGGCTAAAAGCGAAGATACAGTTAAGTTAATAATTGGCAAAGAATTAAAAATCCGTTTCAAGTCCTTATGCGTCCAGGCTGAAACGGATATGAGTGCTGTGGCTAAAGAATTAATTGCAGTATGGTGTCTGGAGCAAGAAAAGAAGTTAGCTTCTGAGAAGAAGAAGGAATTAGAAGATTCTTAAACGAAAAAGCATATTTCGGTGATAACTACCCACAGTTTAGAATATCTATGAAATAATTGTTTTATCTAGGTTAAGAACAAAGATTATATTAATCGAGAGCAAAACTAAAATATAAAAAGAGCGCTACTTACTGGTTTGGTTGACAGGTAGCACCGTTTTTGTATCAGTTTTCCCCCTCTCCTAAATACTGCTCTGACAATGAGCTTGAGAGATTCCCCCAGAATTGGCTACAACCTCCGGTACTTCTGCGACAAACTCCACGTTACCTTCTGCATCAACAATCCATCCTTGTGCTTCAACTATTTTTTTTCGGGTATTCTTGATTGAAGACGTTGAGGATACAGTAGTTTTTAGATGTCCAGAATTAGAAACATTAACTAAATCAACTATTGGATTATTAACTCTAAATAGTTGACTTGGGCTTTGTGGTAATCCTCCACGTCCGACAACTGTAAATTTACCAGTTTGATTTTGACCGCATCCAGAAGCAATTTTTTGACTGGAATCAGCTAATCCTGTCGGTAGTTGAACTAATCCAGAATTGGGGTCTGTTCCAATAGTATCGATTTCAACTACACCGTTAAATTCTGCTCCTAATTCAGATGAAGCTGTAATATCGCTTTCGGAAGTCAAAAATTCTCGGAATTGAGTACCGAAAATTCCTTGAGCAATGATTGATATCTGACCACCAAAACTTTGTTCTGCATTTGCGGTAATATCGCTATTTTCTAGAGCAACTAGAGTTAGAGTATCAATATTAATATTTCCTCCCGTTGCTGTTTGAGTTGCGTTTGTAGTAATGCGACTACCATAACGTAACTGAATATTTGGTGAATTTAAAGAAATATTTGCAGAGTCACCAGCTACAGTATCAGCGTTGAGAATACCCTTATCAAACAAAGCTTTTTTAGTGGCTATAATACTCAAATTACCTGCTGCACCTTCTAGTTGACTGCTAACAGAAACTTGAGCATTATTACTAATATTAAAATTTGCTGTTTCTATATTCAAATTCCCAGCGTCACCGATTCCTGGGGAACTGCTAAAAATTCCACTGGGGAATAGAGTACCGGTTTCGTCTTTGACAATTTCATCTATATCTTCATCACTACTAATTACAGCAAAACCTTCTATATTTACACTATCCCCAGCCAAGATATTGATATTACCACCTTTACCTTCCCCTAAATTACCGGCAGAAATTTGTCCACCATCTCTTAAAATTAATTCTTGAGTTTCTAAAACTATATTTCCCCCATTTCCGCTACCATTGTCCCCAACTTGAGCTAATAAACGACTGGGAACACCATTTGCTGTTCCTAACAATTGAATTGACTCGCTAGCTTTTACCTGCAAATTTCCGCTATTGCTGCTACTATCCGTACCACTATTAATTAAAGCACCATCGCGTACAGTTAAATTCTTGGTTTCTATTGTGAGATTACCACCATTTCCAGTTGCTCTTCCTCTAACTGCTGTTACTAATTGAGTATCGGTTGTACTTTCTTCGCTACCGATAACTTCAACCAATTCTGTAGCGAAAATATTGATGTCTCCTCCTTCTCCACTTCCTTTAGTATCTGTAGTTAAAAATGCTCCTTCTTTTACGATTAAACTTCCAGTTTCTATATTAATTTTGCCACCATTCCCCGCAGCACCTCTACGAACGTCTGCGATGATTCCACCTGGTTGACGTTTAACATCTGAGAATTCGGGGTCGGTAACTTTATTACTTACTTCGATAGAGTCAGATACTTTGATTGATATTTCTCCAGCATTACCCAAACTATCAGTATTGCTGAATACACCCGCACCTTCAATTATTTTTAGGCGATCGCCATTGATAATTACCCGACCGGCATTTCCCAAACCACCGGTACTCATATTGATTCCACCAAGCCCTGAAATAAGTATGTCTTTAGCACTAACAGTAATATCACTAGCATCACCTGTAGCATCTCGTTCGACGCTAGAAAATAAACCTTTTCTTCCTTCTGCTCCTTTTAGAGTAAAGTTGCTGGGGCTAGATATAATTTCAATTTTATTTGCTGCTTCTATTATCAAATCACCAACGTTACCGGAACTATAGGTATTAGCTAAGATTATCGAATCTTTGAGAAATAGATTATTAGTTTTAATATAAATTTGACCACCATTACCTAAAGAATTAGCTTCTAAAGTATTATTGATACTACTTTGTTGTTCAATAGTTGTATTTCCGGTAGCATTAATTCTAATATCTCCGGATTTAGCGTTAGGGTTTCCCAATCCTTGTTTAATTCCGGCTCGAAAGTTACTATCATTTAAATAAAAATTATTTGCATTGATAAAAATATTTCCATTGTCAGCAGCAGCAACATTTATACTGGATTGATTAACGATATAAATATCGTTAAAACTTGTACCTTCCGAAAAACTCAAAGATTGTAAATCATTTAAATTAACAGTTCCAACAGATGATAAACCAGCTAATTGAACAGTTCCCCCAGGTACTGTCAGAGATGAATTATCTAAACTGATATTTCCACCAATTAAACCTAAAACTTCATTGGGTTTAATTGTTAAATTAGCTTGCTGTAATTGAATTGGAGCGGGATTATTTCCGTACTGTAAACCCAGAGGAACGTTTATTGTAAGTAATTGTGGGTTATTCGGTTCTACAGCACTAAAAATACTACCATCTGAGAAATTAATGCTTTCAGCAGTCGAACCAATAAAAGAACCATTGATATCAAGACTAGAACCTGCACCAAATATAATTCCTTTAGGATTTATTAAAAATAAATTTGCCGAACCGCTAACTCCTAAAAGACCGTTGATATTAGAAATATTATTTCCAGTAACGCGAGTGATGATATTATTTATGTTTTGAGGATTATTAAAATAAACTCGCTGTCCTTGATTAATATTAAATTCTTGAAAGCTGTGAAAGAGATTGCTGTTATTTCTCAAACCTCCTTCAATTTGTAAATTATTAAAATTTTGATTGTTAACAATAGATGGAGAATTACCCAAAGTATTATCGGGAGTTATTTGAGCAAAAGTAGGGAAAGCAATAGCAAATTGTAGAAATCCTGTAAAAGCAGCACCCGTAAAACTGTAAATTAAGGTATGAAGACTTTTACTTAAATTGTAGCTACCCTGATTATTCATTTTTATATCCAGAGAAATAATTTCATATATTTACTTATAATTTATGGTTCCCGACTTTTCATCGAAATTAACATGGTTTTCAGCAAAAATGGGCAATCAATTCTTGTTTCAAAGCTATTTATTAGTTTACAAACCATATAGTTGACAAGAGTAAACAGAAAAGATATCAACTTTTATCAACTTTTTGGCGCTATGAGCGGAGCTTTCTCGCAGAGTAGCGCAACTACGAACCTAAAAAAAGCACGCTCAATTAAGAACGTGCTTGGGAGACAAAGTTTAAATTAGTTGGAACTGATTGTTTAAGCCTGAATAAGAATTAAAATTTCCACCACTTCTTGAATCCAAACTTTTTAGCTAACTTTTTGACTGAACTCCCAGAAAAACCAGCCTTTTTCAGAGTTTTTAAAGCGTCATTTTTAGAAAGCCCCAAATCCTTTCTCAAGAAATCCCCAACATCATCGGTATCAAAACCTACACTTTTCAGAGCTTTTGAGATATCTTTAGCACTTAGCCTATAAGAACTCTCTAGGAAATTACCAATATCATTTAAACCGTAACCAGCTCCTTTGAGGACACTAGTCATGCTACTGGAACTGAGTCTGTAACCACTCTTGAGGTAATTCCCAACATCATTTAAACCATAACTAGCTCCTTTGAGAACGCTAGCCATTTGGCTGGAATTGAGTCTAAAACCACTCTTGAGATAGTTACCGACATCATTTAAACCATAACTAGCTCCTTTGAGAACGCTAGCCATTTGATTGGAATTGAGTCTAAAACCACTCTTGAGGTAATTACCGACATCATTTAAACCATAACTAGCTCCTTTGAGAACGCTAGCCATTTGATTGGAACTGAGGTTATAGCCACTCTTGAGATAATTCCCAACACCAGTTACACCATAAAACTGTTTGAGTTGATTTGCCATTGCATTACTACCCAAGTTGTAAACGCTCTTGAGAGCATCACCAACATCATTTAAGCTATACGCATTATTTTTGAGTAAGCTAGTAATTTGTCCTTGAGTTTTACTGTAAGTATTACGCAAACCGTTAGCTATATCTGTGGATGTTCCACCAATAGTTTTGTAAGCGTCTATTGCAGCTTGTTCGCTAGCACCATAAACATTCTTAGCGACATTAGCCACATCTTCGCTAGCATCGACAACACCATTTGCTACAGCATTAGCCCATTCGCTTACATCAGCAAAAATACTTGTAGCTGCATTTTTCACCGCACTTGCGATATCGTCAACTATCAAATCGTAAAGCTTAGATAAGTCGGATGGTGGTACATCTAAAGATAAGGAGAAATTAATTGTTTCACCGTAAACATTTACACTTCCATCAATTGAACCATTAAAGCCATTAGCATCAAAGCTCATCTCTGCATAAGCATTTAAGGAAGCATCAATACCAACTGTTCCTAGACTTCCAAGATTCACATCAAAATCTACGTCAAAATCCATAGAACCATTTGCAGCAAATCCGGAATCATCAAGAGTCACGCTCAAAGCACTCTGAATAATACCGTCAGAAGTATAAGCGAATTCTAAACCACTTTGACTAGCTGAGAAATCGACATCTAATAGTTCTTGCCCTAAGAATGTTACCTTAGCACTGCCACCAAATGAAGTTTCTAAAGCAGATACTGATAAGTCAAAATTAACATCCTCACCATTGCTACCTTCGACAACTAAAATACCCTTACCGATATCAATTCTTTCCAGTTCTAATCCACCTTGAATACTGCCATCACTTTGATTAGCATTCAAGTAAATAGTACCTTCTTGACCCCAAGCATTAATTGCTCCGTTAACACCAAAACCTTCTTCTATTTCAATTCCAGCAATAGTCGTAGCGACTGGAACAATAGAAATTAACGGGTCATTTTCTCCGTCTCCGTCAGTATCTATAGATTCGATAGTGACATCTAAAATATTATCAAGTAAGTTAGTTACCTTGTTAATAGCACCGACTTTATTTCCTGCTTGAGATAATGCATAGGAAGCTACTGGTCCTGTTAGTAAATCGAGTAAAGAAAGGGGTTCGTTTAAGGTACTTACTAAAGCAAAATTATCAACATCGTTGGTGTCGAATAAAACTGCAGAAGCAATATCATAATTACCAAACTGAAGGTCACCAATTATGCCAATATTATCAATGAAAGGTGGTGCATAAGTTGCTCCAATCTGGAAACCTACATTACGTAGCGTTGCATCTGGAATACCAAAAGGGTTTTCCCAACCTTCTTCTGATTCTAAAGCAAAATAACCAGTGATAGATTCAGGTTCTAAGGATATTCCTCCAGTCAAGTCTAACTTGTCCCCAGCAATTTCTAATCCTAAACCCGCTTCAATAAGAAAACTAGGTTCTAAATCCGTACCGCTAAGACTAAAACCTAAAACTACATCATTTAGAGTAGCGCTGAATTTATTACTAGAAAATAAGGAGATATTGCCACCTAAACTTGCTTCTAAGCTAATGTCTCGCGACTTATTATAGGAGAAGCTAACATCTAATTCATCTATCCCTAATTGACCGCTAATCCAATTGAGAGATTTATCGTTGGATTTAGCAAAGTCAATTGCTCCTCCGAATGAAATTTCGTCTTTGGAAATAAGGTAGCATCACTAATTTTTATATTTGGTAAGAAGTTACCGACATTAAATAGCTTAGTGAAATTAATCTCTTTTGTCAGAGTTACTGCAAATTCACCGTCTCCAGTGTATTCAAAAGAAATCTCATCGGAACTAGCTGCAAAGTCAACTCCTCCGTCTTCATCTTTAGAGAAAGTTAAATCAATATCTCCCAAACCACCCAAGAAATTATTTACTTGTTTTAATCCAGGAATTTCATTTGCAAGAGCATCAATATCGAATTCAGTAATTGAAACTTCATTCCAACTTAGCCCGTTATTAGAATTAAGAAATGTAGTACTGAATTCAAAGGAGGGTTGTGAAGCAAAAGTTATATCTCCAGAAAAATCGTAGTTAGTAGTATCATCTTCTTTACTGCTGGTGAAGGTAGCATCACTAATGATTAAATCGGGTAAGAAATTATCGACATTAAATAAATTGGTGAAATTGATATCTTCTGTCAGATTGAATTCAAATTCACCTTCTGAGGTATATTCAAAATTAAAGTCATCGGAGCTAGCTGCGATATCAACTTCCCCAGCATCATCTTTAGTCAGATTTACATCAACATCTGCTAAATCACCCAAAAAATTGTTTACTGGTTCTAATCCGGGAATTTCGCTGAAGAGAACATTTACATCGAAGTCAGTAATTGCAATTTCATTCCAACTTAGATTGCTATCAGTTTCCAGAAACTTGGTACTAAATCCAAAGGTTTCTGAAGCAAAAGTTATATCTCCAGAAAAATCGTAATTAGTAGTATCATCTTCTTTACTACTGGTGAAGGTAGCGTCACTAATAATTAAATCGGGTAAGAAACTACCAACATTAAATAAATTGGTGAAATTGATATCTTCTGTCAGATTGAATTCAAATTCACCTTCTGAGGTATATTCAAAATTAAAGTCATCGGAGCTAGCTGCGATATCAACTTCCCCAGCATCATCTTTAGTCAGATTGACATCAACATCTGCTAAATCACCCAAGAAGTTATTTACTGGTTTTAATCCGGGAATCTCGCTGAAAAGAACATTTACATCAAAGTCAGTAATTGAAATTTCAGTCCAATTTAGATTGCTATCAGTTTCCAGAAACTTGGTACTAAATCCAAAGGTTTCTGAAGCAAAAGTTATATCTCCAGAAAAATCGTAGTTAGTAGTATCATCTTCGGTACTACTGGTGAAGGTAGCATCACTAATAATTAAATCGGGTAAGAAATTATCGACATTAAATAAATTGGTGAAATTGATATCTTCTGTCAGATTGAATTCAAATTCACCTTCTGAGGTATATTCAAAATTAAAGTCATCGGAGCTAGCTGCGATATCAACTTCCCCAGCATCATCTTTAGTCAGATTGACATCAACATCTGCTAAATCACCCAAGAAGTTATTTACTGGTTCTAATCCGGGAATCTCGCTGAAAAGAACATTTACATCGAAGTCAGTAATTGCAATTTCATTCCAACTTAGATTGCTATCAGTTTCCAGAAACTTGGTACTAAATCCAAAGGTTTCTGAAGCAAAAGTTATATCTCCAGAAAAATCGTAGTTAGTAGTATCATCTTCGGTACTACTGGTGAAGGTAGCGTCACTAATAATTAAATCGGGTAAGAAACTATTTGCATTGAATAGATTAGTGAAGTTAATCCCTTGTACATTAACTTCAAATTCATTTTCTCCGGTATATTCAAAAGAAATGATATCCGAACTAGCTGCAAAATCAACCTCTCCAGCATCATCTTTCGTGAGAGTTACATCAATCTCTCCTAAATCACCTAGAAAATCGGTAACTTCTTCAACTCCTCCCCCTAACTCAGTCGCAAAACTTTCAAAGGAGAAATCATCAATTGCTACTTCATTCCAAGTCAATTGATTTTCCGATTCGCTAAAACTGCTAGTAATTCCAAAGGTTTCTGATGCTGTTTCCGAACCAACTGTAATATCTCCAGTAAATTCAAAACTGTTGCCATTATTCTCGTCTGTAGTAACTAATAAGGTAGAGTTACTAACCGAGACATCCACCAAGAAATTATCAACACCGAATAGCTGGGTAAACTGGATATCTTCTTCCCAAGTCAATTCATATTCAGAATCTCCCGACATTCCCACAGACATCTTGTCGGAAATATCGCTTAAAGCCGATGGTAAGATAGCTTTAATATCGTCAATATTTAAAATGCTCGATTGATTATTAAATTCAAAACCTGTTTGTTCAGAAGAGTTTGTCATTGTCTTTAGGTGTATTTAAAGGTGTAGTTTATGTTTATTTAAAGTGAGGCAAAATATTTAATTTAACTCACCACAAAATTGAAGAATTAACTCTAATTCTATGTTGATAAATGTCGAAATCAACATCGGGAATATCACCCATCAAATTTGATAGAAAATAAAGCAGAGATAAACTATAAGTAAAATAATCCCAATTTCTTGTAAACAATTGGGATTTAAATACCTCAAATCAAATCTTTGTAAGGGTTTAGAGATTTGATTTTTTTTAGTGTTATATCTGTGTTTGATTGTTTTATAAGTAAAACTTTTTACCAAAAATAACTATCTCAAGGCTTTGACTAGAAAAGTTATCAACTTTTATCAACTTTTATCAACTTTACATAAGTTAACAGAGAAAGATATCAACTTTTATATATTTGCAGTTAAGAAAATGGCGCTTAAGATAGTTTACAGAAAGGAAAACAGCTTAGCTACAGGCTCGATTTCTAAGATAAATATAAATTTTAACCTTATATATATAGGAGAAAGACAATGTCTGTCAATGATAAATATGGTTTTGGAATGGAAAAAGATGAATTATTTGAAGTTTTATCGAGTGAATCTTACGAACAGTTAATAGATAGGTTAATCAAAAAATGGCTTGAGTCGCTATATCAAAAGACGTATGTTTCAGGTGATTTGTGGGAAAAGTAATACTTGTGTAGAAAACATGAAAACCCATGTAGAGACCTAGCACTGCTACATCTCCAGTGATTTGAAAGAAGAATAAGAGAGATGATTTGTTGTTAGAGTAAGTGAATGGTGCGTAAGGGCATTTTTTAACTTATAGTTTATATCGATAAACAGTCAAGCCGTTACACACCCTAGGAATATTGCTATATGACCGTAGAGGACGCAGAGGGAAGAGAATTAGAAGAGATTTTGGTTTCCAGATTGAACATTTTTTGTAATTGGAAATCCTTTACTTAGCTAACCAAGTCTTTAATATTTTCTTGAAGATGTGGCTCTACTTTTTGCAAACTATTAGCAAGATTAATGTTCATATTTATTTTCGCAACCTCTATTAATGCATCATCAATCGCATATTTCTTAGTTCCTCTCAACCATATTAATACTTCTGCCAAATGCCAAATAGAAGGTGTACCTTCGTAAACAGGAATTGGAGCAAATGGTTCATTTGTTATAATGAGTTTCCTGATATTTTGTCGAGTACATCCAAGGATTTTAGCTACATCTGTTAAACCAACAAAATCGGGTGTAGCTTCAATTAAAGTCGCGTAGGTCATAACTCTTTTGACATCAATAATAGCGCTAGAAACAGCCTCATAAGCTGATGATGCTTCACGAATAAAATTCAACGAAATATATCCTTTCTTCCCAATTCCAATTAAAGCATCGTCACAACCACCTTCGTATAACTTCTCAACATGAATATCGGGGTCAGATTGAGAATTTTGGAGATTAAACTTTAAAGTAAATTCATACTCTTTCATTGGTTATCCCTCTTGTTCGCAAGAATCATTTGTAATGTTATGTCTTGTACAGTTATCCACTATCCGACGAATCTGCTTCCCATGATTTCCTGCATTTTTTGGGGTACTCCAAACACTAGATATACAAAAAATTCCACATCTACATTCTTTATCGTTGTAGGGACAATAAATCTTACCCCAAGCATGTGAACCACCCATATCAACGTACCAGCCATTTTGTTCAGCATACTTCAAGGCAGCTTCAACCTCCGATTTTGGATGAGAACGTCTTTTCATCACAACCTTTATTTTCACAGAGTAAACTTGAAACAGTTAGTTGTCAAGTGACAACCAACTGTTTCAAGAAATCAGGAATTTATTATTCTCAGGACTTACGCAAAGCAAAATTGTCATTGCGACCGAAACGTAGTGTAGGGAAGCAATCCCAGCGTCTGATGAGATTACGTCGCTACCGCTCGTAATGACGTAATTACGTTACTTTTGCGTAAGTCCTAATTCTTTCAGGTAATTTCTTAGAAGGGGAGAGGAGATAAAAAACCGCAGAGGACGCTAAGGACACAGAGGAAGGAGAATAGAGAGATTATTTGTTTTTATCTTCAGTGAATGGTGCGTAACGGCATTTTCAAAAATATAGTTTATATCGATAAATAGTCAAGCCGTTACACACCCTACAAATATTAACTTTAACCTTTAACCTTTAACCTTTGACCTATATTACTGCCAATTACCGACTAAAATAAATGGCGACCAGTAATAGGGATGTTTGTATTTAGGATTTTTGAGCAGAGATAATTGTGCTTGACGCAATGCTTGGGCTTTACTTACGTTTGTTTGAGCGAGATTGCGGTAAAATTGCGTCATCATTTCTGATGTGGATTTGTCTCTTACCGACCACAAGGTTGCAATGGTACTTCTTGCTCCGGAACGGACTGCTATTCCTGCTAATCCTAAAATGGCTCGTTCGTCACCTTTTGCTGTTTTACAAGCACTAAGAACTAATAATTCTATTGCTTCTTTGTCGTTATTTCTTTGCAGTAATTGATTAAAGTCATTAACTTGAATTTTATCATCCCAAGTCAAAACGAAGGTGTCTTTTGCTTTGGAGCTAAACTGACCGTGGGTAGCAAAGTGAATTACGGAAAATGGAATGTTTTTAATTTGTTTTCCGATTATATCTTTGGAAAATCTTTCATTTAATAGGGTTTTGCTGGGGACAATTTGATTGATTTGTTTAATTTCTCTTTCTACACCAGGTAATGCTGAAAAACCTTGACGAGAAACTGCTAAACCAGCGGTTAAGGTGTTGCGTTTTGCAAAAGAAATAGGACTTACTGGTAGAAGCTGCAATCCTGGGGTTAAAGCAATATTGTATTTTTCGATTAAATATTTTTCACCGTCGTGAAGTACTCCCATTGGTAAACTGCGTAAACGTCCATCAAGGACAAATACTAATGTTTTGATGTTTTGTTGTTGTAAATCTTTTTCTGCGGGACGTATTAATAAATCGTATATTTTTTGAGCGGATGGTAGTACGTCGGTAGATTTGAACACTGGATTTAAATATTGTCGTACTTCTTGAAATACTTTTATTCTTTCTTGTGAATCAAGCTTTGTACTGTAATGTTTTAAAGGCTTTCCGGGAAGGGAAATAATTGTTTCTAAACTGTTATCGAGAATAATTGGATAAATTACTGCTGCTTCTGTATCAATATTGTCAATATTTTGCTTTCTTGCTGTTAAACAAGCTGCTCTGAAAAAGTTTTCTAATTCTCGCTGCTGCAATCCTTCAATTGTTAATCTTGATTTCTCCAGATATTGCTGTTTTGTTGCTTGAGGAAGTTTATCTATATCCTGTACAAGTAGCTCTACTAATTGACGATATACAGGTTCAACTCGTTTACGAAATGAAAACTGCATATCAGAGTTTTCGGAATTAACTGCAACTAAGTCACGACGTAGTGATTCTATACCTTTGATAGCTTCCGAATAAGCATTAATAGCTTGATTTTTATCTCCCCGTGCTTTGAGTATACGTCCTTGCTGCCAGCGTAACATGGGAATGGTTTCTGTAGCTTGTAAATCTTGGGCTATGGTAAGTGCTTGGTTGGTTAATTGAAGTGCTTCTGATGATTGTTTGTTTTGTTCGTAGAGATATCCTAATTCTCCTAAAGCGTAAGATTGAGCTTTGAAGTCTTTTAATTGTTTTGCTTCGGTGACTGATGTAGCTAATATTTTCGCTAGTTCTTGATTGCTGATATTTGGGACTTTAGTTTTTATATTATTTTCTAGATTAATTAAATTATTAACAAAGTTGACTTGAGCGTAAATTTTAGTCCGACTGGGAGGAAGTTTAACGAATAAATATTTGATTTCGGGTATTAATGTAAAAGCTTTTTTAGTTTGTTCTGTTTTAATCAATAAGCTCAATTGGTTAATTTGTGCTTGTAGTTTTAATAGAGATGATTGTGAATTATCTATTGCTTGCTGATAATAATTTTCTGCTTGTTCAAAATCTTCTCTTGCTCTTGCTGTATTACCCAGTCTTAAATAGGTTTCTCCTATTTGACTAGAATTTATATCCTGAGCAATAATTAAGCTTTCAGATAAAACATTTTGAGACTTTTCTAAATCTCCTACAACTTCTAAAGCAACACCTAAGCTCAATAAACTTTTGGCTTTTAGTGATAAATCAGAAACAGTTTGAATATTTTGATTAACCTGCTCTAAAATATCCCGCGAGCGTCGATAAAATCCCAGATTTTGTAATGCTTGGGCTTGATTGATTTGAGTTAAAATAATTCCTTGATTATCTTTGAGAGATTTATATATAGATTCCGCTTGCTTCCAAGTTTCTAAAGCGGCTTGAGTATTACCCGTATTAAGTTGGTAGCGAGCTTGAGTATTAAGAATTTGAGCGTAAAGGAATCTATCGTTAATATTTTCAGCTAGCTTCAAGGATTGAGAAATCGCTTTATTTGCTGCTTTCCATTTACCTAAATCTTGATAAACAATTGCTAAATATCTGTAGGCTAAAGCTAGATTGCGTTTTTCTTTATTTAGCGAATAGTTATTAACAGCTTTTTCCCATACTTCTGCTGCTGCTGCAAAATTCCCTTCGTCGTAAAATTGCTTACCTTGATTTAATAGAGTTGGGGAAGAGTTGATATTTTTGGATGATTTAGAAATAGAGTTAAGGGACTTCACGGAACGAGCATTGACTATTGGAATAAAATTTGTAATTAGCAGAAAAGTTAATAATCCTAGAATTAAAATTCGTTTAATCTTCATTGTTTATTCTTTTAATTCAACTTTCTTTGTTAAGGTTTTATCCAATTTTACATAGGTTGTCAATTTGTTTTTTTTATAAAAATTAAATGTAGATAAAATTAGCTTTTGCTTTTTGAATTTTAGTCCTATTTATAGGACTTGAGCTATTAGACTGGGAATTGCATTCCCGGTCGGGTTATATAGAATAAGTATCGCTAAAAATAAATGTGGTAGGGTATGTTTTCTCGCACACCCAACCGGGGTTGCAAACCCCGGTCTAACAGCAAAAGTCCTATAAATAGGACTGTCATTTAATCACAAAATTAATTTATTTAAATACTAAAACCTTTGATAATTTTTGTCATCATTGAATGATTACAACTAACCACAGTTAAATGAATGATTTTTATAAATAATATTCTCTTGAGGTAAATTAGTCACAAATTCCACAACACCATCTTGATTTACAATCCATCCCCGAGCTTCTACAATTGGAGTAAATTTATCTTTTTTCGGTTGTATTTCTGCTTTCTCAATTTCTTCTCCAGCAGAAACTCTCCAATCTTCTACAACTACCTGGGAACGTAAAACTTCTTGGGGAGTTTTTGGTAAACCACCCCTTCCGGTTTCAGCAAAGCGATTTCCTCCGTCAGCAGCACATCCAGCTTGAATTTGCGATGAATCGGTAAATCCTTCAGGTAATTCCTCTAATGCAGATGTCGGGTCAATATCGGGAGTGTTGATTTCCACAACACCGTTAAATTCTGCTCCCAATGCAGAGGTCGCGGTAATATCGCTTTCTAATGTCAGAAAATCTCTAAATGCAATTCCAAAAAGTGCTTCAGCGTTGATAATTACTCTTCCACCAAAATTATCTTCAGCATTAGCTGTAATATCGCTGTTTTCTAAACCAACTAAAGTATTTGTATCAATATCAATATTACCTCCCGTAGCGGTTTGAGTTGCATTTGTTGTTACCTGAATTCCTCTTCTTAATCGAATATCTTTACCATTAAAATAAATACTTCCTTTATCTCCCGCTACAGTTTCAGCGCTGATAATAGAATTATCAAGATAAATTTGATTTCCTTGAATCGTTAAATTACCTGCTGCTCCTTGTTGTTGACTGCTGACTGAAATTTGAGATTTATTGTTAATAGTTAATTTCCCGGTTTCAATATTCAAGTCACCTGCGTTACCGATTCCTGGGGAACTGCTAAAAATTCCGCTAGGTATTAAAAAATTATTGCTATCTTGAGAAGATTCTGCAACTAATCTATCAGAGCTTTCCGTAGTAGAAAAAATACCATTTATATTTATAGCTTCCGTAGCTTTAATGCTAATATTTCCACTATTCCCTCTGCCTAAATTGCTAGCAGAAATTTGATTTCCATCTTTTATAGTTAGATTTTTAGTTTCAATTGTAATATTACCTCCATTCGCATTAGAATCTTGTCCAACTTGGGCTATTATGCTACTGGGAGTATCGTCAGATTTACCTTGTAATATTATTGATTCGGTTGCTTTTAAATGTAAATTACCGCTATCACCACTACCACTAGTTCCTACATTGATTCTGGCACCATTAACTACAAAAAGTTTTTTAGTTTCTATTGATAGATTACCTCCCTTTCCTGCTGCATTATTTCTGACTTCTGTTACTATTTGAGTATTGGGATTATCTCCTCTACCAATAACTTCAACTAATTCTGTAGCCTTAATTGTAATATTTCCTCCATTTCCCGTTCCTTTAGTATCCGTTGTAATAAATGCTCCCTCTTTGACAGTTAATCTTGCAGTTTCTAAAGTAATTGTGCCACCATTTCCATCTTCCCTATTACCTCTACGAACATCTGCAATAATTCCTCCTGGTGGACGACGACGACTTTCAAATCTAGAATCGCTAAGCTTATTACTGATTTCGATAAACTCGGATGCTTGAATAAATATCTCTCCTGCATCACCAGACTTTTCTGTATTACTTAATACTGCTGCTCCTTCGATAATATTAAGCCTATCAGTTAATATGTTTACTGTTCCTCCATCACCCAATCCCTCGGTACTACTATCAATTCCACCAATACCTGAAATAGTAATTTCTGGAGATTCAACGATGATATTACCTCCATTCCCAGTAGCATTATCTTCAGTGATGGAAGATAAACCTTTTCTTCCTTCTCCTCTTAAAGCGATATTGGTGGGACTTGAAATTATTTCAAATTTATTTTCTGCTTTAACTGTTAAATTCCCAGCATTACCAGAACTTTCAGTATCGGTCAAAATATTTGAATCTTTGAGAAAAAAGTTATTTGTTCGGATATCAATTTTTCCACCTTCACCAACAGAATCCAATTCTAAAATATTTTTTATATTACTATTTTGATTAAGATTAATATCACCCGTAGTATTAATATTAATATCTCCTGCGACTGCATCCTGGTTTCCCAATCCTGTTTTAATTCCCGCTTGTAAACTACTATTATTCAAATTAAAATTATTTGCATTAATAAAAATATCTCCACCACCACTAGCAATAACTTCTATATTGGATTTATTTATTAACGAGACATCACCAAGCTGAATATTATCTGGAAAACTAAAAGACTTTAAATCATTTAAATTCACAACTCCAGAACTTAATAAACCACCTAGTTGAATTGTTCCCCCCGGTGCTTTGAGAGTTGTATTATCCAAATTAACGTTTCCACCAATTAAACCCAATATATTACCGGGTTTTACCTGTAAATTTGCTTGTTTTAGTTGAATTGCTGCGGGATTATTTCCGTACTGTAATCCTAAAGGAACGTTTATTTTAAGTAAAGCTGGATTATTTGGTTCAATAGCACTAAAAAAACTACCATCTGAAAAATTTATGCTATCAGCAGTTGAACCGATAAAAGAACCATTTACATCAAGACGAGCATCTTTACCGAAAATAATTCCGTTTGGATTGATAAAAAATAAATTTGCTAAACCGTTGACTCCTAAAACACCGTTTATATTCGAGGGGTTGTTACCGGTGATGCGAGTAATGATATTATTTATTCCTTGAGGATTAGCAAAAAAAACCTGCTGTCCTTTATTAATGTTGAATTCTTGAAAGCTGTGAAAAAGATTGCTTTGATTTTTAACTCCACCTTCAATCAATAGATTATTTAAATTCTGAGAATTTACTTTTGAGGGAGAATTATCTAAAGTTGTATCGGGAGTTATTTGAGCAGAAGCAGGAATCGAAATTGCGGTGATAATATTCCAAAGTAATGATAGATAGAGAAACGTTGATTTTAATTTGTTTAGAGATAAAAGTATCTTTAGCTGTTTGCTACTTATCAAATCATTCACTGGCGATTTAATGATAAATAATTAGACATAACAGCTATTTATAATTGTTTTTTTTTAATTGTGCAAGTAGTCTTGTTTGCATACACAGAAATTTATTGCATAAATTATGATGGGTTCGTTTTTCTGCAATCTTCGGAAGACGTAGCAGTGCTACGTCTCTACAACTTTTTATTTCGTTCCAATATTCTCAGAATTTCTAAAGTCATTTCAACAGAACTACTACGTTTACCTTGGTAAATATTTCGATAATTACCGCTAGTTTTTGGTTTTCGTTGTTTAAGATTTGCGGAGATATAACTATTATTTTGATTCATAAAAAACCCTTGCACAAATATGATAAAAAAATCTGGTTGATAATTAAAAAAGTCCCGCGAAAGCATGAAGCTGTAGCGGGAAAGGAGACTGAAACCTTTCAACTGACATCTTGCACCATTCTCAAGAAGACTAAAGAAACCCGGTTTCTATTCGTGAAAGCATTATTATCTTCTTGTTTAACTAACAAGAAACCGGGTTTCTGAAATCGGTATAAGATGTGAATTAATTTAAAGTAAGAGAAACTGCATTTATCCCACAGTTACGTCTAATTTAAAGACAATATCGTTGAAGTCCATATCACCACCACCACGCATATCTTCTACACCCCAGGTGTTACCACCCAAGTTACGAATATAGTCTACTCTGTCAGTGTTAGCACCGATGTGAGCAAAGTAGACTTGGGGGTCGTTGTCAGGATTGTCGTCTAATACTTGTTCGAGGGTACCGTTAGCAATTGCAAAGGGAGCAAATATCTGACCTCCTCTGATTTCCTTGTTTCCACCAATTCCTTTTTCTCCCATTTGGAAAGCATTATTTTGACTGTTGCGGAGTGCGGCTTTGATATAACCTTCTTCTCCAGGATTTATTAAATCACCGGTTAAGGGGTCGCGAACGGCACCGCTTGTATCTTCGACTACGTAGAAACCAACTACGTTTTCGTATGCTGATTCTTCTCTGACGATGGGAGCTTGAATCTGAATTTGCTTACCTTCATACTCTCTGAGGTCTAACATTTCTCCTTCGCTCTCCCCTTGGATGTCGGTAACGATTTCGGGGGTTTCGTCGGTTAATTCTGCATCGATAACTATATCGGTAAAGTCAGCATCGCCCATTTCATCTTCAAATGACAAGCGGAAGGAATTTTCACCTTTTTCGCTAATTTGCATTCCTCGGAAACCATCCCCTTGTTGTTCGGTTCCGACTAATACGTTATCTAAAGGAGTTCTACCACGACGAGCGCTATCTACGGTACCGTTTTTGATGAGCAGGAAACCAATGTTTTTGTCTGCAAATCCTTTCATAATTCGTTTGGGATTAGCAATGAAGTCATCGGGAAGGATGGAGAAGATAGAGCGAGATTTTTTGAGTGCTGCTTCTTTATAACCTGCATCTTCGGGATTGATACCGTTGATGCTTCCTTCTTCATCTTCTGTAGTAAAGATAGCAATTTCGTGGATTCTTCCTTCGGGAAGGTTTTTGCTGCTGAGACTGAATTTAATTTTGGTATCTGTTAAGTCATCACCATCGAGTTCTAGCAGGTTGCGAGGACGTTTTCCTTTTGCAAGTTTTTTGGGTTTTCTAGGAGCGATAGGAATAATTGTGTCGTCTTCAGAATCGACAATTGGAAGTGGTTTTTTATCGTCGGGTTGTTCTCCACCGTTAACTGGTGGTTTGTCACCGGGTTCAGATTGCTCTTTAAGTAGAAACTGTTCCGCTTCTGGAACCCTTTCTAATAAACTGGTTATATCCTCTCTTCTTGCTCCTCCAGCAAGTTTTCTCAATTCCTTGGGTAATTTATCTTGAGTTTTCTTTTTGACGGGAGCAACTTTTCCGAGAATATCTTTGGGAGGAACACCTTCAAATACTTCGTCGATTTCTTTATTACCCGAAGCTACTGTTTTAGTCAGGATTCCAAAGGATTCTGGTAGTCTTTGAGGTCTTTCAGCTTTTGATTTGAATTTACCTTCGAGAGGTTCTTTGATTAGTTCTTCTAGCTCCGCTGAATCGCTGAAGTTGATTGGTGTTCTACCTTTACCCTTACCTTTACGTTTCTTAAAACCTTTGGCGATCGCGTCGATTGCTTGTTCTGGTATGGGACGTTTTTCGTCAACTAATTCGTCTTTACCAAATCCTTTGATATATTCCGAGGTTTGAGCGAACAAGCTTTGAACTTGTACGTGAGCTTTGTAAACCTTGCTTCCCCTTTCATCACCTTTGGACATTGCATCTAAAGCGTCAAATTCTTCGAGGTTGATATCTTCTGGTATTTCTAAAGCTTCTTTAATTAATTGTTCTGCTTCTTCGGGGGTGCTACCGTCTTCAATTAGCTTTTGTTTGAGGGTGGTTAACGGTGTGACCATTTTCGCACCGTAGGGAGCAATCAAAGGTGTTTCGATTTCTACACCGCTTGAGGAGTCGGTACCACCTTCAGTGACGATTCTGCCTTCTTCTGGGTCGATTTTACCGTTGTCGTTGGTGTCGAAGAATAGTAAAGGTATTTCTAGGTTATAGCTACCGTCAGCGTTACTTAGAGTAAAGGGTTCCCCTTCTTGCCAAATACCATCAAGGTTGGAATCGAAGAATACCGTTGCACCTTCAATATAGCTTTGGGATACCGTTCCGCTACTACCACCAAGTTCAAATTCAAATAAGGTGATGGAGAATTTTTCTTTCCAAACCGTCTTCATAACCTCGAAAAGACCGACATCAACACCCACTTTCACAACTGCTTTGATGAAAGCTTTTAAGGAACCGGAAAGGGAAAATAAATCAAATAAACTATCTGCTGCTAGAACTTCCGAACCCCGCAATTTACCATCACTTTCTCCGGTAAATTCACCACCGTCAATGATATCTAAACCAGCTTTACCGGTAATTCCACCTGTCAATTCAGCTTTAGCAACTACAGCACTAGCAGAAACACCAGCAGCAATGGTCGCATCCATCGTTAATTCGTCCACGTCTTTCCCAGTATCCGGATCGACATCGCTAAGATAGAAACCATCAAAAATTAAGTGGGAATCTTTTAAATCAAAACCTTTGTCTTCCCATCTACTGAATCCGTAGGTATCGAAACCAACTACTAAATCCGAGGAGAGAGAAAAAGCACCTTCAAGTAAACCTGTTATTGAACCAAAGATGGGGAATTCTTGGGTAATCTTGAATCCGATATCTAATTCGGGAATATCGTAGGTAACTAAGTCAATATCTTGTCCTAGTAATAAATTAACTGCGATAAATGGGTCTTCAATTAGAGGAATACTAATTCCCAATTCATCTAATTTACTGAAGAAGTTAGTGATTTTAGTTCCTATAGAACCGGTACCAGAATTTTCTGCTTGTTCCTTGGTATCAGAATTTAATTCATCACCTCCCGACTCTTCTGTATCAGTGTTAGAAGCACTATCTTCTTCATCATCACTAGCACCTTTGAAATTCTCCAAGGTGTAATCACCAAAGTTAATCGAGAGATTTTCACCGCTATTGATATCTGATTCTAAATCTTTGAGGGTGTCAACTAAATCAATAATTCCGGTGACAGCGTTGAAGAATTCTTGGTATTTAAGGTCGGTACCACTAAAGGTACTGGCTAAATAAGAAGCAACTTCAATTAATGTGGCTGAACCATCATTATTTTCATCAAACAAATCTACCAAATTAACAGTATCTAGAAATTTAATTTCCGTTTGAAGAACATCAATAATTGGTTCAAATGGTTCAATGAGGTCGTTGACATAGTTGATAACTGGACTCATTAAATCGGTAATGAATCCACCCGTGTCTAAGGTGATGTCATTGAAGGAAAGATTAAATTCACTGCTAACAAGTTCTGCTATTTTATCTTTTGTAATAGTAACTGATTCTTCTGTAGTCTCGTCTCCATCATCAGCTACCGTTACCTTAATTTCGCTTGGTGTATTTCCGGATTCAATATAAGCAGTTTCCTCTAGAGTAAACTTAGTTTCATTGTCACCAAATTTTAATTGTGTACCTTTATTGAGTTGAATTGTATCTGTAACATTATTACTAGTTACCTGTAAGGTTATTGATTCACCTTCTTTAGAAGTTACTGCTTGACTAAGGGTCAGTGAGGGGTCGCTGTCAAGAATTTCTCCTACTGAAACATCTGCTGTTGTATCTTCATCAATGGTAAGAAATTCTCCTGAGTTATTATCTTTATCACCAACTACGCTTACTTCAATTGTGGTTGGTGTGTCTCCGGGTTGAATATCAATCAGTTCGCTGTTAATATCAACATCGCCTTCACTAATGATAACTTTCTTGAGAATAACTCTAGTACCACCAAAGTTTAATTCTGTATCTTTCTTAAGTCGAATGATATTTTCATTATTACTGGTGACATCTAAGGTTGTTATTTTACCTTCTTGAGAAGTTCTTGAACTACTAATAGTCAGTAAGGGAATCTTGGGGGTTTCTATTATTGTATCCGCAGCAATGTTATTTATTGTTCCTTGACTACCATCAGCTAAGGTAACATTAACTGTCGTTTCTTCTCCGGGTTCAATATCAGTATCTTCCTTAACAATTACGGTAGTATTACCAAATTTTAATTCTGTATCTTTATTGAGTCGAACGATATTTGTACTATCACTACTTTCGATGTTTAAGGAAGTTGCTGAACTACTAACAACGGTTAGTTTTACATTTTCGTCTTCATCTTCTTCATCAGTATTGGAGTAGTTAAACAAAGGTAATTCGCTGGAAATATTTAAACCAAGGCTGGGGAAACCGGTATTACCTTTGATTGAAGTTACCACATCCAAATCGAGAGCAGCATCCCCACTGAAACCGTATTTAATTGAATCAAATAAGTTATCACTCTTACGGAGGTTATTTAATTCTGTTAAGGTTAGTTTCTTTTCGTCTTCATCATTTGAATCGTCGCTGGTATCTGCATCTTCTAAGTTAATAGTAAACTCAGCATCAATATTTGTTCCTCCGATTTCATCTCCATTGGTAGCTTCTATTTGTAGGAAAGCAAGTTTACCAGTAGCGGTAAATTCATCGCTCAAACTCAAGCTAGCACCAACATCAAAACCTGTATCTTCAGTATTAATGTAGAAACCATCATCTGTACTAATACCAAATCCTAAATCAATTTTGTAATCAAAATTAGTCTCAATATCGCCATCGCTTTCAATATTAATCCCTAAAGCGGGTAAACCTAAATCTCCATTAAGGGTAATTGATTTGTTAAAGCTGTCTTCAATATTTAGCTTGAATTCAATATTTTCGGTAGAAAGGTCGGTAATTTCAACATTTACCATCCCGAATCTATCGCTAAGTACGTTATTGAATGCATCTTGTAAACTTTCAGCGGTGACGTATTCGGTTTGCTTGACTTCCTCAACTAGATCGTCGATGAAATCTTCAATAAACGAAGGTGCTACTCCGTCGAGCTTACCAATAACTGGTAAAGTAACGCTATCTAAACCATCTTGTAGTGCAAATAATCCTTCGACTAAACTTTCTGTGGTATTTTCTGAGTCAAAAGTTCTGTCAATGATATTGATAGTTTGGGGAGGAACTTCAAACCCATCATAATTAGTGTCTGTGCTGGAAATCGTGTATCCTACCGTGCTGCTGTGAAAATCTCCCGTTTCCGCAACAGAATCATCAATTCCTTTGACGGTAACAGTTTGCAGTTTGTACCAGTTATCGGAGTTGAAGGTATAGGTATCGTCAAAACCTAATTCTGTGTAGGAGTAGGTCAAACTGTCACTAGCTGTAATATTACTAGATATACTGCTTAGTGCTACTTCTGTGAACTTATCGGAGATGTCTATTGTGGTGTCGCTAGAAACTGTTACCTCTGCATTACCTAAAGTATAAGTACCTGCTGGTAACAGAAGAGAATCGACTTCCGAATCATCAACTTTGAGTTGAATTGTAGATGCAGTATTGCTATAAGCTTGGTCTACAATCAGTTTACGCTCTGTGGGAACACCATTGAGTGCAATCGTTACATCTGCTTCTGGTTGACTCAGGAGAGATATATAAAACTCCGATGTCCCATTTTCAGTTACCGTTGTATCCCCAATTTCAACAATTCTGACTCCTGGTGTATCGTTATCTTGAATGCTTAAAATTGCTGATGGTGGTTCGTTTTCGTTAATCGAGTAATCGCTTCCAGATGACAGGGTAACAACAACAGTTTCTTGGGGAATACTTGTGGTTTCATCTATCGCAACAGTTGTAATATCGCTGGTAAATTCAACAGCAGCATTTACGGAAGTTACACTACCATTCGCGTTGATTTGTAAATTATAATTTCCATTGACTTCGGCGATCGCACCATTGCTAAAGGTTAATTCTGTGTCGTCATTTAGGGGAACTGTACCCACCTCAATTAAACTTTGCTTCTGACTATCGCTGAGCTTTGCGGTATTTATTTGTAGTCGAACATTATTCCCAGCAGCACTTAATACTTCTAAGGGAATAGCTTCTACTTTAAAGTCATCAATGGGGAAAGCAATAATCGGACTCCGAGTTTCTCCGGGAGCTATACGTACCGAACCCGTTAAAGCTTTCAAATCGTCAGTCTTATCGGGAACATTTCTATCTACTGTACCGCTGACGCTGTAATTAACTACAATTCCCGTACCGTCAAAACCATCGGGTGCTGGATTATCTAAGCTAACAATAAAGTAACCCGGTGAACCAGCTTCGCTAGCAGCAGCAACTGCTTGAATACTAGCGGTTGGTAAATCATTATCTTCAATTTTGACAACAACATCACCCGTTGGAGTTACTCCGTCATAAATACTATCCTCATCGCTGGAAACTGTAAAATCAATGTAACTGCTGTGGTTGTACTCAATATCGTAATCATCCACCGCTTGTACTCTGATAGCTTTAGCTAAATTCCAGTTGGTTTCGTCAAAGGTAACGCTGTAGGATTCCCCATCAAATTCATCAGCAAGACTAATGTTGTAATCCTTATCCCCGTTAACATCAACCGGATTCATGGTAACGGTGACTTCTCCAAGGGGTTGAGTTGCTAGTTTAAGATTGAAGAAATTATTGCCGTATCCTTCCAAAGAACTGATATCGTATCTATCAACAACAACTGCTGCGGTGTCATTATCGTTATTGGTAACGGAAATATCGGTAGAAATGCTTTCTGTAAAGCTCGTGGTAATTTCATTTCCCACACCACTGACATTTACAGATGATGCAGTAGTGGTTAAAGTAACGTCATTATCAAGACTTACCGCTGCACCGTTACTAAAGTCAATTTGAGTACCTGCAACTAATTCGACTTCACTAGCTGTAGTATCGTTAATCCTTAAACTGACAGTTCCTGCTGCTTCGTTGTAGTCAGTATTAACAATAACTTCGGTTTTACCAGAATCTTTATCGGTGTAATCTGTTGTAACTTCAGCAGTGGAACCAGTGGAGACTTCTGTAGTTGCAACTTTGAGAAGATTACTATCTATTCTTCCAAAAATAGTTGAAGCTTCTGCATTGCTCAGGGTTTCTGCAACTTCTACGGTAAACACCGTACCATTACTAAAGGTTAGCTGTTGTCCCAAACTTAAATCGACTGAAGCAATACTACTACTTTCATCAATTTGTAATTCTAATCTACCGTCTGCATACTCTTCAGTAACAATAATTTGAAGGTACTCAGTTAAATTACTATTGTCTTCGTCAATGAATGCTGTGGTGTTTTTGAGAATTTGATTCGCTGCTTGCACCTGAGTTACGTTGACGTTAGTAGCGATTGAGTTGCTAAGAGTAGTATCGCTCTCAACTTCAAGAATCATACCATTAGCAAATGTTAACTGAGTTCCCGCAGCTAATTCGGTTTCCTGAACGCTCAAATCATCAACTAATAAGCTAATAGTATTGCTGCTACCATCAACATAGTTAAAATCTTCCGTAAGTTTGAGGATGACATTATCTTCATTGTATTTAATGTCCTCACTAATAACGGTGGAAATAATATTGTAGGTAATATTACTATCATCAACATCATCATCAACGGAAGTTAGGGTAACTGCTTGTGAAGTATCCCAATTATCTGGAGAAAAGACCAGTTTAACTAGATTTTCATTGCTTTCGTTGTCGTCGGAAAGTAAACCTTCTTCGCTATTATCAACACCAAAGTAAACAGCTACATTGTCTGTGGGTTTAGTGTCGAGAGAAACGTAGAAAGTTTCTGTAATTCCGTCTTCTGAAGTGGTTAAAGAAGTCAACGGATTATTGTCACTATCAACAATATTTAACCCAGCAATATCGTTATCAACAATTTCAAAAGTACCCGTGCTACTTTGTTCATTGACAATGTAGTCACTGTTAATAATACTAGTAGTTGCTCCAACTAATTCGATACCTTGTAAAGAAATATTTTGTTGAATTCCAACTTCAGTAGAAGTGTTTGAGATAACTGTATTTTCATTAATTGTTACAGAATAAGTATTATTGGCACTATCTGTAAAATTCAGTACAGTTCCCGCTGTTAAGAAATAACTATCTGTAACTTCTGCATTATTAATTTTTAGTCCTACAAAATAATTGATAGTTGGTTGTTCACCAATTATAATTTGACCATTACTATTGGATTCGTAGTTTGAAGTGATTTCAATAATTAAAGTATCATCAACGTTTTCAGTAACTCTAATATCAAAAGTTTCTTGTTGTTCATCAATTAAATCATCAACAGCTATCAAAGTAACTTTTGAACTCTTAGTGTTTCCTTCTGGAATATAAACTTCAGGAATAGGATTAAATGCGTACAGATTTATATTTCCAGATTTTTCACCCACAAAAGCTTCAAAATAGCCATCATTATCGATATCTACAATACTAGGTCTACTATCAGAACCAACATCAAAGTTTATGGGAGTAGTTTGCTCAACGAATACTGCTTGTTCGGAAGTACCGCTATTTAAGTAATATGAAATAGTTCCGTTACTCCGACCAATAAAGGCATCTAAATCCCCATCACTATCAAAATCAACTAAAGTAGGTGCGCTATCATCGCCAAAATCGATTCCATTAAAAGGATTGTTGCTGCCACCAAGTCTCTGAAAAATAGGACTCTCAGCACTACCTATATTTTCAAAATAGGAAATTCCACCATTTACCGCTCCAACAAAAATATCAAAATCCCCATCATTATCCATATCACCAAAAGTGGTAATTGGTTGATTTATGTTTCCATTATGAATAAGTTCTTCTAAGGGATTATCGCTACCAGTACGTCGCTCAAATACCGGATTTGTATAATTACCAGTATTTTCGTAGTAATAAATAGTAGGAGTTAAATTTCTTACAACTGACCCATCAATAGAAATAGTTTCTGTAATTAATGCACCAGAAAAATAACCAACAAAAGCATCTAAATCTCCATCGTTATCGATATCTACAAAGCTAGGTACATTTGAACTTAATGAAACTTGATTAAGGGGATTGTCGCTACTAGTACGCTCTGTAAAAATAGGATTGCTTTTATCTCCTGTATTTTCATAGTAATCAATTCCACCAGGACGAAATGTACCTTCACTTCTACCAATAAAAACATCTAAATCTTCGTCACCATCAATATCAACAAAAATGGGGCTGCTTCCTGGAAGAAACAAATTGGATAATGAACCAGTGGAATAACTATTCAAAGGATTATCATCGCCAATAAGCGTATATGCGAAGATATCTTCACCAATTGTTCCAGTACCATCACCAATTGTTCCAGTACCATCACCAATTTCGTATTTTACATAAACACCACCTTCGGGTGCCGCTTCGCTCAAGTTAATTTCAAATTCAGCTGTAGTGCTTCCGTCTTCGCTTAATTCGCTGTTGATAACGTTAATGCTTGCTATATTTGTGGCGCTATTATTTGTATTTACATTATTGTTGCTATCTTCTGTACTTTCATTATCTTGGTTATTGACAAATACAGCATCACTAATTTGAAGATTGTAATTTGAGTCATTTTGACTAGTAGTAGTTACATCAATACTGTAGTCGTAGACTGTATTGCTGTTTTCATCCTCCCCAGCATCGTCATCGATATCATCATCAACACCGTACAAGGTTACTTCTTGGTAAGTATCCCAATTTTCCGTAGTGAAGTTTAAAGTCTGAGTTGAAGTACTATTCGCAAATTGTCCTTCTGTACTGTCACCAATAGTTAAAGTGAGGGTAACATCGTCCGTTGGTTGACTGTTGAGTCGTACTCCGAATGTAGTGTTGTCTTCTCCGGGTAACTCTATTTCACTGGTTTCGTTGCTAAGAATTTGATTTGCAAAGGATACAGGAACTAAAGTTTCTGTAGAAGAGGAGATAGTTGTATCTTGTGTTAGGGTAACTACTGCACCGTTACTAAAGGTTAGTTCAGTTCCGTTGCTAAATGTTAATGCATCAACACCAGAACTAATTTGTAATCCAACTTCCCCAGTTATTGGATTGTAACCAGTGCTTACTCCTACTTCAATGGCAGTACCGCTTTGCTCGTCTGTAAAACTAACGGTTTCTTGAGTGGCGATCGCATTGACAAAAGTAACTGGAACCAGAGTTACTGCATCACCAGTAGAAATTGTTGTATCGGTATCAACCGTAACTAGAGCGCCATCACTAAAACTTAATTGAGTTCCCGCAGTTAAGGTGTAAGAATCATCTCCAGAAGCTATTTTTAACCCTACATTACCATTTGCGTAATCCGATGTAACTTCTAATTCAATTGTTGCGACTTCAGAAGTTACTACGGTGTTGTTGTAATATTCTAAAGATGTAGCTACAACCGTACCATCTGAAGTAGTTAACTTCGCAAATTCAATTCCTGCTTCATCATCATCATTCAATGTTACCGTTGCGGTTTGATTACTAGTATCTAAGTCATAATTATCCGAATCGTTTAATGTTACCGTAACGGTTTCTGCTGTATATTCTGCGATTTCATCATCAATTTTAGCAACAGTTATGGTTGCTTCTGTTTCACCTTCAGCAATCTTGACAACGGGAGTTTCAGTTACTTCCCAGTCAGTTAGAGTATATCCAATATTAGAACCAACTAAGTTATTACCATCTCCATTATTCAGGGTTCCATTATTACTTCCCGTTCCGTCAATAATGGTTGTTCCTGAATCATTATCAAAGTTGTAGTAAGCAGCTAAACCGTCTTCTGTTCCTGTAAGCTTTGTATGAAGATTTTCTTGGATTTCCTCTTGAGTACGAGCTTTATTCCAGATACGGACTTCATCAATTTCACCTTCAAAAAATGTAATTGCGCCATCAGAAGAACCAATATGGAAATCTTTCCCTGTAGCTGCAGAGAATCCTCTACTCATAGAACCTTGAAACTCACCATTAATAAAGACTTCGGTTGATGTTCCAGTTTCTACCAGAGCTACATGATACCAATTTCCTTGCTCAAAATTATATAAAACTGTTCCGACTTGAGAACCATTCCACAAGTCAACACCATTGAGATTCCTGCGAATATGAATACTGTAACGAGTACCACTGGTATCCCGATTCGCTAAAACTGCTGGATTGAAATTTTTACTATTTGCTGCCCAATCTGGTTTAACCCAAAACTCAATCGTACCGTCAGTTAACTCTAACTCGCTAGAATTTGGCACTTGTACATAATCATCAATCCCATCAAAAGAAGCTGCATCACCGAAATCTACAGCAGTTTCATAAATTTCAGGAGTGTAATTAGAAATATTAATTTCAGGCTTATTAGTAGTCATTATTTTGATTCCTTATTAATTCTAAATTTCAACTAATTTTTTGAGCATTTATTGTCAAACTGCTTAATGTTTTAACAAACAAATAATCATCAGAAAATTTTTATCCCAAGTCAATTGGGTTGGGTGATATCGCGAATATTTCAGTTATCTGAAAATTAGTTGTTGAAATAGCTTTTGAGAAAACTTTGCAGATGACGAAGGGTTGTAAAATCTGAAAGTTTTGTGGGTTTTTCTGCTATTCTTGAAAGTTATTTTCTGATAAATTTGTTGGGATTTGCATCCGCGATATTACCCAAGCTTTTGGGAACGGTTAATCGGATTAATGGGTTTTCATCGTTACCCGACTGGGGTTGCAAACCCCAGTCTAATAGCACAAGTCCTGTCTTGAAAAGTTGCTCTTGGGGGAAACCCCCAAGACCGCACTTTTCGCTATAAATAGGACTGAAATTTCAGCCGTTGTGATTAATAAAAACGAGTCTCAGTCCATTTCAATGGACTTTCGCTATCAGCTTGGAGAGCAGTGCGTTGCCGAGGTTCCCTCGGTTGTAGCAACTGCGGAGGTTTGCAACCCCAAGCGGGTTTTAAGCCCCCGCACCAACAGCGAATAAATCCGAACCGTCAGAATTATTTTCAGCAATCTCTATCGCTGCTTCCGTCAATGAAATATTCCCGGTCACATCAGCCAAAAACTTATCGTTCACCAAGCTAGAGAAAGCAGTAATATCGGTAAACCAATTGCCAATAACTTGATTTACATAACTAAGTTTCTGCTCGACAGTTTTCCCTATAACTTGATAGCTAAAGCTACCGCTAAAAATCACGATAGGAATGCTTTTATCCTTCTGATTCAAAGCTGCTTCGGTAATATTCAAAGCCAAAGGAGCGCGTCTGAGCTTATACATCAAGTTAAGAGACGCTCGCATTGCTTCCTCCCCTTCCTCTTGCCAAGTTCCCGGAGCCAGTAACTTTTCGGTAATAAATTTACGTCCAGCGTCTTCTTCCCCAAAAGCCACAAAACCCCTAGGGTTAATTCCAATTGCTTGGAAATCTAAATTGGGTAACGCTCCAGTAAATTTACTGATAATTGTCGGAGCCAAAATCGTTTCGGTGTTTTTATTGGCAACAGCTTCCGCAAAAATCACCCGATTAGCTTCGGCGATAATATTTACACCATTTTTAAAGCTAAATTTAGCATTATTACTGTTAATTACTGGCTTTTGGGTAAATTCCCAATTTCCAGGAACAATACCGCTATATTTGAGAAAATCTGGAGTGATAATAGAAGGTTTGAGGTCTTTTGCAGCGACGACTATTGCTAATTCTTGAACCGTTAATGCTTGATTCATGATGCTTCCTATAATAAATTCTTCACCTAACTCTATCTTTGGAATGAGTTATTATCTATACCAAGTTAAGTCTTCGTAAAGTATGGCAAAGGAGATATGAAAATGCCAATAAGCAAAAGTTGATATCTTTTCGGCGAAAGTTGATAAAAGTTGATAAAAGTTGATATCTTTCCTTAATACTATTGACAAGCAAAACAATCGGACAGTAGCTTTAACTATTGCAAACTTATCTAAGAAGTCAATATTTATAGAATCAGTAATTTCTTGGTTGACAATGTAAAACTACATAACAACGTAGCTAAAACAAGTATAGATTGAAAGTATTCTGACTGAGTTACTAAGTTATTCCTTTAGACAGATGCATATAAAAAGACTAATTATCAAAAAATGAACAAACTATTAAAATTATCTTACAAATTATTAAGTATTGGCTTATGTTCGCAGTTATTGTTGTTTGTATTCTCGAAGTCAGCAGATAGCCAACAAAATATAAGTGTTATTACTGCTCCAATACAGTTTGAACCACCTCCAGACGGTGAACCACCAGATACATCGGGAGGAGGTTCGAGAGACCCAGACCAAAGCAGATGTTCTTCAAATGAAGAACCAATAAAAGCTTTAATTCCAAAAGGTAATTTTGGATGGACTTTGCAAGAAATTCCATCTATTTACGTTTATTTGCCTAAAACTTCAGCAAAACAGGTTGTTTTAGCCTTTCAAGATGAAACTGAAGAATATCATGAAACTGTTTTTTTACCGATAAAAGCTGATGAGAAAGTTGTCAGTTTTAGCTTACCAAAAGATAGACCTTCCTTAGAAATCGGGAAAAACTACAAATGGAAACTAGCCTTTGTTTGTGGAGATGTTGTAGATGTGGAACACCCACAATTAGAAGGTTGGGTAAAACGTATTGATGTAAATTCTATTAATACTAATTTGAATGATAAAACTGCTATAGAGCAAGCTCGGTGGTATGCTCAAAATGGTTACTGGTACGATTTAGTAAAGGTTTTAAAAGAAGCAAATGAAGCAAATCCTAATGATAGCAGTTTAAATTCGCTATGGATTAATTTTTTAGCAAGTATAGATATTAAACAAAATAGATATAATACTATAAAGAAATAAAATGAATCAATGAAGTAATTATAATAAAGTCGTAATGGATAACACGGATGAAATACTAGAATACATTGAAAACGTTATTTATATTAAAACGGGAGAGCATTTTAACGATACTCAAAAAATCATCTTACAGGAATCTTGGAATAAAACTAAAAAAACTTACGAGCAAATAGCTACCGAACTTGGATATTCTGGTAATTACATAAAGCAAGGAGTCGGTCCAAAATTATGGAGACTCCTTTCAAAAGCTTTTGGAGAAAAAGTTACTAAAACTAATCTCCATTCTGTAGTTAATCGATGGATAAAAAACCAAACTTCTCAGGAAGCTTCTAATCGTCAACAATCAACACAAATTTTCTCAGAAGAAGAAGCAGATTCCCAAACGTTAGATGTTGAAGCTGCTGAATATTCATGTAAGTGCATTTACGAAGAAAAAAAGCCTTTAGCAGGTGCAGATTTAGAATTTCCTCAAGATAGTGTTGCTTTAGATTCTGCTTTGTATATAGTTAGAGGCAACCATGAAGAAAGATGCTATCAAACTATTTTGAATCCTGGTGCTTTTATTCGTATTAAAGCACCAAGACAAATGGGTAAAACTTCTTTGATGAATAGAGTTTTAGCTTATGCAGCAAACGAGAATTGTAAAACAGCATTATTACATTTTCAACAAGCAGATAATTCGATTTTAACTGATTTTAATCGCTTGTTGCGTTGGATATGCGTTAATTTAGCTCGACAGCTAAAATTAGAATCAGATATTAATGATTATTGGGACGAAGAACTTGGTTCCAAAATGAGTTGTAACTTATATATTCAAGCATGTATTTTACAACAAATTGACAGTCCGCTAGTGTTAGCTTTAGAAGAAGTTAACGAAATTATTGAGCATCCGCAGATTGCTAAAGAATTTTTTAGCTTACTGCGTTTTTGGCACGAAAGAACTAAGGCTGATGCTAACTGGAAGAAACTGCGATTAATAATGGTTCATTCTACAGAAATTTATATTCCTTTAGATATTAACCAGTCACCTTTAAATGTAGGTTTAAGAATCGAATTAGAGCCTTTGAATCGAGAACAAGTTCAAGAATTAATGTTGCGTCATCAACTTAATTTGAGTTCTGATGATTTAAATCAGTTAATGAATTTAGTTGCAGGACATCCTTATTTAATTCGACTAGCATTCTATTATTTAAAGTGTCAGGAGCTTACTTTTGAAGAATTATTAGAAACTGCTGCGACCGATGCGGGTATTTATCGAGATGTTTTACAACGGAACCTGCGTCTGCTTCATAAAGATACCGAGTTAGTATCAGCTTTTAAAAAAGTGTTAGATTCGGATAAACCGATTGACCTAGAACAAATACAAGGCTTTAAATTACATAGCATGGGGTTAATTAACTATCATGGCAATCAAGTTTCTGTCAGTTGCGATTTATATAGGAAATATTTCAGCAACTATTTGAACTAAGATAAACTATTTTTTATTTGTATTTTAAGTTATTTTTTGATTATTTAATCAACCACTATTAGGGATTAGGGATATTTGATACTTCGTATAATCTCACCGGCATATTACTGTTTATGGCTGCGTTTTTATTCCTTACTTGCTACTTACTACTTGCTACTTGCTACTTATCAATGGTGAACCTCTTAGCCCGAAATCTCGTTAATCAATAATATGTACAAATCCCATCCGTACATGCTCGTGAAGTTTGCGAATTTTTTTATTTTCTTCGTAATTAAGAGCTTTATTAGATAACATGACTTCACATAACCAGTTTTGGTCGTGTCGAGTAATTGCACCAATAGCAAAAATTATTTCAATTACATTTTCCATCATGAAATCTCCTTGTTAAAATTAAAAAACTTATTATTTATAGCTTTATAACTCCTTCAAGTATGACAAGGTTAAATAAAATCGTAAATATATAAAAGTTGATAAAAGTTGATAGATTCGTCTTTTAGTTATAGGATGTTGAATCGAAAGTCTAGAATTGGGTAATTTAATCTTTTAACTCATTACTCATTACTCCTTACTCATTACTCATTACTCATTCCTCTCCCATTCCCGACTGCGATAATGTAGCTTCAATCAATTGCAGATTTTCTTTACTTTCCCCTTGTTTGAGATATTCAATTGCAATTCTTCCCGGTGCAGGTTTTTCTCGACTGATAGAAATTAGTATTTTGACTGTTTGAATCAGGGTATTCCTTTCCAAATGTCCTATCGTAATCGTAGGTAGCGCGATTACAGCTATTATTACCGCAATTACGGGTGGAACTGTGGGTATCCACAATCCCTGTAAGAAAGCCAAGTAACCAATACCTAAAATTCCGATAATCGTAAATATAGCAGCAACAACAATCAAACTGCGGGAATTGATTTTCCATGCTAATATTGCACCTATTCCCGACCAAAGTAAAATCCACAGCCATTCTACAGGTTCAGACCATACTTGCAAAAAGCCTTTTCCATCCAAAGCTGCATTCAACAGTTGACTGATGATATTTGCATGAATCGTTACTCCTGACATTTGTTTAGGAACTCCTTTAATACTCTGACTACTGTTTTGTTTGGGAATTTCTTCCACACTCTGACTTCTGTAGGGAGTTAAAAACGAATCATTAATGCTTTCGGCTGTTGCACCTATTAGTACTATCCGCGATTCTAATGCTTGGGGAGGTATGCGATTAGCTAATAATTTTGTAATAGAAAAAGTTTGAAATTGTGCCCTCGTACCGTGATAATTAAGCAGAATTTGGTATCCTCCCGTTTTTGCTCGAATATAGCTACCGTCGCTACCCTGTAAAGGTTTAAATACGGTTTTTCCTAGTTGAATATGGTATCGGTTATCGGGTAATGGTTTGAAGGTAATACCTTTTTCTTTTAGTAGATAACCCAAAGCTAATTTAGCAGCAAAGCTAAATTTTAATTCATCTCCCGAAAATTGATAGGAAAGAAAAGCACGACGTACTTTTCCATCTTCATCTAATATTTGGTCATCAAAACCTATTCTATCTAATTTTTCTAAAACTTTAGATGGTGCAACTTTACTATCAACGACTTTTTCTATTCCAATTAAATTAGGAGTATTTTCAAATAATTTAACTAATTCTTGATGACCTGGTTCTACAGGTAAATCTCGATACAAAGCTAGTCCAATCATGCTGGGATTGTAAGATTTTAAATTTGTTAAAGCGGCTGCCAATACTTTATCAGATAAAGGATATTTACCAATTTTTTGTATATCTGGCTCGTCAACAGTTATGATTGCTATTCTAGGTTCTATTATTGGTTGTAAACTGGCTTGAAAAAATCTATCCCATGCAGTTAGTTCCATTCCCTGTAATAAACCGCTTACCCGTAGCGAAATTACAAATATAGCAACTCCGATTGAAATAGCAATTGTCCAGCGTTTGAGTAACCGTAAATTTTTAACTTTGTCTTTTGCAATTCTTTTTGCATCTGCTAAAATTTTATATGCTTGTTTTGCGGCATCTAGTGCAAATTCTGCTTTTTCAAGCTCTTGATTTGCAGTAATTAAGTTATCTTCTACTTCCTGTTTCACAATTGCTTGACTCGCACCCAGAAAACGGTAATCTAAATCGGAAAGCTTTTTATCGTCTGCCCAAGATAGTGCCTGTTGAAGAGCTAAACCTTTTAAAAGCTTAGAGTTATCATGCTGTTGAGAATCAATCCAAGCATTAAATTTTTCAGAATAAGGGCGGAGATTTTCTAATTGCTGGCTTACCCACTGTTGATTAAATATTTCTCGATAAATCCGATTTTTTACTTTTATAATTCCTTGCTCGTTTACAACTAAACCAGATAGCAGAAGCTCAATTTTTTCTGAAGTATTATTGCTCTGTATTATTTCCCCTAACAATATTCTTTGATAAATTCCTAGCAAACGTCCCGCTAATTTTTCGTTACTTAGAATCCGATTGCTAATAGTTCTTAAATGTTCCGGTTCGTCCTGGGATTCCCAATTTTCGATAACTTGCGATCGCACTAGTTTTTCTATTGATTTTTCTGGATTAAAAAAAACACCTTTATTTGCTGATTCTTGAGCATGTTCAAATAATAATTGACATAATTTTTGAGTCAAAAATGGCTGTCCATTCGTCCAATTCAAGACTTCTTCAATTGCTTTATCTGGTTTTTCTATCGGATTGTGTAAACCTTTACTTAAAGGGTGAATTTGCTCTAAAGTAAAACCATTTAATTCAATTGATTTACCGATATTAAAAGGAGTTCGCTTTTTATTTTTAATCAAATCTGAAGGTGTTGCAACTCCGAAGATAGCAAAAGTAATCCGATTATAATCCGGGTTAATTGTTCTTTGGTTATAGCAAAATCGAATCAAAGCAAAAAAATCATCAACTGAAAAAGGTAAACTAAGTATGCTATCTATTTCATCAATAAATATAAATAACTCTTCTGTGGGAAACTGTTCTAAAATAACATCAGAAATAAATAAATTTAATCTCTGCAAAACCGGAATATCTTCCTGTTCCTTCCACCATTTTTTAAAATTAACCTTTCCAAAAAGATTAAAACCTAAATATAATTGAGAAATAATTCCCTTATACCATTGCTCCGGAGTCACATTCTCACTACCGATACCCGTCACATCAACAGCAGTACAGCGAAATCCCTCCGATTCTAAGCGGTGCTTTGTACGTACAAGCAAAGAAGACTTACCCATTTGTCTGGAATTGAGTACATAACAAAATTCTCCTCTCTTCAAAGCTTCATACAGTTGCGAATCAGCCTCACGCTCTACATAGGTCGGAGCATCATTGCTTAGACTACCTCCTACTTGATATTGTGTCTGGCTCATTATCTAGATTAAGTACATTCCAAATTATTAGTATAATTTATAGTAATTGTGACAATGAAAGCCCACGGTTTTTATCTGCCATATGTCCTTAAGTCCCTCCGGGACGACCTTATCAATTGATTCCAAGGTGGTTTTGAAAGCTAAACGACAATTAGTTTTATGCATCCTCTTTTGGCTCAAATCATAAATAAAATCTCCCACAGGTGTACTGAAACTGACCCATAGGAGATTTTGTATAACTTTATTATTTGTTGTACAATTTTATTGTTTATTGTACAACTTTATTGTTCTGCGACACTACATTTAAACTAAGTAATTACCCTTACTCAACTGTCACAGATTTAGCCAAATTTCTCGGCTGATCCACATCCAAACCGCGACGAGCAGCGATGTGATAAGCCAATAGCTGCAAAGGTACTACTGTCAAAATCGGCGACAGCAATTCATCAACAGTCGTCACCGGAATCAAATCGTTAAATACTTCCGCTACTTCTGCATCGTCAGCAGGTGCAATTCCAATCAACCTTGAGTCTCTTGCTTTTGCTTCCTGAGCGTTGGAAATCACTTTTTCGTGTACGCTACCGGGCATTGCAATGGCTACAACTGGAACTTTTTCATCTAAAAGCGCGATGGGACCGTGTTTCATTTCCCCAGCGGGATATCCTTCGGCATGAATATAGCTAATTTCTTTTAATTTTAAAGCACCTTCTAGAGCGATAGGGAAGTTGATTCCTCTACCTAAGAATATAAAGTCTCTGGTTTCTGTAAATTCGTGAGCTAGCTGTTCGGTTAATTGCTCTTGTTTTTTAAGAGTTTCTTCAATTTCGTTGGGAATCATCCGCAATCCGGCTATCATCTCGACTATTCTTTCGCTGGAAACAGTTTTACAGCGATAAGCTAAGTCTAAAGCCAATGCATAAAACGCCATTAGCTGAGCAACAAAGGTTTTTGTCGCTGCTACACCGATTTCAATTCCAGCCAAAGTATTAATAATATGCGGAACCATTAATCCCAAGCTACTTTCGGGACGGTTTGTGATACCCAAAAGTCTGGGGTGATATTTAGAGTCTTTGGCTTCTCGACGTTGTTTTTCCATTGCTAAAGCTGCCAAAGTATCGGCAGTTTCACCGGATTGAGTTACGCCGATTATCAATGTATTGGGGGTTAAAGGTGTTGGTGAATAGCGAAATTCAGAAGCGTAATGCACCTGAGTGGGAATTCCCGCAAATTGTTCTAATAAGTATTTTCCGACTAATGCCGCGTGCCAACTAGTACCGCAGGCAACTATCTGTATTTGTTCTAAATCGCTATAAAGTTCGTCTGGTAAGCCCAGATTGACTGGGGAATTTGTATAATCGAGAGTATCTTGATGGCTGAAATAAGCGTCTAAACAAGCTCTTACCACTCCAGGTTGCTCGTAGATTTCCTTGAGCATAAAGTGCTTGAATCCCTGCTTTTCCACCATGACAGGATTCATATTCAGCAATCTTGGCTGTTTCTTCAACCTTTCCCCAGCAAAGTTATAAACCTCCACACCCAAAGGAGTTAAACGTGCCATTTCGCTGTTGTCAAGATTTAGCACCGCACGGGTATGGGAAATAATTGCGGGAGTATCGGAAGCACAGAAAAATTCACCTTGTCCGAAACCAATTACTAAAGGTGCTTGCTGACGCACTAAAATAATTTCATCGGGAAAATCAGCACTAATCACAGCAACAGCAAAAGCACCGCTTAGCTGATTTACTGCTTTTCGCACTGCTTCATAAAACATTAAATCCGGATAAGTTTCCCCGAGAGCAACTTCTTCTTTGAGAAACTGAGCGATTAAATGGGGGATAACCTCAGTATCGGTATCCGAACGAAACTCATGACCTTGAGCCTTTAAGTCTTCCCGTAGCTCGCGATAATTTTCAACAATACCATTCATTACCACCGCCACCCGCAAAGCAGTATCCATGTGGGGGTGAGCGTTATATTCTTCCGGCTTCCCGTGAGTAGCCCATCTGGTATGTCCAATACCGACACGCGCCGAATTTTCAGACTGTTCTAACTTAGTACGTAAATTATGTAACTTACCCTTAGCTCGAACGCAGCTAATTTCACCTTCCGATACCGTAGCGATTCCAGCAGAATCATAGCCACGATATTCAAGCTTTTCCAGCCCTGCAAGTAGAACATCCGTCGCCACTTGTGCGCCGATATACCCAACGATTCCGCACATAGTTCACACCACTCCGTTTTCAGTATGACTTAACTGGTTATAGTAGTTAACACATACTTCATGGTCAAGCCAAGGAAAACGGAGCAAATTAATAGTAATTTTATACAGAATATATTTGGGAATTGGGGATTGGGGATTGGGAATTGGTTAATGGGTAATGGGTAATGGGTAATAGGTAATGAGTGATGAAAGATAGTTATTAGTTAATTCTTAAATGCTAACTATCAACTATTCTCCATGGCCCATGCCCCATGCGCCATTCCCATATTAATTAATAAGCTAATCCCATACTGCGGGTGGTTTCAGCGCCCAGATAAACCCGGATGCTTAAGAAATCAGTAGGACAAGCTGTTTCGCAACGTTTGCAGCCTACACAGTCTTCAGTACGGGGAGAAGACGCAACTTGAGAAGCTTTACAGCCATCCCAAGGTACCATTTCTAGCACGTCGGTGGGACAAGCGCGAACGCACTGAGTACAGCCAATGCAGGTATCGTAAATTTTAACGGTATGAGACATTTAAAAAACCCCTTTCCGAGTGTTCTGCTCTATTGAAAGAATCATAATCAAGGGCTAGTTTACCTCAGCGCTTGAGTCGTTGTATTCAAAAGGCTACATAACTTTAAACAACGTAATAACTTAAATTGAGAATTGGGAATTGGGAATGGGTAATTGGGGATTGGTAATTGGTAATAGTTAATTTCTCCCTGTCTCCCCCTCCCCTTGTCTCCCTCTCCCCTTGTCCCCTTGTCTCCACCCCTCACCCCATCACCCCACTTTTCCAATTGCGAACTATTATCGTAATAATTGGGTCTTTTTAAATCTCTACTTGTAACTAGGATGGCAGCGTAATAACAAAATTTGACAAACAATTAGGCAAATACACGTCTGAATAACTGATAATTAAGTAGATTTACCATTCACTTCACCTTATGAGAGAACTGGAGCGGTACTATAGAATTTTGGATTTGGAGCCTGGGGCCTCGCTTGAAGAAGTGAACCAGGCTTATAGGGATTTGGCTTTTATTTGGCACCCAGATAGGATTCCTCAAGAAAAACATCGGTTGCAAGAAAAAGCTCGCAAGAAGCTACAGGAAATTAATGAAGCTCGGGAAAAGTTACGCTCTATCAAGGCAAAGTATAGGTCTGGGCCTGGTAATAGTGCGTCTTATCAACCGAAAAAAAACCCTGCACCTGAGCGTCAATATAAGACAGAATGGCCTTCTTCGCCTTATCAACCGAAAAAAACTACTACACCTAAGAGCAGTAGCAGCAGTAGTAGCAAGTCCAATTCTTATGCACCTTATGAACAAAAGTGGACTCCTAAGTCTACACCTAATCAAACTTATCAACCTCCCCAACAATCGGATTTGAGCGGACAAGATTTTCGTCGCGCTAATCTCAAGGGAAGGGATTTATCTGGTAGAAATCTCAGCTATGCCAAATTAAACGGTGCTAACCTTAGCGATGCTTTCATGCATAAGATAATCCTGCGAGGTGCTGATTTGTCTAATGCTAATTTATTTAGGGCAAACTTACTTTTAGCCGACATGAAAGAAGCTAATCTACAAGGTGCTGACTTGATTGGTGCCGATTTGAGCGGTGCTGATTTACGCGGTGCTGATTTGAGAGGAGCAAGAATTCGTTCTGGCGATCGCCTACTTGTTAAACTTATTGGAGCTAATTTATCTGGAGCAATTATGCCAGATGGGTCGATTCATAAATAGCTGATAATAGATAGTCAAGTGACGGCATCTCCTAGGGTAATAAAAGTTTAAACGGTTTCACAACCAATTCTTTAGTTAGCTATTGAATAATCCGTTACTAGCTCCTATTTCAGTTTAGCTATCCTTTAATTAGGTATTTACTTATGTATTTATTTTATTTTTAGTGATTAAAGAAACGTTTAATATACTTATTTTTATAGTTGGTGATTAAACTTGAGTAATTCAAGACTTGAATATTGTGGCTATCAAATCTATGAACTACGACATCAATTTTTATTTCCATATGATTCGCGAACACTGCGAACAGGGAGTATGGAGATATTTTAATCAAAAAATAATTGCATGAATAATCTTATTTCAACTAAAATCTATTACAAAATAAACATGGGAGTATCTGTTAGTAAGCAAATGTAAATAATATTACTAGTACGCTACGGCTTAAATAAAGCAACCATTAAAAAGGGCTGAAAAGCCCCAGATATCAAACTTTTTGTCTTGGAAATTTGCTCTTGGGGGTTTCCCCCAAGACCGCAATTTCCGCTACTTCTTACTTTTTACTTCCGCAAAGCGGTACTAGCATTCCTCCGCTTGTTGTGAAGTGCCTGCAATATGAGAAACTTGGCAATAGTCCCTATCAAACAAGAACAAAAATGAATAACACAATATCTGACGTTATAGTCAAAACTATGGATGGGAAGGATAAGAAATTAGCTGAGTATATGAATAAAGTACTGCTAATTGTTAATGTAGCTTCCCAGTGTGGCTATACTTCCCAGTACGCAGGATTAGAAAAGCTAAATCAAAATTACAAAGAAGCAGGATTAAAGATTTTAGGTTTTCCATGCAATGATTTTGGAGGACAAGAACCGGGAACTAATGAGGAGATTACAGATTTCTGTACGAGGAATTACAGCACAACTTTTGAATTGTTTGATAAACTCCATGCGAAAGGCGAAGAGCAGCATCCACTGTATGCTAGACTCACAACCGCAATTGAACCAAAGGGACCTATTGCTTGGAACTTTGAAAAGTTTTTAGTTAATAAGCAAGGTGAAGTTGTAGCTCGGTTTAAAAGCAGCGTCAAGCCAAATTCACCTGAATTAATTGCTGCTATCGAAAGGGAAATAGCACAATAATTAGTAATTACTAATAACTGTTAACTGTTAACTGATAACTGATAACTGATTAAGGGTGCCATGGTTTTATGAATATTGCAATTATTGGTTGCGGATATGTAGGTTGTGCAGTAGCTAAATACTGGAAGCAAAATAATGATTTGGTTATAACTGCAACTACAACAACGACCGCTAAGGTATCAACATTACAAGAAGTCGCGAACAAAGTAGAAATTGTCGCAGGTTCGGATTTAGAAGCTTTAAAAGCTGTACTGCAAAATCAAGATGTGGTGCTTTTGAGTGTTGGTGCAAAAAGTGCAGATAGTTATGAAGAAACTTATTTGAAAACTGCTGAAAATATAGTTTCGCTATTAAAGCAAAATTCAACCGTTAAACAGTTGATATATACTGCTAGTTATTCGGTTTATGGAGACAGAAATGGCTCCAAAGTTGATGAAGAAACACCCACTGCACCTAGTAACGCGAATGGTGAAATTTTGAATAAAGCCGAGCAAATTTTGCTTTCAGCATCCAGCGAAGACCTGCGAGTTTGTATGCTGCGATTGGGAGGTATTTACGGTGAAGGTAGGGAACTCGTAAAAATATTTAGTAGAGCTTTCGGTCAAACTCGTCCCGGTGATGGTGAAGATATTACAAATTGGATTCACTTAGATGATATTGTTGGTGCGATTGAATTTTCACGTCAGCATCAGCTACAAGGTATTTATAATTTAGTTGATGATGCTCATCTCAAGAGTAAGGAATTAATCGGAAATTTATGTCAAAAATACGATAAACCAAACGTAGTATGGGACGCTTCTCAAGCAAAAACCCGCGCTTATAATTCTAAAGTATCCAACGAGAAGATTAAAAAAGCAGGATACAAATTAATTCATCCACAGATGATTTTTTGATTGATATTTGTTATTTGTTATTTGTTATTCACCACTAATGATTACTCAAGATAAAACAGCATCTTCCAGTCAATTTTATACTTGGAATAACTTTCGCTGTGCTTATGATATTAGCCCGGTAAATTCAACACCAGAAGGTGTTCCGCTATTATTGATTCATCCTATTGGTGTAGGTTTATCGCGGCATTTCTGGCAACGATTTTGTGATGAATGGTACAAAAAAGGCAATCGTAACTCAATTTATAATCCGGATTTATTGGGTTGTGGTGAAAGCGATATGCCCCATTTAGCTTATTATCCGATTGATTGGGCAGAACAATTACAATATTTTATTAAAACTATAGTAAAAAAGCCTGTAGCTCTAGTAGTACAGGGTGCATTATTTCCGGTAGCTATAGAACTAGTCAAAAAGCAGCCAGATTTAATTGCTGGAATGATTTTATCAGGACCTCCTGCTTGGAGTGTAATCACTAAACCAGCACCACAAATACAGCAAAAGCTATTATGGAATCTATTATTTGATTCACCATCAGGAAATCTATTTTATAGGTACGCAAGACGGAAGAAGTTTTTAGAGGATTTTTCCATCAAACAACTATTTGATTCAAAAGAAGACGTTGACGATGAATGGTTAGATACCTTGAGTGAAGGAGCAAAAAATCCAGCAAGTCGCTATGCAGTTTTTTCGTTCTTAGCTGGATTTTGGCGAAAAGATTATCAAAAAGCCATAGAATCTATAATGCAGCCAACGTTAGCAGTTTTCGGTGAAACAGCATCGAGCATCAGTCAAAGCGGCAAAAATGATAGCACCGAAAAGCGTAATCGTGATTATAGTTCACATCTACCTCAAGGAACTGCAATCAAAATTCCTGGAAGAAACGTCTTACCCTATGAATCCACAGTCGAATTCGTCAATGCAATTACACCCTTTGTGAATCAGTTATCAGCAGCGAACAGTTAGGAGTTAGGAGTTAGGAGTTAGGAGTTAGGAGTTATTAATAATTATTCACCTTGTCTCCTTTTCCCCATCGACCTTTGACCTTTAACCTTTAACCTTTGACCTCTTACCTTTGACCTCTTACCTTTGACCTAAAAAACTTTGTGGTTAATTAAATTCTGGACAAACGTTTTAGCTGGACTTGCGATAATAGCAACAACATTAAGTCTTGCTGGAAGAATATGGTGGGTGTTTGCATTAATGGAACATCTACGAGTTCAATATTCGCTGATTTTGGTGATTGCACTATTTGTGAGCGTGTTTACTTCCAAAAAGCGAGTCAATATCTGGAATGTTTTATGTTCGATTGCTTTATTAATTAATTTAATATTTATTTTTCCCTTATTTATTCCTCCTAACGGGATTTCTGCTCAAGCATCAAATACTCCAGAACAAACAATCCGGGTAATTCATGCAACACTCGATAGTAAAAAACCCGATGTAAGCAAAGCAATAAAATATTTAAATAAGCAAGAAACAGATATCTTGTTTTTATTAGAAGTTACCCCCCAGTCGTTATTACAACTCAGAAAAGGACTTACTAATTATCATTTAGTTGCAGCACAACCAAAATATATTAGTCATGGAATAGCTTGGTTTATACGTAAAGAGAAAACAAAGTCAATCCAAGTAAATAGATTCGGTTTTATTAGTTTACCAAGTGATAATAATCGTCCGCTTCTAAAAGCCAGCATTTCTTACAACGGAAGAAGAATAGTTTTACTTTGCTTCCATGTGATTAGTCCTCAATATGCAAAAGCTGTAGCTTATCAAAGAATTGAGTTTGATGCTCTCGCTGACTGGAGTCAAAGGAATTTAAAAAATAGCAAACAAGATTTGATTGTTATAGGTGATTTCAATAGTACTCCTTGGTATGGACCATTTCGACAGATTATTAATAAAAGTGGTTTAATTAATTCTCAGCGTGGTTTCGGGATACAAACTACTTGGAATTCTGTTTTACCACCACTATTCAGAATTCCCATAGACCACTGTTTGCATAGTAAATCATTAACCACAATTAAACGTTTTATTGGTTCCGATATCGGCTCAGACCATTTACCTTTATTTGTAGAGTTGAAATTGGATTAAGGGAATTGGGAATTGGGAATTGGTAATTGGTAATTGGTAATTGTTCACTGATTAAGCCAAGTCAAAATATCATTTTTAGTTTCCGTTAATCCTTTATAGGTTAAAGCTTCTGGTGTCATTGATTCAATGGCTGATGATAGTTTATTGTTTAATTCAATGTCTTTTTTTATTGTTCGACAATCTCTAAAATAAGTTCTAATTGTAAAAATTGCTGCATTATGTTGGGGTAATCCCCACATTACTTGACGCTCAATTCTTAAAAATAAGCTAGGATTTTCTATCTCAAAATTTCTACCTTGCCATTGTTTTAATCCTGTACCAGATGGTGGTTGAGGATGATGATTCAAACGGGTATCCGTACTCAAACCCCAAGCGAAACGCACCATCGGTTTTCTTTGAATCATCGTATTAACAATAGCCTTTGCTCGCTGATTTATTTTTTCTATACCCGCAACTGGTAAGTGAGTTTTAGCAAAATCCTTTCCAATTTTTTCCTCTGCTGACCAATGATTGGGGTAACACAAATGAATTGCACTCATCCAGTTATCATGATTACTATTACGACTAATCACCACAATATCTGACTGTATTTGCGCTGCTAAAGCATCTAAGGTCGATATGTAATCGGGGAAAATTGTTTTATCTGCTGATTCGTATTTCAGTAATTGAAAATTTGCATTTAAATACAAAGTTTCTTTCGTAAGTTGACATTGAACTATTAAATATTCACCGTCGCTAGAAAAATTAAAGTATTGCGGATATTCCCGAGTTAGACGATTAATGATTAACTTTGCTACAGCTTCTGCTACTGAATCACTATGATTATAGGTTTGAAAATACTTGCTCAAACAAGATTTACGCGCTGCAATTTTTACTTTGCGATAGCTATCAAAATTGCTATCTAATTGAAACAGCTTACTATCTGCATGATTACCGAAATTAGAACCCAAGGGCATCATACCGGGCTTCACTTCATAGCGTCCGTTTTGTAATGGAAAGTAACAAGCACTGTCTTTTGATTCTTCAACAGTTTTAACTTCTCGAAGTAAATCAAACAGCATGGATTTAATACGGGGAACAGCAGACAGTTCTATTGAATATGACGGGTTTGTTTTCTTGCAACCGTCGGGAGACGTAGCACTGATAAGTCTTTACAAACCGACCTTTAACCGCAACCGTCGGGAGAGGTAGCACTGATAAGTCTTTACAAACCGACCTTTAACCGCAACCGTCGGGAGAGGTAGCACTGATAAGTCTTTACAAACCCCGACCTTTAACCGCAATCGTCGGGAGACGTAGCAGTGCTACGTCTCTACAAACAAACCGACTTCTAACTCCCAAATCTTAATTCTTCTCTTAAATTCTTCATTACCACACCTGGGACTTCCAACATTAAGGTTCTAATCGGAACCAATCTTCCCACAGTTGTATAGTAACTGCTTCCTACAGTTGTAATCGTACTCCGCTCCCGAAAACGCTTCATAGTAATTAAAAACCACTTGCGAGTTTTAGACATTGGTAATTTATACAAAATCCCTGTATTCACAAAATAGTAAAATAACCAATGAGCTTCAGTATACATAAAACAGCCGGGAGTTCCTTTTTCCAGGTTGCTGTGAGTTTCAAAGAAAAAATTGCCCGTCCTATCGAGGCGATCGCCTTTTATTTCAACTAATATCTCATTTCTTCCTTGTTCTGTCTGAGTCGTCCAAATTAAATCGATATCTCGGCGCTGAAATTCAGGGTCATGTTCGACATTTTTTATACTAAAAGTTTCAGGTTGTAAATTCAGCCAATAGGTTATATCGTCAGCAGCATGGGATGCAATTTGTACTCCTTCTTCCATGCTGTAAGTCATGGATTTTACAGGATTCACTCTAGCCTTCATGATAAAAAACACCCAAATTCTAAACAACGACCCAGCAATCAAAATTACTGGGTATCTGTTAAACGTTTTTCAATTTTCAATTTATATTTATTCGCTCTTTTTGCTGTTAAGTTTGATTTTATGATTAGGCTGAATAATCTTTTTATTTGCTTAAAAAATATTTGATTTAAGTTATATATTGTATTGTGAACAATTAGGAAAAAGATTGGATTTCGCTGTAGCAATAATTACGAATGGCTTGATTTTAGCCCATCTAGCAGGTTCTTTAACGGTTATTAACTGTAGCTTTGGTTATATAAAGTTGAGCGAGATTAATTATTCCCTTCCGCTCTAAAATTACAGGAGTATCTCAAATTTCCAATTTTGTAGTTAACGAAGTGTGTCCGTAAGGATATGCATCTTGCTCGTTATGGATATCAAGCGAGCAAGATGCTCGCACTACCAAACCATTTTTCCATAATTGCGATGCTCCCAAAATTACCTAGTAAAAAAACAAATTCTTTTTTCTCCCCCTCTTACGAGTTATACTCATTCATTCTCGATTCAATTCTTTTTAACACTAACCGGAGAAGTCCCACACCTACCTGTTAAGGAGGTGTGAGGATGAATCCGAGGATAAAAGTCTTGCGTCCTGAATAGCAATGTTAATTTATTAATGATAAAGTCAAAAAGATTTATTTCTTCTGCGTGAAAGATGTTATCAATCTATGGAAAGATGCTAAAAATCCCTTCAGATGTTCCCAAAAGATAATTTTTTGCGTGTTGTTTTGAGCAAATGTTGTTAGTTGAGCGAACCATTTGGTAAAAAACTGCAATTTTTCTTGGATGTGTTCAACAACCTGCTCGGCCAATACCATGTTTTGTTCTGCTTGTTGAAAAGTTTGTGTTTGAATCGCAGCAGTTTGGTTTATGTCACAGACCAATTTACCTACCTGCATATTTACGGTTGCAATACAATCAAGTTTCTGCTCGTTAGTTTGCAGCGATTTTGCCCAAGTAGATATTTGTTGAGTTTTATCTTCCATTACCTCAACTATCTGATTAATTTCCGCCATCTCAGAAGTAAGTAATGGCTGAGTTTCTACTATTACTTCAAGCAACTGCTCTTTTAACTTATGAATATCATCTGTATGAACAATTACAGTTTCTCCGTAGCCATTCGCTAAGTTATTTTCGGCGAAATGTCCATTCATGCTGTAGCTGCTATTGTTTGGCTTACCCAAGTGAGCCGCAAGTTGGTTGATAAGATTAAAAAGGTTTTGGCAATGTTGATTAAGCTGCTTAACTTTTATTCCACCATGGGAGACAGCTTCCTCAAGAGCAGAAATACTTTCTAATGTAGATTTGATGTTTGCTCGCTCTTCTTCTAATAAATCGTAGTTCTTTTGGACTTGTTGTTCTGCTTGGGAAGCAGTTGTTGTCATGACTTTTGCTGTTTCAAACATCTGTTGAATTTGTTTGCGACAAGCATCAAGATGGTTCGAGAGTATGAGAGCTTTATTCCAGAAAGCTTTAAAAATCATTTGGTTATTTTTAGATAGTTCGATAACTACCTCTCTTAAGTCTTCCTGTTGGGGAAGAAAGATATTTTGCTGTTGATTTTGAGTTAGTTCACTCGTTTGGCTGTTCTGCTCTATAATTTGGGCATTATCTAAAGCAAAGCCTATTTGCATGGCAATCTGCGAAAACCATCTAACTTCATGCTGCTCCCAGTGACGTGGTTTCGAGCATTGATGAGTAACTAGTAAACCAAAGAGTTTACCTTCGTTAATAATTGGTGCAACTAAATTCGCTTTAACTTCGAGTTTCTCTAGTTGCTCAATATAACAAGAGGTGTAATTTGCTTCGTAAATATTCGCAGTGGCTTTAACTCGACCATTTTGATATTTTTCAATGTATCTTGCTTCAAAACAAGGGTCTTTAATTGTCACTCCCAAAGCTTTTGTGAATCTAGGAGAAACCGATTCTGCACTTACTATTCCAAAAGATTCTTGATTAAGTCCATAAACCACTACCCTATCGCTATCCATCACCCGACGAACTTCTTCTGTTGCAGTTTCGAGAATATTTTCTTTTACGAGAGATTGGCGAATCAGTTTAACGGTTTCGGTAAAGTATTGCGTCCATTGAGTTTCGGTATCTGCTTGCTTTCTGAGATTTCCAGCTTCTGCTAAAACTTTGGCATTATCAAGAGCAAAACCTACCTGCATCGCAATTTGCGAGAAGAACTTAATTTCATGAGCAAGCCAATTATGCGGTTGCGAGCAATGATGAGCAACTAATAAACCCAGCAGTTTACCTTCGTTGATTATTGGTGCAACTAAATTCGCTTTAACTTCGAGTTTCTCTAGCTGCTCGATGTAACAAGAGGTGTAATTGGCTTCGTAAATATTTGCAGTTGCTTTAACCCTACCATTTTGATATTTTTCGATATACCTTGCTTCAAAACAAGGGTCTTTAATTGTCACTCCCACAGCTTTTGTAAACCCAGGAGAAACAGATTCGGCAATTACAACTCCATTCGATTCAGAAGAAAGTCCGTAAACTACTACCCTATCGCTGTTCATAACTCGACGAACTTCTTTAACACTAGTTTCAAAAATATCTTCTCGGCTAAGAGATTTGCGAATCACTCTAACTGCGTCGGTAAAGTAGTTCGTCCATTGAGCTTCAGCATCTGCTTGCTCTTTAAAACTATTCGCTTGTGCCAAGACATTGGCATTATCGAGAGCAAAACCCACCTGCATCGCAATTTGTGAGAAGTACTTAATTTCATGAGCAAGCCAGTTATGCGGTTGCGAGCAATGATGAGCAACTAATAAACCCAACAGTTTACCTTCGTTGATAACTGGTGCAACGCCGGTTTGCTTTAACTTCGAGTTTCTCAAGCTGCTCGATATAGCAAGCAGACAGATTTGCTTGATAAATGTTTGGAGTCGCTTTAACCCGTCCATTTTGATACTTTTCAATATATCGGGCTTCAAAACAAGGGTCTATAATTGTGATTCCAAAAGCTTTCGGAAAACCAGGAGCAACGGATTCAGCAATTACCACTCCGTTGGATTCCTCGGAAAGTCCATAGACTACTACCCGACTGCATCCCAATACTCGACGAACCTCTTCAGTTGCAGTTTCGAGAATATCTTCTCGATTAAGAGATTGACGAATGTATCTCACAGTCTCGGTGAAATAATGCGCCCATTCCATATCTAGACAGCTATGAGAATTTTCCTCCGTGGAAGATAAACCTGGATCATTTTTGGACGTATTAAGATAGCTTGTCATTTTATTATGTATGAATTTGATAAGGTCAAAAGTATGCTTACGGGTTATTACTTGCTACGATTAATGACTCTATAGGATTGAATTCAATAGGCATTAATAACTAGATTCTTCGTAAATAACTAGTTCAGCGAAATTTGTATTTCAATTGACATAAAATCTATTAAAATCTGTAAATTATGTTGAAATGTATAATACCTAACCTAAATTTAGATAATTATTTATCTGCTTCTTAAGTAATATATCAAATAATATATCAAGAAAATAAAAAGAATATGCTGGTGAATAATAAGACTACGCAAATAATACTGCAATATAATTACAAGCTATCAAGTTATTTTATTAGATTATGGTCAATATTTAATTTTAATTTAAGTGAAAATAGTTAGTTAGATGAAACCTCTTTATACTAAAATACTATTCAAGTTCAAAAATTCTTTATAAGACCTTTGCAGAACTAAGTAAATTATCAAAAAAGGGAATAGGGAAGGGGGAATAAGTAACTAGGTCAAATTAAATATAAAACCTCAGCAGACCTCCGGCTTCTCTCTCCTTAATAAGGCTACGGTGTATACAGAAGTCTTTAAATCCTACCTGGAAGCGACTTCTGGATTCAGGGAGAAATCGCTCAAAGCCTGTCATTGCGAGGAGGAACGACGAAGCAATCCCACAATGTTGCGATTACTTCGCACAGCGAATAATGACGATTTAAGGGGTCTAAAATCCCTGAAACGTATGCGGACTTGTGTGTACACCGTAGCCTTAATAAGGAGAGGGATTGAGGGTGAGGTCTTAATCTTATATTTAATTACGTCTACCTACTTAGTAGTAATTTCAAGTTTTCGAGCAATGGGTGACCGCATAATATATACAGCTATAACCAAAAAAAATCTTGGTCTAAAAGCTAGAATTTTTAGTTGAAAAATAACAGAGTCTTAACTTTGGGTACATTCAAGCTTACGGAATAAAAATAAATGTATAATCAAATACTTTCACAGTTGTATTATGATTTTTACCGCATATATTTTGAATGCAGAATATCAATTATTTAAATGATTAATTGAACCCATTAAAAACAATATTTTGAGATATAAATCAAATGACATTTATAATTAAAATCAAAATATTCTAAAAATCTAAAAAAATCCTATAGACAACAGAATAAATGAAATTTCAATAGAATATGAATGTAAACGAAAAATAGTTCCCTCCTTTAAAAATGAAACTCAAAACATTAAGCTTTTTCTTAGGAATAGTGACTATTAGTTCCATTTATCCAGCTAGAGCGCAATCTACTGAAAGATTTCCACAAGTTTCAGAAAATAAGCAAATTTTACAAGTTCAGAATCGGGATATACGAAAACAGCAACCGACCTTAATTGACCGTAAATTATTTTTTGGTGACCCAGAAATTTCTGGTGCTCAACTTTCTCCCGATGGTCAGTTCCTGGCTTTTCGGAAACCTTTGAACGGGGTAATTAATATCTGGGTCAAAGGAATCAACGAACCGATGAGTGCTGCTCGTCCGATAACCGAAGATAAAAATAGACCAATCCCAGCTTATTTTTGGAGTCAAGATAGTAGATATATCTTATTTATCCAAGATAAAGGAGGTAACGAGAATTTTCGTATTTATGCAGTATCACCTACCGATAAAGTCGCAAAAGGACAAATACCAGAAGCTAAAGATTTAACACCGGAAGATAAAGTACAGGCAAGAATTTATGCAGTCCCAGAAAATAATCCTAATATTATCATTGTGGGATTAAACGACCGCGACCCCAAGTTCCACGATGTTTACAGTATAAATATTGCGACCGGAGAAAGAAAATTACTTTACAAGAACGATAGTAACGTTTCAAATTGGGTTGCGGATTTAAAAGGTAATTTACGTTTAGCTGTAATCAATTTACCAGATGGAAGCACTCAAATAAATCGCATTGAAGGTGATAATTTAAAAGAAGTTTATAAATGTGAATTTGGGGAAACTTGTTCGCCGACTAGGTTTCATAAAAATGGTCAACAAGTTTACATCGTGACAAATCAAGGTAACGATGTAGACTTAAGTCGTTTAACTTTGTTTAATCCCCAAACGCAGAAGATAGAAGTAATTGATTCCGACCCAGAAAAACAAGTTGATTTTGGCTCCCCTATTTTCTCGGAGGAAACGGAAGAGTTAATTGGAACAGTATATATAGGAGATAAACAGAGAATTTATCCCAAAGATAAAGAATTTGCGGCTCTATTAGCTTATTTAAAAGAAAAATTGCCCGATGGAGAACTCGGACTGAGTTCGATGACAGAAGACGGTCAAAAAATGATTGTTAGTGTAAGTAGCGACGTAGACCCAGGTTCGGTTTATTTGTTCGACCGTAAGACTAAAAAACTTTCGTTACTGTACCAAGTACTTCCAGAACTAAAACGAGAAAACTTAGCGAAAATGACCCCAATTCGCTATACCGCTAGAGACGGATTGGAAATACCAGCATATTTGACCGTACCCGTAGGTAAATCAGCCCGCAATTTACCACTAATAGTAATGCCTCATGGAGGACCTTGGGCAAGAGATATATGGGGTTATAATCCTTACACGCAGTTTTTAGCCAATCGCGGTTATGCAGTATTGCAGCCAAATTTTAGAGCATCTACAGGTTACGGTAAAAAGTTCCTCAATGCTGGAAACAAAGAGTGGGGAACCGGAGCAATGCAGCACGATATCACCGATGGAGTTAATTTTCTTATCAAACAAGGAATTGCCGACCCGCAGCGAGTGGGAATTTTTGGTACTTCTTATGGAGGTTATGCGACTTTAGCGGGTTTAACTTTCACTCCCGAACTTTATAAAGCAGGTGCTTCTTATGTTGGCCCTTCCAATCTGATAACTTTATTTAATTCTGTTCCTCCATATTGGGAAAGTTTCAAAGCAGAATTAAAATTAAGAATGGGAGACCCAACGACACCGGAAGGGAAAAAACAATTACAAGAACAATCTCCCTTATTTTCAGCCGATAAAATGAAAGCTCCATTATTAGTAATTCAAGGAGCTAACGACCCCAGAGTTAAACAAGCAGAATCCGACCAAATAGTTGCAGCATTAAGGAATAAAGAAATAGACGTAGATTATCTTTTAGCTCCAGATGAAGGTCATGGTTTTAGAGAAGAAACTAATAGATTAGCTGTAGCAGCAGCTTTAGAAAAGTTTTTTGCACAGCATCTTCAAGGAAGATATCAACAAGCAGTTTCCCCTGAAGTTAAAAAGCAGCTTGATGATTTGACTGTTGATATTAATAAAGTTCAAGTTTCTCAGTAATTGGTAATGGTTAATTGCTAATTTGTAGGTTGGGTTAGGCGCATAAGCAATTTTAGTTGACAACTAAAAATCTATATAAGCGCCGTAACCCAACATTATGTTATCGAGATGAAAACAATATTCATCCACAATCTTGAATATTGGGTTACGATACAATAATCTAAATTTAAAATCCCAAGTGCAAAATCAAATTTGCTTTCTTGTTTAACCCAACCTAATAACTTTATTTAAATAACCTTCCACCTTATATAGCGCTTTTCGTTTGAGTGAAATACGCTTTGATAGACCTCACCCCCAACCCCCTTATCAAGGAGAAGGGTGTACTCTATCCAACTGAAAACTGCTATATATAGAAGCTGTTCAAAACAACTTTGAAAATTTCTTCATATTAAGCCAAATGCATTTCGACTTTTCCGTATAAACGAAATATGAAAAGCGTATGATATAACTCCAATCATGTTGGATGCAACTTAATTGTGAGAATAATATGTATTGATAATATGGTCTTTACGATTGATTAGAATAATTAAAGTTTTGAATGTAAATTTAGTCAAAATTACCTGACATTTCAAAAATCGGATTATGATTTGACAAGGGTTTCAGGCGACGGTAAATTAATAATCTATGGCGACGTATATCTAAATATATTTGCAAGCTAGAAACCCTTTAAAATCGTTGGTTTAATTAAGACGAAAATAGATAATTACAGTCAACTTAATATAAACATACTTTCCGTTTTTTATTACGGTTGACAAATTTTTAGATATATCTGCGTGATTATTGTTAAAACGAATTTATAATTTGATTTAGATAATAGGTTGGGTTAGATAGATAAGTAAATGTAGTTTTGAATGAAAAATTATATTTGGGTCAAAATTTAAGATTAAGTTATCGGTATTAAAGCAATATTCATCCACAATGTTGATATTGGGTTACGACACGATAATAAAAATTATGGTTATTAATTAAATTAGTTTCATGTCTAACCCAACCTACTAACTGTTCACTGTTAACTGTTAATCTGTTGCAAATTCGGTAAATTTCCGCATATAAGGGGAGTGAAACGCTAATACAATATCTTCTTTAGGTACGCCTAATTCTAATAATTGTGTAGCAATTCCGGCTTCACTTCCATCATGTTGAATCCAGATTTTACCGTCTTTGATATCAATATGTAAACTGCATCCGTGAGTACGATGGTTATCATCGCGCCAACCTGTATGTAGTAACAAGTAATGGTCGCGTTCGGTATCTAAAACAGCTTGTTTATCAATTCCTTCTGGGTATGATTTACGCACTTGCTTTTCTAATATTAATTGCTGAACTATTTGACGATATTTTTCTACAGCCATCGGACAATTACCTCTTGTTTTTCATTATAAACAACTAAATTTATTTGAGTGCGTTCAACTACTGAGCGTGTAAAACGACGTTGGAAAAATGAATTATAAATATTTAAAGGTATTGCAAGATAGAGCTTTCTATCGGGTTCAAATTCTTCAATAGCTAACTGATAGTTAATAAATTGTCCCAAAGCTGTATGAAAATCTGAGACATTGGAGCGTCCGATAAAACTTTTGATTTCAACGGCAATTTTTTCACCATTTCGTTCTGCTGCTAACATATCCGCAGCTAAATCTATTTCAAAGTCTACATCACCGACGCTAACTTCATAAGGGTCGGCGATAATTGTCCAGCCTTCTTTTTCTAAAGCTGTTCTAACTGCGTAGTGAAAACGGTCTTTTGCCATTGAAATATTAAAAATAAAGCTTGTATATACCTATAATTCAAATTTTATCTATAAATGGATTTATTATCACTATCTAAAAATATTCATCCACAATCTTGATATTGGGTTACGACACGATAATAAAAATTCCGGTTATAAATTAGAAATAATTTTGGCTCTTCAGTACCTAGTATGCTAAAAATATAGTCAATCAAAATAAAATAGCGGAAAAATAACTCGTTGGAGAAGGGAATTGAACTACCGCTGCGCTCTATTCAATTGCGTATAGACGGGCTTATGATTAGCTCATAAAAACTATTAAATACTATAGCCCGCCTATACGCCGCTACGCTAATTGAATAGTAGTTCAATTCTTAAATTGTCGAAGCATATGAACACCAAAGAATTAATTTTTATTATTCGTTGGCTTGTTAGCGAAGCGTGTCCCAGAGGGACATTGAAATAATTGGTTCCGCAGGATAATAGGACAACTAGCGGTGTTGTCGAAGGTATTAATAACAAACTTAAACAGGAGCATCCCAATTTTGCAAAATTAAGATTGTGATTGTCATTGCGTTAGCGGAGCGTGTCCGATAGGACATACGAAGTGAAGCAATCTCAAAGTCTTGCGATGAGCCACACCCTTCGGGTGAATGCGTCGTTCCACTCGCAATGACAAATGATATTTTTACACATTTGGGATGCTCCCACTTAAACTAATTAAACGTTCTGGATATGGATTTAGGAATTTTGAAAATTTCAGAGTTAGATGCTTATTAAATTGGCATTTTCCTTATTAGTTTGGCATAACAAGTCCTGAAGAACCATAATTTTTGTGTATAACCCAACCCACGAAAAGAGACGTAGCACTGCACCCCGTCTCTACATTTAATTTCTTATTCAAAAACCAATCTTCTTGTTTTTCCATCATCCATAAACTCTTGCTCTGCCTTTCCTATTACTTCTACAATTACTTTTCGCTCGCTCGGAGCTAATTTTCCTTTTCTTTCTTCAATTTCAACTACTACTTGATTACCTTCTAAATCAACTCTATATTCTGTAGTACAACTAGCACCGTCGCGATATGCAAATGTATTTCCGTCGTCTTCATACAGCGTAAATTCTCCTTTACCCGGTGCAACTAATAATCGCATTTCATTTACTGGTAATTCCTCCGCATATTGCATTGCTGAAACCAAAGGAATAATTGCACCTGCTTTGATAAATAAAGGCATTTTTTCTAGAGGTGCATCAATTAGAATATGTTGCGAACCTTGAATTTGATTTCTATTCCACCAGTTATACCAAGTTCCTTCCGGTAGATAAACCATGCGATTTTCTACCCCCGGACGATAAATCGGTGCTGCCATGATTGAATCACCTATTAATACCTGGTCGTATATTTCATAGGTTTTTTCATCATTGGGGTAATGATAAATTAAAGGACGTAAAATTGGTTCTCCTTTACTCGCTGCTTGCCAAAATAAAGTATAGAAATAAGCTAATAATTGATATCGCAATTCAACATATTTACGACAAATATCTTCCACTTCTTGACCAAATTCCCAAGGTTCGTGAGGCTTAGTTCCAATCATCGAATGACCGCGCATTAAGGGATACAGCATTCCCATCTGCATCCAGCGAGCGAATAATTCTGGAGTTGCATTTCCTGCGAAACCACCAATATCCGCACCCACAAAAGCCACACCCGATAAACCCAAATTGCACAGCATCGGTAAAGACATTTCCAAATATTCCCACTTGGAATGATTGTCACCAGTCCAAACCGCTGAATAACTCTGCACTCCTGCAAAACCCGAACGAGTCAACACGAAAGAACGTTTAGCGGGACGCAATTTTTGTAATCCTTCAAAGGAAGCACGAGCCATATTCATCCCGTACAAATTATGGGTTTCCTTCCAAGTCGTTTTATCTTCCCCACTACCAGATGAACCATTCATCGGAAAAGTAATTTTAACTCCTTCCAAATCTCCAAAAGGCTGATTATTTAAAGCTGGTTCGTTCATATCGTTCCAAATACCAGCCACACCCACATTGGTCAGATTACGCTGTAAATTTCCCCACCATTCCCGCACCTCGGGACGCATAAAATCCGGAAAAACTGCTCTATCTGGCCATACATAACCGTGAAATACTTTACCATTCTCCCTACGAATGAAATAATCTTTTGCTAAACCTTCATCGCAAACTTGATAATTTGCTTCTGGGTCGAATTTGACTCCAGGGTCAATAATATTAACTACTTTGATTCCCTGTTGAGATAAATCTTCTACCAACATTTTGGGACTGGGGAACCGCTGTTTGTTCCAAGTGAATACTCGAAAACCCTGCATATAGTCGATATCCAGGTGAACCACATCACAGGGAATTTTGCGATCGCGAAATTGTTTAACTAATTCTCTTACTTCCGCTTCCGAGTTATAACTCCAACGACATTGATGATAACCCAAAGCCCAACGCGGTGGTAGCGGCATTCTTCCGGTAAGTTGAGTGTAGGTTTCGAGAATTGCTGCGGGTTCGGGGCCGTAAATAATATAGTAATCGAGTTGGCTATCTTTGGTTTTTAACTGCAAAGTATTTGTTTCGCTAGCACCAATATCAAACTGACTCCAAAAAGTAGTATTGAAAAACAAACCATAACCGACATTCGGACGTAAAGACATAAAAAACGGAATCGCTTGGTACATTTCATCCGTCAGCATCGTGTAATCCAAACTATCCGTCGTCCAATTAGTTAAAATTTTACCCCGTTGATTCAATAATCCCGAACGCTCTCCAAAACCGTAGAATTTTTCTTGGGGATTAATTTCTTTCCAATTTGCAATTTCATCTTTTCTTGAAGCAATTCCTAAATCAGTATCGTGAGCGAAAGGGTTCCCAGCTTTATCAAAACACTTTATCTGACAGGGATTTCTTTGAACGCAAACCTTGATTTTTTCGGTTTCGATAATTATTTGTTCGTCAGTTTCCTGAATATCGAAATTAACAGCATTCCATTGTTCATCGGGTAAATTGACATTCCAAGAACGTCTCGGTGTTAACTCTCCAGTAGGTGAAAATCTAACTCGAATTAAATTATTAGCAAGGATGCTGAGAATTAGAAGAGAGTTATTACCGCAATCGAAATTTATTCCTTTGTCGTAGCGTTGGAAGCTTTGGATTGAAGCGATGGGATTCCAAGCAGGTTCCGAGATGGGGAGTTGTCCGATGAATTCTGGCATTATGGGAAAATAAAGTGGTAGATGCTGATTGTAGTGATATTTTAACTTTGTGTATAAGCTTTTAAACCCTTATTGAGTATTTCTTGAGTGAAATCTCCATCTTTATTAACTAAAACAACTGCTGTGATATTGTTATCCGGGTAATGTAACATCAACGAGACAAAACCATAGGAATTACCATCGTGACCGATTGCTTCTCCAAAAGGTGTCTGAAAACGTGCTATTCCCAAACCATATTCATCACCTTCACCGGTGGGAATAAAAGTTAGCATTTCATTGAGTATTTGAGGAGAAAGTAAATTTTTTTTGCAACTAATACATCTATGAATTTAGCAGTATCCATTGCATTAGAAATTAATCCACCATCTCCCAACCCATTTCCTTCATTTAATGCTTTGTGACTTTTAAGCACCCCATCTTCATTTATATCGCTATAACCAGTCACAATCGATGTATTATTCCTTTCTCTTAACTCAGTAAATGTATTTTCTAAACCTATCGGATTTAAAATTTTATCGCGCATAGTTTCAGCAAGAGATTTCCCCGTTGTCTCCTCTACAATTAATTCCAGAAGTATATAATTGCTATTGCTATAATCGTGCTTTTTTCCTGGTTTAGCTTGCGGTTCACCATAAATTAACTTAATTACCTCTCTTGCTTTCCAAGGTTGAGAACGACTTCTACCCTCTGTTATTTCTGTAAAATTATCATCTAAATAATCAATAATACCGCTGGAATGATTCAGGAGTTGACGAACAGTAATTTCATCACTGTAACGAATTTTTCTACTAATATCTTTTGGCAAATAGTTGTTTATCGATTCATCTAAATTTAACTGACCTTGTTCTACTAATTTTAGAATTACAACTCCTACAAAGGTTTTACTCGCACTTGCTAAAGCTAATTTATCGTCAGGTTTCATCAGTATTTCGGAATCTAAATCGCTATAACCAGATGCACCAATCCAAGTTCCTTGAGGTCCCGAAATATACATTACAACTCCCGGAATATCCAGGTCTTCAACTGCTTCATCTAAAACTGTTTGTAATTGAGAGTTTTTGAGTTGTTTGGAGCTTGTTTCTACATATTTAGTAGTAGTTTTCTTGAATTTTTGCTCTGCTGAAAAATTTATATTAGGAACACATCCTACACAAAGAGCAGACAATACAACAGCCATTGTTATAAAGGTTTTATTTTGAAATATTTGTTCTAGTTTCATGCTGTTAAAAATAAATTTTGTATTTTAGTGTTTTATTTTAATAGCTTATTTAATTAATTGCTTAAGTCTTATTACTGAAAAAATAAGAATTGGAATGTTAATAAAATGGTGCGTTACAAAGACGGTCACAACACCCTACGAACTAAAATTCTTTAACAATTCTCTTTGAGCTTGACTGAATTTAATTTTAGGACGTGCTGTCTTTAATAATTTCTCTGCTTCTTCTAAATTATTGACAAATCCTTTTACAATCAAAACCCCAGCAGCGACTGTTGCAGAGCGTCCGTGTCCTAGAGCGCAGTGAATATAAACATTTCCTTCCCAAGCGGCAATTTTTTGAATCAATTCATTAAATACACGTTTGTTCGGTACATAAGTATCTAAGGTAGGAACGCAAATGTAAGTTTTTCCTGAAATCACATTAGATGGTTCTGAAAATTCAGCAGTTAAATCAACAATTAAGCTAATGTTGTTTGGTAATTCATTAATATATGGTCTTCGTCCCAGCCAAATTCCTGGAACAATTTGATTGCAACAATCTTCTTGACTGATTATTCTTTGAATATGCCAAACTGCCCAAGTTAACAATAGATAAGGCAGCATTAAAATTAAAGACCATTTATTTATTTTTCCATTTTTTTGCTTTCCAAATACTTTATAATCTAAACCAGCGTAAGCTATTCCTAATGTTATAAAACTGATTCCGCTCCAGAAGATAATTAAATTCAATATCAAAATAAACTTATAAAAGCTAAAAATAATTAATAAAAATCCAAATACAGAAAATACTAAAGCATATTTCATTACTTATTAATTTATTTATTATCAGTTTATCCCTACAAAAATTAGAAATATTGTAGGGTGTGTGACGGTTACGATACATTTAAAAATTGACAGAATAAATTGACTTTACCGTCACGCACCAATTTGTTTTAATTCTCGTTACAAGGTTCTACCTTGTAATGCATATCAAGTGGCTCTGCCTCTGATAATATATTGAGGCAGAGCCTCTTGATATGGGTTCCCAGTCGGAGACTAGGAACCAGTTATTTCAAATTAACTAATCCTCTTCTAAAACTTCCTGTAACAACGGCGCAAGTTCGTTATTTAATCGACCATTACGCACAAATTCGGCGTAAGTATCGGCTTCTACTGCGAGTAATTCGTTTTGCAATTGTTGCCTTGCAAATTCCGTTAAGTTGGGATACTCATCCTGTAATGTATCAATCTTTTCTTCTATGTTTTTTAGCTCTCCTTTTATTAATGCTTCTTGGTAGCGACAAAATTCTGGATCGACCCTGGGACGTTCATCGTCTACTTCTTCTAAGTATGTAAGAACTCGTCGCAATGCATTTTCATGGGCTACTAATTTCATGTATTCTTGTTTTAATGGTTGGTCGCCTAATAAATTCAGTTTTTTCAGTAAAGGTTTTGTGGTTAATCCTTGTACTAATAAAGTGAATAAAACAACTCCGAATACTGTAGAAATTAGGTCTTCTCTTTCGTTTCCTAATACAGTTGGTACGCTCAACGCTAAAGCAATAGAAACCGAACCGCGCAAACCTCCCCACCACAGTATTGTTTGTTGCGGTAAACTAATTTCCGATTTGGCTACGGTATTACTGAAAAATCCTAAAGCGTAAACTGAAACTAGTCTTGATAAAACCATTCCGACGATGGTTATACCAATAACTAATAGGTTGTCTGCAAGCTTAGAAAATCTAATTTGGTCGCCTATCAATAAAAAAACAATTGAGTTAACAAAGAAAGCAACAAATTCCCAAAATTCACTTACAATTACCCTGGTGCGGGGATTCATCCCGATTCGAGAACCAAAGTTTCCTAAAATTAAACCGCAGGTAACAACACCAATTACACCAGAACCGCCGAATTCTTCCGCAATAATATAGGTTCCGTAAGCTGATACTAATGTTAAGGATTGTTCTACCAACGGTAAGTCAAATCTTTGAGTTAGATAGGAAATACCAAAGCCAATTAAACCACCAATTGCAAGACCGATACCAATAACGCTAATTAATTCTAAGACAACTTCTTGAACTCCTAGTTTCGCCGTCCCCAATGGAAGCGCTACCAAGAAACTAAAAGCAACAACAGCCATCCCGTCATTAAATAAGCTTTCTCCTTCCATCAAGGTGGTCAGACGTTTGTCAACCCCCAATTCGCGAAATAAAGCAGTAACCGAAACCGGGTCGGTAGCTGAAAGACTCGCACCAATTAGTAAAGCTGTAGTTAAAGGTAATCCAGCAACTTGATTTAAACCAAGCGCTATACCCACGATGGAAATTACAACTCCGACAACAGCATAAAGAGTAATCGGGAAGAAATCTCGCTTTAAATTCGACCACTTTAAGTTCCAAGCGGCTTCAAATAATAAAGGAGGTAGAAAAATCGCTAGGATTAGTTCGGGAGACAGATTTACTAAGCGAACATCTACGAACGCTAAACCTAAACCCGCAATTACCAACAATAAAGTATAAGGGATTTGGCGAAACCAGCTAAAAACTTGCGGTAAAGTCGCCACACTCAAAGATACTGACAGTACTAAGAGAAATTGTTTGAGATTTTGTTCGATACCGGCAGTTTCACCCACCGCAGCTTCAATCACCATAATCCTTCACTGTAGATTTTTTCATTTGTCGCACCCCAATGTGCATTTGGCTGTAAATCTCGTAAATAACGAGCGATCGCCAAATATCTAAGTTTGCAACAATTCATTTTATGCGCTCGTTAGACAAAAAAATATGTGCTTGGGAAAGAAATATGTATCTGGTTGCGATTCGCTAACTACTTCGTTCCCCGTGGAAGATTACTTGTTTTATTAGAGGGGGAATCCCCCCGATGTAATCGAAAAGAAATATTGAAGAGAGTGAATAATCAAAAAGATTCGCTGTAAAGTAATTGTTTAGATATAGCTCTAAATAATATGGGGTTTTTTATGGTTACTTTGGCTCAAACGTCATTTTTTGTAAAATTGCGTAAATCATTTATTTGCTTTGAATGATTACATCAGAACTTTAAAAATATAATACAGACTATAATGGCTAGAATTTTTCAGTTGCAAACGCATATAAAACCACGTAAACTCTATCAAAAACGATTTATTCAATTCATTTCATTAGTTCTTGCAGCTTCTTTGACAATAATTGCCTGTAGTAATACTAAAACTACACAAACATCTTTGGTTGTTGATTCTTCAACAACTCAAAACAGCTTAAATATTTGGTGGGATAAAGGCTTTAACCCCGAAGAAGACGAAGCACTACGTCAACTCGTCGATAATTGGGAAAATAAAACTAGTAAAAAAATCAATTTGGTCTTTTATAGTACTGATTCTCTAGGAGACAAAATTCGTCGGTCGATGAAAGCTGGGAATCCCCCCGATGTAATCATGAGTTTTAAGGCTGAAAGGTCGCCAAATTCTCGACTGGCTTGGGATAATAAATTGGTTGATGTCTCAGATATTGTTAATTCAGTTAAAAATAAATATCCAGAAGCCGTTTTACAAACTGTTAATTTTTACAACAATATTGAGAAAAAACGGAGTTATTATGCGATTCCGATTCATCAGGGAACGATGCATATCCAATACTGGCGAGATTTATTAGCAGAAGTAGGTCGTAGCGAACAAGATATACCATCAAGTTGGGATGCTTTTTGGAATTTTTGGAAACAGGTTCAGGATGATTTGCGAAACAAGAATCAGCAAAATAAGCAATCAAATAATCAATCAAAAATATATGCTTTAGGTCTAACTCTTTCACCAGAAGCTGGCGACACTTATTACCTATTTGAGCAAATTTTAGAAGCTTACGATGTTGGGATTATAAATTCTCAAGGAAAACTATTAATAGATGAACCGAAAGTACGTCAAGGGATTATTAAAGTATTAACTTGGTATCAACAATTTTACGAGCAAGGTTATATTCCACCTACTGCTCTAAAGTGGTTAAATCCAGACAATAATCGTAGCATCTTGAATCGGGAAATAGTAATGACTCCTAATGCGACTCTTTCAATTCCTGTAGCGGTGCGTGAAGATGCAGATATTTATAATAATAATTTAGGGACAATAGAATTTCCGAATAAACCCAGCGGTCAGCCAATGCGACATTTAACAATGGCCGAGCAAGCAGCAATACTATCCGAATCAAAAAATCAGAAATTGGCTAAAGAATTCTTGAAGTATTTAGTAGATACACAAGTAATGAAAGATTATCTGACAACAGCAGGAGGAAGAAATTCACCAGTATTAGAACCAGCTTGGGAAGATTCTTTTTGGACAAATCCAGATGACCCCCACATCTCGAGAGTGACCAAAACTTTTAGAGAAGGTAATACTCGTTATTTTTATAATTCTCAAAGTCCTGCTTATAGTCGGGTTTTAGATAAAAATGTCTGGGGTAAAGCTCTGAATAAAGTCATTGTAGATAGAATTTCACCAGAAAAAGTAGCAGACGAAGCAATTCAAGAGATTAAATTGATTTATGAACAATGGGAGAAAGAATAACTTAAAGGTCAAAGGTTAAAGGCTAAAGGTCAAAGTTTTAAATTATTTCTTCCCTATTCCCTATTCCCTACTCCCTAATTCCTTAAAATGAAATTCTGGAAGCAACATTTAACAACTAAAATAGCTGGTTCTTTTTTATTGCTATCCCTTGTTACTGTGGGTGTAGTGGGAGGGGTGACGTTTATTAAAGCGCGAGATGCTTTGAAAAATGAAGCTTTTGAACGTCTTGATGTTGCAGCAAGTCTTAAACAACAAGAAATTATTCGTTGGTTTAAAACTCAATTGGAAGATTTTAGTTTTATTCTCAATTTTCCTGATGTCAAAGGAAAGTTTCATTCAATTCTAAACTCTAATATCTCTGAATCTGAATATAAACAAGCTGTATCGGCTCTCACTAATTATTTGCAGAATATAAAGGCTGTTAAGCCTAGTTTTAAGGAAATTTATATTATTAACCGTAGTAATAAAGTAATCCTTTCAACTAACAAAAGTCGTGAAGGTCAATATGAGATATCTGCTAATTTTACCTCAGTTGAAAAGTTTGGCAGTGGAAAAAATTCTGCTCCGGTTTTCTATTCTTCACCAGATACAGGTAAGCCCGCAGTTACTTTAGCTAAAACTCTACGCAATCAAGCAGGAGAACGTCAGGGAATTGTTGTCGCACAACTCAATTTGGTGCAAATAGATAAAATTGTTAGAGATAGTTCGGGGTTGGGTGAGAGTGGTAAAACCTATTTAATTGGTGACTTAAGAAGTGGTAAAAAAACATTTATTACAGAAGCAGAAAATAAAAGCCAAAATCCAACTCAAGATGTGAATTCTCAAGGTATTGAGGAGGCTATGAAAGGGATTAGCGATAGCGGCGAATATCTCAATCCCGAAGGAATTATGGTACTGGGAGAATATCGCTGGTTGGATGACCAAGAACTTGCTTTATTAGTAGAAATAAATCAGGAAGAGGCATTTGCTCCAGCGCGTCAATTATCTAATACAGTTGTGTTAATTGGCTTGGTGTCGGTAAGCGTTTTATTGATAGGAGTTTACTGGCTATCTTTAAAATTAAGTGTTTATCGCAAACAGTCGGAAAGCTATAGCCATCAGTTAGAAATTAAAGCAAAAGAAGCGGAATCTGCCAATCATTCTAAAAGCGAATTTCTAGCAAATATGAGTCATGAATTACGCACTCCTTTGAATGCAATTTTAGGCTTTGCACAGTTGATGAAACGAGATAAACTGCTATCTTCAGAACAGCAGGAATCTTTAGCAACAATTAACCGGAGTGGCGAACATTTACTGTCTTTAATTAATGATGTATTAGATATGTCAAAAATTGAAGCGGGACGCAGCTATTTGCATACAGAATCTTTTAATCTACATATTTTGTTGCAAACTCTCCAAGAAATGTTTCAACTCCGAGCAACTGCAAAAGGATTATTCTTAAAGTTTTTTTTAGAGCCAAATTTACCAATCTGCATCATCACTGATGAAGGAAAACTCCGTCAAGTCTTAATTAATTTACTAAGTAATGCAATTAAATTTACCGAAAAAGGGGGAGTGGTTTTGACAGTGAACGGTCAAAAATTATCAAATTCTACCCCCTCTTCCCCCTCTCCCACATCTCCCCCCTCTATTCCAATCTACTTCGAGGTCAAAGATACAGGGAAGGGTATCGCTAATGATGAAATAGATAAAATTTTTGACCCATTTGTACAAACTGTTAGCGGAGTTAAAGCTAGGGTTGGTACTGGTTTGGGACTTGCTATTAGCCGTCAATTTGTCCGACTTATGGGGGGTGATATTTATCCTACTAGCGTTTTGGGAGAAGGTTCGAGTTTTAGTTTTGATATTCGAGTCACTTTACCTTCCTCACCAAAAGAAATATGTTCACCTAAAAAGCGAGTACTGAAAATAGCTCCTTCTCAACCTAATTATCGGATTCTCGTAGTAGATGACCGTTTTGAAAATCGGGATTTATTAAAGAAATTGCTAAACACTGTAGGTTTTGATACTCAAACCGCTGCAAATGGAAAAGAGGCGATCGCCACATGGGAGAAATGGCAACCGCATTTAATTTGGATGGATATGCGGATGGCTGTGATGGATGGTTATGAAGCGACAAGAAAGATTAAAGCTAAATCTAAAAAGCAGCAGACGCTAATTATTGCCTTGACTGCAAGCGCTTTTGAGGAACAAGAATCGGATATTTTTGCTGCTGGTTGTGATGATTTGGTTCGCAAACCTTTCAAGGAAGAAGTTATTTTCGAGAAGATAAATCAATATTTAGGCGTGCAGTATATTTACGAAGAAGATAAATTAGAAAAGAGTCGTAATTTACTAGAAAATATCAGTATCAATATAACTCGACAAGAACTTGATATTATGTCCGCACAATGGGTAGCTGCATTACATCAAGCAGCATTAGAGGTAGATGCAGATTTAGTGTTACAGATAATCGAGCAGATTCCAAAACAATATCAAACTTTAACCAAGAAATTGAGAAAGTTAACGCTAGAGTATGATTTTGATGCAATCCTTGAAATCAGCGAGCAGTGAGCAGTTATCAGTTATCAGTTATCAGTTATCAGTTATCAGTTATCAGTTATCAGTTATCAGTTATCAGTTATCAGTTATCAGTTGTTCACCGGTCGAGTATGGATTATTAATCTTCCCTATTTCTTCTCGATTGCTTGCTAATGTAACTGAATAATATGCTCTTGCTATAACCATAGAGACGTTCTATATCCGTCTCTTCATGGTTTTCCTTTTTATAAACTAGTGAGAAGTGAAGTTGAAATTTGAAATTTGAATTTGATTTTAATTAACTTAGTTTAATTTTGGATAAGATTGAAAAATGCGTATTCTACTTTTAGAAGATGATGAAATTTTATCAGATATGTTGGTCAAGTCTTTAACTCATCAACATTATATTGTAGATGCGGTTCATGATGGTGAGAGCGGTTGGGAATATGCTCGTAACGGTAATTATGAACTTCTAATAATGGATGTGGGATTACCGCTACTTGACGGGATTACCTTATGCGAGCGATTGCGGAAGCAAGGTTGTTCTACACCTATTTTGCTGATGACTGCAAAAAATGCAATAGCCGACCGGATTAGCGGTTTGGATGCTGGTGCTGATGATTACTTGAGCAAACCTCTAGATTTGGGGGAATTTCAGGCAAGGGTTCGGGCTTTGTTGCGTCGCGGAGAGGTTGCACCGACAGCTATTCTGTCTGTAGGTCAATTATCTTTAGACACCGGTACGGCTCAGGTAGCATACGGTAATCAGCAGTTAAAATTAACACCAAAAGAATATAATTTATTAGAATTATTTTTACGAAATCCATCGCGGGTTTATAGTCGTACTCAAATTGTTGACCATCTTTGGAATTTTGACGACCCACCTTTAGAAGAAAGCGTTAAGGCTCATATTAAAGGGTTACGACAAAAATTGAAAAAGGTGGGTGCTGTTGATTGGATTGAGAATGTTTATGGTTTGGGATACCGACTCAATCCTGAAATTGGTGCTAAATCTCAGCCTCAAGTAACTGGTTCAGTCACGCAACAGTATAGCGATGCTGTTGAGAAAATGTGGCTGCAATATCAAGATGCAATGATTCAAAGAATGACGGTTTTGCAAACAGCAGCTACCGCATTTCAAGCGGGAAAGTTGACTGAAGAATTGCAAAAGTCAGCTTCTAAAGAAGCTCATAAACTTGCTGGGGTTTTGGGAATGTTCGGACGAGACACTGGAACTCAATTAGCAAGGGAAATTGAGGAATTACTAACACAAGATATAGAGAATATTTTGAGTCGCAGCAAGTTACCGTCTTTGGTGCAAGAATTAGACGAGCTGTTAGCTTTATCTGTAGGTGATGGTGAATCTACAAAGGATACAGCAAGATTATTAATTATTGATTCTAATTTGCAACTAGTTACGGAATTACAGCAATTTGCATCAACTCAAGGAATGAATTGGTACGGGGTAAAAAATATTCAGTTAGCTGAAAATTGGTTACAAAATCATTCACCGGATTTAATTGTATTGAGTATAGATGAACAAATCAAATCCGAAGATTTAGCATTTATCAATAATTATTCTTCCCGTACCCCTACAATACCCGTAATAGTTATTGCAGAATTTGATAAATTAGATTACCGGGTGAAAGTAGCGCAAAATGGTGGATGCGGATTTTTAGCTCGACCAACCGTAACCCAAATATGGGACTTAAGCCAACAACTATTAGAGCGCCATCGTAATTTTACGACAAAAATATTAGTAGTGGATGATGACCCGATATTTATATCAACTTTGCGTCCGTTACTAAAACCTTGGGGAATTAAATTCACGAGTTTAGAAAATTCTCAGAGATTTTGGGAAGTATTAGAGTCGGTAGAACCAGATTTACTAATTTTAGACGTAGAAATGCCAGAAATTAGTGGTATCGAACTTTGTCAAGCGGTTCGTACCGAGCAAAAATGGCAAAGTTTACCGATATTATTTCTAACTTCCCACCGAGACGAAGAAACAATCGAAAAAGTATTTGCTGCTGGGGCTGATGACTATTTAACAAAACCTGTAGTGGGAGCAGAATTATTAACTCGAATTAATAACCGTTTGGAAAGAAATCGTTTACTAAAAACCATATCAACTAAAGACTCGCAGACAGGAATTAATAACTATATAGAATCAAAAAAACAATTAGATAGTTTATTAACTCAAAGTAAGAATCAAAATCAAGAAAATAATCATCAAGAAAATAATCCTCCAGTTTGTCTGGCCATTTTAGCAGTAGCAGAATTCAAGAAAATTAATTTTAATTACGGTCATAATATAGGCTATCAAGTATTGCGAAAATGGGGAAGTTTGATACAAAAAGTATTTCGCAGTCGGGAAGTATTAGGATATTGGGGAAATGGAGAATTTATTATAGGAATGGCTGGACTAAACAAAACACAAGCAAAAGAACGACTGACTGAAATCCTCGCTATTCTCCGACAGCAGATATTTACAACATCCGATGAAAAACGATTTCAAGTAACTTGTAATTGCACAATAGCAGAATACCCCAGCGACGGAAAAACCATACATTCGTTATATCAGTCATCAATCTTCAATCTTCAATAAACAATTATCAATTACTAATTATCAATTAAAAGCTAAATGACTGATAATCAACCAACACCAAATCAAGAACATAATCTGCATAACCTTTTAAACCGCAACAATGCATTATTAAAAGCGCAACAAGATGCGGTGCTTGATGGTATCTTGGTTGTAGATGAAAATCGGAAGATAGTTTCCTTTAATCAACACTTTTGTGAATTATGGCAAATACCAGATGAAATTATTAGCGAAGCTAGTTCAAAAAGATTGCTAGATTATGTCTTAACTAAACTGTTATATCCTGAATCGTTTCTTGAAAAAGTCAATTATCTCTACGCACATCCTCAAGAAACTAGTATAGATAAAATTTCTTTTAAAGATGGGAGAATTTTTGAACGTTATTCTAGTCCAATCCAATCGGGTAGCGGAGAATATTACGGTAGAATATGGAACTTCCGAGATGTTACAGAAAGTCAGCGAAGAGAAGAAACACTACAGTTAATTGTAGAAGGAACTACTACACAAGTTGGTAGCGAGTTTTTTCATTCCTGCGTTCGTTCTTTAGCTACTCTTCTAAAGATACGTTATGTTTTGATAGCTGGTTTACTCTGCGAATCTAAAGATAAAGTACGCACCCTAGCATTTTGGAATGGACAAGGATTTGGCGAAAACTTCGACTATTCTTTAATTAATAATCCTTGCGAAAAATTAATGTTGGGGAAAATGCTCAGTTATTCCCATTCCGTGCAAAGTTTGTTTCCACGAGACACCACTTTAAAGTTATTGCAAGCTGAAAGCTATATTGGTATTCCTTTATTAGATAAAAGTGGAAAAATTATCGGTTTAATAGCTGCTGTCGATGATAAACCATTACCAGAAGATATCGAAACACAACAGTCAATTTTAAAAATTTTTGCAGCTAGAACCGGAGCGGAATTAGAAAGAATAAATTTAGAAAAAGCTTTATTAAAACAACTTGAACGAGATACTTTATTACAACAAATTACTCAAAAAATTCGTAATAGTTTAGATAGTCAGCAGATTTTTCAAACCACAGTTAATCAACTTGGTAAAATATTTGGTGTTAGTCGCTGTCATATCCATAGCTATACTAGTTCTCCACAACCGGAAATACCTTTAGTGGCTGAATATCGTCACCCAGATTATGGCTCGATGATGGGAATTAATATTCCACTTGATGGTAAGCTTAATGGTCAGAAAATTTTAAATCAAGATGCAGCTTTTGCAGCATCAGATGTAAAAAAAATACCGTCATTACAGCCGGTGTTAAATATTTGCAACCAATGGCAAGTAAAATCATTATTAGCAGTAAGGACATCTTATCAAGGAAAAGCAAATGGAATCATAGTTTTGCACCAATGTAATCGCATTCGTGATTGGACAAAAGACGAAATAGAACTTTTAGAAGCAGTAGCAGCACAGGTAGGAATTGCATTAGCCCAAGCAAGACTTTTAGAACAAGAAAGAGAAAACACCAAGCTCTTGCAAATAGCAAAAAATCAAGCGGAAGCTGCTAACCACACTAAAAGCACATTTTTAGCAAATATGAGCCATCAATTGCGAACTCCATTAAATGCAATTATTGGCTTTTCTCGATTAATGCAACAAAGTTTTGCTGTAAATACTCAACAACAAGAGCATCTAAAAATTATTAACCGTAGTGGAAAGTCTCTTTTAAATTTAGTTAATGACGTTCTAGAAATGGCTAAAATTGAAGCCGGACAAACTCGATTAAACTCAATTACCTTCAATTTTCATAGTTTATTACAAAATTTGTGGTCAACTTTTAAACCACAAGCAGATGCAAAAAACTTATCACTTCAATTTGAGCTAAATCCCGATTTACCACAATATATTTCCGGTGACGAAACCAAACTCAGACAGGTTTTATCAAATCTCCTCAGTAACGCTATCAAATTTACTAAAAAAGGAAAAATTACTTTATCAATTGAAAGGGAACAGTTTTCCCCCTCTTCCCTTTCTTCCCCCTCTTTCCTCTCTCTCTCCTTCCAATTAAAAGACACCGGATGCGGTATAGCTTCAGAAGATATAGACAAATTATTCCAAGCCTTTGTTCAAACCAACAGTTATAAAACTGAAAATGGAACTGGTTTAGGATTAGCTATTAGTCATGAATTTGTACAGTTGATGGGAGGAAATTTAGAAGTCAAGAGTATTTTAGGAAAAGGTAGTATTTTCAACTTTAGTATCATAGTCAAATTATTAGAATCTACTCAATTTTCAGATTGTACAGTTCAAACATCAGCAGTGGATTTATTAGCAGATTTACAGCAAAAAAATTTAACAGAAGAAATTACACAAGAAATTACAAGACAAAACCTTAAAATCATGTCTAGCGAATGGATTGCTAGCTTAAACCAAGCAGCAATCGAAGTTGATGCAGATACAATTTTTAAACTAATTGAACAAATTCCCAATCAAAATCAATTGTTAACTGAAGAAATTACAAAATTAACTCAGAAGTATGATTTTGATGCGATTATTGCATTAAGTAGGGAGGAATGAAAATGCTTGCATCTGCAAATAATAAACCACTAGCAGACATTTTAGTCATTGATGATACCCCAGAGAACTTAACGTTACTTTCTCAAATACTCAAAGACAAAGGGTATAAAGTTCGCAGCGTAACCAAAGCTTCTACAGGTTTACGTGGTGCAAAAGCTGCACCTCCAGATTTAATTTTGCTAGATATCAAAATGCCAGAAATGAGCGGTTATGAAGTTTGTCAGCATTTGAAAACAGATGAATTGACCCGCGATATTCCCGTAATTTTTATCAGTGCTTTAGGAGATGTATTAGATAAAGTTAAAGCATTTGAAGTTGGGGGTGTAGACTATATTACCAAGCCCGTACAGGTAGAAGAAGTATTAGCCCGGATACAAACGCATTTAACAATTAGAAGACTCCAACAGCAACTTCAAACAAAAAATACACAGCTACAGCAAGAAATTTCTGAAAGAACAGCAGCAGAAGAAAAGTTTGCTAAAGCATTTCGTTCGAGTCCCAATCCAATTACAATTACTACACTTGCCGAGAATCGTTTCATTGACATCAACCGTAGTTTCTTAGAAATGAGCGGTTATTCTCAACCAGAAATTATTGGAGAATTGACTGCTAATTTAAATATTTGGGTAAACCCACAAGTCTATGATTCCGCATTGAAAAAAAATTTAAAAAATGGTTCATTACACAATCAAGAATGTAAACTTCGTACCAAGCAAGGCGAAATAAAAATAGTTTTACTTTCCATTGAATTAATAGAACTGAATGGTGTTACCTGTACTTTAAATATTATTAATGATATCACCGAACGCAAGCGTTTAGAAGATGAATTTATTTCGTTAGTAAGTCACGAATTACGCACACCAATGAATTCAATTATTGGTGCCTTAGATTTATTAAATACTCAACAATTAGGAACCTTAACTGATAAAGGAAAGCAAATTATTAATATTGCCATCAATAACACCGAGCGTCTGATTCGTTTGGTAAATGACATCCTCGATTTAGAGCGAATTAAATCGGGAAAAATTACCATGCAGCCATCAAAATGTAACGCAGCCGAATTGATAATTCAAGCAGCCCAGACAATGCAATCAATGGCATACTCAGCCCAAATTCATTTAAATGTTAAACCAGCATCAATCGAAATCCTTGCAGATTCAGACCGTATTTTACAAGCTTTAACCAATTTACTAAGTAACGCAATAAAATTTTCACAACCAGGACAAACAGTCGAGTTACGCAGCATGGTAAACTCAAATTATCTGCAAATAGAAATTCAAGACCAAGGAAGAGGAATTCCCCCCGACAAACAACAATTAATCTTTGAACGTTTTCAACAGGTAGATGCTTCCGACTCACGTAGTAAAGGAGGTACCGGTCTAGGGCTTCCTATTTGTCGCAGCATCATCGAACAACACAAAGGACAAATTTGGGTCGAAAGTATTTTAGGTAAAGGAAGTACTTTTTATATTCATTTACCTATTGAGAATTGGTAATTGGTACTTGGTAATTGGTAATTGGTAACTGATATATGACTAAATCAATTTTAATTGTCGATGACGAAGAAGATATTAGAGCATTAATTCAACTAGGTTTAGAAATGCAGACTAGTTGGAAAGTGCTTAATAGTAACTCTGGGAAAGAAGCAATTCAAATTGCAGCGACCGAGCAACCCGATGTGATTCTATTAGATTTAATGATGCCGGATATGGATGGAAAAATTACTCTACAAAAATTAAAAAGTGACTCAAAAACTAATAAAATACCTGTAATTTTAATGACTGCTAAAAGTAAATCTTCTGTCGCAGAAAGCTTTGCAAATTTAGATGTTGCGGCGATATTTACAAAGCCATTACGTCCTTTGAATATTGCACAGGAGATAAGTGAAGTAATTTAGCCGCCGATTGATGCTGTTAAATCCCTGTATAGATTATGTGATTTAGCAGCATCAAATCTTATTAGTATTATGAAGACTTTGATTGATTATTTACTAATTTTTTCTTTGAATATAAAAAATCAGTTGTGCTTTTCTTGAGTTCAGACGAATTTGCAATAGTCTGGTATGTCTCGATTTGCAGCCAAGGATTTTTGTATAGTCTAAGCTTTTGCAATAAAACTAACCAAAAAAAGGGTAGGTCATCGATTAGATATCTTTTCCACAGACGCTGAGGTTCAGATGAAAGCCTGAACAGCCATTCTAATCCGATTTCACTCATCCACTTAGGAGAACGCTTCACAGAACCAGCTTCAAAATTAATTGTTGCACCAATAGCTAAGAAAACTTTGATGTTTTTTAGCTCATGCTTAAATCTATGCAGCCATAATTCTTGTTTAGGAGCACCAACACCAATTCCTAATACGGTTGCTCCTGAATTATTAATCAGGTTGATAATTTTTTGACATTCTTGCTCGTTATGCTCAAAACCGAAAGGAGGTGAATAAGATGCTACGACCATATCTCTACCAACTTTGGCATTTATTTTATGTTGAGCAATATTTACTGTTTCCTCTGAACCTCCTAATAGAAATATTTTCATTTTTTCATCATGCTTATAATAATGATAAAAAGCCGGAAATAAATCAGAACCAGATATTTTTTCCTGAATAGGAGTACCTAAAAATTTAGATACGTACATCAATATTTTGCTGTCACAGACTACATAATCAGCTTTTTTATAAATCTGATAAAAATTATAGTTTTTCTGCAACTTCATTATATGGTCTATATTTGGGGTAAATACTACGCCACCATATTGAAGCTTTTCTATAAGCTCTAACATTCTGATATTTTGGACGTTCAGATTAAGTAAGTTGACTTGTGCCATCTGTTTAAGAAGTAGAAATATGATTGATTGTTGGTGTGGATACTGATTTTTTGTGATGACATAGGGAACGTATTGAATATCAAAAAAAATAGTAGTTTATCTTAACGGATACAAACTCAGATTTAATCCTTATTAAACAACTTTGCTGAAATTACTAAGAAATAGTAAAAATAGAAATATTTTTACGTTTAACTACCACGTATATTTGATTATACAAATACTTAGATGAAAAATAGCATGACGAATTAGAGGGCTTTTAACCCTAAATTTACAAATATCATTAGCAATAATTGACTGATAGAATTGACTACTGATTAAGCCAAACAAAGTCAAATGATGGGAACAAAAAAATGGGCACCGATTTCATTGCATACCTTTAAGTTAAATAAAGGGCTACAATTTTCATCAAATATAAACATTTTATCGATAGAGGTCGAACAAAAAAGGATCATAAAAATTAGCAAGCAACATGCATTAAATATTACTCGCTCAAAGTGAAAAAACACTTAGCACAAGAGTATACAGTTTTGTTTAGAACACGCTTACGATTAAGGTTCGCTATCGTGTATTGCGAACGAGACCATTGTCCTATTCACAAATATAACAATCCTGAAAATAGAATTGGTATATTTGCTCATACTAAACGAAATTTAAAAAGTAGATTCCCTGTAAAATTAGATTATTTTGTACGTAGCTTGGATGTAACAAGAATGAGATTTGTATCTAGTTACAGAAAATAGCACCGCTTCAGTATAAACATTTATATAGGCGGGCATTTTTAATTACCAATATTAGTATACGAGCAATAAGTAGAATGTCAAGTAAGTATTTATACATCTCCTTTTTTACCTAACGTAATAATCTAGTTAATTCGCTCTATTAAGCCATTATATGGTGTAATAACAAGCTTGAGCTTATAAAAGAGCGATTAACTAAGTTTATCACTATTTATAGTTATATTTGCTGATATATACTGTGAAATGCTTATAATTTAAAAAACTTTAGCCCTTTAAGCGTTAAAGTCTACACAAGCATATATACTGGCATTGCTCTTAAAGTAAGGATTAATCTATACCCATTAGCTATGCATAAGACAATTATTTACTTAGGCTTATTTACTTAAGTAAATCTTATCTTCATAGGACTTATTCAAATTTATTTTTCTCATTCATAGTATTCCCCCTAAATCTCCTGCCCCCGTGACCCCCAGCATTGGGGCTATTCATGCTTTTAATCAGCAACGCTAATTTGTTGAATATGGCACAGCAGATATAACAAGTGCTGTTAAATCACGATACAAGTTATGAGATTTAACAGCGGCCAAATTACTAGTATTTTGAAGTATTTGATTCATATTTTATTAGTTTGCTCTTCGAGGTAGAACTTTTGTATTGATTTTATTTTGAGCAATTGTTGCCGTAAAAAATTAAAGTCCTGCACTTTCAATCGATAAATTTGGCTGTTCAAAGTGTTTGACAATTTGCTGTGGATTACCAATAACAACTACATTGTCCGGTACAGATTTGCGAATGACACTACCCAAACCAACAACGCTATTCTCACCAACAGTTACACCTTTCATAATTGTGACTCTAGCTCCAATCCAAACATTATGCTTAAGTATAATGGGTGCAGCAACCTTAGAAATTGGAGGAGAATGACGTAGATGAGGTTCTAAATTATGATAGTCGCTATCGCTAAGGAAGCAGTCAGAAATAAGACAATAATCATTGATTTGGATGAAAGTTTCACAACCAATACAAGCACCATTTATAGACACATTTTGACCTATAGTTAGTTCACCATTGCCATAAACAACCACCCTCTTATTCAAGCGAGAACCAGAACCGATAGTGACTTTAACCTTGTTTCTTATTTCAAATGACCCTTTTACAATTACTCCAGGGGCTATAGTTAAAGTTGGATATCTTAGCTGTAATAAAACTCTTTTTAGTTCAAAGTAAAGAATAATTAAATATTTAACAAGAGGATAGTTTATTGTTTGCATAGTAATTTAAACAGTACCTTTTGATAATAATAATTTGCATATAATTATCACTATATTGATAAGATAAATTATCTACGGTGAATATATTTCCGCTTATTTGAACTACTAATAAATTTTTATGAAGCCTAAGTAAAATTATTGGTTTATACATGATATTTATAAGTCAAAAAATAAGTTATTTATAATAAAGCAAAAACCTCCTTAAAAGGAGGCTAGGGTAATCATAAAAAAAATGAAGTAGAATTGTTATGAACATAGAAAATAGAGCAGTCAAAATTTAAAAGTATATTTATGATTTCTGCTCTTAACCATTGGTAGTTAATTGCTTGTTTAATCTATGCTTATAAGGTTTCGTAGAATCTTCCACACCATTAACAACCAACCCTAATATCTGAGCTTGATGTTCCATTAACTGCTGTAAACTATCCCGAACTGAATTTCTAAAACTCATACCCGGTTTAACTACGAATAATACATTAGAAATTTGAGCGCTCATCAAAGCGGTAGCGGTTGTAGCGCTGACTGGAGCAGTATCGACTAAAATATAGTCATACTCATTCTGAGATTCTGCATCTATTAAGGATTGTTTAAATCCTCCCTGAGATACAATTGTGACAATTTTACCGCTCCGTGGTGCTGTGGGTAATAAATCCAGATTAGGTGCTATGGAGATAACTTCATTTTTAGTATTTAATTCTTGAGTAAAAGTCAAATTATGAGTTAATTCTGCTCTAAAAAAATCTCCATCGACTAACAGAACTCGGAAACCTAAATCTACCAATGCTTTTCCTAAACCTAAAGTAACTATAGTTTTACCTTCGCTTTCCATTGCGCTGGTAATTAATAGACGACGGTTACTTAAAGGTTGTAAACTCAGGGCTGAAGCAAGACGTTGAAATTTGACTTGATTGTCCTCTGAATCTGAGATTAATTCCGCTTTTAATTGGATACTTTTGAGTTGAGGAATAGAAACAACCATCGGGAATTTCATATCCTTCAAATCTTGCGGACTTAATAATGGATTGCGTCTTTCTAAAAGTAATATTAAAGCGATGCTGCCAGTTATTCCTGCAAGTAAAGCATTTAAAATCATTAAAGACTTCTTAGGAGCAATCGGTTTGTTACCGACTCTAGTTGAATCTAATACTTCTACATTCGGATAAACATCAAAAACGTCAATATTAGTTTGTTGAACTTGAGCAACCAGACCTTTATAAACCCCTTCAGCAACATCAACATTTCGCTGAAGCTCTGATAGTCTTTTTTGTTGATTGGGAATAGAATCCAAATTACTTTTGAGCTTATCTATTTGATTTTGTATTAATTGAGCGCGTTTTTGTTGACCGGATGCTTCAGTTTCTGCCAATACTAATTCTTCGATTAAACCAGCACGTCCTTTCCCTTCAGTACTTACAGTCGTATCAAAAGTAGTACCATCGGCAGTTTTTTCCACTTGACTACCCATGCGATTTAATAATACTTTCTCTTCTAGTAAGAGTTCTTCAAGTACGGGATGATTGTCTGTAAATTTAGTGCGTTTTGTAGCTATTTTAGCTTGAAGTTCTGATAGTTGATTTCTAAGAAATTGATAATCTTTATTTTCTCCCAAGCTTAAAGAACGAATTGCTTGGTTAGAGGACATATCTAAAAGTTTTGATAAAGTATTGACACGGTTTTGATTATATTCGGCTTGAGAAGATGCTTCTAATTGAGCTTTAGTTAAACTATCAATCGTAGTCACAACTGCTTTTGTTTGTTCTGGAGCATCAACCAGTGCATTCTTTCTCTTGAATTGCGCTAAAGCTTGCTGTCTGGAAATCAAATTATTTTGAGCATCTTTTAATTCGACAGCATTAAACTGTCTTTTTGAGGAGCGGTTTTGTTTGCGGAGTTCGTTTAATCTTTCTTGAAACAAATTAATCAGATTATTTGCTCGAATTGTTGCTAACTTTGGAGTCGAACTGCTAACGTTAATAATCAAAATCGGTGAATTTTCATCAACGATAACCTCGAATAAAGATTTATAACCAGATACACTACCAAAATTAGTTTTTTCTGGGTCTATACTCAATACTTTCTCCATCAAAGTATCGCTAGTAAGAATTTTTTGCTGCATTTCCAATTGACTGTTTCCAGCAGGAATATTAGGAGAATTATTCCTCAAAGAACCTAAGATACCTAAATTAGCATCTAAATTACCACTAGTTCCCGGAACAGTTAATTGTGCTGTAGCATTCCATTCCCGAGGTGTAACTGTAGCTATATAACCAGTTAAGCCTAAAATCAATAGATTCCAAAAAATTACAGGTTTCCAATGTCTGAATGTAATTGCTGCTATCTTATTCATAGTATCAATTGTCAATTATCAGTGAACAGTTATCAGTTATCAGTTATCAGTTATCAGTTATCAGTTATCAGTTATCAGAGATTATCAATAACACTTTTAATTCATTTAGGTAGTGGGAGCATCTTGCTTCCTAATAACATCAATATTCAACTTTTATTTTTTTTTAATCTTAAATACTCCATCTTAAAAAACTATCCTCTTATCTTTTAGGCATTCCCAACTACCAATTACCTAATAAATCTTCCCATTGACTAACATCAAATTCTTGCTGTTGTACCTCCGAAATAATAGCTCCCAACCAAATAAAAAAGAACCAAAAATATATCGCCATCCAAGTTAAATTTGTAGCATGAATTAGTAAACATAAAGCTACTAAACAAGCAAATGCACGCTGACAAAGGTGGTTTCCTGAAATAGCAGGCTTCCAAAAGCTTGATAAAGTTGAAACGAGCGCTAAAATCAGCATGAGAAAACCGAATATTCCATGTATATAAAGTACTTGTGCATATGAAGAAAAAGTTCCTAAAGGCATTTCAAAAGCTCCGTTTCCCCAAGTTACTGTTTTTTCCATAAAACCCCAACCTATCCAAGGTGATTCTTTCCATGCATCAATAGTTGAACTGACAACATATTCTCTATCTTTAGATGAATCAGCACGAGCGCTATTAAAAGTTGCTAAAGGTAAAGTGATTAAATCTTTAAGACTTAAACTTAATACAGCAGCAAATAAAGTTAGAAGAGATATTACCCATAAATAAGCTTGTCTAGCCAACCCGCTGCGAAAGCAATATATAATCAACCAAACTAAAGGAAAACATACCCAAGCAAGACGACTTTGAGAAACTACTAATGCAGCTAAACAACCAATTAAAGATACTTGACGTAGGGTTTTGTTACGTTCTTCCAAGCAGATAAAAAATGATAAAAGAGCGCAAACTCCTAAAATTGGAGGGTCTGCTGTATATAAATCTGTTCGAGGTAAAGGAATACCAAAAAAAGGCTGGAAAACTGCAAATTTAATCATCAAACTCAGTTTCTCTCCCGGTATTAAACGAGCTAAGGGAGGTAAAAAAGATTTTTGAGGTCCGAATGCAAATAGTATGAGAAATTGAATGGTTAAAATGACTAAATAACTCGCTCCAAGCCAAGCAACCGCTCGTGTAATTACCTTTGTCCTGATGCGATACCAAAATGGTAATGTCAAACAAGCAAATATTAAAAAGTAGCCTTTGAATAAAGTAAATAATGTGGCTGCTGTTTTTAAAGCTTTGAATCCGATTGATTCTAGTCCTAAAAGATTAGTCCAAAGTGCAACTAAAACCATTCCCAGCCATGTCCAGTTAGAAAATGGCAGCGAACCTTGAATAATATTATCAAATTTAAATCCATATGCTAATAACAAAGCCGCAACTGCTGGATATAAAAGAGTTTGTATTCCTAGTATCCACCATAAAGGTGTAAGAACAATTGTCCAGAAAATAAGCCTTTCAGCAAACGTTAGTTTACCTAGCTTAAAGCTGCAATTTATATAATTTGATTTACTAGCAGTAATATTTAACATTTAATATTATTAGTTTTGTGTTGATTCTTCAGTTAAACAACTTTGATAAACTTGCAGGGTTATATCAGCAATATTACTCCAGTCGAATTTATCAGCTAATTCAAAATTATATTTGCCCATACTTATCAATTGATGCTTGTTTTTGATTGCAGATTCTATAGCTTGAAACAAACCATTTTGACAATCTGGATTATATAAAAAAGCTCCATTATCATCTAAAACTTCACCCAAGCACCCTTGACGGGGAGCAATACATGCTTTCTTAAATGACATGGCTAAAAATACTGCACCTGAAGTGAGAATTTCTTGGTAAGGAAATACCACTACATCACAAGCATTCATATACGTTTGAATTTCTTCGTCAGGAACAAATCCAGAGATGAATTTAATGTTTTGATTATTTGATATTTGTTCTTCTATTGTTTGTTCTAATTCTTTATTAGCAGGTTTACCAGCAACTATTAATTCTACTGCTTCCCGATTTATTTGTTTAAAGTTTTCAATTAATTCTAGTACTCCTTTATTCTCACGAATAGAGCCAAGTAATAGCATTACAGCTTTTTCATTTGGAATATTTAGTTTATTTCGTGCCTCTGCCCTATTAATATGATTATCATAATAGCCAATATAATTTCCGTGGGGTACTACAAATATTTTTTGATGATTTTTAATATTTAACTGGTTAATAATTTCTTCTTTCGCTGTTTGAGAATGAGCAATAATCCTATGACTAATTTTAGCGATAAACTTTGTACATATTTGGTCTAGCTGCACGTACAAGCTATCATGATTTTTGATATTATGAGCAGTCCAAACGATTTTGACACCGATTAATTTTAGAATATAAAGCTCGACAATTAATGCTGTTAGCCTAAATAGTGATTTTGCTAAGTTGCTTCTAATAAATAAAGGATGGAGCCAATGTAGGTGTAAAATATCTGGCTTACCTTGCTTGATAATAGTTGCTATCAGGTAGTTGCTGACGTTACCCCCTTCTATTTGCATCCCCAAATCAACTAAATTATTAATTAGTTGTTGTTGATAAGGGTTTATTTGGTTGAATACTGGCAGAAATATTGCTTTTAAATTTCTGTTATTGTATTTATTTTTATTTGTGCGATTTAATTTTGTGATTGTTTGTAAGTTGTTCATATTTATTAGAGATAATATTTTCTGCATTAAATCAATTTTGAATTCTTCGTTTTTCCTGCAACTGTTGGGAGACGTTATAAATAACGTCTCTACAACAGGTGGGGCTGATTTAATTAGATTTACTATCTAAAGTTGGCTAATGCTAACTGTTTAACTTTAGGAATAACTTTTTGTATCTGCTGACGATTGTATTCTCTGTCTTGTATCAGAGGTATGAAGAAATTGCTGAGATGTCCGGGTTGACTCGCTTGTTCTGGAGCGATTAACATTCCATCTAGTTGAATATGCTCGAATAACCCTTGAAATTTACCTTGATAAGTTATGCAACCGACAGGTGTACCTTGACTCAAACAAGCTATACAAAGGTGCATTCTACCGGTTAAAACTATATCTAAATGTTTGCAGACAGATTTGATTTCTCCTGCGCTAAAAGGTGTCGGTACCTGCATGCAATTAGACTGTAATTCTTCAGGAAGAGCTTTCATTATCGCTTTGGCTAAGCCGATATCGCTTGACTGCTGGCTAATGTTACGGAAATCATGAGGAATTAATACAAAGCTACATTTATGATATTTAGAGTCAATTTCAACTAAAGTATCAACGTAAATTTTGACTATTTCATCGACTGATTCTTTATTTATATTGGAGAATGATTGTGAATTTGCATTAATACCAATTAATATCCGCTCATTCTCTTGCTGAACTTTTACCCATTCTAAAATATTAGATAACGCTCCTGGATTTTCAGCGGGAGGTAATAGAAATGCTAAATCTGCTACCAGACCAACAGAACGTTGTAGGTAATCTATTAACCGTTTGTGTGAAACAGGGTCGCGGGAATATAGCTTTATTTCCGAAGATAAATTGCGGAAAGCTTCAATAACTTTGGGTGCTGGTTTTTCGTTAAAACTAAAGCCAAGAATAGCAGCTTCTGCTCCTGTTTTAACAGCTAATGAAACATATTTCAATCTTGTAAGAGAGGATTTCTCGCTGTAAAAGCCATCCATTACATCCGCTCCTAAACAATAGAATTTATCATAACGACTAGCTACATTTACAAGATGAAATTTTTCTTTCCATGAGTCACTTAGTGAATGACAGGTAATATCAATACCTGTAACTGTTGGATTAAAATTATCCCAGTTCTGAGCTAAGCTATAGGAAATAAAGCCTACTCGGTCTGCACCTTTAGCTTTGAAATATTCAATTACAGCAGTCATCATTGCTTCATCACCAAGGCTACCAAATCTAGCTGGGGGAAGTAAAAGTACTGAATCTCTAGATTTTTTGTTCCATGGTAAAGCTCTTTTTAAGCGTAATAAGTGAGCGTATAAATTAAGTATAACCGATAAAATCAACTGCTTCATTTTCACTTTCACCTTATATATCAGTAATTTTTGTAGAGACTGAAAATTTATTTATTAGTTATTTTTCCGAATTTTACAGGCATCGCTAAGTTCACTGAATTAAATATTTTACCTGCTAATTTAGGTGCGATAACTATCATCACGAGCGTATAAGTTACCATACCTATAATTGTGGAAATAACTAATAATGCATGAGGTATTAAGTAACTTCCAAACAAATATTTGAATCCCAAAATAGCTGCTGCCATTGTGATTGTTCCTATTAATGGAGCAACATATTGACGAAGGTATACGCTCATCTTAATAGGGATTAATTTGCGGATGATAAATAGTTCTATTGGTGATAGCAGGTAACCGCGAATTACATAGGCTGCCGCAACTGCTAAAATTCCCCAGCGCACGACTATAGCAAAAGCAACTACATTAGCTGTAGCGTGTAAGCAGTTGAGTTTGAGCTTCCATGCAGGCTTGCCCATCGCCATAATTATACTGCCATTAAAGTATTGCAAAGAATGAAGAATTCCAATAAAAGCTAGAACTTGCATTACGGGAACGCTCGGCATCCATTTTGCTCCGAATAAGCTCCTAACTATTTCGGGTGCCAATACAGCCATTCCTGTAAATATAGGAAAGGAAATTAGGCTTGTTAACTGCGTGCTGGTGTAGAATGCACGTTTTAATAATTCAGGCTCTTTTTGTAATTTAGAAAATACAGGCATGGCAACCTGATTGGTGACGCTTGTTAATAACTGCGTCATAATTAGTAACCACCGATAAGCAACCGTATAATAACCTAAAGCAACAGAACCTAAATAATAACCAATTAGTAAATCATCAGAACGACGGTTAAAGAAATCAAGTATTTGGATGCCAACTACATTTATTCCAAAAGCAAACAATTCCCTAAAATGCTTTGCACAAAATTGAAATCTTGGTTTCCAATCAGTACTCCACCACAGAACTAAAACCCCAACAAAACCATTAGTTAATTGTTGACCAACAAGGCTCCAAACACCAAAGTTCAAAAACGCCATTGTTACACCAACAGTACCACCCGTAAAAGTTGCTAAAAGTGCGCGAGTAGTTAAAGTCTTGAAAGCTAATTGACGATATAAAAGTGCGCTTTGGACGCTATTAAGAGCAGCAAATACAAAATTAAATGACAAGCAACGGATAATCGGTGTAAGCGCGGGTTGTTTGAACAAATTAGCGATAAATCCAGCACTAGAAAGACTAATTGCTAATAACAATATAGCAATGCTAATGTTAGTCCAAAAAGCAGTATCTAAATGTTCGGGTTCTATCTCTTGACGTTGGATGATTGCTTTACTAAATCCCTGGTCGAGGAAAACCTGCATAAAAGCAAAGAATATATTAGCTAAAGCAACTAAACCAAAAATTTCAGGTTTGAGTAAACGTGCAAGAATAAGAAAAACAGCAAAGGAAATAAATTGGCTGCCCCATTTTTCCATTGCAGTCCAAATCACACCTTTGATTGCTTTTTCTTTAAGATTGTTCATTAAATACCTGTAGAAAATTGATTTAACATAGCGTTTTTCATTTGAGTACAATACATTTCGATAAACCTCACCCCCTTCCCCTTTCCTTATTAAGAGAAAGGGGTGTATTCTATTCAACTGAAAACTGCTATATTTTTAAATTAAGAATGGAAAATAGGAAGTAGAAAGGAATAAGTAATAAGTTGTAAGTAGAGTTAGGAATTAATATTTCTCCTTGTCCCCCTATCTCCCCATCTCCCCATCTCCCCATCTCCTTATCTCCTCCTCTCAAAAACATAGGTAATCTGATTACGAGATAAGAATACTTATACCTGGTGAATTTTTTGATACTCTTGATACTTCTTCCCCGTAACACCTACAAGCATGCCAAAACTATGATATATGTATCGCAAAGTTCTGAAGAATTCATGTTGTCCCGAAATCAAAGATAGAGGAATTAATAATGTTCCTTTGATGATTCTTCTAAGTCCTTTGAAAATGCATATAGCTTTGACTATAAATGAAGGATTTAAATCTACCTCGCAGAAACTTTCTGTAATTCCTAATCTGTAATTACGCTTTAATAACCATACTAAATTAGCACGGCTGGCCGGTATCCACTCGGAAACCAAAGCGTCGTCTGCCCATACAAGTTTATAGCCCTCGTTATATACGCGTCGGAAAAAATGCCAATCCGAACCACCAGATAATGCTAAACGCTCATCGAAACACGGCTGCATTTTTTGCAATATTTCTCTACGAATTAGCACATTATTAGTAGCTGCTCCTTCAAGAAGATGACCTGTAGGATAACGCAAACGCTCGAAAAATTTGCCTTTGAAAATCCAATCAGGAACAGGTTGATTGAAGTAAGGTAATACAGGCCCGGAAACTACATCTGCACTGTATAAATTTTGAACGTGCAAAAGTTCATCTAGCCATGATTTTTGAGGGACTTCATCATCATCAATAAAAGCTAAAAAGTCGAAATTTTTTCCAGCACAGGTAATAGCTTTATTTCTAGCAAAAGGGATTCCCCGACGCTCCTCAATGCAATATTTCAACCCCCACTTAATTTGTAAATTCATTTGTTGACAAAGTTGATAAGCAGAACCATTTTCGTCATTATCAACCACAATAATTTCTACAGAGGGTGTTTTACAAAGCTTAAATTCGAGTTGATTTAGTCCATGAAGTAAACGTTTTAATCCCTCAGAGCGCTTACAAGTGATGATGCATACAGCAACTTGCATTTTTTTCCTCGATTAAACTACTTTTACCGCAAAAACCAGAGGGAGCAATAAATCCCTGACTGCGAACATGCTAGTACCGCTTCGCGGAAGTAATAAGTAAGAAGTAGCGGAAATTGCGGTCTTGGGGGTTTCCCCCAAGAGCAAATTTCCAAGACAAAAAGTTTGATTTTCTACCCTTTTCAGCCATTTTGAATGGTTACCTTATTTAAGCCGTGATGTACTAGTATCTGCAAAAAATTCAACCAAGAGAACGTCCGATAGCTAATTTTGCTACTGGTGATAAACGTACCGATATCAGAGTTATTAGAGAACGAATGTCCCGATAGAAAATAGAACTATCGTAAACTAGAGCTTGGTCAATAAAATCGCGAGCTGTTTGCATATCACCACCCTGAAGACACAACCTCGATAGATACCGATACATATAAGCGTAAACGGTTGGTAACATCGGCTTGATTAATTCTGGTGAACGCTGATAAGCAGTTTCAATCACAATCGTGCCAGAATTCCGCATTTGTACGAGATTGAAAGATAATCCGGATGGACGCACGCGATAGTAGCATAAAACTCGCTTTTCTCGGAAAAAACGCCATTTCTGCATTGCAGCTATCCGTAACCATAAATCCACGTCTTCCCAACTGCGTAAGTTTTCATCAAAACCCCCTACTTCGTCTATCAAGCAACGACGAAATACTGCATTAGAACCATGTCCAACAAAGTTTTTACACAACAAAGCTAAGAGAGGATTTGAATGGACTGGTTTACCACTCAAACTGATAAATGTGGGTTTTCCATCATCGCGAATCGTCTGCGAAGCGCTGTAAACCACGCCAACATCAGGTTTATCATACAGTCGAGCTATATGAGTTGCGATTTTGTCTCTGTGATAAATATCATCACCGTCAAGTAGAGCAATATATTCACCTCGTGCATGACGGATACCATAGTTGCGTGCTGACGATAAGCCTCCATTAGGCTTCTGCAACAAATGAAATCGAGTATCGCGCTGACAGAATTTTTGCACAACAGCCGCAGTATCATCAGTTGAACCATCATCAACTACTAATACTTCAAAATCTGAAAATGTTTGTTTTTCCAGAGAAGCTAGAGCTTCCGGAATATATTTGCTGACATTATAAGCAGGGACTATAACGCTAACTTTTGGTTTATCAACCATTAAAAATTGCTCCTTCTGACTATATATCTACAGCAATTGCTCTAGGTTTTCCTTTCAAAATATTTCGCAGCTTACCTCTGACATGTGGGGGAAATATCCACATTCCCGCACACAAGCAAATATCGATTAATTGAGGCTTACCAAATTGGAAAGCTTCATACAGTAGAAGCAAAACAGCCAAACTATCTCCAGTAGCAGCAGCTCGTGCGCTGACTTCTGCCAAGATAAAAGATGAATAAGCGCGAGGAGTCACTAGATTTCTTCTGTTCTGAATCCATTTAAGCGAAGATTCCCAAGAAAAGCTTTTACTCAAACTTTTGCGCGTCCCCTCTAAGTTCCAGATAGACAGTGTTTCCGGTACAAATTCCAGTCCAACTCCTTCAATAGAAATTGCTCGTAAAATCCAATCCCAATCTTGATGCTTTTTGAGATGGTTATCGAAAGGAACTTTCTGTAACAACTCCTTTTTTGTAAATATGGTTGAGGTTTGGATTAATCCTTCTCCCATAAAAAAGGTGTTTCGGACAAACAAATATTCGCTGATAGGTTCCGATTTTTTAGGAACTCGACGCGGCCAGGTTGATTCTCCTTGTGGGGTTTTAGCAATTAGGTAACTACTGACAATCGGGAATTTATAATTGGAAGCTTTTGCAGTCGCAAGCTGTAATTCCAGCTTTTGCGTCATCCATTCATCATCGTCATCCAAAAAAGCAATCCATTCTGCATTCGCAGTTTTAGCTCCAAAATCCCGAGCAAAGCAAGCTCCTTGGTTTACAGATAATTCAATTACTTGCAGTCGCGAATCATCTATTTCTGAAAGTGTTGAACTCGTGTCTTTGTCTATTCCATCGACAACAACTATGACTTCTATATTTTGCAAAGTTTGCCCCAATGCACTGATCGCGGCACGCTTTACTAGTTGTGGTCTGTGAAAAGTGGGGATAACGACACTAACTAATGGTTTCAAAAAACTCTCCTTATTTTGAAAAAAATGCGGAGTAAATTTAACATCATGCACTCGTGTTATAAGCTCGGTTTATTTACGATTAAACCACGATAAAATCGTGCTTTCACTAATAGAAACCGGGTCTATTTGAGCTTGTTGAAAATAGTGCAAGATATCAAGTAAATAATCATAGCAGTTTTGGTGATAGCCATCATTACTAAGACAGTTTGAAGAAGCAATAGAACGATTATAAACATTCTAAAGCAGCTTGATTTTGCATCGAAAATACCACAAAACAAATACGAGCAGTTAATTCAAATCAATACTTTCCACCTTTGGGGTCAGTTCTACTCGTAACAGCGACTTATTAAAAGTTGCCAGCATAATTTGTAACGCAAAAGCCGAATTTCCTAACAAATATCGAGCAGCTAGACGTTTAGGTTCGCGGACGAGACGATAGAGCCACTCAAAGCCAGAATCAGATATGAAGCGCGGACAGTCAGAAACCATTCCAGCCATACGGTCAATAATCGCTCCACCAACCATAATAGTATTTGCTTGTAACTTATGGCGGTACTTTTGTACCCAATATTCTTGAATTGGCATGCCCATGCCTACAATTAAAATATTGGGCTGAAATTGATTAATTTGCTCTACTAGAGCTTCGTTTGCTTCTGGATCTTCTTTATCGAAATATCCATGATGTCCTGCAAAACTAACCTTGGGATACTGTTGCTGCAAATTATCAATTGCATCTTGCAAAATTTGAGCCTTTCCACCTAATAAAAATACTGAAAATTCATTTTGATTGCAATTTTCCAATATTTTAGGCATTAACAAACTATAGGAAACTCGATAATCTACGGGTAAATCTAACCCCATAAAACTGATTGCTTTCAATATTCCCATACCGTCGCAATTCGTAATTTCTGCACTTTGCAGAAACTGATAATACCAAGGGAATTGCATGGATAAATTGAAGCCATGAATATTGTAGTGCGCTACAGTTATCTGTTTACCTTCTATACAAGCTTTCCGAATCGCTTCTACAATCGAAGGGATATTCATGCAATCGATTCGCCGTCCTAACAGATACACGCTTAAAGCAGTTACCTTTTCTTTCTTACCAACAACTAATGTTTCACCACTTGTATTTTCCGAACGAACGCTATTATCATCAATTCGAGACCCTATCAAACTAGAGTGAGAATTGTTCATTTCAAGCTCCCTATAAATAGGTTTCAGCAGTAGATACAAAATAATTTAATCTGCAAAAATGCATGATAAATCCAGACTGTACCTTGAGTAGATGCACACAAAATTCAGCAACAATTACACTAATCTAAATGTTGCTTTAGCAATCAATAACAGGTGTTTAACCATTAAAGATGCCGAGCAATATAGCGTGCTTTATTGCTTGATAAATATTGATAAACACAAAGAAAATCAATATTTTTGGACTCAGAAATGAACCCCAATGCTAGGGGTTAATATGAACTTGGATGATATAGCTTGAAACTCAAAAAAACACCATGCTCTTACGTCTAAGTGCGATGGGAAGTGAAATGTATATTTTTTGTCTTAATACGCTATTTCATGGCGAAAAATAGCTTACTGGGTAGAAACAATGACTTATCAAAATAGTCTCTATAAATACTAATATAATTGAAAAAACTTACCTGTCAAGTTATTTATATTACTTTTTTTCTGTAGCAGTAATATTATGGTGTTTTGAAGATTTAAGCTGAGTAAACTTTTTTACTTGCAGATTCCAATTATCCGAATAAACTACCATTATAAGCATGCTAATAGTATCTTTTATGTGTTCAAATATGTATATATACGTATTTGAAATTTTACTCATAATAGTCGTCTGATAGCATAAAAATTCATGCAAACTATTTCGACTATAGCGTTTATCAAGCAACTGAGGTACAGCAATTAACCTACCCTGACAAAGCTGTGCTTTATCTCCCCTCTCCTTGATCAGGAGAGGGGTTGGGGGTGAGGTTGTGAGATATACATCACTAGATTGGGAAACGCTATAAACACTATTAGACTTGAACTATCAATATTAATTGCGATTGGAATAGAAGTAAATAAAAGTGACTGAATAAAAATACGAAAATCTTACAGCATATTTCATCTTTATGAGGTACATTCTAACGGGCAGGGATGCCCGTACCACAAGAGCTTTATCAAATTTTCTATACCTCATTTACTTGCAAGGTGCTGTAAATCATAAATAAAAAGATATTTGTAATTTTTATATTCTTGATTGAAAAATATATTTCATAACCCAAATGCTAAATCCTGTTACGGTAATAAATTGGTAAGTTGTTACTAACATAGCCATGGCTAAAATTCCCGATTTAACTACAAACAAGGCTAATATTGTTAATATTACAGTTTTGATAATACTCCAAGATAAACTTATATGAGGTTTACCAACTGCATTTAGTAATTGATAAATGAAACTATCAATTACTAAAGGTAAAACGGATAAACAAAAAAGTATGATTATTGGAATTGCAGATGTCCATTTCTGTCCAAAGATAATTGGTACATAAAATGGAGTCAGACTAGCTTGCAGGATAATTAAAGGAAACGTAATTATGCAAGTCTTTTTGAGGCTACTAAAAAATCTTTTTCTCAGAAGATTCTTGTTATCTTTTACTTCGCATAAATAAGGAAATAAAGCTGATTTAAATGTGTTAATTACATTTACGCTAATTCCTAATCCAGCAATAAAAGCAAAATAATAAATACCTAATGCTTCAATTCCTAAAAATCTTCCAATTATTAGGTAATCGATATTTACTCTAAAGCTACGTAACAAGTTTATTCCAAACAAACTACCTCCGAAGCCAGCAATTTTGTGCCATTTTTTCAGAGAGAAAGTTTTAGGTGGTCGCCAACTGTGATTTTTCCAGGTGATGATAATCCATACTGGAGTTGTAAGAACAATTGCCCAAACTATAGACCAAAACCCCATACCTAAAAGCGCAAGAATGATGCTAATTATGCTGCCAATCAGTAACTGAGTAGCGCTACAAAAAGCTGTAATTTTTAAGCGATTTTCTCGTTCAATAACGGCTAAATTGACAATATATAGTGGAAACATTAAGTATGCTACTGCTGCCACACAAATTGGTAAAACCAGTTGTTTTTTTTCATAAAATTCAGCAATCGGATAGGCTGCAAGACACTGGATAATAAAAATTGAACCGCACAAAATCCAATTCAACCAATAGGATGTATTGCATATAGTTTGGAAATCTTTTTGATCGGCTTGAATAATTTTGGCTTTAATTCCACTTCTAAGCGTTAAAACATTAGCAAACTCAAATCCTGTATAAATAATTGAGATAAATCTATAGTCTTCCAGACCCAATATACGAGCTAAAATAACCGCTGTTCCTAAGCGAAAAACAAGATTTGCTAATCCTGCTCCACCAAGCCAAGCAACATTACGGATATATTTATCGGAAAAAATTTGTTTTAACTTGTTGGTTGTTAATTTTCTATTCTGCATTAAAAAAATGGGAATTGATAATTGCGGAAATTGCGGTCTTGGGGTCTCCCCCTTAACCACACCCTTACGGGTGAACGGGTACTCTACGAGAAAGCTCCGCTTACACCATTCCCCTCAACCAAGGAAACCGAGCCGCACCTTCGGTGAACGGCACGGGGATGGATTCACCAAGTGGAGCAAATTTCCAAGACAGGTTATTAGTAATTAGTAATTAACCTTTGGTTTTTATTTTTTGACCTATGTTTATTCATTTTCCCATATTAGCCCACGCGGTTTCATAAAAAAATCAATGTAAAGTAAGGGTTAATACTTTACATTGACTATATAAACTTATAATGAAGAACGAGCTAATATTTTCTTGTTAGATTTTTCAGTTTATCCCTATCAATTTAGTCTTTGAAGCTGGGACATGAATTCCTAGATGCTATGGTGGGTAGAATCAAAAAATTATGACTTGATTGGAATTGAAAATTAAGTATTAATTACTTGCTCGTTTAATCGCTGCTTATAAGGTTTAGCAGAATCTTCCACACCGTTAACAACTAACCCCAGTATTTGCGCTTGATGTTCCATTAGCTGTTGTAAACTATCGCGAACCGAGTTACTGAAACTTATACCCGGTTTGACAACAAATAACACATTGGGAATTTGAGCAGTCATTAAAGCGGTAGCGGTGGTAGCACTGACTGGAGCGGTATCAACTAAAACGTAATCGTATTTAGTATGAGATTCTGCATCAGCTAGAGCTTGTTGAAATCGTCCTTGGGAGACCATTTTTACAATTTGACCGCTTCGTGGTGTTGTAGGTAGTAAATCCAAATTTGGAGCTATTGAGATAACTTCGTTTTTAATGTTTAGTTCCTGAGTGAAGCCTAAATCTTGAGTCAGTTCTGCTCTGATAAAATCTCCATCGACTACCAAGACTCGAAAACCTAAATCTACTAGTGCTTTTCCTAAACCTAAAGTCACCGTGGTTTTACCTTCGCTTTCCATTGCGCTGGTGATTAATAGATGACGGTTATTTAAAGGTTGTAAACTAAGGGCTGAAGCAAGACGTTGAAATTTGACTTGATTGTCGTCGGAATCCGATATTAATTCCGCTGTTAATTCAGCATTCTTGAGTTGAGGAATAGAAACAACCATCGGGAATTTCATATCCTTCAAATCTTGAGGACTTAACAATGGGTTGCGTCTTTCTAAAAGTAATATTAAAGCGATGCTGCCAGTTATTCCAGCCAGTAAAGCATTTAAAATCATTAAAGACTTTTTAGGAGAAATCGGGTTGTTACCGACTCTAGTTGAATCCAATATTTCTACATTCGGATAAACATCAAAAACATCAATATTAGTTTGCTGAACTTGAGCAACTAAACCTTTGTAAACTCCTTCAGCAACATCAACATTTCGCTGAAGTTCTAATAGTGTTTTTTGTTGGTTGGGAATAGAATCTAAACTACTCTTAAGTTGATTGATTTGATTTTGGATGAGTTGAGCGCGTTTTTGTTGACCGGATGCTTCAGTTTCTGCCAAAATTAATTGTTCAATTAAACCGGCTCGTCCTTCTCCTTCACCAGTTACTGTAGTGTCGATAGGTATACCACCAGAAGTCATCTGAACTTTATTTTGAATCCGGTTTGATAATACTTGTTCTTGTTGTATAAGTTCTCGCACCGCAGGATGATTATCGGTATATTTAGCGCGTAATTCTGATAGTTCAGCTTTTATTTCTGCTAACTTTCCTCTCATAAATTGATAATCTCTATTTTCCCCTAAGCTTAAAGAACGAATCGCTTGATTTGAGGACATACTCAAAACATTTGACAAAGTACTAACGCGGTTTTGGTTGTATTCTGCCAAAGATACTGCTTCTAATTGAGATTTAGTTAGATTATCGATTGTAGTAACAATAGATTTTGTTTGTTCTTCAGCATCAACTAAAGCGCTACTTTGTTTAAATTCCGCTAAACTTTGTTGTGCCGACATCAATTTTTTTCTCGCTTCTTCCAATTCAACCGCGCTAAATTGTCTTTTTGATAAACGATTTTGCTGTCGCAGTTCTTTAAGTCGCTGCTGATATAAAGCAATTAAATTGTTTGTACGTAATTTTGCTATTTTGGGAGATAAACCTTTAGTATTTACGGTAATTATGCGAGAATTTTCATCTACAGAAATCTCAAACAGCGACTTGTAGGCAGATACAGATTGAAAATTAGTTTTTTGCGGGTCTTTATTAAGTACATTCTCCATTAAAGTATCGCTAGTCAGAATACTTTTCTGCATTTGTAATTGACTATCACCAATTGCTGAAATACTAGAATCGCTTTTTCTTAAAGAACCTAAAATACCCAAACTAGCGTCTAAATTACCATTTGTTGCCGGAATAGTTAACTGTACAGTTGCATCCCACATCCGGGGTGTAACTGTAGCAATATAACCAGTTAAACCCAAAACTAATAAATTCCAAAGTACTACAGGTTTCCAATGTCTGAAAGTTATTGCTGTTATTTTATTCATAATATTAATCAGTTATCAGTTATCAGTTATCAGTGAACAGTTATCAGTGAACAGTTATCAGGTAGCATTTATTCTTTATTACCCATTAAATCCTAATTCTTAATTCCTAACTCTTAATTCTTAACTCCTAATCCAAAATCCAAAATCCAAAATTAATTTGATAGTTCTTCCCATTCGGTAATATCTAATCGCTGCTGTTGTACTTCACAAAGAATTGCTCCCAACCAAATAAAAAAGAACCAGAAATAAATAGCCATCCAGGTTAAATTAGTAGCATGAATTAGTAAATATAGAGCTGCTAAACAACCAAATGCTCGCTGACAAAACTGGTTTCCGCCCATAGCGGGTTTCCAAAAGCTGCACAGTGTTGAAACAAGAGCGGTGATAAAGAAAATAAACCCAAAAATGCCGTGTATATAAAGTACTTGAGCATAGGAAGAAAAGGTTCCTAATGGTAGCTCAAAAGCCCCATTACCCCAACTTGCGGTCTTCTCCATAAAACCCCATCCGACCCAGGGAGATTCTTTCCATGCATTAATAGTTGCACTTACAATATATTCTCGGTCTTTTGATGAGTCAGCACGAGCGCTGTTAAATGTTTCTAAGGGTGAAGCAATTAAATCTTTCACGGTTAAACTTAATACAGCAGCGAATAATGAAGTAATAGACATTATCCATAAATAAGCTTGTCTAGCTAACCCGCTACGAAAACAATATATAGTCAGCCAAGCTAACGGAAAGCATATCCAACTAAGGCGACTTTGAGAAATTATTAGAGCAATAAAACTACCAATTAAACCTAATTTTCGCCACCGTGGATTAGTTTCGCTCAAGCAAATGAAGAAGCATAAAATACCACAGACTCCTAAAATTGGAGGGTCAGCCGTATAAAGGTCTGTTCTTGGTAAAGGTATACCAAAAAACGGTTGAATTTCAGCAAATTTAACCATCAAACTAGTTTTTTCCCCTGGAATTAAACGAGCTAATGGTGGTAAAAAATGTTCTTGTGGACCAAGACCGAAAAGTATTAATAGTTGAATTACTAAAAGTACTGAATAGCTCGCTGCCATTACTGATACAGCCCGTGTAATTGTTTGTACCCTAATGCGATGCCAAAAGGGTAAAGTCATACAGGCAAATATCATGAAATAGCCTTTAAACAAAGTAAACAATGTTGATGCTGTTTTTAAAGCTTCAAAACCGATTGTTTCTAAACCTAAAATATTCGTCCAAAGTGCAGCAAAAGTTAGTCCTAACCATGCCCAATTACACAGGGGTAAGGAATTTTTAATCAGCTTATCTAAACGCAATCCAGAAATTAGTAGAAAAGCACTAATTACAGGATAAATTATAGTTTGAAGTCCCAACAACCACCAAACTGGAGTCAGAACAATTGTCCAATAAATTACTTTTTCAGCAAATGATTTGGCTGCCGTTTTTGAATTACTATTCTTACTAGTTCTACCTGGGGAATTAATTGTCAACATTGTTTTAAAGGAAAGTCGCGAGTAGCAGGTAATGAGTAATGAGTAATTAGTAATGAGTAATAAGTAATGAGTAATGAGTAAGAAAGATAGGGTAAGAAGGAGTGAGGGAAGGAAATTAATAATTTATCAGGACTTACGCAATTGTTATATTAACCGGTTGGTGCGTGACACTGAACACATTATTACTACGTTCATAAATTTTCAAAGTGTCACAGCACCCTACAAGAAAAAATGTGCAGCTTGCGTAAGTCCTATTTATAACTCACTACTTACTACTTTCTACTTGTTCACCTTTTCCCCATTACCTCTAAATACTTTTCGGTACAGTGTTGTAGTTTAAATTGATTCAGCCAGTCTGTATCTATTTGCTTAATCTCACCTGAAAGCACTTTCAAGATAGCTTCAGCCATTGCTTTTGGATCGGCAACTGGGATTAATTCACCGTATTTACCATTCTTCAAAATCTCTGCTGGCCCGCTTTTACAGTCTGTTGATACTACTGGTGCTCCGACTGCTAAAGCTTCTGCAATCACGTTACCAAAACCTTCCCAAGCAGAGGATAAGACGAAAACTCTACTCGAAGCCATGTAAGCGTAAGGGTTATCCACAAAACCCAACATCCTGACATCTTTTTGTATTCCTAATTCGTTTATTAAATTATTTAAGTTATCTTTTTCGGGTCCTTCTCCTAAAATTACTAACCGACATCGACGAATCTGTCTGACTCTGACAAATGCACGCAATAAGGTTGGGTAATCTTTCTGTTGATGCAATCTGCCTACAGCTAAGATAACTGGTGGTTCTTCTGGTTGAAACCACGGGTGATTTACTTTTTCTCGTGCTTTAACAAACAGTTCTGGAGTGATAACTGGATTATAAATTAAATCAATTCTTTTTTTAGGTAAATTAGTGACCTTAACTAAATCTTCCTTAACCCCTTGAGAAACGCTGACAATACCATCAGCCCAAGGGTACAAAAGTCTTGCTGCTAGTGGTGTTAAACGTACTGACATCTGTGGAATACGTTTTGCTTCTAGAGAAAGATGATTGTGTTCGGATACTATTATTCTGGTTGATACTCTAGCAATACGTTTTGCTAACAGAGCTATTTCACAAGGATAATGCAGAGCTGCGAGCATGCTGGTAGGATTTTCTGCTCGCAAATATTCAACTAGTTTAGGTAGGATACCAATTTTTGATTCTGCTTTTAAGTCTATTAGTCTAATTTCTGACGGTAATTGTTTTAATAAAGAACCACTCGAAGCAGCAAGTACCATATCAACTTTTAGACCTTGCTGTACAAAACCCCGAGCTAAGTTGAGCAATACTCGTTCCGCACCACCACTGTAAAGACAGCGAAGAAATATGGCAATATCGGGTGAATAATCAGACATGGTGTAAATTCTTGGCTCTATATGATGCAGAAGGTTTCTGGGATATATTTTTCATCAGCTTCAGAACCGCAGTATAATTACGTCGAGCGTCCAAACGCTTTTCTGCTATCTGACGACTACGAGCAGCCATACTCGCTATTTTCAGCGGATTATTCTTCAGAGTTCGCAGTGCGATCGCCAAAGCTGTAGCATCAGATGGTGGGATGATTAAACCATTAACTCCATGTTCTACTTGCTCGGATAAGCCACCAATATCAGTAGTGATAACTGGTAAACCTGCAGCCATTGCTTCCGAAACAGCTATACCAAAGCAATCAGCTTCAGTGGGAAAAACGAAGATATCAGCTTGAGCAAAAAGTTGTTTTAAACGAGGATTATTAGGAGTTAAATCGCAATATATATTTAGATTTCTGATTCCAGTCAATTCGCGTTTTAAATTAGTATCTTTAGTAACGATATCTAATATAAAATCCTGCTCTAAACCGTTAAGAAAAGCTTCAAGGAGAGTATAACCTCCTTTACGAGCAAAATCTGCTCCAACAAATAGTAACCGTAAGGGATTTTCCTGCGATTCGATATTTTTATTGCGTTGAAAATGCCATTTTTCTAAATCTACACCCGGCGGAATTATGATAACTTTTTCATCGGGTATACCGTAATCGTGAATCAATGAATCTTTAGACCATTTGCACCAAGTTACAATTGCAGCAGCAGCATTATAAGTACTCTTATTCCATTGATATTTAATACGTTCGGCCAAAAAATTAGTTCCGACCTGATGATTGTATCCAGCAGCAATACTATCAAAATTAAGCGGGGTAGCGTCGGTAGAAATTATAGTTGGTATGCGATGCATCAAAGGAATAGCAAACAAACCCAATGTCTGAGTATGTAAAAATAATCCATCTAGAGTTTGTAGTTGTATCGCTGATTTTATCGCATCATGAGTTCGTAAACTAACTTTTAGCGACCAATTATTACGAATTAGTGGCAGTTTTGACCAAATATCATTCGTATTTTCTCCCACAGGCATCCAATACGGTTTGATATTAACATCTTTATCTACCCAATACCTTAAATTCTGGTAGTGAGTAACATGTCCTAAAGCTTGTTCTACAATAAAACCAAAATTAAACATTAACTAAAATCCTCATTTTCTGGGGGTTTACTACGAATGCTTTATCCCTCATAACTATGTGATTTACTACTACTTCCTACTCATATTGAACTATAGAAATTCCATTGTTTCTTGTATTCACTAAACCTCGCTCGCGACTCATACTTAACATGATTATTTTAATTTTAGTTTTCAAGTATTTATATTGTTTAGGAGGTAGAAGAATTACCATTGTGACTTTAAAAAATACTTCACACATTGTTTTCCAATGGACAATCACAGATAAATCATTCCAAATCACATTTTTAAAAAATCTCATAGCAAATATGGCATTTTTTTGACCAGAAGGAGATTCTAAAGACTTAAAAGTTAGATAATGATAAAGGTTGGTCAAAGCTTTCCTTTTTAAATATTTAAGCGATTCAGGAGCGGTATTAAAAGATTTTTCAATAAATTTCAAACAAGCTTTTTCCATTTCCACAACATTTGTAGATACCGAGGAAAAAGACACACGGTATAAGACATCAGCATTCGGTACAGTCACAAAATCATAGCGAGATGCTAAACGCAGCCACATATCCCAATCTTCAGCAAATTTTAGTGATGGGTCAAAGTTACCCACATTAATCAATGCTTGTCTACGAATTAAGGGGTTAGAACCATTTTCTAGAACATTTTGAATCAACATTTTTTCGTAAGCATTTCCATTAATGCTTATATGATTCCCATGACGAAAAAATTCACCGTTTTCATCAATATAGTCTACCCAACTATAAGCAACTGATGCTTGAGGATTAAGTTGTAAAGCTTTGAATTGTTTCTCTAGTTTTTCCGGAGTCCAAATATCATCAGCATCTAAAAAAGAAATAAACTGACCGGAAGCTCGTTCGATTCCACGATTCCGGCTAATGCTGACACCAGATTTTTCATAAGAAAAAACTTTTAAGCGAGGGTCTTTAATAGTATAAATTATATTCAAAGTTAAATCTAGAGAACCATCATTAATTACTATTAGCTCTAGATTTTTATAAGTTTGATTCAATACCGAAAATATTGTTTCCCTAATTGTTTTTTCCCCGTTATACACAGGAATTATTACAGATATAAGTGGTGTATTGTTGGTCATCTTTCGTTTTATTTGCAATTTGACAGAGTAATAGCGAAACGCAGCATCATCAAAAACAGATTTTAATGATTAGCGATTAAAATAAAGCTTTCCGAAGCGTCTAATTAACTGATTGAGTTTTTTATGATATTGAAAAAAGATGTTTGCTTGAAATATACGTATACCGATTACGTAAATTGAAATAAACGCAAATGGTCGAACGAATAAAGGTAAATTAATCGAAATTATTAAACCTGGAATTATTAACAAAATTGGAATAAAGCAGGGAATAATAAATTTAGGAAATGACCAGCCCAAGCTTCGACAAGCAACCCACCACCAGTAAAGAGTCCAGCCAATTCCTAATACAATAGCAACAGCCAAACTAACTCCCACAATTCCACCTAGATTTGCTCCAATGATAAAACTACCAACTGCAATAGGAGCTATTTGTAAATTTACCTTAGCATTAATATCCGGACGACCTTTAGCAACTAGCATGGAGAAAAGTGAAGAATTTATGATACGGAAGTAGGAAAAAACAAGTAAACCCGGAATAACTGTGAGAATGGGTAGCCACTTTTCTCCAAAAATTATAGCAACGACCTGAGAGTCTACACTCAAGAAAATTAAAGCGCTGATTGCAGCCGTTAAAATTGCAGTTTGTTCGACTACTTTTAATAAAGTATTTTGCTGTTGAGTATCGTCAGATAGCTGTGCAAAAACTGGCATACCTAGTTGATTAAATATAGCATTCGCAATACTTGAAAATGCATTAGTTAACTGGTAAGCAAGATTATAGTAACCAAGACTCGTACTACCTAATAGCTTCCCTACTGCAAAATTATCAATGTTAAAGTTGGTATACAAACCAAAGCTTGAAGCAATGGTACCAAAGTAGAAAGATTGAACTTCTGATTTAACTTCTGCATCAATTTGTAACCTAAATTTGTATTTGGAATAATAGCGAGCAAGAATACAATTAACAACCCAAGAAGCAGTATCACCAATAACGAAAGACCAGTAGCTAAAGCCTAGAAATGCAGCACCAGTAGTACAAAGCAATCGCGTAATCGAGTTAGCTAAAGTGATATTTGCGATTTCTCGATACTTCATCTGTCGAGTCATGACGCTAGAGTAAACATAACCAGCCGAAGATAGCAGCAGATTAAATGCAAAAGCAATTAATATCCACGTTAAAACCGGTTCTTGAAAGAAACTTGCTATAAACGGGGCTAAAGCTGATACTACCAATCCCAAACCTAGTCCAACTAATAAACTGATAGTGTAAGCAGTATTTACATATTTAGGGTTTTCTATTCCCTTGTAGATAATGAAAGCACCCGCAGTATCTTGGATAAATAACGAGAAAAAAGACCAGAAAACATAAGCGATTCCGATGACTCCGAAATCAGAAGGTTGTAGTAGTCTCGCTAAAACTAAACTACTTCCGAACGCAAAGATACGGGTAATAAATGTGGCATAAGAAATCCACAAACCATTTTTGAAAAGTGCAGTTGCTTTCACTATCAGTGCTTACCTTCTACTATTTACTGCTTTGACCAAACCCAGGGAATTACCGATTAGGATTTTGGATATTAGAGACAAGCGAACCGATATCAGAGTCAATAAGGAACGGATATCGCGATAAAAAATCGACCTATCATAAATCAAAGCTTGTCTAATAAAGTTACGTGCTGCTTCAATATTTCCACCCTGGAGAGACAATCTCGTCAAATAGCGATACATATAAGCATAAGCAGTTGGTAGCATCGATTTGACTAATTCTGGAGAACGTTGATAAGCATCTTTAAGGACATGCTCACCACAATCGAGCATTTGGGAGGTATTGAAAGATAATCCGGAAGGACGCACTCGGTAGAAACATAAAATTCGTTTCTCCCGATAGAAATGCCATTTTTGGGTTGCAGCTATCCGTAACCACAAATCAACATCTTCCCAACTGCGTAAGCTTTCGTTAAAACCACCGACTTCTTCTATCAAACAACGACGAAACACAGCATTAGAACCATGTCCGACGAAGTTTTTGCACAACAGAGCTAGGAGAGGATTTGGGTGAATTGGTTTACCACTCAAAGTGATAAATGTTGGTTTTCCATCATCGCGGATTGTTCGGGAAGCGCTGTAAACTAAGCCCACATCATCCCGACTATACAACCTGGCCACATGAGTTGCTAACTTATCTTTGTGATAAACATCATCACCATCGAGTAAAGCAATATATTCACCACGACTGCGATCAATCCCGTAATTACGGGCTGAAGATAATCCTCCGTTGGGTTTCTGCAACAATTGAAATCTAGAATCTCGCTGACAGAATTTCTGTACAACATCCGCAGTATCATCAGTTGAACCATCATCAACTATCAATACTTCAAAGTCTGTAAATGTTTGCTTTTCCAAAGAAGCTAAAGCTTCTGGAATATATTTACTGACGTTATAAGCGGGAACTACAACAGTAACTTTTGGAATTCTAACCATGATTAGGAATTGGTGATTGAGAATTGGTAATTGGTAATTGAGAATTGGTAATTGAGAATTGGTAATTGGTAATTGGTAATTGGTAATTGGTGATTCTAGGAAGACATAACTAAATTAGAAATCTGTTCATCTAGAATATCTAAAATTATTCTGTCTTCATCCATATCGAATTTTCTTGCGAAATGAGCATCGCTTCGGATTACTGCATCATAATCGCTTATGGTTAAAACTTTTGGCCGTCCATTTTTCGTTTTAGAGAAGTCAAAGTACAGTTTATTATCATTACATAAATTAAATTTTCTACTGTTTACCAAAATTGTTTGTAGAAAGGATTCATCCGATACGCATACTTCCCGATAATATTCGATTACTTCCGGATGATTCTGACAAAAACTATGCAAATACTCTATACATTTTCTAGATAAAGTCGTGAAAAAAGAACCTCCATAGCAGATAAAATTTGTATTAAACAACGGCTTTCTTCGTATACCTAACATTTCATATGCCAAGTTTATTCTGAAGAAAGGCTGTAAATAATTAATTATTTTTATTGGTACGCATAACTGCTTTAACCAACTAGGCATTCTTTTTAGAATTTCAAGCGATTGATACTTAAATAAATAACGGCTTTGACCTTCTTGTATGCTCCAATGACTTAATAGCGAAAATACATTAAAGTATTCTATAAAACCATCATAATCAGTTTTAGATAAAAAATTATCAATTTCTGAAATTGGCTTGATTGGGTAATCTTGACCGGAAATATAAGTCAACCAGTCGAATTCTATATCATTCTCAATCAGGTACTCAATAGCATTTAAATAGGACTGAACTGAAGAAAAATTTCCACGTCCTCCCCTACCATTTAAAACTTTGATTCCATCATCATTTAACCTTTTAACATCTAAATTACAATTATGAAAATCATGGCTAATAATGACCTGATTATCAGTATTAGAAGTTTTGATTGTTTTAATTAAACGATAAATTTGCTCTGGATTCTTATGGGTTTGTATCAAATAACAAATTTTCATTATCTTACTGAGGTAGTACGAGAATCTGGGTTGCTTACAACAGGGTAGCTAGCGACCAAAATGGAAAATGGTCGCACTACCAAAACTCATCAAAACTTTTGCGGTCAAGTCTTATTAGTCTGTTTCATGTCTCATTAATTCAGAAAGGTTTTATAAGCGGCTAGAAAGGGAGTATCTCGGAGTCAATTTAGAGAATGAACGAACCCATTATCAACAAAATGAAAAAATTAATTAACTAGAAAATTAACTAGAAAATTATCTAATACCCACTAGCTACTACCTATTCCTTATTTCCCAATTCTTATAAATCAAAATTTTCCAACTTAGGTGTTAATTCAACTCGCAAAGACATTTTATTAAACATTGCTAAAGCAATATGCAATGCAAAAGCTGGATTTCCTAATAAATAGCGAGCTGCTAAACGTTTTGGTTCGCGACAGAAACGATAAAACCACTCAAGACCAGCATCAGATATAATATGCGGGCAATCTGGAACAATTCCAGCCATTCTATCAATAATTGCCCCACCCAGCATAATAGTGTTAACTTGCAAAGAATGTCGATGCTGTTGTACCCACTGTTCTTGAATAGGCATTCCCATACCTACAATTAAAACATTTGGCTTGAACTTATTAATTTGCTCAACTGCTGATTGATTCGCAAATTTATCTCGTTTATCAAAATATCCATGATGTCCAGCAAAGTTGACTCTGGGATATTTAATTTGCAAATTATTAATTGCAGTTTCTAAACATTGGGGCTTTCCACCTAATAGAAACACCGAATAGTTTTTATTATTGCAGCTTTCTAGCACTTTAGGCATCAAAAGCGTATAAGAAGTTCGGAAATCTAAAGGTAAATCTAACCCCATATATCCAATTGCTTTTAATATTCCGACGCTATCACAATTAGCAATCTCTGCACTTTGAAGAAATTCGTAATACCAAGGCAATTGCATAGATAAATTAAAACTATGGATATTATAATTTGCCACAGTTATTTTCTTATTTTCTCTGCAAGCCTTATGAATCGCTTCAACAATTGAAGAGATGGACATACAGTCTATCCTTCGCTCCAATAAATAGACACTCAAAGCAGTTGATTTATCTTTTTGAGTTTCATCTATTGTTTGATTATCTGTATTCGGTACTGTAGCATCACCATGAAGACCGAAAGGTGTTCTAAAAAAGGAAGAAAAACTTGACATACACATTTTTCTGCTAACAGATATAAGCAGACCTAGCTAGACTATGTAGATTACCAAAAAAAACTGACAAGGAATCGTACAACTCATTTAACAACAAGAAAAAGTATGACCCTCACAATGTTTACAGTTAGTGCAGTCAGAAGTCTTATTGTCAAAGCGATTATAACGGTTCTCACTTGAGTCCAATACATTTTTGTAAGAAGACAAATTGATGGGGAGATATTCTTCCCGTCAAACTGAGTTAACTATATCCCCGCATCCTACTCTTACAAATTCACCCTGTATTGCATTCAACCGGAAACTGAGATTATTTTACTTCGGTAGAAACACCCGTTCAACTTTATTTTTCTGCGGTCAGTATAATTAACCAAATCAAAAATAAAAGTATGTCCAGATACAATTTTGAAGTTAAAAAATTGTTGCATTACAAGTCCCTGACCTTCAAAACAAGCTGAAAAGTCAGGGAAAACTGGGGATTATGAAGATAATGTAAGCTAATTATTGAAGCGGTTAATTCTATCTCTAGGAATAGACCAAAAGTTAGAACATATCAAATGACTGAACTAACTATTGAGCAATAAAAAAATTGAACGGATAAAAAATTGGTCTAAAAACTACCATTATCTAAATAATGGTTAATTACTTGAAAAAATTTTATTATCGTGCTTTAATGTATTCTCTACTCAAGATTCGTCTGTAATATTGAAAATGATATTCAACTGTGACTATCAGTTTAGCCGCACAAAAAAACGAAAGTTTTGCTAGAACCATTCATTAATTTGGCTGTTAATGTTCTCAACACTCCAATATACGGTTTTTTCAAACCTTTAATTAAGATTTCCCCAATTTACCGTAAAAGCCTGTTTTAAAAGCCTAAACTTCAGTTTTACGATTCTTTAGCTGACTCGGACTAGACTTCATTTGATATTTCCAACTTTGCGACCAAGGATTTTTATAAAGTCTCAGCTTTTGCATCAAAACTAACCAGAAGAAAGGTATATCATCAAGTAAATATCTTTTCCAAAGACGTTGAGGTTCGCACAAAAGTCTATACAACCATTCTAAACCGATTTCACTCATCCATTTTGGAGAACGTTTAGTATGACCGGCCTCGAAATTGATTGTTGCTCCAATAGCAAGGAAAGTCTTGACATTTTTTAATTTACTTTTAAATTTATAAAGCCATAATTCTTGTTTAGGGGCTCCAACACCAATCGCTAAAACATTTGCTCCCGAATCATTAATTAATTTAATAATTTTTCGACATTCTTGCTCATCATGTTCAAATCCAAAAGGTGGTGAATAAGTTTCGACAATTATATCTCTACCAACTTTTGAATTAATTTTAGTTTGAGCAATTTTAGCTGTTTCTCCCATACCACCCAACAAAAATATTTTAGTTTTATCATCATGCTTAAAATAATTATAAAAAGCTGGGAACAAATCTGAGCCAGATATTTTCTCTTGAATAGGAGTACCTAAGAATTTAGATGCGTACATGAGTATTTTACTATCACAAACTACATAATCTGCTTGTTGATAAGTCCGATAAAACTGATAATTTTTCTGCAATTTCATTAAATGGTCTAAATTTGGCGTAAATACAACACCACCATATTTGAGCTTATCTAAAAGCTCTGTCATTGTGAGATTGTGAATGCCTAAGTTAAATATTTTTACTTGTTTCATGATATTTTTTGATTATGATTAACAACGATATTGGTTTAATTAGGAAAGCGAGGATTCAGAAACTTTTTTATTGTGTTTATTAGCAAAGTCTTGGTCTAGAATATCAAGTATTCTGCTATTTGAATCCAGGTCAAATTTGCGTGCAAAATAATATTTTTGTTGTGTCATTGCTTCATAGTCACTTTCTGTTAAGATTTTAGGATGTCCGTGAATGCTATTTGAAAAATCAATGTAGTGCTTACACTCTCTATAAAATTGGAATTTTTTACTATTGACAAGTATTGTTTGAATTAAACTTTCTTCCGGAATTAAAGTCTCTTTATAATATTCAACTATATGAGGATTGTTTTGATAAAAGCTGTATAGATAGTTGATGCATTTTTTAGATAAAATCGTAAAAAACAAGCCTCCATAGCATTGAAAGTTAGAATTAAATATAGATTTTGGCTTTAACCCAAACCTCAATCCATATTCAAAATCAATTCTAAAAAATTTTTGTAATCTGTTAACTATTCTAGTAGCTTTTAAGACTGAAAATAGCCATTTTGGCAAAGAGAAAGGAATTTTTTTGTATCTATATAAATATCTTCCAGAACCTTCTTTAAGACTCCAATGACTTTCTGGAGAGAATACTTTGAAATATTCCATAAAACCATCGTATTGAGTTTTTGATAAAGAATATTCTATTTCTGAAATTGGCTGCGTAGGATAATCTTGTGCAGAAAGTTTGATTAACCAATCAAAATCTATATTATTGTTTACTAACCAATCAACTGCTGAAAAATAATTCTCTACTAAAGAAAAATCTCCTCTATCTGCTGTGGCGAACTGTACGTAAATACCTGGAATTTGTTCTAGTCGGGATACATCGATATCACAGTTTCTTGGGTCGTGACTTAATATAATATAGCAGTCAGGACTTGCAGTTTTGATAGTGCGAATCAGCCGATAAATTTGTTTGGGATTTTTATGACTCAAGATTAAGTAACAAGCTTTCATTTTTATCCTTTGATTGTTATTTAACTCAGGGTTTCGGTGCGTTAGACTAGCGTTGTAATGCACCCTAAAATTATTAAGATATTCTTGGCAATATTTATTGGAGAAAAATATTTTATGGTTTATCTTTTATGAAGCTGATATGTGATTAAATTTGTAATAACAAGATAAGCTCAAATTCTGACTTAATTACAGATATTTGCTCGTATTTTGTATACAGATAAAATACATAACAGCTTACATAAAACTAATTTATTTAACCCAACTAACTTATAAATTTTTGATGGCAATTTTGAATGGATAAAGCAGCCAAAGTATATAAGCAGCAGTTCCAGTTAAAACAGTTTTAATCGGTTCTTCTAAAACAATTCTCCAATGATTGGCTAGAACTTGATTAAATAACTTTGCAGCCGTCAATCCATCACCCAAACTAACTAAACGACGCACTGTATAACGTAGATGGTAAGCTTTTGCGGCTTTTTCGCAACGAGCAATTATATCTGGTGCATAGCTACGAGTCATTTCCACCACCTCTTCTAATGCTCTTAGCTGTGTAAGAGCGTTTGCAGAAAGTCCGGAGGTGGTAATTCTGTAGCAGGTTAGTACTTCAGGAATTCCTTCGTGTCTCCAATGAGTTCTGATTGATATTCTTAGCCAGCATTCGATATCTTCTGCTCGACGCAAACGCTCATCGAAATAGAAGTCTTCTAAAATACCGTATAAATTATCTTGAAACTTGATATCCCCAAACACTTCGCGTCTAATTACAGCAGCCGAACCGTTGCCAACGGGATTGCGACAAAGTACGTATGATGGAGTGATATCGTAGAGTCTGCGCGGTTTTTGACAAATTCCGGTAGAGTTTCCCTGTTCGTTAATAAATGCAGAATAACAGAAGCTAATTCCTACCGTCGGTGAGTTATTCAGATGCTCCACATGTTTCTCTAATTTTTCCGGAAGCCAAATATCATCAGCATCTAAAAAGGCTAAATACTCTCCTTGAGCGTGACGAATACCAGTGTTTCTTGCTCCAGGAAGTCCTCTGTTTTTTTGATGAACAATTTTAATCCTGGAATCGTTGAACTGTTGACAAATTTTGACGCTGTTATCGGGAGTACCATCGTCAATAATAATAATCTCGAAGTTTTCATAAGTTTGTGAAATAACAGATTGCACTGTTGCTGCAATATATTTTTCTGCATTGTAGACGGGGATAATAACGGAAACTTTTTTCATTTTCAATCACTCAATTGGTTTTATGTTTTCCCTGATAAAGCAAGCAATGGGTTGACTGCATACTGATTGTGGTAAGAATTATCGGTATTTAAGAATTACTTCCTCTGAGACTAGAAATACTTGAAATAAAAAACTTCCAGTACACTGCAATCGCTGTCAAAATAGTCCTTCGGGGTTCTCTCAGAATTAATTTCCATTGCGATTGCAAAGCACGATTCATAAAATTAATCCCAAGCTCTGAAGAAAGTTCTAAGCGTAATGTTCTCCTAGCCAAATACCGCAAGAGCATGGCTTTAGCTTGTTTATAATGATGCTGAATTAATTCCGGTGCATAAACTTGAGCCTTTTGGCTTAAACGATTCCAGTCCTCTTCCATTTTGTAAAGCTGCGAAGACATTCCTCCTAAGCTAGTCCGGTAGAGTACCAAAACTTCGTTAATACCTTCAACTTCCCAGCCATGACATTTAAGTCTTAAAAATAATTCAGCATCAGCAGCACCACTTAACTCTCCATCGAAACCTCCTACTTGTTCCAAAGCTGTGCGACTAATCACGGCGTTAGATGGAGTCACCGCAGCATTTTCTTCATACAAATCTTTGGCTGAAATGTCTACCATGCGGGGGTTTGAGTAGTTACCAGTAGACCGACCATCGAAGGTGACAAATTCAACCCGTGCAAAACTTAAACCAAGGTTTGGATTAGCTTGCAAATGTTCGACGTGTCTTGCTAATTTATTCAGTACCCATAAATCATCGGAATCAAGAAAAGCAATATACTCTCCCCGAGCCATTTTGATTCCGTTGTTCCTAGCAACTGACACACCCTGATTTTCTTGAGAAATCAGCCTAATTCGACTATCCCGTTGGCAAAAATCACCAACGATATCCCTAGTATTATCGGTAGAACCATCATCAATCACCAGCAACTCAAAGTCTTTATAAGTTTGGCTGAGTACAGAATTAATAGTTTCTGTTAGATATTCAGATGCATTGTATGCGGGTAAAACTATAGTTACAGTCACAATATGTTTCATTAGTATTCACCAATTACAGTGTGGAAGCAGAGGCTTTATCAAAAGCATATTTACTAGCCCAAATAGAAAATAAAGGTAAGCATATTACATGAGAAATTAGTACGGATATTGCCACCCAATATATTCCCCAGTTCACAGCTACAAGCAAGCAAACGGCTAAAAATACGGTGAAAATCAAATTCCAGTAGAGATTAATTTTAGTTTTATCAATTGCTTGTAACAACATAGATGCAGCATCAGCAAAAGGACGAGGAAAGGCAGAAAGACAAACAATAACTAAAATCGGAACTGCTTCAACCCACTTTTGACCGTATATAACTGGTACGTAAAATGGTGCTAATGCAGATTGAAGTGTAATTAAAGGTATTATCAATAATGCGATACTTTTCAAACTGCTAAAGTATCTTTGCTTTAACTGCTTAAGATTATTTCTCGCTTCACAAATATAAGGAAATATAGATAAGGTCGTTGCATTAATCAAATTTAGACTAGTTCCGATTCCAGCATTAAAGGCAAAATAATATAGCCCTAAAGCTTCAATTCCTAAAAAACGTCCTACTAATAAATAGTCTAGATTTGCCCTTAACTTATTAAGTAATTCGACACCAACAACACTTGTTGCAAAACTAGCAATTTCTCGCCAACGATAAAGAGTAAACTTCGATTTATTTCGCCAAGAACACTTTCTGCGGTTAACGATTACCCAAATTGGGTAAACTAGTAACCTTGGTAAAACAATAGCCCACATACCTAAACCCATAAAAGCGAAAATAATCATCGCAATATTAGAAACTAAACCCTGCAAAGCATTACATAATGCTGTTACTTTCAAGCGGTTTTCTCTAACTAATATTGCCGATTGAACCGAAAATAAAGGTAAAGCTAAATATGTGATTGAAACAACGCAAAGAGGTAAAATTATCTGACTTTCTTTATAAAACCAAGAAATAGGAAAAGCAGCAGCACACTGAAATACAAACATAAATGCGCTGAAAATCCAATTCATCCAATAAGCTGTATTACAAAGAGTTGGGAAATCCTTATTATCGGCTTGAACCAGTTTGGAACTGACTCCAGATTTCATGGTGAAAGTATCGGCAAATTCAGTCACAGTTAAAACAATTGCTGCTAATCCATAATCTTGTGGAGAAAGTAAACGAGCCAGAAAAATTACATTAACTAAGCGACCAATGCGATTTATCAGTTCTGCACCACTTAACCAGCCGACATTACGAACAAATCTATTGGAAAATTTATCTCTTACTTTATTGATTAACATGATTTTGAGAAATAAGATGATAATGGTTTATCGAGATAAATTAAATAACGCTTGTATTGAGTATTTCTATAAATTGAAAGAGTCATTGTCACGTAAATTAACCAATAAATATTACCTCGCATAAAGTAACTTTCTGTCAAACTTAAAAGCAAAATATGAATCAGGAGAATGATTGGGGCAATACCTTCTATGGTTTGATTTTTGTGAAGCCAAGCTAAAGAACGCAAGCAAGAAAATACAAACCAAATGACAAAAATCACTAACCCCAAAAAACCGATATCAAGACATATTTCCAAAAAACCATTGTGAGCGTGCGGTGGCTCAAAACCTGCTATTAATGCTCGCCAAATATCCGCAACTTCACCTTCCCAGCCACCTTTCCAAAAAGTATTATACCCATAACCCAACCAAGGACGCTCCTGAATTTTACTAATTAAAAGAGGCCAAATTAAAGTCCGACCGCTGATAGTTGCATCTTTACCAAAGGAATTGAAAATAGTGTCGGCATTGCTTGCTATTACCGTTACAGCCAAAGAACCTACAAGAATAAAGCCTAGAAATAGGATAATAAATAAATCGAATCTTTTCCGTTCCATTTGGAAAAATAATATCAGAAAAATGGAAATTATAAATATTAGTAAAGCGCCAATTGTAGTCGAGCGTAAAAGTACAAAAGTTGATATTATGAAAGCAGACAAAATTAACCAAGGATGTCGATATTTAAGCTTATCTAACCCAGAGAATAAAAGTATTAGACTACCCAGGCTCATAATACTACCGAGAAAAGTTTTATGATTGTAAATACCCCGCCAAGCTCCCGAATGGACAAGTTCTTCTTGACCGACTATTAATCCCTCACCTACCACTCCGTAACTGGGAACAGCAACGCATACAATCAAACTTAATAATGCTGCTAAACCAAAAGCCCAAGCTAATAAATGCAACTGCTCTTTGATGGTAAATCTAGCCGCAAAATATATTCCAAAAATAGTAACTCTTAGTAAAGGTAAAATACGTTCTAGAGTCACCATTGGCATGTCAGACCAAATTACAGAAGCACAAACAGTACCAATTAAAATCCATAGCAGCTTTTCTTTAATGATAATTGCAAAAACTTTTTTCCACAGTATTGCAATCAAGATTAAAGTTAAAGAATGACCGACATAAATCAAGGTTTGTCTAACACTATCTAATGGATTAGTTGGAGAAATTAGTCCGGAGACTGCACCCGTAAAAAGAAATAGCGATAAGACAACAAATATTTTTTCGCTTAACTCTTGAAATGCCCGCATTACTTTAACTCAACTGCCTTTTTAGTATTCTCTGGAGCGTAATTTTCCGTAAAGTGGAAATAACTGTCTGATTCATTTTTCAAAATCACACCGTTAATTACCAAACCTAAAACATTTTGACCGGATTTTTCGAGCAAATCTTTAGTTTTCACCAGACTATTAGCGTCAACTATTCCGGGACGAGATACCATCAAAATACCGTTGGCTAACTTGCTTAAAATTAAAGCATCAGCAGCCATTAAAATTGGAGGTGCGTCAATGACAACATAATCGTAATTTTCAGATGCTTGCTTGATTAAATTAATCATTGCTTGAGACTTGAGCAATGTAACAGGATTCGGAGGTGTAACTCCAGATGTAAGAATATGTAAATTAGGCTGAATAATTTTGATAGCCGTTGAAAGGTTAGCTTGACCAACAATAGCATTGCTCAAACCTATTTGATTAGTTAATTCCCAAGCATGATGTTGACTGGGATTGCGTACATCTGCATCTATGAGCAACACTTTTTTCTTTGATTCAGCGAAAACTGCTGCCAAATTTGCTGCAATTGTTGATTTACCTTCTTGAGGTACGGAGCTTGAAATTACAATTACATTTGATTTTTGAGTAGAATCAATAAAATCTAAGTTAGCCTGCAATATTCGGTAAACTTCACTAGTAGGTGAGGTGGGATTATCCAATACAGGAATCTCTATCTTTTTCGTATCTAAATCTGGTTCCCGACTATTTTGCTTAGTTTTGGAATTCGGAAATGTTGCTAATAAAGAATACGGTAATATTTTTTGAATGTTTTTAACATTTTTCACTGATGGATCTAATTTCTCTAAAATCGCAATAGATGTAATGAAAAGTACGAAACTAAAAACCGAATTAATTAATAGAAAAAGTATAATTTTAGTATCCAAAGATGGTTTTTTGGGTACTAATGCTTCTTCAATAATTCTGGCATTAACGATGTTTTGATTACCTGCTGCTTCTATTTCTTTTAATTTCGTTAATAAGGTTTCGTAAGTCGCTTGGGCTGCTTCTAATCTACGCTGTATCTCTCGCTCTTCTTCTTTTAATTTAGGCAAGGTATTAATTCTGCTCTGATACTGCGACAAGTTATTTTTTAAAGAAGATATTTGCTTCGATAAACCTACTTGTTCTACTTGCAAGTTGATCAGCAAGCTTATTAGACCAAGTTCTAATTCACCCGCCTGTAAATATTGTTGACTTATGCCTTGATTATTACCAACTTCTTGTCTAATACGCCGCTGCAATTGAGCCTTTAGCGATGTTATTTTATCTTCTAAATTGAGAATTGTTGGATTATTATCCTGAAAGCGAATTCTTGCTATTCCTAATTCTTTTTCAGTTGTTTGAATGTCAGTTAAGGTCGTCTGTACTGCTTCAGATTGACTTAATCTTGCTGCCAAAATAGCTTGCTCAGAATCCATTCCTAACTGATTGATTAACACTCCATATTTAGCATTAACTTCAGCAAATTTAGCCTCGACTTCAGCTATTTGACTTTTGAGCTTTTCCACAGTTTCTAGCGATAATTTCGCTTCATCATCTATGGCTACTAGTTGATTAGTTTCCTTGAATTTGCGTAGTGCATTCTCTGCTTGACGGACTGATTCCTGAGTTTCTGGTAGCTGCTTACCAATAAACTTTTTAGCTGCTAAGGCTTCAGCACGGTTAACCGATTTATTATTTTCTATATAGGACTTCATCATTTCATTTACTACAAATGCAGCTACTTTTGCGTTGCTACTTTTGTAAGAAATTTCTAGTATATCGGTTCCTTTGATTTCTTCTACCTGAAGATTCTTTTTAAGGTCATTCTCGGAAATTGGCTTATCATTCTGATTCAATAGATTTAGTGAGTTAATTACTCTATCTATAACTGGTTTAGAAAGAATAATTTCTGTTTCTGTTTTTAACGGGTTACCTTGAAGAGTTAAAGGAGTAAGCTGATTTTTATTATCGGTCAGTAATCCCGTTAAAGTTGCAGATTCATCAGGTTTTACAAGGATTTTTCCCTCTGCGGAATAATAGGTTTTTGAAAGCAGCATAATTCCCATACAGCCCAAACTAAAAACACTACCCGCAATTACACTCGCAGATAACCATCGACGTTTAAATGCAAACCAATATTGCTGAAAGTCTATATTTAAATCTTCAGAACTTTTGATTTCTACTGCTATCGGATACTCTGTATTATTCATAAGTTTTCATCGTAAGTTTATTCAATAATCAACTAATGAATGTCACTTTCCTTATTAAAAAAATAAAATTTAGCACGCCAAAATATACCCATATTCAGGGCGTAAAATAAGTCTATAGGTGTCGATAATTCAACCAGCAATCGAATATTGTCACCTAACAGCTTTTAATGTCACACTTCAGAAAGCTGTTAGTTTACATTCACGTCGGCTTCTATTTTTAATCTGTAAAATTCTCACGAACGACTTTCACAATCGAAGAAATACAGTCGTTCAAATATAGATATGCTCAAGGTTAGTTTCTGTGTTTGCAATATGCATCTTTTATCTGTTGAATTAAGATTTATGTAGCATAATTCAACGCAAGCATTATTAAATGTAGATTGCTTCAGCCTGGTAAATAAATTTATCATCTAGAATAGTACGCCCAAAAAGCAAGTTGTCAAAGCTTGCACTAAATTGTGCAAATTTTAAAAACATCAAAAATCTATCGCATACCTTGATTGCAGGTAAACAAAAAAAGAAGATTAAAGTTAATTAAAATCTAGCTCTGGCAATGAAATACAAAATTTCAATCATTCAAAGGCATTAGTAATATAGGTACTTATATTGCTTAATCATTAAAGCAGGAAAACATAAGTAAATAGGTGACTATCTTAGTATCTTAAAACACGCATATTGGAAATCAAACTTTGAGATAAGAGAAAAGTAATCAATTTGCTATATCAATTAATGCTTATATTAAGCGTTGACGACAATCTAAATTAATTCAATCTGCTATCCAAAAAATAACCTATGCCTTCATGTTTGCTTATGATTGTAGCTCAACTACAAATAACTTAGCTTTTATATCCCGTGCTTTAATAAAGACGCGGTATATCCCAGTTAGAAGCACCTGTTTATGGTTTTTATTTTTTCTAAGTATAAATATTAGTATATATAAAATATTTTTTTTGTCAAGTAAGTAATAGTACAGGTAATGTTTTTATGAATATAGCCTTATGTCAGTTGACTCTGCTTTATTTTTGTGCGTATAAATTGCATCTTCTTAATATAATAATATATCAATATATAGCATCCTACTTAATATATATATATCAGTTAAAGTATTCAACTTATACCAAAGAATATAAGCTTAATTATTTAACATCTCAAAGTAAAAAAACAAACCTAATATCTTGCGTTTATAAAGATAGGATAAAGCAACCATAATCAAGCTATTACATTGATGATAAATGCAATCTGCTGTATTTTCTAAAAAAATGCTTTTCTTATAAAAAATAGTCGAGGCTCAGGAGATAGAAAAAATAAATTCTAATTTCTAACTCCTGATTATATTTACATGGAATTAGCGCCAGTAGCAATCAAGCGTCTGAATAAACCTTCAGTCCAGCCAGTTTCCCTCAAGACAGCTTCTGAGGATACTTCTACATAAGCTTGCTCGATAAAAGCTAAGTCAATCATGCAAATTCGCCCTAAAGCTTCTTTAATTTCTTCACTTTTGCCGTCAGTTTTTGCACGCTGACCTGCTTCTCTAATTACAGTTGCCATTGCAGGAACTACGTGCTGAGGTCCGATACCAATACGAACGTGAACCAAACCTATATTCCAACGACGGTCGGCATAGTCTTTACCCCAATCATCCATCCCTGTAAACATTTCATAGAACCATTCGATAAATGTTTCCCTAAGACGATGAATGCGTCCTTCGGTGGCATTTAACATGGAATTCATTTCTTCATCGCGTCCCAAATAAGCATAAAAATGTTCTGCCATTTCCGGAGCAATGTCCTTCCCCCAATCTATTTCAGATTGAAGTAGCACTTTGTCTTCTGCTGTTAAGCAAACGCGCTTTTCTAACGTAGACATAAATTCTTGTGGATTTATAGCCATTCTAACAAACTCCTAATTATTTGCTAATAAAATGTGGAAACTATTCACTGGTATTATCAAGTCTTTTTATTGCTTGATAGGTTAAATAATTCAAGACAACTTATTTTTTGTATTGAATTATACATTTAAGTTTGAATCTTACATATTGCATTGTATAAACAATGTCTGTAAGTTATAGCATCAAGCTATTTAAATTTTACAAACTTAAAAACATAATTTTTACCACCATGAAGTACAGATTGATTCTGCTTAGCTGGAAAACACTTGCTTAAAGCTTACTTTTAAGCCTAAGCCCCCTAAACATCAACTAATGTATAAATACATTTACGATGTTAACCTTGTTCTTCGCCAGCGGCGAATAAAATCAATCAGGTGTAAAAGCATACTTAGTTCTAACACCTTTAATGTCTTTTGTAATACATCAATAACTGCCTTCATATCTCTTAGAGAAATAGATGCTTATAAAACCAGCGATGAATGCAATATATGAGTGTCCCAAAAGGGGGAGGTCAAAGGTATTAAACCCTCTCGCAACGAATGGAACTAACACATTTTGATTAAAAAACCAAATCCTTACCGAGTAAGGGTTTTAAAATGTGTAAGTTAGAAGGGATATGCAACCCCTGCTTTTTTTCTAGAAAATCTTTCTTCCATTCCTGCAATTGCAGCTTTAAAGCAAGCGATACTGGTAAAACCCCTTAATATCAGGTGTAGCATAGATTTAAATGCCTGTATTTGGAATTATTTGTGTTTGATAATTAAAATCTTGCAAAAAAATTGGACTGGAATTAAATAAAATCGCCAATCCAAATATCTTCATAAGGATTCTCAAGAGTTTCGACTCAAGCTAGTAAAGGAGCGAGTTTAGAAACAATTCGTTTAACTTCTAAAAACAGTAAACCTTGTTTAACTCCAGCCCCAGCCAAAACCAATAAAACCGCATCATTACTACAACCAACCAAGACTCCATAGCCTTTTTCACCTTCTACAACAATCCTATCAATGCTTCCACGAGCCAATTCTCTACCAATGCGTTCGCCTAATGAAAGCATGGATGCAGACATAGCAGCAGTACGTTCTTCGTCCATTCCTCCAGGTAATACCGAAGCTAAAGCCAAACCATCAGGACTGACCAAAGCAGCACCTTGGACATCAGAAGCAGCACTCACAAAATTTTGTAATTCGTCTTGCAACATCGAAACATTAATCACTTTTTTTTCCTCCAGAATTTTTGGTAAAGATGTTTGAGAAGTTTCCACACTAGACTGAGCTAGTGTAATTTCTATAACGTTTTTTTGCGATAAATCAGTATTTTCAGTAGCTGCCACCGGTGGATATGACCTATTGGGCAACTCCGAAGAGTCTACTGACTCCACAGGAAGCTTTTGAAACACTCCTTTTAGAAGCTTGATAATTTTACCCAGAGGCATTTATTGCTTACTCCTGAGCGTCCGACCAGGTTTTAATTACATTTAAAGCGTAACTAATAGATGCTAAGCCTCAAGACTTGGTAAATTTTAAAACGAAAAAGGTTAATTATAGGATAAGAAAACATTATTTATACTTTATGTTTTACAAATCAGCAAACAGCGAACAGCGAACAGTTACCGGTTACGGGTGGTCAATATTCAATGTAATTTTTAATTCACATTAGGCGTGAATTAAAAATTTCCCTTATTCTACAAGGCTTTTGAAGCTCCCTGTAATCTTGATTTTTAATTTATCAACGTAATAATAGTTTGAGCTTTTAATTCACATAAGAAGCAATTCTTAACTCCTAACTTTCTTTCATCTCCCTCTCGCGGGTAGATTCTAATTGCTCGATAATTGCGATTAGTGCTTGAAAAACGGATTCGCGTTCGTTGGGGTTGACAGCAATTAAAGGGGGTGAGCTAATTTCATTTTGGAATCCTAAAGCTAAAGCTATATCTTCTAATTCCCATGCATCATCACAATCAGTGTGAGTGATTCCGATTAATTCTGGAATTGACGCATTCTGGTTCATGAAGTTCAAAAGTTTGCGAGCTTCACGGAATTGATTCGGACGATGTGCATCAATTAAAAGAATGTAAGCGTGGGCGTTTTTTATCAATATGTCCCACATAAAATCAAATCGGCTTTGTCCGGGAGTACCGTACAAGTGTAAAGATTGAGTTGGTGTGATTGTTAGCTTTCCAAAGTCTAAAGCGACCGTAGTTTTTTCCTTTAATTCGGCTAGCTCATCAGTTGCTCTTTTATCTGTGTCAACCACATCAATTTCACTGATTGTCCGAATAAAGGTAGTTTTTCCCGCTCCTACACCTCCTGTAACTACAATGCGGAGAATTTCTGATGACATTAAGCTTTACTCCTTAAATACCCTACAAGATTTTGCAGTAACGAACTGCTGACTGCGGGTGCTTGCGATTCGCGATATTTTTTAGCTGCTCGCGAACCGTACTTGCTTACCCAAGTCAAATCCATATCATAATGGTAGTCATGGCAATTTGATGTAATTTGGGGTACTTCTTCTATCAAACCTACAAGCATTAATCGGAAAGCTGCTTGCTGAATCTTGATGGTTGGTTGATTGAGTTGAACTGCAATATCTTTTAGAGAAATATCACCGGAAGCAAATTCCCACATTCTCCATTCAAAAGGATTCAAGCGAATTTGCGGTTGATTTTGATTAATATTTCTGATACCGGATTCTATATTTGGAAGTGCATCTTCGAGGACTTGCCAATTCTTCAATACCCTTAAAGCCATTAAAGTTACTTCCGAAGCTCTTAAGCTCAATCCTGTCATTTCAGACATTGGTAAAACGGCTTTGCAATCTAGTTTAAATACACCTTTTTGAATTTCAAAAAGTTGACGAACTTGCTGCAGCTGATTGGCAAACAATAGGTTTAATTGTTCTGCATTTAAAGCGTCTTGAGTTTTAAATTGCAAACCTAAAGGTGTATTTGCTGATGCATTGCTATAGATAGTTTCCATAACCTGCGGTTCTACCCAATTTCTTTGGGCAATTTTAGAAACTAACCCTCTACCGCTTAAACGATTAGCTGCTGCAACAATACGTCCGCTTCTAAACCAAATATAAAAGTATTTTGCTCTAGATTGTGCGGAATTTATGTCTGGCAAAGTACATACACTTAAACAACCAGATTTACGTCCTTGGTCGATAAGTTGGAACAATTCTGCTAGGGAAAAATCTGTAAAGGAACTGCTAAGACTCATAGATTTAAATATTTTAAATAACAGGTATTTTTTTACTCAAGCATGCACTCAAATATCAATTACTCGCTTCGTGCTTATTGCTTTAAACTATCGCTTCCAAAAGCATGGTACAAGCTTCGTAATATCTATAGCTCGAAAGATTTTTGATATATTTTTACTTGGCGCTAACTTAATATGTGTTTACACTGAGAAAATATTGCAATTAAAGTTATATTTAGTATCAATATACAATGTGTTCTGATTGACTTATTTCAAATTCTATATTTATGATTACTAGAATCAATCCTTAAGATACTTTTGCAATCTTACTCGAATGCCTATTACTATTAGCTATTTTATATCGATAATTTATGCAATTATTTTATTCAGAACTGTTTATTTCATTACCTCTATATAAATCCATGTTTATGTTGAGATTTATAATGAAACAGTTAACTTTAATGAACAAATAGCAACATTTCGTTTGTTTAAATGAGCAATCAATCAAATAATAATTAACACTTCGTAATATAGTTATAAAACCCTTGCTATGAAACTTATTTGGATTCTTTGCTTGATTTTTTTGTCAGTTTTCTGTACCGATAAAGCTAACGCTGGAGAATTAAATCAAAGATTAAAAAACTTTCCCGAATGGGAAAAATTGACTGACGTACAACCTGCTGTAGGAGACTTGATTTATCCCGAATGGATGAAAGGGGGATGGGAAGTAAAAAGCACTTTAATAGATTTAGTAGCCCCTCTAGCACCAGATATTGTGACACCGGGGTTTGAAAGTAATCGTCAGTATCTGAATCAACCAGTTGATTTTAAGGTTAGGTTTGTTAATCAAAAAAACCTGAAAGACCTCACAGACCACTCGCTACAACGCGGGGAACCCGCGCAACGCAGTGGCTCCCCGTCCTTACGGACACCCCTCTCCTCAGCAACCAAAGGGGAAGAGAATAAGGTTAATTCTCAAACCCCCCTCTCCTTGACAAGGAGAGCAGTGCGTTGCGGAGGTTCCCTCCGTTATAGCAACTGCGGGAGAGGGGCTGGGGGTGAGGTTAATGGGGGTGAGGTTATTATCGCTGACAGAGCATACAACGGCTTAAATTTAGCCCGAGCAATTCTGGGTGAGAAAACCGTTAAAGCAGTTAAAGTTGACCCCGATTCTCCCAACCGTCAGATAACACTCTTACGCAGTGAATGTACTGAAAGAATAATTTGCGATCGCCAATTAGTATCGATAGTCAAAAACCGAGCTACAGAAGACACTAGCGACGGTAGATTTATTGCGACCGAAGTATTTCAACAAATATTCAAAGGAAGTTCGCTTCCATACATTAATTCAGTAGAATCAACTACAGCTTATAGACAATTATCTACATCATCTCCATCAAATCCAGCTATTGAAGGGAATCAAGTTACAGCTGTTTATCTTTCATCTCAAGACCCAAATTATTTTAAAGCTATTAACAAACCAGTTGCTTTATATAAATATCGTTTGGAATTTTTTCCAATTAGGTAATTGGTAATTTGTTACCCATTTAATTTGTATAACACTAGCGACCAAGATGGTCGCACTACAGTATTTATAAATTTAGTTGTCATACAAATTAGCCAGACATCAGCTTAATTGGTAATTGGTAATGGGTAATTTTTAACTGATGAATTATAAACACTTTAAAATCTAAAATCTAAAAATTCCATAGGGAAAATTTCCCAAGTTATTCACCGCGAGGGATTGACATGGGAGAAATTTCTTATCAATTTTTTTTCAAAAGTTAAAGCTTAACTTGGGCTGGTTCCGACTTCTGTTGCAGATAGTTCTGTTTCAGATGGGGGAGTACTTGGTAATTCCAAACAATATCCAGCACCATATACCGTTTTGATATAGCGGGGATGACGAGGGTCTGGTTCTAATTTGGTTCTCAAGTGTCTCACGTGAACTCGAATGGTTTCGATATCATCATCTGGGTCATAACCCCAAACTTCCCGAAGTATTTCGCTCGGAGAAACCGTTTGACCGTGACGTTGCAGCAAACAGTGAAGTAATTCAAACTCCAAGTGAGTTAATTTCACAGTTTGAGTGAACCATATAGCCTCAAATCTCTCCGGAACTAAAGTTAATGGCCCATAATTAAGGATTTCGCTGTGCTTTGCTGCTTGAGGTATGCGGTCAGTACGTCGGAGCAATGCTCTGACCCGTGCCAGCATTTCTTCAACTTCAAAAGGTTTGGTGAGATAATCATCCGCACCAGCATTAAAACCTTCAACTTTATCTTGAGTTTGACTCAAAGCAGTTAGCATCAATACCGGGATATCAGCTGTTCGCTCATCTCTTCGTAAGCGTTGACAGACGGTGAATCCATCAACTTTCGGCAACATCAAATCCAACATAATTAAATCTGGCTGCAGCTGGAGAGCTAAAGCTTGACCTTTGATACCGTCTTCGGCTTGGCTAACATCGTAGCCAGCCATTTCTAAATTAACGGCTACCAACTCAGAAATTGCTGGATCGTCATCTATGACAAGAATTCTCGGCATTATGAAATAATTGTTACTGGACGTTAAGGAAAATTAAGAATCTTTGGAAAATACAAAGATTACTTTAATGATTATAAAAAAAATTTGAAATTTAATATAAAGCTTAAAATTAAAATATTCTCAAACAAGCTGCAAACTGGACAGAATATCTTATACAATGTGTGCTTCAACCTACAATTCACCTTGGTTTTTACGAAATGGCGTGTCAATGACTGTTGGTGCAGCATTGTGGGGGAAAAAAAACTGGGAAAGCGTTCTCAACCTACCCGAACCTAATTATCAGGAAAAAGTATTTACGGTCGCCAAAGGAGTTCCAATATTCGGCTTAGTAGCGATTCCAGAGAATCCTCGCGGGACGATTGTAGGTACCTACGGGATTATTGGCGATTTAGAAGAAGAGTGGTTTCTCAAAGTTTTAGGACGCAAAGCTTATGCTCAAGGTTATGCGATAGTGCTGTTTGATTGGCGTGCTCACGGTAAAACAGCGGAATTATCCCCCACCTTGACCAGCGATGGTTTGTACGAAGGAGAAGATTTTGTTCGCATCGCAGCAGCAGCATTATCAATGGGATGTCCCCCTAAATTTTGGTTTACAGGATTTTCACTGGGGGGACAATTAGCGTTATGGGGAATTAAAGCAGCTATAGATTCAACCAAAGATTCCGAAATTGGGATAAAAGAAAGCGATATCGGTGGTGGTGCGGTGATTTGTCCCAGCTTAGATTCCAACCGCTCCTTAAAATACTTAACAAGTTATCCAGTAGGTAAATTTTTAGAGCAAAGAATTTCCAGAGCATTAACAAAACTAGCGTGGAAAATTCACGATACTCATCCAGGAAGCTTAGACCCAGCAGCAATCAAAAGAGCAAATAGCATATGGGGATTTGACAACGAACTAGTCATCGAAAAATTAGGTTTCCCTTCAGTAGAGGCTTACTATGAAGCAAGTAGCGCTTTACATATTCTGCCAAACCTCGCCAAACCGACTTTAATTATTTATGCAGCAGACGACCCATTTTTTGCACCAGAAATCATTCCAGAACTACAAGCAGCTTGCGACCAAAACCCAGTCATAGACTTAATGTTGACCCCTCAAGGCGGTCATGTTGGTTATTTAAGCAGCAAAAAATGTCAGCAAGAATGCGGAGATACAGACCCCTGGTGGGCTTGGAATCGGATGTTGGAGTGGATTGAGAAATGAGGGGGAGACGGGGAGATGGGGAGACAAGGAGATGGGGAGACAAGGAGATGGGGAGACAAGGAGATGGTGAGACAAGGAGATGGGGAGAGTAAGGAGTATTAATCTAATGACTGATAACTGATAACTGATAACTGATAACTGTTCACTGATAACTGTAAAAATGTGGTTGAAAGCTCCGTCTGATATTACTGATATTAAATTATTGCCGAATGAGGTTCATATTTGGCGAGAAAATCTCGACAATGTAAAAGCGTTGCTGGAAGATTTTGCTCAAGTTCTCTCGGAAGATGAGTTAGTTAGAGCAAGAAGATTTCATTTTGAGCAGCATCGACAACGCTTTATTGCGGGTCGCGGTATTCTAAGAAATATATTAGGTCGCTATTTAAATATTGAACCGTCTCAAATCAACTTTGGCTATGAACCTCGCGGGAAACCGTTTTTAGAGCAAAAGTTGTATGAGAATAATCTTTGTTTTAATTTATCTCACTCGCAGAATTACGCTTTGTATGTGATGAGTCTAAATAATTCTATCGGTGTTGATTTAGAATGCATTAATTCTAAGACCGATGTGGTTTCCTTAGCTCAAAGATTTTTTTCACCTAGTGAATTTGCTGTCATCGAATCGGCTTCTCCCGAACAACAGCAACAGCTATTTTTTCGCTATTGGACTTGTAAAGAAGCTTATCTGAAAGCAACGGGAACGGGGTTAAAAGATTTACAGAAAGTCGAAATTTCTTTAACTCATGAAAAACCTGCTGAGTTAAATATTTCAAATATTGAAAATTCTGGTGTATGGAGTTTGTTGGAAATACAGCCTTTTTCTAATTGTGCTGCTACGGTTGCTGTTCGGGGGAGAGATTTGCAGTTTAAGTATTGGGATTATTAATCCAGTAATTCTATTGGTAATTCTTTAATAAGTCTATGGAAGCTGAAACGTTACTTTGTTCAATACCAGGAGTAAGTTTACAACCTCCGATTTTTGAGAAAAGTATTTTATTAAATGGTAGTGGTATTTCTTATGTATCTAGTAATCCCGGTCACTTTAAAGAACATACAGACCCTCACTTCAAAATAGCGATTCCCTTTGAAAATGCCTCTATTTTCACAACTTGGCAAACTGCATCGGGAAAACGAAAACAAAAATACGTTCGACAAGGTAATGTTTCTATTGTTCCAGCGGATTTACCACACGAGACAACAATAGAAAATAAGCTGGAAATGATAGTTATTAATTTTGAGCGATTGCAAATTGAAAAACTTGCAGATGAATTAATTGGAAAATCCGTAGAAATAATTGAAAAATGGGCAGCCCAAGATACATTAATTAGACAACTTGGTTTAGAATTGCGTCAAGAATTTATTCAGGGTTCTCCAAGAATTTTGTATGCTGAATCGGTAGTTAATATTTTATCAACGCATTTAATCAGGCATTATTCAAAAGATAAAATTGAAATCAAAAATTGCGACTCTAAAATTTCAGCACATCAGCTAAAAAAGGTCATTGATTATATTAACGAAAATTTAGAAGATAATCTGACTTTAGCTGAACTTGCAGTAGTGGCAAAAATGAGCCAATATCGCTTTGCTCGCGGGTTCAAAAATTCTACCGGTTTTTCTCCTCACAAATATTTAATTTTACAACGCATCGAACGCGCTCAAAATCTACTAAACCAAAATAAGTTATCAATAGCAGAAATTAGCTATCAACTGGGTTTTACCAGTCAAAGTCATTTTACTACTGCATTTCGGAAAATTACTGGAATCACTCCGAAATCTTATCGAGATAATCAATAAGTTGTTATTTGTGGACTAATCCGGCAAGTTTTTGATAAAGCGGGCAAAAATTTGTAAGACAAATAAATGGTGAATGAAATATTTTGGCATTAGTCAAACATTCATCATTAATAAAATTATGGATTTTAATAATGCTTCCTTTGTCGGAGAAGCAGAAGTATACCACGAACAAGCCGCTCATTTCATTCCTGGCTATGCATCAATATACGAAATTGCGGGTTGTTATCTAAGTTTAAACATTCCATCACAAGCCGATATTTTAATTGTTGGTGCTGGTGCTGGAATGGAAATTAAAACTTTCGCTAAATTTTCTCCTAACTGGACAATGACAGGAGTTGACCCATCATCGCGGATGCTAGATATCGCCAAATTCTGGGTTCAACGCAATAAATTAGAAAACCGAGTCAAGTTTATTGAAGGTTTAATCTCTGATTTATCAGAAGATGATTCATTTGATGCAGCTACTTGTATTTTAGTAATGCATTTTCTTAAAGATGAAGCAGAGAAATTAGAGTTTCTCAAAAATATTTATAGAAAATTGAAACCGGGCGGAATTTTTATTTTGGCTGATTTTACTATGCCATCAAATCCTCAACATTTTCAATTATTTAAACTACTTTATCGGAAACACGCGGAATTTCATGGCGAACCTGATGAAAAAATTCAAGAACTTTTAAAATTAAAAAAGACTTCTGTATTTCCTATTTCCAGTACAAAAGAAACTGAATTAGTAGTCAAAGCTGGGTTTACTTCTCCTGTGATGTTCTTTTCATCTCTTTATTTTCAAGCTTGGTTTGCCAAGAAAGAATAATTTTCTATTGTCATGGGTATGAGGTGCACGGAAAGCGCTTGGGAGTAATTGCAACTAGCGAAGCATCTTTACATCAAGCGATGATTTTACGCGATTGGGGAGATGATATCGTTGTATTTACCAATAATTTAATCCCAACTTGGGCTATATCGGACGGTGTTACAGCAGGAATTTTTACACACCAATCGCTTTTAAGACCTCAAAATCCATATAGTGACAAGCATAGTGAATAATATGGATTAACATTCTCCCAAGTAAATAAAATGCGTAAAAATACTTATTTTCTGAATTAGTTAGTTTCTTAAAGATGGTGGGAACTATAAATCCAGAAAAATAAATATTTTACGATATGAAAGGCATTGCGTTTTCATTGGGATTTATCAGTAGTTTACTAACTTTGGGGATTGTTTTACCAGGAGCGGCTCAGGTAACATCTGATAACACTACTAATACAACTATCAAATTAGATAGTAATAAATTTAATATTCTTAACGGGATTCAAAAAGGGAATAATTTATATCATAGCTTCAAAGAGTTTTCTATTCCCACTGGTGGTGAGGCAATTTTCAATAATTCTAGCGATATTGTGAATATTATTAACCGAGTAACTGGTGGAAATATTTCTAATATTGATGGATTAATTAAAGCTAACGGTAACGCAAATTTATTTTTAATTAATCCTGCGGGAATTGTGTTTGGAGAAAATGCTCGTTTGGATATTGGTGGTTCATTTTTGGGAAGTACCGCAGAAAGTATTTTGTTTGAAGATGGGTTTGAATTTAGTGCGCTCAATGCACAAAGTGACTCATTGTTAACTGTAAGCGTACCTTTGGGATTGCAGATGGGACAGAATCCTGGGGATATTAATGTTCGAGGAACGGGACATCCGTTAAATCGACCTGCCATTGTCCCCATTGTAGGTACGGCTGAGAATATGGGACTTAATGTTAAAGCTGACCAAACTTTAGCTTTAATTGCTGGTGATATTACCTTAGATGGGGGAATTTTAACCGCAGCAGATGGACATCTAGAATTAGGTAGCGTTCAAGATGGTGAAGTTTCACTGAAACCATCATCACAAGGTTGGCAATTTTCTTATAATTCAGTTCAAAATTTCCAAGATATTCGCTTATTAAAACAAGCTTTAGTTGATGCTAGCGGACTGGACGGTGGTTCTATCCAGGTTCGGGGAAATAATATTGACCTTCAAGATGGTTCTTTGGTACTTCTACGCAACTCTGGATTTTTACCTAGTGGAAATATTAATATTAATGCTGCCAATAATTTAACTATAAATGGCACTATTCCAGATGGTTCTTTAGCTAGTGGTGTTATTGGTCAAGTTTTAGGTACCGGTGCGGGAGGTACGATTTTTGTACAAGCAAACCAAGCGAACTTGAGTGATGGGGGTGTCATCCTCAATGAAACATATAGCACTGCTGCTGGAGGTAATATTATTATTGATGTTGCGAATACCCTCACTTTGTCTGGATTTTCTCCACTTAATTTATTATCAAGTAGCGCTATTACTTCAACTAGTTTTAGTGATGGTGATGCAGGTGAAATAATAGCATCTGCTCGCAATTTGATTTTAGAAAATGGTGGGGTTCTTAGCACAACAAGCTTTGGTAAAGGAAACGGTGGAAACTTAACTGTAAATGCTACTGATTCCATAGAAATTATTATTGATACTCCTATTTTCTTTTTTCCTAGCAGTATTACCGCAGAAAGTATTGTGGCTGGTAATGCAGGTAATTTGGAAATTAATACAGGAAAATTGTCTATGAGCGGAGGAGGAAGTATTTTTGCATCAACAAGAAGTAGTGGAAAAGCAGGAGATATTTTAATTAATGCTTCAGAATCAATCGAAGTTAGTGGTGGTGCTCAACTCCCAGATACATTATTTTTACCAACCCTAATCAGTTCAGATGCTAAGCCGTTACCCCCCGATGTACAACTTCTTTTTGGTGCTTCATCATTACCAAGTGGAGACTCTGGGAGTATAAAAATTAATACACCAATACTCAAAATCGAAAAGGGTGCTGGAATTACGGTCGGAAATGCTGGTACTGGAAAAGCTGGTAATCTAGATATTCAAGCTGGAACGATTTATTTGGATAATCAAGGACAAATTACCGCAGCAACAGAGTCCGGTGGGGGAGGAAATATTTCATTACAAACCCAAGATTTATTATTACTCCGCAATAGCAGCTTGATTAATACAGAAGCAAAAGGTACTGGTAACGGTGGTAATATCACAATTAATTCTCCCGTTATCGTCGGTTTTGAAAACAGCGATATTATTGCCAATGCAGTAGAAGGAAATGGCGGTAACATTGATATTACAACTCAAGGTATTTTTGGTTTAGAATTCCGTGACGAACTAACCGAAGAAAACGACATTACAGCAAGTTCCCAATTTGGTGTTAAGGGTACGGTAGCAATTAATAATATTAGTATTGACCCCAGTTCTGGCTTAACAGAATTACCCGCAGAATTAAAAGATTCATCACAACAAATTTCTTCCGGATGTTCTAGGAATAGTGATAGTACTTTTGTGGCTACCGGAAAGGGTGGAATACCACAAAATCCCAACGAACGGGTTGATGCAAAGCTCACTTGGTCAGATGTTCGTGATTTATCTACATTTCAGCAGCGAAATATTAATTCTCAAGTTGTAACTACTTCAAATAAACCAGCGATTGTAGAAGCTACTGGTTTTATACGTAATAGAGATGGAGAAATTGAACTTGTTGCTGCTCAACCTAACCCTTTCATTATGAAGCAAGTTGCTGAGTGCAGCAGAGCTAATACCTAATAATCATGAGTTGACACTTCTTGACCGGATTAGATCGCAACCTTGATTTAACCATCTCAGTTTTCTCAGAAAACTCTTACCGAACGCTCAGAAACCATTCATTTAAGGCTCAGAGTCATCCGCGATATTAGTAATTAAGCGAAACGACAACAAACGCAAAACACTTTTATCGAGGAGACTTCAATCATGAAATTCAACAAATTAGCTGGTTTCGGAATTGCATCAGTTGTATTATTCAGCAGCGTTGGTTCGGTAATAGTTAATTCTGGAGTTGCTGAAGCTTCTCACATTTTCAGAAGAAATAGAACCACAAGAGTAGCAGCTAAGACTAATTCTATTCTTGCATCCGGTAGCTTTGTAAAACAAGAAAAAGCCACTACAGGTCAAGCAAGAATTGTAAATATCAACGGTAAACGTTATTTAGAATTTGATAAGGCTTTTAGTACTGGTGAAGGTCCCGACGTAAAAGTAATTCTTCACCGCAACAGTAATGTACCTTTAAATATCAAAGAAGAAAATTATATTACCCTCGCTCGAATCAAAAGCTTCAACGGTTCACAACGCTACGCAATTCCTGAAAACTTAAACCTTGCTGATTACAAATCTGTCGGAATTTGGTGTGAAGAATTTAACGCTACTTTTGGTTACGCTCCCTTACAATCCACAGTTGCTTCAGCTAATTCAATTAAACCAGTAGCATCTGGTAGCTTTGTTAAACAAGAAAAAGCCACTACAGGTCAAGCCAGAATAGTAAATATCAACGGTAAAAATTACTTAGAATTTGATAGAGCTTTTAGCACCGGTGAAGGTCCGGATGTAAAAGTAATTCTTCACCGTAACAGTAATGTACCTCTAAATATTAAAGAAGGAAATTATATAACTCTCGCTCGAATCAAAAGCTTCAAAGGTTCTCAACGCTACGCAATTCCTGAAAACCTAAACCTTGCTGATTACAAATCTGTCGGAATTTGGTGTGAAGAATTTAACGCTACTTTTGGTTACGCTCCCTTGCAAAATGTCTAACAAAAATAAGGAGACGCGATATATCACGTCTCTACATTTTTGAACCTTGAGGAATAAATTTTAGAAAATAGGTAATCTAAAATCCAAAATCTAAAATCCAAAATCGATTTATCTTCCCAAACTCCTGGGGTCGAGCGCATCTCTCAATCCATCTCCGAGTAAATTAAATGCCAATACTGTCAAAATAATTACTATCGCAGGAGGCCAAATTAACCACGGTTGCAGCACTAAAATCGAAGCATTAGTTGCTAAAGATAGCATGTTACCCCAAGAAGGGTCTGGTTGCTGAATTCCCAAGCCAATCAAACTTAGTATCGCTTCTGCACCAATGAAACTGGGTATTGCAAGGGTAGCAGAGATAACAATATAGGTTGCAGTTTGGGGCAAAACGTGACGAACAATGATATACAAAGGCTTAGCACCCATCGCTCTTGCTGCTTGAACAAATTCTCTTTCTTTAATTGACAGCACTTGTCCGCGAATTACCCGCGCTAAACCAGCCCAACGAATAAAAGACGTAATCAAAACAATCAGTAAAAACCTTTGAGTACTGGTCAATCCCGGTGGTAAGACTGCACCCAACGTGACTAAAAGATAGATGCTAGGGAAAGTCATTAGCACTTCTACCACACGCATAATGACTGAATCAGTCCACCCACTGAAGTAACCAGAAATTCCTCCAACCAACATACCTAACGGGAAAGAAATTGCAACACCTAAAATTCCGATAAATAAACTGATGCGACCACCATACAGCAAACGGCTGAATTCATCTCGTGCTTGGTCGTCAGTACCTAAAATATTGAATCTTGTATCGTTAGTAGTGCCAAACAAATGTACGTTTAATGGAATACCAGGGAATAAAGTTACTTCTTCCCATTTCGGTGGTAACGGTAAACTTAATTTAAACAAATTATATTTGGAACCTTGAACAAATAAACCCAAAGGAGAAGGTTTACTGTAGTCAACAATTATTTCGCGTTTACCAGTTTCTAATTCCGTATCACCTTGAATTGTCGGATAAACGTGAGGACCAATAAATTGTCCTTCTCTATTATTCAAATGTACGCGAGTTGGTGGCAATAAAGAACCATTTGGCTGCGAATAATATGGACCATAAGGCGCTACAAAGTCCGCAAAAATTACCATAATATAAAATATTATCAGTATAATTGCCCCAAATCGCGCTAAAGGATTTTTCTTGAGTCTTTGCCACCAGTTCATAATATATACAGGTAAATACGAGTTAGTTGGTTATGAATGCTAAAGCACACATTATTCTTGATAAATTATAAAACCTGCTGATATTTAATAAAACTTAATATTTTAGAAGAATTCTGAAATCGAGCAAGTTGCGAGTGTATTAGAGTCGGTTGGTGAATTGGTTATACATTTATGACAGCACAAAACTTAAATATATTTCAACATTCTCGACTCGATGAAATCCAAAGTTACACAGCGATTCGTTTGGGATGTGACATTGATGCTTTAAAAAAATCTGGTAGCGTTATTCTTTCAGCAAAACAGAAAGCTTATCAAGATTTTATGGAACCTTCGTCCCTGGAAGAAGCCAATATTATCTCTTTGACTCAAATGGGTAATTGTTCAGTTATTCGTAAAAATCCGAAAGAAACCGAGGCAGTTAAGAATATATTAGAAAAAATAGATTGTAGTAAAAAACTGTCGCCAAAAGATTTTTTACAATTTGATAATGTCGATAAAGATGGTTATGAAGAACCTTATTTTTATCTAAATCCTAAAGACTTTAAACCATTTTCCGATTCAAACGTAATCCAATTATCAAAAGAAAATCCCGAACATGTTGCAATGGTGGCAAGTCTTCATGAAACAGTAGAAGAAAAAATGCGTTGGTTTTCAGAAATTGACCATCCAATAGTTTATGGTTATATGTTAGACCAAAAAATTGTCGGAATAGCGAGTCATTTTCTATTTGAATCTTCGGAGTTTAAAGTTGCTGCTGGGGGAGTATTAGTCAATCCCGAATATCGTCGGAGAAATATTGGGAAAGCAGTTGTTTCAAAGATTTGCGAATGGGCATTAGAGCGAGATTATATTGTAGAGTGGAGTTCCTGGGATGAAAATACTGCATCAATTGCTTTAGCAAAAAGTCTTGGTTTTAAGCAATTTTTATCCGAATATGAATTTTCGGTTAGTTGATGATATTGATATTTTTTTACTTTTTTATCTAACCTTAAATATATCGCGATGCTTCCTTCTTTAACAAAGAAAACATTTTTAAATCATGAAATTCACCTTTCCAAAAACCATATTCTCTTAAAACACCTTCTTCTTCAAAACCTAATTTATCTAAAAGTTTCATAGAAGCAATATTATCCAACATTACTGTTGCTGAAATTCTATTTAATTCCATTTTTTCAAATCCGAATTTTATGATATTAGTTAAGGCTTCGGTCATAATTCCCTTTTGCCAATAAGCTTGAGAAAGTTCGTATCCAATTTCTGCTTGAAAGCTTTTTTGCACCCAATTATGAAAACCGCAAGTTCCGATAATAATATTATTTTCTTTGTTAGCAATACCCCAGCGAATCATCTGATTACTGTGAAATTTTTCATCAAAGATAGCAATTATATTTTTTGCTTGTTTAATGTTTGTAAATGCTTCTAAATCGTGATATTTCAAAACTTCTTTATCTGATAAATGTTGAAAAATATCTCTTGAGTCAGATTGATTGACTTGTCTTAAGATTAAGTTTTGGGTTTCTAATTCGGGAAACTGAGATAACATTTAATTCAAGGTTTCTAAATTTAACTTGATTTTGATACTATATAATAATTAAAGATAACCAAATTAAAATTTTTATAACAATGGTGCAAACAATTCAAGCGAAAGATATAAGTATTTACGAATTAGAGGAAAAGTTTGATTTACAACTTTCTACAGATACTGATTTTTTCACTGAATGGAAAGAGGATGTACCTTCGTTAACAGATGTTGAAAAACAATCTTTAAAACGAGTTCAAAGCAATTATTTTAATTTAACTAGACGACGTTTAATTTCAGAAGAAGCAGTAAAAATGGTGGTGCTTTCACCCTTGCTGGATTTGGCTGGTTTCTATCAACCACCTTTTGAAATTGAAACTGAAACTTCTGTAGAAATTGTTGCTGAGGAAGAGGGAGTTAAGTTAAAAGGTAATATCGATGTTTTGGTGATGCAAGAAAACTTTTGGATTCTTGCTATTGAGTCTAAGAGTACTAAATTTGATGTGATGATTGCTCTACCTCAAGCATTAGCCTATATGTTGAACTCTCCAAATCGGGACAAACCTACTTTTGGTTTACTTGTGAATGGTAGAGAATTTGTTTTCGTAAAATTGCTACGGGAAGAACAAATAACATATGCTCGTTCTTATGCTTTATCGATTGAAAAGGATAGTGAGTTTGAACAGGTTTTGAGCGTGTTGAAGCGGGTTGGTGAATTGATTGTTAACGTATAAGTTGGTTATTTGATTCTAAATGTCTAAGGCAGAGCCTTATGAAATGCATTCCCAGCCAGAGACTGAGAGCGAAAGACTAAATAATCGTTATAATAACAATCTCTTATCTGTATGTGCATTTTTAATTATTATCTGAAGCATAATATCTGCTGCGCTTAAAACTTGTTTTAGAGGCTCATTTTTTGATATATAGTCATATTTGGAACACTTTAATCCATTTTCTTCAGCCACCTCCAGAAGTTTTTTATAATCTCCTATTGCAAATAAGTGTGCTTCTTCTTTAATTTTCTCAATATAAGTTTTCCTTTGAGTACGAATTAATAAAAGACTTAAGTTCTTTTTTGCTTCAATTAAAGATTGTTCTATATTATCCTCATTTTCTTTAGTTGCATCTGGATAGAGTTGATACTGTTGCAAGATTTTTAATACAACCAGCATAAATATCTTCAATTTTACTTACTTTTTCTCTTTCTTTCTGAAAAGAATTATTAATGTTAACTGTGATTAAATTAATAATTGCAGTAGTTAAAATTATGTATACAGCTATTAATATTGGATTATTTAAAAGCGGTAGCATAAAATCTAATGAAAATGTTGGCATTGTAAATATAATTAAATTATAGAGTTTGTTTATGTCTTACCTTAGAATAATCAAAACTTTAGCAAAATATCTTTAACACCAGTATCTTTTTTTTCAGTAGAATCAATAGCGTTCAAGATATTAAAGACGTAGCACTGCTACGTCTCTACATTATTAATCAAATGTAACTACACTACGAATCGATTCACCTTTATGCATCAATTCAAAACCTTCGTTAATCTTTTCTATCGGCATTACATGAGTAATTAAATCGTCGATATTTATCTTTCCTTCCATATACCAATCAACGATTTTCGGCACGTCAGTACGTCCCCTTGCACCACCAAAAGCCGAACCTCTCCAAACTCTTCCGGTTACTAATTGAAACGGACGGGTACTTATTTCTTCTCCCGCTCCCGCAACGCCAATAATAATACTTTGTCCCCAACCTTTATGACAGCATTCTAATGCTTGACGCATGATGTTAACGTTACCAATACATTCAAAAGTATAGTCGGCTCCACCTTTTGTTAAATCTACTAAATAAGGAACTAAATCACCTTCAACTTCCTTCGGATTAACAAAATGTGTCATCCCAAATTTTTCTGCTAATTCGCGTTTTGCAGGATTAATATCTACACCGATAATCATATCGGCACCAACAATTTTTGCGCCTTGAATCACATTTAAACCAATACCACCCAAACCAAAAACTATCACTTTTGAACCGGGTTCTACTTTTGCAGTGTAAATAACCGCACCGATTCCAGTTGTCACACCGCAACCGATGTAACAAACCTTTTCAAAAGGAGCATCTTCCCGAATTTTAGCTACGGCAATTTCCGGCAACACTGTATAGTTAGAAAAAGTTGATGTACCCATGTAGTGATAAAGTTGCCGATTGCCAATAGAAAAACGACTGCTACCATCCGGCATCAAACCTTTACCTTGAGTACTGCGAATTGCTTGACAAAGATTAGTTTTTAAGCTCAAACAATATTCACACTGACGACATTCAGGAGTGTAAAGGGGAATCACATGGTCGCCCTTTTTCAAGCTGGTAACACCCGCTCCCACATCTACAACAACTCCAGCACCTTCATGTCCCAAAATAGCTGGAAATAAACCTTCAGGGTCTTTACCCGAAAGCGTGTAAGCATCGGTATGACAGATTCCACTAGCTTTAACTTCTATTAATACCTCACCAGATGAAGGTCCTTCCAACTGAACCGTTTCAATACTCAACGGCTTACCCGCTTCATAAGCTACTGCTGCTTTAACTTCCACTGGTCACCCCTTTTTTGGTCAATCTTCATCTATCAAGTTTATAGCGGATGAGGGGAGGGGGATGGGGAGAGGGGGAGATGGGGAGATGGTAAGCCACCCCCGTGCCGAGGTTCCCTCGGTTGAGGGGAGTGGCGCAACCCGTAGGGGGAGATGAGGAGATGGGGAGAGGGGGAGATAGGGAGATGGGGAGAGGGGGAGATGGGGAGATGGGGTGACAAGGAGACAAGGAAACAAGGAGAAATAAATACCTTTGACCTTCGACCTTTGACCTTTAACCTTCGACCTTTGACCTTTAACCTTCGACCTTTAACCTTTGACCTTCGACCTATGCCCAATTCCCAATCCCCATCGAAATATTATAGTTAAAGTTAAGGTTAAACTATTTATATTTATTATTTGCTGACTGCTTATGAAACCTGCCCTAACAAAATTCGGCGCTCAAATGTCTAAGCTTACCGGCGTGAGAGCGATTATGAAGGACATCAACGAAACTTTACGCGCTGGAAAAGGGCAGGAGTTGATGAATTTGAGTGCGGGTAATCCTTTGATTTTGCCTGAAGTCGAACAACTATGGCGCGATTGTACTGCGGAACTTTTGGCTAGTCCTGAGTATGGTGAAGTTGTTTGTCGCTATGGTTATTCTAAGGGTTACTCGCCGTTAATCGAAGCTGTTACGAAAGATTTTAATCAACGTTACGGTTTGGAGCTTACCGAACGCAATATTTTAATTACTCCTGGTAGCCAAACGCTTTATTTCTATGCTGCGAATGTTTTTGGTGGCTATACCAATAACAACGAACTCAAGCAAATTGTTCTTCCTCTGAGTCCTGACTATACGGGCTACGGTGGAGTTAGTTTGGTTCCGGAAGCTTTATTTGCTTATCAACCAACTTTAGATATTGACACCACAGCCCATAGATTTAAGTATCGTCCCGATTTCAGTAAATTATCAATTACCGAAAAAACTGGTTGTGTTTTATTCTCTCGTCCCTGCAATCCTACGGGTAATGTTGTTACCGATGACGAAGTTGAAAAAATCGCTGCACTAGCCGCACAGTCTGATGTTCCGGTGTTAATAGACTCGGCATATGCTCCTCCTTTCCCGGCTTTGAACTATACCGAAATGACACCAACTTTTGGTGAAAATATATTGCACTGCATGAGTTTATCAAAAGCTGGATTACCTGGTGAAAGAGTTGGTATTGCTATTGGTGGCGAAAATTTAATTGAAGCGTTAGAGTGTTTCCAAGCAAATGCTAGTTTACATTCATCGCGATACGGACAAGCAATAGCGGCTCTTGCAATTGAATCTGGTAAATTAGCGCATATCAGCGAAACGGTAATTCGTCCTTTTTATAAAAATAAATTCACCGTTCTCGAAACTACTTTAGAATCAGCAATGCCGGATAATCTGCCTTGGTTCTTACATCGCGGTGAAGGAGCAATTTTTGCTTGGATATGGCTCAAAGATTTACCAATCAGCGATACAGATTTTTATCAACAGCTTAAAAAAGTAGGCTTAATAGTCGTTCCCGGAAACTCCTTTTTCCCAGGACTACGCGAAGAATGGCAACATAAACACCAATGTTTCCGCGTTTCACTAACCGGTAGCGACGAAGAAATCAAAACCGGAATGCAGCGCTTCGCGAAAGTAGCAGAAGAAGTTTATCGCAGTGCTACCGTAAGCGTTTAAAGAATTAGGAGTTAGGAATGGGGAGTTAGGAGTTAGGAGTTAGGAATTAGGAGTTAAGAGTTGAAAGCTTAACCTTTAGCCTTCAACCTATCAAAGGATAACTGTTCACTGATAACTGATAACTGATAACTGATAACTGATAACTGATAACTGATAACTGATAACTGATAACTGATAACTGATAACTGATAACTGATAACTGATAACTGATAACTGATAACTGATAACTGATAACTGATAACTGATAACTGATAACTGATAACTGATAACTGATAACTGAAAATGGATGGTTGGCTTGAAATTGGAAAAATTGTCGCACCCCAAGGAATGAAGGGTGAGTTACGGGTTTATCCGAGTACGGATTTTCCCGAACGTTTCGAGGTTGCTGGGTTACGTTGGCTGTTGCGTCCGAACGCTACGGAACCGGAAGAGGTGGAGTTAGTTAAGGGTCGTTTTCTAGAAGGTAAAAATCTGTATGTGATTCAACTCAGGGGTGTCAAATATCGCGATGAAGCTGAGGAATTACGCGGTTGTCAGTTACTTGTACCTGAAGGTGACCGTCCGCAGCTGGGTGAAGATGAATATCATTTAATGGATTTGGTGGGTTTACCTGTTTTTATGCAGGATGATGGAAAACTGATTGGGACTGTGGTGGATTTAATTAATGCTGGTAATGATTTGTTAGAAGTTCGGTTGGGAGAAGAGGAGGATAAGGAAAAAGATTCTAATAACAATAAAAATCCTAAGAATGTTTTAATTCCTTTTGTGAAAGCTATTGTTCCGGTGGTGGATTTGGAAGCTGGTCGGATTGAAATTACTCCACCGGATGGGCTATTAAATATTAATTAATTCTATAATTTTAGTTATTCTTGATTATTGATTTAATTTGCAATCAATATGATGGTTTTTTTTAACTGTCCTTACATCCATAGTCCGCTAATTAAAAATTTTTGAGTTCAGAATATATTTATTTTCAGTTATTCTGCGCTTGGCAGCGGCTTTAAATAGTCGTTTTGAGAAAGTGAGTATTAGAGAGCAGGGAAAAGGATAATATTAGCAATCAAAATAAATCTTTAAAATTCAAAACTATCGGCTATTAAGTATTGAATTTTTTTGTAGTCATAGTTAATAATATTATGTAAGGCGTTACTCAATTAGAGTATGTTAGGGGAGCGTGACCTCATGGTCATATTATATTTTTATGCATTTAATAAAAACACGAAACCTTTGTAGAGACGGGTCGCAGTGTTGCGTCTCCCACAATATGAAATCATAGCTTGATTTTGTTAAAAGGCTAATACGGAATTCATAAAAGTAAGTTTAGGTTAAACTTGGGTTAAATTTAATCTGCTAAATAAATATTGTGTTAGAATCCGCAAAATAAAAAACAATTCAACTTTATTTGATGGATTATAAATAGCTATAATATTTTGCATTCGTTTTTATTAGATAACATAGAATAAAGGCATCTGTGAAGTGATTTAATCAGCCTTTCTGAAAATATTTAGCAAGAATAAGGTAATACTTTTATAATTATAAATAAAATCAATCCAAAGCAAGAAAAAACTACTTATTTAGATATAAGTAATCCAGGGAAAAATACGTTTATATAAATGTAATCTTTGAAAATATTTGCGTAAAGGGGTTCTATATGACCGTTTCTTTTGCTCCTCAAACAAAACCATTACAGGATAATGAATTACGGAAGATAAATGCTTATTGGAGTGCAGCCAATTATCTTTCTGTAGGACAAATATATTTATTAGATAATCCTCTACTCAAGAAACCCCTAAAATTAGAACATGTTAAACCCAGACTTTTGGGACACTGGGGAACTACCCCTGGCTTGAATTTTATTTACGTTCATCTCAACCGAGTAATTAAGAGAGATGATTTGGATATCATTTATATTGCGGGTCCGGGACATGGTGGCCCCGGTTTGGTCGCTAATACCTATCTTGAAGGAACTTACAGCGAATATTATCCCAATATTTCTCAAGATGCTGAGGGAATCAAAAAACTCTTCAAACAATTTTCCTTCCCCGGTGGAATTCCCTCTCACGTAGCACCGGAGACTCCGGGGAGCATTCATGAAGGTGGAGAACTTGGTTATTCTGTTTCCCACGCTTACGGTGCTGCTTTTGATAATCCAGATTTGATTGTTGCTTGTGTTGTTGGTGATGGTGAAGCGGAAACTGGTTCTCTAGCAGCAAGTTGGCATTCTAACAAGTTTCTGAATCCCATTCGTGATGGTGCTGTATTACCGATTCTGCACCTTAATGGTTATAAAATTGCTAACCCCACACTTCTAGCTCGGATGAGTCATGAGGAATTGCAAAAACTGTTTGAGGGTTATGGTTACAAACCTTATTTTGTAGAAGGTTCCGAACCAGAATCTATGCATCAGTTGATGGCTGCAACCCTAGATACCGTACTACATGAAATTCGCGAAATTCAGCAAGATGCGCGTCAAAATGGCTTTAAACAGCGTCCGCAATGGCCGATGATTATTCTGAGGAGTCCTAAAGGCTGGACTGGACCCAAAGAAGTTGATGGGAAAAAGACCGAAGATTATTGGCGATCGCACCAGGTGCCGTTATCAAATATGGCCGCCGAACCGGCTCATGTCCAACTTCTGGAAGACTGGATGAAAAGTTACAAACCAGAAGAATTATTTGATGAAAACGGGAGACTAATTACTGAATTAGCCGAACTAGCACCCAAAGGAAATCGTCGCATGGGTGACAATCCCCACGCAAACGGCGGTATTCTACTGCGAGACTTGAAAATGCCCGATTTCCGCGACTATGCAATAGCAGTAGAACCGGGAAAAACCATTGACGAAGCGACCCGCGTTATGGGTAAATTGCTGCGGGATGTAATGAAACTGAATTTAGATGCTCAAAACTTCCGTTTATTTGGGCCAGACGAAACCGCATCCAACCGACTCGCGGACGTACTAGATGTGACGCAAAGAACTTGGGTCGCAGAGACTTTAGAATACGACGACAACCTGGCAGCAGACGGTCGGGTTATGGAAATACTCAGCGAACATACCTGTCAAGGATGGTTAGAAGGATACTTATTGACAGGTCGTCATGGATTATTTTCCTGTTATGAAGCCTTTATCCATATCATCGATTCCATGTTCAACCAGCATGCAAAATGGTTGAAAACCACCGGCGAGATTCCCTGGCGCAGACCAGTTGCTTCACTAACATATTTACTCACATCCCACGTATGGCGACAAGACCACAACGGCTTTAGCCATCAAGATCCCGGCTTTATCGACCACGTTGTAAACAAGAAAGCTGAGGTCGTCAGAGTATATCTACCACCCGATGCCAACTGTCTGCTATCGGTGACAGACCATTGTTTGAGAAGCCGTCATTACGTTAACGTGATTGTAGCGGGTAAACAACCTTCATTACAGTTTCTGAACATGGATGAAGCAATCAAGCACTGTACCACAGGTATTGGTATCTGGGGTTGGGCCTCCAACGACCAAGGAAGCGAACCAGATGTGGTCATGGCTTGTGCTGGAGACACTCCCACCTTAGAAACCTTAGCAGCAGTCGATATATTGCGGAATAATTTTCCAGAATTGAAAATCAGGGTAGTAAATGTAGTTGACTTGATGACCCTACAGCCGGAAAACGAACACCCTCATGGCTTGAGCGACAAAGATTTTGACAGTATTTTCACCACCGATAAACCAGTTATTTTTGCCTTCCACGGTTATCCTTGGTTGATTCATCGTTTAACATACCGCCGCACAAATCACAAAAACCTCCACGTTCGAGGTTACAAAGAAGAAGGAACTACGACCACACCTTTTGATATGGTGGTAATGAACGAACTAGACCGCTTTAATTTAGCTGACGATGTAATTGATAGAGTTCCTCACTTAAGATATAAAGCCGCTCACGTCAAACAGATGCTGCACGAGAAATTGATTGAACACAAGCAATACGTCCACGAACACGGTCAGGATATGCCAGAAATTAGTAATTGGAAGTGGGAATATTAGGAATTTGGGCATAGGGGACAAGGGGAGGGGGAGATAGGGGGACAAGGAGAGTGAGGGAGCGAGAGAGTGAGAGAGTGAGGAAATAACTTTTTACTTCTTACTTACTCCCAATCCCCAATTCCCATTACCCAATTCCCAATCCCCAATCCCCAATTCCTTAATTATTAATAAGAAACGCAAGTGAAAGGGAGAGGATGTTATAAAGCTATAGAGGTAATAGACGTAATTGTAAATTTAATTTCTTACCAACATCACCATAATGACTAGCAGTTCATCTGAGCCAAAATATAATAGGTTAACGTCGGAAAATGTTTCAATTCCTGCTACGGCTAAGGTTAGGATAGAAGATGACCGAACTGGTATGAGTGAGGAAACCCTCAAGCGTGCCATTGCTGATAGCCTCTATTACGTTCAAGGTAAAGGCGAGTATTTTGCTACGGTTCACGATTACTATATGGCTGTTGCCCATAGCGTTCGCGACCGGATTCTGCAAAGACGAATTCAAACAGCTAAGACTCACTCTGAGAAAGGTGTAAAAACGGTTTATTATCTTTCGGCTGAGTTCTTGATGGGTCGCTATACGGGTAATAGTTTAATTAATCTTGGTCTTTACGAGAAAATTAAAACTGTTCTCAAGGAATCTGGGTTAGAGCTAGAAGATTTATTAGAGCAAGAGCGCGAACCGGGATTGGGGAACGGTGGTTTGGGAAGACTTGCAGCTTGCTATCTTGATTCTTTAGCAACTCTGGAAATTCCCGCTGTTGGTTATGGAATTCGCTATGAATTTGGAATTTTTGAGCAAGTTATTCGTAACGGTTGGCAAATAGAAAACCCCGATAAGTGGTTGTTATTTGGTAATGCTTGGGAACTACCCCTTCCCGAATACCGTGTGGAAGTGAAGTTTGGCGGTCATACCGAAGTATATAACGATAGAAGCGGGCGCTTCCAAGCACGCTGGGTACCGCAGCAGAAAGTATCCGGAGTTCCCTACGACACTCCAGTACCGGGCTACGGTGTCGATACAGTAAATATTCTACGATTGTGGAAAGCTGAAGCAACTGATGAATTTGACTTACAAGCCTTTAATGCTGGTGATTATATCGGTGCTGTAGGTAGTCAAATGTTCTCGGAGAATATCTCAAAAGTTCTTTACCCTAACGACGATACAATGCAGGGTAAAGAGTTGCGCTTGCAGCAACAATACTTCTTCGTTTCTTGTTCTTTACAAGACATTCTCCGCCGTCATTACCGAATTTTCAACACTTTAGACAATTTGCATGAAAAAGCTGCAATTCAGCTTAACGATACCCATCCTTCAGTTGGTATCGCTGAATTGATGCGTCTGCTAATTGACGAACATCAAATGCCTTGGGATAAAGCATGGGATATTACTAAAAATAGCTTTGCTTATACCAACCATACTTTGTTGCCAGAAGCATTGGAACGCTGGCCGGTAGAATTGTTTGGTAGATTATTACCCAGACATCTAGAAATTATTTACGAAATCAACTTCCGCTTTTTGAGTGAAGTTAGAAGACGTTTTCCCGGAGATTTAGAACGAATTTCACGGCTATCTTTGATTGAAGAAGGTGGTGAAAAGAAAGTCCGCATGGCGCATTTAGCTTGTGTGGGTAGCTATAAAATTAATGGTGTAGCGGCTTTACATACAGAGCTACTCAAAAAAGATGTTCTCCACGACTTCTACGAATTATTCCCAGAGAAATTTATTAACAAGACCAACGGTGTAACTCCCCGTCGCTGGTTGTTAATGGGTAATCCTCGACTTTCTCGTTTAATTACCGACAAAATTGGTACCGATTGGATTAAGAATCTCGATGAACTTAGAAAATTAGAAAAGTTCATAGATGACAAAGAGTTCAGAAAAACTTGGCGCGAAATCAAGCAAGCTAATAAGGAAGACTTAGCAAAATTAATTCAAAAATCCAACGGAATCACAGTCGATACCAATTCCTTATTTGACGTACAGGTAAAGCGACTGCACGAATACAAACGTCAGTTACTCAACGCTTTCCACATCATCACCCTCTATAACCGCATCAAGAAAAATCCGAGCGCTGATATCCAACCCCGGACATTTATTTTCGCGGGTAAAGCAGCTCCTGGTTACTTCATTGCTAAATTGATTATTAAATTAATCAATGCTGTTGGTAGCGTAGTTAATAGCGATGCTGATGTTGCAGGACGTTTAAAAGTCGCATTCATACCAAACTACAACGTATCTTCGAGTCAATTTATTTACGCAGGTGCGGAACTTTCCGAACAAATTTCCACAGCAGGGAAAGAAGCTTCCGGAACCGGTAACATGAAGTTTGCTCTCAACGGTTCCTTAACAATCGGGACTCTCGACGGTGCTAACGTGGAAATCCGTGAAGAAGTCGGTGCGGAAAACTTCTTCTTATGCGGTTTAACCACTCCAGAAGTCTACGAACTCAAAGCCAAAGGATACAACCCTAGAAGCTACTACGAATCCAATCCCCAGTTAAAAGAAGTCATTGACTTAATAATCTGCGGACATTTTTCCGATGGAGACCGCAACTTATTTCAACCCCTGTTGGATTCGTTGTTTAATCAAGATAGGTTTATGTTGTTCGCCGATTATCAATCCTACATAGATACTCAGGATAAAGTATCCCAAGCCTATCAGGACAAAGAAAAGTGGACTCGGATGTCCATAATCAACTCCGCACGCATGGGTAAATTCTCCTCCGACCGAGCAATATGGGAATATTGTCAAGAAATCTGGAATGTAGAACCCTGTGAAATTAAACTCGACGAATATTCAGCCGATAAAGCTGGATTGAAAATGTCGTAATTCTTTATTTTGTCATAAAGAATAGGTCAAAGATCAAAGGCTAGAGGTCAAAGGTCAAAGGTTAGAGGTCAAAGGTGAAAATTCAAGAGTTTTCTCTTAATCAGTACTAACCTTCCTGTTCTTAATTAACCTTTGACCTTTGACCTTGAACCTTTAACCTTTGTTTGACCTTTAACCTTTAACCTATATATGAAAGTCGCAGTATTCAGCAGCAAAAAATACGACCGCCACTTTCTTTCCGAAGCTAATGCGAATAGCGAGCACGAGCTTGTATTCTTTGAACCAAAATTAAGTAGTGAAACTACTGCTTTAGCTTCAGGTTTTCCGGCAGTCTGCGCTTTTATCAACGATAAACTTGATAGCAAAACTTTAAGTGCGATCGCCGAACAAGGCACGAAGCTAATTGCTTTACGCTCTGCGGGTTTCAATAATGTTGATATGAAAGCAGCCACCAACTTAGGAATAACTATAGTCCGAGTTCCGGCTTATTCTCCTTATGCAGTCGCCGAGCATGCAGCGGGATTAATTTTAACTTTAAATCGTCAGTATCATCGAGCTTATAACCGAGTCCGCGAATCGAATTTTTCTCTAAATGGTTTATTAGGATTTGACTTACACGGTTCCACCGTCGGAGTAGTCGGTACGGGTAAAATCGGTATGTGTTTCGCTCAAATCATGAAAGGATTCGGCTGTAATTTGCTCGCATACGACATTTATCAAAACCCTAAATGCTTAGAGATGGGCGTTGAATATGTAGAACTATCAGAATTGCTTGCTAAATCAGACATCGTTTCCCTGCACTGTCCTTTGAATCCTGAATCCTACCACATGATTAACGCTCAAACCTTAGAGCAATTTAAATCAGGAGCAATGCTGATAAATACAAGTCGGGGTGGACTCATCGATACAAAAGCCGTAATAGACGCTTTAAAATCTAAAAAACTAGGCTATTTAGCATTAGACGTATACGAACAAGAAGGGGATTTGTTTTTTGAAGACTTATCGCTAGAAGTAATCCAGGACGATGTTTTTCAACGCTTGCTAACATTTCCCAACGTAGTTATCACAGCCCATCAAGCATTCTTTACTAAAAACGCTTTAAAAAATATTGCTCAAACAACTTTGTCAAACATCACCGAATTCGAGAAAACAGGTAAATGTGGGAATACAGTTAGCAGTTAGCAGTGAACTTTTGTAGAGACGTAGCAATGCTACGTCTCCCGACATTTCCAAAGAAAACGCGACCCATCAGAATTTATAAAACGCACCAGTAGTAGTCCTTTTCATTAATTTTGACAGTTTTGTTTTCTACGGACGTAATGTGGAGACGTTATAAATAACGTCTCCCGACATTTCCAAAGAAAACGCGACCAGAGCCGAATTTATAAAACGCACCAATAGTACTCCTTTTCATTAATTTTGACAGTTTTGTTTTCTACGGACGTAATGTAGAGACGTTATAAATAACGTCTCCCGACATTTCCAAAGAAAACACGACCAGAGCGGAATTTATGAAACGCACCATTAGTTGTAATGGGTATAGACATTAAATATGATGGGTTAGTTTTCTTTCTAACGTTGGGAGACGTAGCACTGCTACGTCTCTACATTGCGTCAGAATATTTTTTTAATTATTTTTAATACACAAAAAAATATAAGTATCCTAAAACTATTAAATTCCCTATACAGAATTTATAAAATAGCTATAAATTTAATATTAATTTAATTATTATCTATTTGTTTAATCATAAATTATTCCTGCTTTTTTACTAATTGTTTGCTATTTACTGTTTATTCAGAACTGTTTGCGGTTTACTAATTACTAACTGTTAAATCTTAGTTGTCAAGAATCGTAATTCTGATTAAGTTAACCGTTCATTAATGAACCATAACCTACAGCTAAAAACTGTTCTTTGATAACTAATCATTGCTAACTGTTAACTAAAAACCGGAGCTAATAAATTGAGTAAATTAAAAGTTGCTATAAACGGATTCGGTCGTATTGGTAGATTGGTATTCCGTGCTGGTATTGATAATCCTAATATCGAGTTTGTTGGTATTAACGATTTAGTACCGGCCCAAAACCTTGCTTATTTATTAAAATACGATTCCACCCACGGTAAATTCAACGGAACTATCGAAGCCAAAGACGACGGTATTGTTGTCAACGGACAGTTTATTCCTTGTATTTCCGTAAGAAACCCAGCAGAATTACCCTGGGAAAAATTTGGTGTGGATTATGTGGTGGAATGCACCGGACTTTTCACGACTCATGAGAGTGCATCAAATCACTTAAAAGCAGGAGCAAAAAGAGTGATAATTTCTGCTCCGACCAAAGACCCCGAAAAGGTGAAAACTTTATTAATGGGTGTAAATCACGACCTATTCGACCCCGAAAAAGACACCATAGTTTCCAACGCTAGCTGTACCACCAACTGCTTGGCACCAATTGCTAAAGTCATCAACGACAACTTTGGTTTAGCAGAAGGATTGATGACCACCGTCCATGCGATGACAGCTACACAACCCACCGTAGACGGTCCCTCCAAAAAAGACTTACGAGCAGGACGAGGTGCTGCTCAAAACATCATTCCCGCTTCTACAGGTGCAGCAAAAGCCGTAGCGTTGGTATTACCAGAACTCAAAGGAAAGCTAACCGGGATGGCATTACGAGTGCCGACTCCCGACGTTTCCGTAGTTGATTTAACCTTCAAAACCGAAAAATCTACCAGCTACGAAGAAATCTGTAACGTCATGAAAGCCGCAGCATCAGGTGAGATGCGCGGTATTTTAGGCTATACAGAAGAAGCAGTAGTTTCCACAGACTTTCAGGGTAATTTTCATTCCAGTATTTTCGATGCAGGTGCAGGAATAGAATTAAACAGCAACTTCTTTAAAGTAGTCTCGTGGTACGACAACGAATGGGGTTACTCCAGTCGTGTAGTTGACTTGATGCTATTGATGGGAGAGAAAGAAGGAATTTTGCAAGATTCAGAAATGGCAGTAGCTTAGACAGTGAACAGTGAGCAGTTATCAGTGAAGAAATAATAGTTCGTATTAAGGAATGCGCGTCCTTTAAGGAGAATAGTGATAAATCGCTTATTACGAACCTTTTTAATTGTCAAAACGAGCTGGTAAATAGTTATTGGTTGATGTTAACTAGTAACTGTTAACTGATAACTGTTCGCTGTTAACTGATTCATGCGTAAAACCAAAATCATCTGTACGGTAGGACCAGCTACATCGACACCAGAGACTTTGACAGCTTTGGTTAATGCGGGAATGAATGTAGCTCGGTTGAATTTTTCTCACGGGGATTATCAATTTCACGGTAAAACTATTGAAATTCTCCGAAGTATACCCACTCCTCCAGAAAAATCTTTGGCTTTGATGCAGGATTTATGCGGGCCTAAAATCCGTTTGGGTATGCTCCCGGATGAAGGTTTGATGGTGGAAGAGGGAGAAGAAGTTACTTTTGTCGAGCAAGAAAAAGGTAATAATATTCACGAATTACCTTTACCGATACCAACATTGTTTGCAATGGTCAGGGTCGGAGAACCGATTATGATTAACGATGGTCGGATTAAATTAACTGTTATCGATAGAGATGCGGATAAAATTCGCGCAAAAGTCAAAATCGGAGGAAAAATTTCTTCTCGTAAAGGGGTAAATCTACCTCAAACTCATCTCCCTGTAAGTTCGATTACTGAAAAAGATTTATTAGATTTACGTTTCGGAATAAAAAATAATCTAGATTTGGTTGCAGTTTCCTTTGTTCGTTCCGCTGCGGATTTAGAACCAGCACAGCGAATGATTGAAGCAGCAGGTAAAAAAGTGAGGATAATTGCCAAAATCGAAAGACGTGAAGCTGTTGAAAATTTTGATGAGATTTTAAAAGTTGTTGACGGAATCATGGTAGCTCGCGGTGATTTGGGGGTAGAAGTTCCCTTAGAACAAGTTCCGTTAATTCAAAAAGATATTATTCGTCGCTGTAATCGTGCTGGAAAACCCGTAATTACGGCAACTCAGATGTTGGAATCGATGATAGAAGCGCCTGACCCGACCAGAGCAGAGGTAACAGATGTTGCCAATTCTATAGTTGATGGTACTGATGCAATTATGTTGTCTGGAGAAACAGCAGTTGGTAAATATCCTATCGCAGCAGTAGAGATGATGGGTAAAATTGCTATAGAAACAGAAAAATCATTACCCGACGGAACCTTAAAGTCTTACGGTTATCAAGCGGGTAGTCTCAGCGTCACCGAATCTGTAGCTGAAGCAGTATGTCGCATGGCTTATGAAGTAGGAGCCAAAGCCATTTTATGTCACACTTCATCGGGAAGTACTGCGAAATTAGTTTCTAAATATCGTCCTACAACCAGAATAATAGCTTTAACAGCCGAAGAAATTTCCTACCGTCAACTAGCACTTTCCTGGGGAGTCGAACCCTTACTTATCTCCTCAGCTTCTAAAACAGAGGAAATGTTAATCAACCTGATTCATACCGTTGTTGAAATGGGAATTGCTCAAGAAGGAGATAAAGTTGTAATTACGTCCGGTATACCCGTAGGGAAACCAGGAAGCACTAGCTTGATAAAAGTGCATACTATTGGGGAAGCGATTTCGGCATGATGAAAAAATAAGTAATGAGTAATGAGTAATGAGTAATGAGTAATGAGTAATGAGTAATGAGTAATGAGTAATGAGTAATGAGTAATGAGTAATGAGTAATGAGTAATGAGTAATGAGTAATGAGTAATGAGTAATGAGTAATAAGTAATGAGTAATAAGTAATGAGTAATAAGTAATTGGTAATGAATTAAAGGATATAGATACCTACTCTTAACCTTTAACCTTTAACCTTTGAACTCTAAACTTTAAATAAAAGAGAACGAATCTAAGCCACAATAGCCACCTATAAGTTAAAAGATTATAAAGTTGATATTTGTTTTACGAGCTTGTTAGTTCGCGCTATTGAAACAGCAGTTATTTGTCTAACTGAAGACTAGCAAATTTGTGGTGGGAAAAATCCGGTGATAAAACATAACTCGGATGACCCCTAATGGCACGGATGGGATAAATATGAGGGACAAGCTGATGAAGAATTGCCCATATTTACCAGTATGCCTTTAGATGAGAGGTATCACGGTGACTTACAAGGATTGAATAAAGCCGAAACAGCCGAAAGATTAGGTAAACAATCAATGCATCAATGGCGACGTTCGTTTTCAGTGCGTCCACCAGAGGGCGAAAGTTTGGAAGATACCATGAATAGAACTTTACCTTTTTTTAATAACGTATTTTAACTCATTTCAAACAGGGTGATACTACCTTAGTAACCGCCCACGGTAATTCTTTGCGTTCTATTATCATGGAATTAGATAAACTCGAACCAGAACAAGTTCCAAATTTAGAACTAGCAACCGGACAACCGATAGCTTACGACGTAGATCAATTAGGTAACGTCTCGAATAAGTTGATTTTACAGCGAACAGTTAGGAGTTATCAGTGGGCAGTTAGGAGTTAAGAATTAAGAATTATAATTGTCTTCTCCTTGTTCCCCCCAATGCCCAATGCCCAATTGCCAATTACCAATTACCAATTACAAATCTTCAAACAGTATAAATTCTTAATAACAATTTAATCAAAGTGCATGTAATCCGACAGCCAATATTATGAATTCCTAAATAGAATAGGATCTGCTGCATAAAAAGGAATCTTTAGTCGGTAGTTAGGAATTATGAATGGGAAAAATGTATTAATTACCGATTACCAAATGCAGGTAAGTAGTAGCAGTATTAGAGAAAAAGCGTCAATCCTCGACACATCAATTTTTTATTAACGGAGTAAGTTATGTCCAAAGATTTATTAGAACAATTACGCTCAATGACTGTTGTGGTAGCCGATACTGGTGATATCCAACAGATTGAAAAGTTTAAGCCTCAAGATGCTACCACCAATCCTTCTTTGATTACTGCAGCGGCTCAAATGACTGAATATCAAGGAATTGTTGATGATACTTTAATCCAAGCTCAGAAAGATGCTGGTGCTAAGGCTAGCCAAGCTGATATTACAAAATTAGCTTTTGAACGTTTAGCTGTGGCTTTTGGTTTGAAAATTCTTCAAATCATCCCCGGTAGAGTTTCTACAGAAGTTGATGCTCGTCTTTCTTACGATACAGAAGCTACTATTAACGTTGCAAGAGAAATTATCAAGCAATACGAAGCGAAAGGAGTTTCCCGAGAGCGAGTTCTCATCAAAATTGCTTCTACTTGGGAAGGTATCAAAGCTGCGGAAGTTCTTGAAAAAGAAGGTATTCACTGTAACCTTACATTATTGTTTGGTGTTCACCAGGCTATTGCTTGTGCGGAAGCTGGTATTACTTTGATTTCTCCTTTTGTAGGACGTATTCTTGACTGGTACAAGAAAGACACCGGAAAAGATAGCTATCCTGCTGAGGAAGACCCTGGTGTTTTGTCTGTGACCAAGATTTACAACTACTACAAAAAGTTTGGTTACAAAACTGAAGTGATGGGAGCTAGCTTCCGCAATTTAGGCGAAATAACCGAACTAGCTGGTTGCGATTTATTAACTATTGCTCCTAAGTTCTTGGCTGAGTTGCAAAGTAATAGCAGTGAATTACCCCGCAAACTTGATGCTAAGAAAGCTTCAGCAATGGACATTGAGAAAATCTCGATGGACAAAGCTACCTTCGAGAAAATGCACGCAGAAGATAAAATGGCTTCTGAGAAATTAGATGAAGGAATCAAAGGTTTTTCTAAAGCTTTGGAAAGTCTAGAGCAATTATTGGCTGAAAGATTAGCAAAGCTTGATGGAGAAGCTAAGGCTGCTTAATCTTAAATTAGTTTCTTTGATTTGATTGTAGAGACGTTGCACTGCAGCGTCTCTAATTTTATATTTATAGCCATTATACTAATTGCTAAAAACTTTAGCCCTAATTAATAATCTCTATGCAAGCATTGTATCTTTTTATCTTTTCTTCTTTTTAAGGCTGACTTGCTTATCCTGGTAATTATTATTAAGCAGTCAATTGCTCATGAAAATACTTGTACTAAATGCAGGCTCCAGTACTCAAAAAAGTTGTTTATATGAAGTTAAGGGTAATTCCCTTCCTTCCTCACCACCCACACCACTCTGGGAAGGAAAAGTAGATTGGAGTCATCAGCAAGGTGTAGCAGAAATCGAAGTAGAAACAAGCGCAGGGGAGAATTTAACAGAAGAAATCGCGACAGATTCTCAATCTGAAATTATGACTCGCTTGCTTAACACCATATCAAACGGGTCAACCAAGGTTATCAATCAACTTTCTGAAATTGATGTAGTCGGACATCGAGTTGTCCATGGAGGTAAATACTACAGAGAAAGTGTGGTGATTACGCAAGAAGTCAAAGACGCGATCGCAAAACTTGTAAATCTTGCTCCAGCCCATAACCCTGCTAACTTAGCGGGTATTGAAGCGGGAGAAAAAATTTTGGGAGAGGTCAAACAGGTTGCAGTTTTTGATACTGCATTCCATCGTAGTATACCCGACGCTGCGGCTATTTATCCCGGCCCCTATGAATGGGTGGAACAAGATATTATTCGTTATGGTTTTCATGGTATCAGCCATCAATACTGCGCCGAACGTACTGCCGATATTCTTAGGAAGGATTTGCGGTCTTTGCGTATAATCACTTGTCATTTAGGCAATGGCTGTTCTTTAGCTGCAATAAAAAATGGTCAGAGCATAGACACAACGATGGGTTTTACCCCGCTTGACGGATTGATGATGGGTAGTCGTTCCGGTAGCATTGACCCAGGAATTTTAATTTACCTATTAGAGCAAAAGATTTGTACGGTAAAAGATTTAGACAATCTTCTTAATAAAGCATCGGGATTAAGCGGTATTTCTGGAATATCCAGCGATATGAGACAAATCAAAGCAGCAATTGCTCAAGGAAATCAACGCGCTCAACTCGCTTACGATATCTACGTACATCGTTTGCGCTCGAGCATCGGAGCCATGCTTCCGAGTTTAGGAGGATTAGATGCTCTAGTATTTACCGGTGGTATTGGCGAAAATGCTGCGGGAATTCGCCAAGCTGCTTGTGAAGCTTTTGAATTTTTAGGAATACAAATTGACGCTGTTAAAAACACGAGCAAAGCCGTAGACAAGGATATTACGACTTCTGACTCACCAATAAAAGTATTTGTCATACATACTCAAGAAGATTGGCAGATTGCTCGTGAATGCTACAAATTTGCGTAAAAGGAATTAGGTATTGGGGATTGGGGATTTTGGATTGAGAGTTAGGAGTTAGAAGTTAGAAGTTAGGAGTTAGGAATTAGGAGTTATATCAAGTCCGGTAAAATACTTACGATATAATTCTACTGAAAAGATGGCGCTTATTACCAACATAACAGGCATACTTATTACTCATTACTCATTACTCATTACTCAAATCCCACAGATATGATAACTGTTTAACCGGACATGATATTAGGAATAGTTTATCCATGTCACCTTGTCTCACAACCTTTAACCTTTGACCTTTGACCTTTGACCTATATTTGACCTACAGTTTATTAATCCCTGTATTTCTTCAAAGTCACAAATTATAAATAGGATAGACGGAAATATCTATAATTGTATGTCTGCATACCGATATTTACCATACATCTTATATTTTTCCAATGCCCAATCCCCAATCCCTACTTCCCAACTTAATCAACAAATGCCCGTCACACCTTGAGCTTGACGAGCATTGCTGAGTAAAACGTATTACAGGCACTATCTATCAACTAAGATGCTCAAGCAGCATCCATGGTATCTAAGTCCCAGGTGTAATAACCCAATTTGTTAGGAACTCGGGCAAATCTGCCGATACGATAGCCTCGGGAAAGCTCCCCTAATACCATGCTCCGAATCTTCATGTCTCTAATTTCTTCCTCGTCAAGCGCTCCATAAATCTGTTCGATTATTTCACTAACAGAATAGATTTTTCCTGAATTATCTTCTAAAAATGAAGAAATGGCATCAATTAGAAACTGACCTTCATACTGAGGCAGCATTGGTATCTTTTTTGTCCTTTGGGGAACCAGTTGCTTTTTGGCTTTAGGTTTACCTTTTTTAGATTTCGCTTTGCTACCGGGTGGTAATACTAAACTTAAATCCAAAGTGTAACAACCAGGTTCATCAGGAACAGATTCCCAGTACATCTGTTCTTTACCGTGAGTAAGAGAAGAGTGGACTCGACCTTTGACAACTTTAAATGCAGTTGACTCTAAGTCTCCATAAAGCGACTGGACAACGAAGTCGATATGGCACACTTTAGCCTTGTTATCTTCTAAAAGCTGTTTTATGGCTTCTATTCGTGAAATATGCCGAAATTGAGGCAGCATCTGAATTTCGGAGCCACTTTTTGAATTGTATTTACTCTTAGATGATGCTGCTTTTTCCAGCTTAGAAGACTGGTTATCTTCATCGACTGCATTTTGTGAGTCGCTCTCCTCTTGAGCTAAAACTCTTGAAGTCGTCTCGTCGTTATCTTCTACTTCAGACTCGGTGTCTTGTCTATCTTCACGAGAGAGTTCTGTCTCTTGGGTAGTTATACCTTTAAGACGGGATTCAAATGCTTCTTTAGATAAATGTGGGGATGTTTGCGTAATCGCAGTGACATCAAGTATCTCAAGTCCGGGGAAGCTTTTGTTGTTAATCAAAGCAGAAGAATTCGACAGCAACGCTTCAACGTGAGCAAGCTGAATTCTGGCAGTGGTAACTTTCAACTCGTACTCTTGTACTAGCCGAGAATAATATTCTCTCAAGCCCAACAATGGTTCGAGTAAAGCTTGGGGTGGTGTTTCTAGTTTTTGCTGTGAGTCTGGTTTCATAGCGTTCTGATTCAACTAACTTCAGCCTCTCCTTTATATTTCATTGCTCTTGGTTTAGCTTTACTAGACCTAGAGTTTGTTTTTCTGAAAGACGGCTGAGGTGGACGACATTTTTCACAGTAAAGCGGTCGAGGTCCAAAGGTTTCGCGGTCTGTAGGCTTGTTACACTCTTTACATACAAACGAAAATACCCTTGTATGTATTTCGCGCTTATGTGCCCGGACTGTGTACTCTCTAACGTTAATTGTCTTGCTTGCCATGATTAAAAATTTTCAAATCTTGTCCCAATATAGTCAAACGACAGCAGCATGATGTGCTTACATTCAATAGACTTAGAAGCGCGCAAACCACCCATATTGATGTTTCTATTCGCGGTTTAGGTTATCCGGGAAAGATACATATAGTGGAAAACGCAAAAATGCATTTGTCTATTTTCTGCAAAACTATACATGGCTAAAGTAGCCATAATAGCTTTTTACAGGCTAATGACTCGGCTTGAGTCAAAAAATGGGGAAATGAGTTTTAATCGTTGCTTTATGCAGGATACTATAACTCCCCATTAGCCTTTAAGGTAACAATTCAAATCGCTCTGTGTTTCAAGTTGAGTCAGACAAGACATCAAACAATCATACGCAGTTTCCTGAATTGAGGGTTGTTACTTTTATCGAGTATGAGGGAACTATGAGGTAGTAATACAATACCTTTAAGCCATCCTCACAATGTTAGCTCTATCTCGTCAAGCCATTACCTCGTCAAGTGTAGCCTGTTTATGCTTATTTGCAGTTAGTTTGTTACAATTTTCGCGAATGCAACAATTGCTCTCTGACAAACAAACAAATACAGTAGAAGCCTTACAAAGAGAAATCAGCGCCGAAGTTGTTCGTCTTAAATTCCTCAAAAAAATTCCTACATTTGGCTATGATAACTTAATTGCAAATTGGATATATCTAAATTTTTTACAATATTTTGGAGATGATGAAATTCGCATTAAAACTGGTTATGGATTAAGTCCGCAATACTTCGAGGTCATTTTAAAACGCGATCCTCGGTTTGTAAATGCCTATTTGGCACTTTCTACTAGTGGTTCTATGTACGCTGGTATGCCAGAAAAGTCTGTAGAAATTATGAATCAAGGCTTAAAGTCTCTCAATCCCTGGGTACCAAAAAATTCTTACTATGTATGGCGCTATAAAGCAGTTGATGAGCTACTATTTCTAGGAGATTCTCAAGCTGCAAGAGAATCTTTTACAAATGCTTCTCAATGGGCTAGCAAACATTCGGATGAAGAAAGTAAGCTAGTAGCAACTATTTCCGCACAAACCGCAGAATTTCTTAAAACAAATCGCAATAGTAAATATGCTCAAATCTCCGCTTGGGGAATGGTATTAAGTCACGGAGCGGACAAAAAAACTCGTCAAAGAGCAATTCGCGAAATTGAAGCATTAGGTGGCAAAATAATTTCCACACCCCAAGGTAATCAAATTAGATTTCCTAAGACAGTTGACAGCGAGCAGTGAGCAGTTAACAGCGAGCAATAAATTAATTGGAATCACTTTATAAAATATTTTGTGACTAAAACCTGGAAAAAAAGCTTGGGGAGAAGGAAATTTCTACCTCAAGTTTTTTCAAAAATATACAATTTGTCAATTTCCACCTTTTTACTTTTACCCGATTACTCTTCACTGATTACTGTTCGCTGTTCGCTGTTCATTGATTATTCTTTTTTGGTGACAAAGAAATAAAATTTTGCTTAATAGGAAACAAAAACTTGCATAAATGTTAAGTTTTGTAAAAATAGCTATTTAAAGACTAGAAAGAATATTTCTACATAGTTAGACTACAGAAACAGCATATGTACTGCTATTAATAAAAAGTCAGCGCTCATATAGCCTACGTTAACAACCCAGGTCTAAAGAAACTGAGCTTCTAGCCTCAGAATTTAGATTATAGTTGACTAGACTTTTGTTAAAGGCAAGCTTTCAAAAACCGTGACCTCGGGATGCGTAGTTAGTCCCTTACTCTAGAACCGGAGGATTAAACAGGTTTATTGGGTTAAGCCAGTGTATGAAGGGAAAGTACCGACCTTTAACCATGTCGTCAGCGCAGCGTCTACCTTCGGGAGAAAGCTAACTTTACCATCGATCTGACTAACCATCCACGCTTTTTCGGGAAGTCCACGATAGCTAAAACTACTCCTACCGCTTCCTTCCCAGATTTTAAAAGACTGGGTTTTCCGCGTACCGCATGTTCCTTATGATTCCGTTACAAGTAACATTAAAAAACTTTCTTAGTTATCAAGATGCAAGTTTGGATTTTAGCGGTTTGCACACTGCTTGTATTTGTGGTTCAAACGGTGCTGGCAAGTCTTCGCTTTTGGAGGCCATCACTTGGGTCGTTTGGGGTGAAAGTAGGGCCGCTTCAGAAGATGATATTATTCACACTGGAGCCAAGGATGTCCGAGTCGATTTTACTTTTGAAGCCAATGGAGAAATCTATAGAGTAATTCGGACTCGTCGTCGAGGTTCTAGTAGCGTTTTAGAGTTTCAAATTGAAACGGCTGAAGGGTTTAAATCTCTGACAAGTAAAGGTTTGAGAGCAACTCAAGAAGAAGTCATTAATCATATTAAGCTTGATTACGAGACTTTCATAAATTCTGCTTACCTACGTCAAGGTCGTGCTGATGAGTTTATGCTCAAGCGTCCGAGCGAGCGAAAGGAGATTTTAGCTGAGTTGTTAAAGCTAAATCAATATGATGATTTGGAAGATAAAGCCAAAGAATTATCCCGTCAGTTAAAAGCAAGGGGAGAAGAATTAGACCGTACTTTGGGTTCGGTTAAAGCTCAACTACAGCAGCAGGAAACTATTGCTCGACAAACAACTGAGCTTGAAACCGAACTTAACGAACTGCAAAAATTACAAGGTTTTGATAATATTCAACTGCAAAATTTGCAGGTAATCCAACATCAGCGACAAGGTTGGGAAGAACAATTGCATTTTGTGCGGCAGCAATATAATAATCTGACTCAAGATAACAAGCGTCTTGAAAGCGAACAATTGAGTTTGAAAACTCAGCTCGGCTCTTTGGAAGGATTGTTGAACCGAGAAGCTGAAATTAAAGCTGGATACGCTGATTATCAAACTCTGCAATCTCAAGAAGAATCGATGGGAGTTTTGTTTGCAGAATACCAAAAGGCTTCTCAACTACGTCAGCAGAAACAGCAGCATCTGAGCAAGCATATTCAAGGGATTGAGCGACAGTTGCAACAATCTCAAGCTCAGTTAGAAGCGCTACAGCAGCAGGAGCAGGATATTCAGCGGACTTTGAATAATACGGGTGATGTGGAAGCAGCGCTAGAAAAATTAAAAGCCGCTCGTCAGCGTCTGAAGCATTTGGATAATTTGCAAATGCAGGTTTCTCCTTTGTTACATCAGCGTCAACAATTGCAAACCGAACTGCATCGCACTCAAGCGGGGATAGTCGCGCGAGTCGAACAGTTAGAGACTACTCACAGACAATTACAAAATCAATCCCGCAGACAACCGCAACTTCAACAAGCAGTTTTAGAGGTAGAAACGAAAATTGAACAGTTAGATAAAGATAAGGTTTATCTGCAAAGACTACAAGAAAAAGGATTAGAAAAAAGGCACTTTATGGAGCGCTTGCACGCTCAGCAGCGCGAATACGAGCGGCTTTTAGGGGAATTAGACCAAAAATTGCAAATGTTGCAAAACCCCGATGCTGTTTGCCCTTTATGCGAGCGTGCCTTGGACGAACACCATTGGAATAGAGTAGCTGATAAAACCAAAGTTGAATATAAAGATACAGAAGGGCAATTATGGGTATTTCGCGAACAGCTAGCTGTTTCTGAGAGAGAAATTCAGCTTTTTAGGCAGGAATATCGCAGCGTTAACAGTAAGTTGTCACCTTATGAAGCTTTACGCGAGCAAAAGGGAGAATTGGCAGCACAATTACAAGCAACTGGTGAAGTAGACCAGCAGATACAGCAAATTATTGATGAGAAAGAGAGATTACAAAATACATTGCATCTAAGTGATTATGCGCCCCAAAAGCAGCAAGAATTGCAAGATTTGGAAGATTATTTAGAAAAGCTCGATTACAACGAGCAGAATCATGCTCTTGCTCGCAGCGAAGTTGAAAAATGGCGATGGGCTGAAATCAAACAAGGACAAATAAAAGATGCACGCAAGCGACAAGCGCATTTAGCAGCGAAAAGACCCGAAATTGAAGCATTGATGAGTCGATTAGACAATCAAGTCAAGAACGAACAAATTGATTCTCAAATCGCTAGGGAAATCAAAGAGTTAGAAAATAAGATTGTTGAGATGGATTATGATAACCAACGTCATAATCAAATTCGTATAGATGTGAGAAAAGCCCAATCTTGGCATTTGCACTACCAGCAGCTACTTTCGGCTCAACAACAGCATCCAGAAATGAAAAAACGTGCTACAGCTTTAGAAGAAGCTTTAAAAGCCAGGTTAGGCGAAAAGCAGCAGTTATCCGGACAAATTAACAATATCATCGCGCAATTAGAACAAACCACCAACCCCACCGCTCAAATCCAAGAATTAGAACAGAAACTGGCAAATCGTCGCCGCCAACTTGACGATAAACTCGGTCATCTAGGAAGATTGCAGCAACAGTCTCAGTATTTGGAAAACCTGCAACTTCAGCTTACCGAACAGCAGCAGCAACTCCAAAAAGTTCGTTCAGAACAGCGAGTTTATCAGGAATTAGCCCAAGCGTTTGGTAAAAATGGTATTCAAGCATTGATGATTGAAAACGTCCTACCACAGCTAGAAGCCGAGACAAATCAACTGCTTTCTCGATTATCTGCCAATCAATTGCACGTACAATTTGTCACTCAAAGAGCCGGTAAAACCAGTAAAGCCAAAAAGAAAAATGCCAAACTAATAGAGACCTTAGATATTTTAATCGCCGATGCTAGAGGTACGAGAGCTTATGAAACCTATTCAGGTGGAGAAGCATTTAGAATTAACTTTGCAATTCGTTTAGCATTAGCGAAATTATTAGCCCAGCGAGCCGGAGCAGCTTTGCAATTACTGGTAGTTGACGAAGGGTTCGGTACTCAAGACAGCGAAGGATGCGACAGATTAATTGCAGCAATCAACGCTATAGCACCAGACTTTGCTTGCATCCTCACCGTAACTCACATGCCTCATTTAAAGGAAGCCTTTGCTGCACGTATTGAAGTTAATAAAACTCAAGACGGTTCTAAGATACGGATGATGGTTTAAATTTGCGAATTGGGGATTGGTAATTGGTAGTTGGGAGAGGGGGAGACAGGGAGAGGGGGAGATAGGGAGAAATAATTATTAACTCATTACTCATTACTCATTACTCCTAACTCCTAACTCCTAACTCCTAACTCCTAACTCCTAACTCCTAACTCCTAACTCCTAACTCCTAACTCCTAACTAATATCCCCTTCCCATAAACCTTTTTTCAATTGAAATTCATCAAATTTGATGGCTTCGGAATCTGGCTTTCTTGTATCAAAACGATAGCTGCTCACTGTACCTTTTTCCGTTTCAAAAACACTAAAAACAGTAATTTCGTTACTGGAAATATAAGGTAACGGCTGACCTTTTTCGTCTAAAAGTGGGTCAATTGTGGGTATTACTGGCTCTAAGCCATAGGGGTCACCAATTTCTGTGTAGTTGTCATCGTTGGTATTTGGTACATTCTTTCGCTTTCTTTCTCCATAGGCTGCACCGTAGGAATTACCCACATTTGATGTTTCTAAAAAGTGCATTCCACTAGGACTAACAAAGCGATTCCATAAATGAGAATGTCCGTAAAATACTAGTTGCACTCCTGCTTGTTCTAACAAAGGTATCAAATCACGGATAATATAATCCTTACGTTTGGGGTACTCATATTTAACCGATGTAATATTATTGTTCGTATCGCGTTCTATTGACTGAACTGGATCTGTATAAGCAGGTACGATGTTGTCTCCTAATGTGTGAGGGGGATGATGAAACATCACTACCTTGTATTTCGCTTGATGAAATTCACCACTGCTAAGTTCGCTAACCAGCCAATCATATTGAGCGCTACCTTTAGCAATCGGTTCATAAATATGCTGTCCGTATCCCCAATTATTAGGATTGTTTAACTCTTTTTGTGGTTCAGCATACTTCCCTTTACGAGAATTTTCTGTGGTATGGTGTCGCCACATATTAGTTACATATAAAACTACTAAGCGTATATCACCAAAAGTTACCGCATAGTAACCTTTGTTACCTGTTTTAGTTTCCGGTAAGCTAAATATTTTCTCAAAAGTATCAGTATTGAAAGATTTATTTACTAGGGATTCTGAAGATTGTTTTTCATATAAATCATTCGCAATATGACGGGGAATCGTATCGTTGAATTCTTCATTTAAACTTTTATCAGTATCAAAACGTCCCATAACCTCATGATTGCCAATACAGGGAAATATAGGAGCGGTTTGAATAATTTGTCCTCCTGTATAAGTGGTTTCTACACCATCGTATTTCATTACATATTTAGCATTTCCTTGGAGACAAGGGAAAAAAGCATTACCACGATTATCATCAAACCATTCGCTAGCACGGTCTGGTATATTCACTAAATCACCAGCAAAAAAAACTGCGTCAATTCGCTTATATGTTTCCTTTACTTTTTGTAAATTTGCTGCCACCATCGGCTTGATTTGATGGTCGGAAGTCAATAAGATGTTCAGCGGTCTTCCTGCTGCTGGAGCAGGTTCTAAAGTATAAGCTCGACCGCGAATTAATTGGTCATCTTCTCCAATACTGTTTACTCGATAAGAAATTCTTTTACCTGGAATTAAATTAGTTAAGTGGGCTTCATGTCGCCAAATTTCTCGGAAAACAGGTTCTTGATAAACTTCTCCATCTGCAATTTGTTTTCCGACTCGCGAGTGTTTGTCTTCCCTCAAGTGAAAAGGTCTAATATTTCTAGTAAAAACAGTTTCTAGTAAGTTTGGACCGAATGAAACAGCGTGTCCATCACCCATGAATTCGGTGAACCAAACAACTCTTATAGAAGTTTCAGTGGGGAATTGCAAAAATGGTTCGGTTAAGAAATTTAGGGGAGGCTTCATAATAGGGAATGGGAAATAGGGAATTGAGAGCAGAAAAAATCATAATATGTATCATCAATATGTGTTAATTGCAAAAAAATAAATTAATAAATGAATAAATAAATTAATAAATTAATCAATTAATCAATTAATTGAGTGCTGAGAACTCTTATTCTCTGTTCCCTACTCCCTAAAAATTACGTAATCAAAAATTCTCGCATATACTGATTTACTGATTCCGGCTGTTCTTGCTGTACCCAATGGCTACAGTTGGGAATATATTTAATTTGAAAATCTCGAACGTAAGCTTCGGTACCATAGGTTAATTCTTTTCCTAATGCGGTATCTTCTTCTCCCCAAATCATCAAAGTTGGAACTTCCAAAATGCTACTATTTTGATTGAGCATTGGCGAACCTAGAATATTTCGATAATAATTTATCATTGCTGTTAAGGCACCACGTTTAGCAGCAGCATCTTTATAAGCATTAATATCTTCTCTACTGAAAGCACTTTTCTTAATAGCCATACCTTTAAAAGCATTTTCAATAAACTGATAATCTTGTGATTGAAGGAATAATTCAGGAATTGCAGGTAGCTGGAAAAAGAACATATACCAACTGCGTAATAATTGCTGAGGAGTTCGTAAACCTTCGGAAAACTTTGCAGGATGGGGACAATTCATAATAATCAGTCGCTCCACCATTTGCGGATAGTTATAAGCGAAACTCCAACCAATCCCCCCTCCCCAATCGTGAGCAACCAGAACACACTTTTCGTATCCCAATCCGCGAATGATACCTTCTACATCTCGGACTAATTCATTCATTACATAAGCCGATTGAGATGCAGGTTTATCGCTATCGTTATAACCCCGCAAATCTGGAGCAACCACTTTAAAATCCGAAGCAAATTCTGGAATTTGATATCTCCACGAATACCAAAACTCCGGAAAACCGTGTAGCATCAACATTAAAGGACCGCTTCCTTGAGTCACATAATGTAGATTTACCCCATTAGTTGTAATGTAATCGTGTTGCCAAGTTTCCATCTAGATGACCCTGAGAGACTACTAGATTATTTTACGAGGAAATGGGGAGAGGGGAAGAGGGGGAAGAGGGGGAGATGGGGAGATAGGGAGAGAGAAATTAATAATTAATATACTCCTAACTCCTAACTCCTAACTCCTAACTTCTAACTGTTCACTGATAACTGTTAAATCTCTACATTTTGGATTGTTCTGGAGATAGATGTATGTGTTTGTTTTGTATGGCTAGATAAACATAGTAATTGCTTTTCAAAACTATGACACAACAGATATCTCACCATCCTGCTGCATGGATTGAGCGATTGGCAAGATTTGGTTATGCTTCAAAAGGAGCGGTTTATTTTCTTGTTGGATTGCTTGCTGTACAAGCTGCTTTCGGTCCGGGAGGGAAAAAAACTGGTACGGAAGGAGCTTTGAAAACTTTAGTACAGCAACCTTTTGGTCAATTCTTATTAGGTTTGGTTGCTTTTGGTTTGATAAGCTATGCAATGTGGCGTTTTGTTGAAGCAATTAATGACCCGGAAAATAAGGGTAGTGATATTAAAGCTATTGCAACAAGATTGAGTTATGTCGCCAATGGTTTAGGTTATGCTGGTTTATCTTGGACTGCAATACAAATTATTATGGGGAGTTCAAGTAGTGGTAATGGGAATGCGAAGCAAGATTGGACTGAACGTTTGCTAAATCAACCTTTTGGACAATGGTTGGTAGGAACGATTGGTGCTGGTGTTATTGCTTTTGGATGTTACTACTTATATAGAGCTTTTACAGCAAAATTTCGCAGAAAGTTGGATTTATCTGAATTAGGTAGTGCTGGACGCGAGTGGCTTATAGCTATTTGTAGATTTGGCTTGGCAGCAAGAAGTATTGTATTCTTTTTAATTGGTTGGTTTGTGATTGAAGCTGCCTACATGGCTAGAGCAAGTCAAGTTGGCGGACTTGGTGAAGCGTTGGACACTTTATCAGGACAGCCTTACGGACCTTGGCTATTAACTTTTGTAGCCTTGGGTTTGATGTCTTACGGAGTATATATGGTGGTCCAAGCACGGTATCGTCGTCTTGACCCAAATATGTAAATTGGTAATAAGTAATAAGTAATAAGTAATAAGTAATAGATAATAATTAAATACAATCAAAAAATTTCAATATATCAATTTAACTTTTTACATTCATTGCTCGCTGATAACTGATAACTGATAACTGATAACTGATAACTGATAACTGTTAACTGTTAACTGTTAAATATGTCCCTAACTGAAATACGCGGTGTATGGCTGACCACTACTGCTAGTAATGTATTTGATTCTCCGGAAAATATCGTTGAAGCAATGGATTTTCTTGCGGAAACGGGTTTTAATGCAGTGTTTCCGGTGGTGTGGAATAAAGCGGTAACGCAGTTTCCTTCTCAAGTAATGCTGCAAAATTTTGGTGTGGAAATCAATCCGCAATATCAAGGAAGGGATATTTTAGCAGAAGTTATTACCGCAGCACATCGGGTGGGATTAAAAGTAATTCCTTGGTTTGAATATGGTTTTGCTAGTTCTTATAATTCTAATGGAGGAGTTTTATTAAAGAAAAAACCACAATGGGCTGCGCTTGATTGTAAAGGTAATTTGTTAAATAAAAACGGTTTTGAATGGCTGAATTCTCTTGATGTTGAAGTTCAGGATTTTCTATTAAGTTTAATTCTGGAAGTTGTTAATAATTATGACGTGGACGGTATTCAAGGTGATGACCGTCTACCCGCTTTACCATCTGAAGGTGGTTATGACAAAGGTACTGTAGAGCGCTATAAGAAGAAATTTGGTCAAAATCCGCCGCAAAATAGTAAAAATCAACAATGGTTGCAATGGCGTGCTGATATTCTAACTGATTTTTTAGCGCGTTTATATAAAGAAGTCAAAGGTGTAAACCATAATTTATTAGTATCAATGGCTCCCAATATTCACGATTGGGCTTTGAAAGAATATTTACAAGATTCGCAGAGATGGTTAGAAAAAGGCTTAGTAGATATTATTCATCCACAAGTTTATCGTCGTGATTTTAATAGTTATAAGAGTATCATTGATAGATTAGTTAAGCAGCAGTTTACAGATAATAACCGCGTAAAACTTGCACCTGGTGTGCTAATGAAGTTGGGTTCCTATAATATCAGTTCAGATTACTTGTTAAAGATAATTGAATACAACCGAGCTTGCGGTATTCAAGGAGAAGTATTTTTCTTTTACGAGGGTTTGCGAGATAATAATAATGCTTTAGCGAAGGTGTTGCAAAAGAATTATTATGCTCGCTCGGCTGCATTTCCTAGTTTACAGGATTTGAATCAAGGTAACAGGAGCCAGAAAAAAGCCATTTCTCAAAAACAAGGTTTAATTGAGTTATTTAAACGTTGGTTTTGATATTAAAATATAAATTATTCTATCTATATACATTATACATTGTGTAAAAAACATCAAACCTGTGTAGAAACGTAGCAGTGCTACGTCTCCCGTAATGTGAAATTATAATTTCATATTGCGATTCATAAAGGTCAAAAATTCGGATAATAAAAAATGAAATTAAGATAAATTATGCAGTTAGAATATAAATCACGGATAGAAGACAATATTCAAATTCTCAAGCATGATTTACCGACTTTGTTTGAGAAAGATATTTCTTATGACATTTATACCAGAGATATTTTATTTAAAGACCCAATTAGTAAGTTTAAATGGAAGTTCAACTACAGAATTATTTTTTGGACTTTAAGATTTCATGCTGGGTTGTTTTTCACAGATATTCACTTTGATTTACACGATGTACATCAGCTAGATGAAAATACTATTTTTGCAAAGTGGACTGTAAGAGGTACTTTAAGACTTCCTTGGAAAGCAAAAATATTTTTTAACGGTCATTCAAATTATAAATTAAATCAAGATGGTTTAATATACGAACACGTTGATACTTGGGATAGAAAACCTAGCGAGATTTTACGTCAGTTTTTTCCGCAAGAAAGTTGATGAGTCTAGGGATTTTAAAACCTCACCCCCTTCCCCTCTCCTTGTTAAGGAGAGGGGGGTTTATTTCCTTTCCCCTCTACTTAATTAAGGGAAATAGGGATTAATTACCTTTCCCTTCTTCTTGATAAGGAGAGGGGTGTCCGTCAGGACGGGGTGAGGTTCAATTCGTGAAAAACAGTAACAAATAACAAGCTATAAACTACAAAAACGGTATGATAAATATCAAATTAGTTTTAAGCTGATGAATCCTTTTATCCAAAACATAATCATAACTGCAATCACATTTATTTACGTTTTCGGGCTTGTAGCGGTAATGAATTTTTGTGTAAGTCGTTTAAATTTACCGCAAGATATCAGCCGTAAAGTTACTCATATTGGTGCAGGTTCTTTGATTGGATTTTTGACATTTTATAATGACTTACACTGGTCTAAATATCTTAATGTTACTATTTTTGTAGTTTGGATAATTCTGTTAATACAAAAAGGTTTATTTGCTAGCGATGAAGATGAAGCTGTTAAAACTATGACCCGCAACGGGGATAAAAGTGAGCTTTTAAAAGGTCCTTTATACTTCGTAATTGTCGCGACTATTTGCGGTACTTTATTTTACAAAACTTTTCCCGGAATAATGGCGATCGCAACTCTTGGTTGGGGAGATGGAATTGCTCCTATAGTTGGCTCTCGCTACGGTAGACTAAAATATGAAGTACTTAGTAACAAAAGTGTAGAAGGTAGTTTATCAATGTTAATTGCTGCTTTCGCTGCGAGTACTTTTTTCGTTTGGTTGATTATTCCAACTGAATTAAATCTGTTACGAATTTTTCTATTGTGTGTGATTGCTACAGTTGTAGAAGCTTGTAGTCCAAAAGAAGTTGATAATATTTTAATTCCGAGTGTAGTTATTTTAGCCTCTCTAATCTTTGACCTTTAACCTTTGAGCTTCAACCTTTAACTTTTAACCTTTTATCTTATTTAGGTTTAACAAATAATTCTAACAAACTAGACCCAATATAAACATACCCACCGATAACTATAGTACTGCTTAAGATTAAAGCAATTAAAAAGTAAGTATATTTAATTTTTGTTAAACCGATAGCATAGCTCACAATATCTTGTGAGAAAGGCATTATTAGTATCATATACAGAATGCTACGACTACTTTTTAATTTACCGATAAACTTATCTAATTCCTCTAAATTAGCTTTCCCTATAAATCTTTGAGCTACTTTTCTTCCTAACCTTCTGGATATCCAAAAATTAACGCTGCATCCAATAATACTAGCGATATAGCTGAATAAGAAAGCATCATGTTTACCAAATAAAGTTCCACCCACTACAAACAAGGAACTTCCACTTAGAGGTGCAATCATCAAACTAACTGCACATAAAAATATAAATACTATAGGTGCCCATACTCCTGTTTGTTTAATAAACATTTGAGCATTGTCTAAACCTATAGTTTGTAAAGCAAGTGCCATTGTTAGATAAAGAATAGTTACAATACAAATTGCTAATAATATATTTTTCAGTTTAGAGGGGAGTCGCATTACAGTATTTATTTAAAGTTAGATTGAATTTTATGTAAACAAGTAATTGTTTGCCTATATAGTTACATTCTACTACTTTCAGTATCGGGATTGAATCTGTTACAAGAAGTAAAAAAATAAGTAACGCAGGATACATGAAGGATTGCTCAGAGCAAGCAAAGTTAAATCTTGTATCAGTGTCAGAAACCCGGTTTCTTTCTAATTCCACAACGAAGTAATCATACTTTCACGACTAGAAACCGGGTTTATTTAGGCTTCTTGAAAATGGTGCAAGATATGAGTAAAGTTCAGTTACGATTTGTTGTGTTTTCTGTTTTGATGAGACTATATATGACTTAGGTAATGTTAAGGATTAATTTGATGTTTAAAACTTCTCTGAATCAAAAAATAGAATTTGCGTAACTCTCAATTGTGAAACATGAACGAAAATCAAGCATTACCATCTTTATTTGGTCTTTCTAAATCTAATAGAGATTTTAATAGAAAGGAATGTTGGGGTAAAAATCAGTTTAATTATTCTTCGACCGCTGACGACAATTGAAAGAAGCTATACTCAAACATTTCCTCAAGATTTTGAATTTGAGATTGAAAATCAATCAAAAACTGACTTTGAGCAAATGATTGGTAATGCTGTACCTGTAAAATTAGGTGAATATGTTGCTAATGCAATAATTGAATATATTGAAAGCAAAGCAACACCTCTATTTAGACCGAAACAGCTTGTATTGGATTTAAATAATAACTGAAAGTTTTCGTTAATTTCTTCTTGTGTACTGCTGTCATAGTATATGTGATAGGCTTTAGGAAAGGACTGAGGTCATAACAATGGAAGAGATGGTTACTTTAGAAGCAACCCTAGAATTAGTAAAAAAACTTTCATTAGTAGATAAAGTACGTTTAATCGAGCAAATTGCACCTCAAATTGAAAAGGAATTAACGAATACTCAATCAAAACCACGACAATCTTTGAGAGGAGTTTGGAAAGGTACTGATATTACTGAATCAGATATTAATGAAGTTAGAAAAGAAATGTGGAGTAATTTTCCTCGTGAGGATATTTGATGTCGGATGCAGTGACTGATACGCATGCTTTAATTTGGTATTTAGAAGATAGTTCGCGTCTAAGTACTGCTGCGAATGAGGTTTTCAATAAATGCGATAAAGGCGAATTATTAATTCATATCCCTACAATTTGTTTGGTAGAAATCATTTATTTACAAGAGAAAGGACGTATTTCATTAGGGATGAAAACGCAACTTGATAATGCTTTTAGAACTGAAAACAGCGGATTAGTTTTAGCTGACTTAAGTGCTGGTGTTGCTGATGCACTGGCTACAATACCACGAAATATTGTCCCTGATATGCCCGATAGAATTATTGTAGCGACTGCGAAACATCTAGATTTACCTTTGATTAGTAAGGATTATAAAATAGCGTCGTCTGGAATCGATATTATTTGGTAATAGCGACATGCTGCAATATATTTATTATTACAAGCATATCGCAGTCGCACGAAGAGAAACCAATATCACGGATGTAGTAACCGCTGAGCTTTGAAAAATAATCTGTAATTAAGCTTTACTTCTTAGTTTCAATATTTATTATTCTCCAGTTTCTTTCGTATTACCTTTAAGCTTTTCGCTCATTTTATTTCTTAATTCCGGATCATCTATTTCAGCTAGAAGTTTCTCCAAGTTATTAAATAGCTCCTTAGCCTTTTTAATTCGATTACGACGCTTTTCATATTCTAAGTTATCTAGGTTCCTTTGAATAGTTTCCGGTTCAGGAACAGTAAATGTGACTTCTTGATAACTTGCAAGTATATTATTAACCTCTTTGAATGAAGTCCTTGCTCTATTACCTATACCTGTTAAGATACACCAACCACGAGCGCGTGTCATTGCGGTAAAAGCTTGATTCCGTTCTTGAACAATCAGATTCGTATTTTTGCCAATCTCTTCAAAGCCAATCATATAAACAACAGATGCTTCATTTCCTTTTGCCCTAAAAATACCTGTTAAAGTAACATGATTAGACTTCCTAAATACCGAGCCATCCGTATCGTATCCAACTTTAGCTGAATCTATTTTCAGTGTTTCTAATTGTTTTTTCAATCTATCAAAATCTCTTGACATCCGTCTATGGTCAACAGAAATTACCACAATTTCATCTGGTTTTAGTTCATCATCATATATGTTTTTATGTATTTGTAAAGCGACTCAATCTAGCTCTTGTTCTACTGAAGTAAAAACTTTGCACTGAATAAGGTCTTCACCATTAGTTAATTTTTCTAAAGGGTTGGGAGAATGAGTATAGAAAACATTTGGTCTTCAGCTTGAGTATAAGGTGTTTCCTGACTAGAATGCCAGTCTTTCATTTCCCAAACCGCACCGTTGATTCTTTCGATATTATGGATTTGACAACCTTTTGTTTCAATTACGTATAATTCCAAGTCTTTATGAAGCATGAGAATATCAGGTTCTCGCCTGGATCTATCAGCGGAAAATATTGGGTAGCGATGGTAACAAATCCCTTGATCATCGATTAAAGCTTCTTTCAATGATTTCCATATTGATTGTTCTGCGGCATTATTATCCCCAGAATCTGACCAGATAAATTCCATTACTACAAATCTCCTAATTAAACATAAAACACCTATTTTAATTGTTCGCAACTACCAACCGGATACTGCTCCAAAACCTGCTTCAAATATTTACCCGTATAAGATTTTTTATTTTTCGCTACGTCTTCGGGAGTACCCACAGCAATAATTTCTCCTCCTTTGTCTCCTCCTTCGGGACCTAAATCAATTACCCAATCCGCACAGCGAATTACGTCTAGGTTATGCTCAATAACCAAAATAGAATTACCTTTGTCTACCAATCTTTGCAGTACATCTAATAATTTATGTACGTCGTAAAATGATAATCCCGTAGTTGGTTCGTCAATCAAGTACAGGGTTTTCCCGGTAGCTCGACGAGATAATTCTGTTGCTAGTTTCACCCTTTGTGCTTCACCACCGGATAAGGTTGTGGCTGGTTGTCCTAACTGTACGTATCCTAAACCAACATCTACTAAGGTTTGTAATTTATTCGCTGCTTTAGGTATATTAACGAAAAAGTCTTTGGCTTCTTCGACTGTCATATTGAGAACGTCGGAAATTGATTTATCTTTGTATTTCACCTGCAATGTTTCGCGGTTATATCTGGCACCTTTGCAGACTTCGCACTGTACGTAAACGTCTGGTAAAAAATTCATTTCGATGACGTTAACACCTTGTCCAGCGCAAGCTTCGCAGCGTCCACCTTTTACATTAAACGAAAACTGCCCCGGTTTATAACCCCGCGCTTTGGCTTCGATGGTTTCGGAAAATACCGCACGAATTGCATCGAATATACCTGTATAAGTTGCTGGGTTAGAGCGAGGAGTTCTACCGATGGGAGATTGGTCGATGACAATAGCTTTATCAATTGCTTTCAATCCTCTTATACCATCAATATCTTTAGGCATCGGAGTTTTTTTGGTTAAATGATGCTTTAATCCTGGATACAGTAATTCGTTGACTAAAGTTGATTTACCCGAACCCGAAACACCCGTAACAGTCACCAATTTACCTAAAGGAATTTCTACGCTTATATTCTGTAAATTGTTGCGACGAGCGTTTTCTATGACTAAATTAATGCCATTTCCTTCTCTTCTTTCGGCAGGAGTTAGAATTGCTTTCCTTCCAGATAAGTAAGCACCGGTTAAAGAGTTTTCCGCATCCAGTAAAGTTTGTAAATCACCTTCTGCGACAATATTTCCTCCGTGAATACCAGCACCGGGACCAATATCGACAACATAGTTTGCAGCTCGAATTGTTTCTTCATCGTGTTCAACAACAATTAATGTATTGCCTAAATCGCGCAATCTATATAAAGTTTGTAGCAATTTTGCATTATCTCGCTGATGCAAACCGATACTTGGTTCGTCGAGTACGTAGAGTACACCAGTTAAACCAGAACCGATTTGAGTTGCTAACCGAATTCGCTGCGCTTCCCCACCCGAAAGCGTCATTGCTGTGCGATTAAGAGTTAAATAATTTAAACCGACATCCAAAAGAAACTGCAAACGCGCTTTGATTTCGCGTAATACCAAGTCTGCAATTTGCATTTGACGCTTGCTTAACTGTAAATTATTGATTCTTTCCTGAGCATCGGTAATTGAAACTCCGGTTAAATCAAGAATTTTGTATTGTCCCAACCTTACCGCTAAAGCTTCCGGTTTCAGCTTTTTACCTTCACATACCGGACAAGGCTGGTCGATAATATATTGTTCTAATTTATGTTTAATTAATTCCGAGCCACCCTCATACTGACGCTGTAAAATCGGCAACACGCCCTTAAATTTCTTGGTTCGTTCTGAATCTGGAGTTTTCTTTTCTCCGTGTAAAATTATCTCCTGCTGTTCCTCGGTTAAATTTTGCCACTGAGTTTGTAGCTCGAAGCCGTAATCTTGACCCAGAGCGTAAAGTAGCTCCAAATAATAGGAATTATCTTTCTCCGACCAAGGAGCAATTGCTGCATAAATTGGAGATTGACCATCGGGGACAACTAAGTCGGGGGAAAATCTTTTTAATGTGCCAATTCCGTGACAATTAGGACAAGCACCATAAGGAGAATTGAAAGAAAACAAGCGCGGTGATAACTCTTCCATTACCGCACCATGTTCCGGACAAGCGAAGTTTTCCGAAAATACTAATTCTTGGTCTTGATTCTCTCCTTTATCTTCTTTCTTGTCCCCTTCCTCAGAAATCGGAGTGTAGAGAATAAGAGCGATTCCATTAGACTGCTTCAAACAAGTAGAAAGAGAATCAACCAAACGCTCCTCAATACCTTCCTTCTTGATTAAGCGGTCGATAACCACTTCTACCGTATGAGCCGATTTTTTATTTAATTCGATAGAATCCGAAAGTTCTCGTACCTCACCATTAATTCGTACTCGGACAAAACCTTGAGAAGCGAGACTGGATAATAATTTTGCGTGAGTACCCTTCTTACCGCGAACCACCGGAGCAAGAATTTGAAACTTAGTTCTTTCCGGTAGCTCCATGATTTTATCTACCATTTCATCTATCGTTTGAGGAGCGATAGACCTGTCGCACTTCGGACAATGGGGTTCCCCCGCTCGACCGAACAACAATCGTAGATAATCGTAAATTTCAGTTACCGTTCCCACAGTCGAGCGCGGGTTATGAGAAGTAGACTTTTGGTCAATAGAAATCGCCGGACTTAAACCTTCAATTGCTTCCACATCTGGCTTATCCATCTGTCCCAAAAACTGCCGAGCATAGGAGCTAAGCGACTCAACATAGCGACGTTGACCTTCAGCAAAAATAGTATCAAAAGCCAAAGAAGACTTACCAGAGCCAGAAACCCCAGTAAAAACAACTAATTGACGCGAAGGAATTTCTAAATCGACATTTTTTAAATTATGCTGCCTAGCACCGCGAATGCGGATTGTATTTTGATTCGCAAGAGGAAGTTGTCCGTTTAAGGATGCAGCTAACTTAGTTTCTGGCATATCAGCTTTCTGGGGATGGCGGCAAGGGACAATCTTTAATAATACTATCGTTAATGTAGTTATGGTAGAACAATCGTACTTTAATTTTGAGAATTGGGAATTGGTAATTGGGGATGGGTAATTGGTAATTGATAATTTGTAGTGAGTATAGAAAAATAACTCTTAACTCCTAACTCTCTTTATCCCCACAAATTAGGAGACGTAGCACTGCTACGTCTCTACATTCTTTGTCTAAAAAAAACCCAACCGTAAAGGCTGGGCTACTGGTACATGATTTCTGCGAAGTCAAAAATTTATTAAAAGGTTATTGAAATGTTTATTTATGCTCACTCATTGAACCACCGAGTCATTGCTACCAATCGGTTACGAGTAATTCCGGAAAACTACCGGAAAAAATTTTAACTTCTAACCTTTGACCTCAAAACCTTTATTCTCGCCGAAATAAAAATAAATTACCTGTCTTCCCCCTTCCGACTCGAATTTCTTCATCTAGGTAAGATGTTATCCATACTGCTTCATTGCGGAGAGCTTCAATAACTGGGATTTTTAATTCGGGTAAACCTAATGGTAAATTCAAGGGTTTTGTTGCTTGAAATGCAAATGCATCGAAGCTGACTAAAGCCGTTAATTCATCTTCTTCACATTTCCAAATTCCCGAAGCTTGAATTTTCAACTCTCCTAATAAAGGTAATTCGATTTTGGCATTGTTAGAAGTTACTATTCCGCTATCGGAACAGTTCAATTTTTGATATACCTGTTTGATTTTTATTCCCGTCCAATCTGGGATTGTGTCGAATTTACGGGTAACTACCGTTCCGTTGGAAGCATATGTTAGCTGCCAATGACCAGATAATAAAGCTTGATTTTCAAAATTTAACGGTCGTGGATTGGGGTTTATTTCTTCTAATTTTCGGATAAGATTGTCTATTTCCGGTTCTGATTGGGGAAATATGGCTTGCTGCAATGGTAAAGCTGATAATCTTTGTGATAGCTCAGTTTTTAGAGAATTATGACTGGGATTTTCTGCTTTCATATTTTTATTATGTTCGTAGTTGCGCTTTAGCGCCAAAGCTGTTTTGATGCTAAAGCGCAACTACGAACCTTTCTCTGTCTTGAGCTATAAACCAAAAATTCAGAGGTCAGACTAAAGTTAGTTTGCAAAATGATTATCAATCCCTGATACTACGAATGGATATTAAATATTCGTAATTTATAAAGAATAGGTATCAAAACCCATCTGTATAATAATTACGGATTACTGATTACTAATTACTAATTATTATGCGTTGGGAATTTGGTCGAAGAAGCGATAATGTTGAAGACAGACGCGGTAGAAAGGTTTCTCCTGGATTAGTTGGTGGTGGTTTGGGCGGTTTGATTCTCACTTTAATTGCAATTTTTCTCGGTGTAGACCCGGCAGTTATTGAACAAATAGCGCCTCAAGATGACGGTTATTCTAGTCCAACTCAAACAACTTCCCAGCGTAATGACACGATGAAACAATTTGTTTCTGTTGTACTCGCCGATACTGAGGATACATGGAACCCTTTATTTAGAAAAATGGGAAGAAACTATAGGGAACCGAAATTAGTTCTTTTTGAAAATGCAGTAGAATCAGCTTGTGGTTATACGAGTTCCGCTGTCGGCCCTTTTTACTGTCCCCCCGACCAAAAAGTATATTTGGATTTAAGCTTTTTCCGAGATTTAAAAAATAAACTTGGCGCTCCTGGAGACTTTGCTCAAGCATATGTAATCGCTCACGAAGTCGGACATCACGTTCAGAATTTGATGGGAATATCTACCAGAGTAAGGAATATTCAAAATCGAGTCGGTCAAGTTCAAGCAAATCAACTTTCTGTCAGATTAGAATTACAAGCAGATTGTTTCGCAGGAATTTGGGCACATCACGCGGACAGACAAAGACAAATCATCGAACAAGGAGACGTTGAAGAAGCTATCAATGCAGCAGCTAGTATTGGTGATGACAGATTGCAAAAGCAAGCCAAAGGATATGTAGTCCCCGAATCCTTCACTCACGGAAGCTCAGCACAGCGCGTCAAATGGTTTAAAACAGGTATTCAAACCGGTAGTGTTGAAGCTTGTAATACTTTTGAAAGTTAAGGAATTGGGGATTGGGAATGGGTAATTGGTAATAGGTAATGGGTAATTGGTAAAAAGTTAACAGTATTAACTTAATTCCTAACTTTAATTCCCCTTGTCTTCTTGTCTCCCCCTCTTCCCTCTCTTCCCCCTCTACCCCCTCTTCCCCCTCTCCCTATCCCCCAATCCCCATTACCCAATTAACAATCTCGGGATTCACCTTTGCAGGTACTTCATCATGGGGACAGTGACCCGCTCCAGGTATGGGTACTATTTTGATATCTTTACCGTTATCTCTCGCTTGTTCGTAAACTTTTGCTCCTCCGATTGGTGTCCAGGGGTCATCTGCTCCCCAAATTACCAATAACGGACGCTCTAATTTAGGTAATAATTCGTCAGGGGAAGTACCGGGAGGTGCTGTTAATATTGATGCAAATACCTGTTGCGCTCCTGGGTCGCAGGATGGTTGATAGAGCATATCTACAAGTTCATCGGTGACTGCGTTACGGTCGCGATAAACTTGGTAAAGAGTGCGTTTAATCTGCGATTTTCTACGAATATTATTAAATACGAATTTACCGGTGATGGGATTGCTGACTAGTTTGTTAAAAGAACCCATAACAAAACCTAATACCGGGTTTAGTTCGTCCGAGCGATGACTCAACCCTCCAGCAGCGTTAATTAAAACTGCTCCGGTAGTGATTTCAGGATGTTCTACTGCTACGGTTAAACTAATTAATGCACCTACAGAATTACCGATAAATACAGCAGGTTGCTTGATATGTTCTGACCAAAAATCTTTTAGTAATTCCACCCACAAATCTACGCTGTATTCAATTGGTGCTTTATCCGAACCACCGAAACCTAATAAATCCAAAGCAAAAACTTGATATCCAGCGTCGGCTAATACGGGAATATTTTTCTTCCAATGTCCGATAGAAGCACCGAAACCGTGGATTAATACTAAGGGTTGTCCCGTACCTATGACGGTATATTGAATTTTGTAACCCTTCCAATTCCAAAACAGTTTTTCAAAAGCGATTGTTGATTGTGGTGTAATAGTCACGGTTTTTGTGAAGATAAGTAAAGGCTTTCTTATTATGGTAATGGTTTATGAGTATTCGAGAGTTAATAAAAAATATTTTCACACTTGTGTAGAGACTTCCGCAGTGCTACGTCTCTCGACATAATATTAGTTCACAACCGACATAGTGTAAAACAGGTATTAAGGAACCGGATTTTAAAAATCGTGTTTTTGATTATCGCTCTCATATTTAATCGAATTGATTTGTTGTGTCATCACGGTTGAATGGTGCGTGACGGTAATAACACATTTATTGGTTTGTTTTTGAAATTATTTGAAACCCTCACACACCCTACAAAAATCAGCCTTCTCCTTAACAAGTAGAGGGGAAGGCGGTGAGGTTATTTCCAATTAAGTACTTACATTATTAGAATCAACTTGAGCAATAACATCGTTAGTAAATTCAACCTTGGCAATAATATCGTTGAAGTCTCTATCTCCACCTCCAGGTAAGTCCTCAAATCCAAAAGTATTATCACCAAGCATCATTACATGGTCAATACCATCAGAATTAGCACCAATATATGGGAAGAAAATCTCATCAAATTCTTCTAAAGTACCTTTAACCATCAGGAAAGGTACAATAATTGCACCAGCTTCTAATTCACCTGTAATTTTGTTTGTAGCTTCGTTTCCTACTTTTAAATCAATACTAGCGATACGGTTTTGTACTGCTGCTTGTGCATAACCAGCATCTCCAACAAATATATCAGCTGTACCATCACCGTCTGTATCGATACCACCATCTTCACTTGTTACCTGGTAGAAACCGATAACGTTCTCAAATGCAGCTTCTCGGTAAACGGTAAAGGTTGCAGTTTGTTTGGTAGTCATTTCACGTAAATCAATAACTTCCATTGTTTCTTGCAATCCGCTACCGATAGCTTTTTTAGCTTCAGCATCGAATTTCATTTTGATTTGTACACCTGCAAAATCTAAGTCAAAGTTGTTTTTCCCCGATTCGGTTACTTGTAAAAAATCAGTAGAAGATAAAGTAACTTGAGATTTGTTGACTTTACCGCTTTTGACTCCTTGAAGAGTTCCACCTTTAACAGATAAGAAACGGAAACTAGTTTCGCTGCTGAATTCTAAAACTTTTTCAATATCTATATCAGCAAAACCGTTAGGTATATTTCCTAACAGAGAAAAGATGCTTTTAGAACGATTTAAAGCTGCTTCGAGATATCCTTCAGCGTCGGGAGAAATTCCGTCGATAGTTCCCTCATCATCATCAACAGTAACAACAGCAATTTCTTTTAATTCTTCAACATTTTTGCTTTTAAAAGAAAACTTGATAGAAGATTTACCATTTTTAAATTTGCTTTTGAATTTAAAGGTTTGTTTGCCTTTAGATGCTAAGCTAAATTCTGTATCGTCATCATCGTCGTCGTTGTCATTATTATCATTACCATTTAAAACATCTTCGTTTTTGTCATCCTCGTCATTGTTACCTTTATCAACCGGAGTATCTGGTTTTTCATCATTCCTATCATTGTCATTATCACGATTATCAACCGGAATATCTGGTTTTTCATCGACGATAATTTCCTTGTCATCATTGATGATAGTTATAGTATTTGCAGCCACATCTGTTTTAGAAACGGTGTAATTGCTTCCCATCGCTAAACTTAAAGCTACCGTTTCATCTTGCTCAATAATGGTATCGTCGATAATATTTAAATTAACATTAGCAGTTGCTTCTCCTGCTTTAAAAGTAACTTTGCCTTCGCTACCGTTAAATTCTTTTGCACCCGTTAATCTGTAATCCTGATTAAAATTAGCGCTACCATCGACAGTAAAATTTACCGTTAAAATTTCTGTAATATCACCTTTACGAGTGAAAGTGTAGGTGATTTGATTATTAGTATTTTCAGCAATGCTATTTGAATTAACCGATAAAATAACTTCTGGTTTCTCTTTTTCTGCTTCTGGTTTGGTTTCTGTTAGTTTGACAAGAAAACTATCGTACTTATTTTGAGTAGTAAAAGTGTTTTCACCGAAAGTAACTTCTCCTGCTCTATAAAAGTCTCCAGTAATGTAGATTTTGTCATCATTTACATCGATATCGGATATATCTTCTGGATTATTACCGCCTAAATTTTGAACCCACTTAACTTCACCCTCTTTGTCAAGCTTGGCAATGAAGGAATCTCTACCTTGAGAAGATTTATCATTTTGACTATAAAGCATAAAGTTACCAACACTTATGCTTTCACCGAAATAATATCCGGTAACATAACTATTGCCTATATCGTCTACAGCAATTCCTTCGGCTCCTATAGAATTATTATTGCTAGTTTCAAATTCCTCTTCCCACAGTACATCACCCTTGCTATTAAGTTTGGCAACAAATATATCACCTGATTCATTAGCTTCCCTAAATTCTCCAGCAACGTAAATATTGCCTTCAGAATCTAAAGTAATACTACTAGCTCTATCATATCCGTCGTCACCGTCAAAATCTTTAGCCCAAATTACATCACCATTGCTGTCAAACTTCGCTACGAAAGCATCACCTGATTCACCACCTTCGAGGGTGTTGTTACCAAAAATTACTGTATCTTCAAATCTTCCCGCAATATAAGTGTTGCCTTCAGCATCTACTGTAATATCAGAAACTGCGTCATACTCATAATCTTTTACCCACAGTACATCACCTTTATTATTAAGCTTTCCAACAAAAACATCACCTTTACTGTCTTTTCCACCTTCAAGAGTAGTATTACCAGAAGTTTTTGTATTCTCAAATTTTCCGGTAATATAAGCATTACCTTTATTATCTATGTCAATACCAGCAGTATATTGATATAGATTATTATCGTCTAATTTTTTAGCCCATAAAGTATCACCATTGTTATCAAGCTTGGCAACGAAGGTATTACCAAACTCACCTCCTTCAAGAGAATCATTTCCAAAGAAAGCTGTGTCTCTAAATTTTCCAGCAATGTAAGTGCTACCTTCATTATCTACAGCAATACCTCTAATCTCTTCAGAAGTATTTCCACCAAAATTCTTCGCCCACCTGGCATTTCCATCTTTATCAAATTTGGCTACGAAAGTATCTGAATTACCTTCAGGCGTGAGAGTATTATTGCCGATAGTCGCTTGACCTGTAAACCACCCAGTAACATAAGTATTTCCTTCCTCATTTAAGGTAAGGTACTGATAGCCACTACCATTATTACCAAATTGCTTAGCCCAATCGACATTTAACTTAACATCGTCATTCGCGATCGCACTTTTTGCCATTCCGGATGTATCCGCATCGAAGATATAATCACTTCCAGGTGCAACGGTTAATTTCACCAATTCATCCGATTCAATTTCACTATCTGCGATTGGTGTAATAGTAACTGTAGCGGTTGTTTCTCCCTCAGCAATAGTTACTTTACCTGTAGTAGCATTAAATTCTTCTGCACCCTCTTGGCTATAATCTGTATCAAAAGTCGCTTCCCCACTGACAGTAAAATTAACTATTAAAGCATTACTAATATCATCATCAGTACGAGTAAAAGTATATTTGAGAGCTTTACCGCCATCCTCACCAACACTCATCAAATCAACAGCAATACTTACTTCCGTCAGTTCCTGAATGAATTCCAAAGCCTCTTCCGCTTGTAATTCCATTACTTCTAAAAAATTATCTTCCATATCAAAGAGTTTTATGTTTTATCCGTAAAATCCTCCCATCGGTTGTAACCTAAGCTAGTTTTGAATGTCAAAATAAGATAGATAGAGAAAATAAACTACGTATTTACACTGTTTTGATTTAGCGAACACATTCAAAACTTGTGATAATACGGATAAGAATAGGTAGTCGGTAATTGGTAACTGATAATTGTTAATTGGTGATTGGTATCTAATATTAAAAGTTCGTAGTAAGGATTTTAATCCTTTTTATAAACTATTCTTTAAGTTTTGTCGCAGAGAGCGCAACCCACAATTTTAATATGAATTGACTTCCAAAGTTGTTTAAAACAAGATTATTTTTTAATTGATTGTGACTACCTAAGTTAAATGGTGCGTGACGGTAATCACAAGCTGATTAGTTTGTTTTTGAAATTATTTGAAACCGTCACACACCCTACGAATATTTAATTCTTTTTAATTCATCGCACCGTTTGTTTTGGTATTTCCGTTAATGTTTGAATTAACATTTTCTTTGATGTAAATATCTCGAATTGGGAATGGAATTGATATTCCTTCTTGGTTGTAACGCTTATGCAGTTTCTTGACGAATAAATGCTTTCCAATTCTGAGGTCGAAAAATTCGCTGATTCGCATGTAAAGTGTAAAGTCGATGCTGAAATCGTTAAAAGTATGGAATCTTATAAAAGGCTCATTTTCTACTAAATCAGGTGCTATTTCTTGCATCACTTCCTTTGCAACTTCTACGGTAATTCTTTCTACCTGTTCCAAATCGCTATCATAACTAACACCTACATCCATGGTTAAAGTTAATTCTTTAACTGGTAAATGGTAATTAGTGAAATTTGCTGAAGCTAACTTTGAGTTGGGAACGATAATCGTATTTTTAGAAAGTTCTTCGATGGTTATATTTCTCCAGGTTATATCAGTAATATAACCTTCTTCTTCCGAATCTAATTTTATATAGTCTCCTGTTTTAACTTGCTTAGAAAGGATTAAGTAAAAACCAGAAAATAAATTTGCTAAAGTATCTTGTAATGCTAAACCAACGGCTAAACCACCGATACCTAAAGTTGTAATAATCGGTGTAATTTCAATTCCTATAGTTTGGAATATGATTAACGAACCCAGAACAAAAACCAGAGTTTTGACGAGATTAGAAATCAGCGATGTAGAAACCCCTTCAGTTCGCTGCATAAATAAACTGACAAAACCAGCAGCGAGACGAGCTAGAACTAATGTTACTGTGAATAGAAAAATTGCAATAACAATCTTTTGTAACGCAGTAGTAACATCTTGTTTAAGCGAATAACTTAAAATTGCTCCGAAAAAGCCAGCAAGTACAAACCAGGTAAAAGGGATACGTCGCAAAGAACTGAAGATAATATCGCTTCCCGGTATATGCTTTTTATCGGCAACGCTCTTTAATCGACTGAAGATAATCTTTTCTGCTATTATTCCAGCCATTAAGCCAATTAGGACAAATAGAACTGGTGCGATAAACGGTTGAATTGATTCTATCGTCATGATAATCCCGCACTGTAGATTTTGAAATACATTATCACGATAAACTCAAGTACAATCTAAAAGTTTATTTACTATTTTGATAATTTGGGTAATCGGTAATTGGTAATTGGTAATGGAGTAATTGGTAATTGGTAATTGGTAATTGATAATTGATAATTGATAATTGGTAATTGGTAATTGGTAATTGATAATTGGTAATTGGAAGATACAGATAATTAATAGAGAGCAAGATGCTCCCACGACTAGGAATATGTTCCTGGAGCAGAGATAACTATAAAAAGTGGTAATTTAATTACTTGCTACTCCTAACTCTTTCCATGTCTTTACCAATCATCTACCACCCAGATTACGTTACTCCCTTACCGGATGCTCATCGTTTCCCGATGCCTAAATTTCGTTTGCTCTACGAATTATTATTATCAGATGGTGTCGCAGATTTAAACCAATTCCATGCTCCTCAAAAACCAAATCAATCAACTATCGAATTAGTTCACACTAAGGAATTTGTACAAGGTTATTTGCTGGGAACCCTCGATACAAAAGCACAACGACGGATTGGTTTACCTTGGAGTCCGCAATTAGTTAACCGTACCTGTACTGCGGTTGGTGGTACGATTTTAGCGGCGAAATTAGCTTTAAATAAAGGTTTGGCTTGTAATACCGCTGGAGGAACCCATCATGCTTTCCCCAGTTACGGTAGTGGTTTTTGTATCTTCAATGATTTCGCTATAGCAACTCGTGCGATCCAAAAACTCAATCTAGCTGAAAAAATCCTCATTGTTGATTTAGATGTACATCAAGGTGACGGTACCGCTTTTATTTTTCAAGGTGACGACAGCGTTTTTACCTTTTCAATGCATTGTGAAATTAACTTTCCTGGTAGAAAACAAAAGAGCGATTTAGATGTACCTCTTCCCGAGGGGATGGAAGATGATGCATATTTACAAACTTTGGCTAAATATTTACCGGATTTATTAGCGCAAGTGAAGCCGGATTTAGTATTATATGATGCCGGAGTTGACCCCCACATCGGCGATAAATTGGGCAAGTTGGCTTTAACTGATACGGGAATTTATCGACGGGAAATGCAGGTTTTGAGTACTTGTGTCGGTGCTGGATATCCCGTTGCTTGCGTTATCGGTGGGGGTTACGCGGACGATATGAAATCTTTAGTTTGGCGGCATTCTTTGTTACATCGGGCTGCTAGTGAGGTGTTTTGTCAGTTTGGACTTTAATGTAAAGACGTAGCAGTGCTACGTCTCCGAATATTTATGGATAAATAAGGGTGAGAGAGGGTGCGAGATAATTTGATTACACCACTACAATTGCGATAATACGGTAACGCACCATTATCTTGATAAAAAAACTATTAATTATCTCTATTTTCATAATTTAGTAACGCACCATTATCTTGATAAGAAAACTGTTGATTTAGAAGATAAAAATATGAACATTTGATTCCACATTGAAGGAGACGTAGCAGTGCTACGTCTCTACATTTAATCCAAAATTAACCTAATAAAACTGCTTCATTACATAATCAATAGTCGCCCAAAAGGGTTCGTATCTCTCGCTTGTATCTCTCTCTAACCAAGCTTCGGCTAATTCTTTAATTTCCTCTTCGGACAAATCCTGTGTCGCTTGAATCACTCCATCAACTACTTTCCGGCGCATTTTCTTCAATTTATTAATATCTAGCGCTAGCATTTTGATGGTAGTTTCAGCAGCTTGTTGATGTAGGGGGTCTTGTGTCGGTAAAATCTCCCCCGCTCCGGTATATCTGAAGTAGCTGCTACAGTTAGGGTCTAATGGGGAAATCATTAAACCTTCGTCGAACCAACCACCTTTTTTATGTCCGCAATGTACGGGTTTGGTTGGTCTTTGTTCGTCTTCTCCCTGACAGGAAGAAATTAAATTGCTGTAATCAAATGTCAGATGGGTGTATTTACTTTTTGGTCGGTAATGTTCGATGTGGCATTTTTTGCGATGAATCCGAATTCCACAGTAACAGCAGATGTATCCTTGTTCGTGAAGTATGGAATCGTAAACATCATTTTTAACTTTACGATTAAAGGATTTCCACTTTGTACTTGCACTTACTTTTTTGTTATAAGCTGTTAAGCTTTGTGGCTCCGAACCCTTATCTATATGTTTCATTTTTTGAGAATTTCCTTACGTCGAATTAGTACATCTGCTCGAACAAATTCGGGTTCATCGTCGCCAATTTCTGCTGCTAATTCTCCGCGTAATTCTTTCGCACCTTCTAAGTTTCCGTCGTCAATAAATTTGAATAGTTGCTGTAAACTATCTTTGATTTTTTGCGGTCTTTCGGGTACTTCCATCAAGTCTTCTAAGATGCTATTGCTATCTCTTCCGTAGGAACCTTCGGGACTCATAATAATCAGCCCTTCTGATTCATCTCTTTCTAAAATGAAGACTCCTTCGGGTTGAACGTGACTAATTACTTGAGGTGAGTGAGTAGTAACAATAAACTGACAGTTAGGGAAAGTTTTTTTCAACGCTGGAATAATATCTCTTTGCCATCTAGGATGTAAATGCAACTCGATTTCGTCGATTAAAACGATACCGTCACCTAGTAATGGGTCCTCAAGTCCGGGATTTGCAATTGCTAATCTCCGAGCTAAATCTCCTACCATTGCGAGTAAGCATTTTTCTCCATCGGATAGCTGATTAACGTTCAGTTCTCTATCTTGTTTTTTGACAGTCATTCTTAATGGAGAACGACGAATTCTTAAGTTAGATAAACCTGTAATCAAAGAATAAATTGCTTGTCTAACTGCTTCTAATTGATGGTTAACAAAATCAGAATCATCAAGTCTTTGTTCGTTTTCTAAATCTTCTAGCTTTCTGAACCATTGGAAGAAGCTATTAAAGTTTATTTGTACGCTGTCTAAGGATTGTTCGTAAGCGCTTACCCGGTCTTTAGAGTGCTTTTTGCGACCCCTCAAAGGAATTTCCAGGACGGCGCGATTCACGCCATAATGAACGATAACGGGTAAATTATATTCAGAACTATTTTTTAAATTTTCGTGAGTTTCTTCAATGAAGTTGCGTAACTCGCTTAAATCGCTACTAGCAGCTTTACTACGCTTTTTTATTTGCTTAGAAAGACACCAGGTTACTTCACCTTTATCAGTTTCAACTGTAATCTGATTCCGAGTTTCTTCACTTCCGGTAGAAATATCGGTTTCCTGAAACAATCTTCCCGAAGTTGTAGGATACTGAACTGGTTTTGTATAGCGTGATAAAAGAATTGCAATGCATTCTAAAATACTAGATTTACCGACACCGTTAATACCAATAATTACGTTCGGTTCTTTTTCTTGGAATTCCAGCACCATGTTGCCGATTCCGCGAAAAGACTGCATTTCAATACGCTTAATTTGCATGTTTTTAATTAAGTTAAAATACTTAGAATCATGTATTTTAATAAATACGTATTCTTTAATAAAGATAGCTTGAATTTCTTTTGATTTGCACCATAATCGTGTTCTATCAAACCGTTATTTAATTAAAAAAATCATAATTAACTTTTGGTTAAAAAGGAATCATTTAATATTGATAAAAATAGTTAAAGATTGTATGTTGAAAGACAATTATTGGGAAGGGATAATAAGTAATGGATAAGAATAATATATTTATGATAATCTTTTTATTGTTAATACATTCTTGTCTTCTTCTTTTTTGATAATTCAGGTGCTATTGCTAATTTATCTTTGTAAAAAAAATAAGAACAATATAATAACAAGCAATAATCACACCATTTTCTATATCGTTAGATATTCTTTACAGGAATTATGTCGTAAATTATTATTCTTATCTATTTCCGTCTCCAGCTACCAATCACAATTAAAAATTCTCAATTACTGATTTAATATCTTTTTTTCATAAACAGTTGATATTGCTACCGAAACTCTCTTGTGTTCGGGAGAAAATTTATATAATTCGATATCAAACCAAAATTATGATTTGTAATCTATATGACTTTAGTAAAATGTTAAATGATAGCTGATTTTTAACTGTTTACTCTTGACGAATTCTATATAAATACGAGAAGTTATATAATCATACTTCTTGAGAAACTTTTTATTTTATTCCTTCTTATTTACTAATTATTCGCTATGGCTAATCGTTTCCCAGAACCGAAATTACCAGAACTTCGGCTAGAAGCAGCAAACGAGAACACTTCGCCACAGCGGTTAGAAGAGTTAGCTAAAGTTAATATTGAGTTAACAAGAATTGTAGCTAAAAATGCAAATACTGCTCCTCAATTTTTACAGCATTTAAGTAGTAATTCTGATACTCTGATTCGGAAAAATATTGCAGCTAATCCTAATACCCCTACAGAAATTTTATTAGAATTAGGAGCAGAATTTCCTCAGCAACTGTTGGATAACCCGGTATTTTATTTACTGTTATTGGAAAATCCAAATTTTGTCTCGGATATCCCTATTGTTACTTTGCAAAGCTTGTTGAAGCTAGATGAGGTACCACCATCCTTTCTAGAATTGGCAACCAATCATGATGATGTGGAAGTTTTGCTGACCATTGCTATGAATCCAAAAACACCCAAAACAGCTTTGCGAGCATTAACTCAGGTACAAAATATAGAAGTTGCTGAAGCTGCTTTTTTACACGTTTCTTTGGGTGGAGAAATGCAGCATGGCTGGGATGAAGCTGCTTTCGGAGCAATGCAAACTACAAATTTACCACGCGATCGCCAATCTGAAATGTATTTATGGGCTATTGGTGCTGTACCCGATTATCTGTTGAAAACTCTGGATGCTGAAGTACGTTTACATATTGCTGGTAGTTTAGATAGTTCGGAAGATATTTTAGCTGTATTAGCCAAAGATAGCTACAGTCGGGTACGTGCAATGGTTGCTCAAAATCCTCGCACTCCGATAAATATTGTTGAAGATTTAATGGGAGACGTGAGCGATATTGTCCGGGAAGCTATAGCTAATCATCCCCTCACACCCTTAACTTTACACCAGCAGTTTCAACTGCAATTAGAAGCAACAGAAAATCCGGTGACATCTGTAGATATTCTCAGACAACTTTCTACGAGTCAATGGATGCGGATTCGCTTAGGTGTTGCAGCTCATTTCAACACTCCCGGAGAAGTATTATTACGATTAGCAAGCGATGAAGATGTAATGGTACGTAAAGCTGTAGCCCTAAACGTCAATTCAACCGCAGAAGCGCTAGAACAATTAGCCACGGATAATGATGCTTGGATTGCTAAAATTGTCGCCTCCCATCCCAATAATCCCGCAAAAAATGATTTTTTAGCTCAAAAAACTACAATACACGACTATATAAACACTGCCCGCGCCCAAGGCATCCCAATTATGCCAGCATACGCCGTCTACGACCCCAATCTGTTAACGGCAATGGCAGAAAGCAGCAATTACGATACTCGTCAAAGAGTCGCACAACATCCCAATACTCCCATTCACGTTTTAGAAAAACTTATTGATAAAGAAGATAATTCGATTCTGGAAACCGCACTCAGCAATCTTTCTCATAATTCCAAAACCCCTGCCAACACCTTACAGTGTTTAGCGCAAACTTCTGACCTAAAAATTTGTACTACTGTAGCTCGTCATCGCAACACTTCGAGCATGACCCTCAAACAGCTAGCAAAACATCATCGTTGGGAAGTACGTACTATAGCAGCCAAAAATTTAAAAACCCCTCAAGAAACCCTCATACAACTGATTCAAGATAAACACAGAACAGTTAGAGAAGCAGCAATTAATAACCCCTATGCTCCTGCAAGTCTCCTACAACAGCTTGATATTCTTAAAAATAAAAATACATCCCCACAAACCCTCAATCAACTTTCTACTAGCAAATGGGTAATCATTCGTCAGGGGGTTGCACGTCATCCCAACATCGACAAAAATCTACTCAAGCAGCTAGCAGAAGACAGAGTTAATATGGTGCGTCTCGGAGTCGCTGAAAATCCCAACACTCCGAGCAGTTTACTAGAACTACTAGCAGTAGATAAAGATGATGCAATTACGATTGCTGTTGCAAATCATCCCCACACATCCTTAAATATTCTCCAACAGCTAGCAATTTTAGGAAAACCAGACAATCAAATCAAGCAAGCAGCTGTCAAAGCTTTGATAAAACGCTCTCCAGACAAAATCAGTCAAATTCTAGCAGATTGCATTACTTCTTTTACTCCCATATATACTCGCTTACTCGTCTTCCTACATCCCTCAACACCAAGCGAAATATTAGCGCAAAACATTCATTCGTCATCTTGGTTAGAAAGATACGCAATCGCTCAAAACCCCAACACACCGGATGATATACGTACAGCTTTAACTCGCGACGGGAATCGAGTTGTTCGTGCAGCAGCTTTCAGGGGATAGGGGGATGGGGAGACAAGGGGATGGGGAGATGGGGAGATGGGGGGATGGGGAAAAGACGAATAGTAGTAGTGCGAGCATCTTGCTCGCTAGCTACCAGCTACCAGCGAGCAAGATGCTCGCACTACTTTTAACTCTTAACTCTTAACTCCTAATTCTTAACTCCTAACTCCTAACTCCTAACCTTTAACCTTTAACCTTTAACCTCTAACCTGTATCAAATATCCAACCCCTTAACTATTAACTGTGGGGGATGCTCGATGGTAAATTGATAATAAATTTCTTGTTTCTCTTGTGCTTGAAGGGTTAAATTCCATCGCAATATCCCCATTTCACCGGATTGAATTTGGGGGTTTGTTCGGTTGAGTCGTACTTTTATTTGTTCGTTACGGCTGATTGGTAATTGTTCGATAAGTTCTAATTGCGCTTCGGTGTCGAGTAAGTTACTAACCTGTAATCGATATGCATAGGTGATTTTCCGAAGTTTACCAATAAACTTTTTATCGACTTCACGTTCAACTAAATCGCGTTTGATTTTCACCCCTTCGTCAATTCCTAAGTTTAATTTAAATTCTTCACCGGGTACTGTATTTTCTAACTCGGAAGTTCCGACAAAGATATTATCGCGGAATACATTGGCTTTCCCCGGTAACAAAGTAGCACCGCTAGGATTATTTTTGGCTTTAGCTTGTAAATAAGCAAAGCTTACCAAACGCGGCATTGCTATATAGTGAAAATTACAAGGATAATCATCTTGGAAAATTGTAATTTTATGTGGTGCCCCATCGCTAGGTATATTTCCACTACTGTCTAAATTAAAGTTAACAACATTTCCTTCTTGTAATACTTCTGCTGTAATTACATCTGCTTCAATTCTTGCGTTTTCTAACTCTTCTATTTTCGCTTCGACATTATCATCATCAAAATCAAAATTACGAGATTTTTTAGAAAGTCGTCTTCTCATAATTGTTTGTGGTTCTATAATATCGAGAATGTCAATATACCAAGGTTGTGGGTTCGGTGGTAAAGTACCGCTACCAGGTTTAGCTGTAGAAAGGGTCAGATTTACATTGGTCCAGTTTTCATCAGTATTTTGAGTTATTTGGCCCAAATATCCCAAGTTTACGTTTTTGGTTTTGCTATCAACTCGAATATCGTAAAGTGGTTTCCAACTAGCGCGATTAACCACATAAGAAACTTCAAGCTCGAACTGTCCCGAACCCGTGCTTTCAATTCCCACGGTTAAATTAAAACTTTCTTGGGGTTGTGGTGATTCAATTTGTTTTAAAGAAGCATACAAAACCTCTAACTGCTTATCTAATTCTCGCTGCTGATTTTTATAATCTTCTGTAGAAATAGCATATTCAGTATATTGACTACCAAGAAAATTGACTAAATCCAAAGTTTCGCTCAAACTAATACTTTTACGAGCCAAACTAATCGAAAATTGCTCTTCAGTTTTCTCTCGTAAACCTTCTATAAACCGCGACTGCAACGCTAAAGCATCCATTTGAGCTTGAAATTGACGCTTCTGTGCTTCCAACTGCTCTACTTGTTGATTTAACTGCGATACCCGTGCTACTACTGACTCGGTAGCGTAAATGCGCTCTACATTCACACCCAACAAGCGTACTCCCACATCTCCTTGACCGCTAACCCTGACAGAATCTGTTTCAATACTTACTGGCAATTGAGAGACTATCAACTCCCGCTCAATACCGTTTAATTCAACTACACCACGGCGCGTTATCAGTGCTTTATTTGTATATACAGCAACTGCTATAACATCTGTTTCTACAATTTTACGCGGAGATGGTATTTCCTGGTAAACCACTGCCAGTTTTTCCTTTATTGCGAACGGTCATGCAGGTTAATTGTTAATCGATTCAAGCATAGCCGTCAATAAATGTTGTAATTTGTAATTTGTAATTTGTAATTTTTCCTCCGGAAAGACCGAGCAAACTTGATTAAATAAGTTTGTTTTAATACCTATCACTAATGTAGAGACGTAGCAGTGCTACGTCTCCGAATATTTAGACTTGTATCGATATTTACTAATTTGTTTTCCCTCAAACGCAGGGACAGGCTATGTAAGCTGCTACGAATTTAAATTATATATTTATTTGGCATTGGTTCATGGCTACAACTTTTGTCCCTTCTTCCTTCTTCCTTCTTCCTTCTTCCTTGCTGTATCGAGTACTTTGTCTGATTAATTTTGACAGGTAACAGAGTTCGTAGTAAGCGATTTATCGCTGTCATTAAAGGACTTAAGTCCTGACTACAAACCCTTCTCCAAGATATCGGAGAGGGGCTGGGGTGAGGTCTATCAAAGTGTATTTCACTCAACCGAAAAGTGCTATATCTTTGTAGCAAATTATTCCATAACTCGGTAATGATAAAACTTACTGCAAAAAGTCTCGTTTACCTTTGTGCGGTAAGCTTTGTAGGCACAACCAATTCAGGTGCGATCGCAAATTTTTCTACGGGTTATGATTGCAGCTAATTTTACAATCAAACTAGTTATAGCGTTTATCAAGCAACTCAGGTACAGCTTGACCTCACCTCGATAAAGCTGTGCTTCATCTCCCCTCTCCTTAACAAGGCTACCGTGTACACACAAGTACTCTAAATTGCTTTCATAGTGTTTAGATCCCCCTATATCCCCCTTAAAAAGGAGGACTTTAATTCAGATTCCCCCCTTTTTAAGGGGGGTTAGGGGGGATCTACGAGATGTGTGTACACAGTATCCTTAACAAGGAGAGGGGTTGGGGGTGAGGTTTTGAGATATGTACTTCATCTACTTACAAAGTGCTGTAATTGTTTGATAAAAACTTGAAACCATTTCTGTACTTTAGAAATTAGCTTTATTAACGGGTTTTAAAAATAAATATTATTTTTTATTCCCTACTCCCAATTCCCAATCCCCCATCCCCTATCCGACTTTGCCATATGAAGGTGCTTCAGAAGCAAATTGCTTGGCAGCTTCTAGTAAATATTCAAAATAGGTATGTCCAACAATAGATAACTGTTTTCCATTAGGATAAACCATATACCAATTACGTTTGATAGGAAAATGCTCTACATCTAAAATAGTTAAATCTTCTGCATAAGGCATCAAAGTATGACTTGATAGAACCGATATTCCTAAACCACCAGCAATAGCTTGTTTAATCGCTTCATTACTACCTAATTCTAGTTTAACTTTTACATCAACTTCCTCTTCATCAAACAATTTTTGTACCGCTCTTCTAGTTCCAGAACCAGGTTCGCGCATGATAAAAGGTTCAGACGCTAACCTCGATATCGGAATATTCTTTTCGGAAGCTAAAGGATGATTAACTGGTGCTAAAACGACTAAAGGATTTTCTAAAAATGCTTCACAATGTACGTCAAGATGTTCTGGAACTTGACTCATAATGTACAAATCATCTTGGTTATTCCCCATTCGCTCCAGAATTCCTTCATGGTTTGTGACCTGCAAAGAAATTTCAATTCCTGGATAAAGTTGACAAAACGAGCCTAATAAACGCGGAACAAAATATTTAGCTGTGGTAATTACAGATAATCGCAATTGTCCTTGCTTTAAACCTTTTAAATCCGCTACTTTCATCTCGAATTGAGCCAAAGTATCGAATATTTCTTTGCAGGTAGTAAACAATTCTCTTCCTGCTTCCGTAAGGTACAAGCGTTTACCAACCTGTTCAAATAAAGGGATTCCTACAGATTTTGTTAACTGCTTTATCTGCATGGAAATGGTGGGTTGTGTAAGAAACAACTCCTCAGCAGCGCGAGTAAAACTTCCGTGCCTAGCCGCTGCTTCAAACACTCTTAACTGGTGCAGCGTCGCCTGATTCAATGTAATTATCCTCTTATACTAATTATAGGAAAAACCTATGCTAAAACGTTTTACCATAGATATATCTATAAGTATTACCTAATAATCAAGTTATGAACCGCTTTGACTCATGAGAAATTTACAAGGTCTTTCATAGATAAAAATCTATGGTTCTAATTCAAAAATGGGTATTTTCTTTATAGGAGTTGCAAGTTATTATCTAGAGTAACGGCATCCTATTAACCGCATGTGGGTAAAACATATATAGAAAATATATTTAATAATTCAATGCCCAATGTCCAATTCCAAATTCTTACTCCAACTCATCCATTTCTAATCTTTCAACTTCCGGTACGATTGTAATTTCCTCAATTATTTTTTCAGGAAACTTGTTCAAATCTGGCAATTCCAACAATTCTGCTTCTCCAACTTGCTCCTTGATGTCGATTGGTAAATTTACTGGTTGACGCTCTTCTATCCAACAACTTGCTACTGGTAAGGTTTGTTCTAACTCATCTAGCGGACGAGGAATCACCATGACAGCGTTCAAATCCCCAATTCGCTCTGCCTCGTACATGCCGGATTCTACAGCTACTGCAACATTTGCAACAGAACCGCGAATAATCGCAGTACACAAACCCGAACCGATTTTTTCATAAGCTGCAAGCTGAACGTCTGCCGATTTGAGCATGGCATCAGCGGCTCCTACCATAGCTGGGAAACCGATTGTTTCAACCAAACCAACTGCTTGATTGCTCAATTTACTATAGCTGGCTCCCTCAGCGATATTACCTAGTTTACTGACAATAGGTAATACAATATTTAAATTAGGATAAGGACGAGGTATTACCAAACTAGAAACGAACTGTCCAAATTTTTCGGCTGTTTCTTGTCCGGCTTCCACAGCTAGACGTACATCCGCAATTCCACCTCGAATTACAGCGGTACAGTGTCCCCCACCAATTTTTTCATACCCGATTAAGTGTACTCCAGCAGATTTGAGCATCATATCCGCCGTTCCTACAATTGCGGGAAACGAGAGCGTAGATACTAATCCTAAAGCAGCCCCTTTATTATTATCTCGATATGATGATTGACTATACGAGTGCATTTAAATTTTCCCCGGAACTCCAACTAACTGCGAAAAGTGAAGGATAAAAATAAGTGTATGAATTTACGTCTCACATGTTAATCCTAGCTTCTATGAAAAATGAAAGATGGAGCATGGAAAATATTATTAGGTAGACCCTTCTGTTTGAAAAACAGTTGGATTGCTTTAACTACAATTGACAGTAACTTATATATCTTTACCAATCTATTTGTACTAAAGATGCACTTTGAATAAAAAGACGAGTTTAATACACACCCTCTAATTGATTCATCCTTCTTCAGATTCATCTTCGGGGAGAGGTTCATCCAAAGATTGTCGGTGGGGGAATAAAGTTACCAGCAAGCTTTTAATGCTACTTCTTCCATAGATATGATTTCCCATACCATTTGAATTAGCTGCTTCCGGTTCTTCTGCTGATTCTTCCGTAGGTTTTTCTACCGAATCTTCTGATGAGGAAACAACTTCCTCTTCTGACTCTTTAGTCAGAGAAAAATACGAAATTGGAGATGGACTAACGTAAGGACGAGGTGAAGGGGTGAGAGGAGGAGTGGGGGACTGGGAAAGTGGTGGACGACTAGAGGAAGGAGGTTTATTTTCGGAAGAATTTTGCTTATCTTCCTTTTCTCGTTCCGATTCCTCTTGAGCTACAGGTAATTGAGGTTGCTCGACTTTACCGTTCATTTCCTTAGTAGAAGGTTCAGTAGAAGGTTCGTCGAAAGACCTGCCATTATCTCCAATAATCGAACCTGCTGGAACAACCTTTCCCGATTCAACAGAAGCACGAAAAATAGTTGTAGCCGAACCAACGCAAGCATTAGTACCAACTTTACCTGCACCAACCATCAAGAAACCGGCTCCTAAATTAGCACCCGATTCTATCTCTAAAATTCCCGTATCGACCTGAAGAATAGACCCCATACCAATACAAACTCCAGAACCGATAATAATCTTACTATTAGGAGCCGCTTGCATTATCACACCCGGTGCAATAACTGCACTTGCATGAATAATCACCTCGCCACTGAAAAAAGTCTCAAAATTATTATACAGACGCAGTGGCGGAACGGACATTTTTTTACCTCGTTATTGGAGGATGAGGGGAGAGGGGGAGAGGGGGAGATGGGGACACAAGGAGAAGAGTTAGGAGTTAGGAGTTAGGAGTTAGGAGTTAGGAGTTAGGAGTTAGGAGTTATGAGTTGGTAATTAAGTTAATACCTTTAACTAACTTCTTACTCATTACCCATTACTCATTACCCATTACCTCTAACCTTTGACCTTTAACCTTTAACCTATCCCCAATCCTCAATCCTCAATCCAAAATCCAAAATCCGATTACGGACGTTGAATGATATTTTCGACTACACGACGCTTGACTTTGGGGTCAATTCCAATTAAGCGGACGTATTCTCCTGGATATTCTGCTATATATGATTCTAAGATTTCTACGACTTCTCTTTCTGAGTTAGCATTTATCTGTCCGCAGCTATACCAAGTACCAGTACGGAAACGACGCTTGTCTACGTGTTCGGCACTGATTTGATAACCACCGCGTAACAAATTGCGAACTTCGTCTATAGCTTCAGCACTCAAACGAGTATTGGTAAGAGTTGCAGTCGAACCACTCTCGAAACCTACACCGTATTTTCTGACTTCGGGGGTAAATGTAGTTTTAGAGTCTTGAGGAACATTAGTCGCGGGACGGTAAGAACCACCATTACCGTTAGATGACCCGTTACTCGAACCTTCCGGACGTTGAATAATTGTTTCTAATACTCTTCTTTTTGCTTTGGGGTCAATACCAATTAAACGCACGTATTCACCTTGATGGCTTCTCATGCATTCTTCTAAGGCTGAAATCGCTTGGCTGGGATTGTTTGTTTCTATCGGGCTACAGCTATACCAAGTACCGGTGCGGAAACGACGCTTGTCTACATGTTCCATGCCGATTTTGTAACCACCTGAGATTAAGTTACGCACGTGGTCTATAGTTTCGCTACTCAGTTGAGAGCTACCGTTACTATTACCATTGTTGGTGCTTCTGTAGCTACTCGTGCTGTAACCACCATTGCTATGACTGCTACTGTAACCACCATTGCTGGGTTTTGGAGGAGTGGTATAAGTAGATGTCGTAGTTGGTTGTGTGGAACCATCGGGGCGCTGAATGATTGTTTCTAACACCCGTTTTTTGTGCTTGGTGTCTATACCAAACAAGCGGACGTATTCGCCATGATGCTCTGTCATGCAGCCTTCTAAAGCCGATACTGCTTCACCAACGCTTCTTGCTTCTATGGGATGACAGCTATTCCAAGTACCAGTGCGGAAACGTCTTTTATCTACGTGTTCGGTACCAATTTTAAATCCTTGCTCCAACAGATAGCGTACTTGTTCTACTGTCTGATTATCCAAACCACTGTTATACACTTCGATACTCCTTTGCGTTTGTGTTTGCGAATCGTTATTGGCTTTTGTATTATATGTGTCTATTTTTTCACGTACTTTTGTAATACATTTAGTATCTTCGGCACAAATATAACCGGCTCTTAGTGCCTGATTTACTCCTACTACATGATGAGCAAATTCTTTATCCTGTGGATTTACATCTGGCAAGCGGTCGGCTTGCTGCTGGCTGGTAATTACAGCCCCAGAAGGTACATATTTTCCGGGAGGAATTTCCACATCTTGAATTAAAGCATGCATCATCACGATACAGCCATCACCGACTCTGGCATTAAACACAGTCGAACGAAAGCCGATAAAGCAGTTATTACCGATGTAACAAGGCCCGTGAATCAGAGCCATGTGGGTAATACAACTGTCTTTACCTATCCATACTGAATATTCTTTTTTATTATCCCCTAATACCCGGCCTTGTTCTAAGCCATGTATAACAACGCCATCTTGAATATTAGTGTTTTCACCTATAAAAAACGGCGCTCCTTCATCCGCTCGCACCGAACTTCCTGGAGCAACAATTACATTAGAACTGATTTCAACATCGCCAATTATATGGGAAAACGAATGTACGAAAGCAGTCTCATTAATTTGCGGTTCAGCTAAATCACTCGACCACGGGGTTGGGGGAGCCGCTGTCATAGTGCGGACTCTCATAGCGCTGTATCTCCTCAAAAGTTATAGGTTAGAAGTTAGGAGTTAGGAGTTATGAGTTGTCCTACTAACAACTAACAACTATCTACCCTTCGGGTATCTCCCTCCGGGAGACGCTATGTCCTAACGGACACGCTTCGCGAACGCTAACGCAGTCGTTTACGGGGGAAACCCCCTGCTCTGCGCGCTGTCTCACTAACTACTAACTAATATTGGTCTTTCTTACTGTAGATTTGACGATTTTCAACGTAAACCGTATCGATTATCGCTACTACTGCTGCGTCAATTGGACGCTGTTCGTTGCCATAAACTTGACGTGCAGCACTACCACGACTGACGAGTACCCACTCATCGACTCCCGCACCAACGCTATCTGCTGCGACTTCGTATTCTGGCTGAACGCGTCCTTCTTCATCTATTAGTTGTAATAGCAGCAGTTTAACTCCTCTAAAACTTGGGTCTTTTTGCGTGCTAGATACGGTACCGCGAACTCTGGCAATTTGCATTCCTTTTTACGATCTTAAAATTACGGTCTACCACCATAAGGACGAATTGCGTTTACATTTTCCCGGAATTGCTCTACATCTTCGGTATATCTAATCGGTAGAACGTATTCCAGGTTTTCGTGGGGACGAGCAATGATGTGAGTAGACAATACCTGTCCACCATTCACTCGCTTCACTGAGTCAATTCCCGCTCCAACTGAAGCTTGTACTTCAGATACGTCTCCTCGAACAATTACTGTAACGCGACCCGTACCGATTTTTTCATATCCTACCAAGGTCACGCGAGCAGCTTTCACCATCGCATCTGCTGCTTCAACAACCGCTGGAAAACCTAACGTTTCAACCATTCCGACTGCAATTGACATTATTTGTAATCCCCAAAAATTTTCCTAAAATAAAACTGGATTCCTTACTTAAGAAGGGAACCGCTTTAAAAAAACTGTACCTTTATTTCTTCGGACAGTAAAAACTTGGCGGTCTACCTAGATATCTACGTTTAAGTTACGATAACTGAACTGGTCAAGCTGAGCGAGACCAGTTATTCGCAGTCGCAGATTTGAGCTACTGACTACCACACAAAAAAGTGAATATTCAGTTTTTCCGCAAATGATAGAGGGTCTTCAAGCGTTTTTCTTCTTTTTGTTCTTAATTTGCTGACCTTGAGGCTCAATAAAAGCGGATACCCGCAAGGTATTTTACAAAAAAATCAACTTATTAAAGGCTGTTAGGTTCGGAATTGTTCCACTGCTTCGGTATACCTAATCGGCAGTACGTATTCCAAGTTCTCGTGAGGACGCGCGATGATATGAGTGGAAACGACTTCGCCTCCATTCACTCTTCTTGCAGCCTCAATACCCGCTGCAACTGAAGCCTGTACCTCAGAAACATCTCCTCGCACAATTACGGTTACGCGAGCGCTACCGATTTTTTCATAGCCCACCAAGGTTACGCGAGCGGCTTTCACCATCGCATCCGCAGCTTCCACCACTGCTGGGAAACCTTTGGTTTCAATCATTCCAACTGCTATAGGCATTTACTGACTCCAACAACTTACTCGATTCTTATCTTACTCAGGCGAAGGTTTTTTCTAACTTCAGGTACTCAATATCGAGCTGAAAAAAAAGCCTCCTCAATTAAGCATATGAAAGCTTTGCACCCCTTGCAATATAAATTAGTATAATAGTTTGTAATAAAAGCATTTTAAAAAACTTAACATATCTTTGAGGGTCAGTTGCATCTCAACCGAAGTTTACAGTTTCTAGAGTAAGCACTTCTGCTTTATAATTTCTTTATTACATTCCCCCAAACTGCGTTCATAGCAGCTTAAATTGAACAAGAGCGGATATTGACCGTTATCTCAAAGAGTTCTAACTCGGTCTTTATTCAAGGATTGTTATTGGTGCAAAACACATATAAAATAAATATAAAAAAATATAATATTTACTTATCAGACAGATAAATTTGAGCTTTGGAATTAAAGAAAGTCATCTGATGAATCACGATTACTTATAAAGAAAAAGATTTTTGATTGAGGTTTTTTTGGGTGTTTCTACCATAAAATCAGCATTTTATAAAATACAAAGCTTAGTTGATACAGACTTATATTGCGTAGAGTATTAAATGTAATGGGGGATTTTGAAAGGGTTTTATAGCGGGAAAATTACGGGAAATTTAGATGAATCAATTATTATTTTCAACTACTTGGGTTCTACCTTTATATGGTTTATTAGGTGCCCTGTTGACTTTACCCTGGGCATTAGGGTTAGTTAAGCGTACCGGACCAAGACCGGCAGCTTATTTAAATATATTGACAACTGCTGTAGCTCTAACTCACAGTTTGTTGGTATTTAAAAGGGTTGAAGGTAGTGAGCCGCAAAGCTTTATTATTAATTGGTTTTCGTGCCGCGATTTAAATTTATCTTTTGAATTAGATATATCGTCAGTCGGTACTGGTGCAACAATTTTAATTGCCGGATTAAGTTTACTGGCACAAATTTACGCCCTGGGTTACTTGGAGAAAGACTGGGCCACAGCAAGATTTTTTGCTTTGATGGGTTTCTTTGAAGCAGCTTTAACCGCTTTAGCTATTAGCGATTCTTTGTTACTCAGCTACATGGTATTGGAAGTTTTGACTCTTTCAACTTACCTGTTAGTAGGATTTTGGTATGCTCAACCATTGGTAGTTACGGCAGCAAGAGATGCATTTCTTACTAAAAGAGTAGGAGATTTATTGTTGCTGATGGGGGTAGTAACCATAGGTACGATGGCAGGTAGCTGGGATTTTTCCGATTTGTACGAATGGGCAAAAACAGCAGAGCTAAGCCCCGTAACCTCAACTTTGTTGGGGTTAGCGCTAATAGCCGGCCCTATAGGTAAATGCGCTCAGTTTCCTCTAAATCTGTGGCTGGATGAAGCAATGGAAGGTCCGAATCCAGCTTCGGTACTGCGAAATTCTTTGGTAGTTGCTGGTGGTGCTTATGTACTTTACAAGTTAGAACCGATAATAGCTTTATCACCAGTCGCTCTAGATACTTTATTAATTATCGGTACCGTGACAGCAGTAGGAGCAAGTTTAGTTTCCATCGCTCAGATAGATATTAAGCGAACCCTATCTCATTCCACTAGTGCATATATGGGTTTAGTGTTTGTTGCAGCGGGTATGGAACAAGGTGGTGTCGCGCTGCTTTTGCTGCTTACTCACGGTATAGCCAAAGCTTTGTTATTTATGAGTGCTGGGTCGGTGATTTATACCACTCATACCCAAGACATAACCGAGATGGGTGGACTATGGTCAAGAATGCCAGCAACAACCACAGCTTTTATAGTTGGTTCGGCTGGTATGGTAACGCTGCTACCCTTGGGAAGTTTTTGGGCTATGCTCTCATGGGCTGACGGTTTTTTTATAACTAGTCCTTGGGTAATTGGAATTTTGATAATAGTCAACGGTTTAACAGCTTTAAATTTGACAAGGGTATTTAGACTAGCTTTCTGGGGAGAACCGCAACAAAAAACCCGTCGTTCTCCAGAAGTGCATTGGCCAATGGCATTACCAATGGTATCGCTAACTGTAATGACTTTATTAGTACCAATGATGCTGCAAGAGTGGGACTTGTTACCGACCTGGGACAGCATAAATTGGTATGTACTAGCAGCATTAGTATCTTCAAGTTTGCTTGGAGTAATAATCGGTTCCACAATTTACCTGCACAAAGCTTGGTCGAGGTCAAGAGTATTAACTTGGAGATTTATCCAAGATTTATTAGGGTACGATTTCTATATAGACCGAATTTATCGAGTCACATTAGTAGGTGCTGTTGCATCATTATCTAAAATATCTGCTTGGAGCGACCGTTACTTAGTAGATGGATTCGTAAACTTGGTTGGTTTTGCGGCAATTTTCAGCGGACAAGGATTGAAATATAGTATTTCCGGACGCTCTCAAGGTTATTTACTGACCATCATCTTCGGAGTCGGTTTAATAGGCTTATTTATCAGTTGGTCTTTAGGATTGCTCAATAATCTACCCTTTTAATCAGTGAACAGTGAACAGTGAACAGTGAACAGTTAGGAATTATTAATTTCCCTCCCTCTCTCACTCCCTCACTCCCTCACTCCCTCTCTCCCTCCCTCTCCCCAATTACGAACTACGAATTACCTCCATGCTGAGTATTTTAATTTTGCTACCGCTTATAGGTGCGGCTTTAGTCGGATTTTTCCCCGGTCTAACGCCAAAAGCTTCTCGTGGAGTGGCTTTAACTGTGAGTGTAATTTCTTTTTTATGGACTTTAGTTTTAGCAAGTCAGTTTAGTTTAAGTGAAGTTAATCAACAGTTTAGTGAATTCATTCCTTGGGTCGATACATTAGGTTTAAATTATCGAATTGGGATTGATGGTTTATCTTTACCTTTGCTGATATTAAATGCATTGCTGACGGGGATAGCTGTTTATAGTAGCGGTACATCTATATTGCGACCGCGTTTGTATTATTCTTTGTTACTGCTATTAAATATAGGAGTTACCGGAGCATTTTTATCTCAAGATTTGCTGTTGTTTTTTCTATTTTACGAATTAGAATTAATTCCCTTATATTTACTAATTGCGATATGGGGTGGGGAACGTCGCGGTTATGCAGCAACTAAGTTTTTAATTTATACTGCTGTTTCTGGAATCCTGGTTTTAGCAAGTTTTCTCGGTTTAGTTTGGCTGAGTGGTTCCTCTAGTTTTGCTTTGGAAGGATTACAAACTAGTTCAATACCATTAGCCACACAAATTTTGTTGTTGGGTGGAATTTTAATCGGTTTCGGTATCAAAATGCCATTGGTTCCTCTACATACCTGGTTACCGGATGCTCACGTTGAAGCTTCTACACCAATTTCGATCCTGCTGGCTGGAGTCCTTTTGAAGCTGGGAACCTACGGTATACTTCGCTTTGGGATGTATCTTTTACCAGACGCTTGGACATACTTGAGTCCTTGGCTAGCAACTTGGGCCGTAATCAGCGTGCTTTATGGTGCATCTTGTGCGATCGCACAAAAAGATATGAAGAAAATGGTGGCTTATAGTTCCGTCGCGCACATGGGGTACATACTTTTAGGTGCGGCTGCTGCAACACCTTTAAGCATATTAGGTACCGTAATGCAAATGATTAGCCACGGTTTAATTTCAGCGCTGCTATTTTTATTGGTAGGGATTATTTATAAAAAAGCAGGTAGCCGCGATTTAGATGTTGTTCAAGGATTATTAAATCCAGAGAGAGGTTTACCTGTAATTGGTAGCTTAATGGTGTTGGGAGTAATGGCTAGTGCTGGAATACCGGGAATGGTCGGGTTTATTTCAGAATTTGTCGTGTTTCGTGCCAGTTATGAAGTTTTCCCCATACAAACTTTGATTTCAATGATTGGAACGGGTTTAACTGCTGCTTACTTCTTGATTTTGATGAGTAAAGCCTTTTTTGGTCGCTTATCCGAGCAAGTAATTAATCTACCTCGGGTTTACTGGTCGGATAGAATGCCAGCAATTGTTTTAGCAGTATTAATCGTTATTTTTGGAATTCAACCAAACTGGTTAGCGCGTTGGACGGAACCAACCACAAATGCAATGATGAATACGTATTCAGTTGTGAATGTTTCATTAAATAAGAGCAGCGAGTAGCAAGTAATGAGTAATGAGTAATGAGTAATGAGTAACCAGTTAATAATATTTTCTCTGTCTTATACTTTTTATCCAATTACCCTTCGGGTATCTCCCTTCGAGAGACGCTAACGCTAACAGCAGTCGCACTCTGCGAGAAAGGCTCCGGCTTACATGAGGGAGACCCCCTGCTCTGCGCGCTGCTTCACCAATTACCGATTCCCAATCCCCAATCCCCAATGCCCAATTACTACTTAACAGGATAAATTTTTATGGTAACTACTACAAAAAATAAATCTAATAAGCATCCTTTGGTTGAATATATTGAAAAACTATTAAGTGGAGATGCATTACTTCCAAATACTCCAGAGAATTTAGTTGAAGTAGTGGGGGTTCTTCACAGCTATGGTGTTGTATTGGATGCTTATTCAAACAATCTTATATACTTTGCTAATAATCAATTTTTAGTATTCTTCCCATTTTTTAAATATTTTAATGGCGAATTCAGCTTAAACAAATTACTTCGTCACTGGCAACACGATAGGATTAATTACGAATATGCCGAGTATTGTATGAAATCAATGATGTGGCACGGTGGTGGTGGATTAGATGAATACTTAGATTCCGACGAATTTAGAGAAAGAGCTGCTTCTGTTATTAATGCAAAATTTAAAAATAACCCTTTAGTTTTAGGTCTTAACCAACTCTTTCCCGAATTTCTCACCGAACAGTTAAGAGTTTGCTCTTATTACAGTGGTTTAGGACAATTTTGGCGCGTCATGTCCGATGCGTTTATGAGCTTATCAGACCTTTATAACAAAGGAAAAATCAAATCAATCGCCGATGTTGTAGAGCATGTCAAAGCTGGTTTGGTAGCAAACGCAGGTAATCCAATTACCTACAGCGTCAAAATTCGTGACAAAGTTTATGACTTAATTCCGAAAGAAGCTGGTTTAACCTTCTTGATGGATACAGCAGTACCTTATGTAGAAGCAATATTTTTCCGAGGAACACCTTTTCACGGCACAGTTTCCTACAACGCTCAAGCTTATCAAATTCCCCCAGACCAAGCAAGATTTCAGTACGGTGCTTTATACGCAGACCCATTACCAATTGGAGGTGCGGGAATCCCTCCTACCTTGTTAATGCACGATATGCGTCACTATTTACCCGAATATCTACACGAAGTTTATCGTCAAACTCGTCGAGGAGAAGGCGATTTATTAGTGCAAATTTGTCAAAGCTTCCAAAAGTCAATGTACTGCGTTACCACCGCTGCAATTATGGGATTAATGCCCCATTCTCCAGATACTACCGAACCGAACGAGCAAAAAGCAAATCGGGATTATCTACGCAATTGGATGGATAGATTTACGACTTCACGATTGCAAAATGTGAACGAGCAGCCCATATCTTGTGAAGTAACTGTACCGAAGTGGAATTAGATAGGTTAAAGGTCAAAGGTTAAAGGTTAAAGGTTGAAGGTTAAAGGTTTAATTGTAGGGTGCTGTGACGCTTTGAAATAATTTGAAAGCATTAATAATTTAATAAGAGCGTCACGCACCAACAAGTAATTATCTCAGACTTCTGAAACTATAAATTACAATCTCAAAATAAAAAAATTAAATTTAAATGTTTTCGATTATACGGGTTTTTTACCCGTTATTTTTTTGTGGGGATGCAAATCTATGACAGAACAGAATACTAATCAAAACACAAATTACGATAGTCCTTGGAAAGAAATTATTGAAGATTATTTTCCACAGTTTTTAGAATTTTTCTTTTACGATGCTTATCTTGAAATTGATTGGGAGCGTTCTTATGAATTTTTGGATCAAGAACTACAACAATTAGAACCAGATGCGGAAATTGGTAAGCGATTGGTTGATAAAGTCGCGAAAGTTTGGCTATTAAACGGTGAAGAAGCTTGGGTATTGATTCACGTAGAGGTGCAGGGACAATATGACAGCGAATTTCCCCTGCGGATGTACATTTATAATTATCGTTTGTTTGACCGTCATAAAAAGCGAGTAATCAGTTTAGCAGTTTTAGCAGACAATAATATACATTGGCGACCTCAAAGTTACGGTTATCAACTAGGTGGTTGTCGGGTAAGTTTAGAATTTCCTACAGTCAAATTGCTAGACTATGAAGCACAGTGGGAGAGCTTAGAAGAAACAGAAAATCCCTTTGGCTTGGTTGTCATGGCACATTTGAAAACCAAAGCTACCAGCCAAAATCCGGAAAGTCGTTTACAGTGGAAACTAAGACTGGTTAGAAGTCTTTTTGCAAAAGGATATAGCCGAGAAGAAGTTATACGATTATTCCGGTTTATCGACTGGATAATGTTTTTACCAAAAGAATTAGCAAATAATTTTAAAGTCGAACTCAGAAACGAAGAGGAGTCAAATAGGATGCGTTATGTAACGAGTATTGAAAGATTAGCGAAGGAAGAAGGGGTTGAGGAAGGTGTTCGCAAAACTCTTCGAGAAAGCGTGATTGACAATTTAACAACTCGATTTGAAGAAGTACCTACACGGGTTGTTGAAGCTGTTAATATAATCGATGATGTTACTGTTTTGAAAAGTTTGCTTAGAAGGGCAATTCTTGTTGGTTCGATAGCGGAATTTGAGGAAGATTTAGACGAAGTTCGCGGTTAAATCGTGTTCGTAAAATTTAAATCATCCTTTTGGCTTAGTTTTTGATTGGCTAAGCCATTAATTTTATATCAGATATTTTCTAAATCAGACATCACAAAAAAATCAGTCACAACAATTTAATTAATCAAATCTAGAATGGCTTATTAATTGATTTTTGATATTCAATACTATGATATTCTAAGTAAAATATTAATCAAAAGCACATTAGTAATTCATAGTAATAATTATGCAAATTCAGATTAATATCATAACTTCCTTCTCGTCGAGAGTTATCAATTTTTTTAATTATTGAACTATCTCTAGATATAAACAAAGAGCAATTGTAATTGTCTGGTGCAGTTGCGTCTCTTGAAAATCCATATAACCACTCACAAGCTTTGAGTAAATCTTGAAGGTAACTTAAATCGGAGTAACTAATTTCTATATCTTCGATTCTATCTAAAATCGAAATTAACGTTTGTAAATTAGCATTTGGAGATATCCAAAAAGCACTCAATCTTAATATGCTTGATTTAGATATAACTGTAAAAGTCTTTTTGTCAGAAACCTGGTAGACATTCCAGTCTTTTATTTTATTTATTAATTGGAATTTATCAGAATACTCATACAAATTTGAATCTTCGTGAAGATTATTATCAGTGATTAACCAGGGAGGACAATAAGAACAATTACAAACATCCCAAACTACACCAGTTGTTTTGATATTTTCTTCAAATACAATCGCATTCACAAATTCACTAAATTTGGTAAAAACGGAATACTGACTGATTAGCAAATTAGTTTTTTGACTGTTTAGAAAAGGAATTTTTATTAAGTTATTAGAACAATATACAAATTTATCTCGAAGCGTTTGTTCCTTTGAAATAAACACAAAACTGCGAAACCGTATTGCATTATGCCAAGGTAAGATAGACCATCTGTATTTATTAGCAAACCAAGCTAATAAATAATCTATTTTTTCTAATGAAATTTGGTAATTAAAGTTCTTCTTGGTGATTGATAAATCGGGAAAATTATCTTTATCATAATTATGCTTGTCGCCATAAATATACCAAATTTTACCGTATCTGTTATACCAAGGTTCATCAAAGTAGTAAAATCGATTTTCTGAGGGAGATTCTAATAAGTCTTTGATAGAAATTAAATTATGGTCTAAATTTTCGTCAATGATAGCGCAATGATATTTCTTCCTATTAATTAACCAGGATTTTATTTTATTTTGGAAGAAAGGATGGTAATCAATAAAAAATGCAAGGTGGTACATTCGTCACTAGGAATCTTCTACCGAGAAGGGAATAGTAGTCGTTAATAAAATTATATGGTGTGTTAGACGAGTATTTAACTTATCGTTAATTGATGAGATATAATCGTGCGTCTAACACACCCTACAACAAAGCATCCGTTACAAAAAACCATCCGTTGCTAACAATTCCTCACTACCGTAAATATAAATTAAAAACTTATTGAATTTTACTACCAATGTAACCAATAATTATTTTTCCTGATCCCAATTCAGTACAGAAATGAAGTCTCCATGCTCCTGGTGTAATGCGAACGTGTAAGCTGAATAAACGTTTCTCACCATCGGAACATTCAAAAGTAAGTTCCGAATCAAATTCTTTGATTCTTGATTGACTTTCTACTGAAGCTTTACTTGCTAAAGTCTCAAGTCTAAAAGCTCCATCAGTCCAATTTTTAGAAGATTCTTCAAGTTCAAATAATTTTTTTATGATTTGTCTAAATATTGGTTGTCCATATCTAAATAATTAATTTGTTTATAAACTTCATTGCAAAATTCTAAGCTGGGAAATAATTCTTCTTTTTTTTTTCCAAAGCTGCTCACCATCTAAAATTTCTGTACGAAACCTATAATGACTGTATTACGGACGATTTCCCCGTACTATTTAAACCAGACAATAAAGTCAATGGTTTAAATTCAAAAAGCTGATTCTCAAAAGCTTTAAAATTTATTAATCGCAGCCAACGAATCATGAGAGTACTTCCTTAATTATATTTTCAATCGTAGTAAATCTATACTGAACTTTATTTGCTGCTTGAGAGATGGATTGAAAAAAATCTTTATCATTATCTGACTTATCAATAAACTTTTTGATTAATTCTTTTTTATTAATGTTTAATTTTTTTATTTCTTGGTCATCAAGTTCGCTAAGCTTTACCGACCATGTTTCAAATAATGCCTTATTTAATGGATATTTTTTATTATTCTTGTTAGATTGCTTACGAAAAGCATAATCACCAAAAATGTATAGTGCTGCAACCATTGACTTTTTAAAATTGCTTTCGATTTTGTCTAACTCTGCTTCTGATAATTTATTTGCCTTAACTAAACCTTGATGAAGAAATGTATCGCGATCGCCATCTTGATATTCTTTATAAGAAGTTAGTTTAAAAGCTAAGAAAGAAAGGATAAATTCTCGGTCATCCATACGGTCTTTACGAGATTCGCCAAGTTTAACAAGTCGAGTAAACTCTTGAGAATTTGCGAGTTTTTCTAAAAATTTAGTTGCTTTACCAGGGTTAAGAGCATGGCGTAATTCTTGAGGTGAAAGAGCTAAACCCCCTGTATTGATACGTTTAAAAATGTTGTATTTTACTTTATCTGGCGTACCTTTTTCAGTTGAATAAACAGTAATTTGAGTTTCTAAAATGCGACGCTGATATTTACGCTCTAATTCATCATAAGTCTTATCATTTAGCTCAATAAGATATTCTAAATCTGTTAGTTTAAGCTTCTTGTCGCTAACGAATTGTTTTAATGCAGATAATCTTTGCAAACCATCTACAACTAACCATTTCTCCTCGTCTGTAGCATCTATATAAAAAGCCGGTAATGGAATTCTAATAAGAATAGATTCAATTAATCTACTTTTAGCTTCGTCATTCCAAATACCTGCTTGACGTTGAAAATCAGGAGCTAAATCGAGCGCTTCTTCATTAATTCGTCTTAATACTTGCTCAATAGTTGGTTCTCTTGTAACAATATTAATTTTCTCTGGGTCGTAGTGAAAACTGTTTTTATCTTCTAGTAGTTCTTCATCTATTAATTCTGTATCTAATATATCTGGTTCTATCATGAGATTTACTCCTTTAATAATGAAAAACCTCAATTCCTTCCCCTCTCCTTAATAAGGAGAGGGGTGTCCGATAGGACGGGGTGAGGTTATCTCCTAACCGCTTTCACCCCAGCCATATCCAAAATCGGCACTATCAAATCTTCCCGTTTAACCGCCATCATATGCACTCCCTGACACAATTCTTGTGCAATTTGTACTTGCTCAGCAGCAATTTTCATTCCTTCTTCTAAAGGACTTTTTGCCTTTTCTAATCTATCAATTATATGTTCGGGGATTTCAACTCCAGGAACGCATTTATTGATAAACCGAGCATTTTTTGCTGACTTCAAGAGAAATATTCCCGCTAAAATTGGTTTGTTACAACCTGCGGCTATTTCATTCATGAATTTTTCAAATATTTCAAAGTCTGTAATCATTTGACTTTGAAAAAATTCCGCTCCTGCTGCTAACTTGCGCTCGAATCTTTTCTGTAAACCGCTCCAACTGCGACATTGTGGGTCAACTGCTGCTCCAACAAATAAATCGGTGGCTCCGTCGGGTAAGGCTTTATCGTTACTATCAAAACCGTTGTTGAGCTTGCTAATTAACTGTAATAAACGTATTGATTCTAAATCAAACACGCTTTTTGCGTCGGGGTGGTCTCCCGCTTTTACAGGGTCACCGGTCAAAGCTAAAATATTGCTTATGCCTAAAGCATGAGCGCCCATCAAGTCACTTTGTAAACCAATACGGTTTCTGTCTCGACAAGCCATTTGACATATCGGTTCGATTCCTTGCTGCTGTAAAATAATAGACGCTGCAAAAGAAGACATCCGTAAAACTGCGCGGCTACCATCGGTAATATTGACGGCATGAACTCTCCCCTTAAGAGTCGCCGCCATTTGTACCATGTGTTGTGGATTACCGCCTTTCGGTGGTGCAACTTCAGCAGTAATTAGGAATTCCCCCGCTTGTGCTGATGCACGAAATGTTGTTAATTGAGTCGGATTTAGCGTACCAAGCATAATTATTGTTATATTTCGATACTTGGTACAGCTCTATCACATATAAACCGTAGAAGAAAGCTTACAACGATATAGAGAAACCTAATGCTGATTTTACTTTGGTTAAAGTTTCGTTAGCTACGGCTTCAGCTTTTTCTTTTCCGTCGCGTAAAACCTTTTCTAGATAAGCTTTATCGTCCATTACGGCTTGATATTTCTCTTGAATTGGTTGCAGAGCGTTAACAGCAGTTTCTGCTAATAAGGGCTTAAATTGACCCCAGCCCATATCTTGACATTCTGCTGCTACTTCTTCTTTGGTTTTTCCCGAAAGCAGCATATACAGAGTTAATAAATTATTGCATTCGGGACGTTCGGGATTCTCGAATTCTAAACCGCGAACCGGGTCAGTTTTACAGCGTTTGATTTTCTTGGTAATTTCTGCGGGGGTATCTGTCAAATTTATCCGACTTAATTCGGAAGGGTCGGACTTAGACATTTTACTGGTACCGTCTGTCAAACTCATCACCCTGGCACCATCTTTACGAATTATGGGTTCTGGTAATTTTAATACAGGTTTCTCTGGCTTACCGAATTGATGATTAAATCTATTGACAATATCTCTCGTTAATTCTAAGTGTTGTTTTTGGTCTTCACCTACAGGAACTTTATCGGCTTGATACAGCAAAATATCCGCAGCCATCAGTACGGGATAATCCAGCAAACCAACGTTTACGTTTTCACCTTGCTTGATTGCTTTTTCCTTGTATTGAATCATATCCTCCAACCAGTTCATGGGAGTGATACAGTTGAGCAACCAAGTTAATTCGCTGTGAGCGGAAACGTGTGACTGTACGAAAATATTAGAATAATTTAAATCCAAGCCACAAGCAAGATAAATTGCAGCTAGATGATAAGTATTTTTTGCCAGAGCTTTAGGGTCTTGCGGTACGGTAATCGCATGTAAATCTACGATACAAAAATAGTTTTCATATTCGTCTTTATACTGGTTTTGAAGTTCTATCCAGTTGCGAATTGCTCCTAAATAGTTACCTAAATGTAGATTACCAGTAGGTTGTACTCCAGAAAAAACTCGTTGCTTTGCCATAATAAATCAGTGAACAGTGAACAGTGAACAGTTAACAGTTATCAATTAACAATTAGTTATGAGATTTATTTAACGTTTAAAGTAAATCTACCTTCTTCGCTGCAACTGTTAGGGTATTATTGCAGAACGCCATAAACTAATAGTTGAAGCATTCATTCCCCAAAATATACCTTAATTGCTGCTCACTGCTCACTGTTCACTGCTCACTGTTCACTGATAACTGATTATGCGCGAACTATATCCACCAAGGGAAGCTTATCAAGAAGGTAAATTAAAGGTTTCGGATTTACATACGATTCATTTTGAAGAGTCGGGTAATCCGCAGGGTAAACCTATTGTAGTATTGCATGGCGGGCCTGGTGGTGGATGTCCGAGTTATTATCGCCAATATTTTAATCCAGAAAAATGGCGTTTAATTATGTTTGACCAAAGGGGTTGTGGGAAAAGTACTCCTCATGCAGAATTACGCGAAAATACAACTTGGGATTTAGTCAGCGATATTGAAAAGTTACGCGAGCATTTAGGAATAAATAATTGGGTTGTGTTTGGTGGAAGTTGGGGAAGTACACTTTCTTTGGCTTATAGCGAAACTCATCCGGAGCGCTGCAAAGGTTTAATTTTACGCGGTATTTTTATGCTGCGTCAAAAGGAATTACATTGGTTTTATCAGGAAGGTGCAAGTAATGTTTTCCCCGACGCTTGGGAGGAGTATTTAAAGCCAATTCCACCAGAAGAAAGAGATGATTTATTAAATGCTTATTATAAAAGATTGACTAGTGAAGATAAAAAAGTAAGGTTGGAAGCTGCAAAATGCTGGTCAATTTGGGAAGCAAGTACGAGTAAATTATTCCTTGATAAATCTTTAATGAGCAGCTTTGGTGAAAGTGCTTTTGCTGATGCTTTTGCTCGAATTGAATGTCATTATTTTGTTAACAAGGGATTTTTTGAAAGAGAAGACCAATTACTTTTGAATGTTGATAAAATCCGTCATATTCCGACCGTGATTGTACAGGGAAGATACGATGTAGTTTGTCCGATGATTTCGGCTTGGGAATTACACAAAGTTTGGTCGGAAGCTGAATTTATTGTGGTTCCAGATGCAGGACATTCCATGACCGAACCCGGTATTCAAAGTGCTTTGATTGATGCTACGGATAGGTTTTAATTTTGGGAATTGGGGATGGGGAATTGGTAATTGGTAATTGGTATAATCTCCATTATCTATTTTTTCTTGTAGGGTGTGTGACGGCTAGGAATTATTTATTTTATAACCAAACAACTTGATATTGCCGTCACGCACCAACTGTAAATTAGAATAATATATAATATATTGGTGCGTTAGACTGAAGTCATAACGCATCCTACAAACTAAAATGAAAGATAAGAATAAAGAAACAAATACAAATGATTTAGATTCTCAAAAGATTATCTTGACTGATAATGACCGAGATATATTTTTATCTTTAATAGAAAATTCACCGGAACCTAATCATACTTTAAAATCAGCAATGAAAATATTTCAGGAGGAATACGAAAAGTAATCATTTACTAAAATCTATATTTTCTTTGCTAGAAATTAGATGGAATTAATATATGACAATGAGCATGATTGCTGGAAAACAAAACTAGAAATTCACAACAATCACTTTATAGATTTAACTATAGAAACCGAAGATAAGCAAACTATCCAGATTAAACAATTTAATAATCAGATACTTCCCAAAATAATAGAAATTATAAAACAAGAAGCAAGTATTATATTTTCTAGTGCAAATGAACTTGTTGATTTATATAACAGAAGCTGGAATGATAACGAAAATATTGATTGTGACACTTTTATACAGCAAATAAAATTGGAAGAAATAGTTTTTAATCTTGATGAAAATAGCTTCCAATTTTGGTATAACGATGGAGATTTGTTTTTAGGACACGCGATTGTTTTAGATGTTGGTGGTGATGGTTTATTCCAAGATGTACAAATAGTTGGTTAATAGTTTCTATTCAATAAAATATTTGGGAGACATCTTGAACAAATCAGCCAATCCTTGGATTTCGCTTGGAGTAGATTCGGCTTTTCCATTTAATATGTCTAAAACCCTTGATTCACTTTTATAAATAGGAATTAAATCTTGAGGTTGAAGAGAAGATTCTTCTAACAATGCCTTTATTAGCGCAATCCCTGTTAAAGTTGGTATTATTTCATGTTGATTTTCATAATCATAAACTAACGTACTTAATACTTTTAAGTAATCTCTATCATCTTGAGTAATATTGTCTTTATCTAAAATAGAATTAATTCGATTTTGAGTAGCTTTTAATTCGTTTTCATTAGTAATCGGACGAGGTGGAAAAGTAGTTATTAGTTCAATATAATAGCTACTAGGATTTTTCAAACCAGTCGTCATTTTTCCAGTTCTCCTTATCGTATTCAGCGTGAGTAAGCACAGCGCGAATAAATACTAATTGATATTCATAGTCTATGTATGTTATCAATCTATAATTATTACCGCTAATATTAAAGACAGTAAAATTTTTCACTACATCTGCTGAGGGAAATATCCGACGTATATCATTAAAGTTTTGAAAACCGGAATCACATATACGCTGATACCATAATATAAGACCAGTTTGAGCATTGGAGTGCTTTTCCCAGAATTCTCTAATGGCCTTTTTACTAATAACACGCATCTAATTTAACCGTAATTATTAACGCTCCAAAGCTTCCCTATCCCATTTACCTAATACAGCAGCAGCTTCATAAGTACTCTGTAAAAAGGATAATAAAGTCTCGTCGGGGTTATCTGATAATCTCAATGTTTCTAACGGTAGAACAAATTCGTGGATATCTTTGTGAAAGTAAGCTCCTTCTGGCTGTATTTTATAATCTTTGAATCCTTCAGGTTCGGGGTAAGCATAGGAATAAAAAAATGGTTCTACTCCACCTCCACCCGGCCAAAATCCACAACTGCTGACTTCGTGAGAATATGCTTCATGGGTGATAAAATCAGGCATTCCGCTTACACCAGAATGCTTGGGTGCTTTACGTCCGGAAAAGCGAGTTAATGCTAAATCGAAGCTTCCCCAGAAGAAGTGGGTGGGACTAACTTTACCTATGAATTGGGAACGAAATTGTGTAAACACGCGATTGCTTTGTACTAATACTTGCCAAAATCTATGTGCGTATTCGGGGTCGTAAGATGCGTGTTTTGTATCCTCCTCAAACTTAATAGGATTGGATACTTCTTGTGCCATTGTCCATATTTTTACTTTAATATCTAATGATGCTAAAGCGTCCATTATTTTCTTGTAAAATTCGGCTACGGAATATGGTTTTAGTGCAAATGCTCTACGTTGTCCGTCGGATGTGGAAATACAAAGTTCGTGAGCGATGAAATCAAAGTCGATTTGAAAAAAGCGAGTTTCGTAAGGTATTGAAGAAGTGCTTAATCCTCTTGATGTGACGTAGAGTGTGACATTCCACCAATGGTTGATGAGTGGAGTTAATTCCATGCGGATTTTACCGATTACTTGCGTCCATAGCTGTAGGGTGGAGGAGGTTTCTTGCCATGATTTTGACGGTAATGATGGGAAAGCTTCGGCAGAATTTACCATTGTTAACTCTAGTTTGTAGGGTTTGCAGAAAGTGGGCAATTTACATTAAGCCACCATCACAATAATATTCTAAGAAGCTGCATTCAGACTTTGAATTACGATTTAATTATTATTAGGACTTATGCAACCGGTATATTTTTTTGTGGGGTGCTGTGACACTTTTAATATTTTTGAACTTAGTAACAATCTCTATAGTGTCACTGACAATTACGTAAGTCTTAATTATTTGTGATTGATAAGAAAACAGAAAATCCCCTTTAATAAGTAAAAGGGATTTGCATGTGTTATTGAAACAGCATTATTAGTTATTAACAAATTAATTGGTGCGTGACGGTAATATCAAATTTTGTTGGTGAGTTTTGATAATATATCGTAACCGTCATACACCCTACAGGTTTAAAGTACTCCACTCACAACTGTATTAAATTTTTCGTAGGGAACTATTCCTACAATTGTTTCTATAAGGTTTCCATCTTTGTAAATCATTACGGTAGGAATGCTCTTTATATTCAACCTTTTAGCTAAGTTAGAATTTTCTCCGAGGTCTACTTTTGCGACTTTAATTTTACCTTCATGTTCTTGAGCTAATTGTTCCATCATCGGAGCAATCATTTTACAAGGGCCGCACCAAGTTGCGGTGAAGTCACATACAAATACACCATTACTTGTTGAAAGTGTATCAAATTCTTTTTCTTGGATATATTCAACTGTTATTGTTTCTGGCATGGTATTTTTATCTATCAGGTTATTTTTTTATGAGCATTAACGCGAATTAATTTACTCGTTGTCGGTAAAAATTATCAAAAAACTTGCTATCTAAGGATAATATTATTTTCCCTAATCCCCAATTATTAACTCCTAATTCCTAGCTCCTATTCCCTCTTATACGACTATTTAATTTCGCATGGGGAAGTCAGACAAATATCAATACAAAGCATCTTCTTGATGAGTTTGAATCTTACAATCTGATGTAGGAATAGCAACGCAAGTTAGTACAAATCCCGCAGCCATTTGGTCGTCATCAAGGAATGCTTGGTCTGATTGGTCTACTTCACCAGAGATGATTTTTCCAGCACAGCTAGAGCAGGAACCCGCACGACAAGAAACTGGAAGGTCAATATCTTGCTCTTCAGCAGCATCAAAAATATATTGGTCGTCTTCAACTTCGATGGTTTTATTTAATCCTTCGTCGTTGACTAATGTTACTTGATATGTTCCCATTGTTCTCTCTTTAAAAAACTTTAAGTTAGTGTTCTTGAACGGTAATTTTGAATTTTTGGCATCTAATTTACTATGCGCTCGTAAGCTAGTAAAATGATGTCAAATGACTATAGCTTTAGCGTTAGCTCAAGATTTACAGCCTTGAGTTACTATTACTCAATGTCACTGCCACCTATATAAGGCTAAATGCTTAACTATGCAAATGTTTCAGCTTCTAAACTGTTACATCTGTTTTATGGTACAAACTTTTGTATACATTTTGTGTGAATAAGTTAATAAAGTTTACAAAAGTTCGCACTTATAAATATAAAAACTTGCCAAATAAATATTTGAAAAACAGGGAGCAGGGAAGGATAAATAGATGAAATTCCTCGGTATTGATTTGGGTTGGCAATCTCAACCAAGCGGCTTATGTTATCTAGAATTAATTGATGGAAAGCTACGATTGCAGGACTTAGATAGAAAAGATGAGATTGCAGATATCCTCGTTTGGGTTGATAATTGCGTAAAAGCAAGGGAAAACGCGATTATTGCGGTTGACGCTCCGACTCTTATTCCTAATGCTACCGGAAGTCGCTTACCCGACAAGTTGACTCACAAACACTTTGGTAAATATCATGCTGGATGTTACCCTGCGAATCTTGGTTTAGCTTTTGCTCAACGGACGGTTAATTTTGGTTTAGAATTGGAATCTCGCGGTTATATTCATGCACCAACTATTGAAGCGCAAAAGTCTGGTAGATATCAAGTTGAAGTATTTCCACATCCCGCTATAGTTCAGCTTTTCGGATTACAAAAAATCCTCAAATATAAAAAAGGAAAAATCGGCGATCGCCATCTTGAATTGACCAAGCTTTATAACTACATCTTCGATATTTTACCGAATCTGGAACCTAGTTTGAGATTGGATACTAGTTCTAATTTTTTAAATTTTAAATTTTTAAATTCAACCTGTACGGGTAAAGTTCTCAAAGCTTCAGAAGATAAATTAGATAGTATTATCTGTGCTTATGTCGGAGCTTATTGGTGGTATTGGGGAGAACAGCGGAATTTAGTATTGGGAGATGCGAGTACTGGTTATATTGTGATTCCTAATAGAGTTGAAGAGAGGGGTTAGGGAGGTTATAAAAATTTGTAAAATAGAAGCACCCAGAATAAAAATCAAACAGACCCATTCATTTCTCTTGCATAATAACCAAATTTGCTAAATATTTTTCTGATTTAGCTTCAACGGGCTTAATACTCATCATTCCTTGCCAATAAATATTGTCTTTATCTTTCAATGACCACATACTAAAAGCAGCTTGATTATTTTGTGCATCAGCCATTTTTGTCCAACCAGCTTCTTGCATCTGACTTATATAATGTTGATTTAATTGTTGGAGATTTAGCTGAGATTCTAAATTTGCCATAGAATTAGACATTTCAGAACTAAAACCTCCAACTTGTTTTGGAGTTACTTTCGTATTTGCTGGTGGTCTTAATATAGGAGTTTTGGCAAAACTAAAAGGTAAACCTCCAATTAAATATCGACAAGAAGAATTTGATTCATCAGTATTTAAAGAGATACTAACTTCTGTGAGAGTATTTTCTGACTGATTAATATTTAGCTGCAATAAAGGACCTTTTTCTGATTTACAGAAGCTCAAATTTTCCTCAATCTGAGTTGCTGATGTTGCAAAAGCTCTTTTTGGAGACATATCTTCTTGTTGTTTCCATTCCTTCTCTATTAATTGATTTTCATAGAAAGATTTTACTTGTGTTGCTGCTACTGGTATATCTAATGCTATTTCATACATATTTTCACCTCTTTCAATACTACCGATAACTTTAGTCTGGGCAGGTTGAGGAATATCTACTGGTAAATTTTCTGGTAATTTTCCGACTATGATATTGCTTTTTATTCCTCTATAAAAGTCAATTCTATTTAGTCTGAGCAATCTTTCTGCAATCTTTGTTGGTATCATCTCATCATCATTTGCGGGTTCAGCAACTGCGACCTTAGTAGGAATTGCAATCGCTAATAATATGATTAATGAGAATAAAGATAATGTCAGTAAGTTTAATTTATTCATGATTTGAGATGTTAATTAAAGTCAAAGTCGAACCTTTAAGTCGCAATCGTTGTTAAATACTCAGAATTTTCAGTCAATTAAACCTGCTTCTCTAGCTCGATTTAAAGTCACAATTCTAATATTTTTACCCTGACGTTTTAATTTTCCGCTATCAATACCGAGAACTTCTTGCACACCATTCCAATAATTACGTACCATGCGTTCTGAGACACGAATATTTTCTGCTATTACTTTATCTTGTAACCCTTCTCTAAAAGCTAAATTGAGCATTCTTTGCCATTCTGGCTTTAGTTGCGACTGAAACTTATTTGTGTGAATATTTTTGTAAATCTCTTTGAGATGAGTTAATCCCTGTAATGACCAATTCACTCGCTGCATCATCTCTGTATTTGAAAGACCCTTGCGAGCAGCGACAAATCCCTTGTGATAAACCTTTATTTTGGCCTCAATTCGCTGCAAAGTTTCAATATATTCGCTACAAACGAAAATATTAGTTTCTGGATGATTATTAATTATATAGAGAAGAAACTGTATCCCCGTGCTTATCTTTGCCCTAAAACCCGGCTTTTTAGATACCATTAAATCCATTATTACTAAATCCGGCTCAAATAATTTAATTTGATGAATAGCTATATCCGCTGTTTGTGCTATTAAAACTTTTATATCGGAATATTGAGAGTTTAATAATTCAATTGCTTCACTCATAAATATATCGTTAGCTTCGTCAACTAACAAAATTTTCAAAGATGCTTCAAGAGATAAATTATTGGCATCTTTTGAGTTTATAGTTATCATAGATATCAGACATGGATAGATGTTAACTATTAGTACATTAGCCAATTAGGCTACATAAAGTACATGTATAAAGTCATTTAAAAATATTACTAAAGTCATGCTGTTTTTCGTACCGCATGTCATACTATATTCCATGATGGGATAGCTTTTGGTTATGGGTAAAATCATGAAAGAAAAGGTATTTTCTCTACCTAAAGTAGTGCGTTATGTGGAATGGACGATTTTAATTGTAATTTTCTTAGTTGTGCTACTTATTATGGCACTAGTAAGTTACTTTAAATTTCCAGAACATCCCGAATCTTTGCTGCCATTCTTTATGGTTTTTGTTTCTTTAGCTGGCTGTACGCTATTAAGTTTTTTATTTCCTGTAGACCGTCCTTTATGGCAAATAAGGCTTTATATACTTTTGGAAATGCTATTAATTATTCCCACGACAATGATGGGTGTAGGATTTGAGATTTTATTATATTTTTATATTGGCAAAAGCTGCTTTTTGTTAAGCAAGAAAGATGTATTTTTTACGGTCATTACTAGCTGTATTGTTTGGAATATTCTATCCATTGCTAACTTCATTTATAGATTTGATGGGGTCAAAGAGTATTTAATAGCTCATCTTAATGATGTGTATGTTCTTGAATATATGATTCCACACAATTTAATTGTTGGTATTTCTGGCTATTTGTTAGCGTCTGTTTTTGTAATCATGTTTTGCTACCTAGCACTTGCGGAGCAAAAAAGCCGTAAAAAAGCGGAAAAATTAGCTCGGGAAGTAGAAGCTTTAGCATCTAAACTAGAAAGACATCGCATAGCTCGCGATATCCACGATTCTTTGGGACATTCTTTAACTACCCTCGACGTACAGTTAGAATTAGCTAACAAGCTAGCTCAAAGTCAACCGGAAAATGCTTTAAAAACTGTCCATATTTGCAAACAACTGTCTTCTCAGTGTCTTGTAGAGGTCAGACGAGCGGTACGGACAATGCGTGAGTCAACTTTTAATTTACATCTGGCTTTACAAACTTTAGTTGAACAAGTACAACAAAATCAAAATTTAGACATTTGTTTGGAGATAAACTTACCAAATTTACCGTTACAAACTGCCCATCAACTATACTGTATCGCGAAAGAGGGATTAACTAATATTCAAAAACATGCGGAAGCTAATACAGTTACTTTGCGCGGAGAAACAAAGTTTAATAATATCGTATTGCAAATTATTGATAACGGTAAAGGTTTTAATTCCGATGCTCCTCATTCTGGCTTTGGTTTAAAGGGAATGCAAGAGCGAGTAGAGATTTTAGCAGGAGAGATGATAATTGATAGTCAGAAAACTAAAGGTACCTGTATTAATATATTGATTCCATTTTAGTTTGTGTAAATTAAACAACTATTGCGATTTCAATTTCCTTGGATACGAATTTTTGTAAATACACGGAATATTTTGATCTAGCTTAAATTTACTCTGGCTTGGAACCAAATTCTTAGATAATATATACAGAAACTTATAATGAATAATATCTTTAGCATCCATAATGTATTTAGATTGTCTTTTTGCACGATGTCTTAACAGTTAAACCCTAAAAGAGGGTTTATTATTTGTAGATTAACTAATAACTATTAAAAAAACATATGTAAAAAGTCATATAAAGGCATTACTAAAGTCATGTAATTCCTTAACAGCGAATACCTTAATATACTTTATGAGTAGATGGGCAAAATCTAATTGCACCTAAAAATATGAATAATCGCGCAGTTTCTATACCCAAGGTAATCAGATATGTAGAGTGGGTAATTTTAGTTGTACTCTTTTTTATTATATTATTTATCATCTCACTTCCAATTGATGCTCCTACAGAGTACCCACAACCATTAATTCCTCATAATTTCGTATTTGGCTCTTTATTAATCTGTGCATTCTTAAGTTTTATATTTCCCATAAACCGTCCTCTATGGCAAAGAAGAGTCTATATATTTGTAGAAATAATATCGATTCTTCCGTGTCATTTAATGGGATGGGACTTGAATCTATTATTATTTTTATATATCGCAAAAAGTTGTTTTTTATTAAATCGTCGCCTAGATGTGATAGTTACAGCTACAGCTACTTGTCTTAGTGCTGTAGCTTTGGACACATTCAGTTTTATTTATCGATTTGAAGCGATGAGAAATTACTGGATTTCTCATGCTGATAAATTATTGACTCTAGAGCGGATGATTCCAGCTAATGTAGTTCCTAGCTTGGGTATTTACTTCATTTCTTGTGTATTTGTAATTATGTTTTGCTACCTTGCGATAGCAGAACAGAAAAGCCGTAAAAAAGCAGAGAAATTAGCCCAGGAAGTAGAAGCTTTAGCGTCTAAATTAGAAAGACACCGTATAGCTCGCGATATTCATGATTCTTTAGGACATACTCTCACTACTCTTGACGTACAGTTGGAATTAGCGAATACATTAGCAAACCGTCAACCAGAAAACGCTTTACAAGCTCTCAATATCTGTAAGCAATTGTCTTCTCAATGTCTGGTAGAAGTAAGACGAGCAGTACGAACAATGCGAGACTCTACTTTTGATTTAAACGAAGCTTTGCAAACATTAGTTGCACAAGTGCGACAAAATCGCAGCTTGGACATTTCTATGGAAATGAAATTACCGAATTTACCTTTACAAACTGCCCATCAATTATATTGTATTGCGAAAGAAGGATTAACTAATATTCAAAAACACGCTGATGCTTCTCAAGTTACTTTAAAGGGAGAAACAAATTTTAATAATATAGTTCTGGAAATTATTGATAATGGGAAAGGATTTAATCCCGATTCTCCTCACGCTGGTTTTGGTTTAAAAGGAATGCAGGAGCGTGTAGATGTTTTGGCTGGAGAAATGAGAATCAAGAGTCAAAAAGCTAAGGGAACTTGTATTCAGGTTTTTATTCCTTTTTTATTCTGACTTAATGAACCTGATATAACCAGATTCATTGTGACTTAAGCAAGCAATATTAAATGACTTTTATAATCGTAGCGAGTTTATCAGTTAATAAGTAGGTAGACGTAATTAAATATAAGATAAGACCTCACTCTGTCTCCGGCTTCCCTCTCCTTAATAAGGAGAGCAGTGCGTTGCGGTGAGTCTAGTTGGGGGTGTCGGTTTCCGTCCCCCAAACTAGCGGTCTTCGGAGCGTCTCTGAAAGAGATACCTGGAGGGAGGAACACGACCGTTGAAGCAACTGCGGGAGAGGGATTGAGGGTGAGGTTTTATTTTTAATTTGACCTACTTAAATAAATAAATAAATAATAATAATTAGCCAAATAAAAAATTATATTCTACCGGTTTTTATTCTTTTTCAACGGGGAAAGCAATTCCCCGTTGCAGCGCTTAACTTTCATCTTTGATTATGGGTGTATTTTACCTCCTGGCATAATTGCACCCTCTAATTTGAGATTATCCAATTTGATTCCGTGGAGGTTAGTATATTGCAAATTAGCACCTCTTAAATCAGCACCATTAAGTTTAGTGCGATGCAGGTTCGCACCTCGTAAATCAGCACCACGCAAATCGGCATTTCTTAAATTTGCATATGCTAGGTTAGCATTTGATAAATTAGCGTTTTTCAATGCTGCATTTCTGAGTCTTGCCCCTTTTAGGTTTGCATTTCTGAGGTTTGTATCTTCAAGTATTGCATTATTTAAGCCAGCATATTCAAGATTTATACCAGCTAAATTACTGCCTTGTAAATTTGCATTTGCCAATTTACTATGTGCTAGATTCGCATTTCTCAGGCTGACACCTTTTAATTTTTGACCAACTAAGTCCAAATATTGCAAATCAAAGTTATTACCCTTTCTGGTTCTCTGCAATAAATTGAGTAGACGAGTTTGTTCGCGCTCTTTTAAAACCTCTTGCAACCTATTTCCTTTATCTATTCGAGCTTCGAGTTGGTCATATCTATGCTCAAGAAGGTCAATTCGTCTTTGCTGCCGTTCAATTATATCTTGTTGAGAAACGGAATTTCTCTGCATACCTTGGGTTCCCGCAATCCCAACCCAAAAAAGTACTAGAAGTGCCAAGCTTTGGGCTAATACATTGCCTTCATTTGATTTTGGCTTTAATATAACAGGAATTTGTATTAATGCCTCTAATGCTACTGCTGCATTAGCAAACCGATTTTTAATATTTGGCTCAACCATAGAGCGCAACCATTCTATAAATTGCGGATGAATATTTGATGGTAAAGACTTAAAATCAAAACGGTATTCATCATTAATTAATTTACCAACATCAACCGAACGGGTACCGGTGAGCAAACAAATTAAAGTAACTCCTAAACTATATAAATCGGATGCTTCGGTTAAATTGCGACCAAAATGCTCTTCGGGAGGAATAAAACCAGGAGTTCCGGAAGCAACACTACTAAGCGCAACTTCATTATTACTAACTCTTGCAAACCCGAAATCAACTAAATAAGCGTTCAGATTTTTATCAACTAAAATATTTTCAGGTTTAATATCCCGGTGAAAAATTTGCGGATCACGCTGTTGCAAATAAACCAAAATATCTAAAATAGATATGGCAATTTGCTTAACTTGTTCGGGAGTAAAGTTGTTCTCTGAAGCTAATGATGGAGCATTTTTATACTCTTGTACCAAACCAAAACCCTGTGGTGTTTCAAAAGAGGTTAAATAGCTAGGAATGCGCGGATGATTTAACTGTTTAAGTACATCTATCTCGCGCTCGTAAGCTTTAAAACCCGACCAGTCAGTGTCTATATCTGCAAAGCGAAATTCCTTGATTACTACTTGATTCTTAGAATTTTCTACTTCAGCAAGGTGCGTGATACGTCCTCCAAAGCGGTTTTTTCCCAATTCCCTATTAACTTGATAGCCGAGATGTGAAAAATCTGGTTTCTGTATTGCCATCGTTATCTCCACGCGCAATTATTGCAACTCGATTCGTCATAATACGCAGGTATTACAGACTATTTTCACACAAAAAAAATTAAACGTTCAGATTTTGTACAATTTCTTATCGTTATTTTTATTTTTACATTGCTATATGAGCGAATTTATTTAAAGCTGAGTATTTATACTTAACTGCAATATTGTTGAGATACGAACACCAAAAAATCACCGCGAAAAATTATCAAAGTTTCTCCGCACCCAATCCATCCCGATTTTATTATTCAGCTTAATTTTTTGAGGAGTATTTGGATAAACTTGTCCTCAAATATCAGCATCTTGCTCAATAACTACTGACTTAAGCAACAGTAAATTTCCTTTAATAATATGTCTTGATAAAAAAAGTAAGTTGGAATAACATCTTTGTTTTTAATAATAATAAAGGCATTTTTTATTTGCAAAATGTTTTACAAAAGACAAAAAAGTAGAAATATCTATTAACTAAATGTTAACTATCATTTTAGGGAATTGACTTCATACATCGAGTATCTAATTATAGAAAATTTAATTTACCCGATTAACCCATGAAATTAAAAAATGTATTGCTATTAATTCTTGGAACAGCTATTACAGGAACTAGTAGCATAATATCTCCGATTGAAAAAGTTGATGCTCAATTAATTAATCCTCTAAATAGATGTCGTCCGATTTACAATCTAGATTTCAGTGCTCCTACACATCAAAATGGACAATTACCAGCAATAGGAACCGGAATAAAAAAAGTTTCTAAGATTAATTTCGGAAACCCTTTAGTATCTAAACAATTTGGAAGATATTTAAAAGGACAACATTTGCAGTTCGATACTAGGCAAGATATTAGAAATGAGCAACGTTATGACCAAATTCAATTAAATGTAGACAAAAAGTATTCACAATATTTGTTGAAGTTTAATCTCTATACTTACAAATTTGCTGACGCTAGAAATAATCGGAATAAGTTTTCTATTTTATTCGATACACCAACTATCCAAAATTTGTATTTTAACGGAAATGGAACAATTAGTTACTTTCAACCGCGCACTCCTGGTAGTGGCTCTATTTCAGGAAGAATTGGGTCATTTAAAGATAGACAAGCTATATCAATGGCTATTGATATCAATTTAAAAGCAAAAAAATGGACTGTCACTCAAAATGGTAAGACAATACATACAGGTCCTTTCTATAGTAAAAGTGGCGATATTAAAGCAATCCGTTTTAATTTAGGTAACTTAAGCGATAGGTATAATCTTGGGATTGTTGGACTTGATAATGTTGTGTTAAATGGATGCAATCAGTTGACATTCAAACCAATACCAAAGCCATTACCAAAACCTATTCCCTCACCAAAACCATTACCAAAACCAATACTAAAACCAATACCAAATCCAACACCAATACCTAATAAACCATGTGACCCTCGTTTTTGCGACCCGGTTACATTCTAAATTAATCGATTAATAAATACTTAGATTTGTAAAATAGATTAATTGTAATTAGCTCTGAGTTATATCAGAGCTTTACTTCTTATTTGACTCGGTTGACAGGCGTTTATTGTTATTGTTTTCTCTATTTCCATTACAATTTATATTATTGTGATATAAAACTATATTGATTTGAAAAGTATGATAAATACAAATACATATCAAAAGAGACGAGTTTGGCAACCCAAATATATTGAAAATATCGAAATTGCCTATCGTGATTCTTTTTGTTTTAATCTTCCCGCGCATTTTCATGAGGAACTCGAAATTACATTAATGCAGGGTAGCAATTGGAATTTCGGTTATCGGGGTGAAAAATTTACCGTTCCTCCTTTCAGTTTTACTTTAACTCAACCTGGAGAAGCACATAAAGCTAGTTTTGAAAGCCATTTTAATTGTACATTTTATGGATTAAGAATTAAAACTGATTTATTACAACAATTGACACAAGAGATTAAGGGTAATTATCAGGGTTTACCATTTTTTTCTACACCAGTAGCCTCAGACAAAGAACTAAGTCAACTTATTTTTAGGTTTCACATGCTGGTAAAAGATTCCAAAGAATCAATTTTAACCCAGCAGTCTCTGTTATTAAAAATTTTGGAAACACTTATTTTAAGGTATACACAAAATAGTCCGAATTTAAAAAAAATAGGTAAGGAGAATCAATCTATTCAGAGAGTAAAAGAATATTTAAATGATAATTATGCTCAAAACATATCGCTGGAAGAATTAGCAGGTATCGCCAATTTTAGCCCCTTTTATCTAAATAGAGTATTTCATAAACAAGTTGGAATTCCCCCTCACAAATATCAAACACAAGTTAGAATTGCTCGTGCAAAAACTTTGTTAAATAATTTATCTATCTCTCAAGTGGCCGTTAAAACAGGTTTTTCCAGTCAAAGTCATTTTGGCTTGCATTTTAAAAAAGTCATGGGAGTTACACCCAAACAGTATGTGAAAGAGAGCAATTTCTTGATAGACCCGAGCATCTAATTATATCTATTGTTAAACTTTTGAAAGGAATAACAATGGCAAATCTTAACGGAAAAATAGCATTTATTGCTGGTGGTGCTGGTAATGTTGGTGAAGGGATTGTTCGCTCTTTCCTCAAAGCTGGTGCAACGGTAATTACAACTTCTCGCAAGCAAGAAAAACTTGAAGAATTGCGAGGTTATTTAGGAGATTTAGCAAATGAAAATTTTGTTCCTATAGTTAGTGATTTGGGAGATTTGAAAAGTGCTGAAAAACTCCGCAGTCAAATATTAGGACAATTTAATCGTCTTGATACTGTTGTTGCTTCTATCGGTGGAACTTGGAAAGCTGGAATTCCTATGACTCAAGTATCAATGGAAGATTGGCAAAAGTATTTGTTTACAAACTTAACTACCCACTTTGTTTGTGCTCGTACTTTTCTACCCGTGCTAACTGAGAATAAAGGTAGTAGCTACACTTTCTTGGGTGGTTCTGCTTCTGAGAATGTGATTCCAAATTATAGTTTAGTCGCAATTCCCGCAGCCGGACAATTAATGATGGCGAAGGTCTTAATGGAGGAAATGAAAGATAGTGGAGTTCGGATTAATGAAGTGATGGTTAATAGTTTGGTAAATACTCGCGCGACCGAAGATAATGCAAAACCTGAATGGATAACAGCCGATGAAATAGGCGATTATGTAGCTTGGTTAGCTTCAGATGAAGCACATATGGTTAACTCCAGCGTGCCTTATTTGCAAGAACAAACTCGCTAAATAAGATTACAGGTAAATTCTCGTTCGTAGTAGGGTTTCAGCGCATCCGAATTCTGAATTAAGATGCGCTGAAGCGTTACTAGGAAAAATAATAAATAATAAATGCAAGTCCTAATATTTAAGACATGCATTTATTATTAATAACTAATCAAAGTTCGTAATTTAATAGGACTTACGCAACCGGCACATTTTTTTGTAGGGTGCTGTAACACTTTGAAAATGCCGAGCGTAGTAATAATTTTTTGAGTGTCACGCACCACCCTAGTGTTGTTAAAGTTGCGTAATTCCTATTTAAAATTAAACCTAATTTAGAAGATTAAAATCCCCATGTAAAGCCTTACAAAATTGACAGTATTATTCTGAACTAATCAAGTAGCAAGCAAATTTATATCAAAACCAGAATCAATAAATTGCTCGTTGTAAGTATTCAGCGCTGATTCATCAAAATCTTCTGTCAAAGGTTGGAAAATCTCACCCATTTTATTCATCACTGAATCAACAAGCATATCAGCACTTTGCTTAACTCCAACTCCCATTGCAATAGTTTCTAATTCACCTAACAAATCATCAGCAATTTCAGCCGACTTATCAACTACAACCGACCAGTTACCGTTACCAATGACGATACTATTATCTGTATAAACTCGATTTCCGTTTCCAATTACCGTATTGTTATTACCGAAATCCCAGTTACCATTACCGATAGTTGTATTGTTATCTCCAAAATACCAATTACCATTACCAAGAGTTGTATTTTGGCTGCTAGAATCCCAATACCAGTTACCATTTCCAACTGTTTTATTATCAACAGAAAAATCTAAATGCCAATTTCCATTCCCAACGGTTGAATTATTAGATGTACCATCCCAATTCCAGTTACCATTACCAATCGTCGCATTCAAATTACCGTAATTCCAATTAGCATTACCGATAACTGCATTTTCACTACCAAAATCTTGATTTCCGTTACCAATCGGAATTTCTCCTTCAGAAGTACTAAATACATTTTCGGAACCATTGAATGGTAGTAAACCATCCAAAGCGACATTCAAAATATCAAACGGAATTTCTTCAGCTAAGGTACCCTCACCAAAAGGATTATACTCACCACTTGAAAAGGGATTATCATCACCAACTAATTCTTGGAAAGAGTTAGCGGTATTATTGAAGCTGAACATATCATTACGAAACAGCGTCAATAAATCATTCGGTGTTTGTAAAGGTGTCTCGTTACCATCACCAAAAGCACCGGGGTAACTAAGATTTGCGTTAAACCTTAACAGATTATCTCTAATAGTTCTTAAGGTTTCAGCCGTTGACTGATTAGGTATAGCGCTATAGTTATAATCACCTTCACTAGTATTAATGAATGGTAAATCTTCACCAGCAATCATTCCCAACAAATCAAATGATTGTGAGGGATTTTCACCTTCTCCACCAGCAAATGGATTCTCACCTTCTCCACCAGCAAATGGATTTTCACCTTCTCCACCAGCAAAAGGATTGTCACCTTCTCCACCAGCAAAAGGATTGTCACCTTCTCCACCAGCAAAGGGATTTCCATTTTCAACTTCTTCTGTTGAATTAGAATCCTCTACAACCGGATTTTCATTTTCAACTTCTACTGTAGGATTATAATCTTCTACAACCGGATTTCCATTTTCAACTTCTTCTGTTGAATTAGAATCTTCTATAACCGGATTTTCAGATTCAACTTCTACTGTAGGATTATAATCTTCTACAACCGGATTTCCATTTTCAACTTCTTCTGTTGAATTATAATCCTCTACAGATTTAATATCATCTACAACATCTTGTGAAGGTAAAGGAGAATTTTCATAACCTGGTGGTGGAGTAAATTCTTCTTCTCCAAAAGGATTTTCACCATTAGCAAAAGGATTTTCTTCTGTAAAGGGATTACCAGCTTCTTCTTCAGTTTCATTCAAAGGTAATCTATCGCGTAGTTTATCGAAAAGAGAAGCAATCCTTCCGTCAACATCAGCTTTTACTTCAGCAGTTAATGATTCTTGTGTCGTTTCATCATCAACAATCCATTGTCCGTTACCGATAACAATGTTACCAATATCTAATATTGATTGTAGATTACTATCTAATTCGATATCATCAATAGAAGAATTATCAATTAACGTATCCGCAAAATCAATCAGTTGTTCGTTAATTTGATTAATAGAATTTAATTCAGAAGCTTCCATTAATAATTATTCCTCTATAAATAGTTATAACTTTGTATCTATAAAATATAGTAATCCGATATTACTTATAAGTATTTAAAGTTTTGAAAAAACAGGAATTTTGAAATACCAATTTTGTTTATTTTTATAGATAAATTGAGTAAAAAAATATCTTCTTTAATCTTTTTCTTAACACCGAAATAAGCAGAGACGCAGCAATACTACGTCCCTACAATGGGTCTAGAGAAAATATTCAAATAATTGCTTATTTTCTAATTATTCGCTGATGAAATAACTAAAATATTTTCAGCCGGTATCAAGTAGTGACTAAATTATGAAGCATCCAAACCTAAGAAAAGACGAAAATCAGAGGATTTATTGACCGCCGAAACCACCACCACCGAATGATGGCATTCCACCACCAGCGAAGGGATTTCCACCGGAAGAATCGTCGCCACCACCACCGAATGATGGCATTCCACCACCAGCGAAGGGGTTTCCACCGGAAGAATCGTCGCCACCACCGAATGATGGCATTCCACCACCAGCAAAGGGATTTCCACCGGAAGAATCGTCGCCACCACCACCGAATGATGGCATTCCGCCACCAGCGAAGGGGTTTCCACCGGAAGAATCGTCGCCGCTACCACCGAATGATGGCATTCCGCCACCAGCGAAGGGGTTTCCACCGGAAGAATCGTCGCCACCACCACCGAATGATGGCATTCCACCACCAGCGAAGGGGTTTCCACCTTCAGTAACTTCGTCTCCGCTACCCATTGGTGAACCGCCGCCGAAGCCACCACCAGAGGGCATTCCACCGCCGGAAGCGCCGTCAGCAGGATTTACTCCTCCGTTGAAAAGAGTCCAGAAATTATCTCCAGCAAAAGGACTACCACCGTAAGGTAATTCACCTATATCCATATCGGCAGGAGGGCCACCTTCACTACCTTCACCGCTGTCACCAAAGGGATTCCCACCACCGGAACCACCAAGATTTCCGAATATATCTTCTGGCCCTAAATTTTCTCCATCCGCACCTTGTATATCGAGTAAGCGATTAAATGGACCTATATTTACTTCGCTAGCACCTTGCATACTGTTTTCGTCCATTGATGAATCACCTTCGTTAGTTGAGTTTCCTGTAGGAGCGCCGATATTCCCGAATATATCTTCGGGGCCATCTATACCTGGTAAATCAAATAGAGGAGCAAAAACACTTTCACTTAAGTCCATGCTTTCGCCACTAAATGAATTGCCAGCAGCTTGATTCGTATCTTCCGCCATTACAGATAATTCTCCTATTTTTAAACTTCTTTTTAACCGAATTAGGAAACAAAATAATCTAAAAACGTTTGCACTTGTTCTTAGAAATTCCTAATTATTTTATGACCACTAATTATTGACAACTTACTAACAATAATGCTTGAATACTTTAGAGTTAGGTTTATAAATAAATACAGAAACTTATTGTTCTAAAATGAAGATGCTCGCTTTAGAAAGAACAATGAAACGAATATTTAATAATTGTCACGTTGAGACCCGTTTACCTAACGTCTATATATTAGAGTAATTGATTTATATGTTAAATACTATGAAGAATATTTTGATGATTCTTTCGTTTCTTTAGATATTTTTTTTGGCGTTGCTGAATACAGATATGAATTCCCAATTGGTATCTAAGTTAAGCCCCCTAAATTCCCCAAAATTGGGGTACTTTAAAATACATTTCTCCCCCAGAATTGGGGGTTGGGGGGCTATTAATATTTTGAATCAGCAACGTCTTCTTTTTGATACATAGTTACAAATTGAGTGTAATATGTCTAACTTCTTACACCACTCGCAATCAGCCCTAATAAAACTGGTTTATAGTCGTAAAATTATCAATATCTTGCTATAAAATCATAAATAAATCGCCTCGGAATAAATTCCCAGGCTCATAATCAAAGTCTGCTAAATTAGTCTGAACAAGGGTTTTGAGCGCGTTCTAATGCACTTTATATATTAGCCTCGAAATAAATTTAAAGATAGGTATTTAAACTTAACGACAAATAAAAAAATAAATTGTTTGTTGTCTTAAATCAAAGAATTAGGTTAAGTATAGATTAAAAGAATAATCAAAATATGGTTATTAGTTCAAAGGGCAAAGGTTACAGGTCAAAAGTTAAAATGCCCAATTCCCCATGCCCAATTCTCAATTCTCAATATCTATTTACTTCAAAAATGCAGCAAGCTGTTCTAACTTTTTCCAAGCTTCACCACTTTTCAGAACTTCTTTGGCAATAACTACACCTTTAGTACAACGCTCTACAAAATCTTTTCCATCAACAGCTTCTCCTACTTCTAAAGCTAATGCTGTATTTAGAGCAACTACATCTTGTTGCGCTTGAGTACCTTTTCCTTGTAAAACAGCTTGTAAAATATCGGCGTTTTCTTTAACTTCTCCACCTTTTAATTCTCCAATTGGTGCGGGAGTTAAACCTAATTTTTCAGCGGTTAATTCTAATAAACTTACTTGCTGATTCTCAACAATCGCGACATCATTAACATCACCCAAACCACCTTCGTCTAATCGTTCTCTTCCGTGAATTACTATTCCTCGACGAATTCCTAATTGCGATAAAGCTTGAGCGATTGTCTGTACTAAAAACGGGTCTGAGACACCGATAACTTGTCCTGTCGGACTCATAGGATTTACCAGAGGTCCGAGCAAGTTAAAAATAGTCCGGATCTTTAAAGTCTTTCGTAAAGGAGCGACGGGCTTCAAAGCCGGATGCCAACCAGGTGCGAACAAAAATGTTACCCCAATTTCATCAACCGCAGACTGTACTTTTTTTGGGTCAGCTTGAAGATTTATACCTAAAGCTTCCAATACATCAGCAGAACCAGTTTTACTCGAAGCCGAACGATTACCGTGCTTAGCAACCTTAACCCCCGCAGCAGCAGCAACGAAAGCCACAGCAGTGGAAATATTGAAAGTCGAAGCACCATCCCCACCCGTACCGCAAGTATCTATTAGTGGGAACTCAGATTTATTATTTTCGATTCCTCCCAAAGACTGAGATTGCAAAACTTTAGCCATACCCACCAATTCTTCTGGTGAGACTCCCTTAGCCTGAATTGCTGTCAAAATCCCACCGGAAAGCACCGGGGGAATCTCATCATTCAGCCATCCCCCAATTAATTCAGTTGCTTGATTAACGCTCAGAGATTCTTTATCAACAAGCTGTTGGAGTATGGTAGACCACCGAACGGTATCGGGAGTTTGGGAATTTTTAACTGTGGTTTGAGTCATGAGATTTTAGATTTTAGATTTTGGATTTTAGATTAAAAATTATTTGTATTTAATAAGCTAGTAATGCAATTAATGAAAAAAGAGAAATTTATAGGTTCGTAGTTGCGCTTTAGCGCCAAAAATGTTGAGTGCTAAAGCATAACTACGAAAGAATTAAGGTGTTGGGTTTCACTCCGTTCAACCCAACCTACAATTAAAGCTGTAAGCAGAACTTCTCATTATACGAGAGGCAGAGCTTCTCAAAATACATTATCAGGTAGAACCTGGTAACCAGAGCTATAGGTTCGTAGTTGTGTGTCTTCGCTCAACATTTTTGGCGCTGAAGCGCAACTACGAACGAACAATTTTCTAAAGATTAATGACTTTAGCCACGGTTTGCACGTCTTTGTCACCTCTACCGGAACAGTTGATAACTAATTTAGGGCTTCCGTCTAGCTGAGGACAGAGTTTTTCTAAATAAGCAAAAGCGTGAGCGGTTTCTAGTGCGGGAATAATTCCTTCTAGTTCGGAAACTTTTCTAAATGCATCTAAAGCTTCTTTATCGGTAACGCTATAGTATTCAGCGCGATTCAGATCCTTAAGAAAACTGTGTTCTGGGCCAACTCCGGGGTAGTCTAAACCGGCGCTGATTGAGTGCGCTTCGATGATTTGTCCGTCGTTATCTTGCAACAAATAACTCATCGCACCGTGCAATACTCCGACTCTTCCTTTGGTCAAAGTTGCAGCGTGTTTTTCGGTCGCGACACCTTCACCGGCTGCTTCTACTCCAATCAAACGCACGGATTCTTCTTCAACGAATTCGTGAAATAGTCCCATTGCGTTGGAACCACCACCAACACAAGCTAGAAGAATATCTGGTAATCCTCCCCATTTTTCCTCACATTGATTGCGAGTTTCTGCACCAATTATTGCGTGATAATCGCGTACCAACATTGGGTAAGGATGAGGCCCAGCTACAGAACCTAAAATGTAGTGTGTAGTTTCTACGTTGGTTACCCAGTCGCGAATTGCTTCAGAAGTTGCATCCTTCAAAGTTCCGGTTCCCGCTTCTACCGGACTAACTTCTGCTCCCATCAACCGCATCCGAAATACGTTGAGCGCTTGTCTTTCCATGTCGTGAATACCCATGTAAATCACGCACTTCAAACCAAAACGAGCGCAAGCGGTAGCAGTCGCAACACCGTGTTGTCCGGCTCCGGTTTCAGCAATAATTCTTTGCTTACCCATGCGTTTAGCCAACAAAACTTGAGCTAAAGCATTATTAATTTTGTGAGCGCCGGTATGATTTAAGTCCTCACGCTTTAAGTAAATTTGCGCCCCGGAGCCATCTGGTTTTGCATAATGTTGAGTCAAACGCTCCGCAAAATATAAAGGGCTAGGTCTTCCTACATAATCGCGTAATAAACCATTTAATTCAGCTTTGAAATCTGGTTCATTACGATACTTCTCGTAAGCAGCTTCCAATTCACTTAATGCGGGCATTAAAGTTTCGGGAACGTACTTTCCACCGAACTTTCCGAATCTTCCTAAATTGTCGGGACGAGCAACTGATGAGACTTTAGTATTGATATCTGGAGTACTGACCATTTTTTATCCTTTAATTAATTTGAAAAATTGTAAATTGGTAATTGGTAATTGGTAAAAAATCTTTGACCTTTGACCTTTAACCTTTAACCTTTAACCTTTAACCTTATTTTCCTGCAACGCTCAATTGTTCTTTAGAAATTGCAGATTTTAATTCTTTGGTGAGTTCTTCGACTGCTTTTAATCCTTCTTCGGGAGTACCATTTGCTAGTCGTTTTACTAAAGCGCTACCGACGATTACCGCATCTGCACCCCATTCTTTTGCTTGAGCAGCATGTTCCCCGCTGGAGATACCGAAACCGATGCCAATTGCTTTGTCGGTTACTCCACGCAAATCATCTAAAATGTCTTTGACGCGATTTTGTAGACCAGAGCGGACTCCGGTAACACCGGTTACACTCACTAAGTAGATAAAGCCTTGAGAATATTTAGCGATCGCACTAATTCTATCCTTTGAACTGGTAGGAGCTACAAGCAAAGTGAGTTCGATTCCAAATTCTTGGGCTGACTGTATCAAATTTTCAGCTTCTTCCAAAGGTAGGTCGGGAACTACTAACCCTTTCACACCAACTTCAGCAACTTTTGCAAGAAACTCTTTAACCCCTAAATTCAAAATGGGATTGTAATAAGTAAATAGAATAATTGGTGCTTGTAATTCCGGAGTTAATGTCTTCAACATCTGTAAAACATTATCCAACTTCGTACCTTTTGCCAAAGCACGAGTAGCAGCAGCTTGAATTACCGGGCCATCAGCCAAAGGGTCAGAATAAGGAACCCCTAATTCAATAAAGCTAGCACCATTTTTATCTAAAATTTTCAGTGCTTTAGCCGTAGTTTCTAAATCAGGGTCACCCGCAGTAATAAACGGAATTAAAGCACAAGTATTAGATTTTCTTAATTCTTCAAAACGTTGAGAAATTATAGCCATGTTATTAGTTGATAGTTGATAGTTGATATTGGATATTGGATAGTTGTTAGTTGTTAGTTGATATTTGTTAGTTACTTTCACAACTATTCAAATTTAATACGAGTAGGAAAAAGACTTCTTAACTTGTTAACTCCTAACTCCTAACTCCTAACTCTTAACTGCTCACTGCTTACTGAGTAACTTTCTTGCCGCATCTTCTACGTTGGATTGCCTAACTAAAGATTCTCCTACTAAAACGGCACGAGCGCCAGCTTTTTCGACGAAATCTAAATCATCAGGTGTATATATACCAGATTCGCTAATCACGGTAATTCCAAAACTTTGCAATATCGACTTTTTTTGAGCAATCAATTTTTCAGTATTAGCCAAATCTACGGTAAAATTCTTAAGATTGCGATTGTTAATTCCGACTAATTTTACGTCAGGAAGTCTTAACACTCTATCTAATTCTGAAGCAGTATGGACTTCTACTAAAGCTGTCATTTTCAAGCTGTGAATTACTCGCAAAAAGTCTTTCAACTGCACGTCGGATAAAATAGCTGCAATCAAGAGTACTGCATCAGCACCAATAGTTCTAGCTAAATATATTTGATATATATCGATAATAAATTCTTTGCATAATAGCGGTAATTCTACGCTTTCCCTGACTCTACGTAGGTTGTCAAAACTACCTTTAAAAAAATGGCTGTCTGTGAGAACTGAAAGACAGGCTGCTCCACCTTTTTCATATGATTTAGCTATATTTATTGGGTCAAAATCTTCCCGAATAATTCCTTTACTTGGGGATGCTTTTTTTACTTCTGCAATTAAACTAGGACTGTGAGAATTATCTTGTAAAGCCTTTAAGAAATCTCTTACCTTTGGGGCATCTTTTAGTTGTTCTTGTACCTTCGCTAAAGGAGATTCCAATCGCATTTGAGCAACTTCTTGCCTTTTATGCAAGACTATTTCCTCAAGTATGTGTCGGGGCCTAGTTAGCATATTAATTCTATTGGTAGTTGTCACATTATTCATAATATTACTTCCTTAGAACAAGTAAGGCGAGCCTCTATATATTTATTGGTAATAGCTATAATTTACTTAGCGGCCAAATAGTGACGTTTATGCAATGAAGACTGTCGCTGTAAAAAAAAATTTTTTTTGAGCATTTTGAGCATTAGCCTTGAATGCACTTAACTTCACACCGCTAGCAACGCTAATGTTCTAGATATCAGCGATAGAACTGCTCAATCCCCAGTTTCATCAATTTTTCTCCTTTTTATCATGACCGTGACAACTATTAAATTCGAGTTAGCTATATGTAGTGCAGGTTTGAAACCCGCACTAAAAGCAAAAGATTATAGATTAGCCGTACTTTAATCGGCTTACTTGTTAATTTATTCAGAAACTCAAAATCCGAAACAAGTACTTAACTGTTCGCTGCTCACCGTTCACTTGCTGACAGAAACAGTTTCCGAGTCTCCCGACTTCGTATACTTGTAAACAACGTTTTTAATCATTGCCAATCCGACCTCTCCTGCTAAAGTCATAATCGATTCTGGATGAAACTGTACGGCCGCAATCGGCAATGTTTTATGTTCAACTGCCATAATTACATCGTCTTCGGACATTGCGGTAACTTTCAATTCTTGAGGAAATTTTTCGGGTAGTGCAAACAGTGAATGATATCTACCAACACTAAAAGATTCCGGTAAGTCCTTAAACATCACCGAATCCGATTCACTAACGTTAATCTTGGAAGGTTTCCCGTGCTGTGGATAATCTAAAACTCCTAATTCTCCACCGAAGGCTTCGACTATACCCTGCAATCCCAAACAAACCCCGAAAACTGGAATATTACGACGCATACAAGCTTGTACGGTTTGAGGAACTTTAAAATCACTGGGTCTACCGGGACCGGGAGACAATACGACTAAATCTGGTTTTTCCCTATCAAAAATTTCTTCATCAAAACCGTGACGCAGGGTTTTGACATCAGCCCCGGTTTGACGCATGTAGTTGGCTAAAGTGTGAACGAAAGAGTCTTCGTGGTCGATTAATAAGATACGTTTACCAGCTTCTACATCTGGAATACAAGCGCTTAAAGACTTTGAGTCGCATTCGGCTGATTTGACTTTTTCCCCTGCACGACGAATTGTTTCAAAAGCTGCTGCTGCTTTAGTTAAAGTTTCTTGTTCTTCGGCTGCGGGAATAGAGTCATATAATACCGTTGCACCGACTCGTACTTCTGCAACTGAATCTTGAAGTCGAATTGTTCGTAAAATTAACCCGGTATTCAAATTACCGTTAAAGTTTAAGTAGCCTACTGCTCCACCGTACCAGCGTCTAGGACTATGCTCGTAATGTTCGAGATATTCAATTGCTGACTTCTTCGGGGCCCCCGTTACGGTTACGGCCCAAGTATGAGTTAAAAATGCATCTAAAGCGTCAAAATTGCTTCGTAGCGTACCTTCTACATGGTCTACCGTATGGATTAAATGGCTGTACATTTCAATTTGACGACGACCGATTACCCGTACCGAACCCGGTTCGCAAATCCGCGATTTATCGTTACGGTCTACATCGGTACACATCGTTAATTCAGATTCATCTTTAAACGAATTCAGCAGCTGACGAATTTGTGTCGCATCATCTAAAGCATCTTTTCCTCGCGAGATTGTACCGCTAATCGGACAAGTTTCTATCCGTCTACCGTCAACTCTAACGAAGATTTCCGGAGAAGAACCAATAATATATTCCCCACCTAAATTAAAGATAAACCCATAGGGACTCGGATTAATTTGCCCTAAAGTGGTGAATAATTCTGAAGGTTTTGCTTCGCTTTCAATAAAAAAGTTCTGGGAAGGTACGACTTCAAATAAATCTCCCCTACGGAAATATTCAAGCGCACCTTCTACCTGCTTGGAATATTCACCCGTTTCATGGTCGGATTTTTTCGCGGGAGTAAGTCTTTTACCTCTATAGTCTAATGATTCACCAGTACGAGGAAGATTTTTTGTGCTTCCTTGTGCAGTTTCAAATTCATAACTAACGCGATAAGCACGTTGTAAATAGTAGTCAACAATTACCAACTCATCGGGTAAATACAGTACCAAATCTCTTTGGTCATCCGCACGCTGCAACCGTCGCGAAATTGGTTCAAACTGGAATACTAAATCATAACCAAACGCACCATAAAGCCCTAAATGTTCGTCTTCATCGCTATAAAAAGCCTGAAGAATATCGCGAATAACTGTAAAAGCCGAAGGTTGTTTACTCCGTTCTTCTTCTGTAAATAATTGTTGAGTGGGCTTGACGGTACCAGTAATTTTTTCAGTATTGTTAACTTGAACTTCAGATAATTGTGGATGTTCGGATAAGCGCTGCAAAAATATTGGTAAAAGAGTCTTACCTCGTTCGTTCAGCGCAGTAATAGTAAAACCTTTATCTCGCGTCGCAATTTCCAGAGGTGGATTTACAAATCCAATCGCCCATCTTTTATATCTTCCTGGATATTCATAATTACTTTTGAGCAAGCCACCGCGTTTAGAATCAAGGTGAAACAAAATATCTTCTAAAGCTGCATCAATCTCAACTTCTGTTACAAAGCGAGATACATTGACACCACCATGAGTTGTATAAGTAAGATTTTCAATCATGAGTTATTCAAGAAGGAATAATTGCGAAGTATACAGTCAAAAATAAAAATCAAAAACTAAAAACCAACATTTAGGTCAAAACCATAAATGCATTCAACGATGACAAATAACAATTTTAGGTTTCACGCATCTATATCGTGCAAAACCCAACCGTTATTGATTTCCTGATTATCTCGACTGTGGAATTTGAATTTAAGAATAATTCTAATTACAACTAAATTACAAGATTTCGACCACAGTAAAATTTTTAAAACGTAGTCCGGCTAAGATACTGCCTACTATCGCGTAGATTATTAATAAAAATTTGAAAAAATATAAAAAAAAGCACGATGGTACAAACCAATATTCTTAGTATCTTAACTTTCTAGGTAAGATTAATCAATATAGATTACAGGTAAAATGGGTCACCAGTAACCTGAAACTTTCGTCGTAAACTTTTCTTTATAATCTAAGCCTACTAGATATCGTGTAGACCATACATGAATTTTTTTTCGATAGGTGTGTCCAATCTTTAGCTGTTACATAACTTTACTAAACAAAAAGCAACAAACAAGCTATCAGTATTTTCGCTACCATCCAGAGTATGGAAAGCATATGAGAGTTCGTAGTTGTGCTTTCTCGCAGAGTAAGCTCCGCTCATAGCGCCAAATGAGATAAACAGAAGCTACTAGTCCTTTTCATTAATTTTGACAGTTTTGTTTTCTACGGACGTAATGTAGAGACGTTATAAATAACGTCTCCCGACATTTCCAAAGAAAACGCGACCCATCATAATTTATGAAACAAACTACTAATAGTCCTTTTCATTAATTTTGACAGTTTTGTTTTCTACGGACGTAATGTAGAGACGTTATAAATAACGTCTCCCGACATTTCCAAAGAAAACGCGACCCATCATAATTTATGAAGCAAACTACTAATTATCAGAGCTTAATCTTTGTTCGTAATTGAATTGGCGCTAAAGCGCAACTACGAACCAGGCTACTACATCACTGCTAACTGTTCGCTGTAGATTTGAAGATGTTGCAAGATTAATCCACATACATCGGTCGCTTTGATGGATTCTGAATTAATTAACTCACTTTGCTGACTAATTAATAAAGGTCCCATGTCGGGGGTCGGAGGAATACAACCGTGAGAACCTTTTACTAAAGAAGCGTCTAATGGAATTACATCCATCAAGTAGCGGAACCCAAGCTTTTTCTTCAGCAGTTTTGAGCCTACTTTTAATTTAGGAAGTTTGATTTCAGGGTCAATAAATAATTCTACGGGGTCGTAACCTGGTTTACGATGAATATCTACTGTTCTGGCAAAATCTGGAGCGCGTTTATCATCGAGCCAATAATAATAGGTAAACCATGCATTACTGTTTGCAACTGCGACTAATTCCCCACTCCGAGAATGATTTAGATGATAATCTGATTTGCTATTTTCATCTAAAACATAGTCGATTCCCTCAACTTGTTCCAACAAACTTCTGACTTGGGGAATACAGTCTGCATCGTTGACATAAACGTGAGCAATTTGATGGTCTGCAACCGCAAAAGCTTTACTAGCTCCAGCGTCTAAAAGTTCTCTTCCTTCTTCTTCGCGAATAGCTAACAAACCTTGGGAACGCAATAATCTATTGATGTGAATCGGCTGGGAAACTGATGTAATTCCATATTCCGATAACACAATTACAGAAGCACCACGCTGCTCGTAGAAATCAATCAAATCAGCACAAACAGCATCTACTTCTTGTAAATCCTGAGCTATTTTGTCTTGGTCTGGCCCAAACTTTTGCAAACAGTAATCTAGATGCGGTAAATAAACTAAAGTTAAATTGGGACTGCATTTTTCTTCTACCCATTTCGATGAATTTGCTATCCACCTTGTAGATGCAATTGATGCAGTTGGTCCCCAAAAGTTAAATAAAGGAAATTGACCAAACTCAGCTTGTAGTTGGTCGCGAAAGTTTGCGGGATAAGCATAAATATCGGGAATTTTTCTACCATCAGCAGGATACATCGGTCGAGGAGTCACCGAGTAATCAGCCGAAGAGTACATGTTGTACCACCAAAACATATTAGCGCAGGTAAAATCCGCATCCAATTCCCGCGCCATTTCCCATATTTTTGGCGATTGAACTAACTTATTTGACTGTCTCCAAAACTTAGTTTCACAATCATCTCGAAAATACCAACCATTACCAACGATGCCATGTTCCGATGGCATTTTACCAGTTACATAAGTAGACTGTGCCGAACAAGTTACCGCAGGTAGAATAGATTCCACCGTCGCGACCTTTCCTTTTTCCGCCCACTGCGAAAGCTTTGGTGTATGCTTTCCTAATAGATTTTTAGTTAATCCGACTACGTTAATTACTACTGTTTTATTCATGAATTAGTTATTATTTATTAGTTGGTAGTTGGTAATTGGTAATTGGTAATTGGTAATTGGTAATTGGTAATTGGTAATTGGTAGTTGGTAATTGATAATTGCTAAAAAAGTAAGGGAGCAAGATGCTCCCACTACAAATAGCTATAATTATTGCTATTATTTAAATCTCAATTATTAGCTTCTAAATTTCCAATTTCCAATGCCCAATTCCCAATTACGAATTACGAATTACGAATTACGAATTATACTTACCTAACTTCAACTAATTCTTGATAATTTATTGCTTGTAGTTTCCACAAAACCCATTCATACTCGCGCTGAATGGATGATTCTATGTCAACTTTCATTTCGGGAGGTAATACTTCCCAAGTATAAGTTTCGATTTCTAAATGATTGCAAATTTCGTTATTTTGTAATAGCTCAAAGACGTTAACTATATCATCTTGTGTTGACTGTACTATTTGATAATCATCGATAAATAATGGTACGTGAAAGTGAGTTCTCCATTCTGAAGCAGTGCTTTCTTCCAGAAAAGATAAAGCGGCTCCTAAATCTGGATAATGCTGTAATTTTCCGTCTGGATGACGAGCGATTACTTGATGTAAATATGTGGATTCTGCAAAAGGCTGCAATCTCTCTTTTAATAATAGCCGCTTGCTCTTCTCTTGTGGTATTTGTGCTTTTATCGCTGCACTAATTTGAATTTTACCAATCTGAATTCCTGCTGCTGCAAATCTCTGGAAAACAGAAGCTGGGTTTTCGTATTCGACTGCAAAATGACAGGTGTCATAACATACTCGCACGTGTTCTAATAATAATACTTCGGCTGCTGCTTGAGGAATTCCCAAACTTTTAGCTAAATATGTTCCACCTATTGGTAATAAGTACTTCTCAAAATACTTTATTACTTCATCAGCATTTTCAAGTAATGCATCTGGTTCCGGTTCTAAATTCAAATGCAGAACCTTATCGGTTGCTGCGCGGATTCGTACCATTTGTGCCACTACTTGAGCAATATAAATAGTCGCACTGCTGGTTACTTTCGCTTGAGAAAGTTGGTTACCCTCAAACCAGGGTTTATAAGATAGCGGTACTGTGGAAATGCTACCTTCTATATCATCGGGTAGAAGCTCGGCCAGAATTTTTGTCAATCGCAATGTATAGTCTAAACGCTCTTGTTTAGACCAATCTGGTGCGTAAACTTTGTCCTTGACTACCTGTGAATGAAAACCTCCATAAGGAAAACCATTTAATGTAAAAACATATAAATCATGTTCGTTTAACCATGATTTAAACTCTTCCAAAGTGTTACCTTGCAAAAGTTCTCTAGATGCTGCATCTGCTAAACGCAAACCAATACCGAAAGGTTGATCTGGAGATAGCTTTTTTTTGAGAGATGGAATGTATTGCTGCAAATTTGCAAAAACCTGAATCCAATCTTCACCGGGGTGAATATTAGTGCAGTAAGTCAAGTGAAAGTTTTTGTTAGAAAAGATTTTCATTTTTATAGCCGTTTATCAAAATGCTATACGTAAATCGCAAATTACAACATTGCGATTAATTACATTTTCGCATTAGATAACAATGTAATTGCTTGTTGATATGACGAATTTTTAACTGTATGAACCTCAATTTCTTGTCCAATTCTTTGCAAAAGCGTCAAGGTTAGTTCTCCACCTAAATGTTCGCGGAATTCGTTTAGTCCTCTAAACAAACATCTTGGATGCTGTATTTCAGATTCTTCATTCAGTTCGGGAACGAATAGCTCAAATCCTAATGTTTTTAAAGTGTTCAGTATTTGCTGCCATTCTGAATGAGTTAGCATTCCTTCTAAATAAGAATAAGTGCTATCCATGGCAATACCAATAGCAACAGCTTCACCATGACGCAAGCGGTAATTAGTCAACTGTTCGAGTTTATGAGCCGCCCAATGTCCAAAATCAAGAGGACGAGAAGAACCCATTTCAAAAGCATCGCCGCTTGTGGCAATATGTTGTAAATGCAACTGAGCGCATCGGTAAATTACCTGCTGCATTGTTTGTAAATCGCGACGAGCTAGAAGTGCAGCATTATCAGCAATAAACTCGAAAAAGTCCGCATCTTTAATCAGTGCAACTTTTACCGCTTCAGCAATACCCGAAATCCAATCTCGCTGGTTAAGACTGCTAAGAAAATCAAAATCGTTGAGAACAGCGTAAGGAGGTGCAAAGCTTCCCAAAAAGTTCTTTTTACCAAAAGCATTGATACCGTTTTTAACTCCAACCGCAGAATCATTTTGAGCTAAAACAGTAGTAGGAATACGGATAAGGCGAATTCCTCGATGGGCTGTAGCTGCTGCATATCCTACCAAATCGAGAACAGCACCACCGCCAACGGCAATTATATAAGAGTGACGACAGATACCAGCAGCATCCACCAACTGATGAATTTCTTCAACCAATCGAGGATTATTTTTTGCTGCTTCACCACCACGAACTACCATCGGTTCAGCAGACAAAGTGAGAACCGAAGAATTGCGATATGCTGTAGGCATGACGCTCCGCGTATCGCAATATTTTTGTAATTGTTCGAGCAACCCATTTCGATGTTCTAACAAACCACCATCAACAACAGCTACAACCTTTTTCGGTTTTGCTTCCCCATCGCTGGTAATAACCTGTCCCAATAGAGGATTATCTACATCAAAAATCCCATTAGTAAAGTGAACCGGATAATTAAAACTCACTTCCACACGTTGCTGAATCGGTTGCAGATTGTACTTAGTCTTACTTTGTACTTCTAATATCATGATTAATAATTAATAATTGCGAATTGCGAATTGGTAATTGGTAATTAGGGATTGGTAATTGGTAAGAAGGGGTAGATATTAATTCTTAATTACTAACTCCTAACTCCTAACTCCTAACTCCTAACTCCTAACTCCTAACTCCTAACTCCTAACTCCTCACTGTTAACTGCTAACTGCTAACTGCTAACTGATTAATAAAAGTTTCTTTCGACCGAGAGCCACTAATTTTTATTTCATTATTAATAATAAAAAAAGGTACGCTGCTTATACCCAAACTTCGAGCTTTATTTGATTCCGCAATAACTGTATCGCGGGATTGTCTATCGTTTAATTTTTGTACTATCTCAGGAGAATCTATTCCACATGATTTAGCAATTTCTAATATAAAATCAATATTTCCGAGATTGGAACCTTTTTCAAAGTAAGCCCGATAAATTTCATCAACAACTTTACTTTTAAGAGGCTTTGGGGTTAAATCAATCAACTGATGAGAAAGAGTAGTATTAACAGCTAAGCTAACATTTTCAAAATCTAAAATTACACCAGCAGCTTCACCCATGCTTTTTGTATAGTTAAACATTTGCTGTAATTGTTGCGGTGACATTCCTTTTCGCTGCTGCATAAAATTACGAAATTCGTATCCTTCACTAGGAACAGAATTATCTAAAATAAAAGGATGCCAGCGAATCTCTACAGCTTTACCTTTATATTCCGAAAGCGCATCAAAAAGGTATTTTTTTCCAATTCGGCACCACGGACATACAGTATCATGAAATATGTCAATTTGCATACTTTATATTTATAAACGGAGTAGGGAATGAGGAAAACTAGATTACCGATATCTCGCATCATTTTCAATATTGCCTTAGAATAAATTCTGAGGCTCAAAAACAAAGTCATATTAATCAGACTGGGTAATAATTTTAGTGCGTTTTAACGTACTTTTTATATCAGCCTTTAAATTAATGACAGTCATACAATATGTCAGTGACTAGCAACTTTTTACCAATTACCAATTACATCAACTAGTCAGAACAAAATTATTACTACTATCCTTTTGTTCTTCATCAAAATTTTCTTGTGAAGTAAAGCTATTACTTCGCAAATAATCTTCTACCTTATTTTGTTTTTCTTCGGAAGCAAAAGCTTGATTAAAAAATTTTTGAGTAGATTCAAACTCTTTAACTAATTCTGCTCTATCTTTTTGCGCTACAAGTTGAGCTAGACGACCGTAAGTTTCAGCTAGAGAAACTATAGCTTTGCATCTTTCTTCAGTTGCTAACATGATATCCGCACATAAATGCGAACTTTGAGCAAACAAGCGTTTCAGAATATCAACTTCCTGTTTATAGGTAGGACTAGCCATTGATAAACTACGCTGAATATCGATGTTTTCTTCAGCGAAAAATACGCCCAAACTAAACCTAGCAAAATGACGTATTGCTTGAGTTGTCAGCATGATTTTATCGTGTTCTTCTGGAGTAGATTCTACTAAGTTGCTACCTTGAGCTTTGAAGAAATCTAATAACCATTGAAACTCATCGTCATTTCTTCCCCGACACACCACTATAATCTGTTCTGCAAAAGATTCAACTTTTGGCCCGAACATCGGATGTAAACCCATGACAGCACCTTTATGATGCTCCAACATCGCTTTCACCGGTTCGGTTTTGACGCTCGTGATATCGGCGATCGCTGCAGTTGGTTTCAGATATTGAGCAGCACGCTTTATTATCTCTACAGTTTTCTCAATGGGAACCGAAACTAACAGCAAGTCAGCATCACCAAGCAAGCTTTGAGCGTTTGACCAATCTTGATTTCCGAAAACAGAAACAACATGACCGCATTTTGATAGTTCCCGAGCAAACCACTGTCCCATTTTGCCCCGTCCCCCGATAATAGTAATTCGGTGAGACTTATTATGCTTATTTTCTATGTTAGAAGCCATAAATATTAATATTAGTTCCTAGTTCGTAATTAATGTAGCGATATTTTTAAAGCAATAAATGTCAAAATGCCTATGATAATTATTTATTGTAAATCTTATTGCAAATTCTATTCTATTAACACAATTATACTGTAATAAAGTAGTTAGTATTCAGTATGTATCTTTGATATATTTTTTGATAATTGATTTATTCTTAGTTGAAGGTAATAAAGAATAGGAAATAGGGAAATATATTAATAAACTGACGCTTTGTAGAGAGGTAGCAGTGCTACGTCTCCCGACAATTCTAGGAAACAACGAACCCTTCAGTATTTGTTAAATGAACTTAGTAGTCGATTTAATTCATTATGATGTTTTCGTTTGTCTAACGACATAATGTAGAAATTGATATATAACGTCTCCGAAGGTTTACCGTCAAAACGAAACGATTAAAACTAAGGAGACAGACTAATAATCATTAATTTCATCAAATCGAACTAATCGGTTTTCTCCTCAACCTCGGGAGACGTAGCACTGCTACGTCTCTACATTCCGTCAGATTTAATCAAAAATAAAAACATTAATAATAAAAAATCAAGTTTTTTATTATTGAAATAGGCGTTGCTGTTAGCGTAGCGTGGCGTTAGCCATATTGAAATATGAATTTATTTTTCTCATATTTACTAGCCCCCTAAATCCCCCAATTTTGGGGGACTTGAAATTATTCTTCTCCCCGCTTATTTGGGGGTTGGGGGGCAAATCATACTTTTAATCAGCAATTACTAACTCCTAACCCCTAACTTCTTTTCTATCGTTGGTAAAATAGCGGGTATCTTGCGAGAAATAGCTTGAGAAAAAACGGCTTCGTAACCGGTTAATGCTTGTTCAAATGAATAGCGTTCGATAGCAAACTTCCTTGCTTTATTAGCTAGTTTTGCAGCTAAAACTGGATTATTATATAAACTCATAATTGCAGCAGCTAAATCTTGAGGTGATTCTGGAGCAACAACTACACCACCACCGCTTTGTCTAACTGCACGAGCTGCTGTTCCTGAAGCTGGAACGGAAGCAATAATTGGACTTCCTGATGCTAATAATAATGGTATTTTGGAAGGCATATTAAACGAAATCACGTTGCGTTTTTGCACGACCAAACCCACATCAGCAGCCGCTAACATTTCCGGTAGTTTCTCTCTCGGTTGCAAAGGTAGCAGTAAAACATTATCTGCACCACAAGCTAGACAATGTTTTTGCAGTCTTTTCAAAGCTTTGGATTCCCCAGCAATTACAAACGCAATTTCGGGAATATGTCTTAAGGATGCTGCTGTTTCAATTACCGTTTCTAAACCTTGAGTTAAAGCAATATTTCCTGAATAAAGCACCACAAATTTATCTTCTAATTTGTGAATAGCTTTCCATTTTTTAGCTCTTTTTGGCAGGGGACGAATAAAATCAACATTCACCCAGTTAGGAATACAGGCAATTTTATGAATCGGAACTTTTTTATTAACTAAATTCTTAACAAATCCGTCAGCAATAACGCTAATTGTATGAGACTTTTGATAAGCAAACTTTTCTAAAACTTCCAAAGCGCGAATCATAAACTTGTTTTTCAACAATCCAGTTTTTATCGCCGCTTCTGGCAAAATATCTTGTACGTTTAATACTACCGGACAATTATAAAACCAACCTAAAAATATCGCTGGTAAAGTAACTAATAAAGGTGGAACAGTTAAGAGAATAACATCAGGTCGCCAACCGTTAAGAGCTTGCGGTAAACTTGTAAATACAAAACTTAATTCTAATAACAACCTATCAATTAAGTTAGGTTTAGATTTTATTCTTAAATAGCAGCGCTGAATTGTTACACCGTTTTTCTCTTCCGTAACATACCACTTACCCCGGTATTGCTCGTAAATCTCGCGCTGTGGATAATTAGGCATACCCGTAATCACCCGTACATCATGCCCTTTTTTGACTAATCCCTCAGCAAGTTCAGTCATTAAAGGAGCAATTCCGATAGGTTCGGGGTCATAATTATAAGAATAAATTAGAATTTGCATTTACATCGATTTTCTATAAGTTAATTGAGATAAGTCAAAGGTTAAAGGTTAAAGGTTAAAGATTGAAGGTTAAAGGTCAAAGGTCAAAGGTTTAAGGTTAAAGGTTAAAAATATTAATTCATTCCTAACTCCTAACTCGTAACTTTTATTCAATGTATCCTAAGTTACAGAAAACATTTTTGCTAGCATCATAGATAAAGGTAACAAAATCAACAATAATAAACCATAAGGTAAACCAGCAAAAGCACAACTAAGAGTTGCATCTAACACTATAAGAGATAAAACACCGGAACGCACTGCTGTACGTATATTCTCTGCACTTGGTTGATTCGCCGCACGTACAAAAGGAACCAATACGCGCCAGCTAAGTAATATTACGAATGGTAATACTGCTAAAAAGTAAGATTTATTTAGCCATCCAAGCCCTAATAAACCAGCAAAAACCGCACCCATTAAGACTAAAGCTACAATACCCGTACTGCGTTTACCACCATGAACTTCACCTTGGCTAATAGCCGTAATCGCAGCAATATAAACAATCGGAATCAAAGCCAAATACCAGCTTTCCCCGACCATCGGGGATAGGATACTCACACCTAGAAGCAAATTGCCACCGCGACAAACCCCCATATTCAAAGGACCAAAAAACGTATGATGTTTCGCGTAAGCGTCATAAAGCAAAGCAGAAGCAGCAACACCACAAGCAATACTAAAACTCAACAAAGAAACTTGAGCTGCAGCCAGTACACCAATAATTAGAAGAGCGCTACCAAAAAAAGTTGCTCCCGATAGCGAGCTTCTACCGCTGGGAATAGGTCTTTCCGGTCTTTCTTTCCCATCCAACTCAGCATCAAAAACATCATTGAATACAACACCACCACCATATAAACCAGTAGTAGCTAAAAGCAGCCACACAGCAGGTACAGGATTATCAAAAACAGCAAAGCCAGAAGCCGCAATTCCCGCTAGTATATCCGCCCAAGCAGTGATAATATTTGCCGGTCGCGTTAACTGTAAATACGCCCAGAGGTTGTTGGTTTTTAAAGTTGCTGTGTTCATTTTTTAGATGGGGGAGAGGGGGGAGATGGGGGAGAGGGGGGAGATGGGGAGATGGGGAGATTTAAATCTAATTCCTAACTCCTCACTCCTCACTCCTAACTGATTTACTCAATCAATGCGTATTCGGTATTGGTTTCGACGACTGGTTGTTGTCCTCGTAGTACGGAGTTACCGCTGAATAATTCGCGCTGGTCGATTGGGGTTGAATTTAACCAATCGGATTCTTTTATTTGACCGCTTTGACTGTATGCTGCTAGCGCGTTTTCGTAACAAGTGGCTCGCATGTGGGCTTCGGGAATTCCTCTTTCTATCATCAATTGAGCGGTTTTTGGAACTGCTAAAGGGTCGCTTACTCCCCAGTCCGCGCTACTGTCTACGATGATTCTTTCGCAACCGTATTGACGCACAACTTCTACCATCCGAGCGTTACCCATTTTGGTATTCGGGTAAATTGTAAATGCGGCCCAGAAACCTCTATCTAATACTTCTCTGACGGTTTCTTCGTTGTTATGATCCATGACTACTTTGGATGGTTCCAAACCATGCTCGATACATACATCCATGCTGCGACTGGTACCTGCTTTTTTGTCGCGATGTGGTGTGTGAATCATCACCAGCATGTCTAGTTCTTTTGCCAGTTCTAGCTGCAAGCGAAAATACTTATCTTCCGCTGGTGTCATATCGTCGTAACCAATTTCACCGATAGCAACTACACCTTCTTTACAAGCGTATAAAGGTAACAATTCCATCACCTGTTCTGCTAAAGGTTCGTTGTTTGCTTCCTTGGAGTTCAAGCCAATAGTGCAATAATGTTTAATCCCAAATTGCGAAGCTCGAAAGCGTTCCCAACCCACCAAACTGCTGTAATAATCTTGAAAAGAACCAATATTAGTCCTTGGTTGTCCCATCCAGAAAGCAGGTTCAATCACCGCAACAATACCCGCATCACGCATTTTTTCGTAATCGTCGGTAGTGCGAGAACTCATGTGAATATGTGGATCTATATACATTTTGGATTTTAGATTATGTCCTTACGGACACGCTCCGCTAATGGATTTTGGATTGTTTAATTTAGATAGTTAGGAGTTATGAGATTTTAGTTTTTGGGTTTGAATAACGGACGTGTTTATGCAGGGATTTTGAGAATTGGTAATTGGTAGTTGGTAATTGGGAATAATTAAGAATTAAGAATTGAAAATCATCCCCTTGTCTCCTTGTCCCCTTGTCTCCCCCTCTCCCCCTCACTTAATATTTTTCCAAGTCAATCTTCCTGCTTGAATATCATTTTGTAATTCTGGATATCGAGCAAGAATATCTTTAGCTTCGGGTAATAAACAATCAGCACAAGCTAAAGCTGCTGCGCTTCTTTCTAATAATTTCTGCTGTCCTTTACCGTTGGAGTCTTTAATGTGAGAATCAGTCAAAACTCTTTCTAAATCAGCTAACATTTCACTGTTGGCAAATCTCCCTACACATCTCCACAATTCAGGTGATACATTGCGTCCAGCGGCCCATCTTTCATGAGCGTAATCGACTAACATCCTTGCTAGTTCTGGATTTGCTCGTTGGTCTAATCCTTGAATTAAATGCAGTGGACTACCGACAAACAAAGCTTTTAAAACCATTTGATTCCAAGCCAAATTATCTAAAAACTCTGCTGGATAAGGATTATTTAAAGCAACAGCGTTGAAAACTGCGGTCATATTACTGCGAATACCCTCAGCAGCACGACTTTGCATTTTCTCAGCAACAGGAAGCAACGGTAATGCTTGGTATAGCGCTACTGATTCTCTAACATCTGCTGCTGCAAATACTTGGTCTAATATCTGTAAATATTTATCAACATTATCGCTGGGTAAACTTAATACTAGTAACGTGCGAGCAGCTTGGTCTATATTCCAGTCAGCGGGAAACCAGTTATTACAAATATTTGAGGCTGATTCTAATTCTTTTAGTGTTGGCTGTATCTCTTGCTTTTCTATATAACGAGGTACCGCACTAAAAGCGGTAAAAAATACAAAACCTGCCGCACCGTTGCTAATCTGCTGTCGCTTTTTATCTAACCAATTAATAGTTTCACTATCGACTTGTCGCGATACCCATCGGTAAAGTAAGTCTTCAGCAGTAATATTTTGGGTTTCTATATAGTTTGCAGTTAGAGACATTTTTCTATATCTTTTATCGTTTATATATAGCTATCTATTGGTAATTTCTGCTTAGTCCTTTTTCTGCAAGTCTTCTATCTATAAAAACTTACGATACACTTTCAAAATTAATATGATGGAGTAATAGGTAATTCTCCTCAATACCTAAACAAAATATCTCCGATTCACGCTTACTTAAGTAAGTTCTATTAGTCAATAAAGTGTGTTGCTTTTAACGATTATTTTATCGCTGTCAAAGAACTATTATATGAAGATTGTAAAAATATTTGCTATTCAATCAGGAAATCATATTTTTACAATTATTTGACAGAATTTCGGATGATGTAGAGACGTAGCAGTGCTACGTCTTTAAACTGCTACGTCTCCATAATCCAAATTAAGCAGATTGCTTTTTCTTCAACTTAGTTGCAGCAACACCAAGCGCAAATACACCTAAACTTAATAAAGTTGCGGGTTCGGGTACCTTTGTCGCTACCTTCTGACCTTCTACATTTAATACCTGTACGCGACCTGTAAAAAAGTCACCTACAAATACCTTGCCATCGTTGTAGCTTAAGCCACCACTCCAGTTAAACTTACCTGGTTCTAAGTCAGCAGGATTGGTTGCAAAAGGTGGTTCACCAGGTGCGGGTGGCCCAGCATTTTCTACAGCTTCACCAAATACAGTTAAGAAATTACCGTCTTTATCAAATACCTGAACGCGGTTGTTTTGTGAATCTGCTACGTAGATATTGTCCTGTTCATCTACATCAATACCGATTGGTTCATTGAACTGTCCGGGTTCAATTCCTTCAGTACCAAATGCATAAAGGAAATTTTGCTCGGAATCAAGTACTTGAATCCTATTATTAAACTGGTCGTTAATGTAAATATTGCCAGTAGTTTCAGATATAGCTAAACCAGCAGGTCCATCAAACTCTCCTGGTTCGCTACCCAAGCTACCATAGGTTTTAACTAATGAACCATCTCTACCGTAAACCTTTATTTCATCAGCACTGAAATCGGTTACGTGCAAATTCCCTTGACCGTCAAAATCGATACCGCCAGGACCAAAGAAAATATCTCCAGGACCTTGACCGCTAAATGAACCGAAGGAAGTCACAAATTCCCCAGTGTCAGGCTTATATACGTCGATTTCGCTGTTGAAAACGTCAGCTATGTATAAATTCCCAGTAATGGAGTCAAACTTCAAATCTCCTGGTTCGTCTATACCCGCTCCTTTACCCTGAACCCCAGTTCCGATTGCTCTGAGATATTCACCGTCTGGGCTAAACACATCAACTCTGTTACCAACGTTGGGCAAAAAAGTATCTGTTGTTGGGTCGTAACCGCGACCGTTACTTACATAAACATTTCCATCTGCATCGCTTTGAGCAACACCTTGAGGAACGAAAAGCTGTCCGGGAGCGAATCCAGGTTCGCCAATTGAGTTTTCGTATGTGAGGTTTATTGCTTTAGCTTCGGCAGTAGCTGCCAAAACCATAAATCCAGCACTGGCAAGCACTAATGATATATTTTTTACAATTTTCATCGTTGAAAGTCCCGATAGGGCTAGTTATACTTTTGGTTAGGTAATGTGTCCGGGTCTAGACCTAGGACTCTTGCAGCAAGTTGCTGTTTATTAAATTCATCAAACAGCATCTTGCTGTTTTTTTGACTTTGTTAGCCTAAGTATTTTTAACAATTAACTGCTAACTGTTAAAGAACTTCAACTTTGTCCAAGATTTCTTCTAGCTCCCGTTCCTGACCTTTGCGCTTCTTGCCATATTTTGAAGCTGCACCAGCCGCTACAACTCCCATTAAACCTAGTATGGAAGCGGGTTCGGGAACTTTGGTTGAACCAGGATTCTCAGAGCCACCACCAAGGCTAATTTTGACTAGTTGTCCCTGTTCTGCTAAACGAGCGCGGTTTGCAGTATATAAAGCACCATCGCGATAGGTTAAACCAGAAGCAGCCTCTAAACCATTACCGTTCCAAATGGTTTCGCGAGTTCCATCAGCAGCAACTTTGATAATCGAACTGCTGATATCTCCGATTACTTCACCACCTTGGAGAATGTTTTTCCACTCCGAGGTGTTCATATGTTGCAATACGTAGAGGTTTCCTTCTTCGTCGTATGCTGTACCGGTTAACTGAGTAAAACCGTCACCACCGTTGGTAATTGTCTCTTCAATATTCAAATCGCTGTCAACTGAATATAAACGCGCTCTACCTTCTGGATAGGGGAAGTAAGAATATTCAGCTACCGTGAAATCACCATCGGGAGATTCAACAATTCCTGTAGGTACTGACTGGAATGTAATCGGGAAATCTTGACTTGTTTCTTCTCCTTCAGCTCCTGGAGGTGGACCACTTGGAGCTTCACCACCTTGACCATTAACTGCTGGTAATCCGGGAGCGTCAGATGGTTGTTCTCCATCTGGGATTTCACCGGGGGGTTCAAAGCTAGGAAATTCTAGTTCGCTTTGGTCAACAGGTAGGATGGGGAATGCTGCTACATCCTGAATACCACCAGTTTCAAGTGCTGTCTTCCAGATTACGTTCGCACCACCATCAACTACAAAAGCAGTGTCATCCTTAATGGTCATCGCATAAGGATTGGTAATAATGTCAGTATTATCTGGATTGTTGTCTACTTCGTACTGAGCAAAGTCAGCAACTTCTCTTCCTAAAGCACCGTTCTCTAGGTCTACTTGATATAGCTTCCCGAGTGTAGGAGTCTGTAAGATTGGTCCGCTAGTTGAAGGGTCACCAGCATAACCCATCAATAGATATGCGTTTCCTTTGCTATCAAATTTAAAGTCCGCTGGACCCGCTGCTTGTTCTCCAAAAGGAGTCAAAGCTAAGGAAGCTAAATCTGGAATTACTGTTGAAGTGCTACCGTCTGTACCTATTTTTAGTAGAGAACCTGTATTACCCGCACACAAAGGAATGAATTGCGAACTTGGGGAGGGAACGCATCGTCCGTCTTCCCCATCTCCTCCTCTACCACTGGTTGTCAGGTAAATGTTTCCCTCGGAATCGAAGTCGAAGTTACGAGGGTTATCTAGTCCGTCAGCTAGTACGGATAGCGAAGCTGCTTGTGCTGCTGTCGTTCCAAAGACTGAAGCAATACTTACAGTAAAAAGCGTTAGGACAATTGACTTGAAGTTCATAGTTTGTGAAATTGATTGATAGTTTATAGGATGAATACGGTTCTTTTCAGAACGGCCCCAATTGCTGGGATAGAATATAGCGCTACGCGAAGGTTAAAGGTTGAAGGTAAAAAAAACAGGTTTAATAGTCATGAGTTTTAGTCTTCATTAATTTCCTAACCGGAGTTGCGTAGTTCAATATCAAGCAGATTATTAGCTTGAAGCTTGTTTTCTGTTACATCGCTTGCGTTATTAGCTATCGGTAACGTACTGCTAAATGTAAGGAGAAATATTTTGGTGAATATCTTTAAGATTGTCAATTCTGATAATCTGTCCAATTCCCGGACGACCACCTCTATTGATGATATAAAAAGCACCATCATGCCCTATTGTCAGAGCCGAAGGCATCTCTAATCCATTACCCTCTAAAAGCACTGTACGCTCGCCGTCGGTCGCAATTTTAATCAAAGCTCCATCGGGTTTTCCTTTCCAGCCAGACTTGTTCATATGTTGTAAAACATACAAATTACCTTCGGCATCAAAGGTCATATCTATTAACTGCGTGAATCCTGAAGCAAAAACCTCAACTTCTCCAGCCGCACTGATTTTATAGATATTTGCGTCTCCTTCAGGGAAAGGAAAGCCGCTAAATTCGCAAACATAATATGCACCATCCACACCTTTGACAACATCAGTTGGGACCGATTGAATCGGCACTTGTGGTGGTGCTTGAGGAATAGCACCAGGTGCTGGAACATGTCCCCGATCGAAGTTTTGCGATTTAGCACCGGGAAATATTGGATTGGTTAATATCCGCTCGGGTATGGCAGCAAGTAATTCTAAATTGCCGCCGTAAGTATTTACGCTGAAGAGACCGTTAGCGCCAGCATCAACTATTACCAATTTATTACTGTCTACGTATAAAGACAAGGGATTGCTAGCAACTTCACTATTGCTTGGTGCAATCTTGTTGATATCTTTACAGTTAGTGATATCTGCTATACTTGACCAAGTATTATTACTTGGTTCAAAAGTAATAATTTTTCCTAGGTCGGTATCGCCGAGAGATTCGCGAAAAGCTGGATTAGCTGCATAACCAATCAAAACATAAGCTTTCCCGGTAGCATCGAACTTGATATCGTGGGGACCAGCTGCACCAGAACCATCAGGGAACGCTACAGAAGGTAGTCCTGTTAACACAGGTCGGACGGTACCATTTTCTATTTTAGAAACGCGACCGCTCAGACCGTAATGTAAATTTCCTTGACCGCTAGGAGCAGGAATTGACGCTCCATCTCCCCCAATTCCCGCTTCTGTAAAATACAGACTACCATCGGGAGCAAACGTCAATCCTTTAGGATTATTAAGACCTTCGGCAATTATTGTAAAAGATATATCTGTAAGTAGTTGTGCTGTCATTTATAAATAATCAATAAGTGAACTGTATTTGACGAGGTTTAGAGTTTACTTAACTTAATTAAAAAATCTGGCTCAAATTACCCTAACCTCCCTGATAGAAGGGAGGTTATATGAGTAAAACCCAATTCCTATAAAAACTAGTTGAAAGCACCCCGATAATAATATGAAAGAAAATTAAAAAGGCTGAAAATCCTATTTGCTAGATATTGGATTAATTCGACTGTTAGTTTGGCTAGATTTAAAAACTGTGAACGAGTGAATTAGTAATTTTTATTTTTTGAATATGGAAACCCTAAAAAAGATTTCAATCCAAAATCCATTAGCGGAGCGTGTCCGTAAGGACATAATCCAAAATCTAAAATCTAAAATCCTACTGTGGGATATAGCTCATTCCTCTGTTAAAGCTTTCCATATTACCAGCCTTTGATTCGAGCATCCGCTTGATGTTCATGCTTTCAGCACCCAAATCCTCAATTTGTAGCTTTCCATGAACTTCAGATTTATCCGCTCTCCAAAAACTCATTCGATGCATAATAAAACCTCTTGCTTCAGAGTCAGCAAATGCATAAGAAGCTGGTATTAACAGCATTGGAGTCCGCTGATAATACTCATGTTCTGGATAGTAGAATTCTTGTTCGAGCAAATAGTATTTACTCAAAGCATGTAGCTCTATTCTCGCTTTTACTTTCTTACCGTATTCATCCGTGAACTCACCTTCAGAAGCCGTAATATCACCATTTGGTGCGAGCAAATGTGCCCATTCATCCATATTCCGCAAATCTTGCAAGAATTCGATACCCATTTCAATTGGTGCATCAACGTATATAGTATCGGTATCTACAAAGTGCTTTCCTTTTGCTGCACTAGTAAGACCTTCTTTACGCTCAAGATTTGCTTTTAGAGAACGACATTCAGAAGTGTGTACTGTATGAATACCTTGCATAATCATTCCGGTTTGTCGTTTTGGGTCAACAAAACTCAACCAGTGAAAATACACTCCTTTTTCGTCTGTCCCCGGTTCTATATAGTCGGTAGGGAAAAGCAGTACTGGATAAACTTGGTAATATTTTTGATATTCTAATCCACAATGCCATTCAATCCCGTAAAATTTAGGATTTTCTAGCTTTTTAACATGATAATAAAGGTCTTCGTGATAACCAGACGCAGTTCCCCGGTAGGTATCCTCATCAATTTTTTCCTTCATTCTGCTAAACAGCGTCCATTCATCCAAATTCTTCAGACTACAAAGATAGTCAAAAGCTGTTTTTGGTGCAGTTGAAATATAAGCTGATGTTGCAAACGTATTTTTTTCCATTGTCACCCTTTTACAGTTATCAGTTAACAGTTATCAGTTATCAGTGATTAGTTGTTAGCTTTTACCGTTTTTACCGTTAGCTGATGCAGTTGTTGCTAAAACTTTTTTGAGATTTTTTGCATTGGCAATTCTTTCTTCTGCTAACTGTTTGGAAGCATCATCTGTGGTAATTTGTTGCTTATCGGCTCGGTCGAAAATCTCCAGCAAAGTATTATAAATATTCCTTACTTGCTTAAAAGCTTTTTCTTCGTTATAACCAATCATTTCGTTATAAACGTTGATTAATCCACCCGCATTAATTACATAATCGGGAGCATAAAGAATACTTTTTTCTACAAGCTTCATTCCGTCTGGTTTTTCTTCACCAAGCTGATTGTTCGCAGCACCAGCAATTACGCTTGCTTTAATTTGCGGAATTGTTTCGCTATTCAGAATTCCACCTAAAGCGCAGGGAGAAAATACGTCAACATCAAGTCCATAAATTTCATCAGGTTCTACAATCGTAGCACCAAATAAACGCTTGATTTCTTCCGTTCTTTCTGGATTAATATCAGTTACAAACAACTTTGCACCATTCTCATGTAAATGACGACAAAGATTTGTTCCAACATTTCCCAACCCTTGAACCGCAACTTTTAATCCTGTTAAATCTGAAGTTTTCAAGCGAAATTCTACAGCCGCTTTCAAACCTAAAAATACCCCCCACCCAGTTACGGGAGCCGGACCACCAGACTTTTCTTCAACACCTACAACGTAATTAGTTTCTCTACTAATTTTTCTCACATCTTCCGGAGTCATATTCACATCTTGACCCGTGATGAAACGTCCGTTCAAACTGTTGACAAAACGTCCGTAGGCATACAGCAGTTCGTCAGTTTTATGTTTGGGATTGCCAATAATTACAGCTTTACCTCCACCAACTGGAATATTCGCGCAAGCAGCTTTATAAGTCATACCTCGACTTAAACGCAAAGCATCTTTTAAAGCAGCTTCTTCATTAACATAAGGCAACATTCTTGTTGCTCCCATCGCAGGTCCCAAACTTGTATCGTGAATAGCAATTATTGCTTTGATATCTGGGTCTTTCCCATTACAAAACAATACTTGCTCGTGACCCATTTCCGTGACATTTCCGAAAAGATTCAAATACCTGCTCCTAGCTTTATTAAATTAATGCAATAAATATTAGAAATTAGTGGTTAGCTGTTAGTCGTTAATTGTTAGTTGTTAATTATTGGAGTATCTTGAACTTTGCTATCTAGGGAGCAAGATGCTCCCACTCCCTACAAATTAATTCAAACAATTACACGTGTTGTCAAAAATATTAACTTTTAATTCCTAACTCCTAACTTCTAACTCCTAACCTTGGAGACGCAGCACTGCTACGTCTCTACAAATTAAATGTTTGGAAATGACGCTTGTACTTTTGGTTTCTTTTCGGAAGTTGATTTAACTCCTTGAGAAGCTAAACCTTTATTGCGTCCTTTAGAAGGAGCAGGTCTATCTGGGTCGATAAGAACGTCAATTATTACCGGACCGTTTGCAGCAATAGCTTTTTCTAATGCTGCTGTAATTTCAGATTCTTTACTAACTCGAATCCCTTCGGCTCCCATTCCCCGAGCAATCATTTCAAAATCTGTCTCAGGGATGATTGCATCTGCACCGGTCATACCTAACATTTTCATGCCTTGATGACACATGTTGTAGCGAGCGTCGTTGAGAACAATCCAAATTGCTGGAAGCTGATATTTAACGGCCGTGCTGATTTCGTTATTCATCAACATTGCTCCGTCTCCCACAATAGCTACAGCTTTTCCTTTGCGAGCTTGGGCCGCACCCACAACACCAGTCACCGCATGTCCCATTGCTCCTACCCCAGTGCTGACTCGATAGCGATTCGCTTCAGAAAAACGCAACAGATTTGTTGACCAGGTAAAGGAGTTACCGCACTCAGCCATCACAACCGCATCGCTGCCATCTACAATTATTTTTTGAATCGCTTCCATCAAAATTTCTGGTCTGATGGGTGATTCCTGTCCTGGTTCAACCGTTAAAAGTTCCGGTTTTGGTAATGATGAAGGTTGAGATGCTTTTAGTTTTGACTCAAAGCTTTCATCAGCTTCCAAAACATTTAACAACTGTCTGACAAAGGCTTTAACATCAGACTGAATCCCCAAAGTTTCTGCATGGGGATAAGCGACTCCCGGTACGTTAGAGTCTATATCGACATGGATAAAACCTTTGGATGGAACCATCTGCTGATTCCAAAAAGATGTTGGTTCGCTCAAACGACTTCCCAGAACTAACGTCCGGATGGGAGCCTGTTCTTGCATATATGTCATCGCAGAACCATGACCTCCTAAACCAGTTACCCCAACAAACTGAGGATGGTTTTCTGGGAAAATTCCTTTACCCCGAGGAGAACACATTACCGCTGCTCCGGTTTTTTCTGCAAGCTGACGAATTTCATCGGATGCATTACGTGCCCCAAATCCTAGCCAGATAGCAAATGTACCTTCAGCAAGTAACTTGGCTGTATTCGCAACTACTTCCGAACTTGATGTCATCAACGAACAGCTAACACCTTGTCCTGGCAATTGAGTCTCATCCATACTCATGTTTTGGACCGCAGTCGGTATGCTCAAATGAGCTACATACCCTCCAGGCTGAGATAGACCCAAAGCAAGTTTACGAAATATTTGCGGTAATTGAGCGGCTGATTCTACTGTGCTAGCATAATTAAACACCGTGCCGGTGGTGAAAATACCACTACTTGGTAAGGTGTCGGTACTGGTTTCCTGAATCGCCCACCGTCCTCGCTGCGGTGCGGAGGTGCAAGCTGACAGCAAAATCACTTTTGCCCCTTCACCACGTGCAGCAAACAATCCGGTCAAAGCATTCGTTATACCAGGTCCTGCTGTGGTAAACACCACAGTGGGATTACCGCTAGCAAAATAACCTTCTGTCGCAGCAAACGCCGCTCCAGCCTCATGACGGAAATTTAATACATCAATATCACTATTGGATAAAGCACCCCAAAGCGATGCCATTGCACCTCCGGAAACTCCGTAGGCTGACTTTATTCCTAAATTCTCAAACATCTGTGCGACTGCATCAGCAACAGTAATATTCTCGTTGCTTTGTTCGGCAGACTCGCTGACTACTTGTGCTGTATAACTTTCCTTAATAGATTCTTCCTGCTCTACGCTGAGAGGGGAAACTTTTTTAGTCAAATTTTGAACCATTAATTAATATACGCTCCCTGAACTAAGGTTGGGTGTACCCTTCGAGTAAGGCTAACGCCTCGCTTCGCTAACAGCAGTCGCTCATTGGGGAAACCCCCAAGACCGCGCTGCTTCACCTGACTTTTTAATATTCACGACTTCTTGGATGCGCTTTCAATGGCAACCGATACCTATGGTTGTGCTTCCTTAACGTTTTCTAATAACATCACACCCAGCCTTACAAACACCGGGAATGGTTAATTACCACTTTTGCCGTCAGTAAAAAAAATTTAACTAGAGAAGCAAAAAAACCAAGACTCTGTGCTTATGGGAACAAGCCTACATAATTCTCATATACCGCTGCAATGAAAAATCTTTCGATTGTTTGCCAATTCTTTTGCTTTTCTTTACATTTTAATTTAGCTAAATCAGTTTGCGGGTATCTAATATTACTTGCATTCAATGTTTTCACAGTTAACTGATTTATCTGGAAAAGATATTTATATATAGAGAATATGGATTATCACGAGCTAATTAAATTATTCCTTTATGTAAGTAATAACACTTACGCGTATAGATAAATATCTTTGTCATTTAATAGCATCCCAATATACATATTATCCAAAAAGGAGAAATTTAAAAGCAATCAAAATAATTACCAGTAAAAGTAATATACTCCTAAAGATAGATGCAGAGATATATTAACTATTTTGGCGTTGCTGAATTTAAATATAAATTTATTTTTTTCATATTTACTAGCCCTCTAAATCCCCCAAATAAGCGGGGACTTGAAATTATTCTTCTCCCCGACAATTGGCGGCTGGAGGGCAAATCATACTTTTAATCGGCAACGCCATTATTTTTCTATGTTCTGCAAGTATCTCCTGTGGCAGATGTAGCACTACTAAAATTTATAGTTAAATTTTGAGAGAATAATGAGAGGATACTCCCAGCCAAGCAAATAATTTTCAGTCATGATTAGCTTTTATTCAGCTAGGACTTTTCGTAGCTATGAGTAATTTATTGAGTGAACTTAACTATATAAATTAAAAAAGAGTATTTTTTTACACAAATTATTTTTAGGGTAAAAATATTCGTGTGAAGTTAGATATTCAGCTAAAAAAACACCAGAATAATTTTGACTTTCAATTTAGATAAAGCAGTAAAATAATATAGTAAATCGATTAAATCTATTTTTGCTTCTATCTAATATTGGTATTCTATTCGTTAATTTTCCGGCTATATTGCTTGAGCTACACCGAATTTATTATTCATCATATCAATTGATTTTGATTGATATTTTTGTTGATATCACATAGAAAAATTTGTCGATGAAGAACCAAATGTTACTCATACTTAGATATTTGAGCAATATCTAAGACATTTAACTACTCAAAGAGAATTTTCTTAAGCAAATATGAAAAAAATTGTAAAGTTATATGAATTTCTTGATTTTTTTGATAAGTTATTCTAAGTGGAAGTATAGAAAATGTTTATAGACAAGTGCATCTTTTGCTAGTTTCTGCAAGCTTGCGAAACTACGTTTAGAAGGTGCTACAAATCGGTAAACCTTTAATATTCAACCTTTGGATTATCTTTATCGGCATATTAGAGCGTATACTTTAGCGAAATTATGATTATTGAACCCAACTCAAAAATCAGGTTAGAACTCCAAGAAGAGTTGAAAGTAGCTCGACTACTGATTAATCATTCAAAAGATGCTGTCTTTTGCGTAGAACAGAATGCTCAGTTCATCTACGTTAACGATGCAACTTGTTCGCTTTTTGGTTACTCTCGACAAGAAATGCTTGCGATGAGATTGCAAGAAATAGATAACAATTGGCAATGGTCGCAGTGGCTGAAGCAATGGGAATTGCTGCAAAAAGAAGGTTCGATAAGTTTTGCAACTTGCTATCGAAATAGAGCAGGTGAGGTGTTTCCCGTTGATATCACCTTTATCCTCGAACAATTAGACAATAAGCAAGTATGTTGTGTATATGCTTGCAAACAAGATGTGAAGTTGCCAAATTCAGAAACACAGCAAGTTTTAGTCAAACCTCCGAATATTAAGGATGGTTTGGAGCAGGGGATTCTTGAGTACAATAAAACAGATAGTGAGTTACAAGCTTCGCTTTCTCTATTAAGTTCAACCTTAGAATCTACTGCAAACGGCATACTTGCGATAAACTTCGATGGAGAGATACTTTATTACAATCAAAAATTCTTAGATTTGTGGAATCTTCCATCAGAGGTAACTTTATCAAGGAATTGTAGTAAAGCTAAAGAATTCTTCGAGAGTCAGGTTCAAGATGTAGAAATCTTTCGTTCGCATATTTGGGAATTACCTACAACATCTGATTCTGACACCTACAATTTGTTAAAATTAAAAGATGGAAGAATATTCGCACATTACTCAGAGCCTTATAGACTTAATGGCAATATTATTGGTAGAGTGTGGAGCATCTGGGATATAACAGAATCAAGGCGAACGGAGGAAGCACTAAAGCTTAATGAGGCGAGATTTCGTACTTTAGCTCAAAATACGGAAGCTGGTATTATTCTAATTCACGATGATTATGTTTGTTATGCTAACCGAGCAGCAGAGATGCTAACCGGCTATTCTATCAAAGAGTTAACTAGAAATAATTTTAATTTTGAGCAGATAGTTCAAACAAAACAGCACAGACAGGTACGCAAGCAAGATGGATTAACTACTTGTCAGTACCAAGAAATGAAGATTCTCACAAAGCAAGGTTTCTCTCGCTGGTTAGCTTGTACTTTAGAGCGACTCGATGGAGTGCTGGACTTTTCTGGGAAAGAAGTAGAAATGATTACGGCAATTGATATTACTGATTATAAGCAAGCCGAATCAGAACTACGTCAAACATTAGAACAAGCGAGAAAATTAAGCGAACTCAGACAGCGCTTTGTTTCAATGCTTTGCCATCAATTCCGTACTCCACTCAATATAGTTTCTTTCTCATCTGATTTACTCAAACGTAATATACATCAATGGAGCGAGGAAAAGAATCATTCTTATCTTGATTTAATTCAAGATTCTGTAGAGCAAATAAGCGAACTGCTAGATGAAATTTTGCTATTCGGTAAAGCTGAAGCTGATAGATTAAAGTGCGAACCAAGACAACTTGATTTGAACCAATTTTGTCGTGACATCATAGCACAGATTTATTTGGCAGGAGGCAAGCAAAAAAGAATTAATTTTGTTAGTGAAGGTGAATGTTCGACTAAAAGTTTAGACCCGAAATTATTACATCATATTTTAACTAACTTAATTTCTAATGCTGTTAAATACTCTGTAGGTAGTAATGCTGTGACTTTAGAACTTATGTGTAGAGAGGATGATGTGATTTTCAAAGTTCAAGACCAAGGAATCGGGATTCCATCTGTAGACCAACAGCAGATTTTTGAACCATTTTATCGAGGCAGTAACATTGATAGTATACCCGGTACGGGCTTGGGTTTATCGATTGTGAAAACTCTTGCAGATTTACATGGGTGTGAAATTTCTTTAACAAGTGAAGTTGGGGTCGGAACGGTTTTCACTTTAAAAGTCCCAACAAGCAACAATTAAATTTTAACAATATAGATTTAAAAATAGGTTTCAAAACCAATATGTCTATAAATAAAACTGAAATTTTTCCTTGATAGCTAAGTAACTATATAACCAAGAAATGTTTTTTAATCCTTATTAACTCGGTAGAAAACTTCCTTTCCCTAAATATTTATCGTAATTCAATAGTAACTAATCATGATTAACGCTGTCTCAAAAAAAATCTTGGTAATTGAGGATGATGCTCGTACCCGTAATATGTATTTGGATGGGCTTGAGAACGAAGGATTTGAAATGATAAGTGCGCCGAACGGCAATACTGGAATTCAACAAGCTGTCTCTAGCCTACCCGATCTAGTCATTTGTGATATCTTAATGCCCGATATTGATGGCTTTACCGTTTTGAATCGCTTGCGTCAAAATCCCAATACAGCCATTATTCCATTTATATTTCTAACTGGTAGGGGTTCTCAAGAAGATTTTCGTAAAGGTATGGAGTCTGGTGCTGATGATTATATAGCCAAACCCGCCACAGTTGAACAATTATTAAGGGCGATCGCAATTCGGTTAGAGAAAAAGCAGGTTTTGCTTCGTCACTGTTGTGCTGACAATACTGATAAGACACAATCGGAGTCTAATGGAGACAACTCATCAAAAGAAGAAAAGTCAATTTTTCCTATTGTTCCTCAGCTAAAAGAAGTCTTTGATTTTATCGAGGCTAATTATCAAAAAGGAATTACCTTAAGCGATGTAGCAGAAGCAGTAGGTTATTCAGCAGCTTATTTAACTAATAGAGTTGCAAAAATAACTGGGGAGACAGTTAACAGTTGGATTGTTAAGCGTCGGATGTCAGCAGCGCGTTATTTACTCAAAAACACCAGTTTAAATATAGAACAAATCGCAACCAACGTCGGCTATCAAAATGCATGTCATTTTTCCCGACAATTTCGCCAACATCACAAAATACCGCCCCAAGCTTGGAGAAAAAAGCATCAATTCATAGAACGTTACCCCGTGGAAGCGTAGCAAAACTAATCACGAAAAGCAGGTGAGAGGTAACACCAGCAGTGTTAATAACTTATCCAACGGATTGTAGAGACGTAGCAGTGCTACGTCTCTTAACGTTTTCGAGACAATCAACCAGTCCCAATCAATGGAAGCGATGATAACCGGACGATTCAATTGGGTTATCTCCTCCGGACACGCTACGAAGACCGCTTCACCAGGTAAATTTTTAAGGTTAGAAGCCCCCGGATTTATCCGTGGATGGCGATTCCTATTCTTTGTTGAAGCCCCTAAATTCTATTTATGGGGCATTAATTACGAATTACGAATTACGAATTACGAATTATACTCACTTCACCAGGTAAATTTTTAAGGTTAGAAGCCCCCGGATTTATCCGTGGATGGCGATTCCTATTCTTTGTTGAAGCCCCTAAATTCTATTTATGGGGCATTAATTACGAATTACGAATTACGAATTACGAATTATACTCACTTCACCCAAAATCTTCAGGTTAGCGACTAATATTTAATTGGATAAATTCCGATGAGTTCGTTTTCGCTGCAATTATCGGGAGACGTAACACTGCTACGTTTCTACAACCGTTGTCTGTATTCAGCGTAGATTATTTATTGCTGCTTTCGGGACGACACATATTATCATTGTCCTTACCGATACTTAAGCATACGTAAGCAAAAATATTGGCGACTTAATCAAAACTTTATAAACAAGGCATTAGATTAAAGTAAATTTGATGATTTTGTTCCGATAAAAGATATATGTTATACGTAAGTATAGAATTGATTTATAAAAAATAAACTTATGAAAAATTATTAAAAAAATTAGCTATATAATAGCTCTGTAATTATAAATATAAAGTCACCAATTCATATAATAAATCGGATTAAAACCTGTTTATTTATTATTATTTATTCTCTTGATACTAAAGCATAAACTTTATTATAAAATTATCTGTAGACTTTTCATCTTTACTTATTCTAGTGAAATCTGCTAATTACACAAACAAATCACAGAAAATGAATAATCTTTAATTAAAATTAATGCAGGCAATTATATTTTGAGATAAAAGTAATAACATGTTCGGAAAACAAACATATTTTACTTCAAATAACTTGAACTGAGATAATATTTAAAGTTTCAAATAAACAGTTTAAAATTAATATTATTTAAATTATATATAAACAGTCACATATTCTCAGAAGATGTTATGAAACATTTAATTTTATGATTAGCTAACTCCGAAAAATGAATTAATATATATGAAATTATTAAGCAGGCTAGTCAACAGTATAATAATTAGCCAAATTTCTATCTGAAGTATAAACATAGCCAAAGAACATTAAACATGAAAAAAACTGCTTCAAAATTAAAGCGCTTCCAAGAAGTTTTGATTACTGGTTTGCTAGGAGAGTTACCTGCTATTGCTTTAGGACCAAGCTTAAGAAAATTGGTATATAGAAGTATATTTAGACGGATGGGTAAGTCAATCTATATACAGAATGGTGTTGAAGTATTAGGAGCTTGTAACATAGAAATTGGTGATGGAGTGCATCTTTTTCGAGGAGTACGTGTAGATGGTTTAGGGCATCAAAATAATACAATTATTTTAAAAGAAGGAGTTGCGATTGAGCGCAACGTAGATATCGGAGCATTAGATAATACTCAGATTTATATAGATAAAGGTACATTTATTGGTGTTGGAGCTTGTGTAGCTGGGCCGGGAAACGTCAAAATCGGAAAACGCTGCTTAATTGCTGCACATAGTGGAATATTTGCAAATAACCATAAATATGGAGATCCACTAAGATATATTGCCGACCAAGGAGTTACCTGTAAAGGAATTACTATCGAAGACGACTGCTGGTTAGGACATGCTGTAACCGTAATAGATGGAGTAACTATCGGTAAAGGTAGCGTAATTGGTGCTGGGTCAGTAGTAACAAAAGACATACCACCTTATTCAATAGCAGTGGGAACACCAGCCCGAGTTATTAAAAGTCGTTTACCTGAAGAACCGGTAAATCCTAATGATGTAGAAATGATGTCGGCTAAGTAGGTCGAGTAGAAAGTAGCAAGTAGCAAGTAGCGATAAGGATTTAAGGGTAAAAATCTAAAATCCAAAATCTAAAATCTAAAACCCAGTCCCTAACAAATATAATTATGAATAGTAGAAAAGCTGCATCAAAATGGAAACGGTTACAAGAAACAGTATTAACTCTCTTGCTCGGAAATATCCCTACAAAAGTAATAGGTTCCAACTTAAGAACTTTCTTTTATCGCGGTATATTTGCAGGTTTAGGTAAAGGAGTTTACTTGCAAGATAGCGTTGAATTTATTAATACTCCTTGTATCGAAATTGGTAATAGAGCGCAAATTTTGCGAGGAGCAAATATAAACGCGATAGGAAACCCTAAAAACAAAATTTCCATTGGTGATGGAGTACAAATTCAACAAGGTGTTGATATTAGAGCATTAAACGATACTCATCTAGAAATACAAGAAGACACATTTATTGGCCCTTACGTTTGTATTGCGGGACCGGGAAACATCAAAATAGGAAAAGGTTGTTTAATTGCAGCACACTGTGGATTATTTGCCAATAACCATAATTTTGTAGACCCAGTTCAATATATTGCCAGACAAGGAATTACTCGTAAAGGAATAGTCATTGAAGATGATTGTTGGCTCGGACATGGTGTAACCGTGACAGATGGAATAACCATTGGCAGAGGTAGCGTTATCGGTGCGGGTTCAGTAGTAACAAAAGATATTCCCCCTTACTCCATAGCCGTAGGTACTCCAGCGAAAGTAGTAAAAAGCCGCATTAGCGTTAGCGAAGCGTGTCGCGACAGCGACATACAGGTGACATTTAACAGTTAACAGTGAACAGTTAGCAGTTACAAATAAAATAATTTGTAGTGGGAGCATCTTGCTCCCTTTTTGTTTTTGAATTAATACCTACCTTGAGCTTTGCTGTTAGCGCAGCGTGGCGCTAGCGATATTGAAATATGAATTTATTTGGTCTTCTTGAGAATGGTGCAAGATATAAGATGAACGCCACATATAGCGTTTCCCAGTCTCCACTCGGTATACCTCAAAAACTATCTCCCCTCTCCCTGCGGAGCAGCTACGGTGTACACGGTAGCCTTAATAAAGAGAGGGGTTGGGGGTGGGTCAAACTGTACCTCAGTTGCTGTAGGAACGCTATATCAGCTTAATTGTTCACTGTTCACTGTTCACTGATAACTGTTCACTGCTCGCTCATAACCGCGAAACATATTTCAGCGATTCAGCGTCGAAAGGACAACCCGTCTAATGAAGCGCATAAGTTTCGAGTATAGAAAATCCCCCGAGCGCATCTATCTATTATATCCTCCAAAAATGTAGCTATTTTGGGTAATATAAAGAAGTTAACTTTTCTGCAAAAGCAGATACTAAAAATAACTTTTTCGATTAATCCCTGGAGAAATTGCTATGTTGACTTTAAAAATCGCTGTTTATATTGTTGTTGGGTTGTTTTTAGCTACATTTATCTTTGGATTCTTGTCAAGTGACCCATCTCGTAACCCCGGACGTAGTGATTTTGAATAATTCATCATCAATTAACGTCCATAATCACTGCATTTGCAGAGGATATTTGTAATATCAAGGACACGTTGGAAGGATTATAGGTAATTATTTTTTATTAAGTTAGTCAATAATTAGTGATTTAATTTCTTTCGCAAGCGTGTCCTTTTTTGGGCGGAATTTGCTCGCAGGCTAAGTAGAAGACTAAAGTTAGAAGTTTTTCACGTTATTGTTGTTGTATTCTTCTGACTAGTTTACTAACTTTTCTGTCTTCTTGCTTTAAAGACTGTTTGTTAGCTTATATAGTGTGTGAGTATGCTTCATCCAGTTTTACCGCCCGAAATACCAAATGTTGTCGAGTCACAACCCGTAGCAGATGTTAATCAGGATAATTCGATTGCTTTATCCCCAAAATCTTCTGCAGTTCAAAAAAGTGTTGAGCGGGAGGAAACATCTTCCCCAGCAAAATCGTTTTTGAATCAAAACAAAAATATATCGAAGACTAGCGAACCAGAAACTATTCTTCCCATTGAATTTTCTCCCACCACGGTCGCGAATAATCCCGCACCTTCGACCGATAAGTTCATTGTTAGCTATCCTTCAAAGGATAAAAAGTTATCCTCCGAATCGTTAGAACATTTTAAGGCTGCCAGCTTTACGGAAGGGAAAGCTAAACCTGCTACCAATAATGGTAATAGAGTTAATCGGAAATTAACTGAAAAATCCCAGAAGCTCGCGAACCAGAAAAAACCTGCTGGGGAAACGCGAAAACAAAATCCTACGAAAATAGAATTTTATTCTCAAAATACAAATTCTACAAAAGCTCCTGCAACTATAGAATTTAAATCCCGTTCTCAGAAACAAGCTCAACAGCAAACTATACCGATACCGCAGCCAAGACAACCGTCAACACCATCACAAACTACTGACACGAGAAGAGTAATTGAGATTTTGGCAGATAGGCAGATTTATGATGAAAATCGCCGGGTTGTAACTGCTGAAGGAAATGTAATTGTCAGATTTGATGGTTCTGTAGTTGATGCGGATAGTTTACAGGTAAATATAGATAACTTAGTAGCCGTTGGTGAAGGAAATGTTGCGGTCACCAGAGGAGAACAAGTTTTAAGAGGGAACAGATTTACATATAACTTTATTCAAGATACCGGGGATTTAGAAGGTGGAAGTGGCGAAGTTAATATAGCTCAAGCTCAACAAGATTTATCCTTTGATTCTCCTAATGTTGCACCAGGTGGAGTTCCTCGTCGTCCTCTCAGCGATAGAGTTAGAAGAAATCAACCTTTAACTGGTGTCAGTAGTCCTGGAGGAATCGACTTTGAGTTGGGTGGTGGAAGGGCTAGCAATTTACCTTCCTCATCACAAGCACAAGCTGGGGGTGAAGTTAGACGGGTGCGCTTTCAAGCTGCACGAGTTGATTTTTATCCCAGAGGATGGGAAGCAAAAGACGTTACTATTACCAACGACCCCTTTTCTCCCCCAGAATTAGAATTACGTGCAGATTCAGTTACTTTAAATCAAATTTCTCCTAGAGCAGACAAACTCAGATTAAAAAAACCACGTTTAGTATTTGACCGGGGCTTAACTTTAGGTATACCGGGCTATACAAGAACAATCGACCGCACTCAAAGAGATGCTACTCCCGCTCCTATTTCCATCGGATTTGATGGAGACGAGCGCGGTGGTTTATTCTTCGAGCGCTCCTTTAGTGTATTAAATACATCGCAGACCAGTTGGAAAGTTACACCACAATTTTTTGCTCAACAAGCCGTACAAAATAACAATGGCAATTTCTCAGACCTCTTCGGTTTGAAATCCAGCTTAGATGCAACTTTATCTCCACGTTCTGACATTCGAGCAAGAACATCTTTAACAAGCCTCAATTCAAGCACCTTTGAAGACAACTTGCGTGCGAGCGTGCGATACAACTATTTACTAGGAAATACTGCCAATCCCTACAGAGCGACATTAGAGTACAGCTATCGCGACCGTCTTTATAATGGTAGCCTTGGTTTCCAAACCGTACAAAGTAGTTTTGGTGGAGTTATTATTTCCCCAGATATTCCTTTAGGTAAAACCGGGTTAAATTTAAGGTATCAAGCAGGTGCCCAACAAATCAACGCCAATACCGACCGTTTGGACTTACTAGATGTAGGTAGAACTAACAACCGTGTTGATTTAGGTCGTCTTCAAGCCAGCGCTACCATTGGTGGGGGAATAAATCTTTGGCAGGGGAAACCTTTACCAGCAACTAAAAACGGAGGCTTAAGATATACAGCTAATCCCGTAGTACCTTACATTCAAGCCTATGGTTCGGTAACTGGAACCGGTAGCTTTTACAGTAACGGCGATAATCAAAACACTTTAATCGGTACAATCGGATTGCAAGGACAATTCGGTAATTTTTCCAAAAAAGCTTTTGACTATACCGGCTTCAACGTCAGTTATTCCCAAGGTACAAACGACGGATTATCACCTTTCCTATTTGACCGTTACGTAGATCAAAAAGTATTAAGCGCCGGTATAACTCAACAATTGTACGGCCCATTCCGGTTGGGATTTCAAACAACCATCAACTTAGATACTAATGAAAGTACCAGCACCGACTATGTATTAGAATACAGTCGTCGTACTTACGGAATTAGCCTGCGCTATAACCCCGTATTAGAATTAGGTGGTATTAGCTTCCGCATCAGCGACTTTAACTGGAGTGGTGGAACCGACCCATTTTCCGATAGTCCGGGAGGAGTTAAACCAGTTGTCGGTGGGGTGGAACAGTGAATGGTGAGCAGTTACGGTTAATAATTAATGCCCTCAGACTAGAAGTCTGGGGCTATACTAACAAAGCCCACCTTCGTGGGCTAGTAATATATATTTTCATGTAGAAATAATATTACATAAAAAAGTTATATTTGCTATCAATTAATGATTATTTGGGCTGTATTTCAGCGACCTGGGTTTGTTCTGATTTGGTTTGTGTTAAAAATTTAGCTCTATCTTTTAACATTTCACAAAATCCGTAAATATCATCTAATCCCTCAATTGGCTGTTTTACAACCTTATTATTTACGTCAAAAATTCCAATATATTTTTTCTGTGAATTAAGCCATAAACGACAGATGGTTTTTTTGACACTGCCATCAACGTTTATACCAAAATATTTTTGAGTATTTTTATATTCTATACGATTAGTATCAAGAATTTCTCTTAATATAGATTTTAGAAGATAAAAACTGTCCATTTCACATTGAGTGGGAATAGTATCATCATCGGGAGTTTCGGGAGCTATGTCTTCTGGCTCTGTTGTTGCATCTGGTAAGTCAATTGCAGATTTTAATCTATCAGTAATACGGTCGTTAATATATTCTTTTAGAGATTTTTTAACTAGCTCTGTAAATTTAGCCATAACAGATGAGCTTATTCTTCCACCATGAACTTGACCTGCAAAAAACTTTACAAATTCAGGTGAAGGATTAGTTAGTTGTTCAGCCATTAATCTTTTAATTTCTTTTGTATAAAGAAGATTTCTGGCTACATCGACCATTTCATCAGGATTGAATATTGCTTTCGAGAACTTTTTCAATTCATGCACTGATGATTCATTGAAATTCATAATATTGAATTCAAAGAAAGGCGTTTCATCCATAATATTATTTTTATCTATATCAGTATAAAATTGATATAGTATGCCATTTGTTAATACTCCAAATGTTGCAGGAGTGGCATTAAAGTATTTATATAATTGTGAGCCATGCTTCGGATGTTCTAAGTTCTCTTCACACCACTTGCATTCAATTAGGATACTTGGTTTGTTATCAATAATAATGGCATAATCAACTTTCTCTCCTTTGAGTCCTGGTGTAGCAGCAATATATTCAGGACAAACTTCTGTTGTATCAAAAACGTTATAACCTAATGCATTTATTAAAGGTAATACAAAAGCATTCTTTGTTGCTTCTTCGGTCTTAACTGAGTCTCTTAATTTGTGAACTTGCTGAGAAATAGCTGTTATTTGGTCGATAAAATCCATGATATGATGCTTATTCTGAAAGACTGCAATTTACTTAAAAAAAGTTGAATATTTTTATCAACATAACAGCCTTCGCTAAAATAAAACCTGAGTGACATCCCATACTAAACAGGTTGTCATTCTAGTTATTAATTTCGGTAATATTACTTTTATTAGTTGACTAAGTAGCACAAATACAGTTTATTACATAATAAATGATTAAAAAACCGTCCTAAAGGACATTCTTAACAATCTTTGTCTACAAAGTTTAATAAGTAATTATAGCGTTTATCAAGCAACTGAGGTATAGCTTTACCTCACCCCGATAAAGCTGTGCTTCATCTCCCCTCTCCTTAATAAGGCTACGGTGTACACACATCTCCTAGATCCCCCCTAACCCCCCTTGAAAAGGGGGGAATCTGAATTAAAGTCCCCCTTTTCAAGGGGGATATAGGGGGATCTAAACGCTGTGAAAGCAATTTAGAGTACTTGTGTGTACACGGTAGCCTTAATATGGAGAGGGGTTGGGGGTGAGGTTTTGAAATATGTACCTCACCAGACTAAGAAACCCTATACCTAATTCCTAACTGTTGTTCTCCCCAATTACCAATTACCAATTACCAATTACCAATTACCAACTACCTTCTAAAAAACTGCTGTAAAGCGGTTGCAAATTTTCCAAATGCTTCTTCGATTTTCAACATTGTGTTGTCAATCCATGTCAAGATTTGCTCTAGTGGATGTTTTTGATAACCAACTATTTCGGCTTTGGTTTCTATCCATTCTGGTTTTGCTTCTATTTCTGTGGATTCGCTGGTTTGGGTTTTACTTCTGTTTTGCAGTTCGGATGTGGAGCTAATTGTTATTTTTTGCGAGTTTTGGGAAGTAATATCAGCATTTTGCTGCTTTTGTAAACCAGCTTTTTCTTTTAGTCGCAAAGTTCGCCAATTTGGAAGTTGAAAGCGTCCGAATAGTTTTTCGGATGAATCTTTTATCTGTTTACTGTTTTCTAATTTGTTTGATACTTTTTTTAATGCTTGTTTTCTGGAATTTAATTGCGGGAATCCGTTACCAAATAAATCAGCGCTATTTAACCAATCATCTTGTGATTGTCCGCTTTGTAGTTGAGGAGAATTAGATTGAGCGGAAACAATATAACGTCTTGGTGGAACCGGCTTGATTTTTTGACTTTCTGGTTCAGCGTAAAAGTATTTAAGTGCTGCTGAAATCAAAGCTTTTATTTTGGATTGCTTTTCTACATTCCCTTCAACAATTACTTGTTTTTCGCTGACAGTGACTTCTCGATTACCGTAAACAAATGTATTTATTTTAGTTTTTACCGTTTGAATTAATTTACCGCTGCGTTGACGTACTATAATTCCAGCACGAGATACGGGAATAATGGTATTAGTTTCTAAATTAGCAACTACTATATCTAAAGAAGCTACCGTAGCAGGATTTATTTGTAAGTATTTATTTTCTCTTTCTTCTGGATTATCATTACGGGTCGCAAGTCTTTTGAAAAAACGATTTGCTCTAGACAATAATTTTGTTTCCTGGTTTTCCTGAGATAATCGCCAAGAGCGCCAATAATTAGCAATTTCAGAAATTATCTGGTTTTCTAAAGCTTGCTGTTGTGGTGGTGTTAAAACGTCTAAAATTTCGTTTTCACAAGTTACAAGTACTAAATTTTGACTGTAAAGCTGCGAAGCAACTCCTCTAATTTTTTGAGAAGAATAACTCAAAGAGGTCAATTTATTAGCTGTAGTACAAGTATTTTGCTCGCTTGTTTGAACAATTACGCTAAGTTGATTACTTTCTGCTCCTTGCTCGCTATCCCCTACTCCCTCAATTTGATAATTTTCTTGGGTGCTAGAGGTAATATATTGGGTTTCTATATTTTCCAGAACTCGAATAATCGCCAAATCCGATGCAGCTTCTTCTGAGGATTGTAATTCTAACCGAGGTTCTGCTGCTGTTCCGGGAAGTTGTGTTCCCGCAGAATCCGCAGCTTTTTGTAACAGTAAATATATTGATTTAGAAAATGCTTCTAAAGACCAACTAGTCGCAACTCGTAATTGTCGCAGCGACCGTCCGAATCCTTCACCGAAGCGTCGGGATTGTTTGTGAAAGAAATTAAATAGCCTGCTTTGATAACGGCCTTTGGAAGCAGAAGACATGGTAGGAAGGTAAAAGGTAAGAGGTCAAGGGTTAAAGATTGGGAAAGAGTTAGGAATTAGGAGTTAGAAATTTTCTCGTGTCAAGCACCAACAGGACTGAAGAAAATCAAAAATTGTTACATCAGAGCATTTAAAAATAGTTTATAGGTATCTTTTTTTTCAGGTTCTTTTACTATTGAGCGTATAGAACTTTTCACCTGATTTTAGCGGAAAGATGACCAAATCCATATCCGAATCTAATACAAATATTAATTCACAAACCAGCTTACAAACCATTTCACAAACTATCGAAAAGCTACGTGCTTTTTCTGAGATGGATGTTCGCGAGTATTGGCGCTGTTTTCTGGGTGATATGAGCGTGGCTGAGGTTTTCGCGTCGGATTTTTCTGGTTGGGAAACTAGGGAGTTAAACGCGAAAGGACATATCGCTTGGGAAAAGGGTAAAAAAGTACTTTGGTTGGCGCAAAAGTTAATTGTCCCCCCAGATTTGCAAGGTTATCCGCTCGCGGGTTTGTGTTTGCGATTGGCTTTGGTTTGGTGGGCCGATTCCGCTCAAATCTATATTAATGGTTCTAGGCAAGGTGAAGGCGATTTATTTGATTTTTCGCAAAGAGTCTTATTAACTGAGTCGGTGAATCCGGGAGATGAGTTTACTGTTGCTCTACGTTTGGTTAGTCCCGGACATGATAATGGTGCTTTGGTTAGTTCAAAGTGCGTTTATGAAACTGTAGGGAATAAAGAAAATAAAATAAATAATCTCTATCCCGGTTTTGTCGCTTCGGAATTAGCAATAGTTCAGCTTTATTGTCAAGCTTTTGCACCGGAACAGTTGGATGCGATTGCTGAGGAAATAAACCGCAGAGTAGCTCAGAGCGCAGAGGAAGAGAGAGAAGAGAGAAAATTGGTAATTAACAAATCTCTTACTGATTTACAAAATAATCTTCAATCCAAAATCCGTCTTGAAAAGTTTTGGGGGAAGAACATCTCCCCCCCAAACTTTCCGCAAAATCCACAATCCAAAATCCAACTTGTTGGCCACGCTCACCTAGACATGGCTTGGTTATGGCCGGTTAGTGAAACTTGGGAAGCTGCCAAGAATACTTTTGCATCGGTTTTAAAGCTGCAAGAAGACTTCCCGGAATTGATTTTTTGCCACTCTACTCCCGCGCTTTATGCTTGGGTAGAAGAAAATTGTCCCGATTTATTTGCTCAAATAAAAAAAGCTGTAAAAAACAACGTTTGGGAAATTGTTGGTGCTTTTTGGGTGGAACCGGAATTAAATATAATTTCTGGTGAGTCGATTGCTCGTCAATTGTTATACGGTCAACGCTACGTAAAAGAAAAGTTTGGCGAATTATCTACAGTTGCATGGCTTCCGGATAGTTTTGGTTTTTGCTGGACTTTACCTCAATTTATGGTTTCGGCCGGTGTGGAATACTTTGTCACTCAAAAGCTGATTTGGAACGACACCACAGAATTTCCTCACGGTGCTTTTTGGTGGCGATCGCCAGATGGAAGTGAAATATTCAGTTTAATGTCAGCGCCGATTGGTGAAGGAATCGACCCAGTAAAAATGGTAGAATACGCCATCGCTTGGGAAAAACAAACCGGTCTAAAAAATTACCTTTGGCTTCCCGGAGTCGGCGACCACGGTGGTGGTCCCACCCGCGATATGCTCGAAATCGCCCGACGCTGGAAGAGTTCAACTGTATGTCCCGAATTTGAATTCACCACCGTTGAGAAGTATTTGGAAGAAATTAAGGAAGAGGGGACAAGGGGACAAGGGGACAAGGGGACAAGGAGATGGGGAGATGGGGAGAAAATACAAAATCCAAAATCCCCAATCCAAAATTGGAATGATGAACTATATCTAGAATTTCATCGCGGTTGCTACACTACGCACGGCGACCAAAAGCTTTACAATCGTCTCGGTGAAAATTTACTCTATGAAGCGGAATTATTCGCGAGTTTGGCAAGCATTACCTGTGGTGTAGATTATCCAAAAGCTGAAATAGAAGCGGCTTGGAAAAAACTTTTATTTAATCAGTTCCACGATATTTTACCAGGTTCCTCAATCCCGGAAGTTTACGAAGATGCAGAACCAGAATGGCAGGAAATGCAAAATACTGCAACGGAAATATTAGAGCAGTCCTTACAAACTTTAGCTAATAGTATTAACTTATCACAGCCACCAAAACCCGACGGTTTACCTGTTGTTGTTTTTAATTCCCTTAATTGGCAGCGTTCGGAAGTTGTATATGTTTCTTTACCGGAGGAAACTAATCATCAACAATGGCAAGTTTACGATAGTGCAGGTAATAAAATCGCTTCTCAAATCGATGCTGACTCAAATTTATTGTTTCTAGCAAATGATATTCCTGGAATTGGTTATCGCTCGTTTTGGCTAACTCCTCAAGAAACACCATCGCAAAATCAATCAAAAACTATAGCGCTACAGTTTGTTTTGGATAATGAATTTTTGCGAGTAGTCGTAAATGAAGAGACTGGTGATTTAAAGAGCGTTTTTGATAAATTGAATAACCGCGAAATACTTTCAGCTAGTGGAAATCAACTGCAAGCTTTTAAAGATGAAGGTCAATATTGGGATGCATGGAACATCGACCCCAATTATTCCGAACATATCTTACCACCACTAAAACTAAAATCTATCGAGTGGCTCGAACAAGGATTATTACAGCAGAAATTACGGGTAGTTCGTCAGTTAGGAAAATCGGAATTTATTCAAGACTATATTTTGCAAGCCACTTCCCCAGTCTTGAAAATTCAAACCAAAGTTAACTGGTTAGAGCGTCACGTTTTAGTAAAAGCTGCCTTTCCCTTAAACTTAGAAGCCGACTTTGCCACTTATGAAATTCCCTGTGGAGCAATTCAACGTACAACCAAACCCCAGACAGCAGCAGAAAAAGCTAAATGGGAAGTTCCTGCATTGCGTTGGGCTGATTTAACGGAAGAAGGGGAGACAAGGAGACAAGGAGACAAGGTAAGCCACTGCGTTGCGGAGGTTCCCTCCGTTGTAGCAAGTGGCGCAACCCGTAGGGAGATAGGGAGAAAAGAGAATTCTTATGGTGTGAGTTTATTGAACGATTGCAAATATGGTTATGACGCTCAACCGAGTCAATTACGTTTGAGTTTATTAAGAAGTCCGGAATGGCCGAATCCAGAAGCGGACAAAGGTAGTCACGAATTTAGTTATGGCTTGTATCCCCATACGGGAAGTTGGGAGAAAGCGCAGACGGTAAAGCGTGGATATGAATTCAACCAGCCTTTAAAAGCAGTACTTTGTGAAAATAATATTTGTCAAAATAAATCGCAAACTCAAACATTGAAAGAAAAAGCCAGCTTTATCAATATATCTGGTGATTCTGCTGATAATTTAATCTTAATGGCATTCAAGCAAGCAGAAGACAATCCCCAACAATGGATTCTTCGCTGTTACGAAAGTATTGGAGAAAAAGCAGAATTCCAACTCACCAGCGATATCGGCTTGAATGTAAAAGAACTTGTAGATTTATTAGAACGTCCTCTACCGAATTCAGAAAATTCATCCGAATCAACATTTACAATCAAGCCGTGGAAAATCGCGAGCTTTGCAGTCAATAGTGAACAGTGAGCAGTTAGGAGTTAGGAGTTAGGAGTTAGGAGTTAGGAATTATCTGTCTCCTTGTCTCCCTGTCTCCCTGTCTCCCTGTCTCTCACTTAATCTTCATGGTCTTCAAAGGGGTCGCCGAGTTCTTTACTTGGTGGGCCGAAGGAAGTATAAACGGACATGGCTGTAACTGTGATTAAGACAGCAGCTACGGAAATACTAAGAACTATTGCTGGTTCCATAAGGGGTGTATATTATGAGTACTATTCTTATACAATATTACAGAAGATTAAAAATTGTTTTGTTAATTAACCTGGAATTAGATTATGTCACAAAGAACACGCTTGGGAGATGTTCTCAGACCCTTGAACGCAGAATATGGTAAAGTAGCTCCCGGTTGGGGTACTACCCCCTTGATGGGCGTTTTTATGGGTTTGTTTTTTGTTTTTCTGTTGATTATTCTTCAACTCTATAACAAATCAATCATGATTGAGGGTATTAATGTGGATTGGAAAAGCTTAGGTATGTAAGCTAGATACTTTCACATATAAGAATAAATAAATTTGCACCCAGGGTCAGTCCTGGGTTTTTTTGGGTATTTGTGTAGCAAGTAGTAAGTAGAAAGTAGCAAGTAGAAAGTAGTAAGTAGTGAGTAATGACAAGAAAATGAATGCTTAAGACTAATAAAATTTTAATTTTATGCTATTAAATCTGCTACTCCCGTTCCGCTCTAAGATTTCCTATCGCAATTTCTCCCTCACTCCCTCCCTCTCTCACTCTCTCCCTCCGACCAATAGGTAATCTTTCACCGGGAAGGGAGTAGTGGTCTTTTTCCTGCCGTTTTGACGGTTTTCATTTTAGTCCTCTTGAGAGGACTTTTGCTATTAGACCGGGAATTGCATTCCCGGTCGGGTGATGACACAAAACCAGCAAACTTAATGCGGTCGAATGCAACTCCCTAATGGCTACTTTCTACTTGCTACTTGCTACTTTCTACTCATTCCTCCCTACTCTCCCAAATCAATAATCATAGGGAAGCGATAAATCGCTAAACTACAGATATGGGTTAAGGATTTTTGAGTTCCTAGGAGAAAAATATGAATATATTTGGTATCGGTCTACCTGAAATGGCTGTGATTATGGTTGTTGCTTTGTTGGTGTTTGGCCCGAAGAAACTGCCGGAAATTGGACGTAGTATGGGAAAAGCAATTCGTGGTTTTCAAGATGCTTCCCAAGAGTTTCAAGATGAATTTAAAAAAGAAGCTTCACAGTTGGAAGAAGTTGTCAAGACCACAGCAGAACTTGAACCCAAGCTGAGTAGTGGTGTAGAAAAGACTGAGGAAGCATAAATATTTAAGGAAATATTGTAGTGCGACCATCTTGGTCGCTAATACTATATTTCTAATCCCTAGCTAATACTATATTTCTAACCCCTAATTAAAATTATTATTTCTATGCAAGCTGCTAGTAAAAGTAAACAAAAACAAAATATATTAATTCCCCAGCTAATTGTAGGTTTGGGAAATCCAGAACCTAAATACGATAGTACTCGCCATAATATTGGTTTTGCTGCGATAGATGCTTTATCACGTTCTTGGCAAGCTTCTTTGAGCGAAAATCGTAAGTTTAAAGGTGAGTATGCTGAAACTACTGCACCAGGGGGAAAAAAAGTTTATTTACTTAAACCTTTGACCTACATGAATCTTTCGGGACAATCAATCGGTGCGGTATGTTCTTGGTACAAATTAAAACCGGAATCTGTATTAGTTATTTACGATGATATGGATTTACCCGTGGGAAGGGTTCGCTTGCGTTTATCCGGTGCTGCTGGTGGACATAACGGAATGAAAAGCACTATCTCCCATCTGAGTTCCAAAAATTTCCCGCGTTTACGTATCGGAATTGGTAGACCAAAAAATCCTGCAACCAGTGAGAATGGTACTGTTTCTCATGTCTTAGGAAAATTTACTCCCGAAGAAAAAGAAGTAATATCTTCCGTGACTAATTATGTCGTTGAATGTGTTGAATTATGTCTTCAAAAAGGCGTAGAAAAAGCAATGAATGACTGTAATCGGAAGAATTTAAATGTTTCGGAAAAAGCCAGTAGCGAGTAAAGAGTAACGATGATAGTCTACTTGCCGACTTATTACTCCTAACTGTAACTAGTAACAATTAATCATCATATTTTATTTACTACTTCCTACTTCCTACTTCCTACTTCCTACTTCCTACTTCCTACTCCCTACTTCCTACTTCCTACTTCCTACTTCCTACTTCCTACTCACTACTTCCTACTTCCTACTTCCTACTTCCTACTTCCTACTTCCTACTTCCTACTTCCTACTCCCTGCTTCTAAAAATCAAACAACCGCTACCAATTCAGCAGCGGTTGTTTGCTTTTAGCAATCATTTATTGATAGGCAAAATTAATTGTATAATTCACCTCTTGCAGCTATATTACGGAAATTTCAAAGTGATTTACATTCAGAAAAGTCCTTACTCGAATTGTTAATGTTTAGATGTATTCTGCGGTTTAATATGTCCTCTGGACAAGTTAAATACCGACAACTTACAGATAATTTCAAGAGTTTAACAGTTAGTAAAATTATTCATATTTACTTATTGAAACGTCTTTTGCGTCTTGCTGCTACTGCTTTACGTTTACGCTTATCCTGTGGGGTTTCAAAATGTCGATGACTCTTAACATCTGACAAAATACCCGCTTTGGATACTTGACGCTTAAATCGACGTAAAGCTGAATCTATTCCTTCGTTTTCACCTAAAACCACTTGGGTCATTCTAATCCCTCGTTTTCAGCAACTCAAAATGTACTTTGTTGTAATGTGCTGGTTTGTCGGGATAAAAATACTCCACGACTCACCATAAATTGAACAAGACTTTTAGCCTTGAATCTAAGAACTGGAACCATCAAACAGTACAAAAGCAGTTTGATTTTCCAGATTTACTATTTTACCGTTGAATCGGATTTCTATCTATGTATCTTGTATCTCACCATCCATACTTTTCAAAGTCAGAGCGAGTTGATATAGTTGACGACGGGGTAAAGAAGTTGATGCAGCTAGCTGACGACTCGCTTGTGAAGGCGATATTCCTTGACCCATGATTGTTTCTAAATTTTCTATGAGTTCGTCTTGTGTATACTCCCGTTGGCTGGGGTAATGACCCGCAACAACTAAAGTATATTCACCCATAGGAGCCTTGGATTCGTAGTAGCTACAAGCACCCGCAATACTTCCGCGCCAAAACTCTTCATATATTTTAGTCAATTCTCGCGCTAAGACAATTTGTCTGTCATCACCAAATATTTCTCTCATATCTTGCAAAGTCGAACGCAATCGATGGGGAGACTCGTAAAATACCAAAGTCCGCTCCTCTAACTTCAATAATTCTAAGTGCGATCGCCTTTGTTTTGTTTTAGAACTGAGGAATCCCTCAAACACAAATTTATCGGTAGGAATTCCCGAAGCACTCAGCGCTGTAATAGCTGCAACCGCTCCAGGGACAGGAACTACAATAATTCCATTTTCCGCACAAGCTTTCACCAACTCATAACCGGGGTCAGAAATTCCCGGTACACCAGCATCCGTTACCAGAGCTATATCTTTTCCTTCAGACAACCGCATCAATAATTCTGGAACTCGACTATTGCGATTGTGTTCGTGATAACTTATTTGCGGTGTATTAACTTGAAAATGCTTCAGAAGCTTTCCAGTGTGACGAGTATCTTCAGCAGCAATCAAATCCACCGACTGCAAAATTCGCACCCCCCGGAAAGTCATATCCTCCAAATTTCCAATCGGGGTACCAACTATGTAAAGAACACCTGATTTTGCTTCGGTCATTTATCAGTTATCAATGAACAATTATCAATTATTTATTTTGACCTTTAACCTTTAACCTTTAACCTAACTTATATCATGCAAAATCAAAAATCTTTCAAAGGTTTATTCGTGGGTTTGGTAACGCTAGATTTGATTTATCTGGCTGAATCTCCCCCGAAAAATAATCAAAAATTAGTTGCAGATGATTACCTTGTTGTAGCGGGTGGTCCGGTTACAAATGCTGCTGTAGCTTTTAGTCATTTGGGTAATCAAGCCAAGATTTCCGGTGTTGTCGGTTGTCATCCAATGACGCAATTAATAAAAAGCGATTTAGCAAATTATCAAGTAGAAATAATTGACAATTACCCTACCACCGAAAACCCACCACCAGTTTCTTCAATTATTGTTAGCAAAGAAACGGGGAAACGTGCTGTCATTTCTATTAATGCTGTCAAAACTCAAGTTTCTAGTCAATCAATTTCACCAGATATTTTACAAGATATAGATATTGTACTAATTGACGGACATCAAATGACATTAGGATGTGCAATTGCTCAAAAAGCCAAAGTTGAAAATATACCAGTAGTTATTGATGGTGGAAGCTGGAAACCCGGTTTTGATAAACTTTTACCTTTTGTTGATTATGCTATTTGTTCCGCAACTTTTTATCCTCCCGATTGTCATAATTCAGAAGAAGTGTTTGCTTATTTAAATAAAATTGGTATTCCTCATATCGCTATAACTCACGGAGAAAAACCCATTCAGTATTTAGCTAACAATTTATCTCAAAGTGAAATCAAAATCTTAGATGTTCCAAAAATACAGGCAACTGATACACTAGGGGCTGGAGATATATTTCATGGTGCTTTTTGTCACTATGTCTTGCAAGAGACATTCACCACTGCGTTGGAAGAAGCAGCAAAAATAGCAGCTTTATCCTGTCAGTTTTTCGGTAGTCGTCGTTGGATGACGAATCACTGACCAATTATTAATTATCAGTTATCAATTGTTCATCGTTTGGGTGTGTATTATCAGTTTTCGCAGGTCAGGTATGGAACATCAATTATCAACTAACTATTAATATGAATCTACAATCTATTCTAGAATTACTTCGTCCTATTGGTTGGGGTGCATCTGATATACTGCGCTCTTACTATCGCGGCGAACATAAAGATAATCTAAATGTAGAATATAAAGATGATAAGGGTAAAGACCCAGTAACGGCAGCAGATTTAGCTGCGAACAATTATATTTTAAAAGCACTACAAAGTGAATTAGGAAATGAAAAATTTGGTTATATCAGCGAAGAAACTTATCGGAATCAAGATGGTGAAAATAATTCTGAGTGGGTATGGATTATTGACCCTTTAGATGGGACAAAAGATTTTATTAATAAAACTGGCGAGTACGCGATTCATATTGCTTTAGTTAGAAATAAGCGTCCCGAATTAGCATTAGTCGCAATACCCGAAGCCCAAAAATTATATTATGCAATCAAAGGTAGCGGTACATTTGTAGAAACTCGCGATGGAGAAAGAAAATCTGTGCGCGTTTCCGAGCGTGATAATCTACAAGAATTAGCTTTAGTAGCAAGCCGCAATCATCGAAATGATAAATTGAATTATCTTTTAGAAAAATTATCTGTTAAAAATCATAAATCAGTAGGAAGCGTTGGTGGAAAAATTGTTGCAATTATCGAACATGTTGCAGATATTTATATTTCTCTTTCCGGTAAATCCGCACCGAAAGATTGGGATATGGCTGCACCAGAATTAATATTAACCGAAGCAGGTGGAAAATACACTCACTTCGATGGAAGTCCACTAGAATACAACACCGGAGATATTAATCAATGGGGTGGTTTATTAGCAAGCAACGGAAAGTGTCATCAAATACTATGCGAGCAAGCAGAAACTATCTTAAAAGAATATGATTCATCAGAAACAGTTAAAAGTTAGGATGTAAGAATTAATAGTGAGGAGTTAGGAGCTAATAATTTTAATCTTCCCCTCCTCTCTCTCTGCTTTTCTGATGGGAGCATCCCAATTTTGCAACTTTACCAAAATATTGATTGTCATTGCGAATGCAGCGAAGCGGAATGAAGCAATCGCAAAGTCTAGTTATTGCGATTGCTTCGCTTCATTTCATTACGCTCGCAATGACAAATTATATTTTTCCACATTTGGGATGCTCCCTTTCTGATAACCGTTCACCGTTCACTGATAACTGCTTCAATCGCATTTTTTAAAACTTCAGCATGAAATTCCCAAGATAAATTATCAACGGATAAATTCGGTACTCCTCTAATTCCATCTATTGCTAAGTTTTGATTTACAAGCTTTTCTAAAATATGAAACTCTGTTTCTGGATTTAGTTTCTGCAAAATCGCAGCTTTCCAATCGGAACGAAGTAAACAAAGAGCTAATAATATAACGTTAGCCCCCCAATTAGAAACACCACATACTATTAAATAATTACACTTAATTCTACAAGCAATTTCTTCTCCGTAACGAACGCTCGAAGCAATAATGTCTCTAGGAATATTCCCCATTCCTAATTCATTTCCACCATCCCCAATTCCTATAGAGATGATTTTTTCATTCTCGAATAATAAATGCAAAGGTGCGGTATGGGCCGTAATATCTTCTGCTTTCATGTTACGGACTATATTATCTTTCCCCGGTCCGGCTCTTTCAATAGAAATTATATGAGATATTGGTAGTGCTAAACTGTCCCAAAATTCTTGAAGCGAAGCGACTGAATATTGGTTTTCTTTAACTTCCCCTACACCAACAATATCAAAAGGTATATTCTGAGAAATTCCAGCTTCAATCACTGCTGTTTTTACGGCTTCATAGCACAAATTATCAGTCACAACCCTTACCGATATTCCTACTTCAATTAAACTAGCTGCGAGTAAAGCACAACCTGTTGGACCATCGGTTTCGGGACGTGGTGGATTCCCATTTGGCATAAAAAACCCTGTAATAATCGCCACATGAGGACGAGAATGTTCCGCAATCGAACGAGCAGCACCCAACAATCCTCCCCTAGCTGCTTCCACCAAAGAATCAATACCTCTACCCACATCTTGCGAACAAATATTTTCCAAGCGAGCTATTTTGTCTAAAATTTCGGGTTCGTATTGCGGTCTTTTTGTCATGAGCAGAAATTTGTGGAAGCAGGAAAGTAGAAGGATAAATAGTTGGAGACGTTAGACACAACTACAGTCACCAGGAAAAATGGTCGTCTTTAACATCTGTAACAAACATATATCCAGGAGCGTGGGTAATCGCAATTTCTGGTTTCGGTTGAAGAATTGCGAGTTGAGTTGTCACCCCACAAGCCCAGAATACCGGAATTTCTCCTTCCGCAATTGTTACTGCTTCACCAAAATCGGGAGCATTTATATCTTTAATTCCAATATCTTCGGGAGAACCAAAGTGTATCGGTGTACCATGAGCTTTCGGAAAACGGCTGGTGATTTGTACTGCTCGAACTACGTCTGCTGGAGATAAAGGACGCATTGACACCACCAAAGGAGCGGAAAATTCACCTGCTGTTTTACAAGCAATATTAGTTTTGTACATCGGTACATTTTTACCTTCTTGAATATGTCTGACCGGAATTCCTTCATCCATTAATGCTGCTTCAAAGGAAAAAGAACAGCCAACCAAGAAACCAACAAAGTCATTTTGCCAAATATCAGAAACATCACCCACTTCATCCTCGAATTCCCCATTACGAAATACATGGTAGCGAGGTAAATCCGTTCTCAAATCTGCACCGGGAGCAACTATTTCCGGTTCTGGATTTCCCACTTCAGTAACATCCAGCAAAGGACAGGGTTTAGGGTTACGAGTACAAAAAACTAAAAAATCAAATGCTAACGTTCTTGGTAAAATAACCAAATTTGCCTGTAGAGATCCATTTGCAATTCCAGGAGTAGGATAGTGAAATGTCCCTTGACGACATTGAAGCCGAACTTCACTGGGAGATAAGTCCATAATTCATCAACCTTTCTTGATTTAATTGTCGGAAATGAATAATAAATGGTAATTCAATTTTAAATACCAAGTTTACCCTACAATCAATGTATTACTAATTTCGGTATTAATTGTCTATGTCTATTAAATCAATATTGTTTGAAGTCAAATATATTTAAAACTACATAGAACTAATTTGGTTCTATGCAATCTCAGGATATCGGCTTCATACTTTTCAATTATTTTCTTTACTTAACTTTAATTAATTTGCAATCGCAATTTATTTCTGAAAAGACTTTATTTTTGACTCTAATTAGATAAGCTTTACGAAAATGCTCTTGCAAAGAATGCAGTTTGAGCCAAATATTAACAAAAATTCTTAATAAATTCCTATCTAAAAAAGCAAGCTTCCCAAAATCGTAATTCGTTACATCTTTAATTATCGATAGTAGTCTTCTATAGCAATCCTATATGAGTCGTGAGAAAGATAGGTGTCAGAAACTCGGTTTTTCCAAAAAACCGGGTTTATCAAATCTCACAAATGATTTAGGAATGCTATATAATATATTAAGTGCCTTTAATAAATATCTATATTAGATACTAGATATAAATTTTTATTCATTAATTACTGATGATTATTTTTGCTGGTAAATTATTCATCAATTTACTTGCAGGCTAATATAAATGAAGCTATCAATTTAGACCTAGAGAACCGCTACCATAACTAAAAATACAGATAATAAATTATCCTCCTATAGGAACTATTAGAAAAATTTGTATAAAAAAACAGGATAATAAATATTGCAATTTACGGTGTGTTATCAAGGAATACAACGCACCATTGCAAAAGATAATTGTTCTGAATTTACTGGGAGCATCCCAAATGTGTAAAAATATCATTTGTCATTGCGAGTGGAACGACGCATTCACCCGAAGGGTGTGGCTCATCGCAAGACTTTGAGATTGCTTCACTTCGTATGTCCTATCGGACACGCTCCGCTAACGCAATGACAATCACAATCTTAATTTTGCAAAATTGGGATGCTCCCAATTTACTACCACCACTAACTTTATCTTGCTATCTATAAAATAACTTTCAAATAAAATTCACGTAAATATAAGTCAAAAATATCATCCCACAACAAATTAACTAACGAAGTGATTTTATTGTTATGAATATTGATTTAAATGAATAAAACACAAAAATTTAGAGACACGATACATCGCGTCTCCGTCATTAATATATCCCGTCTCTACACAATTCCCATAACCAAAAAGCATCAATCTTGCGATTCGCGATACCCATAAAAATTAACGCTGTAATCCGTAATCTTCACTCCAGTCTTCTCTTCTACATAGCGAAGAACTTCTGGGGGTAATTCCAAATGAACATCCAAAATTTGATTTGTATCCAAACAATTTACATGGGAATGAGAATCGCTGATATTTCCGTATAAACGACCATCACAACGCTCAATACATTCAATAATCCCCCCAGAAGATAGCGCTTCTAAATTCTGGTAAACCGATGTATGACCAATTTCTTTACCTTCTAAATTTAGCCTATCGTAAATTTCACGAGCAGAAAGGTGTTCGTTTGCTTGCCACAATAACTCTAGAATATAACGACGCTGACGACTAACCCGCATACCCTGGGTTTGACATCTTTCTAAAGCATCTTCTAACGAACGAATTGGATTTGTAGATAAAATTTGTTTTTGCATATTCGTGTTTCTAACATTCTTATTGTTTATTTTTTGTTTCATAGATGCAAAAATTAAAGTTACCCCACACACTATCCTTGGCTCATATCTATAAGGATGTAGCTGATCGGAGAAACGGTGCGTAAGCTTGCAAATGTCTAGTTTTTCACTAGTTAATCTAAAATAAACTCATTACCACTTTAGCTTAAAACCAATGCGAGCGTCTATCGAGCAGGTTTGATTCGGGAGTAGCAAGTAGCAATGTAGTGAAGAGTTTATTTGTATCGCGATATTCCCCGACCATCTTCTCCGCAATCCTACCGAATAATTTATTTGTATCTTATATGTTTCACTATTCTCAACAACCATCTAAGAATTAATTTATAGGCTCAAAAACAAAGTTTGCTAAATCAGACTGGGAATAGTTTCTAGTGCGTTTTAACGTACTTCGTACATTAGCCTTGGAATTTATTTCTAGGTGAGCATTTAACCTTAACCACAATAATCCAAGATATCGGCTATGTAGCTTTTTCCAATCCCTAATTATTTTATCCGCAATCGCCCGTATTTTTTGTATTTGCGAAAAAATAATACTAGGAAATTTTACTGTTCTTAATTAAATAGAACTGTGGTTTTTACTGAAATAAAATATCGGAGCGGCTCTAATTCAGTATATCTACTTATTCTCATATAGTATGGTGTATTTACATAATGTCAGAAATATAGTCAAAAAATAAAAACGGGAAGTTGTAAATCCTAAACGTTTTTATAAGAAATAAGCACATCTACTTAATGGTATTTGCTGAGATTAATAAACCAGTAAATAACCAAAATTTCAGTTCATCATATTAACAGGGTGATAAAAATGCAGAATAATTCAAATGGAACTCCGAGTATGAATGATGGAAGTATCAATGGTGGTTTTAATACTTCCCTTCGCAGAATGCCTTCTTTGAGTATGAACTCACCATCCGCACCCAATGAAATGCCGGGGAGCGATATTGATGCTTCCTCCGGAGGAAATATGCAGAAGGTTTTGGTAGAAATGCGGGTACCTAGCAATCAAGGTGTATTGGCCGCATCTCGAACCGCTGCACAAATAAATGTAGGTAGTTTCAGGTTTGATACTAGCTACGAACCAATCACAGTCAATCCCAGTAGCGAACAGGTATCTAGCTTGCGAGCCAATCACGAAGAAACAGTTGTCGTGCGCGGGATTGTAGAAGAAAGCGATATTCAAGAATTAGAATCACAGTCTAACGTTCTGAAAGTTTATAAAGATACCCCCATTGCACCGTTCGATATTGCTTTATTAGACAAAAACAAAGATTTAGTTGCACCAACCGATGGCGCACAAGATTGTCCTATCGGTACTTGCGATTGCTCTCCAACCACGGCCAAGGGAACTATGGCTGATGTCGCAAAGTATTTTGGTGCAGACCAAATTTGGGCTGCTGGATTCAAGGGTGAAGGTGTTGTTGTTGGTGTTGTCGATGGTGGGATAACTGCTGAAGGTCGCGATATTGGTCCTTCAGAAACTATTCGTCGCGTCAAAAACGTGATTGGTGGCCCCGCATCCGACTGGGGAACTACTGCCAAAGAATGGGGCGAACATGGTAATATGTCTGCCACAGATGTATTGGGAATGGCACCCGCAGCAAAACTCTACGACTGTCGGATTGCTGGTGGTGATGCAATTTCCAATGCTTTAAAAGTATTTGACTGGTCAATTAAACAGTATCAAACCGACGGTACTCCGCAAATTCTCACCAACAGTTGGGGAATTTATCAAGAAAGCTGGGACGAATTTTACGCAAATAATCCCGAACATCCCTTTACCCGTAAAGTTGTAGAAGCTATTGATTTAGGTATTTTAGTCTTATTTGCAGCGGGTAACTGTGGAGGAAGTTGTCCTTCTCAAAGATGCGGTACCGATTTCGGTTCTGGTAAAAGCATTTGGGGTGCAAACGGACATCCTTTAGTAATGACAGTTGGTGCTGTAAATAAAGAAGAGCAGTTTATCGGTTATAGCAGTCAAGGACCCGCATCATTAGACCCCAAAAAACCAGATTTTTGCTCTGTCAGCCATTTTAAAGGTTATTTTGCTAGCGATAACGGCACCTCAGCCGCTTGTCCGATTGCTGCTGGTGTTGTAGCGCTACTCAAACAAGCAAAATCTGACTTAAATCAACAAGAAGCCAAAGACTTACTTAAAAATACCGCGAAAAATATTGGCGAACCCGGTTTTGACCATCATTCCGGTGCTGGAATCATTCAAGCCAAAGCAGCATTCGACCAGCTTTTACCAGAACAGCCGAAATGGCACGAATGGGAAACTTGGGGAGGTAGCAGTTTTTATGCACCTGCGGTGGTTTCTTCCAAGGAAAATCATTTAGATGCTTTTATTGTCGCTGGTGACAGTGCTGTCTACCGTAAATCTTGGCATCAAGATAAAAACCCTAGCGAGTGGGAAAAGATAGGTGGCTTTAGTTTAGGTACTCCAGCTTTATTAACTCGCGGTGAAAACATTGATTTATTTATTATTTCCCAAGAGCGTAAAATACAGCGTAAATCTTGGAACACCAAAACTTGGGGTGAATGGGAAGATTTAGGCGGTTTATGCAAGCACGGTGTAGCTGCAACTCGCTGCGGTACTAGATTGCATGTATTTAGTGTTGCTGCTGACAATACCGTTTGGCAGAAATTCTGGGATGGTCAATCCTGGAGCGAGTGGAATAATTTAGGTGGTATCAGCTTAGGTACTCCCGCAGCAGTTTCCAGAGGAGAAAATTCCATTGACGTTTTCATTCGAGGTTACGACCATGCTATTTATCGCAAATCTTGGAACGGAACATCATGGAGTAACAGTTGGGAAAATTTAGGTGGTTTATGGTTATATTCCCCAGCAGTAGCTGCTAGAGATGCCCATCATATTGATGTATTTGCCGTCGGTACTGATAACGCAATACACCGCAAAGTATGTAATAACTCAACCTGGGGAGAATGGGAAAACCTTGGTGGAGAATCACTTTCCGCACCTGCTGCGGTATCCTGGGGGCAAAATCGCATCGATATATTTGCTGTCGGTGGCGATAATGCCGTGTATCATAAGTGGCTGAGTTAAGTTAAGGGTAATAGGTAATGGGTAATTGCTAAATACCCCTCTCTTTAATAAGACTACTGCTACTGTGTACACACATCTCGTAGATCCCCCCTAACCCCCCTTAAAAAGTGGGGAATCTGAATTAAAGTCCCCCTTTTTAAGGGGATATAGGGGGATCTAAACACTATGAAAGCAATTTAGAGTACTTGTGTGTACACGGTAGCTTTAATAAGGAGAGGGGAAGGGGTGAGGTTAATCGAAGTGTATTATTCTCAGATAAAAAGTGCTATATTTCTTCTTCACTCTGCTGCTTATTACCTTTAATATATAAACCTATTACCTTTTACCTTTTACTTATAGATGACTGTAACTATTGCAATTCCTAGTAGCTCCATTAACAGCTTAGATTTGTCACCCGCGACAACAGCAATTGATAAAATTCTTGCGGAAGAAAACATTGCATCAACCGAACAGCAACTGCGCTTGGATATTCAATACGAATTAGAATCTGGAGACCCAAGAGAACTTTCGGAAGTTCCAGAAGTACGATTGTGGTTTATTCGCTTGGATGCAAAATACCCTTGGCTACCATTTTTATTAGATTGGCAGTCTGGAGAGTTTGTCCGCTATGCTGCAATGTTAGTCCCACATCAGTTTAGTTCTAAAGAAGGTATTCAATACAATCCTGAAGCTTTAGAAATTTTTCTGATGCAAAAAACTTTTCTTTTGAAAGATTGGTTGGAAAAACACAATATTCCGAGTCAATCCAGAATTAAGTCAATGGCAAAGTTACTCGGTTATGACTTGGATGATGAGCTATTTGCAATGCTTTGAAAATAAAAAGCCCGGTTTCTTGTGAAAAACCGGGCTTTTTATATATCGTTAATTATTATAGTTTGTATTGAAAATAATATATTAATCTTGTTGAATGCGCGATATAAGACTCAAAGCTGTCTTAAAAGCATACTCTACAGATTTTGATTTACTTGGTAAAGCTGCTTGCCAAATACGATAGTCGTTATATTCAACAATTAATTTAGCCATACCATCGATACTTGTTTTATTCAAAATATCGAATTGCGCTGATTCAAAGTCTTCTATATTACCGCCGTTTTGTATAATTCTTTCACCAGCTTGGATAAATTCATCTAAAATTGTTTGTGCGTAACGCTTCCCCGCACCTTCTGCAAATACAGACGTAGAGTTAAATCCTTTATATTCTTCAAACAAAACATCCGCTATTTTATGCGCTATTAATTTATTCCAACTATCAGGAAGATATATATCTAAACAATCACCATTACTATATCTATATTCTAAATATTCATAAATATCTGAAGCCGATACTTCTATTTTCTTACCAGCAAACAGTTCTTTTAAAGTTTGAATGCTTGTATTAAATCTAGAGTCAGTAAACACTCCTTCTTCACCTTCAGGACAGTCATATACCATGTAAGTCCAAATTCCAGGACTAGCTGTATCGCTACTTACAGCTTGAAAAAATGTCATGGTTCCATCTTCTTCACTTTCGTAATATGCACTTTCCGTATCGCTAAATTGCCATAATGGTATACTCCGCGAGGAATCCATGATTTTTTTATAAATACCTGTGAGATGATGAGGCTGAGTTTCTATTTGGATATAACGTTTTTTAGTGATAACAAAGCTATGTAAGCGAATTGCCATTATTTCTTTCCTTATATTTAGTTAATCATTTCCAAAGGTGATTTCACCCACTTAACAGCTTGAGAGAAGTTCATGCAAAAGAATTTAACGCTTTTACCTCTATCAATACATCTTTCACAAGGAATAGTGTTTGTATCAATTGCCTATTTGATGGTTAAATTTGTCTGCTTTTTGACCATCATTTGCTAACAATAAATATTTCACATCGTTTCCATTGGACATTAGCTCATAAAGGTTACAAAACTTCAAACTAGCTGTTAAGTTACAAAGCCTTTCCGTTCTAAGTAGTAAGTTTCAATATGACAAGTTAACTGCAATAGTTTTTTACTATTAGCAACTTGAATAACTTAGTCATCTCGGTAGTAGCGAATCGCGACTTGTGATGACTTTAAGTTTAAGTTGGGGTTAAGATGTATGCCCTTTTTTTAGACTTCTGATTTATCATTCCCAGAAATGATATGAAACTAACATTCTGACCAAAAAAAAATTATTTTTTTTCTAAAACCGGATTAATCTTGACGTTAACCGGCTCGTAGACGGCAAGCAAATTTACTCTTAGCGAAAAAATACTTTGTTAGCTATTCATGTTGTAATTAAATGTATTTTGCTAAACAATTAGAACTTAAAGCTACCAAGCTTTTACTCTTGAAAATAAAAAATATGATTGTTTTCAAGAAAAATTTGGACTAGGTTTTTCAGCTTAATAGATACTTCTGTTTTTATATTGAGGGGTTCAACCCCTTAAGAGGCGGTAAGTGCTGATATATATGGTTTTAAGAGGTTTGGTTGAATTTAAAGTTTGATACATTTTGATGTAATAATGCCCTGATTTAATCATTTTCAAACTGTCTGTTAAAGTATCCTTACTTCGAGTCACAAAGTATTCGTAAATAACTTATTTGTATTCAAAGCTACAAATATTTTTAACTGGGTTTTTTATTAAAACATAATTTTATCGCAATCGAATATAAATTATTGTATCAATATTATTTGATGCTTAACTGGGGTATAAAATAAAATTAATTACATTTGACGTAGAATAATATTAACTAAAATACAGCTTCCGCGACAAATTTTTATACTAATGATTTAATGTTTTAAGAGTATTTGTATTGCAAGCTACAAAACAAATAGTAGTTTGATATTAATTGCATAACTAAAATAATTATTGCTTATCAAGTAGGTAAAAAAAGATAGCACCAGATAGTTTTTTGATACCCGGTGCTATAGATTCTATTAAATTTTTCTTTGGGCCACTATCCGCATTCTAGAATTTTTTTGAGTTAACCCTGCCAAACTTTTTCCAAAATAGTTGCTGGTGCAATATCGTTTATTGAGCCAGTAGGAGATTTTATGGCAAGAAATTTATCGCTTTTAGGTAGTAATTTCGTTGGTTCGGTGGAGCCGAATAAAGCAATAGTGTAAGTTTGTACTGCTACAGCAAGCTGCATCGTAGGACTTGAAGTACACAACAATAAATTGGCCCCCGCAATCGTAGCCGCTAGTTTACCAATATTATCGATGAGAATTTCCTTAATATCTGGTACCGCTGCCAAAACAGTATTCACAAAAACTTGATTATCAGGTTGAGAAATAATCAATATCGGCATATCTGGCTGTTTTTCTTTAAAATCTTTAATTACAGATAGCCATTTTTCCACAGGATAGGAAGTATCAGTATCACCAGAGCTACCGTAAACCAAAATGTAGCCCGTATCTTTGACTCCCAAGCGCAATTGTTCTGAATTTGCCCAATCAATATCTGGTTTTGGTACATTGAGAGCTAATTCCGGACAAGTAGAATTAATTCCCAACCCTTCAAGCAAATTGTGGTAAGTCCGAGCAGCGTACTGTTTTTCATTTCGAGCCACAACACGGTTGAAAAACATAGAAGCATTTCCCTGAAAACCAACCCGCGTATTAATACCAGTCAACCACAACAGCAAACCAGTAAACCAGCTTTGTGACGAAGTAATCGCCACATCATATTCCTTATCGCGAATCACACCGATTAAGTTACCCCAATCAGCCATACTATTGCGGTCATCAAAATCAAAAGTAGAAACCGACGAAACAGACTTACTCACCCGGTAAGCAGCCTTCGAGGAAGGTTCGCACACCACATCAATCGTAGACGTATTGTACTTCCGCTTCAGACTATCTAAAGTAGGAAAGAATAAAATTTGTTCGCCTATTCCACCAGGAACGAGGGCTACTATTCGCATATTGTTTATTTAAGATTACTGGCTACTTATTTTAGGGGAAGATGAGTAATTGAGAATTGGTAATTGGGAATTGGTAATGGGTAATAGGTAATGGGTAATGGGTAGAAGTTAAAAATTATAAGTTGCTTTTCTTCTCCTTGTCCCCCCTCTCCCCTTGTCTCCCTAGCTCCCTATCCCTTTGTCCCCCTCCCCACCAAGATGTGATAAAGAGAGATTATCAATCAAAAAAAGGATTCATTGAAGTGTATTTATTAATTCCTGCTGCGGGAAGTGGCAGAAGAATGGGGAGTAACCGTAATAAGCTGCTGTTGAATTTGCTAGGACAATCAATTATTGGCTGGACGATAAAAGCAGCGACTGAATCTAATCGTATCGATTGGATTGGAATCATTTCTCAGCCAGACGATTGGCAAGATTTTGAGAATATTTTAGGTGAGTTGAATTTAGATAAACCAGTTAAATTGATTAAAGGTGGTTCTACTCGTCAAGAATCAGTTTACAATGGCTTGGGGGCATTGCCATCTCAAGCAGAGCAAGTGTTAATTCATGATGGAGCAAGATGTCTTGCCACGCCAAGTCTATTTGATTCTTGTACCGAAACTCTCGGTAGAACTAGCGGTTTGATTGCCGCAGTCCCAGTTAAGGACACAATTAAAGTTGTAAACGACAATAATATAATTCAATCGACACCCGACCGAAGGCAGTTATGGGCAGCACAAACCCCCCAAGGTTTTGATGTCAAGTTGTTAAAACAATGCCATCAAGAAGCCGTCAGTAAAGGTTGGGAGGTCACAGATGATGCTGCCTTATTTGAAAAATGCGGTTTAGAAGTATTAATAGTCCCAGGGGAAGAATCTAATTTGAAAATTACCACCCCCCAGGATTTAGCAATTGCAGAGTTTATTTTGAAAAATCGAAAATAGGGGATTGGGGATTGGGTATTAGTAATTGGGAATGGGGCATTAGTAATTGGTAATTGGTAATTGGTAATTGGTTGATATTTAAAGGGAGGGAGACGCTCCCACTACAATTCCTAACTCCTAATTCCTAACTCCTAACTATCCCCAATCCCCAATTTCCCTGTTGACATTAAATTATCAAAATGGTATTATCCGTGCCAACTTGCTAGTGTATTTTCTTGAGTTGTGCTTTGTCCGTTGCGATTAACTCTTGAAGACGGGATTGATAAAAGATGATTGTAGCAGCGTCAAAGATTGAGGCGATTTTGTATTTGAAGGGAAAACCCATGTCTATTGGGGAAATCGCGGATTATGCAAAGTGCGATCGCGCCACTGCGGAGGAAGGAATAATAGAATTAGTTGATGATTATGCTCGTCGAGATAGCGCTTTGGAGGTTGTGGAAACTTCTAAGGGTTACAGTTTGCAATTACGGTCGGATTTTCACGATTTGGTACAAACTCTAATTCCGGTGGAATTGGGTGTGGGAGCTTTACGTACTTTGGCTGCGATTGCTCTTAATAGTCCGATGCTGCAAAGCGATTTAATTAACCTACGAGGTTCGGGAGCGTATCAACACGTTCCGGAATTGGTAGAACAAGGTTTTGTCCGCAAACGACGTAGTGGAGATTCTCGTTCTTTTTCTCTGCAAGTTACCCCAAAATTTCATCAGTATTTCCAAATAGACCAGTTACCCCAACCTTTTACCAATTTCAAGAAGCAACAACAGCTTGAATTGGAATTACAACCAGCTACTCCAACCGCAGCAGAAACTGCTTAAAAATTTATTGAACTATCTCAAACTATAAATAAATAGAAAAAAGTAGATTATGCTTTGTGCTGAATAAAATAGCTCAAACTTTGTTGGAGTCTCGAATATAGCAGTATATAAAAATTGTGTTTACCCTATGATTTGGGCGGGGTCAAGGTGCATCATGCTCAAAGGATGGTTTACAGTAGAATTAGCAACAACAGCGAAAATAATTGCCAATGGTGTTTGATCCCGACTTTTTGAACGATAACTTCGAGCAACACCCGAATCAAAATATTTTTGACAACCTTGAGGAAAACCCCAATCAGTTGCTCAAATATCTTGAACATCAACCTCCCGAAGTTTTAGCACGTGTAGCCCAGTCTGTCAGCCCCGAAATTAAACAAATCATTTCGCAAAACGTCCAAGGGCTTGTAGGAATGTTACCCCCAGCAAATTTTAACGTCCAGGTGACAACAGACAGGGATAATCTTGCTGGACTTTTAGCTTCAGCAATGATGACGGGGTATTTCCTGCGACAAATGGAACAAAGGATGAATTTGGATAATTTAACTAACAAATAACCTAATTTGACGTTATGAGTTATGAGAAAAGTTAGTCAATTTACGGCTTACCAGTAATTACTATAAACTGTAATTTCTGGAAACCGGTGATTGTTAACTGACTCTTAACTCTTAACTCTTAACTACTCTCCTTTAGGAGAATAGCAATTTGTAGGTGAGGTTGAGGATTTGTTAATAATTTTTTCCAGAATCCCTATTAATTTGTTAGTTTGTTTGCTTGTTTATTTATTTGTGTGGATAAACTCCGGACTCTACTTTAAATGTTTGAAGTTTACCTTCTCGTTTAACTTGAATTTGTAGAATATCTCCCACCGTTGAAGATTCAACGAGTTTTTGTACTTGAGCGGAAGATTTAACGGGTTGATTGTTAATTTTTTCAATAATGTCCCCAGGAAGCAATCCAGCTTCTTTTGCAGGGGAATCATCTGTGACTCTTCTTACTAGAATGCCAGTTTCTTGTTTTAATTTGAGCGATGTTTCTTGAGAAAGCTGCTTTTTCTTGTTAGGAGTCAAATCCACCATTTCGATACCGAGGAAGGGATGTTGTACTTTCCCTTTAGTAAATAATTCATCTGCGATACGAGCTGCTGTTTCGATAGGAATCGCAAAACCCAAACCTTGAGCATCCGCACGAATTGCAGTATTTACCCCAATCACTTCACCTTGGGAATTTAATAAAGGTCCTCCAGAATTACCTGGGTTAATAGCAGCATCGGTTTGAATAAAGCTAACTCTTTTATCTGGAACACCTACCTGAGCGCTAGTACGGTCGGTAGCGCTAATAATTCCAATTGTGACAGTATTATCTAAACCCAAAGGATTTCCAATCGCAATAGCCCATTGTCCGGGAATCAGATTTCGAGAACTTCCTAATTTGACATTAGGTAACTTATCGGCAGGAATTTTAACAACAGCAACATCAGTGATTTTATCAACACCAACTACCTTACCTTCAAAAGTGCGACCATCCTTAAGAGTTACCTGCACGGTATCCGTATCTGAGACAACGTGAGCATTAGTCAACAACTTTCCATCATTACTTAAAATAAAACCTGAACCAGTACCCCGTTCAATTCTTTCTTGGGGAAAAGGTTGCTCATCCTCTCCAAAAAAACGACGTAAGAGAGGGTTTTTCAATGCTTTTGAAAGGGGATTGGCGACTTTACGAGTAGCATTAATTCTCACCACCGCAGAACCTGTTTTCTGGACTGCACTAGCGATAAAATTCATTTCACCACCTTGAGAACTGCCAGCAGATTTTTCTACTGGACGATTGATAACAGCTTCCGGAGGCAAAGCAACTGTAACATTTTTAAACTGATTATAAGAGCGGCTTTGTGGCAGATAGCGACTTCCCAATAAACCTGCACCACCACCAATTGCCACTAAAGAAAGGGAAACAGCCAATTGTTTTGCAGATAACTTCATAACTATACGCTTAAGGACAGCAATGCAGATGCGAGCTTTATAATTTTAGTCAACAAAGAGACTAGTTGAGAGATAAGTTTCACAACAAAGGTATTAAAAAAAATACCTTCGGATAATAAAATTTATAAGAGCCAAGGGATTTTGGGGAAAGTTGGGGGTGTTGGTTTCCGTCCCCCAACTTTCCCCGAAATCCAAAATCGATAGGCGAATACACGGTGCTTAATATTTAAAATAATCTATATATCAACTTATCATTTTTTTATATACATGAGCTTTCGTTATTGTTCAGTCTTGTTTTGTGGTTTAACAGGTATACTTGGCTTAATATCCGTATATCCCGAATCTGTTTGGGCAAAACCCGAAGAAGTAAACTGTCCGACACCAGCTTTGGAGCGTTTTGTACGTCACCAAGTGGCACCAGAAGAAACTTTAAAAACCATAGGGCAAAACTACGGTATTACTCCTGAAACCATTATCCGCATGAATCCTACAATACGTAACGGTAAAGTTACTGTAGGTAGAAATTTAATTATCCCTCCCTACGATGGAATAGTAGTTAATGTACCCAAGGGACAAACCTTTAGACAAATAGCAGCGAAACATAAAATTCGTGCAGATGCGCTTTTTGAAGTCAATGGTTGCCAAGAAAATCCTAGAGTCGTTTTTGTTCCGAAAATTAAAAAATCGCAAAATTCGACTCAAACAGCAGCAGAAGCCAATGCTCTCGATACTATTAATTCCACGAAATTAGACGGTTATCCCCTACCAGAAAATACTGCTGTAGCATTTCCTTATGGATGGCAAATAAATCCAGATAACGGGGACGTATTCTTCCACAGCGGAATTGATTTATCAGCACAACCAGGAACATCTGTACAAGCAATTGCTGAAGGAGTAGTAGTACTAGCTCAAGAACAAGGTTCCTATGGAAATTTAGTAATCATCAATCACAACGACGGAATACAAAGCCGCTATGCCCACCTTGAGGATATCAAAGTTAGCGCTGGAGAAAAAGTAAACAAAGGTGATTTAGTTGGAAGTGTTGGAACTACCGGACAACCAACCTTGAAAAAACCCCATCTTCACTTTGAAATTCGTTCCAGTTCTTCCTTGGGTTGGGTAGCGAAAGACCCGAAGGAATATTTGGGAAGAGGGGGAAGTGGGGAGACAAGGTGACAAGAAGACAAGGGGATAAAGTAACTCTCAGATTGGAAGTCTGGGACTACACAAACAAAGTCCACGCATATGGACTGATATTAGATTCAATATTCAATAATTTTTAACTCATAACTCCTAACTCCTAACCTTTGACCTTTAACCTCTAACCTTTGACCTTAATTAATTTCATTCCTGCTTCTGCAAATCTCTTAAATGCTGCATCTGCTTGTTCTGAATAATCTACAACTCCGGGTACTACCACGGGAGAGGTGCAATCTTCGAGGAGATATACTTTTTTGGCAAGGTTAATATCTATTTTCTTGATATCTGTTAATAGGTCTTCGATTGTCCAAGCTACACAATGACTTTTTGCTTGTCCGGCAATGATGATTTTATCAAAGTCTAAAAGCTGTTTGATTAAACGCTGATTTTTTTCTGCAATTTGACTGTCATCAAAACTTTTTAATATTTCTGGACTTAATACCGAATAATTTTCAGTTAAAGGATTATTTCCCTTGATTTCAAATTGTGCTTGAGAATTACGAGCGATGGAATGAAAAAATATTGCTTCCTCCACAGAAGAAGCTAAAGCATGACCAATTCCACCCAACATTGAATGATAAGACCAAACCGTCAGGGGATATTTACCGTTATCGGTGAGTTTCTTGACGTAGTGGTAAGCGTATTTTTCTAAAAATTCGTAATCGTATCCCAAACTATAGCTAACTGCTGGATTAACTTTCCAATTACCTTTATCAATATCACTTGGAACAATATTAGTAGCAGAAGGAATCGGATGTTCTCCTGCGGAATTTACCCAAAATACCGGATGGAAAATTTGCATTGCTGTATGAGTATCCATCGTGGGAATAATAGTAGTAATTTCACCCAAGTTACGATAAATAAACTCACACAAACGCACGTTATCTTCAATTGCACCTTTTCCCGACTTTCCACCCACAAATAATTCAAAATCGGGAATACAAAAAGTGTTTTGCACATCGATTAACAATAAACAAACCCGGCTTTTATCTTCAGAAGCCGGTTTAATGTTGTGTTGCTTTGTCCATACTTCAGCTTCAATGGAACGTTCTTGATAGGGTACCCGCCAAATTTCGCTGACTTTTGCGGGGTTGAAATGGGTCGGAATGGGGAGTTGGGTATTCATTTTTATATTTATTATTTTTAACAATATATCAATGGTATGGGTATTAACCCCAGATGGCGAATGTAAAGCTTTTAATTAGTCATTGATTACTTAAGTAAGTAATTTATCGCGGCTTATAGATACTTGATATTAGGCTTCTTTTTTGTAGATAAATCTTTAATCTATTATAGATAGATATACATAGGCATTCATAGAATTATATTCTTATAATTGCGATAGAAAAACAAATTTAATAATTTTTATCTTCCATTAAATAAAAATGAAAAATACTTTTATGAAATCCAGCATTTCTCACGCTAAAAAGATTATAGGAACAACTTTATTTTTATCAATTTGTTCCTCTTCCCTAGCCTTGTTTAATATACAGCAGGCTAATGCTCAGAATCTAGGTCAAAATTTAGAACAAATTCGCAGAGAAGCAAGAGAAGCAGAATCTCAAATAGATAAACAATTAACAGGTGTTCAAACAATACTTAATAGCACACAAGGTAGAGCGTTATTAGAAAATCAAAAAATTCAAATTAGAAATCAGTTTATGGATTTACTAAGCGATGAGCTAAAATATAGACAAATTTTAGCAAATCCATCAATTCCTAAACATCAAAAAAACTTACTAAGAATATTCAAGGTAAACCCCCAAGCACTTGATAGATATATTGAGCGACAAAGCAACCCTGAATATATTGCAGAACAGCAGAAATCAAAAATTCGTACACAAACAGAAGTTGCTGAACAAAGATTAAAAATAAGAACTTTAAGGTCTAGATTAAAGTAATAATAGTAAAGTCATTCAAAGAATTAATAGCATTTTAGGGTGTGTTATCGCGGAGCGTAACGCACCATTTATTTTGAATTACAAAAATCTGTCAGAGATATTAAACTATTAATAGAAAGTTTTTCAATCAAAGCTGATTATATTTAAGTTTTATCAGGTTAATCAAATGAATGCTAAAGAATTAATTGAGCGTTACAAAGCTGGGGAAAGAGATTTTTCTGGTGTTTATTTGAGTGAGATTGATTTGATGGGTGTTACTATTCATAACGCTAATTTTAGTAACGCTGTATTTAACAAAGCTAACTTAGGAGAAGCCAAAATTACTGGTAGTGAGTTGAATAATGTGGATTTCATAAATTGTAATTTAAGTGGTGCTGATTTATGTTGCAATAGCTTTGAATTTGCTAATTTTGAAAATTCCAACTTAAGTTGTGCTGATTTCAGTAGCAGTAATTTTATTCAAGCAAATTTCATAAATTCAAATATGAACAATGCTGATTTTAGTTTTTCAAATTTTATCGATGCAAATTTAGGTAGCTCTAGCTTAATTGATGCAAATTTAAATAAAGCAACTTATAGTCCTCAAACTGTTTTTCCTTATAACACAAATCTTGAAGGTTTATATTTAATTGCTCCAGGTGTAAATCTCAGTTATATGAATTCAAGTTATGCTTCTAGCAAAATGCGAGGTGTTGACCTTTCCCAAGCAAATTTAAATAATGCTCGTTTAGCTCATGCTGACCTAACAAATACTAATTTAACAGGTGCTAGCTTACGTCATGCTAATTTATATGCTGCTGAATTGCATGATACAAACTTTACGAATGCTGATTTAAGTTACGCCGATTTAGATGTAAAACTTGAAAAAACAAATTTAAGCGGTGCTATTTTGTGGGGAGCAGGATTACGAACCGACTTGAGAAATGTTGATGTAAGCGATATAAATCTGAATGGTGCAAATCTAGAATTATCTAATTTAGAAGGTATTAACTTAAGTGGTAAAAACTTGAGGTACACTCAACTAAGTAGAACAAATCTTAGATTTGCCAATCTTACCAAAACTATTCTCGGTGGTTTATTTAAACGCACGGATTTACGAGGTGCTAATTTAAGTGAAGCAGACCTTAGTAATGCCGATTTAAGTAAAGCTATCTATGATTCAGAAACAATTTTCCCTAATGCCACTAACCTTTCTAAACTATATAGCATAAGTTCTGGGGCAAACCTAGAAGAGGCTGACTTACAGTATATTGATTTGAGAAATGTTAATTTAAAAGGTGCAAATCTTAGAAATGCGAGATTAAATAATGTTGATTTTCGAGGAGCAGATTTGAGCAATGCTGATTTAACAAATGCTGACCTTACAAATGCAAAGTTAGAAAATACTAATTTCAACCGTAGTAACTTACAAGGTGTAGATTTAGAAGGATGTAAAATCACTAACGTTAATTTCAAAGAAGCTAATCTAAGTCAAGCTAGTTTATTTCATACGATGATGTCTAACTGCGATTTAACAAGTGCTAATTTAACTGAAATTCAAATACTTCAATCTGAATTGGAATTCTTAAATCTCACTAATGCTTGCTTAAATGAATATTCCTTCGCTGAAGTTAGTTTAGGACATATAACTATGCCTGATGGAAGTATTCGGACTGAATACTTTTGGTAGCTAATTTGTGTATTTTTTTTGATTAGCAAAAGGGAATTGATTTCACTATACTTGTTAATTGTGGTAGATAAAACACCCTACGAATACTTTTGATTTTTTGTTAATAGCTTGGTGCGTGACGGTAATATTAATTTGTTTTGTTAAAATCGAGAATTTATCGTAACCTCCACTCATCCTACGAAGACTCTTCCTGACAATAAGGCTCACATATTTCCCAAGCTTTATCTATTGCAATCGATGCTTGATTCAATTCCAAGGAACATTCTTTTAAACAAGCTGCTAATTTAACTCTATTTCTAGATAAATCGCTTTCACTATCTTTATTAATCTTATCTGACAACAATTTTAAGAATTCAGCCAAAGCATCATATCTGAGATTTCCGATATCTTCTGCTAACTCTTCTAGGGAACCATCGTATTTTTCAAGATAAATTTTGTGTTTCATAACTATATTTTGTGGTTGAATATTTATTTTGTAGGTTGGGTAGAACGGAATGAAGCCCAACAATTCAAAATTTGATTTTTATTCCCAAAATCTTTGTCTTTCTACAATTCTTTCATCGGTATTTAACTGAAGCAATTTTACAGTTTTTCTTCCTTCTGCTGTTAATCCTTGAATATTTAAATTTTCTATTTTAAACGGGATTTACGCAAAGCAAGTTTGTTATTGCGTAAGTCCTGAATTTATCTAGCCAAAAAACATTTCCATAAACACCTCACAAGGACTATCGTTGTATCTTTCAATCGGATAAAATCCAAGTTTTTTGTAAAATTCAAACGCTCGCGATTGATGTTCTTTTCTAGCTAAATCAAGCCGAATTTTTTTGTATCCTACTTTTTTTGCAAAATCAAACAGCATTTGAACCATTTGCAAACCATAACCTTTCCCTCGATACTCTTTAAGAAACCACATTCGCTTTAATTCACAGGTTTCATCATCAAATTTTCGGATAGCTCCACTACCTACAACTCGGTTTTCATCCAGCAATACCAAGAATGTACCGTTGTTGTCGAAATAATGAGATTCTATTTCTTCAATATCGCACATTGAATCGTAGCGTTTTAAATCTTCTTCGTTTAACAATCCATCCCAAATTTCCAAACATACTGTAGTTATTAATTGCTTTACTTCATCAATTTGATGTTGCTTTATTGGTGTAATTTGAATTGCTTTATTTTTCATATTTAGTTTTTTTGAATTGGGTTAGATGAAGAGTTAATCAATACGAATTAATAAATCAATATTTCTTGCTGGGTTAAGCGGAGCGCAACCCAACCTACAATTTGGCTGGTTCGTTTTTTCGCAACCGTGGGGAGACGTAGCACTGCTACGTCTCTACAAACCGTCGGGGTATATTAGTCCAGGTCGTCGGGCTTTGCATTTGTAGCCCTACTATTCCAGAATGAGGGTAATTATTATTTTTTCTAAAAGGGTTATTGTATTGCCTATATCTAGATAATTACCTATTCGCATGCAATCATAAATTTGTTTTATTCTAATTATTAGCTTTTTTCCAAGAAAATTAACATCTAAGCTGCCTTTATTGTGGCAATCTGAAAAACAGAATGTTTGAAAATTTGATATCTTCGCTACAGAATTTTACTGAAACAGGTTATGCAAACCCTGCCAAATCCAACAACTAATAGCGCATCTACGACCCCTGCTTTTGAAAGCACTATCAAGCGGCGCAAAACTCGTCCTGTAAGCATCGGAGATGTCACTATCGGGGGAGGGTACCCCGTGGTGGTGCAGTCGATGATTAATGAGGATACTCTCGATATTGACGGTTCGGTTGCGGCTATTCGTCGTTTGCATGAAATCGGCTGCGAAATAGTCCGAGTCACCGTACCGAGTATGGCTCATGCTAGGGCTTTATCGGAAATTAAACAAAAGTTAAAGCAAACTTACCAAGATGTGCCTATTGTTGCCGACGTACATCACAACGGGATGAAAATTGCTTTGGAGGTTGCCAAGCATATTGAAAAGGTACGGATTAATCCAGGGTTGTACGTTTTTGAAAAACCAGACTCTAATCGTACTGAATATACTAAGGCTGAATTTGACGATATTGGCGATAAAATTGCCGAAACTCTCAAGCCTTTGGTCATTTCTTTGCGCGACCAAGGGAAAGCGATGCGAATCGGCGTTAATCACGGTTCCCTAGCCGAACGAATGCTGTTTACTTACGGTGACACTCCTGAAGGTATGGTGGAGTCAGCGCTGGAATTTATTCGTATTTGTGAATCTTTAGATTTTCATAATATTGTAATTTCACTGAAGGCTTCCCGCGTCCCGGTAATGTTGGCTGCTTATCGCTTGATGGCCAAGCGTATGGATGATGAAGGTATGGATTATCCTTTGCATCTAGGTGTTACTGAAGCCGGAGACGGGGAATACGGACGGATTAAGTCTACTGCGGGAATTGCTACTTTGTTAGCGGATGGTATTGGGGATACAATTCGCGTTTCTTTGACCGAATCACCGGAAAAAGAAATTCCAGTTTGCTATAGCATTTTGCAAGCCCTGGGATTGCGGAAGACAATGGTAGAATACGTAGCTTGTCCTTCCTGCGGTCGTACTTTATTTAACCTAGAAGAAGTGTTGCATAAGGTACGTGACGCAACCAGCCATCTCACGGGATTGGATATTGCTGTTATGGGCTGCATCGTCAATGGTCCGGGAGAAATGGCTGACGCTGATTATGGCTATGTCGGTAAAACTCCAGGATTTATTTCGCTTTATAGGGGTAGAGAGGAAATTAAAAAGGTTCCTGAAGACCGAGGAGTAGAAGAATTGATAAACTTAATAAAAGCTGACGAACGTTGGGTAGAACCAGATTAAAAAATACAGCAAAATTTCAGGTCAAATATTCTTGCTAGTTTTGTGTCAAACCGCAAAGCTAGCCGGATTGATGGAAAAATTTATCGAAATAACAAATTATGCTCAGTCTTTACAGTAGTAGGCTGTGTTAGATTGAGCAAAAGAGACGCGTGTAAATTCAGTCTGGCACAGCTGTAATATGGTGATTAGAAGAAGTGGACTTGTTTTAGGTGCTACAGCCGTGACGCTATCAACGATAGCCGTTGCAGGTCTTGTAAACCTTCCACAAGGACAAGCCTTATTTAGAGAAAGTCCTAAAGAGATAGTAGATGAAGTTTGGCAAATTATTTACCGCCAATACGTAGATGGTACGTTTAACCAGGTAGATTGGCAGGCTGTTCGTCAAGAGTACTTGAAGAAGTCCTACACTGACAAGGAACAAGCCTACAAATCCATCCGGGAAATGCTCAAAAAGCTGGATGACCCCTATACCCGCTTTATGGACCCGAAAGAGTTCAAGAACATGCAGGTAGACACCTCTGGGGAGCTAACTGGTGTTGGTATCACTATTGGTCTTGATGAAGATACTAAAAAGTTGACCGTCATTGCACCATTAGAAGACACTCCAGCCTTTAAAGCCGGAATCTTGGCCAAAGATGTGATTACCAAAATTGATGGTAAAAGCACCAAAGGGATGGACACTAGCCAAGCAGTAACTTTAATTCGCGGGGAACCCGGAAGTAAAGTTAAGTTAACTATTTCTCGGAATGGGAAAGAAAAAGATTATTTAATTACCCGAGCAAAAATCGAAATCCATCCCGTTGATTATTCTTTAAAACAAACTCCTGCTGGTAGAACTGGTTATATTCGTCTCAAGCAATTTAGCGCTAATGCTTCAAAGGAAATGCGCGAAGCTATTAGAGACTTGGAGAAGAAAAACGTTGATGGGTATATTTTAGATTTACGTAATAATCCTGGTGGTTTATTGTTCTCTAGTATCGAAATTGCCCGAATGTGGCTCAAGGACGGTACGATTGTCTCCACCATTGACCGCAAGGGACTTGTAGAAAAAGAAGCAGCCAACGGACGCTCTTTAACGGAAAAGCCGCTAGTAGTTTTGGTAGACAAGGGAAGTGCTAGTGCGAGTGAAATACTTTCCGGTGCGTTGCAGGATAATAAACGTGCTGTTTTAGTTGGTAGTAAGACTTTTGGTAAAGGTTTAGTGCAGTCGGTACGTCCCCTTGAGGACGGGTCTGGAGTAGCAGTCACGATTGCTAAGTATCTTACCCCCGGCGGTAGAGATATTAATAAAGCCGGGATTAAACCAGATATTAAGGTGGAGTTGAGCGACGAACAGCGACAAAATTTGTGGCTCAAACAACGCGATAAACTAGCGACTTTACAAGACCCTCAATTTGCTAAAGCTATTGAGCAATTGAAAAAAGAAATTGCTGGGACTAGCAATATTAGGGCCGAGAGGAAGTAGCTAGAGATTAGGAGTAATGAGTTAGGAATAAGCTTGTAGAGAGGCATTTTTATAATTTATTGTGCCAGAAGGAAATTACATCTTCTCTTGAACTAAGCTTTTCTTAACTCCTAACTCTTTAAACCGGTTGACATTTTCCCGTCCTAATTAAACCTATACGACGGGATATCGCTTCTTCTTTTGAATTAAAGGGTCCCCACTTTTCTATAATTTCTCTATCGTCTTCAGATGCTGATTTGCTGGAGACGATTTTACATGTTTGGGTCGAAATTTTGATAATATACCAGGATTCTGAAGATTTCATAAATATCGACTTAAATAGAATCAATATTCCAGTTGGCAAGGTTTTTTGTCAAAGAACCGTAAAATATCAAGGTATTTTGATGAAATGTCAAAAATTAGTCATAAGTAGCTAATATTACCCTCTTAATCCAGAAAATTGGTAGAAATGTTGGTTTGTTTGTAGCACTTCACCACACTATTAAAGGCAGGGTACATCGAAAATATCAAAAATTATTCTCCCCTCTCCCCCCTCCCAATCTTCACCCCTCATGATATGTAACAAGGAAAGGAGAAGGGGTAAATAACTATTTAAAGACATTCGGGAACTTTTTTAATTTTCTCCGAAGAAAGTTATTAAAAAGACAGCATTTACATATAAAATTAGATTTTTATAAACAAGTCAAACGATTTTGCATTTTGCGGCTCTGTTTAGGGTTAAGATGTTCTTCCCCGAACTGACCTTCGATTAATTTTAGATTAACTTTAGGGATGCATCTAGAAAACTAAAAATGTGGTTGGGATGAAAATTACCACAGCAGAAATTTTACCGACTGTGAAAAAGTTTGGTAGTTTAAATCGTCTTATTTTGAAGCAAAATCGTAAATAACAACAAATAAAATCTCAAATTTCAAGTCTTAAACTGTTATTAGGGAGAAAATCCATGAAAGAATTGCTTTATAAGTATGGACTGGGTGCGTTCTTTAGTGCAATCTTGTTGAGTGCGACGGTTACTCCTGCGAAAGCTAATCAAGCATATGAGTTAAAATTTGACCCGGTTCCGCAAAAGCTAGCTCAGTACGCTCGTAACAGCGCTACAACTTTTTTAAATCAAGGTTTGCAATACGTTCAGTCGGGAAGACCGCAAGACGCAATCAGTGCTTTTAATCAAGCAATTGAGTTAGACCCATCTTTAGCGCCAGCATATTACAATTTGGGATTAGCGTTAAGACAAGTAGGGCAACTACAACAGAGTGCGGATGCTTTTTATCGAGCTACTCAAGTTGACCCCAAATTTGCTCTAGCTTATGCAAATTTAGGTGGTGCTTTATTGGAAGGGAATAATTTTCCTCAAGCCGAAAATTATTTAGAGCGTGCTATAGAACTCGATTCAAAATTGGGAGTTGCTCACTATAATATTGGTTTATTGCACCAGCAAAAAGAAAATTGTGGAAAAGCCGTGAGGTCTTTTAGGAAAGCGGTTAAATATAGTAATAAAGCACCAGAACCTGCTTATCAAATCGGGTTATGCTATATGCAACAGCGCAAATTTAAAAGAGCGAAAAATGCTTTTAATGATGCCGTGAAGATTAATCCTAAATATCCTGAAGCTCATTATAATATTGGTTCAATTTTATATAACCAAGGAAAGCACAAACAAGCTTTAGAAGCATTTAGAAAAGCTGCTGAAGCCAACCCAGACTATCCTAGTGCTTATTATGGTGCTGGACTAGCATTTTTACAAATGAGAGAATACCCAGATGCTATGCTTGTATTGCAACATGCTAGGAATTTATTCTTAGCACAAAATAATTCTCAATGGGCTAGAAACGCCGAACAGTTGATGCAGCAAGCGCAGAATTTTACTGGCTCAACTCCTGCTCAATAAAAAGTTATTAATACTGCTGCGAAATACTAACAAGCTACGTCACAATATAAAGAATTGGTTGAACAATGGCTGGTGTGGTCTGTAGTTCACTTGGTAATTCATGTTTATGTTCGTGAAAAAACGTCCCAAAAGCCAATTTCTATTGTGGAATCGTTGGTTAGATAGGCGCAGAATAGTCGCTAATATGGAGACTTTTTGTGACTTAATTGTCATTTCTCTGTGTTTTTGTTTGTTCTCTGTGATGTTCGTCAAGTTATGGGGGATATTTCACGATATATTGCATTCTGTTGATTACAAAGAAGTAACTGCAAAAATGCTATTTATTCTAATTCTAGTCGAGTTGTTTCGGCTGTTGGTGGTGTATCTACAAGAGCATAGCATTGCAGTTGGAGTCGCTGTAGAAGTAACGATTGTATCTTTGCTACGAGAGGTAATCGTTCATGGTGCTATGGAAATTTCTTGGATTAAAGTAGCGTCTATTTGTGGTTTATTAATTATTTTGGGTGTATTACTATTGGTCTGCGCTAAAACTCCTCACATGGATTGTATTAGCGCTAATACTAAATATTGTCCTTTTATTTATGGTGAAGACAATCAAGAGTCTTCCGGAGGTTGTGGTCAGGGAAGAAGTTCGTCAAACAATTATCAGGGGAAAAATCAAACAACCTGTTAATTTGACTCATGATTTTTATTCCTTACAAACTCGTCTTTGGCGAGTTTTTTTATTAATTGGTAATGGGTAATTGGTAATTGGTAATTGGTAATTGGTAACCTCTGGTTCCCAGTCTCTGGCTGGGAACATTGGTTTTTGAGTCTCTGGCTCAATCTCAGATAAAATCAAATAGCTTAACTGAAGAAATTTTTATATGGATGACAGTTTAATTAATTGGTTACAAAATTGGTTCTACTCTAATTGTGATGGTGATTGGGAACATGGGTATGGAATAACAATAGAAAATCTTGATAATCCAGGATGGCATATTTCTATAGATTTAGAAGGAACAGATATGGAAAATGCTATTTTTCAAACTGTTGAAATCGAAAGGTCTGAAAATAATTGGATTCATTGCAAAAAAGGAAAAACACGCTTTGAAGGAGCTTGTGGACCTCTTAATCTATCAGAAATGTTGGGAATATTCCGTAGCTGGGTTATTTCAACCTAAATAAACCCGGTTTCTATTTGTGAAAATATGAATATCTCGTTATCCAGCCAACAAGAAACCGGGTTTATAACAGCGGTGCAAAATATAAATGCTTGCTACAATTTTGACAATGCCGATTTATATAATCCCAGCTTTTTTCTCAATATAATTACGGATTTTATGCTTTTATAGTTAAAAAAGTATCTAGTAAAAATTAGATTTTATTAGTACAAACAAAAATATGAATAAAAAACTAATTACTAGAATCGCTGCTGGTTTTGTAACTGCTTATGTATCTAGCTATGCTGCAATTCGATTAACTACTAATTCTATTGTTCATGGTGTCGGAACTTCAAGTTGCACCTATTATTATCACACTGTGGAACCGGGAGACTCTGGTATCATCGGTTTATTAATTAACGGACAATTAGCATTGCTTTTTACTCCTTTACGTTGGCTGGAAGTTCAATATTGGTATCTAGTTCAACCAGTTGGTTCTCCACTTTCGGAAAAACATCAAAAGCAGAATAAATATGCATCTTGTCCCAACGAAACTTGATGCTTACCAATTACCAATTCCCAATTCCCTGTCTTGGAAATTTGCGACCCTTGGAGATACCCCAAGACCGCAATTTCCGCAATTTCTAATTCCCAGAATTAATCGATTCCTGATTCAATATTTTGACTAAAATTTTATCGACGCGATTACCATCCATGTTCATGACTTCAAAACGCATGTACTTCCATTCAAAGCTATCTGTAGCGATAGGGATGCGACCTAAATGAGTCATGACTAATCCACCTAATGTTTGGTAGCTGTCTCGGGAATGGGATTCGATTTCTTCTTCCATCTCGAATAGTTCAAAGAATTCGTCTATTGTTAACATCCCATCCAATAACCAGGAACCATCGTCTCTTTTTACTGCTTGGGGTTCTTCTTCTTCCTCATCGTTGGGAACGTCACCGACTATTTCAATTAAGATGTCGTTTAATGTTACCAATCCTTGAATTACTCCATATTCATCAACTACTAAGGCTACATGATTGATGGTTTGCTTAAATAATTCTAGAACTTTTAACCCACGGGTACTTTCGGGGACAAATATTGGTTCTCGCAATCCTACTGTCAAATCCATCTGCTCCCCACAGAAACTACGAGCTAATAGATTTGTTACCGGAATTATTCCCAATACATTATCTATCCCTTCCTGACATACCGGATATCGCGAATAACCATTTTCAATTATTTTCTCGCGATTTTGGGTAACGCTATCTTTTAAATCCAACCAGATAACTTCTGGACGTGGTGTCATGAAAGAACCAACCGGGCGATCGCCTAAACGAAAAACCCGCTCAACCATGTCCTGTTCTACTTCTTCAAAGGTTCCTTCTTCAGTTCCCTGTTCGATGAGAACTTTGATTTCTTCTTCTGTAATTTGCGGTTCTGTAGAAGGCTTAATTCCTAATAACCGGACAATAGTATCTGTAAAAAAGTTTAATAAATAAACAATTGGATAAGTAATTTTAACTAAATTATTTAGAGGCAACGCAATTACAGAAGTAATAGTTTCTGGGTGATTTACCGCCAAACGTTTGGGTACAAGTTCGCCTAAAACTATGGCGATAAAAGTAATTATTAATACTGAGATTACGTGAACTATCTGGACTTGATATAAAGGAATAAAATTTAAAAGTGGATATATTCTTTCATAAATCATTTTCTCCCCGTAAGCACCAGCGATGATAGTAACTAAGGTTATTCCTACCTGCACGGTACCTAAAAATTCGGTGGGAGAGGAAGCCAAATCAAAAGCGGCTTTAGCTCTGGTGTTTCCTTGATTAGCAAGCTGTTGTAGACGGACTTTACGAGCGGAGACTATCGCTAATTCTGACATGACGAACATGGCATTAGCGAAAATTAATAAAAAAATAATCAGTAACTCAACGTTGAGGGACATCTTTTAATTGCCGTTCTTTTTCGGCTAGTTATGCACGGTTATAGTTTTTAAGTATTTAGCATTAAGAGCTTACTAATAAAAGACTCTAAATACATAAAATTTCCTTTCTATAAGGAATTTATCGCCGAGTACAGAACACAATACACGTATAGTAGCCCAAAGCTTGTGTGGTAATTTTACCCTTAAAAAAACAGTAATAAGCAAAATTGACCGTTAAGACTTCTAAAATAGTAAGGGGAGGCGTTCATCAAAGAGACTTGTTGCCTGTATTTTAGAAAAGGGTTAATTAATTACCTTTTAGATTGATTTATCAAGATGAAAGTCCGCTATACCGACAAATTATTCTTGATTAGCAGTTAAATCGGACAATAATTAGTTGTTTTAACCTTTTAATGGCACGCTTATTTAATTACAAATTACATTGACATTGGCTGCTTAGAAGCCCGTGTATAAGTACATATTACGAATTGAGAATTAAGAATTGTAAACGTTATGGCTTTTTCTTCCATAGTGCGTGCTTTGGGACGTTCCCCTCTCACCACAGAACTACTTTCTAAATTAAAAACGCTTTCTACATTACAATTAAATGGAATTCCACGTTTACCAAAGGGTTTAGTAGCTTCAGCTTTGGCCAATAGTTCGGAGCGGAACTTGTGTGTGGTTTGTGCCACTTTGGAGGAAGCCGGACGTTGGACTACGCAATTGGAAACGATGGGATGGAAGACGATACATTTTTATCCTACTTCTGAAGCTTCTCCTTACGAACCGTTTGACCCGGAAACCGAAATGACTTGGGGTCAAATGCAGGTTCTTGCTGATTTAATTAAGCTATCTCCAGATTCTCCTGATGTTGCTGTAATCGCAACTCAAGCAGCTTTACAACCACATTTACCACCACCTGAAGCATTTAAACCCTTTTGTTTGAATATTGCTAAAGGTATGGAGTTTAATCTGGGTACCTTTGCTAAAAAAATGGCTGCTTTGGGGTACGAAAGAGTTCCTTTGGTGGAGATGGAAGGTACTTGGAGTCGGAGGGGAGACATTGTAGATGTATTTCCCGTGTCTTCAGAATTGCCAGTACGTTTGGATTGGTTTGGTGATGAAATCGAGCAAATTCGCGAATTCGACCCATCTACACAGCGTTCTGCTTTAGATAAAATTGACTCTTTGATTCTCACTCCTACTAGTTTTGCTCCTATTTTAATGGCAGACGAGGATTTTAAATCGTCTATAGAAGATTATCTCTCACCAGAAGAAAAAGAACAGTTAGAATCGGGACAATTATTGGAAGGTACCCGCAGATTTTTAGGATTAGCTTACGAAAAACCCGCTTCTTTATTAGATTATTTACCGGAAAATACTTTGATTGCTGTTGATGAATCCGAGCAATGTGTCGCTCACAGTATGCTTTGGGTTGAGAATGCTGAGGAACAATGGAGAGGGGAAAGAGAAGAGGTAGAGGGGGTAGAAGATAATTCCCCTCCGGGTATCTCCTTCGGAGACGCTTCGCTAACGCAGTCGCTCATGGGGGAAACCCCCAAGACCGCGCTGTCTCACCAATCCCAAATTCCTCATATTCGATTACCGAAAATTCATCGGTTTTGGGAGGAGTGTTTAGAGGATTTAGAAAAGTTTGAAAGTTTGTATTTGTCAGAGATTGCTGAGGAGGGGGCTGATGCGATTAATTTAGCGGCTCGTTCGATTCCGGTTACTCCTCATGCTTTTGCTAAGTTAGCGGAAACGTTACGGGAGGAAAGAGACCGCAATTTCAATATCTGGCTGGTTTCGGCTCAACCTTCTCGTTCGGTTTCGCTTTTACAAGAACACGATTGTCCGGCTCAGTTTATTCCCAATCCCCGCGATTATCAAGCTATTGACAGGTCGCTGATTGGTCACGTTCCGGTTGCTGTTAAATATTCTGGGTTAGCTGAGTTAGAAGGTTTTATTTTACCGACTTACAGAATTGTTGTTGTTACCGATAAAGAATTTTACGGTCAGCATACTTTAGCGACTCCCGGTTATGTTCGGAAGCGTCGTAAAGCTAGTTCTAAGCAAGTTGACCCGAATAAGTTACGGGAAGGTGATTATGTAATTCATCGAAATCACGGTTTGGGTCAATTTATGAAGTTGGAAAGTCTAACTTTAAATAATGAAACCCGCGATTATTTAGTTGTTAAATATGCGGATGGGTTATTAAGAGTTGCTGCTGACCAGGTTGGTGCTTTATCTCGTTTTCGGACTACTACTAATAAGTCTCCCCAGTTAAATAAAATGACGGGTAAGACTTGGGAAAATACTAAAAATAAAGTCCGTAAAACCGTTAAGAAATTGGCGGTTGATTTATTAAAGCTGTATTCTCAACGTTCTCAACAAACTGGTTTTACCTATCCCCAGGATTCTCCTTGGCAAGAAGAGATGGAGGATTCTTTCCCCTATCAGCCTACTATTGACCAATTAAAAGCTGCTCAAGATGTGAAAAGGGATATGGAAAGCGAGCGTCCCATGGACCGTTTGGTTTGTGGTGATGTGGGTTTTGGTAAAACTGAAGTGGCGATTAGGGCTATATTTAAAGCCGTAACTTCTGGGAAACAAGTTGCTTTACTCGCTCCGACAACTATTCTTACCCAGCAGCACTACCATACTTTAAAAGAACGATTTGCTCCTTATCCCATAAATGTGGGATTGCTTAATCGTTTCCGTACCGCTGAAGAAAAGCGCAATATTCAAAAAAGATTGTTAACCGGGGAATTAGATATTGTTGTTGGTACCCATCAACTTTTGGGTAAAAGCGTTCAGTACAGAGATTTGGGATTATTGGTAGTAGATGAAGAGCAAAGATTTGGGGTAAATCAAAAAGAGAAAATTAAATCATTGAAAACTCAGGTAGACGTACTTACCTTAAGCGCTACACCTATTCCCCGCACCTTGTATATGTCATTGTCGGGGATAAGAGAAATGAGCTTGATTACCACACCACCACCTTCAAGAAGACCAATTAAAACTCATCTTTCACCGATGAATCCCGAAGCAATTCGGACAGCTATCCGTCAAGAATTAGACCGGGGAGGACAAGTATTTTATGTAGTTCCACGAGTAGAGGGCATTGAGGATAAATCGGCATTTTTGCGAGAGATGATACCGAATGCGAGAATTGCGATCGCCCACGGTCAGATGGAAGCGAGTCAGTTAGAATCTATCATGCTTTCCTTCAGTAGTGGAGAAGCAGAAATTCTTATTTGTACCACGATTATTGAATCCGGTTTAGATATTCCCCGAGTTAATACAATATTGGTTGAAGACGCGCAAAAATTTGGACTAGCGCAACTTTATCAGTTACGGGGAAGAGTTGGACGTGCGGGAATTCAAGCTCATGCATGGTTATTTTATCCCAGACAAAGGTCATTATCGGAAGCTGCAAGGAAAAGGTTAAGAGCGATTCAGGAATTTACACAACTGGGTTCCGGTTATCAACTAGCAATGCGAGATATGGAAATTCGTGGAGTCGGTAATTTGCTCGGAGCAGAACAATCGGGACAAATGAATGTAATTGGCTTTGACTTATATATGGAAATGTTAGAAGAAGCCATTCGTGAAATTAGAGGACAAGAAATACCCACCGTTAGCGATACTCAAATAGATTTGAATTTAACAGCATTTATTCCAGCAGATTACATCACCGACTTAGACCAAAAAATGAGCGCTTATCGCGCAGTTGCTGTAGCCAACTCCAAACAAGAGCTAGCATTAATAGCAGCCGAATGGAACGACAGATATGGAACCGTACCCGCATCAGCAAATCAATTATTACGGGTAATGGAATTAAAGCAGTTAGCCAAAAGCATAGCATTTAGTCGGATAAAACCAGATGGGAAACAACATATAGTCTTAGAAACCCCAATGGAAGAACCCGGTTGGAAAATGCTAGCCGAGAAATTACCCAAAAACATGATGAGTCGATTTGTGTATTCTCCCGGTAAAGTAACAGTTAGGGGATTGGGAGTAATGAAAGCAGACGTACAGTTGCAAACATTGATAGATGCATTTACCAAGATGCAAGATGCTGTACCGGAAATGGCAATGGTTTAAGTTTGTTCGTTCGTAGTTGCGCTTACTCTGCGAGAAAGCTCCGCTCATAGCGCCAAATATTTGTTTTTTAACTTATATAGTGTTGCAATACACTTTCATAAACCTCACCCCTACCCCTCTCCTTATTAAGGGAGAGGGGTTTATTATATTAAACTCATTTGTATCGGAATTATATATTTTTAAACGCAAAGGAACGCAGAGTTTTTATGAGCATTTTTTATTATTACGATACAAGTATAAAAATTAGAATTAAGCGGAATTCACCGATTACAAAATTAATATATCGTTGTTATCAATTGTGTATTACCTATTTATTCAATTTACGTCAATCCAGTAATAACACATAGATATTGGCAATGAAAAAATTAATTTCAATATTTCTGACAGCAATAACATTAACAGCTTGTTCTGTGGATACATCATCAGCTTCGTTACAAAGAGGAAAGAACGGTAAAAACTTTGGGGATTGGTGTAAAGAGAAATCAACTTTACCAGAAGAGACAAAAATCACCATTGAATTATTGTTGAAAGAAGCAGGTACTCAAGATTGTAGAAAAGCGAATCAACATCTGAATAAATTAACTCAACTGTCTTTAACTGGTCTATCTATTTATCTCGATAAACCTGATAGAGCGAAAATAGGCGACCTCAAAGTGCTTTCATCTTTAACTAATTTAAGAAGACTTTTGATTTTTAATTTCAAGCTCAATGATTCACAACTAAAACAAATCTCAGAATTAACTCACCTAACTGGACTTATTCTTCACAAAAATCAAATAAATGATATAAAAGCTCTCTCTAAATTAACTAATTTAAGAGAGCTTTCAATTTATGATAATCAAATAAGTGATATAAAACCACTCTCTAATTTAACTAATTTAAGGGAACTTGATATCTATAAAAATAAAATAAGTGACATCAAAGCAGTTTCTAATTTAACTAAATTGACTTCGCTTAATATTCAGACAAATAGAATCACTGATATAAAGCCGCTTTCTAATTTACTAAATTTAACTTCACTTTATTTAAATAGAAATGAAATTACTAACTTAAAACCACTTTCTAACTTAAATAATTTGACTCAGCTTTCTCTTAGGAGAAATAAAATCAGCGACATCAGACCACTTGCTAATTTAACTCAATTGACTTCGCTTACACTTAGAGGAAATGAAATAAGTGATATAAAACCACTTGCGAAGTTAAATAATTTATTTACCCTTAACCTTAACTCCAATCAAATAAGCGATTTAAAACCACTTGCTAATTTAGCTAAAGTTGCTTACCTTTACCTTGGTGAAAATAAAATAAGTGATATAAAACCGCTTGCTAATTTAACTAATCTAACTACTCTTCACCTTGACTCCAATCAAATAAGTGATATAAAACCGCTTGCTAATTTAACTAATTTATTTTGGCTTGAGCTTCAAATAAATAGAATTACTGAGATAAAACCGCTTTCTAATTTAACCAAATTGAGGTCGGTTAATCTTACAGAAAATCCAATAAGAGACAAAACCTGTCCTCTAAAAGCTGAATCTAAATGTGGTTTTTCACAAGATTTTTAAGCAAAAACTTAAATAAATTCTTACCTTTTCTAAATTAACTATTATTCTTACAGAAACTTTCCAGGATTAATAATGATTATTACAGAATCAAAAGCAACGATAATCCGGTAAGTAGAATCTAAATTAATCCTACTGCTAACTGACATCCATCTGACAAAAATCAAACTCAACCTTACCTCAATCAAAAATAGTTTCCAAGTCTTAGGTATTACAGATTAATATCTATCTTCCTAAAACTCCTTCAACCAAGTACTGTGAGCCTTATCCATACAAGCTTCAAATTTATCTTGCTCTGAATATTCTGGCATATTATTGCATTCCCAGTTTAAATAAACTTGTCTAACTTTGCTGTCAAAGTTGAAGTTCATAGAAGGGTCATTTTCCAAAGCTGTTTGAAAACAATTGACATACTTATCTCTATCTTCCCGAAATTTTTGACACCCTTCTAGATAATTACTGAACTTGTTCTGAATTTCAAATTGCTTTTTTGATGTATCTTCAACCCCTGGAACTATACTGAAATTGCATCCAGTTAATAAAATAGCTGCGATGTGAATTATACAGATATATTTTTTCATTCGGTTTTCACGTGGTTTTATTTATAGACTGAAAACCGCTATATATGCTCCCTACCCTACTCTTCCTTTATATCTCTACATTAAATCTTCATTGGATTAGGGTTATACATAATGGTCGCAATTGTCACAAGTTAATAGCCCTAAAACCTTATTTTCAAAGATTAATTATAGGAAACCCAGTTACTTATTAAATAATTAGTAAGTAACTGGATTTCTGAAAAAGAATACAAACTTCAACCTAATAAACAAGCTGAACTGATTCCAACCAATTTTCCCAAACTTCCACAGCTTGTTCTTGTAAAAGATGACCATATTTAACGGTATCGGCACGTAATTGCTTAACACTGATACCGGGAGTAGAATTAATTTCACTAGCATGACCAATAAACCAACGCTCCAATCCGATTTGAGTTACTTCTGGATGAAATTGCAGTCCCATGCTGGCTCTACCATAAGAAAATGCTTGGTTTTCATACAAGGAACTCGAAGCCAAACGAGTCGCACCTTGAGGTAAATCAAAGGTATCACCATGCCAGTGAAGCACCGGATTATCTACATTCAAGTTAACTAAAGGTGAATTTTTACCTGCTTCACTTAAAGTAATATTAGACCAGCCAATTTCCTTTTTTCCTCCAGGATAAACTCTCGCTCCCAAAGCTCTAGCCATCAATTGAGCGCCCAAACAAATACCGAGTGTAGGTAGATCGGCTTTTAAACGTCGTTCTAATATACGTAATTCATCAAGTAGAAAAGGATAATCTTGTTCATCATAAGCACCAATTGGGCCTCCTAAAATAATTAACATGTCTTCTGCAAGAGTCGCAATATTTGTTAAATCATCCACTCCCGCTTCTAGATATTTAATGATGTAACCTTGTCTTTGAAGAGCTATTTCGAGAGTACCTAAATCTTCAAAGGCTATATGTCTAATAACTGTTGCGCTTTTCATAACTAAATTTACTCCGTTGGTGACTTTTTTAAATTCAAAATAATTTGTTGTGGTGTTTAATCAGCTATCGTTAATTAAGAGATTAATTGATAATCTGCAAATATTTGGAAAGCTCCAGAAACTTCAAATACACCAGCTTTTTCAAACATTCTTAAGGTTGGACTAGCTGCTTGTTTGACACCAGAAGCAACTTCATTAGGAACAAAAACTTCTTGTAAAATACCTTTAGCATCAATATCGCTAAAGTTTAGAGATTTGAGAACGTTGTATTCCACGTCATAATCTGGCCCCAAGAAAGCCCAAACCAGACGAGGTAGAATTTTAATCATTTCCTGCTTTTCTAAAGATGATAGATTTTGCCAAAGTAAAGGAAATAAGGCTTGAAAATAGGCACCGTGTAACGCTTCATCAGCTGCGTGGTCGCCTATTACATTTCTGACAACATTAGCTACTTTTGGGTCGCTGGGAACTTGTTTTAATACCTTTGTTACCAAGGTTTCGGAAATAGTTACAAAAAATAGTTTGATTAAATCGGGTGATAATTTAGTTTGATTTTCAGCAATAATAGTTTCAATAACTTTCTCAAAAATCGGACGACCGAGAACGGAATTATCTAAAGAAAATGTTTCAATAACTTGAGTTGAGAAAAGCTCTACAAATAAAGCATGACCCCCTTCATCACAATAGATTTTTAAAGCATCATTACGCTGTTGGGTATTCAAATCAATGGTTGCACTTCCTAGAGATAAAGCACTACAAACAGGATTAACATGGTTTAACTCCAAGAGTGTAGTAAATTGCAGATGCGCTAACAATCGATAAGCAAGAACGGTCATCCAAAGATTATCATCTTGAGCAATAGCGGAATGATTTGCTAAAGGAACCAAGTCCGGAGAGAAAGGTAAACCAACAATAGAATCTTGACGCATTGGTTTGCTTCTAATCCAACTTTTCTCATTCCAACGACTAAATAATTGAGATTTTTGCTCCGAAGAATTAATTTTAAATGCTGCTTGCTGTCCGTTCATGATTTAAACTCCTCTGGGGTTCAATTTCTGTCTTCTGTACTTATTATTGACCGAGAATCTAAATCTTAAATTAGCTGAGTCTGAAATGTTTATTTAAAACAACTTAAACTTGAATGAGAAAAATTTATTAAATTCTCAGCAATCATTAATCTAATTTTTGAGCTAAGTATCCGTGCAAAATTAATTTAATATTTCGTTTGGACAAGCAATACAAAACAGCTATATAGGGTTTGTCCCATTAGTTGTGAGGGGTAAATCATTGTTTGTACGTAAAGGCTGAAGCCCTCAATATTTGGCGCTATGAGCGGAGCTTTCTCGCAGAGTAAGCGCAACTACGTTAGCGTTCACGCAGTGAGTCGTCAGACTAAGCGTGTCCGATAGGACATACGAAAATAAAGCCCATCATATTTTATGGGACAAACCACTACGTTTGTTTTATATTTCCACATCAAATCTTCACCAGAAGCATCTTTATACCTTACGAAAAAAGTATTCTGTGTTATGAAGTATATATTAGAAAAATCGTGATTAATAAAAATATAAAGTATCAGTAAAAGTACATATATATGAATTCATCTCAAATCGAATATAGTATTTTCAAAAACTTTAATAAAGTTGGCAGATTATCTATTTTACGATGACATCAAGTTTATACAAATAAGTCTAAAAATAATAATTTTATAGGTAGGAATAAATATGAATTTGAAAATCAATATTGCACTAATTTGTACTCTAATTACGATTACATCCTGTACGAAAAACGAACAAATTACTGCAACCCCACAGCCACAGTCAGATGAAATCCTACAACAATCGGAAAACTTCAATAGCTTTATAGAATGGTGCCAACAAAAGTCTACATTATCAAAAACAAGTCAACGGACTGTTGAAGTGCTGCTAGAAAAAGTAAATACTCAAGATTGCTCCGAAGCGAATCAAAAACTTAGTAAATTAACCGAACTTGATATCAGTTCAAGTAAAATAACTAACCTAAAACCGCTTGCTGAGTTCACTAATTTAAATAAAATTTTACTCCGCAATAATGATATAAGAGACTTGAAACCGCTTGCTAATTTAACTAATTTGACATTCATTGGACTTGGAGATAATAAAATAATTGATATAGAACCGCTTTCTAATTTAACTAATTTGACTGGACTTGATTTGGGTAATTTTGGACTTGGGAATAATAAAATTAGAGACTTAAAACCGCTTGCGAATTTGACTAAATTGAATAACCTTAATATTGGAGATAATCAGATAAGTGATATCAAACCGCTTGCGAATTTAACTAAATTAAACCACCTGACTCTAAACGAAAATCAGATAAGTGATTTAAAGCCAATTGCTGGTTTAACTAATTTGACCGACCTTTACCTTGATGAGAATCAAATAAGTGACCTAAAACCGCTTGCTGGTTTAACAAAATTAACTCGTCTTGTTCTTTTTGGTAATCAAATAAGCGATATAAAACCGCTTGAGAATCTAGTTAATTTAGATTCCCTTGAATTTTGGAGAAATAAAGTAACTGACATCAGACCCATTGCTAATTTAACCAATTTGACTAGTCTGAGAATTAGTAACAATCAGATAAGTGATATAAGACCGGTAGAAAATTTAACTAATTTGGACTGGATTGAGCTTTATGGTAATCAAATAAGTGATATCAAACCATTAGCAAATTTTATTAATTTAACTAGCATAAATCTAAGTAAAAATAAAATAAATGATATTAAACCGTTAGCGAATTTCACTAATTTAACTAACTTAAACCTTAGTGAAAACAAAATAAGTGACATTCAACCGTTAGCGAATTTCACTAATTTAACTAACTTAAACCTTAGTGAAAACAAAATAAGTGACATTCAACCGTTAGCGAATTTCACTAAATTGACTAAACTAAATCTTAATCAAAACGAAATAAGTGATATCAAACCGCTTGCAAATTTAACTAATTTAACTGACCTAAGTCTTGAGAACAACAGAATAAGTGATGTAAAGACGCTTGGGAATTTAACTAATTTAACTAAACTTTCCCTTCAACAAAATCAAATAAGCAACGTCAAACCGCTCTCTTCACTTACTAAATTAACTGGACTTCACCTGGAGTCTAATCAAATCAGCAATGTCAAACCGCTCTCTTCATTAAGTAATTTGACTTGGATCAACCTTAAAAACAATCAAATCAGTGATATTAAATCGCTTTCTTCGCTAACTAATGTAAAAGACCTTTATTTGATGGACAATAAGTTCTTTTTCTTATCTAAAAACTGTCCTAGAAAAGATATTACCTGCCACTTCTAAACAAATCTTACATATTTAACTTTTTTGAATAATATTATCAGGATAAATCAACCATTACTTAATCAATAACGGATTAATTTTAAATCACTACCATAACTTGTTTGTAAACCCCGAAAACAGAACAAATCTATCGCTAAATTGATAATGATAAATTTATCATAGAGGTGATTTGTTGTTTTTGGGGTTCCCCCGAGTTGTGAAATAGTTCCTAAGTGATGGAAGAAAACGGGTTAATACACATATGTGTTTTCATTTTTTGACTCTGGACTACATTTCTTTTATATTCCCACATTGAATCTTTAATTAAACCAAGTTTATACCTGTGCGTAATCAATCTCGTATGTTATGAAGTATGTATTAAGGATGCTTACGGTCTTTATAAACACTTAATCATACGTAAAAAAACTAATGAAAAAAGCAATTTTATTTCTTTGCAGTATATTGGCTCTGAGTCATGCAAAAGCTATTGCAAATCAACCACTTCAGCAAAATAAAGTAAAAACCTTTACAGAATACTGTCAGCAAAAATCAACTTTACCTCAAGTAACGAAAGATACTGTTGAAATCTTATTGAAAAAAGCAGGTACTCAAGATTGTCAGCAAGCGAATCGGAAACTCAGCAATTTGACCCGGCTTTATCTTTGGGATAGCGATAAGCAAATAAGCGACCTAAAACCGCTTTCTGGTTTTACTAATTTGACTTACCTTTCTCTTTGGGGAAACCAAATAAGCGACCTAAAACCGCTCTCTAGTTTAACTAATTTGACTTACCTCAATCTTGCAAGAAATCAAATAAGCGACCTAAAACCGCTCTCTAATTTAACTAATTTGACTTACCTTAATCTTTGGAAGAACCAAGTAAGTGACGTAAAACCGCTTTCTGATTTAACCAATTTGACCAACCTTGATATTGACAGGAATCAAATAAGCGACATAAAACCAATTTCTAGTTTAACTAATTTAACTACCCTTAAACTTAGAGGAAACCAAATCAGCGATATAAAACTGCTTTCTTCGTTATCCAAATTAGAAGAGCTTAAAATCCAAGGAAATCCGCTACAAAGCAAAACTTGTCCTCTAAAACAAGAATCTGTATGTAGATTTTAGTTTTTATAAGTTAATAAGCCTGCATTAGTTGCTAATAAAGACCCATTAAAATTTTTCTCTTGAAAAATTTTAATGGAAACCCTTGACGCAGTTTTTATTACTTTAAATTTTTTAATAATTACATAAATATAATAATGAAAAAATTCATCACAATCTTTATTACCGTACTAACCTTAACAGCCTGTAGCTTAATCAAACAAGACCCAGATGCTGGTCAAAAAGCAGAGATTGCTAAAAAAATGACAGAATGGTGCGAGAAAAAAGCAATTTTAGCTGAAGAAACAAGGATTACAGTTGAAGCTTTATTGAAAGAAGCGGGTACAAGTGATTGTAAAAAAGCTGGTGAAAGACTTAGTAATTTAGAAAACATTTATCTATCAGAAAGTAGCATCAGCGATTTAGTACCAGTTGCTGATTTAACTAATTTGAAGGAGCTTGACCTTGAAGAGAATAATATCAGAGATTTAACACAGCTTTCTAATTTAACTAATTTAAACTCGCTTAATCTTGGAGAAAATAAAATCAGCGATGTAAAACCACTTTTAAAATTGGTGAATTTGACTGAACTAAAACTTGATAGCAATCAAATTGACGATGTAGTATTACTCAGTTATTTTAAACAATTAGAATCTTTGAGTTTAACTTCTAATAATATCAGCGATATTCAACCGCTAACTGATTTAATTAATTTAAAGAAACTTCGACTTGATGATAATCAAATTACCGACATCAGACCGCTGACAAAGTTAACTAGTTTGACAGAGCTTACGCTTTGGGGAAATCAAATCGCTGACATAAAACCGCTGAAAAAGTTAACTAATTTGAAAGAACTTGAAATTCCCGCTCAAAGCTTTATCTGGTGGTGCGAGCAAAAAGCAACATTACCTAAAGAAACCAAGCATACAGTTGAGATTTTATTAAAAGAAGCGGGTACTCAAAATTGTCAAAAGGCTAATCAAAAACTTAGTAATTTGACTAAAATTAGTCTTTATGACAAAGGAATTAGTGATTTACAACCGATTGCAAAGTTAACTAATCTCACCAATATCTTCCTTTTAAGCAATAATATCAGCGATTTAAAACCGCTATCTTCTTTAAGCAACTTGACTCGTCTTAACCTTGGTCGTAATCCAATCAAAGACTTAAAACCGCTTGCTGATTTAACTAATTTAAGCAAACTTACCCTTAGTCATAATCAAATTGAAGATATCAAGCCGCTTTCTTCTTTAAATAATCTGACTATTCTTTCTATTAGTGATAATCCTATAAAAAATCTACAACCACTTTCAAGCTTAACTAATTTAACTAGCCTTTATCTTTATGATAATCAAATAGAAGATATTAAACCGCTTTCAAAATTAACTAATTTAACTAGTCTTTTTCTTAGTCGTAATCAGATAGAGGATATCAAATCACTTTCACGGTTAACCAATTTGAATAAGCTTAGCCTTAGCGATAATCAAATTCAAGATATTAAACCGCTTTCAAAATTAACTAATTTGAATAGCCTTGACCTTAGTAGTAATTCAACCGGTGAGTTAGAACCGCTCTCGACCTTAACTAATTTGACTCGGCTTAACCTTGAGCAAAATAAAATCAGCGACTTAAAACCAATCTCAACGTTAACTAATTTAGCTTGGCTTGACCTTAGTCAAAATCCAATGAGCGACTTAAAACCGCTTTCAAAGTTAACTAGTTTAGGCAGCCTTTATTTGAATAAAAACCGAATTAGTGACCTAAAACCCCTCTCAACATTAACTAATCTAAAAATACTTAACCTTAATGAGAACCAAATTAGTGAGTTGAAACCGCTCTCAGCATTAACTAAATTAACTCGGATTTACGCTGGTAAAAACCAAATTAGCGACCTCAAACCGCTTTCTGCTTTAACTAATTTATCTGAACTTGCTCTTCATCAAAATCAAATCAGTGATTTAAAACCGCTTGCTAATTTAACAAATTTGACAGAGCTTTATCTTGGAGCAAATAAAATTAGTAATTTAGAACCGCTTTCAACATTAAATAATTTAACTCTGCTCAAAGTTAGTCAAAATCAAATTAATGACGTAAAACCACTTGCTAATTTAAAAAATTTAACCCAGCTTGACCTTAGTCAAAACGAAATCAAGAACCCACAACCGCTTTCAAAATTGACTAAGTTGAAAAATCTAGGTCTTAATCTTTGGAAAAATCCACTCATGAATAAAACCTGTCCCGTAGAACCAAAGTCTGCATGCTTTCTTTTGAATTGAGAATAATAAGGAAAATTAAAAAATGAAATTAATTACAATATTTTTAACCGCATTAACTATAACAAGCTGTACTTTAGGAACTTCTCAACAGAAGCAGTCTTATAAAACATTTGCCGATTGGTGTAAGAATAAATCAAGTTTATCTTGGGGAGCTAGACATACGGTTGATGTTTTATTAAAAGAAGCAGGTACTAAAGATTGTGAGGAAGCTAATCAAAAATTAAGTAATTTAGAAAAGATTTCAATAGGTCAAAAACGTATTAGCAACCTACAACCACTGTCAAGCTTAACCAATTTAAATACTCTTTTATTAGATAATAATAATATTAACGATATTAAACCGCTTTCTAAGTTAACCAATCTAGATACTATTTATCTTACTAATAATAAAATCAAAGATATCAAACCGCTTGCAACATTGACTAATTTGACAAGTCTTCATTTGCAAAGAAATAAAATCAAAGATATCAAACCGCTGGAAAATTTGGATAAACTTGAATCTGTCTTTCTTGGAAACAATCAAATCAGTGATAGCCAGTCTCCTGTAAAGTTAATTAGTCCTAATTTAAGATTTCTCGCGCTTTCTAAAAATAATATTAGCGACTTGAGCTTTGTTTCCAAATTAAACAATTTACGTTCCCTTCATCTAGATTCTAATCAAATCAGCAACCTTAAACCGCTGGAAAATTTAACTAATTTGAATCGTCTTGACCTCAAGGATAATAAAATTTTTAATATCAGACCGCTCGCTGATTTATATAATTTGACCGAGCTTTACCTTAGTCAAAACGAAATCAGCGACCTCAGACCGCTTTCTGATTTAAATAATTTGAATAGACTAAGACTTAATGAAAACGAAATCAGCAATATTAAACCACTTTCTGATTTAAATAATTTGAAATACCTTAGTCTTTCGGAAAATCCTATCGAGGATACAACTTGTCCCATACAGTCAGTTTCTGTATGTGCATTTGAATAATTTAACCATAAACTACAAGTCCTTTAGAAGTGCGATAGTCCGAAGGACGACGCTTCGCGTATCGCACTTCCTTCAAGTTTTGCTTATCTCACTTCCTCAACCATCTCTACATCCAATCTTTAATCAAACTTAGTTAATGGGTTACGAAATCAATATGGTGTGTTATGAAGTAAGTATCATAAATCTATTTAAGAATAAAAAGATACTTTTTTATATATAAAAATACTATGAAGAGTTTCATCATATCACTTTGTACCGTACTTACTCTTACTCATGCAAAAGCCGTTGCAACTCTACCATTACAGCAAAATAATATAAAAACTTTTACAGAATATTGTCAGCAAAAATCAACCTTACCAGAAGCAACCAAACATACTGTTGAAGTCTTATTAAAAAAAGCTGGTACACAAAACTGTCAGCAAGCTAATCGGAAATTAACAGCTTTGACTAAATTTGATATCAGCGATAGTAAAGTGAGTGACTTAAAACCTCTTGCGAATCTAACTAACCTAACCGAACTATACCTTAGCTATAACAAAATAAGTGACATAAAACCCCTTGCGAATTTAACCAATTTAACCAATCTGGTGCTTAGGGGTAATGAAATAAATGACATAAAATTCCTTGCGAATTTAACCAATTTAACCAATTTGCAGCTTGGAGCTAATCAAATAAACAACCTCAAACCTCTTGAAAATTTAAATAATATAACCAATTTGCAGCTTGGAGCTAATAAAATAAGCAACCTCAAACCTCTTGCAAATTTAACGAATTTGACCAATCTGGACCTCAACCATAATCAAATTAGTGATGTAAAACTGCTTGTAAACTTAACTAATTTGAGTAATCTAGAGCTTCGGGGTAATGAAATAAGTGACGTAATACCCCTTGCAAATTTAATTAAATTAACCAATTTGGAGCTTGGCTTGAATGAAATAAGTAACTTACAACCTCTTGCAAATTTAACTAATTTAACCAACCTTGGTCTTGACGATAATAAAATAACTAACTTGCAACCTCTCGCGAATTTAACTAATTTAACCAACCTAGATTTTAGAGATAACGAAATAAGTAATTTGCAGCCTCTGGAAAATTTAACTAATTTAACCAACCTAGACGTTAGCTATAACAAAATAAGTGACATAAAACCCCTTGCGAATTTAACTAATTTAACCGAGCTAACTCTTAGAGTTAACGAGATAAGTAACTTGCAGCCGCTTGCAAATTTAACTAATTTGACTTCGCTTTGGCTTTTTGAAAATAAAATAAGCAGCATCAAACCGCTTTCTAATTTAACTAATTTGAATAGAATTGGGCTTGACCAAAATCAAATTAGCAATGTCAAACCGCTTTCCAAATTGACTAATTTGACTTCGCTTCGGCTTAATAAAAATAAAATCAGCAATGTCAAACCGCTTTCTAATTTAACTAATTTGGTCATTCTTGAACTCATGCAAAACAAAATAAGTGATGTCAAACCGCTTTCTAAGTTAACTAATTTATCGCATCTTTATCTTAGTAAAAATGAAATCAGCGATATCAAATCGCTTTCTAATTTAACTGAGTTAATGTGGCTTGATTTAGAGAACAATTCTATCGCAAACAAAACTTGTCCTCTAAAGAAAGATAATTTCTGTCAATTTTAACTATTAGCTATATCAAAAACAGAAAATACACCAAGATAAATAAAAATTTAACTTTATCAATGTCCTAGCTAGTAATCTAATTTCCAGCTAGGATACTTTATTGCTTGCATCATCATCACAAATACCATATATTCCCTGATTTATAATAGTCCTGCCTTCGCGAACGCAATTTTTTTCCTATCCCATGCTCAATTCCCAAAACTTGCAAAACACCACTACCAAATACCGCCGATATCTATTTGAATTCCTCGGAAGCGAACGCTATTCCCGTCCTTATCGTCGCGGAGTCGGAAAATTCATCGAAAAATATTTATCTCAAAATGGCTTTTTTATCGAAGTTGGAGCAAATAACGGTTTCTCTGAAAGCAACACCTATTATCTAGAACGCTTCCGAAACTGGAAGGGAATCTTAATCGAACCAATTCCCCACCTCTACCAAGAATGCGTCAAAGAAAGACCAAATTCACAAGTTTTCAACTGTGCTTTAGTCTCTTCCGATTTCCCAGAGCCTGAAATTGAAATGATGTACGGTCATACTATGTCCTTAGTCAAAGGTGCTTTCGATGATAATAATATCGAATCCGAACGTGTTGCTTTTGCCGGAAGAAAATTGGGTTTTACTCCTTACTCAATCAAGGTTCGGGCCAGAACTTTAACTTCTATCCTTGATGAAGCCAATATAAGTAAAAATAAAATCGATTTCTTCTCCCTCGATGTCGAAGGTTTTGAATTAAATGCTTTACAAGGATTGGATTTTAATAAATACCGACCCGAATTTATGTTGATTGAATGTCTCAACGAAAAATCTTTTCAAGAAATCAATTCCTATATTTCCGATTACTACGATTTAGATGAAAAAGCTTCTCAAGTCGATTATTTATTTAAAGCTAGAAGTTAAAAATTAACAAAATATCCTTGGAAGGTTTCCAACCAATAAACTGAGCAATTTCCGCTTGATTATCCTGCTGTCGTCGTATTTACAATACTCTTTGATAAACTAATTCCTAGGCTCTTTGCATCTAGTAAGGTTTTTCCCCAATTCCCAATTCCCCAATTCCCCAATTCTATAAATTAAAAAATATAGAAGAAAGAAAACAAGCAGCAATCAATCCAGTTGCATCGGCTAATAAAGCAGCAACCAAAGCGTGACGAATGCGAGTAATTCCCACCGCACCAAAGTAAACTGCAAGAACATAAAAAGTTGTTTCCGTACTTCCCATCATGGTTGAAGCGACGAAAGCACTATAGGAATCCGGTGCGTCTTGAACTAATTTAGTCATAATTCCAGATGCACCACTTCCAGAAAGGGGACGTATTAAAGCCATTGGTAATACTTCTGCTGGAAGTTGAATCAAACTAGTAATCGGATTTAAAACTTTAGCAATGACATCCATTGCTCCCGATGCTCGAAACATTCCCATTGCAACTAAAATAGCCACCAAAAATGGAATAACGCTAATTGCAATCCCAAATCCTTGTTTCGCTCCTTCGGTAACTGCTTCATAAATTTTTACTCCTCTTCCCACCCCATAAGCAATAATTAATAATATTAAAGCTGGCATCAACCAGTGAGAAAGAAAATCTTTATTAAAAAATCCAGCAAGATTACCAGCTTTATCTACACCATAAATCCAACTTCCCAGAAATCCTAAAATGAACAACCAAGCAAACAGTTTTGAAGCTGTACCTGCGGGATATAGCAAATGGGAATAATCTGGCTCTTTATATCCTTCTGCTTCCCCTTCTATTTCCTCAGATTCTACTTCCCAATTATCTGCACCCGAAATCGAATTTGATTCTTCTAACGGCGCTGTTTCTAATTTTTTACTTCTTTTACCCAGCCACGAAGCTACAGAAACTCCAACCAATGTAGAACATAAAGTCGCGATTAAAGTTGGTATCCAAATTGCTGCCGGGTTTTGACTATTAGCCGCAGCCCTGATTCCAATTACGTTTAAAGGTAGTAAAGTAACGCTAGAAGTGTTGATTGCTAAAAATAAACACATCGCATTAGTCGCAGTTCCTTTCAAGGGATTAATTTTATTCAGCTCAACCATTGCTTTAATTCCAAAAGGTGTGGCTGCATTTCCTAGACCTAACATATTCGCAGAAATATTGAGAATAATAGCTCCCATTGCTGGGTGAGTTTCTGGAACATCAGGAAATAGTCTTACCATTAAAGGTTTAAGATATTTTGCGATGGTATACATCAAACCACCCGCTTCCAAAACCCTGACTAATCCCAACCACAGAGCCATAACTCCAATTAATTCAATCGCTATACCAACAGCAGTTTTCGCTGACTCAAAACTTGCTTTGGTAACAGCTTCCATTTTATTTGTATAAGCTGCAAAAATAATCGCAACTGCAATAAAACCCACAAAAACTAAATTAATCGCACTCGGTTTTTGGGATGATTCGTTCGATTGAGCCATAATATTTTTCGATAAAATATCGGAAGAATAAAGGAACCTTTTAACCCGAAAGCATATCGCTACGCAAAGGTAGATGTAAAGTAGAGTCCAGAACAATTTCTCCACTTTCAATTACTCCACCTTTATCTCCTCGATGGACTGCTTAATCTAATTTGAATCTTTTTTAATTCCTAAGTTCCAATCTTCTACCAGGAAGGAAACATCAATATCAATTCAACACAACAGTTTTTCCGACTCGGTCACAAGAAAAATTATCTTCCCAAGCAAAACCTATAAATATCTCACAAATGTAGTATCTAAATCAAATAGATAATTGCCTAATATATACTTATGTAAATAGCAATCCAATTTTTTTTGTAAATTCTAGAAAAAAGTCTTTAAAAACAGATTGCGTACTACAAAAAAACAACGAGTTATCAAGCTTTAACCCAGTATAAATAAAAGTTTCAATTACTTTCGCCAGCCTACAAATAGTATGTTACATACTGTAACTCCTATACTGCTGTTGGACTATTGATAATAGCATCAATAAGCGGTCAGAACATTGCGAAAGATTGAGAGAAGTAAAGTAATATGTATCGATATATTTAATAAATATTTCACCAAAATATCAGATGAATTTATAGTCGAGAGATTGTTCGGTTGGGAAATCTCAAAACTCATCAAATTCAATTAAATTCAACAATTACGACTTGGTGAAGTTGTATTTGAACTACTCAAGAGTTCGTAGTGAGGATTTTAATCCTCAATCTAAGAGTTAAAACTCTTACTATAGCAATCCTATATGAGTCGTGAGAAAGATAGATGTCAGAAACCCGGTTTTTTGGAAAAATCGGGTTTCTCAAATCTCACAAATGATTTAGGAATGTTATACAAACTTTTTACCTATCATCTTTCGATGTTCTTAAGCAGCCAAAACCGATGTATCAATCAATTGTGATTTAGAATTTAATAGTAATTCTGTAGCTTCTTGAGCGCAAACAGCAGGACTGAAAAGATTCCCCTGCATTAATTCGCATTCCAACATATTTAATAAATTTCGTTGTTCTTGGGTTTCTACACCTTCAGCAACAACTGAAAAATGTAGTCCATGTGCTAGAGCAATCATTGCTGTAATAATTGCCGCATCGTTAGTATCCTTAGTCAAATCTTGCACAAAAGACCTATCAATCTTCAAACAGTGAATTGGGAACTGTTTGAGATAACTAAATGAACAATATCCGGTTCCAAAATCATCTATAGATATGGAAACACCCATGCTATACAGTTCGGTTAAAATTTCTTTCGTGAAATCAACATTTTGCATTGCAGCACTTTCTGTAATTTCCAGTTCAAGATATTTAGGAGATAGCTGAGTCTCTGTTAATATACGTCGCACGGTATTAACTAAGTTTGGCTGCTGGAATTGTCTCGGAGATAAATTAACTGCTACTCCGACTCCGGAATTACCCAGAATATTCTGCCAAATTTTATTTTGAGTGCAAGCAGTTCTTAAAACCCATTCACTGATAGGTACAATTAGTCCAGTTTCTTCAGCAATAGGAATAAATTTACTAGGAGGAATTAAACCATATTGTGGATGTTGCCAACGTAGCAATGCTTCAAATTTACAAATTTCTCCCGTACTAATATCGACTTGGGGTTGATAATATAGCCTTAATTCGTTGCGTTCTAAAGCATAATGCAAGCTATTTTCTAAACTAAGTAATTCTGAAGCTTCAGAATTAATAGTTGAATTATAAATTTGATAGTGATTTCTTCCTTCCAACTTCGCACGATTTAACGCTGCATCGGCATTTTTAATTAAAGTTTCTCCATCTTGTCCGTGGTCGGGATAAACAGCAATTCCGATACTAGCGCTGATATGCAAAAGATGATTTTCTATCAAAAATGCTGGTTTTAAAGCATTTAAAATTTCTTCAGCAATACGAGCAGCATCTTGCGTATCATTGATTTCAGATAAAAGCAAAGTGAATTCATCTCCCCCCCAGCGAGCAACTGTATCGCTCGAACGCAGACACCTATTTAAACGTAAAGCAACCCCTTTCAACAATTTGTCACCAATCTTATGACCTAATGTCTCGTTGATAGTTTTAAATCTATCTAAATCTAGGAAACATACAGCTAATTTACTTTTATTCAAATTAGCCTTGATTAGAGACTCCAACAATCTTCCGGAAAACTGCATCCGATTGGGTAAATTTGTTAGCAGGTCGTGGTTCGCTTGATGACGTATTTTTGCTTCTGCTTGAAAGCGTTCGCTGATATCACGAAAACTCCATACTCTACCTACAATTTCACTACCAATGTATTGGGGTTGCGAGTAACGTTCAAATGTTCTCCCATCCTTGAATTCAATCCAATCGTAAATTTCAGCATTGGGATAAGCTTCAAGCTGTAAAGTAAAAGTAAAATATTCGTCAGGGTCTTTTAGCTGATTGCTTACAAACTCTAATACTCGTTTATAGTCACCAGATTTAATCAGTGATTGAGGGATACCCCACATTTGTACAAGCTTGTGGTTATAACCTGAAATTGAACCTTTAGCGTCTACAAACAAAAGACCGTCAGCAGTAGTTTCTAATATTGTTTGTTGTAGAGAAAGAGATTTTTCTAGTTCTTTGTGTATGGACTTATTTTTAATAATTTCCTGCTGCAATTCAACTGTATGCTGATTGACCTTTGCTTCTAATTCTGAGCTTAAACTTTTACATTCTTCAATAGTCTTATTTAGGCACTCTTTTGCAATTAAGTTTTTGCAAGCAAGAGAAATAGCATAAACTGTAGCTTGCAGAAAATTAATTTCTGCCGTTTGCCAAACTCTTTCTTCTATACAATCTTCTAATCCAATAAAACCGAATAAATTACCTTGAACTTTGATAGGAAAAAGTAAGAGTGAGACAATTCCCCTCGCTTCCAAAAACTTTCTTTCTTCAAGATTCGCTTCTGTCCAATTACTCCAAATAATATCACCACTAAATAATCTCTGTGCCAAATTAGGAAAAACTTCTGCAATTGACTTATTTTCCAAAGATAACTTATTAGCTTTAGATAAAAATTTACTATCGTACCACTCAGCTTTTTGATTAATTAAAAATTCATCATTTTTGGATTGATGATGTTCGCATATATAAATTCTACTTGGCTGATAAACCAATCCTAAAATTGACAGAATTTTTTCATAACATTCGTCAGTACCATCAAACTTCTGCAAAGCAGTTTCTATATTAATAAGTGCTTCGAGGTAAGCTTGATTATTTTGAATAACCACTTCTAAATCATCTTGATTACTGACCTGATTTAGCTCGCTAACATCACATCCTGATTGATTTTCAAAACCAATTAGTTCCAGCGTTCCAGAAGTCCCAATCATTTGTCCTTGATCATCTAACAAAGTTTGTATGCGACTTTTTACAAGACAAACATTCCCGTAACTAGTTTTGTAACGAGTTTTGTATACGCTTTCTTCTAACTGTCGCTTCTTGAGAATTTCAAATAACTCTAAGTTTTGTAAAAGTTCGCCGGGATGAACATAATCTAGAAAGCTTTTACCAATACTTTCTGCAACACTAAACCCAGTTAATTCATGCCAGATTGGACTCAGAAATGTCCATTTTCCCGAACTATCCGTTTTAAATAGTATCTCGTTATAAATGTGAGAAACTCGATTAATATTATCGTTACAAGTTGCTGGTAAATTATTTTGGGAAATTCGACAGGGAATTTGTCGATTTGCCTTTTTCAGCTTGAGTAGTGTTTGTAATTTATCTTTTTTCATGTAGTAACACACCAGTCTCGCTCCCAAGCAGGTAAATGAACCAACCATTAGTAGTCTTATGGTACTTACTTATGGCAGTTAATACTCGATATTTTGATTAGTCTAAGATTAAGAATTAAAAGAAATTACTTACTGATTATTTTATTCTTAATTTTTTCTGATTGCGATAATACAAATATGCATAATTTGATTTAAACTTATTAGGATTTAATTAATAAATTAGAATCAAATACTTTGAAGTTACATTATTGAATTATATTCGATGAAGTTAAACTTGGAAAATATTGTACTCATATTAATAATCAATTTACATGACCTAAATAGTTAGGGCTTTGTGTTTTTCTCATATTCTGCATCTCTTTTCTTAGCATAACTATAATTATTTAATTTTTCAATTGCATTTTTCCAATCATCAATGGCATTCCGCAATATTATATCTGATTTTTTTTCAATCGCTTTGCGATACATTCAAACGACTATTTACTTTACCTGTGGTAACAAAATCAAGAAAAGTATTGTGGCTTTTTTAGCTTTTTTTAACAATTATTTCAGTTAGTTGCTATCTGATAGACTAAGATTTTTGTCTAAATATCCGAGCATTTACATTAATATGGTTTTGAAAAAAATCAATATAATGACGGCAAATTAAACTTACAGCTTTTGACTATGAAGCATTACGGTTTAATTTAATTCAATACCAACCTGGAATAAGTGAATCACAATCTTTGACAAAAAGTGTAACAAATTAGAGATACAATTGCACATAGAGAAAATACTGAAGTATCCAACTTTAGATAGATTGTTGCTTATCCTTTATGAGTAGCTTTAAACAAGTTGCCTAAGAAGATACCTGGATGAATATAGCTCTGGAGAAACAAATATAATTTAAAGTAGTATGTAATATTTAAAACTAAATATATTCATGTTTTATGCTGGCATACTGAAGAAAGCATTATTCTTTAAACTTAGACAATAAGAAATGTTGCGATAGTTAAATAATGCAACTATTACCCAAAATAATAAAATTTCTCCCCTGCCAGTGTATCTAATAAAAATATTTCTTTGGCTAATATTATTCCTTAAAAGTATTTAGCAATAGCTTCTGTCTCTGCATAAAACTTTAAACCTGCACATCATTGCTCGTATTTAATCAATGTCTATTGGTTTCATATTCTCAATGTAACTATGATTCGGATAAAGGCTAATCAGTAAAACCCCAATTTTTCAAATGGTAAATAACGAATTACCTTTGAGTAAATCATAAAATTGTCCCAATATTCTTTCTTACATAGAAAAAAACTGGAACTAATCACCAAGTCTAGGCTCTAACACCTCATTTTATTCGATTATCTGTAATCCACAAGTGATATTGTGTATTTTTCTGCGGGTGTTCTGACATAAAAGAGTTTCTAGCTTAATTGCCATGAAATCGTCGATCTGCTAATACAAGTTATTTTTTTGATTGTAGGAAAATATCGCTATCCTCTCATTCAACAATCAAACATGAAAAAGACTTGTAAGGAATGTGTTTTACACGACTTATCCTGGTAGAATCTTGCAGCACTTAAAGTTAAATAGAGGTTAATATGAGACACGAAAAACTTTCTCCTGGAATATTGTTAGCTTATGAGGACTATCACAGAGAAGGAAGTCAAGCATTAGTAACTCACAGACGTTCGCTTGGTATAGTTTCTCCTAGAAGTAATTTGAAGCCAATTCGTAGCGTAGTATTTATATACTGTGACGAACAAGCAGACTTGAGTCATTTATCTGAGTACGGTATTAAAATCAATCAAAATAGAGGTAAAGTAAGAACGGCTTTTTTACCTATTGCAAGTTTAGCCCGTTTGTCCGAAGAGCCAGCAGTTGAACGTATTAAACCATCGCGGAAATTACATTGGCGGATGGATGTTGCACCGGAAAAAGTAGATTTACCGCAGTTTAAGCAACAAAAATCGCAATTAAGCGGTAAAGGTGTAATTATCGGCATTATAGATAGCGGTATTGATTCAGCCCATCCTGCTTTCGCAGGACGCGTTTTACGGGTTTGGGATCAGACATTATCGGGAAATGGTGTTTCCGAAGGTGACTATGGAGCCGAACTAACCGATAAACATTTAGCAATGTCTCTCGATACTGACGGACACGGGACTCATGTTGCTGGAATTGCTGGAGGTTCCGATAACGAATTTTGCGGAGTAGCCCCAGAAGCAGAATTTATTATTGTCAAAACTGATTTACAAGATGCTCATATCGCTGATGCGGTTCGCTATGTTTTTCGAGTAGCTAGCGAGATGGGACTTCCAGCTGTAGTTAATCTCAGTTTGGGGGGACATGCTGACGGTCACGATGGCACGGATTCTCTCTCAAAAATTATCGATAGTGAAACTGGTTCGGGAAGAATTGTATGTGCTGCTGCTGGTAACGAAGGTAATGACAATATTCACGGTCAAACCATTGTTCCTAGTGGTGAGATGAGTACCATGCGTTTTTCTGCACCATTAAACCAAGTCGGAATAGTATGGCTGAACGGTTGGTATTCCAGAGATTCTGAGTTAGAAGTTTCGGTACGGAGTCCCAACGGTTTTGTTACACCTTTTCAGCCGATTATTACTGATGATAATCCAGCGCAAGAATATAATTTATCGGATGCGTTGGTCGAAATAGTAACGCCGGGAAAAGACCCAATGAATGGCGATTATAATTTCTTCGTACAGATTCGCGGTACTGGAGAAGGACAGTTTAATCAGCCGGTTCCCGGAGGTGTTTGGCAGTTACGGTTACGTAATAAATCATCAAAAGAAACCCGTGTAGACGTTTGGACTTTGGATGATGTGAGTTCAGTATTTTTTACAGGCAAAAGTATCGCTGATTCGGTGAAAATTGGCTCTCCCGGATGTGCCGCAAGCGCCGTTACCGTTGCTTCATATACCACAAAAGCTAAGTATACTGATATAGATGGTAAAGAACGAGAAATGGGTTTGGAGCTAGATACTATTTCCGAATTTAGTAGCGAAGGACCTTTACGGAATGATGCTCAGAAACCGGATATTGCAGCACCGGGAGCAATGATAGTTTCAGCTCTTTCTAGCGATGCGAATTTGGATAGGTCGATGATTATTAATCCCAAGTTTGTAGCCTTAGCAGGTACCAGTATGGCCACACCTTTTGTTACTGGATTAGTAGCACTACTATTGCAGCGCAATCCCAAACTCGACCCCCAAGCTTTGAAAGAATTACTTTACAAAAATAGTTCCATCCCCGGAAAGGAAACAGGAACATTTGATAAAAAATGGGGATTTGGGTTGATTAACACCGGAAATCTGTAGATTTTGGGAATTAGGAGTGGGGTAGAAATAGAATTGTCTATGTCTAGTAAGGGAAGGGAAGGGAATATAAGGGAATATAATCATAATTCTCGATTCTAGAGACAAAATCAAAACCCAAAACCCTTGAATTGTCAATTTCTTGTTCCTCACTCCTCACTCCTAATTCCCGATTTTTAACCCAAAATCTGTCTTGAAAACTTTGACGTTCGGAACATCTCCCCCTTGCTGTTTCCGCAAAATCTAAAATCCAAAATCTCAAATTTTTAAGCCTATCAATCGAATTAAGACCTATATAAAGATGGATAGGAATTAGCTTTATACTTGATAGGCTTGGAACGGGGCAAGTAAGATTACTATTACCTGCCCCTCAATCATTTAACAGTTTATGAACTATAGTAAGCTAGATATCGCTCTTATATTGGCACTGAAAAATATTCAAGACCAATCAAGACCTTGTTTAGTAGTCTTTATTCATATTGAATTACCTATAGACTCAAAAGCAATTGCTCTTTTAGAAAGTTTTGGTGTCAGTGATATTACGGCTAAAAGAAATGTGTTTACAGCAACGCTTTCATCAAATGCAGTTTCTCAGCTTTCAGAACAACCTTGGGTGAAGTCTCTGAAGCTTTCTCAGCAATTGCATTTGGTAAGTGGGGATTAAAGTGCGGGTGTAGCTGCTTGATGATATGTAATGTCCTAGACGATACATTCTTTTCTATTCTCAAATTATTGAAAGAATTATTAAAAGTCTTATTTTCACTACATTAATAGTGTTTTCAAGTGTTTTCTTTAACTTACCTTAATCTTTAATTTCCCCGTGCGAGCTGTCACACACAGTCATAAACTGATTAGTGAGAGCTTCAAGGCAGTCTGGAGAAATATAAATGAAAAAAGTTTTAGGTATCATTCTTGGTGGTGGTGCAGGCACCCGTCTTTATCCGCTAACAAAATTCCGCGCTAAACCAGCAGTACCCTTGGCTGGAAAATATCGTTTAATAGATATTCCGGTTAGTAACTGTATCAATTCAGAAATATTTAAAATTTATGTTTTAACGCAGTTCAATTCGGCTTCCTTAAACCGTCACCTTGGTCGTACTTACAGTTTTGCTGGCTTTACTGAAGGTTTCGTGGAAGTCCTTGCTCCACAGAAAACTCCAAGCAGTTCTAGCTGGTTCCAAGGTACAGCCGATGCGGTGCGTCAATATCTATGGCTTTTTGAAGACTGGGATATAGATGAGTATTTGATTCTATCAGGTGACCATCTTTATCGGATGGACTACCGTCAATTTATCGAACGTCACCGTGAAACAGGAGCTGATGTGACTTTATCCGTGGTTCCGATGGATGAACGTGGAGCTTCCGCTTTTGGTTTAATCAAAATTGATGATACTGGCAAAATAATAGACTTCAGCGAAAAACCCAAAGGTGATGCTTTAAAGCAAATGGCTGTTGATACAAGTGTATTGGGATTGGATGCAGACCAAGCCAAAGAAAAGCCATACATTGCCTCAATGGGAATTTATGTGTTTAAAAAACAAGTTTTACTTGACTTGCTAAATCATTCCAAAGACCAAACCGATTTTGGTAAGGAAATTCTTCCTGCTGCATTAGACAAGTACAACGTTCAGGCTTTCTTGTTTGATGACTATTGGGAAGATATTGGTACCATTGAAGCCTTTTACAATTCAAATTTGACACTAACTCAGCAACCAGCACCACCTTTTAGCTTCTATGATGAAGAAGCACCTATTTACACCCGTTCTCGCTATCTACCCCCCACTAAGCTATTAAATTGCCAAATAGCACAGTCAATGATTGGAGAAGGTTGTATCCTCAAAGATTGCCGCATTGTTAATTCTGTTTTAGGAGTGCGATCGCGAGTTGAATCTGGATGCAATATCGAAGATACGTTGATTATGGGAGCGGATTATTATCAGCCTTTTGCCGAGCGTCAATCTGATTGTACCGATGGACCTACAAGCTTAGGTATAGGAGCGAACACCACAGTTCGCCGCGCCATTATTGACAAAAATGCTAGCATCGGTTGCGACGTACAAATTATCAATAAAGATAACGTTCAAGAAGCCGACCGTGAAGAAAAAGGCTTCTACATCCGCAGCGGTATCATAGTCGTACTCAAAAATGCTGTGATAGCAGATGGAACAGTCATTTAATTAATAGTCATTAATAAAATGGAAATTCCCATAGGATAAAAGCCGTTAGCAAACAACTAACACTTAAAAGCTTTTTTTAATCTCTAAGTGGATTTTTAGGTACAAGGGAAATAAATATCACTCTTTACCATTAAGTATCGGCAGTAGGTAGTTCATTTAAATTCCGCTAACCCCCCTTCTTCTTTAAGGGGGGATTTCGTACCTTTCCATATTTAAAAGCTTGTTGGACTCAAGCAGCCAACATAAACCCTTCAATTTTGATGTTTTCACCTTGAATAGTACGGAAATTTCCCCGCTCGTGACTAGCAAGAACCGCACCTAACTATCGTTTAATGTTTGTTAATTTAAAGTAAGAGTACGAATGTCCGCAATTACAGTTTGGGCGGTATATCAACTCAATTTATACATAGAAAGCATTATTGGAAATACACCGTAAGGGAGGCTAGTAGTAGATGGCTGCAACCGACTTCAAAGATTATTATCAAATTTTGGGAGTAAATAAAGGCGCTTCTCAAGAAGATATTAAAAAAGCTTTTCGTAAATTAGCCCGCAAATATCATCCTGATGTAAATCAAGGTAATAAACAAGCCGAAGCACGTTTCAAGGAAGTTAACGAAGCATACGAAGTATTATCAGACCCCGAAAAACGTCAGAAGTACGATCAGTTTGGGCAATACTGGAAACAAGCTGGAGGTTTTCCCGGTGGTGCTGGTGCTGGTGGTGGTGGTGCTGGTGTAGATATGAATGGTTTTGATTTTGGCCAGTACAGCAGCTTTGATGATTTTATTAATGAATTATTAGGACGTTTTGGTGGTGGAAACCGTGGAGGAGGACAAAGTTATTCCTACCGAACTTCACCTGGTGCAGGTGGGTACGGTGGATTTAACGACTTTGGTGGTTTCCAAGATATGGGCAGAGGTGCGGCTCAAGATAGCGAAGCCACTATTACTTTAACTTATGCAGAAGCTTTTAACGGCGTACAAAAGCGGTTTAATTTAGGAAGTGAAACGATTGATGTTCGTATACCCGCTGGTGCAAAAACTGGTAGTCGCTTAAGAGTAAAAGGTAAAGGACCAGTTAGTCCCTTAAATCAAAAACGCGGTGATTTATATTTAGTAGTTGAGCTTGGAAACCACCCGTTTTTCAAATTTGACGGCGATAATTTGCTATGTGAAGTCGAAATTACTCCTGACGAAGCTGTATTAGGAGGAACTATCGAAGTTCCCACACCAGACGGTATGGTCGATGTCAAGCTTCCTCCCGGAATACGTTCTGGTCAAACTTTGCGATTGCGGGGAAAAGGTTGGAGAAATCCCAAAGGAGGTCGCACTGACCAGTTAGTTAAAATTGCTATTGCTACACCGAAAGATATTAGCAACCAAGAACGGGAATATTATGAAAAAATTCGAGATATTCGCACCTTCAAACCCCGCAGTAATTTACATAAATTCAAGTTGTAATTATTATTTAAAGATAGTTAGAGTAGGTTCTGCCTACTCTTTTTTTGAGAAATAAAATCAAAAATATGTCTCTTCCGTAATTGGTATGTTAATTCAGTAGTCCTGCAAGATATAGTAGGGAGCAGAGCAAAAAAAAGACGATATTAGTAAATAATTTTTATATTTGAGATGATAATTCTTGCATAGTCAATGGGAGCATCCCAATTTTGCAACTTTACCAAAATATTGATTGTCATTGCGAATGCAGCGAAGCGGAATGAAGCAATCGCAAAGTCTAGTTATTGCGATTGCTTCGCTTCATTTCATTACGCTCGCAATGACAAATTATATTTTTCCACATTTGGGATGCTCCCTAGTCAATTATCAATTACCAATTACTCATTCATTAAATTAGCATCAATAAAAGAAAGCAATGTTTCTACACTAGCGTTATGGTCTAGAAAAGAAAATAAATGTTTATAAGTCAGTTTTCCTTGTTTATCTAAAATAAATTGTGCCGGTAAAGGCGCACCTAATGCTTGTCCAACTCCATAATCGCGAAATATTTTACAGCTAGGGTCGCTCAGCAACGGCATTTTTAAGCTTAAATCTTTAACAACTATTTGACTTTGACGCTCGTCAGTACTTGTAATTAGTAATAGTTCTACTCCTCGATTCTTAAACTGCTCGTAGTTTTCATTCAAAGCTTTGATATGAGGAAAACAAAATGGACAGTATTGCTTTTCTGTAAATATTCGAGTTAATAATACGATAACTGGTTGCTTGCTTTGATAATCCGATAATTTTACCAAGCTACCATTTGTAATATCCGGAAGTATAAACTGGGGTGTTAACTGTCCCAATTGCAAACTACTGTCTGCTGGAATTGGGAAAAAATTATCTAAAAAACGCTTGTTAAATAAGCCGCTAAAATCAGTTGAAGTTAACATTTTAGTAATTAGATATAATATTGTTTTTTAAGATAGAGAGTAATGAGTAATGATTAATAAGTAATGGTTAGGGAATAGGAAATTATATATAAAATCTACAATCAATGTTAATTGAACGTTTTGCTTGTAATCACAACTTTATTAACGTAATTGCTGTTAAATTTAAGTTTCATCTCAACCTATATCAAGCTATTTATAAAAATATTAGCTGTCAAATTTACAAATTATTTATAGTATTTCCTACTCATTACTCATTACTCATTACTCATTACTCATTACTCATTACTCGCTACTCCCTAATCCCTTTTTTACCTATAATCAAAATGTGGTTAATTGCAACAAAAATTGCCACTAACCACACTTCAATTAATCGCCAGAAATCTAAATTGCGGAGAAATACACCTTTGATTTAACTGGGTCGGGATTCATTGTTTGGTCGCCGGGTTGCCAACCAGCAGGACAAACTTCGTCAGGGTGAGATTGGACGTACTGAATAGCTTGTAATGTCCGTAATGTCTCTTCTACGTTACGACCAAAAGACAAGTTATTGATGGTAGCGTGCTGTATAACCCCATCTTTGTCAATAATGAACAAACCGCGCAAAGCAACACCTGCTTCTGGGTCTAGCACGTTATAAGCAGCGCTAACTTCTTTCTTTATATCCGATACTAAAGGATAATTCAGGTCGCCCACTCCACCAGCTTTACGGTCGGTTTGAATCCATGCTAAGTGAGAAAATTCGCTGTCAACGGAAACACCAAGTACCTCAGTATTAAGCTTTTTAAATTCTTCGTAACGGTCGCTAAAAGCTGTAATCTCAGTAGGGCAAACAAAAGTAAAATCTAAAGGATAGAAAAACAGAACGGTGTACTTACCGCGATAGTCGGAAAGCTTAACTGTTTTGAATTCTTGGTCTACCACGGCTGTGGCTGTAAAATCTGGAGCCTGTTGACCTACACGGAGGCATCCTTCTGATGAATAAGTAAGGGGCATTATGATTAATTCTCCTCGGGACTATAATTTTGACTTTTGAATTTTGGCAATATTGCTGATTTTCATGTCTAAAATATGATTAGCTTAGAAAATCAGGCTTTTTAGTTCTAGGAGGAAAAACACAACGGTGCTTTTGCCGTACCGCGTATTTCCAATGGATAGTTAGTCCGCAATAATAATGATAAAGTTAGCTGAACGACGATATTTAGAGTCGGTAACTATCGGAGTAGTAAAGCAACGAACTAGCAGGAGCATTCACTGGCATGAAATTTAGCGGGCTACTCTCAATTTACTACTCGAAGCACTAAGTCGAACGATGCTAAGATTTTTGGCTAGAAGCCCTTAACTTTAAGTCGTGGGTCATTAATAACCTTCAAAGATTCTACGCTTTGATTATTTAATTACGAACTGTTACAAATAATATCATAATCATAACGATTTCTCGTTTGGAAATGGGAGATTTAGATACTCGGGAATGGCTGTTGACAAATGGCTTAGGAAGTTTTGCAAGCGGCACAGTTTCTGATGTCCGCACTCGTGCATACCATGGTTGGTTGTTTGCCGCAACTTGTCCACCTTCAGGGCGTACTTTACTGATGTCGCATCTAGAAGCTAGCTTGGAGCTAACTAATAGAGTCGTGGCATTGGGGACTAATTTTTGGGCTAGCGGTCAAATAGAACCGCAGGGCTATAAGTTGTTACGCTCTTTTGACATTAACCCAGTTCCAAAATGGATTTGGGGTATGGAAGGCTGGCAATTGAGCAGGCAAGTCTTTATGCCATACGGGTTACAAGAATATGGAGAAAACTATAAGGATATAGAAGGTTTTGGTGAATCAACACTTAGTACTCATCAAACCCCTTATCGAAACCGCGTATTGATTCAGTATCGTTATCAAGGTGATGATACCGCTGTTTTAAGATTGAGATTGTTGGTTGGAGACCGCGATTTTCATCATCAGCAAAAAGGAAGTTCTCAGTTACAGTTTTCACAATTGGTAAAAAAAGGGCAACTTTGTTTGCAATCGAAAAAAACGGGGGATTATGGTACACCTTGGCATTTACGCTGGAGTAAAGGAACCTACCAATCGAGCGGTATTTGGTATTGGAACTATGGTTTACCAGAAGAAACTCGACGAGGATTATGCGATAAAGAAGACCTTTATAGTCCTGGTTATTTAAGTATTGTTCTGGAATCGGGAGATACGGTGACCATAGAAGCTCAGCTAGGTTTTTGCGATGAATCCAATATTGCTCTTAATTGCGAAAGCTTTAACCGAGAAATATTAGCAGAACAAAAAAGGTTATCAGAAATTTTTGGATGGGAAGAGGAAGAGAGCGGAGGAAGCGGAGGGAGTAGTTTAAATTTTTCTTCCTCCTCCCCCTCTCTCCCTACAAAAGAGATAATCCGGCAAAAGCTACTAGAGGCAAGCGACCAGTTTATAGTTTACCGAGCTTCAATTGAAGGTCCGACGGTAATTGCTGGGTATCACTGGTTTAATGATTGGGGACGCGATACTTTAATTGCTCTACCAGGTTTGGCCATAGTTCCACAGCGCTTTGAAATAGCCAAAGGATTATTAAGAACTTTTGGATATTACTGTCGTCAAGGTTTAATTCCTAACGCATTTCCTGATGCTGGTGGCGAGCCTTTTTACAATAGTATAGATGCAACATTATGGTGGATTGAAACTCTGGGAATTTACTTAGAAGCTACCAAAGATTGGGAATTTTTAGCAGAACAATATCCTATAGTCAGGAAAATTTATAAAGCATTTGTTGGTGGAACTAATTACAACATCAATGTGGATTCTACTGATGGCTTATTGAGTTGGGATGCTCCCGGTGTAGCTCTTACTTGGATGGATGCAGTCGTCGAAGGTGTCCCCGTAACTCCTCGTCGCGGCAAACCGGTAGAAATTAACGCTTTATGGTACTCTGCTTTATGCTGGGCTTCACGATGGGCAGAAATTTTAAGCGAGCAGCATTTTGGTGAAGAGGGAACGCGTTTGGCCAATCAAGCCCGACGATACACTCAGCAAGGGCAACAGGTCAAGCAGTCGCTGCAAAAATTTTGGAATCCCAAAGCTTGCTATTTATACGACACCATTGAACCTGATGACCGTCGCAATTCTCAAATTAGACCGAATGCTGTTTTAGCTCTTTCATTAACCCATTGTGGCTTTTCTGGTCAGCAAGGCTATCAAGTACTAGAACAAGCTTCAAAAAGCTTACTTACTCCCTACGGTCTTCGCTCTCTTGAACCTTCGGACCCCGAATATATCGGTAAATACAAAGGAGATTCTGCAAGTCGCGACAGTGCTTATCATCAAGGTACTGTTTGGAGTTGGTTAATTGGTCCTTTCATCCGAGCTTGGCAGCGTTTTCATAAAGACGAAGCGCTACCTTTTGATTGGGAACCGCTAATACAGCATTTTTTATCAGATGCTTGTCTTGAATCAGTCTCAGAAATTTTTGATGGTGATGAACCACATTATCCAAAAGGAGCAGTCGCTCAAGCTTGGTCTATTGCTGAGGTGATTCGGCATTACTAAGATTTGGAGTAGCAAGTAAGGAGTAAGGAGTTATTTCTGCGGGGTAAATACCTGGGAGCATCCCAATGCAGAAACAAATGTTTTTCCCAACACCCGCTTATGGGAACGGCTATATTAACAAAGCCCACCTTTGTGGGCTAAGGGTTTTTTTAGTCCACAAAGATGGGCTTTATCTATTAGCCCAGACTTATAGTCTGAGGGCTTTTTGCAAAATTGGGATGCTCCCAAATACCTTCATATATTAATGTGGTCGAGTACTACTACTCAACCACATTAATTTTGCGGGGTTAGGAAGTTGCTCCGTAGGTTGGGTTAAGCGGAGCGCAACCCAACGCGGGTGTTGGGTTTCACTAGGTTCAACCCAACCTACCTTTTTCCGTTGCTTTACCCCTCATAACTTATGTGGTGGAGTACTACTAGTTCATTTCATTAATTCTGATGGGTTTGTAGTTGCGCGGTCTTCGCCAAATATGCCGCATAATAAGGTGAAGATGTTACAACTAAAAATTTTATACCGATTAAAACTAATGAAAAAGACCACTACTGGTCTGTTTCATTAATTCGGCTATTGTCGCGTTTTCTTTGGAAATGTCGGGAGACGTTATTTATAACGTCTTCTAAGAAACTTCAGGTATAGCAAGCTTTTCAGCTTCTTTCAAATAACCTAAAGTTTTTCCCATTTTTGTTGGGGGGGGGGGAAGTCCCCCCATGACTAGCTCTACATTACGTCCGTAGAAAACAAAACTGTCAAAATTAATGAAAAGGACTACTACTAATATTTTAAGAATGCTGGTTAAACCTCTTATTTTCTACTCGCTACCCCTTACTCCTTACTTAGTCTTTGTCTGCATCTAAAATACAAAAGTCCTCTTGTTAAACAATTATGTCTATCCAAGAAGACCTTATTTTCAAATTAATTTAATGGCTCAGGTGCGACTCGAACGCACGACCAAGGGCTTATGAGTCCCCTACTCTAACCAACTGAGCTACTGAGCCAAGTTTCATTCAGTCATTTATAAATTTATCATACAAATAAAATCTTGCCAAGCATCTAAATCAATTATTTTTTAAGCAGATAATTGAAAATCAAAGTCTGTCAATTACTACCGATTACCCTTCGGGTATCTCCCTACAGGAGACGCTGCGCTAACAACACTTTGCTTATGCCGGGGAACCCCGAAGTTTCTTTAAACGAGGTAACCTCGCCAACGAACTTCTCTCCTTCCACCGCAAGCTTTTCACCAATAAAAAGCAAAAGAGGGAGACATTCTCCCTCAACCTTCCAAGGCAATTATCTAGATGCTAATCAAACAGAAACTATTTACGGGGTGGAAGGAAAGCTATGGGATTAACTGCTTTTTTGCCACCTTTGCGAATTTCAAAGTGTAGGTGAGGACCAGTACTGAAACCAGTGCTACCCATCAAAGAAATTCTCTGGCCTTGCTGTACGCGCTGACCTTTACGCACAACAATCTTGCTGTTGTGAGCGTAACGAGTCAGAGTACCATCGGAGTGACGGATATCGACTAATTTACCGTAACCACCACGATTCCAACCAGCAGATACAACTACACCATCAGCGGCTGCATGAATGGGGGTACCTGTAGGAGCAGCGATGTCAATTCCTTTGTGCATTCTTCCCCAACGAGGACCGAATCCAGAGGTGAAAACACCTTTAGCTGGCCATACAAAACCTTTTGCAGGTGGTCTTGACTCGTCAATAGGCTTGGGTAAATATCTATCAACTGCTGCCAATGGAGGAAGCCCGGTCGATAGTGTTGTTTTTACAACCGAGGAAGATTGAGAACGACCGCTGAGATTTGCAGGAGGAATTACTCTCAGACCTCTACTACGAGCGAAGTTAGGATTCACAATGTCCTGACCTGGTGTGGGAACAGGAATTGGTACTGCTGCTGTGTTAGGTCTAGCTACACGAATTGGTACCGCAGGTTTACCTATTGCAGGCTTGGTCACAGGAATAGATACAGAAGCAGATTCGGGTCTGCGAACTGGTACTGCTATTGAACCGTTACTTCTGCTTGTCTGGGGTACAACTACTCCAGATTGTTGAGTACGGTATTTTTCCCGCAATCTTTCAATTTCTTCTTTTAATTTACGAAGACGCTCATTTCTAGAAACTTTTCTCGCTAAAGCATTACGTCTATCAGCGAGTTGCATTTCTGATAATGCAGAAGGTACGGGAGTTTGGCCACCTACACCAAAAGAACTTACAGTTTCATCGCTACTGTTAACAGTAGATGAGAACTGAGAATTGCTTTCGACAGTTTCAGCAGAACCCATTGCAACAACATTACTGCTGTTTTGAGCGACTGGAACAATCAGTTGCTGATTGACCTTAAGGTCGTTGGGGTTAGACAAATTATTTGCCTTAGCCATTTCAGAAACTGAAGTACCATAGTTACCAGCTATTTCAGCTAAGGTATCTCCAGACTTCACAAGGTGAGCCGCAGCTATTGTAGTTGGTGCTGCTACTGTTGGATTAACAGGTGTTGGTACTTTTACTGCTTGATGTACCGGCTTAACAGCATTATTCTGCTTTAAAGTTGATACAAGTTTATTTTGACTAGCAGTTTTACTAGTACTTGTAGTTGGTGTTGCATCAACTTGACTTGTCGTTGGGTTTGCAGCCGCAGCTTGCTTAACACCTACAACAGGGGTCGAATGCAGCTTATTAAGACTTGCTTTTAAGCGGTTAGATTTCTGCTTTAAGCGGTTGAGTGCATGCTTTTGTTGAGCTTCAAGCTGGCTATTACCGGCTGTTGAAATCAACGCATCATCTACACTTTGTGTAGGGATTACCAAATTTTGACTCTGCGTGCGGTTAGCTGTGCTAATCGCTCGGGAAAGAATCTGTCCTTTGGTAGTTTGCGGTGCCGAGTAAATTGTATTATTCTTTGCCGCAGTAACACCTATTTTAGGTGTTTGTGGTGCAAACTGAGCAGGCTTCAGACTAGAGGCAACTTGCCATTTAGCTCCAAACCCATTTATTTGCGAGATTGCTGTTGGCTCTATTACGGTAGGATTCGAGCTTCTTATCTCTTTTGAGATGGCTTTAAATGACCGCTTTTGTGTGGGAGCAAACTTCACCTCATCGGATGCAGCAGGAATTGTAGAAGCAGTATTTTGATTGCCTACAGGTTCCGCTGCTAGGGCTTGGTCGCTTTGTCGAGTCACGAAAAGGCTGGTTGCTCCCATCGAGATTGCTAAGCCAATCATCGCGGCTTTAGGCATCCGACGCTTTAACTGCGGAGTAACTGAACTACTGTGTTCTATGACAACATCATTATTAATGGTAGTTTCTAACACAGCTTTCATTTTCTTCTTCAATGCTCGTTTCAAAGACAACCTCCTACGATCGCTAGCGCTTAACCGACCTCGATTTTCTAGTTCAGATATCATTCAATGATTTGAATCACTTGAAACAATTGATCAAGATCACATTTACCAGAGATACTTAGGCAAGATTAACCCGGTTCTCTGTTTTAGACAAGTTAACACTGTACTAGTAAAAATCAAACTTTTGTGCTTACTTGTCCATTCCATTAATTACACCTAAGTTCTGTTTCTCTTAATACAGATTGTGTTGAACATTCACATCTGCTTCAAGGGAGCATCAAACTTTATTAGTAAAAACCAGAATAAAGCTTCATGTCTAGGATTAACTACCTAATTGGTAGTAATTTCTGGAATAGGCATATATCTTACTGTAGACAAGCTTTAAGACCGCCATATTCCATCTTCCCAACCGAGACTTTACGTTGATTTTTCCCTAAAGTACAACCGTATTTACTCGCAAGTACATTTACTCCTCAAAAAAGTCTCAGGGATTGTAACAGAGCCTCAACTGCTTATCCTGTCAAACTTTACCTGAACTAAATCAAGTTATCGGGATAATTCTAATTAATAAAAACCTATGGCTCGACTTTAAAAATACTTCAAATTACATATACAAATTTCTTATATAAAACTACTATTATAACTAAGTGTTTTTCACCACTTATCGCACATGTTTTAAAAATAAAGTATTCTTTTGAACATACATAAATATCTTTAATAAGTATTTACTCTATCAAAAAATTAGTCAACACAATCTATCACAACATTTTATTGCTTTAAAGAGCATAATTACTTAAGTGACTTACCCATACGGTATATATTTGAATTTAAGCAGCTTCACTTACTTCATGTAACCCAATGTGCGGCGAGCTTCAAACAAACTGATAGCAACGCTTACAGAAAGATTTAAGCTGCGAACCTTGGGTTCTTTCATTGGAATATAAAGGGTTTCATGACAATCAGATAAAACATTGCTTGGTAAACCAGCAGTTTCACTGCCAAATAATAGCCAGTCATTTTCTTGATATTCAAATTTAGAGTAATTTAAATTACCCCGGACGCTAAACCCTAAGAGTCTTCCTCCAACCTGCTGATGTAAGGATTTGAATGCTTCTAGAGATTCATGGTTGTGCAGCTTTACATAAGGCCAATAATCTAGACCAGCCCGTTTTAAGTAACGGTCGCTGATTTCAAAACCTAACGGTCCAACTAAATGTAATTCGGTACCTGTAGCAGCACAAGTGCGAGCAATATTACCTGTATTGGGGGGGATTTGCGGATGGACTAAAACTATTTGTGGCATCAGAAATTAGGTAGATGTATTAGAAAAAAACAATGTATTTGTTTTTTCAAAACTATCTTAGGGTAGAACCTACATATAGTTTTTTTTAATAATTACCAACCTACAACAATCAATTAAAAAAAATAAACTGGTAATAATGGTTCTCAAACCCATATATGAAGAGTGTTTAAAGGAAATGTAAAAAGATAGTAAAGTTTTTGGATAACAGATTTTGATGTTTCCGGAAAAATATACCATCTTTTGGAAAAAAAAGAGAATAGTATTAAGCCGCTAAGGAAGAACATAATTTATCCTCAAGCTCTAATTCTCGCTCCTGAATTGAATTAATTGCTTGAGTCATTACATTACGAGTGCTGACACCTAATCGATGAAGTTGCAGCCATCGCTGTGCTTGGTTTCCTTCGCGGATAATTTTCTGTAAAGGTGAAAGAAAGCATCCGAAGCCGTGATTTTTCGCAATGCTTACTGCTGGTTCGTAAAGTTCGTTAATCCAATCCCTAGCTGTAATAGTTCTTCCATCAGCCCAGTGAATTAACTGAGCATCCAAGCTGTTCTCCGCACAAGCAGCTTCGTTTTGAAGTGTAATCGCGATTAATTCTTCGTTTGTAAAGCTACTTTTAATCAAAGGGTCAAGGTTTGGATTATTAATTACTTGTAGTAAACGCGTTTCTAACAAAGCTGTAATTGCTAATAATGCGATAGGGTCGGTGACTAAATCGCAAATTCGTAACTCCAAACGATTTAAATCGTAGGGACGATTATCACCATTAGGTCGAACCGATGTCCACAAATGTCGCACGTTCTGCATAGCTCCGGATGCAAGCTGTTCTTCTGTCCAGCGAATATGATGCTTGTGGCTTGCAAACAAAGGTACAGATGAAGGAGTTTGTGGGAAAACACTCCAACGGGTAGAGTGGTATCCAGTAGCTTTACCATCTAAGAAGGGAGATGAAGCACTTAAAGCTAGATACAAAGGTGCTTCTAAGCGGATAATCCGACAAGCCCGCATTAATACTTCAGGGTCGGTAATGCCTACATTTATATGAACGCTAGCAGTAACTACCTTAGTTCCGTAGGTATTTTCGATGTAATCGTGATAGGGATTATTTCGGTCTGAGCGGAAAAATTTCTTGCTTCCTCCTAAAGATAAAGTACTTCCAGGAATTAAAGTATAGTTACCATTATCTTGAAGATATTTTCTTAACTTTACGCGAGGACATAATAGACCACATAAAAGTCGTTCGTAGTCATCAAATGGAGCGGTTACGTATTCAACATTGCGGCTATCTGGTTCCCGCATAAATCCTTCTAAATCAGCGGTAATTTTGTCAGAGAGACCAACGATGTCACCTTGAGGAGTTCCAGTATACATCTCAATCTCAAAACCTTTCGATAGCACCACAAATTTCTCCTTCGCTTCTTAATAATAATTAAATTGTATCTGAGGTAACGAAATAAAGCATCAACCTTTGGGCCGCTATCGAAAGAAATACGAGTTAAACAGAATTTAAATTTAGAATAAGTATTAGGGAATAGGTAATAGGGAATAGGTAATGGGTAATGGGTAATGAGTAATGGGTAATGAGTAATGGGTAATGGGTAATGGGTAATGGGTAATGGGTAATTAGTTGATAGAATTTTTAACGGTTAGTGTTGGGTTTGCCAATAAAATTTGGAAAGTAATACTATATTTTTTGCTTTTATAATTAATATGTAGAGATAATTTTTGGATAAAACGGTATACAAAAGCTTGATTACTTGCTATACAAGAAAAATTATTCTTCGTTGACTGCTAAATTATTAATTATTTTCTTCGCAATTACCAATTACCAATTACCAACTACCAATTACCAATTACCAACTACCAACTACCCAATTCAATCTGCAATCGGCAATGTAAAATGAAACTCGCTACCTTGATTCTTTCCATTAGATATAGCCCAAATTCTTCCACCCAATTTTTGAATTATTTGACGACAAATTGCTAAGCCCAATCCTGTTCCACCAATTGTACGTTGCAAAAAGTTTTCTTGCTGATAAAATCTTTGGAAAATTCTTTCTAAATCTACAATTTCTATTCCCCGACCTGTATCTTTGACAATTATTTCTAATTGATTTGAAGGAAGTTGTTTTTCTGATTCTTCTTTAAAACTATTTTCATGATATTGGGCACTAATAGTAATTTTTCCGTCTGTTGGGGTAAATTTATAAGCGTTATCTAAAAGCTTAGAGAAAATTTCTATCAGCCCTTCTCTTTCTGCTTGCACTAAAGGCAAATCGGATGATAAATCTATAACTATTTGGGGTAAATTATTAGACGAATTACGCCTTTTAAAACTGCCTAAAACTAAACTCAAGCTTTCTTCTAAGGAGCTTGCTTCAAGTTGCGAACGCGCTGTATTAGCTTCAAGTTTTGAAAGGGTGAGAAAATCACCAATTAATCTTCCCATACGTTCGGAATCTCCCAATGCAGTATCCAACATTGTCTCTTGCACTTCTATGGGAATATTTTCTTCTAAAGCTAAAGTCTCTAAACAAATTTGAATTGTAGATAAAGGAGTTCGCAATTCATGTCCTACAATCGCTATTAAGTTAGTTTGGGTGCGCTCTAAATCTGCCAATCGGCGATTAAGTGTTTCCAGGTTACGATAAGCTTGAGCCTGTACCAAAGCAATTGCAACTTGGGTCGCAATAACCTCTACAAAGGTTATTTCTGAATCATTCCAATTGTAAGGTTGATTGCCGCAATGATGAATTTCTAAAATACCCAGCCAAGTTTCTTGATAGCGAATTGGAACTAATAGAAATGAGCGAATTTGCCAAAAATCAAAATTATCACTTAATTCTGGCTGTGATTGAATACCAAGGTCTTGAGTAATATCATTGATGGCAATTACTCTATTTTTTTCTAAAGCATTTTCAAATAAAGTATGATTGGCAATTGTCCAATTTTCACCTTTCATTGAAGGATAAACATCGGCTACCCATTCATAATTAATTGATGTATCTTCCTCTAAGGGATAACTATAAAATATACTACGGCAAGGACTAAAAACCCGACCGAGTTCTCTTACGGTATTAGTCAGGATTTCTTCTGAATTTAAAGAATTGCGAATAAAAGCTGTGACGCGATTAATCAATCTTTCAAAAGTCTCTTTTTGAAGAATTGTGCGATAAGACTTTAACTGTTTATATTGACTTGATTGTAAGTAATTTACTAAGCGACCTGTAAAAAGTCGAGCATCAATTGCTAAAACTTCGTCGTTTTGTGTTTGAGGTTTATTATTAGATTCAAGACCGTAACGTTGTTTTGCTATTGCTACTTTTTCTGCCAATTCCGGTTGATAATTTAAAATGCGGTCTAATAGTAAAGTAGCAGCAGTTTTACTGACTTCACGTTCAAAAGTCCAAATACCTTTAAATTGCCTTAATTCGTCAAAAGAAACTCCTTCCACCGGAGCCGAAAATTCTCGACAAACTATGCAAGCGGAGTATTTTTGAGCAACAATAACTAAATGCCATTCTTGAGCTAATAAATCATCGTTTGAATCAAAGGGAACTACAGTATAAGGTTGTGAAGTCGCAACCAGTCCAGAATCCGGTGCAGCTAAAACATAAACCTGGTCGCTACGTTTCGCGATTCTCACATAGCGACGTGTTTCTTGACGATAAAAACGCTCTTGTTGAAAGTTAGCAATTACCAAAGGTTCTTCGTTCCCTACTATCACTAAATCTTCCATTGCGTGAGAAAGTGCAGTTAAGGAAGCTTTAAAGTAGACTTGAGGACGCAAAAATTTATTGGTAAGCAGTAAGTTCTGTAATAGAGATTGCTGGGAAATATTCATTTCTTGAATCGATAAATACATTCACCTCCCTTACGCTGTTTTCAGCAATAATTAAGGAGCGATTTTGAATAGTAGGAAAATTAGTAGTTGATTCGTGGTGAGATGAATCTAATTACCGTATAGAACATTTATTTAAACAATCTCAAGTAGTGAAGGAGATAAATTACTGTTCCCTATCTTAGCATTGTACAATTCTGCTTCATCCAAGCTGACACAGCTTAGGTCAGCATCCCTCATGTCTACTCTCGCTAAAACAGCTTTGCTTAGATTAACGTTATACAAATCAGCTTTACTCAAAATTGCTCCTGTCAAATTAGCTCCTTCAAGGTTAGAGTTAGCCAAATTCGCTCCTGTTAAATCGGCGTAACGTAAATCCGCTCCTGCTAAATTTGTACTACTCACATCAGCATAGCGTAGAGAAGCTAAACGCATATCGGCTTTACTCAAATCGGCTTTGTGCAAATCCGCGTGATTTAAATTTGTCCGAATTAAACAAGCTTTGCTCAAACAAGACCAAATCAAGAAAGATTTACTTAAATCAGTCCTCCATAAAGTTGCTTTCTCTAGATTAGCTTCATTTAATTGAGCTATTCGCAATGAAGCTCCTTCCAGATTAGCGCTTGTCAGATTGGCCCGATTCAAATTAATTCCGTTTAAGCAAGTTTCGCTCAGATTTGCTTGCTGTAAGCTTGCTTCCAAAAAATCTCTGTTACCCATTAAATACTGCTCTATCAGCTTATTAGTACTCATATAAAACACACTATAAATAATTGAGGACAGGAGAAAGCGCAATTAACTGACTCCAGTATCTGTATGACACAGCCGATTAATAACAATTCTTAACGGCTTCTTAATAAAGGATTTGCAGCCACCAGCAAACCACCATACAAATTCGCGCTGCGGATTTAAAACAAATGACTCAAACATCTAAAAGCAGCTTCTAGTCATGGTTTAGACAGGCTGAGATAGCGTTTCTGATACAGAAAAAGTAACCAGTCATTGGACTTGAATCACTTCAGTCATTTATGAACTTTTATTAACCCTTGTAAATAAAATAAACAATTTTGTTACATTTAGTCAACTTGGGTTGACAAAATTTGTTTTATACCAGCCAGAGGATAAAAGTGAGGGAGAGCTATTACCCATGAGATATTACTTGTAACTGGGCTTTATTCTTATTTGTATTCAAAGCTGGCTGATTTTCAGGGATTTATGTATCAAAATTTTCTATGTAAGCTCATATATTACTGAGATATGTTAGGCGAAAATTCCCAACCTTTCTCTTATAAAGGTCAAGACTTTGCTGGTACAAATTTTGACCATCAAAATTTACGAGGTGCAGATTTTACTAGTGCAAATTTGGATGGAGCTACTTTTGTAAAAACAAACCTTCAAGGAGCGATTTTTGATAAAGCTTCTCTCAAGAAGGTAAGTTTTCAAGAAGCTAATCTAAGCGGTGCTATGTTAAGGTTCGCGGATTTAGAATCGGCTTATTTTTTTGAAGCGGATTTAAATAAAGCCAATCTTTTTAGCTCGAACCTACGGTCTGCTTTTTTAAGAAGAAGTAATTTGCATGGGACAGATTTGCGAGAGACGATTCTTGCGAAAGTAAATTTGAGCGATAGTCAGATTAATAATGAAACTCTCATCGATGAGAAATGGAAATTGGTTTGGGAAATTGTCAATAAACCAATGGATGGTCGGGATTTAAGTCAATACGATTTAGCAGAAGCTAACTTGATTGAAGCTTGTTTGCAAAACGCAAACTTGATAGGAACCAATTTACGAGGAGCTATTCTAGAAACAGCAAATTTAGAAGCTGCAAATCTAACGGGAGCTTACTTAGAAGGAGTCAATCTCAAAGAAGCAAATCTCTGGGAAGCGATACTGGAAAATGCAAATCTTACCGGAGCCAATCTTAGAGATGCAAATCTTTGTGGAGCAAATTTTACTAATACTTTATTAGTAGGGGCTGATTTCAAACACAGTCAAATCAGTGTAGAAACTCAACTTAATGAAAAATGGAAGTTAGTTTGGCAGTTGGTTAATAAAATAATTGAAGGTCGAGATTTAAGTAAATTTGATTTACAACTAGCTAATTTAAGCGAAGCTCACCTCAATCAAGCTAATCTTACTGAAGCTAATTTGCAAGGTGCTATTTTAAGAGAAGCTAACTTGAGACAAGCAAACCTTTGGGGAGCCAAATTGCAGGGAGCTAATTTTGAAAAAGCTAATTTAGAAGAGGTCAATTTTCAAGAAGCTGACTTTGAGAAACAAGCTGATTTGCAATATAGCAATCTCTATAAAGCTGATTTGTTAGAAGTGACTTTGGAAGAAGCTAACTTACAAGGAGCTAATCTTCAGGAAGCACATTTGAAAGTAGCTAATCTTCAAAAAGCTAATTTACAAGGAGCTAATTTACAACATGCTTACTTCCGAGGTGCTAGACTTCAACAAGCTAATTTTCAAGAAGCTAATTTAGAAAAAGCAATTTTTCAAGAAGCTGACCTCCGAGGAGCTAACTTCAAAAAAGCTAACTTGAAACAAACTATTTTTATCGGAGCGAACTTAACCGATATCACTGAATCTCAAGAAATAATAGTCACAAACTTTGAGGAAGCTAACCTCGAAAAAGCTGACCTGAGTTGTGCGAAATTGAAAAGAGCAAACCTACAAAAAGCAAACCTGAAAAAAGCAAATCTTAAAGCAGCTGATTTAGAAGCAGCTGATTTACGACACAGCAACCTCGAAGAAGCTGACCTCTTAGACGCTAATCTCCGAGTAGCTTTTTTACGTGAAGCCAATTTTTTCAGAGCGGATTTACACCGAGCAGATTTACAAGTAGCCTACCTTTACAGAGCAAATCTTCAATCAGCTAAATTGGTCGGAGCTAATTTACAAAGAGCGGATTTACAAAAAACCAATCTTAAATTAGCAAACTTGACATCAGCAAACCTCCAATCTGCGGATTTATATCGAGCGGACTTAGAAGCAGCAAATCTCAAAGAAGCTGATTTGCAAAATGCTCACCTTGAAGGAGCAAACCTTTACAGAGCAAATCTTGAAGCTACTAATTTAAAAGATGCGAACTTGGATATAGCTGACCTTTCCCAAATCAAAAATTTCACAGAAGAACAAATTCACGAAGCTCAAAATTGGCAACGAGCAAGACGTGATGTCAGTTAATCGTAAGCAGTTGACAGGTGAATTCTTTTTAAAGATAGGTCTTATTGCAAATAGCAAAGCCTATCTTTTTTTTTAAGCTAATGTTACAATTTTTATACAAAGGCTGATTATAAATTTTTCTGGTATATAGTAGTATTTTTGACACGATATTAATTGTCATTCTTGTTCAAAAGCTTTTATATGTGTTGGAAAACTAGCAATTTAGCTGTATAAATATTTTTTCATGACAAAGAAGAAAACAGAAATATACGGGATATATTTAGGTAATATTTTTGCAGTATAAGTATATTTTTCAATATCGATAGCCATATCTTTTATCATAATTAAATAGTTTAAAAATAGGAATATTCAAAGGATATTTGGAAAGTCTAATTTAGTACTAAACCTAGTAGTTAAAACTGTTGTATTTTAGCTGTAAGGCTATAATTTAAACGCATAATTATTATGATGCAGGTGTTTTATCACGGTACAGGTAAGTGGGAGATATTATATTTATCGCAGTATTTCTCTATAGACTTTCCAAACATCCTTTCTAATCATTGAAAACTAAAAAAATAATCAGTTTTAACTAAAAACTAACTGATTCAAAACTATGAATACAATTAAAAACATTGCTCAAGCTGCAAAAAATTGTGCATCAAGTATCGCTAATACCTCAACAGAACAAAAAAATGCAGTTCTGTTGAAAATGGCTCAACTTTTAGATACTCATCGTGGGGATATTGTCGCGGCCAATCAAGCAGATGTAAGCGCAGCCAAAAAGAATAATCTTCCCAGCAATTTAGTGGCTCGCTTAGAATGGTCTGAAGCCAAAATTAATTCTCGAATTGCAGCGCTTCATAAAATTGCTAACTTACCCGACCCAGTTGGACAGGTATTCCAGCCGATAACTAGTTCTAACGGACTTAAAGCTTGTCGAATGCGAGTTCCTTTAGGGGTGATTTTGATGATTTATGAAGCTCGTCCTCATGTCACCGTTAATGCGGGTTCATTTTGTTTGAAGTCCGGAAATGCGGCTATTTTGCGGGGAGGTTCGGAAGCGAAAACCTGCAATCAAAAATTAGGAGAATTGTGGCAGACTGCTTTAGCTGATGTGGGTTTACCGACTGAAACTATACAGGTTGTAAGTGGTTCTCATGAAGAGATTAATGAGTTATTACAACTTGATAATTTTGTCGATTTAGTGATTCCCAGAGGTGGACCAAAACTGATTGAAACAGTTAGTAAAAAATCTCGAATTCCAGTTTTGAAACACTACAACGGAATTTGTCATGTCTATATTGATGAAGCAGCAGATTTGCATCAAGGATTAGAAATTGCTTTAGATTCAAAGTGTTTAATGCCATCTGTGTGTAATGCAATGGAAACTCTGTTGATTCACAGTTCTTTTGCATCACAATTACATACAGTTATTAAAGCATTTCAAGATAACGGTGTGGTAGTAAAAGGTTGCGAACGAATTCTGAATGCGGTTTCTGGAATTGAAGCAGCTACAGAACAAGATTGGACGACCGAGTACCTCGACCTGAAAGTGTCGATACGGATGGTAGACAGCGTAGATGAAGCAATTACCCATATCAATCAATTTGGTTCCCACCACACCGACGTAATTGTTAGCGATAGTCAAAGTCGGGCCGAACAGTTTGTTAATCTAGTTGATTCTGCTGTGGTATTGGTAAACGCTTCTACAATGTTCTGCGACGGCGATACGTTGGGAATGGGGGCTGAAATTGGGATTGCTACTGGTAAATTCCACGCTCGCGGACCGATGGGATTGCAGGAATTAACTAGTTATAAATTTGTCGTCCGGGGTTCGGGACAAACTATGGGTGGCGATTTTCTCACTTCAGCTGCTACAACTGCACCTGACAAGGTTTAATAAAATAATTAATAACTTATGGAATCTGTAGCAGCATCGAAAATATACGAATATCTTCAGCAAGGACTGGATAAACCCAAATCTGTTTCGGGACAGCGGATTGGGACTGAATTAAAATTTCCCTTAGTAGAACAGAAAAATGGATGCGCGGTTAAATTGGAAACCGTTAATGCTCTGTGGTCGTATTTGAGCAATCGCGGTTGGAAAGCATCTGTAGACCCCGTAACTAACAAGGTAGTGGGAGCGACTAAACCCGGAGAATATAACGATACTTTAGCTTCTTGCGAAACTGGATTTTGCAAAATCGAATTTTCTCTAGCTCACGTGGGAGATTTACATGCTTTGAATCGTCAGATTGATTCGTTAAAAGCAGAATTAATTCCCTTCGCAAACGAGCATCAGATAAGCTTTCTCGGTTGCGGTATTCATCCAATTTCTCCACCCAGTCCGGAATTAGTCATTGCGAAACAAAGAACATTAGCTTGGGATATTCTATTTCCAGAAGGAGAGATAGTTAACGATAAACCTCGTCCGGGAATGCACTTATTTACAGTTAATTCTGGCTCCCACGTACATTTGAGCGTGTCCTCTGCTGAAGAAGCTGTGGGAATAACCAATGTTTTCAATGGTTTTGCTGGAGCGCAAATTGCTTTGATGGGGAACTCCAGCGTATGGAGAGGAAAAGTTGATTCTGTCTATCAATGTGTCGCAGAAAAGTTTTGGGATTGGTGGATGTTAGATGAAGCACGAGTCGGACTTCCGAATAAATGTTTTACAGACATAGAAGACTATGGAAATGCTATTGCTCAATTGCGACCTCTTTATGTGGAAAGGAATGAAACTCCGATTCTGATAAATGACTACCTAACTTTTGCTGACTACTACGATTGTTCTCCAGCAACAGGAAAACATTTATCGGGAGAAGAAGTAGATATCTATCCCGAAGCAAAAGATATTAAATTGCACAATTCTTTTTACTGGTTTACTGCTCGCATCTCTCGCTACTTTACCGTCGAAAATCGACTGTGTGACCAACAAGTCCCCGGTAATTTAGCCTGTCCTGCTGCTCTGAGTTTAGGTTTACTCAAAGCTTTACCAGAAGCTCAAGAAGAATTAAAGCAATTCGATTGGTCAACTCTCAAGTTAATGCGAGAAGCAGCAATGAGGGAAGGTCTAGACGCAAAAGTCGAAGGTACTGCATTAGTCGATATGGCTAAACGAATGTTGGATTTGGCAACCTTGGGGTTGGAGCGTCGCGGACTTGGTGAAGAGGTTTATTTGGAACCTTTACAGCAGCGATTGACTAGTAAACAAAATCCAGCAGTTAAAGCGAGTGAAATATTTAATCAAGGTGGAATTAAAGCTTTGATTGAGGCTAGGGATATTCTGGTGAAAAATTAGGGAATTGGGGATGGTTCGTTTTTTTTCACAACCTTGGGGAGACGTAATACCATTATGTCTCTACAAATTTTCGGAATGAATTTGCAGGAATTACAAATGCATTATTTTGTTTGAATGTAGAGACGTAGCACTGCTACGTCTCCCAACGTTACGAAGAAAACGAACCCTTCAGAATTTATGTAATCGAAAATTAATTCAGAAAAATGATTAATGCATTAGCTGCTGATAAAGCTGGTGGAAAACTTAAGTTTTTTGAGTACGAACCAGGAGCTTTGGGGGAGGAAGAAGTTGAAATTAATGTTGAATTCTGCGGGGTTTGTCGCAGCGATTTAATGTTGCTCGATAATGAACGGGGAGGAACTAAATATCCTTTGGTTCCGGGACATGAAGTTATTGGTACTATATCCGCTGTTGGAAGTGGTGTTGATAATTTAAAGGTGTCTCAGCGTGTCGGTTTGGGCTGGTATTCCGGTTCCTGCATGAGTTGCGAATGGTGTCAAGGTGGTCATCATAATTTCTGTCGTCAAGCAGAACAGACTATTGTCGGTCGTCATGGTGGTTTTGCTGGCAAGGTTCGCGCTCATAAAAGCTGGGTACTTCCTCTTCCCGATGGGGTTGATTCTGTATCTGCTGGTCCGCTATTTTGCGGGGGAATTACTGTTTTCAATCCGATAATTCAGTTTGATATTCAGCCGAAACATCGGGTAGGAATCATTGGAATTGGTGGTTTGGGACATTTAGCAATTCAGTTTTTTCATGCTTGGGGATGTGAGGTAACGGCTTTTTCTAGCAATCCAAGCAAAGAAGCTGATGCGAAAGAATTAGGAGCAGACCATTTTATTAATTCTCGCAATAGTGAAGCGATTGAAGCGGTAGAAGATTCTTTCGATTTAATTGTGTCAACTGTTAATGCTGATCTTGATTGGAGCGTTTACATTAAAGCTTTACGTCCTTTAGGAAGACTGCATTTTGTCGGAGGAGTACCGAATCCGATTTGTTTTCCAGTTTTGCTGTTATTAGATGGTCAAAAATCCGTTTCTGGTAGTCCGGTAGGTAGTCCAAATAGTATTTCTCAAATGCTTGATTTTGTTGCAAAACATCAAATTAAACCTGTTGTGGAAGTATTTAGTTTTGCACAGGTGAATGAAGCACTTGATAAATTACGTAATGGAAAGGTTCGGTATCGGTTGATTCTTAAACAGTGAACTGTTATCAGTTATCAGTTAACAGTGAGTAGTGAAGAATTATCAACTAATAATTTATGATTGATAATTGACTACTACTAGTATTTCTTTTCATTTATTTTGATTGGTTTTCTTTCATATCCGCTCGGGGTTGCAAACCCAGAGCTAATAGCGAAAGTCCTATAAATAGGACTAAAATCTAAACCGTTAAATTCAATTAATTGTAGTAACATTAGTCTTTTTACAGCTATTTTTATAGCTTGTATTCCAGTTCATTTGAATGGACTTAAGCTATTACACGGGGAATTGCATTCCCTGTCGGGTGTGAAAGAAAACCCATTGGAATTAATCCTATTGACCACTACTTGATTTTTTTAATAAATCAGATGTTGGGTCAGTGATTGTTTTACCTAAACCGGGGAATTCTATAATTACGGTAACTTTTTTACCTGCAACAAAAACTTGAGTTATTTCACCCGCTCCAAATTCTTTATGTGTTACTTTATCTCCCAGTTTTCAGTTTTTATTTGAAGTTTTGTTTTCCACTGTTAACTGATTACTGATAGGGGCTTACGCTATTATCGAAAGACTTGAATGGTGCGTGACACTATAAACAAGTCTTGTTACTACGTTGAGATTTAGATAAAGTGTCACAGCACCCTACGAAAAAAATACGTCAGCTGCGTAAGTCTTAACTGATGATCTACATCCTCCGAATGAAAATTGATAATTGATAACTAATAATTGTTATTCCATTTTCTGCAATTGAGCTACTCTAGGGTCGATTATTTTCTGACCCAAACCGGGGAATTTTATAGCTACGGAAACTTTATTTCCCGAACCGAAAATATGAGTAATTTCACCGGCTCCGAATGATTTATGCATTACTTTGTCGCCAACTTGCCAATTTACGTTTGAAGCTGGTTGACTATCATTTTTCTTTGCTTTCTCAAAACCGTTATTGTAACTAGCGGAAGTTCGACCGCCGGTATTGGTATAAGTAGTACTACGAGAATGTTGGGTAGCTAATAATTCCTTGGGAAGCTCGTCGAGAAATTGCGATCGCACTGCTGGTTCTCGGGTTCCATACAGCCTGCGCTCTCGTGCGTGGGATATAAACAATCTTTCCTGAGCGCGGGTAATACCGACGTAACATAAACGACGCTCTTCTTCTAATGAAGCTGGGTCGTTCATTGAGCGGTAGTTGGGAAATAATCCTTGTTCTAATCCCACTAAGAAGACTACAGGAAATTCCAAACCCTTGGAAGAATGTAGGGTCATTAAGGAAACTGCACTTTGACCTTCTTTGACGTTATCTAAGTCGGAACTTAAAGCTGTACTAGAAAGAAATCCTGCTAAGGAAGCATCTTGTTCTGCTTCTTCTTCATATTGACGAACTGCGTTGTAAAGTTCTCCGACGTTGCGAATTCTGTCTTCTGCTTCGTCGTTTCCTTGTTTTTGCAAGTCTTGAACGTAACCGGATTCTTCTACAACGGTTTGTAAAATCTCTGAAGCGCTGATATTTTCTATTTCTTGCTGAAAGCGACCAATCATTTTAGCGAAGTTGTTCACCGATTTAGACGAGCGTCCACCCAAGGTATTAACTGATGTCTCGTCGCTGAGTATTTCCCACAGACTTACACCTAATTCTTGAGCAGCGTTTGTCAAATTTTCGATGGTAGCTTTACCAATACCGCGTCTGGGTGTATTAATTACCCGTAATAAACTTACAGTATCCGCAGGATTTGCAATAGCTCTCAAATAAGCCAAAACATCTTTAATTTCTTTACGGTCGTAGAACTTTAAGCCTCCGACTACGGTGTAGGGAATTCCATTTCGTACCAGCATGTCCTCAAACGGACGAGATTGAGCGTTGGTACGATAAAGAATCGAAAAGCTTCCCCAGTTGATATCGGGGTTCTCATTTTCCAAAGAAATAATTTTATTGACGACAAAATTAGCTTCAGCTACTTCATCTTCAGCTTTAAAATAAAATATCTGTTCCCCTTCACCCCTTGTTGGTTTGAGAACTTTATCAATTCTTTGGGTGTTATTTTCAATTAAATAGTTAGCAGCTTGGAGAATATTTTCACAGGAACGATAGTTTTCTTCTAACTTCACCATCGAACGAGTATCGTCATCCTCTAAACCGTCGCCAAAATCTTGCTGAAAATCCAACAAAATTGTGAAGTCAGCCATTCTAAAAGAATAAATTGATTGGTCTGCATCACCTACCACAAATACAGAACGATTATCCCACTTCCACAGACTTTTCTGTTCTCCATAAGTCGAGAGCAAACTTATCAATTGATATTGAGTACGGTTTGTATCTTGATATTCATCTACTAAGATATGGCGAAATTTATTGTGCCAGTAACCCAAAACCTGCTCGTTTTGCTGAAATAATCTGACTGGAATCAAAATTAAATCGTCAAAATCCAGAGCATTATTTGCTGCTAACCTATCTTGATAGCAATTGTAAACTTCTGCAATTACCCTTCCCTTATAATTTGGTTCTTCCTTCTCATAATCTTTTGGCGATAATCCCTGGTTTTTAGCATTACTGATGGTGTAGCGAACCGAACGGGGATTAAATTTTTTATCGCTTAGATTTAACTGTTTAGTAACAATTTCCTTAACCAAACTTTGAGCGTCTGATTCATCAAAAATCGAAAAATTCTTCTTCCAACTGCGTCCATTCTCATCTTGGTATTTCTCAATATCAAACCGAAGAATCCGAGAAAGCAAACTGTGGAAAGTTCCGCACCACAAATCCTTAATAACCAGCTTGTAAACCTTCGACCTTAACTTTACCTGGTCGTATTCCGGTAATAAATCGTAACGTTCGCCATACTCCGAGAGAGCCATTTGCTCAGCAAATAACTTTTGAATCCGCTCCTTCATTTCTCGTGCGGCTTTGTTTGTAAAAGTAACCGCTAAGATATTTTCGGGATTTACCCTATGTTCGGTAATTAAATTAGCAATGCGATAAGTCAGCGCTCGTGTTTTACCAGAACCCGCGCCAGCAACAACTAGCAAAGGGCCGCAAAAATGTTCGACAGCGCGACGTTGATGGGGATTGAGGTGACTGAGAGAGTCGGTAGTAGTTGTCATGGACGTGGGGGTAAGCAGGACAAAAATACAAGTCGTAGCAATGCTGCGATATGGCTTTTTAATTACATTAATACAACTGTCTTTGCTAACAAAATAATCTTACCTAAATTTAACTAATTAAGATTATTTTGTTCTTCACTTGCCCAAAATCAACCCACCCATAGCATCATTTATTTTCAGAAATCGAAGATGGTGAATACACAAGACTCTCTCTTATTTATCCACGACGACCCACAGCAGACAAAATTCCTGCTCCAATAGCTAATAGAACTAATGCCCAAATAGCCTCTTTAGGAAATTGCAATACTCCAAAAGCTTGCAATAAAAGAACTATAGCTAGAACTACTAATAAAGTACCACCGATATACATAAAAGTAGTAACGGCAAGATTAGGACGACGACTCATAAGTTAAACTCCTCACGATTTACAGCAAAATTGCAATATATATTTTGGCATAATATTTTAGGAAGAGAATCTTCATCTAGATACAATTTTAAAATTGATTAAACTATACCAAAAGCCTAGTATGCATTTTCTCAAGCTTAATCAATAAAAAGTTTACTAACCATCATTTCAAAAATATCATTGAATTTCTTCTTAGCTGTTTTAAACTCAGTAACTTCGTAGCTCGGAGGTTCCGGTTTGTCAATTTGATTTTCCTGTAAATAAACGTGGTAGCGAACCTCAACCTGGAGACTTTCGACATCAGGCATTTCACCATAATGTCTGGTAATATATCCTCCAATAAACTTTTTATTTCTCACAACCTCCAAACCCTGAGAGCTAAAACATTTATCTACAGTAGAAATTAATTTTTCAGAGCAAGTTTGATTATTGACATTTCCCAAACAAACATCATCGTTTATTAATCCGCGAAAGCTATGTAAATCTAAAAGATAAACCTTACCAAACTCTGCAATCTTTTGTTGTAGAAGCGATTTCAATTGATGGTGATAAGGCAAATAATATTTTTCGATTCGTTCTTCTATTTGTTTTTGGCTGGGTTTACATTGATAAATATCTTGATTAAAAGCCGTATTTCCTAGAATCACCGAAGACCAAAATGAGCCAAAAAGAGGTTCTTTAACTTGACGATTTAAATCAACAACATATCGATTATGAGTAGCTTGTAAAACTGTAATTCCTAAACTAGGAAGAAAATCATAAAGTTTATCAAGATGCCAATCACTATGAGGTAGAGAATTTAAATGTTCGCTTGTAAATTGAGCAGCAATATCTTCAGGAACAAATAAACCGCTGTGGGGAATATTTGCGACTATAGGTAACTCTTTAACTGTAGGTTGGTAAAGATGGAATAATTGCATTTATTAATCAGTGAACAGTGAGCAGTGAGCAGTGAACAGTTAACAGTTAACAGTTAACAGTTAACAGTTAATATAAATTTTATAATTGTATAAATGGATTTTATTTAGTAGCAGTTTCAAGCGCCAACTCTAGTATTAGATATTAGATAAGACTTTTTGACAACCTCTTAAACTTAGGTGAAAGCAGATTATAGTAATTCCAAATAGCAAACGAGCATTATGTAGTGCGAGCAAGATCCATGTGTTATGTCCTAGCAAACACCCTTCACTAACAGACACACTGCGTTAACGCACTACGGCAATTAATAGAATAACCATATGGTGCGTTGCGCTCTGCAACAACGCACCCTAACATTCACTGATAACTGATAATCCATACCCGACCGGGTGAAAATTGATAACTGTTCACTGATAACTGATAACTGATAACTGTTCACTGTTCACTGTTCACTGATAACTGACTACTGGTAACAGAACGCTAAAAGTAGAACCTACTTCAAACTGACTTTGCACGTCAATGTCACCACCCATCATTTGGCAAAAATGACGGGTAATAGCTAATCCTAAACCAGTTCCACCATACTTTTTAGTAGTTGAAGCGTCACCTTGTGTAAATGGTTGAAAGAGTTGCTTTAGTTGGGATTCGGTCATACCAATCCCGGTATCCTTAACAATAAAAGTAATTGTTTCACCAGAAATACTGCCCACAACATTTTTTTCTCGTCTAATTTTCAGGGTTATTTTACCGTTTTTGGTGAATTTCGAGGCATTGCTTAACAAGTTCAACAGCACTTGTCGTACTCTTGTCTGGTCTTGATACATGGTACCAAGTTCACTGTCGTAATCAATTTCTAAAGTACTACCATTTTTTTCTATGGTCGGCTTGATGGTAGGAACAAGATTGTTTATCATCGACAATACTTCAAAGGTTTCCGGATAAAGAGTCATTTTACCGGCTTCAATTTTAGATAAGTCGAGGATGTCGTTGATTAATTCTAGTAAATGTTTACCAGATGTATTAATTATTTCTAAGTCAGCACTAAAGTCTTCTTCGACACCTAAATCTGTTGCGTCTTCTTGTAAAAGCTGACTTAACCCGATGATAGCATTCAAAGGTGTGCGTAGTTCGTGGCTGACGTTTGCTAAAAATTGACTTTTGGCTTTACTTGCAGCTTCTGCTTGTTCTTTGGCTTGCTGCAATTGTTTGGTTCTTTGCGATACCCTTTCAATCAAGTGATTTAAGGATTTAGCTAGTAAACCGATTTCATCTTCGGTTGTAACTGGAGCGCGTAAGTCGAAATTCGATTTACGAGCAACTTGTTCTGCTACTTGAGTTACAACTATCACTGGTTCTGCTATAGCGCGGGAAGTTCTCCAAGCCACGACAACCGCAATCGCAACAGAAAGCAGCATACTAGCAATAACAATTGTTCTTTCGATTCCTTTGGAAAATCTTAAGTCTTTGGCTCTAAAATATTCTTGCCTTTCGGCATTTTGAAGAATATTATTTAATCTTCTACCTAACTGCTCTAAACTGACAACTGTTTGAGAGCGGGTGAGTTCAAGTAATTTTTGTTGGGTGTCAGAAAGTTGCTCTGGCTGCGTTTGACCTTCTGCTTGCTGCAAAATTGTATTTAATTGTTGAGTATAAGACTCTAGGCTATCGCTATATTCTCGCAACAATACTTGAAGAACAGGCTCCGCTGCTGCAAGTCTTCCAGGTTTATCATTCACAAATTCTGTAATATCACCTTCGACTTCTTGAATTTTACGAATACTTTCGTCAAATTCAGCTTTTTTACGAGAAAGCTGCTGTGGTTGTTTTACTACCGCAGCCAAACTGTAGCCGTGCAGTTGTGCTTCTACTAAAGCATCTTTATAACTTGCCAACATTCGTGTCTGATATTGGGCATGACTAAACTGCTTGATTTCTCTTGCACGATAGTAGTTCGCAATTACTAATCCCACAAGCGAACCAAAAAAGCCTATCCCAATGGCAGCAAAATATCCATAGCCAATTTTTTGGTGGATACGCTTAGAACTAGCTTTAAGTTTCCCACTTGACGGAAATTCTAAAGTAGGTAGCTCATCATTTGAGGGGACATCTTCTGACACATATTTACTACTGTCACCTACGGTTTTTTGAGTTGACATCCCTCAAATCTCCTTAACCTCCCGCCACAATTGATACTTTATTCAAGGTGGGGAAATTAGATCCAGATACTAGTTAAAACTGATTATCATCTTCTTTTATAGCAGTTACAAAAGTGCAATTGCTAGGTACTTTGCACGAGCTTTACGATATTCGGGTAAATTTATAGCCAAAAATTAATAAAAATTAGTTAAAATAGCTTGACATATTAAATAAGTGAGGAGCAAAAACTGATTAGTTTACTCCTCACTTACTTTTCAAGTCTGAACTTGCTTTGATTGCGTCTTTCCTAGCGCAAGAGAGCTACCCGTCCACGAAAAACGGGGCCACCTACTTTTATGAAAGACTCAAAGCTTTGGTAGAGTTTGGTACTGCTACACCATTTAAGTTGCCTGCTTCTTGCTTCAATAATTGAGCTTTATCGGTACGCTCCCACGGTAAATCTAAATCGGTACGTCCGAAATGACCGTAAGCCGCGACGTCCTGGTAAAAACGTCCGCCTCGTTCATTTGACAATTTACGTAAGTTAAAGGCATGAATGATGCCCGCAGGACGGAGTTCAAAGTGCTTTTCAACTAATTCTAATAAAGTCTGCTCGTCAACTTTACCGGTACCGAAAGTTTCTATCATTATGCTCACTGGTCGTGCAACACCGATTGCATAACTCAGCTGAACTTCGCATTTTTCTGCTAAACCAGCAGCAACAATGTTCTTAGCTACATAACGACAAGCATAAGCGGCACTACGGTCTACTTTTGTGGGGTCCTTGCCGGAAAAAGCTCCGCCACCATGACGAGAATAACCGCCGTAAGTATCGACGATAATTTTACGTCCGGTAAGACCCGAGTCTCCTTGAGGTCCGCCAATTACGAATTTACCAGTGGGGTTAACTAAAAAGCGAGTTTGCTCGTCTGGCTTGATATCAATGTCGCCGAATACAGGCTCAACTACCGCAGACCATAAATCTTTGGTGATTCTTTCCCGCACTGCTGCTTCATCGCTCACATCGTCGATGCTGGGAGCGTGCTGGGTAGAAATCAAGATGGTGTCAATACCAACAGGTCTACCATTTTCGTAAGCGATACTTACCTGAGTTTTACCGTCGGGACGTAGATAAGATAATTCACCTGTCTTGCGAACTGCTGCTAGCCTGCGAGCAATACGGTGAGCTAAGCTGATAGGCAAGGGCATTAGTTCGGGAGTTTCGTCACAAGCGAAGCCGAACATAATTCCCTGGTCGCCGGCACCAATCTTATCGAATTGTTCTTCACTAGACTCTTCACGGTTTTCTTGAGCGGTGTTAACGCCTTGAGCGATATCCGCTGATTGTTCGTCCAAAGCTACTAAAATAGAAGCGCTGTTGGAACAGAAACCATTTACAGCATCGGTATAACCAATCTCAGCTATTTTCTTTCTAGCGAGATTCATGTAGTTAACATTCGCTTTACTGGTTATTTCACCGGTAATTAGCACCAAGCCAGTATTGACCACAACTTCAGCCGCAACGCGGCTTGTAGGGTCTTGTTCTAGTAAAGCATCCAAGATAGTATCCGAGATTTGGTCGCAGATTTTATCGGGATGACCCTCGGTTACGGACTCAGACGTAAACAGATAGCGACTAGTCAAATTTAATTCCTCCAAAAAGAGAGAGTATTTAGACTTAATTAATGCAAGCATTTTATTAAGCCGCTTTAATCAGCAATCATACCAATTTTTCTGCCAATAAGAATGGGTATTTTATTAACTTTTTCAAAATAAATAGTTACAGTAATTGCTTGAAAAGAAATACTTTTATATTGTCAGTTAATTATTTTAAGCATTTAGTTTTCTATGTTACTTTTTTAACTTGACTTTATTTTTTACAAAAAAAGGACATCCCAAGGATGCCCTAACTACATTAATAATGCTTTTCAAAAAAATTATACGAACCAATTAAATTCAAATCTTAAACTTTAGCAGCCATCTTCGCTTCAGTTTTAGTTAACCGTTCGTAAGCAGCACGCATTTTTAGACCAGTTAAAACTTGGAATAAACCTGTTCCATTGTTAGAACCTGGATATTCGCGGTGCTGGAGTAACAAATGAGTCATCTCACCCTGATACTTAGTAGATGTTTTACTCAAATGTGTCTCAATGTAAATTACTTCATCAAGGTTATCAAACTGACCATCAACCTCTAACACGGAGACGTAGCGACCGTAGTATACATCGGAACCGTAATACATTTGCATGCCGGGGTAAGAACAAGTCAGCTTACGTCCGCAAGGAGTCCACTGGATTGTTGAACCTTCGTCAAACAAGTAAACTGGGTCAAAGCCTTCTTTACCCTCTCTTTGCAGCATCCGTACCCGCAGTACTTTACGCTCTTTATCGTCTTTAATCAGATTGGTTGGTAGTACTTGAAGAACCACATCAGCAAATTCTCTTTGTGGTTCAATATAGTTCTGGAAATCAGGCTTACGAGAATTAATCGCAGCCAATACATCTTCGTATTTGTGACCCCTTTCAGCCATATCGCGCTGGATTTTCCAGGCAATCTTAACTTCATCGCCAATGTCTAAATAAACGCTGAAATCAATTAAAGAACGAACCCGCTCGTCATATAAAGGATGCAATCCTTCGATAACGATAATATGGTTTGGCTCTATTCTCTCTGGGGGATCTAATTCGCCGGTCTCATGGTTATAAATAGGCTTATCAATTGCTTGACCTTCCTTAAGAGCTTTCATTTGCTCGTACATCAAGTCAAAATTGTTAGCTCTTGGGTCTAAAGCCGTAATGCCAGTTTCTTTACGCTGTTTACGGTCTAAACTATGATAATCATCTAAACAGATGACGGTCATAAACTCTTCACCGAACAAATCAATTAAGCGACGCAAAAACGTAGATTTACCGCATCCGGAGTCTCCAGCAACTCCAATCATTACAATGCGATCCAACTTATTTGTCATAAATCCCCTCTAATTAATTTCTAAAGATGACTGAATATTTTTTTTACACAGATTTATTACAAGTTAGGGTTCCCATTAAAATTTTTTCTTCCAAGAAAATCTAATAGGTACCCTTCAGGAGTCCCCATGACGGTTGCCCTGCGTTCTTGCGATACAACACCAATTTACAACAATAGAAGGGTAACGAATGATTTAATCACTTGATCCCTCCGCACGTTTGTCGAGATCTGTTGCTGTAAGTATTTAATCCTAGCTATATTTCGGATTGTAACAGAAGCGGCGTATCATATACAAGTTTTGTAGCCGAATAATCACTACTATCAAATTCGACTACAGTCATCAGATTCGACTACAGTCATGAATATTCATTTAACATTTAAAAAACTATAAGTAGATACGTATTTAAAATTTTGCGTAGCTATTTACAGGTTTTGAATCCGTAATTTATCAATTTTCATAGTATATAATTGTATCATGCTTCCGCTGCTCTATACTTAATTGATATCAACTACGAACAAATTAATTAGGTAAATACTCAACTTAAATTAAATTCTGAATAAATTCCGAATAATCTTATATTAACCCTCATGGTTACTACTGCATAACAAACATAAAATTGTCATATATTATACTATTAAACTATTACTTGTAATATTCATTCATTGAAAAGACTCCGCCTTGCTTTTTTTGCTTCTGGCTTGTTTATCTGCGACTCGTGACATTAATAATATTTGTGACAGTTGACAGATGTTTCACATCAAGTAAAACTGATTATAGTTGCTTATATAACCTTTATTTATGACTGCATAAGTATATCGTTAGGTCTTTTGCCATAGCGAATAGAATTTGCACTCAAAAATGTTCTTACCGAATTAAGTTAAGAGCCAGTTTGTCATGAAAAAGCGTTAAAACAGTGGATAAGATAAATCAGTAGGAGCGGAAGAAATTTTGCTGGCAAAGAATATAATATTAATTTGTATTTTTTTGTGAATTATTCTCAATACTGTTGATAGGTCTTGACGGTGATAGTTTGTCACCATCCCGACCGATTTCAGCTATCTTCCGTCCAAAAAAGCAGAAATTGTCAAAGAAAAAATTAAATTGATTCATTATTAACATTCTGCAAGCAACTTATCAATTACCTTAGAAGGTGAACAGGTGTGTCTTTGACTAACCCCCTGCCCCAGCTAAGGCGATTGTAAGCAGTAAGATTAATGGCTATATTTGCAGCCATTTCCCTTGCAGGCAGTTGAGCTTTGTATACCGAAGTTCGGTAAATGAAGTTGAATTGTGTAAAAGGGAAAGATTTTTTTGAAAAGGGTTAAGTAATCAATCGGAGTGGTAGAAAATATGTATTATCAAGGTGCTGTTGAAAGTACTGCTAACACGGAATCGGGTAGCCGCGTTTTTCTATATGAAGTAGTGGGTTTACGTCAGAGCGAAGAAACTGATAAAACAAACTATCCAATTCGTAAAAGTGGCAGTGTGTTCATCAGAGTGCCTTATAACCGCATGAATCAGGAAATGCGGCGTATCTCTCGTCTAGGCGGCAAAATTGTTAGCATTCAATCAGCCGATGCTTTAGAGCAATTCAACTCGAAAGCAGCTTCAAATGGCAGTAATGGTGCTAGCAGTACAGGGGATGTTAAAGCCACATCAGAGTCTAGGAAGAAGGATAAAAAAGGCAACACCATGACTGACGCGAAAGCTAAGAAAAAAGACGTTCCCGTAAATATTTACCGTCCCAAAAATCCATATGTAGGTAAATGTTTATCTAATGAAGAATTAGTTGGTGAAGGCGGAATTGGTACCGTCCGTCATCTAAAATTCGACATTTCAGGTGGAGACTTACGCTATCTTGAAGGTCAAAGTATCGGTATTGTCCCACCGGGAGTAGACAAGAATGGTAAGCCTGAGAAACTCAGACTGTACTCCATCGCTTCAACTCAACATGGTGATGACGTAGATAATAAAACCGTATCATTGTGCGTTCGCCAATTGGAGTACAAGCATCCCGAAACTGGTGAAACAGTATACGGTGTTTGCTCAACTTTCTTGACAGGTCTTGAAGTAGGGGCAGATGTTAATATTACTGGTCCTGTGGGTAAGGAAATGCTTTTACCCGATGACCCAGAAGCTAACATCATTATGATGGGAACTGGAACTGGTATTGCTCCTTTCCGTGCTTATTTGTGGCGGATGTTCAAGGATGAAGAAAAGAAAGTTAATACAGATTATCAGTTTAAAGGCTTTGCTTGGTTGATATTCGGTATTCCTACTTCTCCTAACATTCTTTATAAAGAAGAACTTGAAGAATTACAGTCCAAGTATCCTGATAATTTCCGTTTAACTTACGCTATCAGCCGCGAACAGAAAAATAAAGATGGCGGTAGAATGTACATCCAGCACCGCTGCGAAGAGTACGCTGAAGAGTTATGGAAAATGGTTAAGGACGAGAAAACTTACGTCTACATTTGCGGTTTGAAGGGTATGGAAGACGGTATTGATGCCGCGCTTGCTGCTGCTGCTGCTAAAGAAGGTGTAGAGTGGAGTTCTTACCAGAAGCAACTCAAGAAAGCACACCGCTGGAACGTAGAAACTTACTAAGAGAAGTTGCTGGTCATTGTAAATTTTTGACTGCTAACTTTAGATAAAAACATTTAGGTAGGGTAGTTTACCCTACCTAAGTTGTTTGATGGGGTTGGATGACTTAATTTTAGATTTCGGATTTTAGATTATAAGTAAGTGAATAAAATTATTTACCACGCTCATAGTTTCCGCTAAAGTAACAAGTAGCAAGTAGTAAGTAGCAAGTAGTAAATAGCAAGTAATAAGTAATATAACTCCGAAATTGGTGTAAAGCCTCTCCCTAAAAGGAAAAAAACAACATATTTAATATTAAAGAGAGAACTGTTGCGCGAATCTCTAATCAATCTATGCGCGAATCCTCTTTCTTTAGGAAGAGGTAAAACTTGCTACTTACTACTTGAGCGTAGCGGTACTTGCTACTTGCGATTTTTTGGGGAAAGAAAATCTCAACCTCAAATTTTCCGTCAAATCCGCAAAATCCAAAATTAGGAGGGTGCTTTTCAAATGGGTTTTAAATTGGGAATCTTAGGATTGGGTACCGTTGGATGCGGTACTGTACAGTTATTATCAAATTGCGACGGTCGTCACCCTTTACTAGAAGAAATTGAAATATATCGTGTCGGAGTACAAAATCCAGATAAACCCCGTGAAGTCGAGTTAGCGAAAGGAGTTTTGACTACAGACTTAGAAGCGATTGTCACCGACCCCGAGATAGATATTGTAGTAGAGGTTATGGGTGGATTGGAGCCAGCTAGAGAACTGATGCTTAAAGCCATCCGTAACGGTAAGCATGTAGTGACTGCGAACAAAGCTGCAATTTCGCGGTTTGGTGATGAATTATATACAGCCGCCAATCAAGCGGGAGTATATGTAATGCTTGAAGCATCGGTAGGTGGTGGAATTCCGGTAATTCAACCATTAAAGCAATCTTTGAGCGTTAATCAGATTCAAGCCGTTACGGGAATTATTAACGGTACAACTAACTACATCTTGACGCGGATGCAGGATGAAGGAAGTAGTTTTGATGATGTATTAGCTGATGCTCAGAAACTGGGTTATGCAGAAGCAGACCCGACTGCTGATGTAGAAGGTTTAGACGCTGCTGATAAGATAGCGATTTTGGCATCTATAGCTTTTGATGGAGGCATTAATAGAGAGGATGTGTATTGCGAAGGGATTCGGCAGATTAGCAAAACCGATATTGAATACGCTCAAAAGCTGGGATTTGTGATTAAGTTACTGGGTATTGCTAAAAAAGTTAATCAATCATCGCTTTCTGTAAGAGTGCATCCCACTTTAGTACCTTCTGGCCATCCTCTAGCTAGTATTAACGGTGTAAATAATGCCATTTTTGTAGAAGGTGAGCCTATAGGAGAAGTAATGTTTTTCGGACCCGGTGCGGGTGCAGGTGCTACAGCTTCTGCGGTTTCATCAGATATTTTAAATCTTGTATCTCAGCTTATAAGTTTGCCTGAATCTAGTAGCAAAGATTCAAAGTATAAAATTCCTAACTTAAACCCATTGTTAGCCAGTTTCCATCAAAAAGATTGTCAATTAGCTCCTCCCGAAGAACTTGTTACAAGATTTTATGGGCGTTTTTTGACAAAAGACCAACCAGGAGTAATCGGGAAATTGGGTACTTGTTTCGGTAAATGCGGAGTGAGTTTAGAATCAGTTGTCCAAACTGGTTTTCAAGACAAGCTAGCAGAAATAGTAGTCGTTACCCACGATGTTACAGAAGGTAGTTTTCACAAAGCTTTAGATGAAATTCGCAACCTAGAAGCGATTGATAGTATTCCTAGTTTATTGCGAGTGCTTTGACGGTGGACAGTGAACAGTGAACAGTTAGGAGTTAGGAGTAGCAAGTAGCAAGTAGCAAGTAGCAAGTAGCAAGTAAAATACTAATCCGTTCTTACTATCGGCTCGGAAAACATCTATTCGTTACTTATTACTCATTACTCGCTACTCCAAGAATCTCCTCATCTCCTTGTCCCCTTGTCTCCCCTTCTCCTCATCTTCCTATGCCCAATTCTCAATTACCAATTACCAATTCCCAATGCCCAATTCCCAAAAAATAATAATTATCTTGAAAAAAGTACTGTAAGGGGATAGTCTATGGCTTAATTCTGTTAGATGCTAATTATAATACCAACAGGATAATCATCATATGACTAACCAACCCCCTCCCAATCCTCAGTCGTCTTCAGACGATGAATTGGGGTTTGACGATTTTATCGGTATATTTGTTGCTTTTTTGACTATTGGTACGGTTCTTTTTTGGTCTCTTTCCCGGAAAGATTCTAATTGGAATTTCGGCAATATGTTGTCAAAAGCTCCTGGGGCTGACAAAGTAGCAGCAAAATCCGATAAAGATAATAATTTTAATAATTTGACGGCTTTGTTGGTTCCTTCTCCAGAACCCAATAACAATGTTAAATATTCTCGACCAGTTGTTGAGAATGAGCGAAAAAAGGACAATCAAAATCCAGTTTTACTAGAAAAAGAAACGTTTGACGCGATAATTCCGCCATTTTTGGTACCACCCGCAAGAAAGCTACCCCCCGATTATGACAAAGTAACTGGGAATAATTCTAATAATGTAGGGTTGAATGTAGGTGATGGAAGGTTTAAACCTATCGAGACACCAGTAGTAGTAGATAAACCAACTCCTACACAGACACCAACTCCTACACAGACACCAACTCCCACACAAACACCAACTCCCACACAAACACCAACTCCTACACAAACACCAGAAGCTAAAGCGACAAAACCACCTACAATTCCAGCAAAAGAGTTTGCGGATGTACCTAGTCAGTTTTGGGCCAAACCTTTCATGGATAAGCTTTCATCACGAAAAATTATAGAAGGGTATCAGGAGAACGGTAAGGAAACTTATAAACCCGACCAACCTGTAAACCGTGCTGAGTTTGCAGCCATAATCGACAAAGCATTTAAGACCGACCTTACTAATACCAGCAGAAACTTTGATGATGTAAGTAATGATTTTTGGGCACAACAGCAAATCAAGAATGCTGTTGATAAAAAATTTATGAAGGGTTATAACGCAAAAGAGTTTAGACCCGAGCAGAAGATTCCACGAGTGCAGGTTATAGCAGCCCTAGTTAGCGGACTTGATAAAACTTTAAAAACTCCTGCTTCTCAAGACAAGGCTTTAAGCATCTACAAAGATGCCGACCAAATCCCCGGATGGGCAAGAGAGCAAGTAGCAATTGCCACAGCTAACGGTTTGATTGTAAATTATCCAGACAGTAATTTTTTCCGACCTAACGAAGAAGCTACACGCGCTGAGGTAGCAGCAATGATTCACCAAGCTTTAGTGAAAATAGATAAGGTTGAGCCGATTAAATCACGGTATGTGATAAACCAGCAGTAGAGGAAATCGAATCGAAATCAAATTAAAAGCGGATAAGTATTTGAAATAATACTTGTCCGCTTTTTAATGGAATAGTTTTGAGAAAAGTAAGTTGGCTTCTAAGGGAGATCCAAAAAAGAAAATATCCAGCTTCTGAAGATACATTTCGGAGAAAACCTAGATTGATGGGGGTTTCGCCTTTCAAGCGAAACCCAAAGCTGGATATTCTATTACTTGCAAGTGCCTAATTAACGACGTGCGAACCATTCACGAGTCGCACTCACTTGCTTACCTGGATAAAAAATGCTTTGAATCGTATTAGTCTTGAGAATGGCTCAGAACTAAGTTTTAAGCATCTTTGCCTACTACTTGTGATTTAAGGGTTGTGATTTCACTAGTCAACTCATTGCGAGTGGAGGCTTTGAGTAAGTAGCGGTAGATAAACCAAGCAGAATAGCCTATACCAATCAATTCAAATGTTGGGGCTACTAAAGGAACATCATTCAACGCATCCAAGATAGAAAGCACTACTTTAACTGCGATTAAAGCAGCTACACTTATGCCTATATAAGTAAAAAGCTGCTTATACTGATTAAAGAAGGTTCCAGCATTATCGGTGATTTGTTTTATGTAGCTAGAAATTTGCTCTCCGTATTTCAACCATTGCTCTTGAGATTGCGCCGAAGGCTGAATTTTGGTTATAGTCCCAGTAGGACTGTTCATTTCTGGCACTTTTGTTTCTGAGGTTTTAGTTTCCACGGTTTCCGGTTCCTGCATTGGGGCTTCCATAATGGTAGTACTTGTTTTTATTGTTCTGGGGACAATTACAACTTTTAAGTTGTTTGGGTATATATACCGCGCGTGCTTTAAGCAAAGTAGTTTCCTGCTTTTAGCGTTGTCCCTTAACCGCGACCTCATCAACTGCTATAAGTTGAAATAAAGGAAAACTACGGTTATGAATAGTGATGCGAGCAGAACATAGTATTTCCAGAACTTTGGACTTCTTAGTTGAAGGAACTAGAATCCCAAAAACGGTAATTGTATCCTGCCCTTACAAGTTGCTAATTATCATAGCCATTTAAGTACGAATTTTGCAAAAATCTATTAAGTTTTTCGTTTTTATATTAATTTAGCGTTCGAGTGTACCTACATTAGAAAGAGATTTTTAATTATTCACCCTTATTCTTGAGGTCGCTAAATCTAAACATGAATTGAGATTTGAGACGTTATTGTGCAACCTCTATACACAGTTAATGATTGTCTTGTTAATCAAATTTATAGTTTAAATTAGTAAAACCTTGTTATTAAAATAATTTTGTAGAAATTCAGGCATTAATAAGCTAATTAGCTCGGTTTTAGAAAAAATTGGATTTATTAATTATTACTTCGGATTGAACATTACTCTGCGCTATACTCCCCAAAAAGCTCAAACGTCGCGTCCTCAATCATTTAACAATGAGCAAAAAATCTTCACAAAAGCGATTATTAATTTGTACTTTTGTCGCTTTAGCATCCGGGCTTTTTAGTGGTTACATCGGCGGACAAATCAGCATCCAAGTCCACAGCCAAAACTGTCAAAATCAACGCTGGGAATTATTTAAGGCAGGTTGTAAAATTGCGATCGCACCTGGTGCGATGTGGCAAGGAAGCACTACAGGTATTTGGGCAGGAAGTATTTTGGGCAGCTTTTTTAGCGGTTTAGTAACGCGGGAGGAGTGAGCAGTTAACAGTTAGGAGTTGTTTTCCCAATTCCCAATTCCCAATTCCCAATTCCCAAATTCCCAATTTTTATCTTCTTAATTGAAGCGATGAGGGGTCTGTAGACTATTCCAATTTTCCCAAGTATTGCTATTAGTGTCAAAACATCGCCACGAACCGTTTTTTGATTCTTGATAGCAGAATAAACTGCGTTCGCTGGCGTAAAGGTCGTCAGTAAAGTAATATACGATATCTCGGAAAGGATAGGTTTTGCGACTTAATCGTTTTGCTACAGCTTGGTTAGGACATTCGACGATAAAAACTGGTTCGGAATCCATATACCCCAAAGAGAAAATACACATTCGTAAGATAGCTCGCAGCCAACTCTCAGAGTTTTCAAAACATTTATCAACAATTGTATTGCTTAAAGCTCTTTCTAATTTACGGTTTTGTTTGTTATCGGGAATACGATGCTCTGACATAGCTTCACCATACTGCAGAGGGCGTTGTTTCGAGATTAAACTATAAACTTTATGACTGACAAGCGCATACGCAAAATTACTGCACCTTAATGTTCAGTTACTGGATGGGGAATGGGGAATAGGGAATAGGTAATTGGTAATTGGTAATTGATAGCTGTTAACTGGTAAAATTCAGTTACTTTAGTAAAAATAATTTAGAGATGAATCCATCAACTAAGGGTGCAGATGCTGTTGACGAAGCTATTGCGAAAGGTATTGATTTAGATGGTTCTACGATTGAACCTGAAAAGTTAGATTTATATAATAAAGTTATGGCTTTGGAAGGTAATAGACAGCGTAGTGGTGTAAAGAATACTATGAGGTCTCGTATTGTTAGAATTGGGGCTAAACACCTAACCCAAGATGAGCTTAATAAAATGCTATCTGAAGCGGATTTTGTGCCTTTGAAGGAAAAGGAAATCGCTTTTTATTATGGTGGTAAGTAAGGTAAAGCTGATTTTGAGCAATTTATAGTAGGTGATAACGAGCAAGGATGTTCGTAACACAGCAGTTTTAGGATATTGTCTTTATAAGAAATTACTTTCATCTCTGGTCTGAAAATGCAGGGATGAAAGTTAACATAAGGGTTTAACCCGCTATAAACATGTTATTTTGCTGTGTTTCTATATTGGTCTGCAAACGATAACAGGACTTACGCAAGCACGAATGGATACTCTTCCGACTCCGGAATTTTTAACGCTGAATTTGACTGTTGAGCAAGTTTTTGGTTGGTTGGAAGTCGGTTGATTATACATATTCAAATTGGTGCTAGAGCCACAAAATACGGAGAGACGTAGCACTGCTACGTCTCTACATTAGTTATCTGTTTTATTTATCACTTGGATTTTTGCAATTTCTCTTCACTAACCCAATCACCGTGAAAACCATAGGGTACTCGCTGGGGTATCAATACCCGCGCAACCGGTTCCGATGTCATATCTTGAGCATCTACAATTACTAGTTCAGATGTATCCTCGTTCGAGTCATACACGAATGTAATTACCCAGCCTTCATCTTCACCGCTTCCACGAGGTGCAAATACAGCTTCACCACCGTAGCGACCTCTACCAAATTCATGAGTTTGGGATTTACCATTATTTAGGTCATATTTGATTACACCTTCAAAACTAGGCATTGTACCTTGTCCCATTTTGCCAGCGTAACCGTAGCGGGTTGGTTGTCCTAAAAAGTTGTCGTTGACTCTGGGAAATTCTGATGGTACATCATCTAATTTTTCTTCTTTGACGCTACCGTCTTTTATGTTAAATCGCCACTGATACAAAAATGGAATATCTCCTTGTGCATCGCGCTGCTCGTTATTGGTAGCAAGAACGTTTGTCGAATTCATGCGACAACCCAAAAGCACTACTTCGTCTCCATCTTCGTAAGCATTCAAGGTATGCCATACAAAACAAGCGGGAGCTTCAAACCAGCGAATATCGTTATTATCGCCGTGACGGGGAACTATACCAAAACGACTGGCTCTATCTTTTTCAAACATCATACCGGGTTCGCCTTTCTGCATCCGCATGGGATTGAAAGTTAAAGGCAAATCCATGAATATTGTATGGTTCGCGGTGATGGCGAAATCGTGCATCATCACTCCCATGGGTAATTCAATGGGTACTGTTCTCAAAAGTTCGCCTTCTGCTGAAACTACACTGTAATGTAAGAATGGCGGCGCGAATGAGTAGCCGAAGAACATCATTTCACCGGTTACCGGGTCTACTTTGGGATGTGCGGTGAAGGCTGATTGCAATTTACCGTTGTAGTTATATTCGCCGCAAGTGTCTAATTCTGGAAGCTTGATTGCATGAGGAACCCCTCCTTCCCAAAGTGCGAAAAATTGACCTGCATGCCAGACAAGCGCGGTATTTGCAGCGTTTTTATATGGTCCGTAGGGGTTATCCATCTGTGGAGGTTCTAACATTCCACTCCATACGGCTTTACCTTCTTGATGTTCGACTTGCCACCCTTTGGTTCGCACGTAACGGTTGCGATAGCTGGCTTTACCGTTAGCAATTCTTACTCCGTGGAGCATTCCATCGCCATCAAACCAGTGATACTGACCTTTGGGTTGCCATTGAGGATTGGGGCCATTTCGGACAAACATCCCGGATAAATCGGGGGGTAGTTCTCCGATTATTTTTAAGCTGTCAGCGGTGATTTCTTCACGCACTGGGGCATAGTTACCGTCGAGAAAAGGATTTACTGCTGCTGCTACCATTATTATTTAAGGTTAAAGGTCAATCTATTTTAAGTTTTAAATTTTAAAGTAAGATTTTCGATTTTGGATTTACCAAAGGAATGAATTATGAGTATAAATTTTTGGCGTTGAGAAACCCGGCTTTTTCAAAAAACCGGGTTTCTTAATGGCTATACATAATTCTAGAGCGCTATAGTACCTCCATTCGTGAGGTGGGTGTAGAGCTTTTTTAGGGTACTTTTACTCTGTTTGCTTTAAAGGAATTGTGGCAACTGCTTGGGTGTTTGATTTGCTTTTAACTGCGAAAACAGAAGATATTAATTTGGGGAACACAATGCAAATAACAGTACTCACAAGGGTTAATAAAAGGCCATCTGATAAAGCCATATTGGACTCTCCCTTTTCGGAATAAATGTTTATATTTTATTGTCGTACAAAATTTTAATAATGAAATCAGTACAGGGTTATAAATTTATTCTAATTTATATAATTTGATGAAAGATGCTTATATAAAATTAGACATTTACCCTTAATTCGCTGCGATTTATGAATAATTTAGGATTTACACAAAGGTCATGGAACCATGTTATTACAAGCAATAATACGTAAGATAAAAAAGGCAATATTACTTTCCTATAGGGAGCTTATTACCTCTATAAGCTCGGCAGCCCGGTCGTAATCACAGTATTAGCTTGCGTAAGCCCTGTAATTATTTATATTTTCCTTCTACTACTCCCTATATCAAAAAAAGGGCGTTGCCTCATGACGATATGAATTTCTAAAAGTCTCTAAAAGCAGCCCCCTAAATTCCCCAATTTAGGAGGACTTTGAAATACATTTCTCCCCCAAAATTAGGGGTTGGGGAAGCTATTCATATTTTTTATCGGCAACGGCAAAAAAGGAAGTTTGTGCGATTCGTACTACTAAAACTCTTGCATTAATAACCCGATTGAATTGATGTAGATTTGTTAATTATTCTTTTGATAGATAAAAATTAATATTTATTGGTTAATTGATATTACCTTAGATAGACCAAGCTGTATCTGTGATAGTTGTCTATTTTGCTAAATGAAGGAATATACTTTTCGTATACAAATTATTCACTATAAAGCCTGCATATGATTTCCGAAAACTATAGTACAAATAATCAATTTCCTAAGCTTACTGAGAAAGACCGTTCAAATTTAAAAAGCGTAGTTGATTATTCAGGTGTGGAGTCGATACCCGAAATTTGGCCAATCGCAGCCCAGCGTTTTGGAGATACCGTAGCGCTACACAATCCCCATGCTCGACCAAATGAAGTTAAGGTAACCTATACCGAGTTATTGAGCCAAATTCAACAGTTTGCTGCTGGTTTACAATCGTTAGGAATTAAGCCACAGGAACGTATTTCGTTAATTGCTGATAATAGTCCTCGCTGGCTGATTGCCGACCAAGGTATTATGACTGCTGGGGCTGTAAATGCGGTACGCAGTTCTCAAGCAGATATTGATGAGTTAGCGTTTATTCTACAAAACAGCGATAGTACGGTTTTAGTCGCGCAAGATTTGAATACTTTTGAGAAATTACGACCTCGTTTGGATGATTTACCAATTAAATTAGTAATTTTATTAACTGAGGAATCAGCACCGAGTGAAGAAGTTATCAAGGTGTTGAATTTTGAACAGTTAATGGAAATTGGTGCAAAACATAATCTGGAACCGGTCAAACAAAGCCGGGATACCTTAGCTACTTTACTTTACACTTCCGGGACTTCAGGTAGACCTAAAGGGGTGATGCTTTCTCATGGGAATTTGATTCACCAAGTAACGAATTTAGGTACGATAGTTCAGCCGGAAATGGGAAATGTTGTTTTAAGTATTCTTCCTACCTGGCACGTTTTTGAGCGTACTGGAGAATATTTATTGTTTTCTATGGGTTGTACCCAAGTTTATACAAATTTGCGCTCGATTAAAAATGATTTGAAAAAGTACAAACCGCATTACATGATAGCGGTACCGCGTATTTTAGAATCAGTTTATGAAGGAGTACAAAAACAGTTTCGCGAACAACCTGCTTCTAAACAAAACTTAATTAATCGATTTTTGGGTATTAGTGGTAAGTACATAAAAGCGCGAAGAGTTGCTCAAAACTTAGATTTGCAAAACCTTAATCCCTCAGCAGGAAAGCGAATAGCGGCTAGCGTTCAAGAAAAAGCTCTTTCACCATTACATGCTTTGGGTGGAAAAATAGTTTACGGCAAAGTGAAGGAAGCGACGGGAGGAAGAATTAAACAGTTTATTTGTGGTGGTGGTGCTTTAGCCAAGCATATTGATGATTTCTACGAGATTATTGGTATAGATATTGTGGTTGGTTACGGGTTAACGGAAACTTCCCCGGTAACTCATGCTCGTCGTCACTGGAGTAATTTACGTGGTTCTTCGGGATTGGGGATACCGGGTACCGAAGTTAAGATTGTGGATTTAGAAACTCGTAAAGAATTGCCAAATGGGGAAAAGGGTTTAGTATTGCTTAGAGGTCCGCAAGTAATGCAGGGTTATTATAAAAACCCAGAAGCAACAGAAAAAGCCATTGATGGGGAAGGTTGGTTTAATAGCGGTGATTTGGGTTGGTTAACTCCTCGTCGAGATATAGTTTTAACCGGACGAGCAAAAGACACTATTGTATTAACCAACGGGGAAAACATTGAGCCGCTTCCCATCGAAGACGCTTGTTTGAGGTCTGAATTTATCGACCAGATAATGCTTGTGGGACAAGATAAAAAAAGTATTGGTGCTTTGATTGTCCCGAACTTAGAAGCATTGGAAAAATGGGCACAAGGACAAAATTTGGAATTATGTGTTAAAGAAGACAATGTTACGTCATCCACAAGCCAAAAAATCACCCTTGAGAGTAAAATAATCCAGGATTTGTTTCGGCAAGAGTTGAATAGAGAAGTACGAAATCGTCCTGGATATCGACCGGATGACCGTATTGGTCCGTTTCAGCTAATTCTGGAGCCGTTTTCTATGGAAAATGGCATGATGACACGCACTCTCAAAGTCAGAAGACACATTGTGATGGAACACTATCACGATATGATTGAGCGAATGTTTGCCGCTAACTAGTTCACTTGTTATTGAATTCAAAAGGAAAAAAAGATACTTTTATGGACATCTCCAATCCTCAATTGCTGCTAAAGCGCGTTATTAACGTTAAAGCCATCGTTACACCTCTATGGAAAGAGGAAGTAACCCAGCAACTTCAAGGACAAATAAATCAAACCGACCAGCAGTTACAGCAAATTGATGTCCAAGGACAACGTGCAATTACCGAAATTCAGAAGCAAGGTTTGCAACCCCCAGGACCTCAGACTCTACAACAAATTGAGAATATTCAAACTCAGGTAAATGAGAAAAAAAGCGAGATGCTAGAGCAGAAAAATCAAAGCTTGCAAAATCTCCAACAAGTACAAATGCTTGAGTTAGACCAAGAAGTTAATCAATTTCAGTTGGAAGGCTTCTTCCGAGCAGAACAAGGCGATAATTTGATTAGCAAAATGCAGGTCGAAATTGTTCTGCGCGACGGCGTTATCGAAGAAATTCGCGGCGACATTTAGAGGTGATATTTAAAGCGCAAAACGCAATCATAATTTAAGTTCATGATTGATGATTGATAATTCCAAATTCGGGATTATCAATTTTTTTATCTGGTTTGTAGTTGCGCGGTCTTCGCCAAAAAGCTTGGTTCGTAGTTACACCATCTTCGCTCAAATATTAGAGTTCTTAATTAAACAGTCTTAGCTAAAATAACGTCAGTTCGGGTTAAGGAATTAATTCTGTTTTTAGTGGCTGATTAATCGCTCAAACAACATAATTACGTTTATAGATTTCTAAAATCAAGGAACGATAAAATCAGGGTTTGAGCTTATCCCGGACTCAGGTTAAAATATTCGAGTTGGTAGTTGTTGTGCAGCAACTCGCTTACCCATACCATATGTTGGCGCTGTTAGCGTAGCGGGTCCGGGTCTGGAGGACATAGCGCAACTACGGACGAACCTTTTTCTTGCTATCAATATTACTAGTGCCGCTTCGCGGAAGTAAGAAGTAAAAAGTAAAAAGTAAGAAGTTTGATTTTCTAGTCTTTTTAGCCATTTTTAATGGTTGCCTTATTTAAGCCGTGATGTACTAGCTACTTTCTATTCCCTATTCCCTATTCCCTAAATTCACTGACAAGTTGCGCTCGAAATCGTAGCTGTTGTGCTTGTCAAACATTGTTCGTAAGAACCAGCCCATACAATTTGCCATAAGGGAGGTGAAGTTACAAATAAGGAGCGTCCAAAACTTGTAAGTTTAACTCGGTATTTAACGGGTTTTGGTTTGGATGAAGCAAGGTTGGTTTGTGTTATGGTGACCATTGCTTGATTGGGTTGAGGATAAACCACTTCGACTTTACGATTGCCAACATCTTCTGAAGTTGTATCTAAAGCGTTAATGGCAAGAGCTGCGGGGTCGGTACCTTTAAGTATTGTTCTGAATCTGGTTAATGGTATTGGCCTATACTTGCGTTTGTCTGATTCTGCAAGAATTTTTGGATTTGAGATTTCATAACCTTGATATTGCTGTTGATTTACGACTACACGGAGCTTACTAGAATGCCATTGTTTAATTCTGTAGACTCCAACGACAACAGCAGTCGCAAAGGCACTCAGTGTAAATACTAGAAAAAATTTAAACTTTGCCGACATAAGATTAATAGAGAATTTAAAAGGGTTTGTTTTTATTGATTCATACTGAATTCTAAATCGAGACATGACTCCTTTCTTCATGCTTTAAGTAGAATTTCCGAAAAATTTTTTCAAAAAAGGATTAAGTTGAAGAAACTGAGTATAAGTAGAGAAAATATTTTTGGTGTTTTTTTGCTCTATGAGTTCGGTGTTACTCTAATAAAATAATAGGTAAGAATGCATTGCCTAAGTGTAAAGTTTTTTGCTGCTCTGCTCTGCCTCAGCTAGCAATTCTCGTTTCCTTAAGTAGCTCTTTGGCAGTGAATATAACCACATTTGTGGTAGATAGCCAGACTCCTTTATATTTTTTTAACTTCTAATATCTAGTACTTTTATTAGTACGCGTAAATACAGATTATTGTAGCGGTGTAGCTTTAAAATGGTTCGTCGCGTCCGCGCTCGCGATACAATGCAATCTGGAAAAAACTATTAAAGTCCATAAATTATTAATTCGCCTTCTTTTCTTATGAGTATTCACGAAATATTTATGCCCGCGCTCAGTTCTACAATGACTGAAGGTAAAATTGTTTCTTGGGAGAAATCCCCTGGAGACAAAGTTGAGAAAGGCGAAACCGTGGTGGTTGTTGAATCGGATAAAGCTGATATGGATGTGGAATCTTTCTATGAAGGATACATGGCACATATCGTTGTAGATGCTGGAAGCAGTGCTCCTGTTGGCTCTGCTATTGCCTTTCTAGCAGAAACAGAAGCAGAAATTGAAGCTGTAGCCGCTCAAGCTAAATCGAGCAGTACAGCACCCGCGAAAGCTGAAGTTGCTGCTGCTACAGCCCCCGGTCAAACAGCACAACCTGCTGCAACAACTTCAACGAATGGGACGGCTCAAAATCGTTCCAATGGTCGAAGCGGCAGAACAATTGCTTCACCCCGCGCTCGCAAATTAGCTAAAGAATTTAAAGTTGATTTAAGCGGTATTATAGGTAGCGGTCCTCACGGTCGTATCATCGCTGAAGATGTGGAAACAGCCGCTGGTAAGTCAACAGCAGCTACACCTCAAGCCCAACCAGCGGTTGCACCGGCTCCCAGTGCTCCTAGAACCACCCCCGCAGCAACTCCCGCACCCATGCCAGTTGCGGTAACTCCCGGTCAGACGGTACCTTTGACTACTCTTCAAAATGCTGTAGTTCGGACAATGAATCACAGCTTGTCCGTGCCTACCTTCCACGTAGGTTATTCGATTAATACCGATGAATTAAATAAACTTTACAAGCAAATAAAATCTAAAGGTGTAACAATGACAGCGCTGCTTGCTAAAGCTGTAGCGATGACATTACAGAAACATCCATTATTGAATAGCAATTATTCCGAGCAAGGAATGGTACATCCTGCCAATATTAACGTAGCGGTAGCTGTAGCAATGGATGACGGAGGATTGATTACACCCGTATTGCAAAATGCAGACCAGCAGGATATTTACAGCCTATCGCGTAACTGGAAATCTTTAGTAGAACGCGCTCGGGCTAAACAACTACAGCCAGAAGAATATAGTAGCGGTACTTTCACCATATCTAATTTAGGTATGTTTGGGGTTGATACATTCGATGCAATTTTGCCACCCAATCAAGGTTCTATTTTGGCGATCGCCGCATCTCGTCCGGAAGTAGTAGCGACTCCCGACGGTATGATGGGAATACGAACTGTAATGAAAGTAAATATTACCTGCGACCATAGAGTTATTTACGGCGCTCATGCAGCAGCATTCCTCAAAGACTTAGCGAAATTGATTGAAACCAATTCTCAATCTTTGACTATGTAAATAAATTGGTAATTGGGAATTGGGGATTGGTAATTGAGAATGGTTAATGAGCTAAGAATTAATTTTCTCTCCTCTCCCTATCTCCCTATCTCCCTATCTCCCTATCTCCTTGTCCCCATCTCCCCATCTCCCCATCTCCCCATCCCCTTGTCTCCCAATTCCCAACTCCCAATTACCCAATTTTCTAATCTTAAAAATAACCTTACCTCGGCGGAATTATTACCTTGATTGATGTAGGATTTTTATCATGCTTATAAATTAAGGTAAAAGAGAGGGGAAATGTCTTTTAAATACAAAGTTTTATCACTTGATGGTGGTGGTATTCGCGGTATTATTCCGGCGATTATTCTGAAGGAAATCGAAAAACGCACTCAAAAGCGAATTTGGGAATTGTTTGATTTAATTGCTGGAACCTCAACTGGAGGTTTTTTAGCGATGATTCTGACTATACCAAATCCTGATAATCCGAATACTGCTCGGTACAGTATGGAAGAAATCATCAATATGTACCGAGAAGATGGCAAAAATATTTTTCACGAACCTTTTTTAGAAAGTTTAACAAATGCTGATGATTTGTTAAGACCAAAGTATCCTTCAGAGGGTAGAGAAAAAGTTGCAGAAAAATACTTTAAAGATGTTGCTCTTACAGATGCATTAACTAATGTTTTTATAACTAGTTATGACATAGAATTAAGGGTGCCGGTATTTTTTATTAATAATCCTACATTTGAAAGACATTCAGGAACTAGTTTCCGCAAGCTTTGCAGCGAATATAAGATGATAGAAGCAGCAATGGCAACTTCCGCTGCTCCAACTTTTTTTGAACCTTATAAATTAGCAATGCGTGGTTGCGATGATTGTGGTGATTATGCTTTGGTTGATGGTGCAATGTTTGCTAATAATCCTACAGCTTTAGCAATTGTCGAAGCTGTTATCTATTCACAAAATCATGGTAAGGAAACCCGTTTAGAAGATATTTTAGTGGCTTCCATCGGTACGGGTTCTTTGACAAGAAAATTCCCCTATAACGAAGCAGTTAACTGGGGTAAATTGCAATGGATACAGCCATTAATTAATATTTTTCTTGATGGTGCGAGTGAAGTTGCAAATTATCAATTAAGGCAGTTGCTACCAGATGCCCAAAATATTCACAAACAGTACTATCGTTTCCAAAAAGAATTGACTGAAGCAAACGATGATTTGGACGATGTTACTGAAGAAAATATGGAATTATTAGAAAAAGCAGCAAATACCATTATCACAGACCAAAGTAGGGAATTCGATAAATTGTGCGAACAGCTTTTAGCTTGAGTTGAGCTTGTAGGTTGCGAACAACCAAATGGTGGGTAAGAGCTATCATAATGTAAGTCTGGAGCAAATATTGCAAAGCCCGACAACCTGGGCTGTAAGGTTTCTTAGTTCAGGTTGTCAGCCTTTATTTTTATTAACCGCACCCTTCCAGGGTTAATAATAATCGAGACAGAAGCTCCCGGCTTTAAGCCGGGGGTCGTTGCCAGCATAATTTATAATCTCTTACCTTGGATCTTATAATTCTAAAAATACTCGACTCTTGCATCAAAACCTTGTTGACGCAAAAATTGAGATTGTCTTTGTGCTTCATTACGCTGGTTGTACTCTCCAGCGTTAACAAAGTCTCCTAATCTAGATTTACCAACTTTAGCTGAAGGTATGTACCGACGTATTTGATTGTAAGTATCTGGATTTTGTAAAGGTACTACTATCACGTAGCGTTTTTCGCGAGAAGTATTAAATCCCAGTTTGTCCCAAGTTTGTTCATTTACAAAACCAGTTTCCGATAATCCACGATACCTTTGAAATGCAAGCAAACCTTCCCTTGTAAAAGGACCGAAATAACCAGTGGGATTTGCTTTTAACAATCCTAATTCCAGCAAACGTTTTTGCAGCTTTTCAACTCTTTGATTCTTATCACCGGGATAAATTGGTTCAAAGTCCGAACCTCCTCCCATTCCTCCTCCTTGACTTCTCAGTACTTGAAGTATTGCTTGAGAAGTTCTTGGATCTAAATTTCCGGTCATGGGTAGACCATAACTTTGCTGAAATCTTAGTACAGCTTCTTGAGTGGATCTATCGTAAAAACCTGTAAGATTGCCGTAAAAATAATTTAGCTGCTTCAAATTTCGTTGCAATGTTGAAACCTGGGGACCTCTGCTACCGGGTGTTAATGTCGTAGAACCTACAGGTGGAGACACAGGAAAAACCTGATTCATAGCAGTCCAAGTACGTCTATCTACATTTCCAGTTGTAGGAAGACGATTGTCTTGCTGAAATCTAACAACAGCGTCTCTGGTGATTGAACCAAAATAGCCAGTAGCATTTCCCCTAAAGTAATTTAATGTCTTTAATCTCTGCTGTAGTTGTCTTACCCACTCACCTCTGCAACCCAAACCAATTACTTCTATTCTGTAATCGCATTCACGACCGGGAGGATTTAGATTTCCTGGTGGATTAACTGCTTGTCTTTGTCGGTTCAGTGCTGAACTTATTGCTCTTCTAGTCTGAGGTCCGACAACACCAATTGGATCTATGCTATTCCGTCTTTGAAAATTAATAACTGCATTTCTCGTTAGCTGGCGAAATCGACCAGTTACCGGGCCATTATAAACGCCCAAGGTTCTTAAATTCTGTTGTAATTCTCTTACAGCAGCACCATCACAACCAATTTTTAGCCCGCGCTGACAGTCATTTGCAGAAACAGTTCTACGTCTGCTCGCACACCTGCGTTGTAATGCAGCTTGGGTTTTAGGGCCAACTCTGCCGATATCTGATATCCCATTCGCTCGCTGAAATTTTTTCACAGCGGCTTCAGTTATCGAACCAAAATTACCATTTACTGGGCCGTTAAAATGACCCAATCTTCTTAAACAACTCTGAACATTTTTGACTTGAGCATTATTATCTCCCCTTTGCAAAGCTAAAACTTCGTTTGAGCTTCCTAATATGGCTAGAGTTGTTGCAACAGATATCCAAGGTAGAGCAAGTCTGCTATTATTAGACATTTTTTTCACAAATATCGGTAATTAATTTCAAATCAGTTTTTACTGGAACAACCATCACATTTAAGGGTGTTTCCTCAGCTAAGTCTTGGTAATCAGAACCGATTTTTTTCATCGTTTTTAAGTTAAATCGATTTCCTGTCATGGTATTTACCTCACAGGAAAATTTATTTACATTTTTATGAGTAGTTTTCGACAAACTACTATAGAAGAGCAATTATTTACAAGATGCTGTTATCTATTTAGATTTACCTGACTCAGAATGCAATCGAATCATATTTACCATTACTACCAATGTCTTTCTAAGACACTAGTTCCACTATCAATCGCAACTACGTTTTACTATTCGTAGTTATACTATTTTGGGCGTTGCTGATTAAAAGTATGAATAGACCCCTAACCCGCAATTATGGGGGAAAAGATAATTATTAAGTCCCCCAATGCAAGGGGTATTTAGAGGGCTTAACTCTCCGCAGAAAAGTGAATTCATATTTCAATATGGCTAACGGCTGCGCGCTTCAGCAACGCTCTATTTTAGAATCCTCAATACTTATGCAACTTAACATCGATATTTCTGGCATTTCATGCGCCAAAAAACATATCAGATATTAAACTTAATCCTGATAATAATCAAGTAAGTACACGCATAACTAGCTTTTAAATATATACTAATTATACATGAATTGATTTTTCAATGTTGAAGTCAATTATATTGTTTTAATGTTTTGATATAGGCATATTAACTTCAGTTTAAGTACGACTAAAAAAATATGAAATAATAATACTATAATTTTCACCTTATTTTTAAATTTTAATAGTTAATCCAAACAGTACAGTCTAAATCGAAAAGCACAAGTTTTGTTTATGTTCGGATTAGTTCATATAAATTGAAGTTGCGAACTGAATAACCTATCACTGGCAAAAAAGTTATTCTTCTGCTTTTTTCGTATTACCTGCTTTCACCCAAGCTTCTTTCCCACTGCTTTCAATACGGATTTTTTGCCAATTTTTATCACTGCTCGATTCTAAAACCACAACTTTCGCATTAAAGCCTACACCACCTAGACGCTCTGCATTAACTCCTGGTTCCGCTCTTAAAATTAAACCTTGAGGCCATGTTACTGTTGCAGGATAAGCACCAGGTGGTAACGGCTTCTCTTGTTCTGATACCGATGTTGTTGGAGTCGGTTTTGGTTTGGGGGTACTTTTTAGCTGGGGATTAGCAGCTGTTGTTGTACCGGGAGTAGGAGTTGCTTTCGCTGCTTCTGCTTTGACCGCAGCATTATCATTCGTAAAAACGGGTTTTGGAGGATTAATGGAGGTTCGATTCATAAAATAAATCGCGAGTGCTGCACTACCACCCACTAAAATAGCTATCGCTAATAAAACACCAAGTATTACCTTTAGTATGTTAGACAACATAGTATTTACCTGTTACAAAAAGTTAAACTAATCAACTTAAACTTATGAGTGAAGAATTATAGCTTTTAACTTAAAAATTCTCAATAATTACAGAGAACAGTCACATTTTGTAGAGACGTAGCACTGCTACGTCTCCAAATAACTACAGAAAAAATGAATCCATCATAATTTAAGGGAACAGACCAGTAGTCATTAAGCTAGCAATTTGTGATTATTGTTATCTGCCTAACTATCTATTCTCTAATAATTACTCGCTACCCGCTTATGTTTTCCTTATCTTACAGTTTATCTTTAGCGACTACTCGCGCATTGAAACCGCGTTCGCGTAAAAAGTATCGAGAATATTGTTGTGCACCTTCACTTTTTTGAAATTCTCCTGCTTGGACGAATTTCCCTAATTTTGTATCTCGGATAAACGCATCGGGTACAAAACGACGAACTTCATCTAAAGTATATGGACTGGTTACAGGTACAAGTACGACGTAGTTACTATTATCTTTCTCTAATACTTTCCAGGTTTGCGAATCGACAATTCCATTGGGAGCTAACTCATTATTCAACTGGAATTGTTTCACCGCTTCCCAAGTGCTATTTCCAAAATAACTTGTTAAATTATCCTTGAAATAACCCAACTTTTGTAATCTTTTTTGTAGTTTAGTGACGCACTCACCTTTGTCACCTCTTTGAAGCACGGGTTTATTGCATTCACTAGATTTCTCAGGTTTTGGCTTCTTGGTTTCAAGATTTTCAATTTTTATCCAAGTTTGCGGCCCCACAACACCGTCAGCAGAAAGTCCACTTGCTCTTTGGAATCGTTTTACTGCTTCCACAGTCTTGGAATCATAATTACCGTTAGGACTAGATTTAAAAGAACCCCAATGACCCAATCTAGTTTGTAGGTACTTCACATAACGGTTTTTATTACCAAATCGAAGAGTGGGACAATTACCGTTATTACAAGAACCAATTGTCAAGGGTAAAATTTTGCTATTAGATATAGTTTTTACAGGCTTTGATGCTTGAATTGCTTTATCAATTGCTTTTTGAGTTCCCACACCAACAATTCCATCAACAGTTAATTTCTTATCTTTTTGGAATTGAGTCACAACATCTTTGGTATAAGGACCGAAATAACCGGTAATCTTACCTTTAAAATAGTTCAATCGCTGCAAACGCTTTTGTAATGATGCAACTTCCGCACCTCTGGAACCCAAACTAAGCGAAAAGTTTTCACCACCAACATTATCTTGAAGACCTTTGGCAAAAATATTTTGGATTGCAGATAAAGTTCTCGAACCTGCTATTCCATCAACTGTTAAACTTTGGTCTTTCTGAAAACTAGCAACAGCATCTTTTGTGATTGGGCCAAAATAACCTGAAGGATTACCAACAAAGTAATTTAACTGCTTCAAATCTTGCTGAAGTTTTTCAACTGCTTGATTGCGACTACCAAGTTGAAGCACATTTGTTTGGTTAGTCGTAGATTGTTGACTCGAACATTCTGATTGCAGAAATTTTTGTGTATTGCTGCCTACAATACCATCAATTGCTAGTCCATTATCTTTCTGAAACTTAATTACAGCATTTTTAGTTATCGTACCGTAATAACCAGTTGCTGAGCTATTCAAATAGCCTAACTGTTTTAAGCATTTTTGAATCGTTGTTACCGATGCATTTTTGCTACCATACTTTTCTACTGCTAAAGCTTGTCCAACACTGCTTAAAAAGAATAAAATTAGCGATATAGATAAAAAATTTATTGCAGTGAAGCTCGAATTATTTTTTCTACTGATTTCACAAAAAAAATTAACATCAAATAGAAAAGGAATAATTTCAATATTTTCTTCTGCTTCATAACTTAAAGCAGCATGAGTATAAGCAATATTTTCCATAATTGAGTAAGGTTTGATGGGTTGATTAGTTATTTACGAGGCGCGGAAAAATAGCGAACCGAATGTTAAGTAATCATCCCTGATGTATTTAATCATGAATAAAATAGTTAATTAAATTGATGAAGATATTATTACGAATTCAGAAAATAGTTAAAAGCAAATTAGTTATTAAAAACTTTATACTAATTAAATCATGATACATATAATTGACTATGCATTACTATTTATATCTAGAGTGAGTATCGCACAATACTTACTATCAATAAAATCAGTTTTTATAAAGATTATAAGTTGAACAAATTAAACTTTGATAAAGAAACCGGATTTTTGATAACCCGAGACGTAAGTATAATTCGTAATATCTCCTTACCCTAATGGGTCAGCAAGCTGAACAAAGACGCTTAGTCTGACGACTTACTGCGTGTTCAGCTTGCTGACTCGTTAGAGTAACGCTGATGTAAATATTATTAATGAAAGGGATTCTAACTTATGACCCAGATTTCCACTTTCAAAAATACAATATATTACGACAAAAAAGTTCCGTAGATAACAAAAACTAGACCGCAAAACTTACGTAATATTATCACAAAACGTAGGAATCAATATGTGATGATAATTACTTGTTCTCAATTGTTATTTTACTGAAATAAAAATTCTAAAAAGCTATTAGTATACGAACCTAAGAAAAAGGAAAATGAAAGGAAAAATTAAACTTTCGTCCTCTCAATTCCTAACTCTTAAAAATCTTCTTTTTACTGTAACTGTTGTTGAATCCTGTCACTCAAAGGATTATGCTTCGATGCAAGACGCGCTCTTCCCGAACTAGCCCATTGACGTAATTGTTCAATTTTTTCTTGAGCAGTTCTGGCTAAAGGTATGATTTGACTTGCAGCTTCTAAAATATCATCTGTAGTAAAATCGCGGTTTTGACTAAAACCGATGTGCATTGCTTCAATCAATGTTTGCTCAATTTCTGCACCGGAAAAGTCGGGTGTTTCGTAAGCTAATCTATCAATATCGTAATCTTTAATATTGTGAGGACGCAATCGCGATAAATGCACGTTGAAAATGGCTTTTCTTTCCTCTTGAATTGGTAAACCGACAAAGAATATTTCATCAAATCTGCCTTTACGCAATAATTCCGGTGGTAATTCTTGAATTTCGTTCGCGGTAGCAACTACAAACACGGGTGAGGTTTTTTCTGCCATCCAAGTAATAAATGTACCGAAAACTCTACTAGTGGTTCCACCGTCACCTTTGCTTCCAAGTCCCGAAAAGGCTTTATCTATCTCATCTATCCACAGGATACAAGGAGCCAGCGCTTCAGATACCTGTATCATTTGACGAGTGCGCGATTCCGATTCACCGACTAAACCACCAAATAATCTTCCCACATCCAAGCGTAGTAAAGGTAAATGCCAATGGTGAGCTATAGCTTTCGCAGTTAATGATTTACCAGTTCCTTGAATTCCGACCAAGAGCAAACCGCGAGGATGGGGTAAACCGTACTGTCTGGCTTTTTCGCTGAAACCACCACCCCGACGTAATAACCAATCTTTAAGATTATCCAATCCACCGATATCGGAAATTTGTTCTGTAGCGGGAATAAAATCAAGAATTTGAGTTTGACGGATAGTTTGACGCTTTTCCTGTAAAACCAATTCCACATCTTCCGATTGTAACTCCCCACGTGCGGCGATCGCCCTCGACAAAACCCGGCGAATCCGTTCCATACTCAGCCCTTGAGCGGAACGAACCAATTCATTTAAAACCTGACTGGGAAGAGAATTATTTGTAGCAGTTAATAATTTTTCGATTTCGGTTTGTATTTCTGTAGCGCTAGGTAAAGGGAATTCTAATACAGTCAATACTTCTGCTAAATCATCGGGAATTGCGACATTAGGAGAAAGTATGACAATATTTTTTGGTTGTGATTTGAGTAAACGGGCTAGATTACGGAGTTTGCGCGAAATAGCAACATCATCTAGAAATCGATGAAAATCCCGAAGAATCAGTACAGCAGGTGCGGATGCATGTAATTTTTCTACAAATTCCAAAGCTTGTAAAGGATTGCGTCTTCCGAAACCTGCATCGTTAGGACTACCTTGATACCCGTCTACAAAATCCCAGGTATAGACCTGACGATTACCTTGTTTAGTAGCTTCTTCCTTGATTACGGCTTCTAAACGTTCTTCTTCCCGAGTAGGAATATAAACCAAAGAGTAACGAGCGCGTAATAGTAATGTAAACTCTTCGCGGAATGTCATAGGTGTTTTTTAGTCGTTTATTTTATTTTTCCGGTTTTCATTGCGTTTGGTAAATAAGAAAAATAAACTATGCAGATAAGGGGAGTGAAGAGAAAGGATTAACAAGGTTTTCAGGTCGGGGAGGAAATTTCAAAAGAAAAGTGTTTATCCTTGTGAAGCTTTATACTACTTGTAATACAGAAAAGACAAAATTAATTGTGATGCAAAAAGTAACTTATAAAACAGATTTAACAAATATTGATTGGATGGAGATGCAAACAACGCTACAGGAAGACGCTTTTGACAACGGACGAAGCCCCGAACAACTCAAAAAATCTTTTGAAAATAGCTATGCTACTTGTGTTGCTTATACAGATAATCGCATAGTTGGTACAGCCCGTGTTTTGTCCGATGGTGTATGTAATGCTTACGTTGTCGATGTCTGGACGCTTAGTGCGTACCGCAATCAAGGAATTGCACGCCAAATGATGGATATTCTATTAAATAATTTGAAAGGACAGCACGTATATTTATTCACGGATGATACTACAGAATTTTATCGAAAAACTGGTTTTACCGAACAACCCTTTGGTATGAGTCAGGTTGTTGGTAAATGGTTGGTTAATTGACCTCAAAGTATTTATAAAAAATTTTATTTAAAATTAAATTGACGATTTTACTTTGAGGACAAATTGAAATCTAATTTAATGTAAGTTATTGTTCATGATTATTGTTTTGCAGAATTTGCAATTCTTCAACAGATAATCCAGTTATTCTCGATATATCTTCTAAATTCATACCAGTGTTGAGTAGATTGATAGCTACCTGCTGTAAAGTTTCAGCTCTACCTTCTGCTTTTCCTTCTGCTCTACCTTTCTCTTCTCCTTCTTGCAAAATTTCTTGATAAATTGGTGATTCGCGCATAATATCTGACCTCAAAATTCTTTTGATTAAGTCTTTATCCAATACTAAGCTAGCTAAAATTGCGGTGGATGCAGCAATATTACTTTGAGTGCGATTATCGGAAATTTCATTTATCTGAGTCGCAACTTGATTGAGTACGTTTTCAGGATTTAGGGTACTGCTCAATACAGCGAAAGCTAGCAAACCGGGGTTTTCGAGAAATATTTCAGCAGGTTGCTCCCAGAGTCGAATTACTTCAAACTCATGACGGGTGCGACTTAGCGTAAATGTGTTTTGATAAACTAACTCTGAATTTGTTCGGTTGAGATAAATTACAACTTGATACATTTCCTTTTCCGGAAAGCGACGATAACCTCGCAGTCTGTAATCTGCCATTCGGAAAGGTATTCTGGAATCTGGTTCGGTTTGAAATTCAATATGCAGGATTTGTTCGTCCGACTGTAAGAGAATTAAAGCATCGGCTCGAATCGGTTCGAGTGAAAGCTCTTTAGGACTGAGTTCGGTTAAAGCTATTGGTTCTCCTAAAAGCCAGTTTGTGAAGTCAGTAGAAAAGTTTTCAGCTAAAAATTTACAGATGTTGTCATACATTCACTGATTTTATCAAGCAAGATTGATTTAATTCTTGAAAGAATTTTAAGTAAATCATAGAGATAATTACAGTTTCAATTTCGATAGTATTTTGTATTTATAAATACTTGTAATTCAATACTTAATATAAAAATATTATTGCCATAATTTAGATAAAATTTCACATAAATAGAAAAAGAGATTGCTATTAGAATTCTATGCTACAAGCCTATATAAGCTAATTTTACTAAGTATTTAGACAGTTACAGTTTTAATACAGTGTTTTAGATAACCCTTGTTTATTAGTTATCAAAGTAATTTACTACCAAGCGGGAAAATGTAGCTTTTTTACTAGAAATCACTATGAATAACAGAATAAAATAATACATCTACGCGCATAAGTAGGTTAGCGCTCATGTACCCAACCCCAGAACAACTTGCAGCTGACGAAACGACTCCACCGGATAAGCTGAGGATTCTTGCTTATGAAAGTGTAGAACTCGGAAGGTTAGTGGCAACTAATCCTAGTGCAGAACCGGAGTTATTACGGGAGTTGGCAGCGAGTGAAGATAAGGCTACCCGTGAAGCTGTTACCATAAATCCGAATGCACCAACTGATGTACTGCTGAAATTAGCAGGGGATTTTCCTCAACAATTTTTCTCAAACCCGGTGCTGTCTCTATTAATGTTAGAAAATCCTAATTTAGCAACAGATATATCATATTGGTCTTTGTTAAAGCTTTTAAAGCAGGATGATGCACCAGAATGGTTTTTGGCTTGTGCTGTCATGCATTCCAACTCTTTAGTATTGGAAGCTGTAGCCAAACACAAACAAGCTTCGGAACCAATTTTAGTGCAGCTAGCAATGAAGAGCAGATACGACCCAGAGCTAGGTTTATGTATTGCACTACGCAAAGATGTATCGCAGACAGTTTTAGAAAAGTTAGCCCAACATGGTGCAGGTTCGGTGCGCTTGCATTTATCTAAATATTCAAAAATTCCCGTGAGAGTTTTGGAGATTTTAATCGAAAATCCAGAACCGAATTGGAATTTAAGAGTTGCGATTGAAACGAATATTGCTCAAAATCCCAACACACCGCTAAATGTTCTTGAAGCTTTGATTAAGGTTCCATATACCAAAGTCAAAAGTGCTATTGCTAAACGTTCTGACTTAACGAAGGACTTGATAATCGAATTGGCAACGGATTATCGGGTACATACGATGAGTTTTCTGCCTCAAAATCCTCATATTCCTAGCGATTGGCTAGAGGAAATGGCAGACCATCCAATTGAAAGGGTGCGTCAAATGGTAGCAAGACATCCGAATACACCACCGTATTTGTTAGTAAAAGCAGCCCAAGACTTGCAATTGCGTCAGTTTATTGCGGAAAATCCCAGTACTCCTGCTTCGACTCTTGAAGAATTGGCAATAGATAGTCGGGGAGATATACAAGCTGCTGTAGCCAGAAATGTTAATACTCCTGGTTACGTCTTGGAAATATTAGGTGGTACACCGTTTCATGACTTATTGTTAGCGCGTCATCCCAATACACCAGACTCTACCTTACAGAAAATACTTTGGCGTTTAGCATTGGATGAGCGTTTATCGGTTCGTAAATATGTAGCCCAGCATGACAAAGCTCCAGTGTCTATTTTGACTCAATGGGCGAAAAAGTCACCGGAATTACGACCTTGGATTGCCTTAAATACTCGCACTCCATCGCCAATTCTAGAGGAACTTGCCAAAGATACATCCAAAGATGTTCGTTATGGTGTCGCGAAAAATATCAATACTCCCCCCCATGTTTTAGAGAAGCTATCTGAAGATTGGCGATTAGAAGTACGTCAAGCGGTAGTTAGCAATCCGAAAACACCAGCACATATTTTAGAACTTTTGATTAAAGATTGGCATTTGCGCTCATTCATTGCTCGAAACCCCAACACCCCAGCCACAGCATTAGAGCAACTCACGCAATTTTTCCGATACGACTGGGATATAGTGCAGCATCCCAATACCCCATTCAAACTCCGTCAGAAGTTACTAGAAGAATTCTCTACGAGCGTTGTCCCCACCGAAAAGCTATTTGTAGCCAGACATCGAGAGACACCCCAAGAAATTCTAGAACACCTAGCAGAAGACGAAGACCCCGTTGTTTCTAAATCTGCAAAGCGCTCCTTAAGGAAACGGCAAGGATAAGGTTAAAGGTTAAAGAATAAAAATATTAACTAACTCTTATTAACTCCTAATTCCTAACTCCTAACTATTCTTAAATCTAAAATCCAAAATCCTATGACTCCCAGCGAACTTAAAGTATTTTTAGACCAGCTTATTAGTAATAATATTCAAATCAGTACGATGATTTGGGGACCTCCCGGTATTGGTAAATCTAGTATTGTGGGTCAGCTAGCGAAAGAAGGCGATATTGATTTTGTTGATGTTCGCCTGTCTCAATTGGCACCTACAGATTTACGGGGTCTGCCTGTAGCTGAGAATGGTATTTCTAAATGGTTTCCGCCGGAATTTTTGCCTCATAAAGGTAAAGGTGTATTGTTCCTTGATGAATTGAACATGGCTCCTCCGGCGATGCAGGGAGTTGCACAACAGTTAATTTTAGACCGCTGTGTAGGCTCCTACGAAGTCCCTGATGGTTGGTTTGTATGGGCTGCGGGCAACCGTAAAGAAGACCGCGCAGCCGTATTCGATATGCCTTCACCTCTAGCAAATAGATTTTTGCATTTAGAAGTACAGCCAGATTTTGAAAGTTTCAAAGCTTATGCTTTAGACAAAGGAGTACACGAGCAGATAATCGCTTTTCTCTCCTTCCGCACCACTTTATTACACAAAATTGACCCGCAACAACCAGCTTGGCCTTCTCCTCGTTCTTGGGTAATGGCCAGTGACTTGCATTCTGCCGGATTAGCAATCAGTCCAGCAGTAGGAACCGCTGCTGCAACCGAGTTCAATTCATACATTTCCATGTACGAAAATCTTCCGAATCTCATCGCTATTTTGGAAGGAAAAGGCGACAGTATTCAATTTCCGAAAGAACCCAGCGTTAGATATGCAACGGTAATTGGATTGACAGTACGCGCTGATAATGCAAATCAAGCACTGAACGCTTTCAACTGGTTAAATCAAGTCGCAACAAATGAGTGGGTAAGACTTTTTGCAGTTGACTTATCGCGAACTATGGAGAGTAAAGGTAAGCGGGGAATCTTAGCAAATCTACTCAGCAAGGAACCAGAATTCAAGAAGCTATTGCAAGATTATCTAGAATCACAGAAACCGTAAACAGGGCAAAGGTCAAAGGTTAAAGATTAAAGGTAAATATTGATTGTAATTATCCTTTTTTTTTGAAGGAATACTGTTAGTAATTATTAACTCTTAAATCTTAATTCGTAACTTTTAACTCCTCACCTTTGACCTTTGACTTTTAACCTTTGACCTTACTTACTTCTACTTTCAAATGACTGAAGATATTCAAAAAAGTATTAGCGCGTCTTTGTTACGATTGCAAACAAAATCGCCTTTCTTTGCAACTTTGGCGATGTTTGCTCGTTTTGTTCCTACGGAAAAATTACCAACTGCTGCTACTGATGGGAAAGATATTTTCTACAATGTAGAGTTTCTATTATCTTTACCTCCCAAACAACTTGATGGTGTTTTGCTGCATGAAGTTTTACACGCTGCACTGCTTCACGTACCCCGTCGGGGTGTTCGGGATGCTCAACTGTGGAATATTGCTGCTGATATTGTTATCAACGGTATGATTGCTGTCCATGGTTTTGAATTACCTGAAGGAACTTTGAGAGAAGTTAATTTAGAAAATTTGAGCGTTGAAGAAGTTTATGAAATCTTGCTTCAAGATGCTGACAATGCACCAGAATTAACTAACCCCGATTTACTTGATAGTCCACCGGAAGATGCTGGTGGTTCGCAGCAAGAAGGTAATCAAGGAGAAAGTCAGGAAGCGGGAGAAAAACAAGGAAAAGGTGAAAGTTCTCCTAGTTCTCAATCTGGGGATAGTATGTCCCAAGCAAAGAAAGCTGCAATGGAAGCGCACTGGCAAAATGCGATGCAGCAAGCTGCTACTGTGGCTCGTACTACAAACAAAGGTACTCTGGGAGGGGGGATAGAACGAGAACTAGAAACCTTGAATTCTGCTCAGATTGATTGGAGGTCTTATCTTTGGCGATATTTAGTTCAAACCCCTACTGATTTTTCTGGGTTTGACCGTCGCTTTATCGGACGCAGGATGTATCTGGAAAGCTTACAAGGAGAATCGATTCGCGTTTATTTAGCTTTAGATACGAGCGGCTCAATCGATACAAAATTGCTGGGGTTATTTTTCTCAGAAGTCCAGGGTATTTTGAGTTCCTATCCCCACATCAAATGCGAGTTCTATTACGTGGATGCCGAAGTTTACGGTCCTTACGAAATTAACGCCGATTCAATGCCACCAAAACCTCAAGGTGGTGGTGGTACATCCTTTGTACCCTTCTTTGATAAAGTAGCTCAAAGATGGGACGGACAAACCCAAGGAGTATGTGTTTATTTAACGGATGGCTATGGTACTTTCCCTGATAAAGCACCAGAACTACCAGTGTTGTGGGTAGTTACCCCCGGTGGTTTGGCTTTAGAAGAATTTCCTTTTGGGGAAGCTGTAAGATTATTGTCTGTCTGAACAAATATTAGTTAAATAATCACGCTTTATAGAGATGTAGCAATGCTGCGTCTCTTTCATTTTTTTTGGGGATTACAAATATCTTTTGTATTTATAGCAATCCTATATGAGTCGTGAGAAAGATAGGTGTCAGAAACCCGGTTTTTTGGAAAAATCGGGTTTCTCAAATCTCACAAATAATTTAGGAATGCTATATGTTGTATTCCACCCTACTGAAAATCCCAGTATTCCTAACTTTTGTTTAATGCTTAATTAAATTGTGCTGTGTAGAATTACTTTGGCGAAACTGTTTAGACATCCTCTATTATTAAGCCCTATCTTGTAATTCTATGCCAGAAGATAATAAAAATATCCAACCACCAATTGATTCACCAACACAAAATTATTCACCTCCAGAAAAACTGCCATTTTGGAGAGCGTCATTAGTTAAAGCTTTGCGAGGAACAATTGGATTATTAGAAAATACCGCAGTTAAATTAGAAAATGAATCCTCACCTAGTAGCGAAGATAAACCAGGTTTTCTACAAAAGCTTCAACAGGTATGGACTGGTATTTTAGGAAAAATTAGACTTATTTTACCAGCAAGATTTTCCGCAAAGTTATCAGATACAGCTTTGACAGGAATTATTAGCGGAGTAACTATCATGATATTTTTGATAACTTCTAATATTTTTGATAGCAAACCATCACAAGTAGCAATAATTCCTCCAGATAACGAAATTCCTGCACCAGTATCTGCTACCGAAGCCGAATCTATCGAATTAGGAGAGCAAGAAATTCCATCTGTCATAGAAAAGACTCCTGCTCAACAAAAAGAAACAGCTTCCTTACCAGTAGAAGAAGACACTATTAAAGAAGATAAATCAGAAATTCCAGCAGTTATAGAATCACAAAACACTATTACTCAACAAGAAGAAGTCACTTCCTTACCAATAGAAGAAGATGAAATTATAATTCCACCGGTTACGGAAGAAAAAACTATTTCGCAACAGGAAGAAGAAATAACCCTAAAAACAGAAGATGAAATTATAATTCCACCGGTTACGGAAGAAGAAACCATTTCTCAACCGGAAGAAACAACCGTACCACAAGAAGAACTAGAAGAAACTTCCCCACCCAGATTATTAACACCAGAAGAAACTTTAATCGCAGCAATTCAAAATCAAGTCGGTGAAATTAGCTTTACTTCCAAGGAAGATAAATCTGGGAATCGAACTTTTGCAGGAATCATAGAATCAATTAAAGCCAACTTTCTAAACAGTAATCTTACTATTAAAATCAGTAACGAATGGTACAGATTAGATAAATCTCAACAAGATAATTTAACAGCACAAATCCTTCAACGCTCCCAAGAACTTGATTTTACACACCTAGAAATTACTGATTTACAAGGTAAACTCATAGCCCGTAATCCAGTAGTTGGAACTGAAATGATTATTTTTAAAAGAAAATAGCGAACGCACAATTCCCAATGCTCGATTCCCCATCCCCAATTCCCTTTGTTAAACTAGTGATTGACCCTTTGAACTAGTAATTTATGCTAAGGCGTTCTAAATTCGAGACAACTCAATCTCAAATCATGCACCGTGCAGAAGATTTAATCAGCGCGGCTTCCAACCGTTACCGGATTACAGTTCAAGTGGCGAATCGCGCTAAACGTCGCCGTTATGAAGATTTTGACAATACAGAAGATGTATTGATGAAGCCTGTACTGCGCTCAATTATCGAAATGTCTGATGAACTAACTCAGCCAGAAATTATCGGTGAAATGTAATTACAGCTAACAGCGAGCAGTTATCAGTGCTTGTATTTAACTTATTATTGAGGTTTCATTTAATCTTTTACAAAAAACTAAAAGATTTATAACAAACTGCAATATCGCACTAAAATGTTAACTGCTCGCTGTTTATTTTTTAAAGATTGGGCATTAGGCATGGGAAGATTATTAAAGTAGCAAGTACTAAATTGTCAGTAATTTACCTGCCACTTGCTACTTTTAACTCCTAACTTTTCCTTCATGCGCGTACTTAAAAAAGGCAATGGTTGGCGTATCGGTTTTAACCCAGCAGCACCAGAATTTAAAGGCTTGGTTGGTACGGATGATTGGGCTATAGAACTTACAGAAAGTGAGTTAAATGATTTTTGTCGGCTGTTAGCCCAGCTTGCTGACACTATGGAGCAAATGAAGTCGGAATTGATGGATGAAGAAAAAATTGCTTGTGAAGCTGAAAGCAATTTACTCTGGATGCAGGTAGAAGGCTTCCCACACGACTATAATTTACGTTTTATTCTCAGTTCGGGACGTTGCGTCGAAGGTCAATGGAGCGATTGTGCTGCCGTTCGAGACTTAATCCAAGCCGCAGCCATGGTAGAGATTTTTTGATTTTTAATTAAGTTGTTTTGTTTTTTTAAATCGTGCTAATATATTAAAGTTAAACCCCTTGGATTTGATATTTCCATCAGCAGAAATTTGAAATCCTATTTTTGATGTCCGATTTACGGGGCGTAGCGCAGCTTGGTAGCGCGCCACTTTGGGGTAGTGGAGGTCGTGGGTTCAAATCCCGCCGCTCCGATTTGATTAGAAATAATAAGTGGATTGTATTGAACCTTTTTCTAAAGCTTTTAGGGAAAGGTTTATTATTATGTTTAATCAAATTTCTAATCCATCCTTGATGGTTTCGCCTTCAGTATAAATACTATCTTCTTCTGCTCAAAAGATACTATAAGCATAGTACTTAAAAACTCTGAAAAAATAATTTTAAATTATACTTGAATTTAGTTTATGTTAACAAAAATTTATATTAAGAAATCCGGACTTTCCGGATTCAAAAATAGCTGAAAACCTTGCTAATATTGGACAGGTTGAACATTTCTATCACTTTTGGTCTAAGATAAAGGCGATTCTTACTATGAAGCTTTCTCGTTAAGCATTATACTTCGGCAAATTAGTGAGATAATAGAAGTGTGAGGATAAAGAACGGAAGATATTAGATTGCAAAGGGGAAATTTTATGATTAAGAAACTTTTGGCTGCGTTGACTATAGTAGCCCCCCTGTTTTTCGCTAGCTCGGTTAAAGCTGAAAATCCACAGCATGTACAAAGGCTACTAGAAACTAGGGAATGTGTAGGTTGTGATTTGTCAGGAGCAAATCTACGTGGTGAGCATTTAATTGGTGCTGATTTGAGAGGAGCGAATCTTCAGGGAGCAAATCTCGAACATGCAAATCTTGAGGGTGCTGACTTAACCCGTGCGAATTTAGAAAATGCTAAATTAACTTCAGCATTCCTAACTAACGTTAATTTCAAGCAAGCTAACTTGAATGATGCGAGTTTAGCTAGCGCTAAAATTTACGATTCCAACGTATACGAAGCGTCGATGGAAGATATGAATATCACTAATGCTGAAATATTCCACACAGGAATTGGTATTGGTGGAGAAGAATTGAAAAATATTCCAGATTGGGATTAAATTCATTTACTTAGGCATTATTATCAAAGCCTGTAAGTAATTAATTTGTGCAAAACAGCAGCTAAGAGATTTGAGTTCGTCCGTAATCTTAGCTGTTAAACAATCAAATACATAAAAAATAATAGTTCGCGATTCTCCGATTTCTAGCTTAGTATTTCTAGAAGTCGGAGTTTTTGGTATTTAGGAAGCAGGGGACAAGGAGACAAAGAGAAGATTTAGAAAGCATTTGTAGTGGGAGCATAGCATCTTGCTCCCTAGCCGTTTTCAATTCCTAACTCCTAATTCCTAATTCCTAATTCCTAATTCCTAACTCCTAACTCCTAACTCCTAACTCCTAACTCCTAACCAGTATTTCTCATTCCAGCAGCGATTCCGTTGATTGTTAAAAGCGCTCCCCTGAGTAATTCTCCTTTGCTGTAACGGGAGTGAATGACACCAGAAGTAGCATTGCTTTTACTATCGCGCAATCGCTTGAGTAAGGAAACTTGGATAAATCCCAAAGGTACGATAGTACCATTTCTCAACTGTACGGAACGTTGTAATACTGGGTCTCCATCTAACAGACGTTCGTGTCCGGTAATTTTCAAGACTAAGTTTTTGGTTAGATGGTATTCGCTGGAAATTTGATTGAACACTCCATAAAAACGCTCCTTATCTTCAGATTTGGATAGTTCTTCTACATAATGTCGTGCCATCTGTAAGTCAACTTTTGCCAAGGTCATTTCTACTTTGGAAATCACCATTTTGAAAAATGGCCATTTTCTGTAAAAACATTGCAGCAACTGCATGTGGTCGTCGGGAGCTTCGTTGAGAAATTCTTGTAAAGCTGTACCAACTCCATACCATGCAGGTAGTAGAAATCTAGTTTGCGTCCAGCTAAATACCCAGGGAATCGCTCTTAAACTACTCAAGCCTTTTTTACCCGAAGGACGACGAGCGGGACGAGAACTGATTTGTAACTGACTTATTTCTTCTATGGGAGTAACTTGATTGAAAAAGTCTATAAAATCAGGCTGTTCGTAGATCAAATCCCGATAATGAGAACGCGATCGCACTGCTAATTCTTCCATAATTTCGTTCCAGGGTTGTATATCATCAAACCCTGCACGTAATAAACTGGCTTGAATTACTGCGGTGGTGATTGTTTCGAGATTGTACAGCGCTAAATCTGGTAAGGAATATTTAGACGCTAAAACTTCTCCTTGCTCGGTAATTTTAACTCGCCCGTTAATACTTTTACCTGGTTGAGCCAAAATTGCCTCGTAAGCGGGGCCGCCGCCGCGTCCTACCGAACCACCACGTCCGTGGAAAATTCGCACGCTTAAACCGTATTCTTCGGCAATTTGCTGCAATGATTTTTGGGCTTTGTGAATCTCCCAATTACTGCTGAGGAAGCCAGAATCTTTATTACTGTCTGAATAACCCAACATTATTTCTTGCAAATTGGGATTTAAGGTCGAACTTTCTTCTTGTTCCTTTATCCCTTTTTCGTAAGCTTCATATCCCCCTGCGAGCAAAGCGCGATACAGAGGAAGCGAAAACAAGTCTTTCATTACTTGTCTGGAACGCTGTAAATCTTCTACCGTTTCAAACAAGGGGACGACTCGGATTGTTCCTATAGCTGTTCCGGGGTCGTAAATTCCTGCTTCTTTGGCTAACAGCAATACTTCTAGTACATCGCTAACCGAGCGACACATGCTGATGATGTAAGTTTGGCAAATATTGCAGCCAAATTCTTGTTGTAGCGAATGCACCAAGCGCATTGTGGAAACTATTTCGTTGGTTTTGTCTCCAAAGGGAAGCTGTGCGGGGATTAATGGTCTTCTAGTTTTTAGTTCTTTGGTTAACCAGGCAATTTTTTCTTCTTCTGGTAAATCGTCGTATTTTGTCTCCAAAACTCCTAAATATTCGATAATCTCGCCGATTGCATCGCTATGACGAGTTGATTCTTGACGAATATCTAGTTGTGTCAAATTAAAGCCAAAAATTTCAACTTGAGTAAGCAGGGTTTCTAACTGGTGACATTTCAAGCCAGTTTCTGATAAGTTACGTTGAATCAACCTTAAATCGGCTGAAAAATCTGAAACTGAATCGTAAATTGGCGTTTTATCGTCTTTAAGAATCTCGCCTTTTTGTAATGCTGAATTACGTTTTTGGGTATTTTCCAAACGTTTAACTACATAAGCAAGTTTTAAACGGTAAGGTTCCTGACGATAGCGTAAAGCTAATGCATCGTAAACTTCACTCATTTGGGACTGTTCGATTTCCAAGGATTCTAATAAGTCCGGTAAAACATCGCTCCAGTGTAGCGATACGCTTAATAGTTCAATTAAACCTTTAGCTGATTCAATGTACTTTTCCAACACCATATGGCGTTGATAACAAGCCGTCTGCCAAGTTATTTCCGGAGTCACCGAGGGGTTTCCGTCTCTATCAGAACCAACCCAAGAACCAAATTGACAAAAACTTTTCTTAGGTGGTTCGAGCCGAGAAAAAGTTGAATTTAAAGCATATTTTAGACGCTCGTATAGTTGAGGAGTTGCATCAAATAATACTTGTTGGAAATAGTGTAGCGCATAATCTACTTCATCAAGCACGCTGGGTTTAAACTGATGTAGTTCATCAGTACGCCACCATAAACGAATTTCTTCAAGTAGTTGAGAGCGAATTTGGGTTGTTTCCCAAGAATATACTCCTGTTCCCCTATTGCCAGAAACTTTTTCAGATGAATCGAGTTTTTGCAATAAATCTACTACTCGTCGCTGTTTTTCTCGAATGGTGGGACGGACGATTTCGGTTGGGTGAGCTGTAAACACTAAACGCACGTCCAATTGTGCAATTAAGCGTTGAATTTGCGCTGGTGGTACGTTTAGTTTAAATAATTTAGGAAATAATTCGGCAAATGTTCCCTTGTCTTTCAGTTTGGCTTGCCAATTTTTGACTAGTAAATCTGCATTAATTCCCTCGTTGAGATGAACATCTTCTAGCTGATGATTGCTTGAATAAATAATTTTGGGTAAGGTTTCTTCCTCTCCACCTTCTTCCGAATCTTCGTAACGAGTTAATTGCTGTTTTTGTTCGTAATCCTGTTCTACGATGTTTATTAACTGGAAGTACAAAGCAAATCCACGAGCCGCTCTAATTGCTTCATTAATGCTCAATTTTTCAATTAAACTAAATACGGAAGAAGCTTGGTCATCAGTTGCTTGTCCTTCTGGAGAACATAAATCGCGTAATTTTCTGAGGAGGTCTACCATCTGTTGTCCGCATTCTTCGCGGAGAACTAATTCCCACACTTCCTCTACGATTTGCAAGCGATGGCGCAAAAACAAATCTGATGCGGGGTAGATATTTACAGCCTGAGCGTGAGTGTTTAGAACGGTACTCATATCCTCGCTTTGTAATAGAGCAGATTACTGTTGATGATTGTTGGTGGTAACAGCACCCATACGAAAAATTAAATTTCCACCCAAGAACGGGTTAAACAATTTTGGATTTTGGATTTTGGATTTTGGAGTTTAGATTGTCCCCATAAATAGAATTAGAGAGCAGTGCGGTCTTGGGAAGCAATTGCGTTTCGGTGAGACAAGGAAAGGGGTGTCAGTTTCCCTCCCCCAAAAAGCGCCTTCGCGCAGCGTCTCTCGGAGAGAGATACCCGGAGGGAGGTTCCCGAGCCACAAACTCCATTTGAATAACGAATGCTGGATTATTTCCATAGTTGAAACCGTCTTGCTTGAAACCATTCACAATCCAAAATCCAAAATCTAAAATTTTTCGGTCGAGACAACTTAAACTGGGTTTTAATCTAAGTTCTCAGAATTTGAAGTCGGAAAATCAAGTATGGGTAAACGTTCGCCTCGAAATAGTTCTTCACTGGCTTGTCCCACAGCTACGAGAGCTTCGCGTGTAGCTTTTTCTGCTAATACCAATGTTAAGACAGAAACGGTACCAGCTTGCAATATGACAGACTGAGGAATTGAAAATAAACCCAAATCCAATTCGGTTTTGGATGATTTAGAATTAACTGCTTCGGATGACATAGATATTTTTTACTGCTGTAAGATAAGTTAAATAAAACACAAAACTTCATATAAAACAGCGATAATCGCTTTTTGTGAAGTTAATATGGGCGAATATTATTAGCCAAATTTAGAAAAACAAGTAAGCGACCCTTGATAACAAGTAATTATTGTTACAAATAAGAAGGTAGCTTAATAATATTCGATGGTTCTAGTTTACTAGCTGTCGTCAAACTTTCCGCGCTCCCTTAAACCCCTTTTCGTCAACTTCCGATGAAAACAGCCTCTCTAGAAACCCAACAATCATTAGCACAGTGGGTCAGCCAAGCAACAGGGATTAACTCTATAGGGGTAAAAGTCCGGTTGCGAGGAAACGACCTACATATTCTTTGCGAATCCTCAAAGTGTCCTCCCCGTTGGAACACTTTATCGGATTTGCTCAAAGCATTACAACAAACTAACTTAGATGCTTTAACCAAAAGCGAGCAACCTTCAATATACCAAGTTTTTGTTTACGGAAAGAAAAAAAGTGAGAAACGCCCCGAATGGTGTCATAAGGTTTATTTAAACCAACTTGAAAAGCATTTAGAGGAAGTAAAACAGGCACTTTTATTAGCAGATGCTCCTCCCGGAGCGTTGATTTTATCTAATGAAAGTTTAGCCCGTCAGGGAGAACCAAATGCTATTGCTCGCTATCTCAGCGAAACTTTGAGTACCTTGGGTGTCGCAGTTCAAGTCAAAGTTAAAAAGCAAAAACCCAGCGAGCTGATTGCTGGTAAAAAAGCTCGTTTGTGGGTTTTCTGTCAGTCGAATTACACCCCGGACCCGTCTTTAATTGCAGAACCCGTAGCAACTAAGTTAAGAAATCTGAAGCTACTAAATTATAAAGATGCTGTCATTTCCACAAGGGTTGTTGGCGAAACTCAGCCGGACTGGTTGTTGTTAATTGATTTGACACCACCGGAAGTAATGCTCAAAGAATGGGCAAGGTGGGGAGATGTACAAGCCATTGTCAGGCTTTTAAATCTGGGATTTGATAATTCAAAGGTAGAAGTACAAGCTTCTTTACAGGATTCAACGCTACATATATTTTGTATCCCTGGGTCTGAATCTTCAGAAAATAAGGCGATTCCTGCCCAAAAATTATGTTTAGATAAAATCGTCCCTCAACTCGAAGCATTGGCTCCTCAAGGGATATTATCCGCAGCTATTTACGGACAAAAAACGGTAAATTCTTCCGAACCTGAGTGGATTGATTGGCAGTCTTTACCTGCTAAGGAGCATCCTGCTTTAGCAACATCAGCGATGGAATTAGCCAATCAAGGGGATATGGAAGCAATTACCTTTTTGCTTCACCGATTGCTCAATCCCAATTTAGATAAACGGTTAAAAACTGGCGGTATTCGCGCAATATTAGCCCGTAAAGAAGATTTATTACACATTATGTGCGATGCACCAGTGTGTCCCGCACGCAAGAAAATAGCTGCTAAAGTTATTAATTTTGTTGGACATTTACAGTTAGCAGACCTAGCAGGAGTGCGCGTTTACGGAAGAAGAGCCGGTAACAAAAAGCCGTTTTGGCAATCCGGTACGGATTTCAAGCAGCGTCAGCGAGTAGTACCCGAAGCGACTCCAGAATTTGCTGCGACTTCAGCCTACGTACAGGAACTTTTACCCAAAGACGACGAACCGATATTGCGTAGCGATTTAACAGCAGAAGAAGTTCATAATTTTGTTGCAAACGCAGCGCGGGATTGGGGTGGAATCATCAAAAACGGGTTTTTGAGAACTCAGTTATTTGTCGAAAAACAGCAGCCGTCCGAGGATAACTCAGAAGCAGGAATTAGTCACGTTGTTTTAATTTGGGGTGCTTTGGGATTATTATTAACTCTGCAAACTGATTGGATGATGGGTAAAGTTTTAACTTCTATTGCACCTTCAACTTCACAAATAGCTCAGTCAAATACAAACACAGACGAACAAAATGCAACGGCGCTTCTAGCTAATACTACGGAAAATAAATCTAACCCCGAGTCAACTTTCAACAGTTCTGGTTTTACTAGTAAAAATAGCCAAAACCGAGGTAAAGCAACAGCAACAGCCATTCTTCTCGCAGCGCGATCGCAAGTTCCCAGTTTTAATGCTCGCCAGTTAGACGAACAGCTAGCATTATACAAACAGCGTCTGGCAAAAAACGGTGTACCACCCGATGTATTAATTATTGGCTCCTCCCGCGCTTTACGAGGTGTAGACCCGAATGCACTTTCCAAAGGCTTAGCATCACAAGGTTATTCAGATGTTGATGTGTTTAACTTTGGTATTAACGGAGCAACAGCCCAAGTAGTAGACTTTATAATTCGTCGAGTACTCAAACCAGCAGAACTACCAAAAACAATTATTTGGGCAGACGGTTCTCGTGCTTTTAATAGCGGAAGGAAAGATATTACCTTTGCAGCAATTTCAGCATCACCCGGTTATCAGCATGCGCTTTCCACATCTTTAGCAAGAGAAGGTTCTCAAGATTCTTCACCAAAAACTGCTAAAGAATCAGAAATTGCTAAAAAGAGAAGTAATGGCTATCAAATTATCAACGAAAAATTAAACGATGGATTTTCCAAAGTTTCAGGTTCCTACGAAAAACGCGATACTTTGAAAGGTCAGCTAGTCAAAGTATATAAATCTCTACCCATAATTAGCGCTTTAAAGAAAATGGATTTTTCAGACGAACTGACAAACCCTTCAGAAGACATTGCCAATTACACGGTAGACTTCGATGGATTTTTGCCATTATCCATCCGTTTTAATCCCAGTAACTATTATCAAAAACACGCCAGAGTTGCAGGTAATTACGACAAAGACTATCAAAATTTTAATCTACAAGGCGAGCAAAACGAAGCCACACAAGCAGTAATCAACTACACTCAAAAACGAAACATTGAACTAATATTTGTAAATATGCCTTTGACAGCAGAATATTTAGACCCAGTACGTCAAAAATACGAACAAGAATTTGAAAGTTACATGTTGAGTTTAGCAATTCGTCCTAACTTTGTTTACCGAGATTTAAGTCAAAGGTGGTTAACAGCAAACAACTACTTTTCTGACCCCAGTCACCTTAATCGTTACGGTGCATATGAAGTATCTAAAATATTAGCCAAAGACCCAATGATTCCTTGGAGTGGGAATTAGGGAATTGGTAATTGGTAATAAATTATTAACTCCTAACTGATAACTGTTTACTGTTCACTGTTCACTGTTTTAAATGAATTTTATTTCGTTCGGATACGGATTATTTTTACTTAGCGTGTTGGGAATTTATTGGTCTGTAGAACAACAAAGGTTACGTCTGTGGACTTTATTTGTTGCCAGCTTAATTTTTTATGCTTCTAATCAGTTTTATTATTTACCTTTATTACTAACTCTGACTTTTATAAATTTTCGTTTGGGTTTGGCTCTAGGACAAAATACTTCTCCGGGAAAACATACTCTTGATTGGCGAATTTCTAATGAAGAATGGCAATTTGCTCAAGCCGACTGGAATCGTCGCCGTTTGAAGGTTTTATGGTTAGGAATTATTTTAAATATTGCACTGCTTTTTGGATTCAAGTATTTACCACCTTTATTTGGTTTCTTCAGTCAAAGCAGTAATAGTTCTGAAACCGTGAGTGCTTTAAAAGCTCTTGCACCTCTAGGAATTTCATATTTTACTTTTGAGTGTATTGCTTATTTAGTTGATGTCTATCGTGGTGCTCCTGCTTCGGGACAATTTATTGAATTTGCTAGTTATAAATCCCTTTTTACAAAACTAATTTCCGGACCGATTACTCGCTATCATAATTTGGCGAGTCAATTTAATAATCTGAAGTTTCCTAATGCCGATACGATAACTGAAGGCTTATGGTTGATTGCCAGAGGTGCAGCGAAAAAAGCTCTATTAGCAGACCATCTGGGAATCTTTGTTGATTTATCTCTGAGTAGCTTGCAGCGAGCGGGTAGCGTGGATTTATGGTTGACTACTTTTGCTTATGGCTTACAGCTGTATTTAGATTTTAGTGGTTACGTAGATATTGCTCGGGGTAGTGCTTTACTCTTCGGTTTGGTATTACCGGAAAACTTCAATCATCCCTATTTCAGCATTAGTATTGCTGATTTTTGGCGACGCTGGCATATGACTTTAGGTGACTGGCTGCGTAATTACCTTTACTTTCCCCTGGGAGGTTCCCGCAAAGGTTTAGCTCGTACCTGTTTAAATTTAATGATTGTTATGCTCCTTGCTGGGATTTGGCATGATGCAGCGCTAGGGTGGGTGATTTGGGGAGCCTATCATGGTTTAGCGTTGGTCGTACATCGTTTAACTGATGTTGTCAGCGATAAATTCGAGCCTTTAGAAAATTTCTGGCAGAATCCTGTAGGAATAATTTTGGCTTGGCTGCTAACTCAGTTAATGGTTTTCACTTCATGGATATGGTTCCGCTTACCTAACGTTCAAGAGTCGTGGCTGGTAATCACTCACTTATTTGGTCGTGCAGCTGACGCGCAATTTTCCCAGAAGGTGTATGTGGAAGCTCTTAGTATTAGTCAGTATCAGCTAGCAGCTCTATTAATAGCCATAGCATCCGTCATGGCTATTGCTTACGGTCTCAATAATCGCCTCAAATTAAAACTTAATTGGCATTTGAAACTTTTATTTGTGCCTTTATGTCTTTGGAGCGTTTGGGTTTTGGCTCCTGAAGGAAGATTACCTTATATCTATTTTGACTTTTAAATTAGGGTATAGGGGATTGAGCATGGGACATAGTGAGTTAGGAGTAATTAAGGTTAAAATTCCCTACTAGCTACTCTTCCCATGCCCAACTTCCAATGCATAATATAAGCTTGACTTATATTTACAATAATTAATATTAATCTGAGTATATGCTCCTAAGTGAATAAACTAATGTAAAGTGATTAATAGCAGGGAAGAGAAATCGACCCTGATTATAAAACAAATAAACAGCACTTATCTGAACCATGACAACCACATTACAAAGACGCGAGAGCGCGTCAGCGTGGGAGCAGTTCTGTGGGTGGATCACCAGCACCAACAACCGTTTATACATCGGTTGGTTCGGTGTCTTGATGATTCCTACCTTGCTATCTGCAATCACCTGTTTCATCATCGCATTTGTTGCAGCACCTCCTGTTGACATCGATGGTATCCGCGAGCCTGTTGCAGGTTCCTTGATTTACGGAAACAACATCATCTCTGGTGCAGTTGTTCCTTCTTCTAACGCAATCGGTTTACACTTCTACCCAATCTGGGAAGCAGCTTCTCTAGACGAGTGGTTGTACAACGGTGGTCCTTACCAGTTGGTATGTTTCCACTTCTTGATTGGAGTATTTTGCTACTTAGGTCGTGAGTGGGAATTATCCTACCGCTTAGGTATGCGCCCTTGGATCTGTGTTGCTTTCTCCGCTCCTGTAGCAGCAGCAACCGCAGTATTCTTGGTATACCCCATTGGTCAAGGTTCTTTTTCCGATGGTATGCCTTTAGGTATTTCCGGTACCTTCAACTTCATGTTCGTGTTCCAAGCTGAGCACAACATCTTGATGCACCCCTTCCACCAGTTAGGTGTAGCGGGCGTATTTGGTGGTTCCTTGTTCAGTGCAATGCACGGTTCTTTGGTAACTTCCTCCTTGGTACGTGAAACAACCGAAACCGAATCTCAGAACTACGGTTATAAGTTCGGTCAAGAAGAAGAAACCTACAACATCGTAGCTGCTCACGGTTACTTTGGTCGTTTAATCTTCCAATATGCTTCCTTCAACAACAGCCGTAGCTTGCACTTCTTCTTAGCTGCATGGCCTGTAGTCGGAATCTGGTTCACCGCTTTGGGTGTAAGCACAATGGCTTTCAACTTGAACGGTTTCAACTTCAACCAGTCTGTAATCGATTCTAGCGGTAGAGTTGTAAGCACCTGGGCTGATGTATTGAACAGAGCTAACTTGGGTATGGAAGTAATGCACGAAAGAAATGCACACAACTTCCCCTTAGATTTGGCTGCTGGTGAAACTGCTCCTGTAGCAATCAGCGCTCCTGCAATCAACGGTTAATAATTTAATAATAAGAGAGACGTGATGTATCACGTCTCTACATAATAAAAACACCTTCTGAGAAATCGGGAGGTGTTTTTTGCTGTGCAATTTTATTATTATTTTTTATAGGTTCGTAGTTGCGCTTAAGCGCCAAAAAATTAAAAAATTCACGAAGTAAGAGGGAAGAAAGAAGAACTCACGTTTTAAAACGTGAGATGATCCACACGCTCCGCGTGAATGAAACAAGGACGTAAATATTCCCTTGGGCTACGCTCCTTAAAATATTGTTTTTTTCAATAATATCGTTTTAGACTCATAACGCGCATTTTTTTTAAATATATTACCTTCTTCCTTCTTCCTCCTAACTCCTTCCTTCTTTTATAAAAGTAAAATAGGAATAAAACCGTGTAATATTTATTGAGTTCGTGATTACGTTTACTCCACAAGAAAACGCTTCTCTTTCACAGTATTTTATTCTTAAACAAATTTGAGCTTATATAAAAAATTAAAATAAATCATAAAAACAAACTTTTATGCAAACATTGGACATGATATTCTGCCCCTCGCCACATATTGTTAGAATTTTTAAAAAAATAAAAACCCATTTTATTGTAGAGATTCAACGCTGGGGAATTATCTGATTCAACCATAATAGTTAGACGTTGAAAATGACGCTGTACTGCTTCGGATTCTACTGCTTTAATTAATAGGTTACCGATACCTTGTCTTCTATAATCTTTATCAACTAAAAGCGACTGTAAATAAGCAGTGGAAATTCCATCAGCCAATTCGATATCGTAATGTTTGGGAACAAACTGCACTGTTCCAACAATATTGAGATTAATAAAAGCAATGAAGATAACTCGCTTCCCTTCTTCATGTTCTACTACCTCTCGACGCAACATATTGTAAGTGTAAATATCTGCATCTCGCCATAAAAAAAACTGCTGGGTATCTTCAGGATTTAGTTTTTTTATTAAAATCATCCCTGCTCCTGTTACTGTACCAGCAGATTTGTTGTTGAATTATTATAGATTAGCCAAAGCTTCTAGAAATATATCTATTTCGTCAATTGTATTGTAATGAGCCGTACCTACACGAACTAAACCGCTTGACTTATCTAAACCTAATTTTTTGATAATTTCAATAGCGTAAAAATCTCCGCTCCAAACAAAAATATTTTTCTCTGCTAATAATGCTGCTATTTCTTCCGAATCGTAATCTTGATGAATAAAGCAGACGGTTGGTACTCGGTGATGCATTTGTTCGGTTTGAGTAATTCCGTGTACCCTTATTCCTTTTATTGCTTGTAAACCACTGATTAGACGATAGCTAAGTTTTTCTTCGTAATCTTTGATAGCTGTCATCGCGGAATATATATATTTTGTTGACTCGCTATACCCTGTAAATTGCTCGTGGTACTCTTGAGCCATTGTTTGTCCAATCCATACCAGGTGTTCCACCGCTCCTAAACTTCCTGCTTGTCCTTCATGGTTTTGAGTACCCGTTTCAAATTTAGTTGGCAGGTAATTCATAGCTGGACGGACATTATAACCTTGGATTTGTTCGAGTAATTCAGCTTTTCCCCACAGTACACCTTGATGGGGACCGCAAAATTTATAAGGGGAACAGGCTAAGAAATCGCAGCCTATATCTTGTACGTCGGTGCAACCGTGGGGTAGATAATGTACCGCATCTACATATACCAAAGCTCCTACAGAATGGGCTTTTGCTGAAATAGTTTTCACATCGTTAATTGTACCTAAAGCATTACTAGCATAATTTACGGCTACAAGCTTAGTACGATTGGTTAAAAGCTGGGATAAAGTATCCATCTCGTACCGGTAGGTTTCAATACTGAAATCCAGCCACTTTATATTTAAATCCTGTTCGGATGCTATTTGTAGCCAAGGTGAAATATTGGCTTCATGATCCATACGGGTTAATAAGATTTCATCACCGGGTTTAAATAGATGCGCGAGGGAGCGAGAAATACTGAAAGTGAGGCTAGTCATATTATTCCCAAACACAATTTCAGATGGTGATGGTGCATTTAGAAGAGCAGCCATTGCTTGATGTGCTTCTGCTAATAAAGCATCTGAATCTAGGGAAGTACGAAACTTGCCTCCATCATTAGCATTACAGTTGATTAAATATTGCGTCATCCTGTCAATAACCCGTTTGGATACTTGTGTACCTCCAGGGTTATCTAAATAAATTCGAGATTGCTTGTTATCTACAATTGAAAGAGATGGAAATTGAGCGCGTATCTCAGAATGATTTAAAGACATTAGTAAAATTTTGCTAGACAAAGAGCTTACGTTTATTTGAGAGACTTATGAAAGTCACTATAGATGTATAATTTATTTGATTTTTTGTAATAAAACTTCAGTAGAATAACTATTTTTTTAATCGAAATTTATTACAAACTATTTAAATCGAAGCTTGTAGTAAGCCTGTTATACAATTTACTTATAGAACAAGGAATCTTTATATTTTTTGCGGAGAATTGTAGTTAGACTTCATATTTAATTTGGGTAGTTATCTCGTGTCTATTTAAAAAATTAAAATGAATAATTAGATATAATAATTAGCATTTTAAAATTATGTCTATTTCTGTTGCTTCTAATGTATCTCTTCCATCTTTAGAAATTCCTTTATTTACAAAGCAAGAATTTGACAACCGTTTTAATTTTTACTTGCTTGATAAAACCGTTGAAGACTGCTGTAGAAGCTCGATAGAGAATCCCAAGGCATTTTATCTTTTTGTTCAACGCTATGCTCATTTTAATGGTGTAGCAAGTTCATTAGTAACAAGACTTGCAAGTTCAATTGGCTTATCACGCGATATTTTTAGAGAATCTAACTGCGAAATACATGATGAAGCTGATAGAGGACTTGAAGTTGCAGCAAAAGTTTTAGAAGCAAGTATTGAAGAATTTTCCGATGACCACCACCAAGGCTTTTCTCACCGAACGCTTGCACAAGCAACTATGAAAGCCGTTGGTAATTACGCAGGTCTATCCTTGCAGGAAAGAAACGAATTGAGCAAAATACCTGATTGGTTCAGCCAGGTACTAGCAGAACACGGGGAAGTTTACCAAGGAAAAATCGGTAACTTGGAAGCATTAATCAAAGCGATGGGTTTTCATGCAGCTTCTGAAATACTAGCTGACCATGAATATACGATTATTGATAAGCTAGTTCGTGGAGAAAAACTAGACCCCAACTTCGGTCAATATTTGAAGGATATTAATGGAAAAGTTGACCTTGACGGGAAAAAAGCCAGTGCTTGGTATTGGATTGGGGTTCACAGTAGTTATAACAAAAAGAGCGTCGAAGAAGGTCATTATCTAGCAGCTTTGGAAGCTTTAGATTTAGCAGTTAAATATTGCGGTCACTCGGAAGCAGAAGCTTATAAATGGGCATTTTCAGGATTTGAAAATTTTGTCAAAGTACAACAAACTTTCTTTAAAGAATTACAAAAAGAATGCCTTGGAACATTAGATTCTTTAACTGTGAGGAGTTAGTTACCTGTTGTTAAAGTATTAATTTTGCTTAGAGATTAGCATTCTTGAATTGTTAATTTTGTCTGTTATCTTGGTAATGCTGTTTACTTTTCAATCATGAAGATAAATGCTAAATGGCATTGAATAATAATTAATGCTATATCTGTTAATTAAAATTAGGACTTACGCAACGAATATTTTTCATTGCGACGGTCACTAAGTGTAGGGAAGCAATCCTAAAGTTTTTGCGATTACTTCGCTTTCACGCGGAGCGTGTGGCTCATCGCTCGTAATGACGTAGTTACGTTACTTTTGCGTAAGTCCTGAAAATATCTTTTTCAATTAATTATGTAATTGATGGTAAACAGCTAAAACATGGCAATTTTTATAAAAGAAGGAAGGAGTTAGGAGGAAGAAGGAAGAAGGTAATATATTTTTAAAAACTTTAGTTATGAGTCTAAAACTCATTAAAGGAAAAAACAATATTTTAAGGAGCGTAGCGCGATAAATATTTACGTCCTTGTTTCAATCTCACGTTTTAAAACGTGAGTTCTTCTTCCTTCTTCTTTCTTCCCTCTTACTTCGTGAAAAAATCATAAGCAAAATCATCAAAATATTATCTACATTTTTTAATAAATATAAATGCCTATAGATATTAATTGATTGATGAGAGAAGGGAGCATCTCCAGATTTTATTAAACCTATTAAATCTAGCTAAATCTAGGTTTGAGAGTTGTCAGGGAAGCATCGCCAAAGTTGTTTAGCGATAATTCTGACATTATTATGAAATACATCTATCTGGGGTTAGCAGTATATTTTGAAGTATTAGCAACTTTATGGATTAAAGATTCCTACGGTTTTACAAAATTAAAACCTTCTTTAATGCTGATGCTATATTTTGTATTGTCTTTTGTTTGCATGACTATTGCTGCTAACCAGCTTCCTTTAAGCATTGCGTATCCTGTTTGGACTGGATGCTGTATTACTGCTATATCAATAATCGGTGTCTTGTATTTTAATGAACCGGGTAGTATTTCAAAAATGCTATGCATCCTTTTTATAGTGCTAGGAGTAGTAGGATTAACACTAAATCAATGACAAAAGCTTGCAGCTTTCATTTTTTATTGATATGACTGAAATACACTTTTTGTTTAATAGTGCTTGATTATATTTTAAATGCTTACTTGAGAAATGCCGATTTATAAGTTATGCAGATAGCTGATAAATCGAAGATAAAGGGTGTATCTAACTATTATGAAAATTTGCAGCTATAAATTTAAAAAATTTATTCCAGTAATAATTACAAAAATTATCAACAATTTTATTATTAGTCTTTTTCTTGGAACGCTACTTACATCTACTTTGGTTGGCTGTATTAAAAAGCCTCCAGACCCTTTACTGGTAGGTTATATTGTATGGCCCGGTTATGAAAGTCTTTATTTAGCACGGGATTTAGGATATTACAAAGATACGCCAATCCGTTTGGTAGACTACCCTTCAAATTCAGAAGTTATTCGTGCTTTTCGTAATCGAAATTTACAAGCAGCAGCGTTAACTCTTTATGAAGCTTTGTTAGTTGCTGAAACTGAACCGAGTGTGCGAGTTGTTCTTATTTTAGATAGTTCCAATGGTGCAGATGCGATTCTAGCAAAACCTGAAATTAATACTTTGGAAGCTATTAAAGGTAAGCGAGTCGGTGTCGAATCTGGTGCTTTAGGAGGTTTTATTCTAACTAGAGCATTAGAGAAAGTGAATTTGAAACCTAAAGATGTTCAAATTGTCTCTCTGGGATTATCGGAACACAAACAGGCTTTTAAACGTAAAAAAGTTGATGCAGTTGTAACTTCTGAACCTACTGGTTCTAAATTATTAGCAGATGGTGCAAACTTGTTGTTTGACAGCAGCGAAATACCAGGTGAAATACTGGATGTGCTTGTAGTTAGAGAAGAATTATTAAGAACGCAATATAATGCTACCCAAGCTTTGCTCGATGGGTATTTTTCTGCTCTTAATTATCTAAAAGAAAATCCTCAAGATGCTGCTAGAAGAATTGCTCCTCGTGAAGGAGTAACACCACAACAGTTTCTTAAATCATTAGAAGGTCTTGTAATTCACGACTTACAGGAGAATAAACAAATATTAGGTAAAACAGATACTTTATCAAGAGAAAAAGTTAATAAAGTAGCTCAATTTATGCTTACAAATAAATTATTAAATAAACAAGTTGAACCAACATATTTCTTTGATGACAGTATTGTGAAAAAAGTAAATATACAAACAGAAAAATTATAGATATAAATCTCAATCTCGGCTAGATTTTTTCAATAATTTGCTCGGGTTGGAAATCTTAGTATCAGGTAGCATCATGAAAAAGTTCTCTATCCCTTTAGCTCTCCGTTTTTCTATCCCAGCAATTCTATTAATATTTGGTAGCGTATTAAGTATCTTCTCTTTTCAAAGAGATGTATCGCTTTCTTCGGCACGTAAAGAAAAAGAAGCGATTAATCAAGCCAGTTTTTCTGGAGATCAGACTTCTGGAATGTTAGAATATCTTTTCCGCAAAGGTGATATTGAAGGAGCTGAATTAGTAATCAGTAAACTTGGAGGTGACCCAACAATAAATTTAGCAATTTTTGGTGATGAAAAAAATAATATTATTTTATCAACCCGCTATGAATTGCGGAATCAGCAATTGAACTATACGAAAGCTGCTAAATACATGACACAGCTAGATAAAGTTCGAGCAACTATGTCTGGAAAAGTCATATTATCCGAAAATAAAAATACTATACAGGCAATGTATCCTGTAGTATTGGGTTCTTTACCTGGTGAAGTTCGTCCTACAAAAGTTGGGGTTCTTGTACTTGAATATGATATTTCTACAATAAAACAACGTTCAAATGCTGATGCATTGCAACGCTCTCTTGAAGCTTCTGGGGTTGTTGCTCTTTCTTGTATTTTAGTATGGTTCTTTTTTGAAAAAACTCTTACCAATCGAGCGGTTAAATTATTAAAGGCGACTAACAGTTTGGCTCAAGGAAATTTTGATACTCGAAGTAAATTAAGAGGTTCGGATGAATTAGCTCAGCTTTCATCCGCTTTTGATAAAATGGCAGTTAGAATTCAGCTAAATCAACGTCGAGTAGAGAAAATTGCCGAACGTCGAGAATTACTCAATTATTTAGCTAATGAAATTCGTAATTCTTTGGAATTAGATAAGGTTTTAGAAACAGCAGTTGAAGAAATTCGAGATTTGTTTGGAATTACTCGATGTAAATTTCTTTGGTGTTCGATGAGTGAGGATAATCCACCATCATTTCACCTCTGTCATGAAGCTTGCGAATCCGAAGACCTTAATAGCGTTAGCCATGATGAAACTATTTGGCAAATGCAACATTTGGAGCAACATTTAAAAGATTTAAAATTGTTACGTATCGATGATGTTGCTACAGACAATCAACTTGATAGTAAAAGTCAAGGGTTATTAACTTATTTAGGCATCTCTTCTTTATTAATTGCTTTCTTACGAACTCGTTCCGGTCAAATTGGTGTTATTGTCTGCGAAAACAATCAACCTCGACCTTGGGATAATGACGAAGCGGAATTGTTGGATTTGGTAGCTAATCAGTTAGCGATCGCCATTGACCAAGCTGAATTATATTCGCAAACTCGAAATGCTGCGGTGGTTGCTGAAGCTCAAGCTGAGAAAATCAGTCAAGCTTTACAAAAGCTACAGCAAACTCAAGCTCAATTGGTACAGACTGAAAAGATGTCGAGTCTCGGTGAACTGGTAGCTGGAGTTGCTCACGAAATTAATAATCCGGTTAACTTTATTTACGGTAACCTGTCTCATGCAAGCGAATACTTCGAGGATCTTACAGGTTTAGTTAATCTCTACCAAAAACATCAAAATCATACCCACCCCGAAATCCAAAAGTATATCGATGAGATAGACCTCGACTATATATTGGAAGATTTACCCAGGTTGCTATCTTCGATGGAAATGGGGGCCGACCGGATTCGAGAAATTGTCCGTACATTACGTAATTTCTCTAGACTTGACGAAGCAGAAATGAAATTCGTTGATATTCATGAAGGTATTGATAGTACTATCGTCATTTTACAAAGCCGCATCAAAGCAAACTCAGAACATACAGCAATTGAGTTAATTAAGAATTATGGAGAATTACCCAAAGTTGAATGCTATCCGGGTCAATTAAATCAGGTATTTATGAATTTACTTGGTAATGCTATTGATGCATTACACGAAAATCATCAGCAGCAAGGTGATCACCCCATGAGAATTACGATCGCAACACAAGTTGTTGAACGTGATTGGGTAAGCATCTGCATTAAAGACAATGGAACTGGAATTCCAGAAGATGTTGTCCAAAAAATCTTCAATCCTTTCTTTACAACTAAACCTGTTGGTGAAGGTACTGGTTTGGGCTTATCAATTAGCTATCAAATCATTGAAGAAAAGCACAAAGGACGTATCAAGTGCATCTCAACAGTTGGTCAAGGAACAGAATTCTGCATTGAAATTCCGATTACCACAACTCAATCTCACCATCTTCCCGAACATGCAGACAAAGAGTTAGCTATAAAGCTCAATACTTTAATCAGTTAAGATATATAAATTTTTACTTGAGGATATCAACAATTATCCTTACTACCTATACATAAATTAATATAGAAAGAAGCACGGGCTAATTATATATAAATTGAATACTTTCATATATAATTGGCTTCTGCTCGGTATTCGCATAAAAACAAAGCTCGTTTCTTAATATTTATTCATAAACTAAGATTGATTAATCATTATTTTTATAAAAAAAAATTAATATTTTTGAACTTTGGTTTAAATATTTTTCGATGCAAATTAACAAAAGTTAATTGAAATGTAGCAGACATTTAATGTAAAAAATAAACTATAGATAGCCGATAATTTTTCTCTTTGCTCGTACCGTTTCCCCACTAGTAATTTATTCATAATTAATTTTCGGGATGAGGTTTTTCGAGAGAAATTTAATTTCTACGTTCTATATATCATCGACATTTGGGGAAAATGTATAGGACTGAATATATCTAAAACAGCGATTATCTTGATTCATTGAATTGAGAAAACTTGTTGTTAGCACTTAATAAGAATTCAATCATGACCACAACTTTAAGAACAGGCGAAGGCGGTAATCTGTGGGATAAGTTCTGTGCATGGATTACCAGCACTAACAATCGAATTTATATCGGTTGGTTCGGAATGTTGATGATTCCGACTTTATTAGCTGCAACTACCTGCTTTATCATTGCTTTTATCGCGGCTCCTCCTGTTGATATCGACGGTATCCGCGAACCGGTTGCTGGCTCTTTAATCTACGGAAACAATATTATTTCCGGTGCAGTTGTACCTTCTTCCAACGCTATTGGATTGCACTTTTACCCAATTTGGGAAGCTGCTTCTTTAGATGAATGGCTGTATAACGGTGGCCCTTACCAGCTAGTAGTATTTCACTTTTTGATTGGTTGCTTCAGCTATTTAGGTCGTCAGTGGGAATTATCCTACCGCTTGGGTATGCGTCCTTGGATTTGCGTTGCTTATTCCGCTCCTTTGGCATCTGCAACCGCAGTATTCTTGATTTATCCCATCGGTCAAGGTTCTTTCTCCGACGGTATGCCTTTAGGAATTTCCGGTACATTTAACTTTATGTTCGTGTTCCAAGCTGAACACAACATTTTGATGCACCCCTTCCATCAGTTGGGTGTAGCAGGTGTATTCGGTGGAAGCTTATTTAGTGCAATGCACGGTTCTTTGGTAACTTCTTCCTTGGTACGTGAAACAACCGAAACTGAATCTCTAAACTACGGTTATAAATTTGGTCAAGAAGAAGAAACTTACAACATCGTAGCTGCACACGGTTACTTTGGTCGTTTGATTTTCCAATATGCGAGCTTCAACAACAGTCGCAGCTTACACTTCTTCTTAGCAGCTTGGCCGGTGGTTGGAATCTGGTTCACCGCTTTGGGAATCAGTACAATGGCATTTAATTTAAACGGCTTTAATTTCAATCAGTCGGTAATCGACTCTAGCGGTAGAGTTATTAGCACCTGGGCTGATGTATTGAACCGCGCTAATTTGGGTATGGAAGTAATGCACGAAAGAAATGCTCACAACTTCCCTCTTGATTTAGCAGCTGGTGAAGAGGTTCCTGTTGCATTAACTGCACCTGCGATTAATGGTTAATCATGTAGAGACGCGATACATCGCGTCTCCTTCAGAATGAGACGTAATATCCACCTGTCTCTACATTGAATCAAAAATGCCTTTCGAGAAATCGGAGGGTGTTTTTTTGTGAATTAGGACTTACGCAAAAGTAACGTAATTGCGTCCGGGCCGTTAGCGCAGCGTGTCCGGAACGGACATGCGACAGCGACGTAATCTCTCGAAACCTTGGGATTGCTTCCCTACACTCCGTTTCGGTTCGCAATGACAATTTTGCTTTGCGTAAGTCCTGTGAATAAGTTTGTTTTTTCGCTGTTGTTTTGGCGCTCAAGCGCGTCTTTAGATTGAATCAAAAATGCCTTTCGGGAAATCGGAGGGTGTTTTTTTTGTGAATAAGTTTGTTTTTTTCGCTGTTGTTTTGGCGCTCAAGCGCGTCTTTAGATTGAATAAAAAATACTTTTCGAGAAATCGGAGGGTGTTTTTTTGTGAATAAGTTTGTTTTTTTCGCTGTTGTTTTGGCGCTCAAGCGCGTCTTTAGATTGAATAAAAAATGCCTTTCGGGAAATCGGAGGGTGTTTTTTTGTGAATAAGTTTGTTTTTTTCGCTGTTGTTTTGGCGCTCAAGCGCAACTACGAACCTTTATTTAATAAAATATAATTCGTCATCTACCAATTACAATGCCAGACCTTACACCTAATTCGAGTTTCAGTTTGACTTTACGTTTGGAGATTCCTAATAAAATCGGGATGTTCGCGAGCGTTACTAATGCGATAGCAGCTACTAAAGGTAATCTGGGTCAAATTGATTTGATTGAGCAAAGCAGACAGGTTTCGATTCGCGATATTACCGTCGATGCTGCGAGTACCGAACATGCTGATAATATTATTCAAGCTGTTAAGGCTTTGCCGGTGATTAAGGTTATAGATGTCTATGACCGCACTTTTAATTTACATCGCGGCGGAAAAATCAGTATTGCTAGCAGGATTCAACTCAAGAGTATATCCGATTTAGCGATGGCTTATACTCCGGGTGTGGGACGTATCTCTAGCGCTATAGCTCAGAATCCCGAGGAAGTTTACAATTTAACGATTAAGCAAAATACTGTTGCTATTGTTTCTGATGGTAGTGCGGTTCTGGGATTAGGGAATTTAGGCCCGGAAGCTGCTTTACCAGTCATGGAGGGGAAAGCAATGTTATTTAAGGAGTTTGCGGGTATCGATGCTTTCCCAATTTGTCTAGCAACTCAAGATACAAATGAAATTGTCAATGTAGTGAAAAATCTGGCTCCGGTATTTGGAGGTGTGAATTTAGAAGATATTGCTGCACCTCGTTGCTTTGAAATTGAAGCGAGATTAAGAGAGGAATTAGATATTCCGGTGTTTCACGATGACCAGCACGGTACCGCTATCGTTACTTTGGCTGCGTTATTCAATGCTTTGAAATTAGTCCAAAAACCCATCGAGCAAATTCGCATTGTTATCAATGGTGCTGGTGCTGCTGGAGTTGCGATCGCAAAGTTATTGCGTAAAGCTAAAGCTAAGGAAATTTGGATGTGCGACTCGAAGGGGATTATTTCTACGAGTCGGAATAATCTCAATGAAGAAAAGCGTAATTTTGCAGTTAAAGCGACTGGGAAGTTAGCTGATGCTGTAAAAGATGCAGATGTATTTATCGGTGTCAGCGCTCCGGGAGTATTAACACCAGAAATGGTCAAGACGATGGCCAAGGATGCAATTGTTTTTGCAATGGCTAATCCAGTCCCAGAAGTTCAGCCGGAATTAGTTCGAGATGATGTTGCTGTTATCGCGACCGGACGCAGTGATTATCCAAATCAAATCAATAATGTACTAGCTTTCCCTGGAGTATTTCGCGGTGCTTTAGATTGTCGTGCAGCCACAATCACTACTACTATGTACCTCGAAGCAGCAAGCGCAATTGCTTCTTTAATTAAACCCTCAGATTTAACTAAAGAAAATATCATCCCGTCGGTATTTGACGAACGAGTATCAAGCGTAGTCGCAGGAGCAGTACAGCGTGCTGCTCGTGAGGGGGATATTGCGCGACGGTAAAAATCGGTAGTAGGTAATTGGGAAGAGGGGGAAGAGGGGGTAGAAATTTAGTTAACACTATTAACTATTTCCTTTGACCTTTAACCTATTACCTATTCCTCGCTTAAAAACTTGAGATAATCGTTACTCAATTCTTTTACTGCTGCATCGTAAAATTGTTTACCGTGTTCTGGTGTTGCTAGTGCTGGATTTGACCCCATTCTGCCATCGGGATACTTTTCGCGAAAGTTAGCTGCACTATAAATTCTGTGTCCTTTTGCTACTTCTGCTGATAAGGTCGCTTGTTTTATCGATTCTGGATATACATACTGCGTTAAAGCAACTTCGGAAGGAGTAGCGTGAGAACCTTCTTGATCGCCATATAATTCTTTAGCTAGTTTATATACGGAACTGCACATAAACCAGTTTCCAACTTTGCACTTTACTTTGTCAGCGTTGGGAATATGTAAATCTGCTAAATCAAAATATGTTTCGGAAAAAGCAGCTTTGAGGGTAGCCATGTTACCCCCATGTCCGTTGATAAAGTAAAATTTGGTAAAACCAGCTTTGACTAAACAAGCTATATATTCTTTGACAACTTGAATCATGGTGCTCGGACGCAAGCTGATGGTACCGGGAAAAGCTGTATGGTGCAGTGCCATTCCGACGTTGATTGTCGGTGCTACCATCGCACTCGTTGATTCTCCAACAGCATGAGCTAAAGATTCCGCACATATTGCATCGGTTCCGATTAATCCGGTAGGGCCATGTTGTTCGGTGGAACCTATGGGGAAGATAATCCCTTGAGATTGCTGTAGATAGGTTTCTACTTCTTGCCAAGTACTCAGATGCAGTAACATTTTTATTGATTCTGTGTGATGGGAATACTATCTATTCTGAATGAGATGTGATAGATACAAAATTTTTATTTCTTATTCGCGCTGTTTTTTATCCAAAGTCGGAACCCGAATGCGCTCAAGGGCTACTATTAATCTATTTTCTTATTTAGTTGTTCTTTAATTTCAATTCAGTTTAATCAAAATTATGGCTGCTGAATTCAGAGTTTCTGGTTACTTTGAGACCCGACTATTTTTTCAACGTTTTTCTATTATTTATTCAACGATTCAGCATTAGCTATTATATGCGTATATTCGTAAATTTATTTTCAAAAATTTTCTAAAAAGTAAATATAGTTAATATACAAAATTTTTATCGCAATATTCAGGCACTAACAACTAACAAGTAACCACTAATAATTAATAACTAACTATTACTTGAGCGTCATAACCGTAAGGAAATTGTGATGCTATTGTTTGCCAAATCTCCTATTCAAGAATATCTCAGTAGTTAAGACATTGTTAAAAAGGTTGACGCTCAATTTCTAATATAAATATTTATGCTGCTATTTGATGTTATTCTAAGTATTATTTAGCAGTAAGATTGAATATCTTCACCGCACTGGTCTACCAAATAACATAAAGCCTTAAAACGTAAGCTTACAAACTGTTCGTAAAGTGGGTTAATTTTGCACAAAGGCGGTATATGAGCCATTTTACGTCCAAGTAAGATTATATCGCGTTCAAACGGACAATCTGCTGGAATTAGTTTGGCAATAAAATGCGCTAACTTCCGATTGTGAATCTCTAGAGAATCTAACCATTTACGCAAAGGCTGCAAAAAGTCGAATTTAGGTTTGATTAATTTATTTTTACTTGTTGACTGCTTGTGCAATCTTACAAAATTGCTGATTACTTCTAACATAACTATTATGAGTTTCCCCTCAGATTGTTCCTAATAATCCGACTCTAAACTGACAAAAGTATTCAACTTCTTATCGCTGATTATACTTTTGCTATTTACTATTTAACTTCACCATACAGCTAAAAACTGTTCTGGTTAATACAGAAATACAAAGGTTAGACAAAGTTCCCGATTTCTGTGTTATTTGATGCTGTAAATTTATACTTTTCTTCACATACCTAACGTACAACAAATATTTTCTCAGTCTGTAGTACCTTAAGATATAATTTTCCCAAAAAATATATATTTCTTTGCTTATACCAAAGCTAGATTACACTCCAATCGTAAAGCTTTTTAACTACGGTTTTAGTCTATTACCCCTAACCATAAATTGTCATGCATTTTACAAAAATTAATGTTATTAATAATTTTTTCACAATTATGTATTTATTTAATTTGAAAGTTTAATTTGATTTAATATTTTGATTTGCGTCTTTGAGAAGGGAATAATAACTCCTAACTTATATCTTGCACCATTCTCAAGAAGACCAAATAAACCCGGTTTCTCCGAAGTGAAAGCATTATTATGTGGTTGTTTAAGCAACAAGAAACCGGGTTTATGACACTGGTGCAAGATTTGAGCTAACTTAATTTCTGTATTCCTCCGAAAACTGAAAGCCAAAGTACTACTATGAGCCAATGGATAAAGATGATTATCCATAGGGAACCTGTGAGAGTGTAGGTGATGGTGCAGGTGATTCCTAGGAGGGTTGCTAAGGTCAGGAAAATTGGTTGAAAGAAGGTGGGGAATCCATCTTTATAAAGAGTTTTGGCGTTGAGGGGATGGTAAACAACGAATATGAGTAAACTTAACGCTGACCATAGAATCCATCTTGACCAGTTAAAGACTTCTGTGGGGTGGGGGAGAAATAAAACTCGGAAAATTAATTCTTCTGTAATTGCGGGTGTTATTAAGCAGCGTAATACGAGCAGGAGATTATCTATTGGTTTGACCGACCAAATTTGAAACTGTAAAAATCCGGTGGAGAACCCTAACGGTAGCGCTATAGTTGTGTAAGTTAAAAATGCCAGAAACGCAATTAACCAATCGTGGAAAGTTGGAATAAATGCAGAAGCTAGGATGCGATTAAGAATAATTGAAATTATTGGCACTTTGGTAAAAGTAAGTTTGATTTGTCCGAGTAGGGGGGTGGGTGCTAAAGGTGCAATTTCTGGGTTCCATCCTCCTAGTTGATAAGTTTGTAGAAACCATAGTTTTGCTTTTTGTTTCCAGAATAAAGCTGCTAGTACCGCTTCGCGGAAGTAAGAAGTAGCGGAAATTGCGGTCTTGGGGGTTTCCCCCAAGAGCAAATTTCCAAGACAAAAAGTTTGATATCTGGGGCTTTTCAGCCATTTTTAATGGTTGCTTTATTCAAGCCGTGGTGTAATAGTTCATCTTGTGCTTGTCTTACCAAGTTGGAATTGGAATCGCGATTGCTTTTTGTTTCGGGTAATATTAATCTTCCTACCCAGTTAACAACTGGTTGATATTTTGGGTCGATGGCTTGGTTTAGAGGATAATACTGTGGCTGGTTAAAGCTTTGTTAGAAGTGGATTGAATAGTTGCTTGGTTGACTGGCTATTGTGACTTGGTTCGGCAATATAAAAGATATACTTTTAAGGAATATTTAGTTTTTATAATTTTGTAGTGAAGATTTTAATTTTCAGATGAAAGGGCTTAAGTCCTGACTATAAACTCTATATTCAAAAATTTATCTTTAACGAGAGTTAATTTAATTGATAGCAGCTTATTGAGGCTGTAAAGCAATCTGTATAAGAGTTTGGCGAAAAAAAATACTTAAAAAAGCTGAGTTTTAATTATTTTGATTTGATAAAGACTATTAGAAACTAATGACACTAGGACTAGTAATATGTAATTTTAGATTCACACCAAAACAAAACAGTCACTCCTTACTTTATGACTTAGTTATCGGGTCTGTTTATTTGATTAAATTCTTGAATTGGTATTTGACAGTAAAGGTAAATGTAGAGATAGTTGCTTTTCTATTGAAACGCAGCTATTTTTTTTGTTTTTAATTAATTAATTTAGTATTTAATATTTGATATTTGAGAAATATAATTAACCGGGTTGATATTCGGGTTCATATTAATATTCGAGAATAAACCCGGAATTGTTGTTTCGTTGTTTAATCAAAAAGTTAAATAATTTGCGATAAAAATTTACGAGTTCGTTCTTCTTTGGGATTGGAGAAAAAGTTATGAGGTGTAGCTGCTTCGACGAGATTTCCATCATCCATCAGAACTACTCTATCAGCTACTTCGCGAGCGAATCCCACTTCATGGGTAACTACTACCATTGTCATTCCTTCACGAGCTAGATTTCGCATCACGTCGAGTACTTCTCGCACCATTTCCGGGTCTAAAGCTGAAGTCGGTTCGTCGAATAACATGATTTTTGGCTGCATCGCTAAAGCTCTTGCGATCGCAACTCGCTGTTGTTGTCCACCGGAAAGTTGTCCGGGGTATTTCTGCGCTTGTTCGAGGATTCCCACTCTCTCTAAAAGCTGCATTGCTAATTCTTCAGCTTGAGGTTTTGATAATTTTCTTACCCAAGTTGGAGCTAAGGTAATATTTTTGATGACGCTGAGGTGAGGAAATAAATTAAATTGTTGAAATACCATTCCCACTTCACGACGAATGGTTTCAATATTTTTTAAGTCGTGACTGAGGATAGTACCGTCGATTTCAATTTTTCCTTGTTGATATTCTTCCAGAGCGTTAAAAGTACGGATGAAAGTTGATTTACCAGAACCAGATGGCCCCATTAATACCACAACTTCCCCACGATTTACAGTTAAACTGGCTCCTTTGAGAACGTGGAATTTACCGTACCATTTATGAACATCTTCGGCGATTATTATTGGTTGATTTGATATCATTTTATTAAATTGGGAATTGGGAATTGGGAATTGGTAATTGGTAATTGTGAAGATGGTTATTAACTTATAAATCCTAATTACTCACTGTATATCGGGAGCATCCCAATTTTGCAAAATTAAGATTGTGATTGTCATTGCGTTAGCGGAGCGTGTCCGATAGGACATACGAAGTGAAGCAATCTCAAAGTCTTGCGATGAGCCACACCCTTCGGGTGAATGCGTCGTTCCACTTCGTTCCACTCGCAATGACAAATGATATTTTTACACATTTGGGATACTCACTGTATATCCTTTCAGGAAACGCTACGCTAACACTGTTCACTGTTCGCTGCTCGCTGTTTCCAGTTTTCGAGAAGCGAGGGACATTGAATAACAAAATACCCAGTAAATTAAGCCGATAAATAAATAAACTTCTGCGTAACGACCTAAAAATTCTGGTTGGGCTAATATTGAGCGTGCGATTCCGGTTAATTCTAATAATCCTACTAATGATAATAAAGATGTGTCTTTAAAAAGTCCGATAAATTGACCGACGATTGCGGGAATAACTGCGCGTAAGGCTTGTGGTAATACGATTAACAGTAATACTAAAGCTGGGTTTAATCCTAAAACTTTGGCTGCTTCAACTTGTCCTCTCGGTACTGATTGCAATCCTCCCCTAATATTTTCCGCCATATAGGCAGCACTAAACAAGATTAATCCAGCTACACCACGCAATACTCTATCTAAACGGATTGGTAAAAATAATGGGAGCATTACTTGAGCTAAGAATAAAATTCCGATTAATGGTAGTCCCCGGATTATTTCAATATAAAGGATAGAAAACCACTTGACTACTGGTAAATCGCTGGTACGTCCTAAAGCTAGTAAAATTCCGATGGGGAAGGATAGGAAAATACTGATTGCTGCCATTAATAAAGTTAAAAGCAAACCATTCCAATCAGAACTAGAGACCGAACGCAATCCCAATCCACCACCGATTAAATATAGGATAATTGGGAAAGATAATAACCATGCAAAAGCCAAGTATGGTGAAATGAATTTAGATAATTTTTTTCCTAGTAAAAAACTAATTACTATTGAAAATTCAATCCCGATTAACCATAAGCGAGAGTTGGTATTTACAGGTAAAACTATTAATAAAAAACTGAATAAAAAAGCTGTGATTACAATTGCAAGTTTAGGGATATTTTGTTTTGCGAAGAATACACCAGTAGTTAGAAAAGTTAGGGTACAAGCAATTAAGCTTGAAATCCAAACTCGTCCATATAAAGGCTGTGGGTATCTCCCAACCATAAATATTCGTAAGTTGGTTTCAACAACCTGCCATTGTGCTTGAGTAAATATCCAATTAACAAAATTCCATCCGAAAAAAAAGATAATTACTAAGCAAGTTATCGTAAATAAACTGTTGTACCAAGTGCTAAATAGATTTTTACGCAGCCAATTCATAATCAGTTAACAGTGAGCAGTGAACAGCGAGCAGTTAGGAGTTATAAATTGATTCTTCACCTTTAACCTTTGACCTTTAACCTTTAAACTTTAACCTCTTCTCTACCGTTCCTTAATTTGTACGGTTCGATTCAATAAATTCATAAATAAGGAAATAGTTAAACTAAATGTTAAATAGGTAAGCATGATTAACAACATTACTTCTACTGCTTTCCCGGTTTGATTAAAAGTTGTAGAAGCAACAAAATAAATATCGGGATATCCAATTGCTATGGCTAAACTGGAGTTTTTAGTTAAATTTAAATACTGACTTGTTAAAGGTGGAATAATTACTCTTAAAGCTTGAGGAAATATTATCAATCGCATTGTTAAACCGGGTTTTAAACCCAGCGAACGCGCTGCTTCCCACTGTCCTTTTGATACCGATTGAATTCCAGCACGAACGATTTCGGCGATGAATGAACCTGTATAAATAACTAAACCAATTAATAATGCTGCAAATTCCGGAGAAAATTTAAATCCGATAATTTCTAAACCATCTTGACTCAGATAAATTAATCCGGCTATTGATATTCGATTACTTACATTTGGAAAACTCAGAAATACTGCTGAATACCAAAATAATAATTGTAAAAGCAAGGGTGTATTGCGAATTATTTCTACATAAACTAAAGCGATGTTCCGCACCAACCAGTTATCGGAAAGTCTGGCTATTCCCGCAGTTATTCCCACAATTGTAGTCAGAATAATCCCAGCTATCGCAATTCGTAAGGTATTGATTAAACCAACCCATAAAGCACGACTGTAATCGTCGGTAGGTTGATAATCAATGGAAGTTTCACCAATATCAAAAGATGCTCCCTGCTGTAGAAAATCAAATCCAAATTGAATTCCTAAACGCTGTAAATTACGACTGACGTTAACAAATAAAATGCTGACAATAATTATTGCTAAAATTACAGCAATAACCTGAGTCGCAATTTTCCAAAAACGAGTATCTCGTAAAAAAGACATATCAATGAACAGTAAACATTTAACAGTTGTAAATTATCAGTTATCGTTACCTGTGATTATTGATTGGTAAGAAGGTAATTAGCTTTGTAGAGTTTTTATAGGGACTCTAGCATGAACAGATACCTACATAACATTTATTTTTAATTCATTTTCATTATTGATAAATAACTTTTTACTGATAACTGTTCGCTGTTCACTGATTACCGGAATGGGGGAGAATATAACAATCCTCCTTTTGTCCAAGGTTGATTGCGATTATCTCGGGGTAAGTTAAGTTTGGTTTTCGGACCTAGGTTACGTTCGTAAATTTCCCCGTAGTTTCCCACATGTTTGATTATTCTGGCTCCAAAGTCGTTTGGTAAACCGATTCCTTTTCCTAAATCTCCTTCAACTCCGAGCAATCTTTTAATTTCTGGGTCTGTACTACTAGTTTTCAATTCTTCTACATTCTGAGAATTAACTCCTAATTCTTCGGCTTTGATTACTGCATTTACTACCCATCTGACGGTATCTCCCCATTTCGCATCCCCGTCTGCTACTGCTGGTGTCAAAGGTTCTTGGGATAATGCTTCTTCTAAGATTACGTGGTCTTCTGGTTTGGGTAAAGTACTACGTCGGGAAATTAATTGAGATTTATCGGATGTTACTGCGTCACAGCGTCCTTGTTGATAGGTCGCATAAGTGGTGTTTACATCTTCAAAAACTACGGGTTTATAAGTAATTCCCCGCTTTCGCATTTGGTCTGCTAAGTTCTGTTCGTTGGTGGTTCCGGTTTGGGTACAAATTGCTTTTCCTTTGAGGTCTGCTAAGGATTTGATATTACTATTTTTGCGTACCATCATCCCTTGACCGTCATAAAATACTACGGGTGCGAAGTTTAGACCGACGGAGGTATCGCGACTCATAGTCCAGGTGGTGTTACGACTGAGGAGGTCAACTTCTCCGGTTTGTAGTGCTGTGAATCGTTCTTTAGCGTTGAGTTGACGGAATTCCACTGCGTTTGGGTCGTCGAATAATGCAGCGGAGACAGCGCGACAAATATCTACATCGAGTCCGCTATATTCACCGCTACTATCTACAAAGCTGAATCCTGGTAGTTGTCCGCTGACACCACAGACTAGTTTTTTGCGGTTGCTGACTTCATTTAAACGAGTATTCTTATTTTCGGTTGTTGGTTCCGCAACGCAGGAAGATATAGAAAAGAAGATAGGTAAGGATAAAAGTAAAAGTTTGAATTTACGCATTAATTTTTTATATACACAGATATTGCTTAGTAAACAATATCAGATAGTTTCAAAGTCGGTAAATTCTCTTTTATGCAAATTTCTGTAGAATATAGTGCTTATTGGTAAAGGTTGGATTATTTCGTTGATGCGAGTTAAACCTAGAGTAGGCTGAGAAAAGAGCTAGGGAGAAATTTTGAAAGGTCGAAATGGCTATCAAATTGGATTCTGGTTTTGAAATTCTGTATTTGAGTGACTTGAGTTATGAAGGGATGACTGTGGAAATTCAATACAAGGGACAACAGGTTGCACAGATTAATAAAGATAAAGGTGTCGAGCAGATGGAGATAGATATTTATTCGCAGTACGTACATCCGGATTTTTTCTCGGAGTTAAAATTTCCCCTTGATGATTTTTTGGAAGCAGTGGATGTAGGTAGGGAAGCTTTGAGGGATTTGTAATTATCTATTTAGTCATATTTCTTGCGGTATTCTGACACCATGAGAAGCGTAGACACAGAAACCGTCATTGTATTGAATAGCTGGTTTACCTTCAGCGTGTAAATTTCCTTGTTCGTCAAAAGAGATTTGCTGGGGACGATTATGAACTAAGCAAGAATCTGGAAAAGCGAAAAAGCGTTCGCACTGCTTATGTATGTCTAAACAAAATTTCACTATAGAATAATTCTCAATCTTAATTTCTGAAATACAAAAATCATACCACCCGTAATATCTAGATAAACAATCAATTCCTAATTTATCTATACTAAAATCATCGTAAGAATCACAGTAACCAATTTCTTTAATTAATTGATTGGTAATCTCTTCATGTAAAATACTTAATATTTGTTGTTCTTTATTGTGTAATTCAAAATCTATTTGCAATCCAAAGGGGACATTGATAATTTGCTCTAATCTTTCTGACCATACACTTATTTGCTCTCCTAAGCTTCGTCCATCTAATTCACAAAAGTTATGTATTGCAGTCATATTATTGTAATAATAATTTTCGTATATTTCTCTCTGTGTTATATATTTCACTAAAGCATAAGGACTATCAAAGAAAATTATTTTTGGTTCTGCACAACCAATTAACGTATAAACCTGTTTAATAATTTGTGTTACTTCCCTTTTGTCAATCGACTCAACGGAGAGCATAATTTTCCGCCATTTTTCTTGATGTAAGAGAATCAGAGCTTTTTGCTCTTTAGTAAGTATATTCATAATCAAACTATTACTATTATATATTGGTAGATACTAAAAGAATTTATAAATATGAATAATATTAATGGAGCGTTACAGCAATGATATCTCCAAAAAACCCGGTTTTATCAAAAAACCGGGTTTATGAATTCTATAAATACTTAGAAGTTTTAATATCTCAACTCAATTTATATCTTAGAAACAACCCTTCTTCATCTTCTTTGACAACTTCGTAATTGTTTTTCAGCAGATTATTCAACTTTATTGCTAATGCAATCAAGAAAATAATAAACATGATAATTTCTGGAATAATTAAGACTTTGAATCCTACGAGAAATCCAAAAGCCATTATGTTAGCTAATAGTGTAAATCCGATGACTAAAGTACCAGCAGCAATTGTAACTATATTCTTGTATTCGGTTTCTGTCGCAAAACTCAGTCTTTCGATAAATTTTCCGATATCTGTAGCTAATTGAGCATCAACAATGATGATTTCTTCGGCTTGATTGATTAGCGCTTCTTTGAGTTGTTCTTTGCTACTTACTACTGCAACCACGAGATTTTCTCCTTCTAGGAAATGATTGATTTGTGGAGGAGGTTTATTTTTAATTATTCAGTTTTTATTGATTTATTATTCAGTTTTTGCAGATTATCTTTTAATTCTAGCTTTATCCGGATTGCTTGATTGTTGATTGGCTTACATTTAATTTTATTGTTGTAATAGACATCTCCGAAATATAAATAAAATCTGGTAAAATAATATTCAATCAACCTTTACCAAGGTTAGGAATATGGATTCATTATTAGGGTATATCGAAAAACATCCCCAAGAAGCGCAACGATTAATAGGTATCAATTACGACCAATTAAAACAACTAATAAAGCAGGCGATCGCCCTACATATGCAGGCTCATTCGGAAGCGGAATTAAGAAAAACAAGAATTATCAAAAAAGGAGGTGGTCGTAAGACAAAGTTATCTTTTGAAGGACAAATATTAATGACTTTAGTATATTTGCGACAATTAACCACATTTCAATTACTTGGTATTCAGTTTGGAGTAAGTGAAACAACAGCAAATGATACGTTTAATTACTGGTTTCCAATTTTAGGTAAACTGGTACCACCAAGTTTACTTGAGCAAGTAAAAAAAACTCCAATGATTACGAAATTGTCCAAGAACTTTTAACGGAATATGAATTAATAGTTGATAGCTGTGAGCAGCCTATAGAAAGACCTGGAGAATATAAAGAGCAGAAAAAGTATTACTCTGGTAAAAAGAAAAACCATACTCGAAAAAATCAATTAATAGTTTTACCAAATGGTAAAGATATTGTTGATGTTATAGCAGGTAAACCAGGACCTAAAAGTGACGTAAAATTGTTCCGTGAATCTCGAAAAGGGTTTGACACAAATCAAAAATTTAACGGAGATAAAGCTTATGAAGGAGAAGAATTGACTAAAACTCCTCATAAAAAACCTAAAGAACAAGAATTAACTCCAGAACAAAAAGCAAGAAATAAAGAGTTAGCCTCGGAACGAATTTTTGTTGAACACTTGATTCGTTTGGTAAAAGTATTCCGAATAGCTCAAGAAAGATTTAGATTGAACTCAAGTAAATATGAACGGATAATTATGACTATTTGTGGACTTGTTCGATTGAGAATAGGGACAGTTATTTTATAGCAATAAAATAAGCGCAAATGTGGCAAGAAGATTGAATTAGATAAGTACAATTTTCCTGCTAGTTATTAACATTAAATATCTCAAACACCTATTCTTGTGTTCAAAGTGACTACCTTTGCGATTCGGCGATCGCAATCCTAAAGGTAGTGATAGTAGGGCTTTGGTTGTTTTCGGAGATGTCTATTCACTACCAGCATTTTTATAGTTTCCGACTAATTCCTTCTTCAAAGTATCTACTGAAATCACCGGTTGGTTTGACATTTGAAACTGACGTACTGTTCTATTGATATGAACAAATTGTTGGTTTCTGTCCGGATGATGCTTGCCTTCTTGAGTTTTACGATTTCCTTGCAAACTGTATCCCATGCTTTTGAGTAAAGTGGCAACTGTTTTACTACATACCGAGTGACCCATCTGTTTCAACTCAGTTGCTAGTTTTACTACGCTTTTACAACTCCAACGTAAGGGTGATTCTGGATCTCCTCGACTACTTGGTTCAACCAAAGCATCTAAGTCTTGCTTCAAAGTGCTATCGAGGTCTGTTAATTTTTTGCGTCCGCCTCCATTTGAGCGTATTCTTCCGGATTTGATATCATCCTCATCTCGTTGCTTTAATTCCGCTTGTCCTGCTCTAATTGTATTCTGACTTATTCCTGTTGCTTCCGATACTGCTGTTATTCCTCCATACCCCAACAGTCTGGCTTCTGTTGCTGCCCAAATCCTTCGTGTTCTTTCATTTAAATAAGGGCTTATCTGTTTATATTTTTCTCGAATTCCTTCCACTGCACCCTGTTTTCGCATAATTTCTGCTACTTATATTGTCCTTTTTTAAAACCATAGGACTATTTCGGGTGCTAACGCTTAGTTACGCAATTTATTTTTACATGATTCCTTATTTAATGTTTTTTGTTTGATATAGTACTGTACGGCTTCATTTATAAAACTACTGCGGTCGCCTTTTTGAGTAACTGTATCAATTAGTCGAACTGTATCTTCGGGCAAGGTAATATTTAGCCTACGATGCATAATAAATTTGCTTCGACTTTACATGTATATTGTACACATTTATGATGTGTATCTTTGATATATATATTAAAGTAGCAAAATCCCAAGAAAACTAGCCCACGCAGGTAGTGGGCTTTGTAAATGTAGCCCCACTCTTTTGAGATGCGGACTACTAGGGAGACGTAGCACTGCTACGTCTCTACATTAGCTATGGTTTTAATTTGACCCCCCGAATTGAAGAATCCAATAATTCCATCGGATGCATAACTTTAATTTCCTTACCCTGCTTTTCCAAATGCTTGCTAATTTGTAAACTACATCCTGGGTTCGGGGAAGCAATCAACGAAGCACCCGTATTAACTAAATTTCTGGCTTTTTGCTCTCCTAATTCTTCAGCGACTTCTGGTTGGAGCATGTTGTAAACCCCTGCACTACCGCAACATAAAGCAGCATCTAAAGGTTCGCGTAATTTAATATTTGGAATTTGCCTTAATAATTGACGGGGTTGGACGCTGATTTTTTGTCCGTGTAGTAAATGACATGCATCTTGGTAAACCATTGTCAGCGGTTCTTCTGTCAAAGGCGACAATTTTGCGGTTAAACCGACCATTGCTAAAAATTCTTGGGAATCTTTGACTTTATCAGCAAATTCTTTTGCTTTCTCCTTATATTCTGGGTCATCAGCTAAAATATGACCGTATTCTTTTAAAGTATGACCGCAACCAGCAGCATTGATGATTACATAATCTACGTCCATATCTGCAAAGCTATCAATCATTTGTCTGGCTAAAGCTTGCGCTTGTGTAGCTTGTCCCTGGTGTTCGGGGAGAGCTGCACAACAACCTTGCGATTTGGGAATTACGACTTCACAACCATTCGCGGTTAAAACTCTTACGGTCGCTTCGTTGACGGGGGAGAAAAATAACCGCTGCACGCATCCTAGTATTACTCCCACACGATAGCGTTTTTCGCCTTGGGCTGGTATCACGATAGGATAATTATCCTGAAAAGATTTAGCAGTAACTTCTGGAAGAATAGATTCCATTGCAGCTAAACGGGGAGATATCTTTTCAAGTAAACCGGTGGAACGAATTAATTTTGGTAATCCTAATTTTTGATAAATCAATAATGGGACTAATAGAAAACGCAATCTTTGGGGATAAGGAAACAGCGAAAAAATTAATTGTCGGAATAATTTATCTGGTAAACTGCGAGGATAATTACGAGCAACTTGGTGACGAGTAGCGCTAATTAACTTGTCGTATTCCACTCCAGAAGGACAAGTAGTAACGCAAGCCAAACAGCCCAAACAAGAATCAAAATGTTGAGCGGTAGCCTTATTTAAAGGAATTTCCCCTTCATTAATCGCATCCATTAAATAAATTCTTCCCCGTGGAGAATCCATTTCCTTGCCAATAACCCTGTAACTTGGGCAAGTAGAAAGACAGAATCCGCAATGGACGCAGCTATCAATTAACTTTGGTTCTGGGGGATGATTTTCATCAAAACCTTTGATATTTTCTAAAGAAGCAATTTTCTTTTCGTTATTTTCTGAAATCTGCATAATACTTAAATAGGTTAAAGGTTAAAGGTTAAAGTTCAAAGGTTAGAGGTCAAAGGTCAAAGGTTAAAGCTTAAAAATGATGAATTAGGTAAGAGGTAAGAGGTAAGAGGTAAGAGATTATTTACTTGCTACTTGCTACTCATAATTCCTAACTCTTAACTCCTAACTTTCCCTAAATCCCTCCCACAAATCTTCCGGGGCTTAAAATATTTTCACTATCAAATTGTTTTTTAATTCCTCGCATTAATTCCAATGCATTCCCACTATAACCCCAAACATCTACTTTTTGTTTAATGTCTATTGGTGCTGATAATATAGTTAGAAAACCACTTTTCTGTTCGCATAAATTCCGCATTTCTAACACCTTATCTACCGAATCAAATCTCAATATTCCCAAGCCGGTAGATATGTTAATCAAACCAAAATCGGCTTGATTTAAAATTTCTACGGCTGCATTTGGTAATACTCCTATTTTGCAAGTAATTGCTGATTCTGATTCGGATAAATGTATTTGTTCTGGCAATCTGTGCCATAAGCTTTCTTCTTCTTTGCTGGAAAAAACTGTGCTAGTTAATCCTAATTTTTCCCCTATTTGTAAAACTTGATTTGATTGTTCTTCGACGCTTTCGGGAATGCTCTCAAAGCGAATTATTAATCCCAATCCTTTACCCAATTCCATACTTGATACTAGCTCGGAAGAAAGTAAATCGGCTTGAATGGGTGTTAAAGCCGAACCACGAATCGTATCAGCAGCTTGAGATAGAGCTTCAAAGCTACCCATCAATACAGCGGTTTTTGAAGCTGATTGCATGGGATATAAGCGAAATGTTGCTTCTGTAATTATACTTAAAGTACCGTAGGAACCGGTAAATAATTTCATTAAGTCGTAACCAGCAACGTTTTTGACAACTTTTCCTCCAGCACGAGCAATTTCACCGTCAGCACGCACGAAGGTAACACCCAGTAGCTGGTCGCGGACGCTGCCATAACGCTGCCGCAAGGAACCGGTATCTCCGGTAGCTATAATACCACCAATAGTTGCTAATTCGGGTTCTGTTGGGTTTAGAGCAAGAAGTTGATTGTGCTTGGCTAAAGTTGACTGAATATCGGTAAATTTCACCCCTGCTTCCACTGTGAGTGTCAAATCACCTACAGCATGATTGATAATTTTGTTAAGACGTTGAGTACTAACAACGATATCCACATCTTTTGCTAAACCACCCCACTTGAGTTTACTACCGTTACCGGAAGGTAAAACATGCCACTTGTTGCGATGAGCTTCTGAAATCACTTCAGCAAGTTGTGATTGTGTTTGGGGATATACAATACAACCGGGAAAATTTTCCGGTGATATGGCTTTTCTTATCTCTTTGCTATCCGAATCATAAATAAGATTTTCTTCTCCAACAATAGATGCAAGATTAGAATGGTAGACGTTCAGCGTGTCCTGTTCGCTAGACATCGGTTTCCCTGGTATATTTTTAATTGCTTAATACTAATTTACTGTTTTATGGCAACGGGGAACAGGTAATAGGCAGATATAATCTGTTTGTTTGAAGCTCTAGATAAATTATTCAACATTGAGCAAAATCATTCATAAGTAAGTAGTAACCACGATGCTGTCGCTCCATTTTTAACTTAAGCTAGCAACTGGAGAGAGCATATATTTATCGGGGTAGCAATGTTAATTATATTTGATAAAAATCGCTTTAAATGTACATTAAAAGAGGATTATACGCCATCTAATCATGGTGATTTGAATGGTACTGCATAGACAAAGGTATCAAGTTTCAAATTATCAATTACCTGTATAGCAACTTACCTTATCTGATTGTATAGGTTATCGGGTGATATCTTGCTGTAGGTATTTGTTTCAGTATTTTTCCTATAGAAATCATAGAATATTAAATTGCTTTAATATAAAACTTTATTTTAAAGGATGTTTTTAAACTTTAATTTAATAATTTTACAGCTTTAAAGCACCGCTATACAAGCAAAAATAAAATTATAGTGTGTAATATTTGCCTGTATATTAGCATTTAAAAGCGCCAGATACTATAAAAAAATACAACATACATCATCAATAAAAACTATTTGCTACAACATTGATGTAGCTTTAATAAATTATCGCTATGCTTTTAGTCGCGGATGCTATTAAAGACTTCAGCCTAACGGTTTCTCCTGAAACTCTTTTAACAGAAATTGTACGTTTAACAGAAAATCAGAAAGAAAGAAATACAGTAGCTCAAGAATTATTAGTTGTAGATAATTCACAATTTTTAGGTGTATTTAAGCTGTTTGATTTAGTTGGCTTAATTAGTTCTGGTAGTAACTTAGAACAAATAAAAGTTGCGGAAGTCATGGAGTCAGCTATCACTTTACAAACTGATGATGATTTTCAAAAGGCATTATCTTTGATGACTAAACATGATGTCAAATTTTTGCCAGTCATTAATCAAGAAGGAGAAGTCGTAGAAATAGTGACTCTTGGGGAAGTTGTTACAAATTTACAGACAGAGCTTTTGAAAACGAAAGAAAACTTAAATGAAAAAATCAAGCAGTGCGATAATTTAGTAAGTACGAATAAATTGTTACAACATAAAATATGTGACAGTCTCGCAACTGAAGCACAGCTTTTACAGACAACCAGCGAATTACAAGAGTTATTTCAAGCTTTCCCCGATATCTACTTTCGTCTCAATAGCGATGGTACTGTTCTTAGCTGTCATACTAAAGAATTTTCTGATTTATATTTACCACCGGAAAAATTTTTAGGTAAAAAAATACAAGAAATTTTACCACCTGATATTTCCGAGCAATTTCAAATAGCTATTTCTGAGGTACTTGAAACAAATTCCTTAACTGCAATTGAATATTCTTTATCTGTACCTTCTGGAGAAAAAAGTTTTGAAGCGCGATTGCAAACTACGATTGGGAATCATATCATCGTTATTATTCGCGATATAACCGAACGAAAACAAGCAGAAATAGAGTTACAAAATGCTAAAGATGAATTGGAAATTAGAGTCGAACAACGCACTTACGAATTAAAAGATATCAACTCTCGCTTGCGACAAGAAATTATCGAACGTCAGCGGATTGAAGAAGAACTTCGTTTTCGAGTCGATTTTGAAAAATTAATTACTAATATATCTAATGATTTTATCAATATTACTCCTAATGAAACAGATAACGAAATTAATCAAGCGCTAAAAACGATTGGTAAATTTGCTGGTGTAGACCGTAGTTATGTGTTTTTATTATCTGAAAATTTAGAGAAGATTAATAATACCCATGAATGGTGTGCTTCCGATATTTCATCTCGTATTAATGATTTACAAAATATTTATGTTGAAGATGTGACCTTATTTGTAGAAAAGCTTCGCTGTGGTGAAACTTTGGAATTACAAAATATCCGGGATTTATTTTTACAAGAAACAGTTGAAGAACAAGTTTTTAAGACTCAAGATATTAAGTCTTTGATTATTTTACCAATTGTCTGTAGCGGTGATTTAATCGGTTTCTTAGGCTTTGAATCTTTCAAGGTTATTAAATGGACGGAAAATAGCATTGTTTTGCTCAAAATAGTAGCAGAGACACTAGGAAATGTTTTAGGACGTAAGCGAGTAGAGCAAGCTTTAAGAGTAAGTGAGGAAAGATACGCACGAGCAATAAGTGCGGGGAAAGTAGGGGTTTGGGAGTGGAATATTCAAACCAACGAAGTTTATATTGATTCAAACTTAAAAGCAATGCTTGGGTACGAAGATGAAGAAATTGCCAATCAATTTGTGAACTGGTTGCGATTTGTTCATTCTGGCGATCTTGGTTTAGTAAAAGCTGAAATTAATGCTTATCTGGAAGGGTTAATTCCTAAATACGAAATTGAACATCGAATGGTGCATAGAAATGGAGAAGATTTAGGGTTTCTGACTCGGGGTACGGTTGTTCGCGATGAAGACGGTGCACCAACTTTTATGGCCGGTTCAAGTACTGATATTACTGCTCGGAAACATGTAGAAGATAAATTAAAAGCTTCTTTAAAAGAGAAAGAAGTATTGTTAAAAGAGATTCATCACCGTGTAAAAAATAACTTACAGATAATTTCTAGTTTATTGCGCTTGCAGTGTGGATATATTAAAGATAAACAAGCTTTGGACATTTTTCAAGATAGCCAAAATCGGGTTCGAGCTATGGCTTTAATTCACGAAAATTTATATCAAACTAAAGATTTAGCCAAAATAGAATTTTCTGAATATATCCGTAAATTAAAAAATAATTTAGTCCGCTGCTACAACATTAAAAATATAGATATAAAGACTAATATAGAAAAATTATATTTGAAACTTGATACTGCAATTCCTTGTGGATTAATAATTAATGAGCTTATATCTAATTCAATGAAACATGCTTTTAAAAATAGCGATAAAGGAGAAATATACGTGGAGTTCATAACTTTGCAAAAAGGTAAATACTCATTAAGCGTTAGCGATGATGGTGTAGGAGTAACAGAAAATTTTGATTCACTTAAGAAACAATCTCTGGGGTTAGAACTGGTTTGGAACTTGGTAGAACAATTAGAAGGAACGATAGTATATAATTCCAAACTTGGAACTTCATTTAGAATTACATTCACTGAAAACAACTAAGGAGTAAATCAATGAAAGAAAAAATCTTAGTTGTTGAAGACGAAATAATTATTGCTTGCGATATCAAATGTTGTTTGGAAAGTTCTGGTTATAACGTTCTCGCAGTTATCGCTTATGGAGAACAAGCAATTGAGCAAGCAGAAGAATTACAGCCAGATTTAGTATTAATGGATGTAATGCTCAAAGGTGAAATGAATGGAGTTCAAGCCGCTGAAATTATTATCAATAAATTAAACGTTCCAGTCGTTTTTCTCACCGCTCATTCTGACGAAAGTACTCTTATCAAAGCCAAAGCAACCCAACCTTTTGGTTATATATTTAAACCTTTTGAAGAAACTCAACTAATTACCACTATCGAAATAGCTTTGAGCAAGCATCAAAAGGAAACTATAATGCGGGATGAATTGCAAAAAGAAAAAGAAATGAGAGAACTTAAATCTCGCTTTGTTTCAATGGTGAGTCATGAGTTTCGTAATCCATTAAGCACAATTTTAAACTCTACCGAATTACTAGCAAATCACAGCCAAGAAATCGGCGAAAATAAAAAAGATGAATATTTATATCATATACAAAATGCCGTTAAAAATCTTAATCAATTATTGAGCGATGTCTTATTAGTTGGTAAAGCAGAAGTTCATCAAACTAACTTTAACCCCCAACCTTTATATTTAGAAAAGTTTTGTGAGGACTTGGTCGCAGAATTAAAGCTGATAGCAACAGAAGAACATCAAATTATATTAAAAATTCAAGGATGCTCTATTAAACCACAAGAAGATAGCGCTGCAAATAATATGACTCTACCCTGCTTAGATGAAAAATTACTCAGACATATTTTGACTAACCTATTATCAAATGCAGTTAAATATTCACCCCAAGGTGGCAAAATCAGCTTTGATTTATTTTGCTTGCAAGGAGAAGCTATTTTCCGCATTCAAGATGAAGGTATTGGAATTCCGGAAATAGAGCAAGACAATTTGTTTAATTCTTTTCAAAGAGCTAGTAATGTCGGTCAAATCCCCGGACATGGATTAGGACTTTCAATAGTCAAACAATATGTCGAATTGCATCGGGGAGAAATTACTTTTGTTAGTAAAGAAGGTGTGGGAACTACTTTTATTATTAGTTTACCGCTGGATTAGGAAGAAAAAGGGGGAGATGGGGGACAAGGGGATGGGGAGATGGGGAGAGAAGGAGATAAAGATAATTTTAAACTTTGAGCTTTAACCTTAATTACTCCTAACTCTTATTCCCTATTCCCTATTTCCTATTCCCTACAATCATCAAACATTGACAGTTTTATTATTATTCACTGCTGGATAATAATCGGGTTTACTATTAACTTCAACAGGTGCTGGTAAATCTTTTCCTGTAATTAATCTTGCTCCACGATTGCGGGTGAAATAATTCCATACCCACTGAATCATTACTACTAACTTGTTATCAAATTCAACTAAATAATAAACGTGAATTAATAACCAGAATAGCCAAGCTACGAAACCAGTTAGTTTCATAAAACCTAAATCTACAACCGCAGCATGTTGTCCGATTACTGCTAAACTACCTTTATCAAAGTACTGAAATGGGGGTATTGTATTACCTTTTAGCTGTTGTTTAATCGATTTTGCGACATATTGTCCTTCTTGCATCGCTACAGGTGCTACACCGGGTAATGGTCTTCCGGTTTGATGAGCAAAATGTGCTAAATCTCCGATTACATATATATTCGGATATCCCTTCAAACTTAAATCGGGTTCAACAATTACTCTTCCTGCTCTATCGGTTTCTGAACCAGTCTTTTCTGCTATTGCTTTACCTAAAGGTGAAGCTTTTACACCTGCGGCCCATAATACCGTTCTAGCTCCGAACTGCTTGCTTTCGTCACCTTGCTTGATAGTAACTATATCTCCTTCGATACCTGTCACTAAAGTTTTTGTAACTACACTAACACCTAAATCTTCTAAGGATTTCTGAGCTTTAGCGGATAATTCTGGTGCAAATGGTGGTAAAACTCTATCCATACCTTCCAAAAGCATTACCTGCGTTTCGGAAGTATCAATATTGCGAAAATCTTCCTTGAGAATTCCATAAGCTAATTCGGCGATCGCACCAGCTAATTCAACTCCAGTGGGACCACCACCAACCACCACAAAAGTCAACAAAGCACGACGTTTCTCTTCATCAGTTTCCTGTTCTGCTGCTTCAAAAGCCATGAATATCCGACGACGCATTTCAATCGCATCTTCCACAGTCTTTAAACCAGGTGCGTACTCTTCCCACTCATCCTTACCGAAATAGGAATGCTTCGCACCGGTAGCAATAATCAAACTATCATAAGGGATTTTTTCACCCCCCATCATCACATTTTGCTTCTCTGGGTCTATATCCGAAACCTCTCCCAAAAGCACCTTAGTATTTTTACTCTTATTGAGTACCGAACGCAAAGGTGATGAAATATCAGCTGGTGATAAAGTACCTGTAGCTACTTGATACAGCAGTGGCTGAAACAGGTGAAAATTTCTTTTATCTATTAAAGTTACGTTTATATCTTTACTATTAAGCGCTTTCGCTGTGTACAATCCTCCAAAACCTCCACCAACGATAACTACGTGATGTGGTGGTTTAGTCCCAGCTTTATTTTCCATAATATTTTGTTACTCCCATTAACATTCCTGTCATTATTCTTAACAAATTTTTACCATTTTTGACAGATGCTTCTGTTTGGTATTTGCATCTTATTTTTTGCAAAAGTCATTGTTGATACATAAATTCAGCAGCTTATAGTAAAATTATAGATTTTATTAATAAATATTTTACTCGTAAAGCAAAGAATATTACTACCTCCAAGGATTATTTTTGCATTTCAGGCAGATTCAAGCTTCAAACTCATGTGCGTAAATATATTTATCACAAAAGTAATTTAAGTGACTAGTATTTATTCTGAGTTGATTTTTCAAGTTGAATGCGACCCCTCTATATTGTTATTTTTTGTTACTCTTCTGTTTTATAGTGGAATCGGGATATTTTAGGGAAGTAATTGAAAATATAGGGAATTGGGAATAGCGGAAATTGCGGTCTTGGGGATTGGGAACGGAGAAAAATTCGATATGGTCAAAAAGCTAGATAATTTTACTGTGTAAGAATTTCAAAGCTTTAGAATTAACAACACTTACTAATCTCGCTTTAAAATTATCAAAAATTCTTTTTTCTACCCACTCTCCTCCCTCTTCCCCTGTCTCCCCTCTTACTAATGCTACGGTGTACACACAAGTCTTAAAATCCTACCTGAAAGCGGGTTTTGGATTCAGATGAAAATCGCTCAAAACCTGTCATTGCGTTCATCGTTAGCGAAGCGTGTCCGAAGGACATAGATGTTCCCGAAGGGTGGAGGAACGACGAAGCAATCGCATAAATGCGGAGATTATTGCGATTGCTTCGCTTCGCTCACAATGACGATTTAAGGGGGTTAAAATTGCTGAAACGTATGCTGAGAGTACTTGTGTGTACACCGTAGCTTACTAATGGGAGTAATCTTCTACAGGGAAGAGAGTAATTACAATTTTCAACAACAATCTGCTTAAATAAAAAAATGGATAAAGAGCTAATTATTTTTATTGCAAGCGTTTCCTTGCTAATTGTCTATTTAATTTTCTCCGCACTTACAGAAATGGGGACTAAATTACCTTGGAAAAAATAGGTAAAGGTTAAAGGTTAGAATTCTTCACTGTTCACTGTTCGCTGTTTCTCGAACCGCGAATTACAACACGCTCACCTTGGACGTTGATACTTTCAAGTTTAATTGGTAGTTTTTTGAGTTCCTGGGAAATGAGCTTATTGATACTATCTTGAGGGATACCTATATTTTGGGAGAGTTCAGCAATAGGGAAGCTAAAGTAACCCAGAGAAACGCGAGTTGCATCATCAAAGCTTAATTCCTGGTTGCGAATACTAGGTTTTCCTTCAATCCCGATATAAAGTTTTTTCTCTTTTCCCGGTAAACCTTGTATGAGTTTAAAAATTTTCGTTTCTTTCTGTGGAGATAAATCTTGAACGGGAATGGATGCAGTTTCAATCACAGCACCTACAGATATTTTACCGTTTTCAATTTTAGTATTTGTACCTTTAATTGCCGAGATAAATTTCTGACTCTTATCTTGTTTCCCTATAGAAGTAATAATTAACGAATTGACTTCTTCTGCATCAAGTTCTACTTCTCCTGTACTTGTTGCTGTCAAATTATCTGAAACCTTACGCAATACTTGTTCCGAATTTATTAACTTCTTGGCTGGTTTAGCCGTAGAAATTACATTTTCACCAGAAGATGATTGAGTATACCAGGAGGGTAACTGGGTCGCTTGTTTCCAAACGAAAAATACAGACATACCCATAGCCGCTAAAATCAAGCTCAATATTAGCAAAAGTCGCTTGTACATGGTTGAAGAAAGGTAAAATATAAAAGTAAAAAATGAACGAACTGCCAATTCTTATTACTTCAACATCAAGAGCATTTCCTTAGTATTCAAATATTCTTTACCTTACTTTATTGTAGATATATATTTTGATTTTTTGATTTAAGTAGGTCGGCGTTAAAAATTGTAATTATAGTAAGGAAGTAGGGATTTGAGGCTTATTTACATTTTGCTAGATAGTTCTGTTTATTTTTGCCGACTTACTTGTATAGCAATCCTAATTTAAATGTAAGAAAATACTTAGGCTATATTTCGATATTTGAAGTTAAATATTATTTATACCTAACGATTATATCTAAAATTCTCACGAATCATTTAGGATTGCTATAGTTATTTTAATTGTTACTTTGTATCGCGAACAGAGAATAGGCCAGGACTTACGCAATGGAGATTTGTCATTGCGACCGAAACGAAGTGTAGGAAAGCAATCGCAGGATTGTTGCGATTACGTCGCTGCCGCTCGTAATGACGCAGTTACGTTGCTTTTGCGTAAGTCCTATAGGCAAACAAATTAACACAAAAGTATCTAAATCAGGACTTATATCATGTCCGCTAAATTAGTTACGATATGTCATTGCGAGGGTCACTACGTGAAACATTAGCGCAGCGTCTCCGGGAGGGAGATAGCAATAGCAAGGTGTTGGGATTACTTCACTCCCCTACCGCGCAGTGAATAATGACAAGTGATTAACCGGACATGATATTACGCAATTGTCATAATATACTGTTGGTGCGTGACACCAGAAAGCTTATTACTACGTTGAAAATTAGTAAAAGTGTCACAGCACCCTACGAGAAAAATGTGTCAGTTATTAGCCTTCAGACATATTGACTTCAATCACATTTTTAGCAAATCCCTGATAAGCACTACCAATTTGCTTAGCCATAGAATCAGGGAAGACATGAAAATCTCCATTTTTCAGCGCTTCGAGAATGGCTTCTGCAACCAGTGTGGGAGGTTCTGCAATGTCGGTTAAACCTGCTTCATCACCCATATCCGTAGCAATTGGGCCAGGGTGAACGCTCAGCACAATCGTTCCCTGTTCGGTTAGGAGTTCCCGCAAAGCTTGTGTAATGGAATAGGCTGCGGCTTTAGAAGCAGAATAGGTGGCAAAGTTAGAAAATGTCTTCATGGAAACAACTGAATTAAGTTGAGCGAAAACTCCACCCCCGTTGACTTTGAGGACTGGCGCAAATGCTTGAGCCATGCGAATTAAACCATACACATTCACATCAATCTCGAATTCTAAGGATGCGATTGCATCTTCAGCTAAAGGAGTAGCACCTTTAAATGCTCCACCATTGTTAATTACTACCTGCACATCTTTTGCTGTTTGAGCAGCAGCTACAATAGATTCGGGATTGCTCAAATCAATCTGAATTGGAATTACCTTATCACCATATTTTTCAACCAGTGGTGAAGCAGTTTCGAGTTTACGAACTGCAACATAAACCTTCGCGGCTCCACGCTCAATAAATGTCTCAACTAGCACCTTGCCGATACCGCGATTTGCACCTGTAACAAGAACGGTTTTATTGGTAATGTCGTAAGTCATGTGAATTTCTCCTGAAAAATTTGTAATCATAAAACTTTGAACGTTTGGTCTAAGTTAGAGCAAAAAAAATTAGCTGTTTTCTAGAAGATAAATTGCGGTTTCTACGGTTCCTTCTAAAACTGCATCATCTTTGATTACCCGACCAAGCAATGCCATACCTTGAGTTGCACAAAGCAGTAAACGAGCTAGGTTTCGCGGATTTGCGTTTAAACTCAACTCTCCTGCGGCTTGAGCGCGTTTTAGAACTGCTGTAAAGGCATCTTCTAACTGCTGTAAGTATCCTTGCAGAACTTTAGCTATCTCCTCATCATCTGTATTAAAATCGGCAATATTGGTGCCGAGCATACAGCCGCAACTACCGGGTTTTGCATGCATATTCTGCCAATGCATTAATAGTTGCTTCAGGTTTGTTAAAGGAGAACCATCGGCATTGAGACAGTCGCGTATGCTACGAAGATGGTTACGAGCATAGTAATCTAACGCTTTGAAAAACAGCGACTGCTTGTTACCAAAAGTGTCATACAGGCTTTTCTTACCAATCCCCATTTTTTTAAGCAATTCAGAAAGGCTTGCGGCTTCGTAGCCATGTTCCCAAAACACTTCCACTGCCTTACTTAAGGCTAATTCCGTGTCAAATTGCTTATCGGGTCCGCGAGTCATTTAAAATCTGTTTTTTGTTTAACCATAATCTAAAAGTAACACAACTTAAACCGATTGGTCAAGGTTTATCTAAAATTTTTTTGTGGGTTGCGGATATCTCTATGATTGGAGGTTTAGAAGTTTAATTGATGATTTTATATCACAGGAATGGCCGCAATTGTCACAATACTCGGCTAGTGCGTGACGCTGAAAACATTGTGACTACGTTCGTGCTTTGTTCAAAGTGTCACGTGCCTCGGCAATAATACGGGAAGAAAATCTACTATTTTGCCTCCCCTACTAGAAAAATGTCAAGTTGCGGCCATTCCTATATAATAAAAAACCCCAGTCACGGGACTAGGGTTTGATTGATTTATTAATTGATGTATTAGATTAATTATTTCATTCATCATCTGGGACTGCGGCTTCTAATGATTGCAAAGACTGCTCAAATCCCATCCGCTGTTCGACATTACGTAATAGATAACCATTAAGCATAGCAGAAGCTAAAAGTCTTCCTAAATTTTCGCGGTTAGTAGTAATCATGACGTTAAAATCATCGGCAGGTAAACCACCCAACATCCCAACAATAGTGCGTTCAATTGCTTCTGAAACTTCTGAAGAACCGGGTTTAGAAAGTTGGGAAATAGCTTCAGGACTCAAAGACTTAATGTAGTGTAATAAAGAATTCTTATCTGCTGTCTGATTATCAAAAAAATCTGGATTGCGCTGGTCTATATTATTCACGATAATTTATTTGTGACGTTTTGTTTAACTTACATAAATAATGTAACAGCTATTTAATCCAGAGGCAGTCAGTTAAACCGTACTTACAGGTAGGGGTTTCTTCTACTTTTTGGGGAATAGGGACAAGGAGATGGGGAGATGGGGGGATGGGGAGATGGGGAGATGGGGAGAGGGGGAGATGGGGGGATGGGGAGACAAGGGGAGATGGGGATGAGGAGAAGAATTACTGAATAAATTTCTTGCTACCTATTCTTAACTCCTAACTCCCAACCTTTGACCTTTGACCTTTGACCTTTGACCTCTACTTTATTTTCTTCTTCAATACTTCCAAAAGTTTATCGACATTTTCTTTGCGACTGTTGTAACCCATTAGCCCGATGCGCCAAACTTTCCCTCCCAATTCACCAAGACCACCTCCAACTTCAAGGTTATCTTCTAGTAGCATTTCTCGCGCAATTGCTTTACCATCCAAACCTTCGGGGATTCTTACTGTAGTAAGTGTTGGTAATCTGTACTGTTTTTCAACATGCAAAGTCATTCCTAAATCTTCTAAACCTTGCCACAAATATTCTGCATTGTTTTGATGTCTTTCCCAACTGTTTTCTATTCCTTCTTCTGCTAGTAAACGTAGGGATTCCCGCAAAGCATAATATAAATTAATGGGGGCTGTATGATGATATGTGCGTTCTTTACCCCAATATTTGCTTAACAGGTTCATGTCCAAGTACCAGTTTGCAACCTTGGTTTGACGGTTTTGCAATTTTTCTATTGCACGGGGACTCATAGTAAACGGTGAAGCTCCGGGAGGACAACCCAATCCTTTCTGACTACAGCTATAAGCTAAATCAACTCCCCATTCATCCAAGTACAGGGGAACACCACCCATACTTGTGACTGAATCTACCAACAGCAAACTATCATGCTCGCGACACAATTCACCGACTCCTTCCAAGGGTTGACGTGCCCCGGTTGAAGTTTCTGCATGAACCAATGCTACTATTCTAGGGCGATGAGTTTCTATCGCGGTTTTCAATTCGTCTAAAGAAAATACCTGTCCCCAAGGCTTGGTAATGGTTCGCACGTCTGCACCGTAACGTCCGGCCATGTCAACCAAACGATTACCAAAGTATCCGATAACACCGACTAAAACCACATCACCGGGTTCTACTGCATTAGCAATTGTGGCTTCCATTGCAGCGCTTCCCGTACCGCTAACGGCGATTGTGAGTTGGTTTTCGGTTTGCCATACGTAGCGTAACAGCGATTGAATCTCATCCATCAGCGTTAGGAAAGCCGGGTCGAGGTGCCCTACCGGAGCAGTATTCATTGCTTTGAGTACGTCAGGGTGAGCGTTTGAGGGACCGGGACCGAGAAGCAAACGGTTGGGTATATTTAAGGGTGATAGCTGTAACTTTTGGTTGTTTTTGGCAGGGAGTGTTTGGGTCATGATGGTAGATGCTGCTGGTTTGACAGGGAATGCACGATTGTAGGTATATTTTAAACTGAATCGCCCCACCCTTCGAGGGGCAGGGCTAATATAGAATAACTCAAAACTAAAGATGCTTACTCAATTACAAACCAACACCAGTTAATTTTTTCTGCGATTCGCTAATAACTTGATAGAGTTTCAACTCGAATTTTTCCATACAAGCAGACCAATCAAATTCTAAAATTGAAGGACGAGCATTTGCTGTCATGTTTTCTTTTAATTGAGAATTTTCTAGAATTTGAATAATCTTATCTGCGAAATCTTCTGTGTCATTTGGTTCTGCTAAAAAACCGTTATGACCTGGTATTACTTGTTCTGCTGTGGAAGGTGCGACTGCTGCAACTACGGGAGTCCCGGAAGCTAATGCTTCGTTATTTGTGGTGCAGAAGTTTTCGGTAACGGAAGGGTTAACAAATACATCTGCACGAGCAAACCATCCTAAAAGTTCTTCTCCGTGAGATTCACCCCAAACTGTTACACCAGAACCAAATTGTTGGGCGTTTTGTTTGATTTGTTCTTCTATCGGACCGCTACCAATAATTACTAAATGCACGTCTTTGATTTTCTCGGCAACTATTGGATATATATCTAAAAGTTGATTGACATTTTTTTCTGCTGTAATCCGTCCTACGAATAATAAAGTTGGTCTGTTGTCGCTAGGAATTGGATTGTAGATAATGTTTTTAGGGTCGAATTTTTCGCAATCAACTCCTTGATAGGGAAAGTATTCGCTCCGCTGACATTTCATTGCTTGGTATTTAGCAAGTTGTTCTTTTGATGAAAATAAACTGAGATAGTAAGACTCGCTAAATTGTTTAATTAATTTTGGCAGAAAGGGGCGAAATAAACTAAATAATTGATTGCCTAAATAATATTGAATATAGGCGACAATATCGGTATGAAATAGGGATATTGTTGGTGTTCCGGTCTTTTTCGCGTATTCAACTGCAATCGGACGACCATAACCTTGAAGGAAAAGCGAATACAGTCCTCTCATTTGTGCTGCTTCTTCTACCAATACAACATCAGGATTAAAATTTTCTAATAATTTAGTATCGTCCCAATGCCGATAGCTTAATGGTTGAGGAAGAGATTTATAAAATATTAACGGCTGTGTAGGAAATGCAAAGGAAGTAAAGTTTGGATACTTTTGTAGTTCATCTAATCCAGCCATCGGACGTTTTCCAACATTAGGAGGATACTGATTATTGATTTGAGGATGAATTAGAAATACTTCGTGTCCTTGCTGCAAAAACCATTTTACTCTTTGATGTACTGCAACAGAAACTCCTGTCAAAAATGGGGGATATAATCCTGTAGCAATTGCAAGGCGAAGAGGTTGCTTTAACATGATTTAATATTATTTCTAAAGAGATAATTGATTATCAACTGGTTGTTTGTCTGATTGATAGGGTTGATACTTGATTAGCTGAATATTAAACGGATTCTTGATGCGGTAGATAATATTACGCCAAGATATTTTAGACATCCAGATTGATGATAATAAGGCAAATCCATAAAACCATTGTGTTAAAGGAATTCCAATTAGAGTTTTTGCTAATGTTGCAAATGATATATTTGGTATTAACCATCGATAGCTAATTACTTTCCTAACTGCTATTTCTAAGATAATTGTGATTAACAGTAATGCACAAATGTAAATGCTATAGCAAATAGATAAGATGCCAAAAATATCCCATTTAGCTAATAACAAATTCACTAACATTAAAACAAATATCAAGTTGGGTAATGCTATAGTGAATATCGCCTCCACCACCACCAACCACCATTGAGGATGATACAGTCTAGAAATCAATAATTGGCGCTTCATCCAATTCATTAAGCTTGGAAAAGTGCATTCTTCACGATTCAAAATTAATAAAGAAGGAACAAATTTTATCTTTAACTTATGCTCGGAAAGAATACCTTTAAGCATCGTATCTTCGCTTAAAGCTCTAGCCCATTTCTCAAGCAGTCGAGTTTCTTGAATCACTTGCGTTTTTATAGCTAAGGTTCCACCCCAACTGATACCGTATAAATACATCTGTATTACTGCCGAGACGTTCCATATGTATCTAGCTAAAGTTCCCCAATGTCTGCCCATGGGTAGATACCAGCGATTACCCGTCGTTGCTCCTACTTTTGGATGCATTAAAGGTGTAACTAACTCACGTAACCAGGTAGGATGAACAACTGCATCTGCATCCACCAAAGCAACTACCTTATAAGAACTGTCTAGTTCAGAGATAGCTTGTATCAAAGAACTGCATTTCAAACTACAGAGAGTACTAGCTATTTTTAAAGGACTGATTTGAACATTCGTAGCATCCTTGACAGTATCGTGAGCAACTTGCCATGCTGGGTCTTCTTGACTATCAACTACAATTTTCAAATCGTATTGAGGATAGTCTTGTTCCAACAGAGCTTTCAAACAGTTGGGGAGGAAAGGGTCAGACCCCCGTAAGCATAGGATGATTGCTGTTTTCGGGAGTTGACTGTTTGAAAGCGGGTTTACCCTATTTGAACGGAGATAAAAGATAAAAACAAACGCTAGAGCTATCTGAATAATCAGCCAACCTAGCAAAGTTTGTAGGAGTGCGATCGCCCAAAATTTCATTTCTAGAAACCTATACAAAATTGAGAAAAACCGACAAGATTTTTGATTGAACCCACCCCCGTGGGTCGTCATCCCTCCGTTGAGGGGAGTGGTGTTAGCGTTCACGCAGTGAGTAGTCAGACTAAGCGTCTCCGTTAGCGCAGCGTGTCCGGAGGACATAGGAGATACCCGAAGGGGGAGACCCCAAGACCGGACTGACTCAACTTTCCGCAAAATCTAAAATCCAAAAATTAATCATGTCGTTGTGATATTGTGTGCCAATTTATCTGTGATTCGTCTATCACAAATTTATCTAAATCAATATTCCGCAATAAATTATTGTCTCTGATATAAGCTGGAGGTAAAAACTTATAAAATGAAAACGTTTTAATCTCCGAGACATCTTTTGAAAAGAGTTTATGTGGTTTATCCAAGTTAAAAATCAAATTTTCGTTTACAGTATCAAAAGATTGATTTTCAAATTGACGATGCACAATAATAATTTTATTGCTTTGTTGCGGTTTGCGTCGTGTAAAACGATGTATGGTCACAGAAATTCCCGTGAATAATGGAACATATAGTCCCATGAAAACTGCCATAGCTAAAGCTTGTTTATCCATAATTTATCTATGATTTAGGGGTCAAGGGAATATTTCATTTCAATATCAATTTTTTTATTTTTTTGTAATGAAAAGCTAGCTGTTTGAAAATTTGGAGTTCCCGTTTTTATAGATACCGTTGGATTATTTGAAATACCAAAACCTTCTTCAGGGATACCAAAAAAATCTCTATCTAGTTTATTGTTTTCATTTTGGTCATCAATAACAGCTATTGCATAAGTTCCTTTCTTTAAACCTGTAAATTCTTGCTCTAAGGAATTGCCAGTAATTTTTATACACTGACTTTTAAATTCACTGTTATTACCTAAAGGGAAGCCGCTTTCACTGTCATATATTCTCAAGCAAACCTGACCTTTTTGATTTTGAATACCTTTGATTGCAACGGTAAGATTAGCCGAATCTTCTACAGCATGAGCTTGAATAGCCAATCCAATACTTGCTAAAGTAAAGAATAACAAGCCGCATTTCAACATTTTCATTATTTTAGTTATTAGTTATTATTTGTTAGTTGTTAATTGTTAGAAGTTAGAAGTTAGAAGTTAGAAGTTAGAAGTTAGAAGTTAGAAGCTAGGAGTTAGGAGCTAAGAGTTAGGAGTTATGAGTTATAAATGATGAATTTTCCTCCCTCTCTCCCTCTCTCCCTCTCTCCCTCTACCCCCTATTCCTAATTATTCTTGATTTTTCAACCATTCCTTAATAAAGTTCATCCCTTCTTCTAAAGAAATAGCTGGTTGATAATTTAAAAATCTACGTGCTTTTTCTATCGAGAAAGCATAAGGACGGCTCATAAAATCTACAGCTTCGGGATAAATATCTGGTTTTTTACGTAAAAGTTTTTGTCCCTGACAGCGCAATTTCAAAAAGACTCTAATTTCTTCTTTTCCTAAAGATGAAGGAGGTGGACAACCAGCTGCTTCTGCTAAACGAGTAAAAAATTCTTGTGGAGAAGTTTCTTGTCCGTCTGTGATATTAAAGACTTCACCATGTTGCTCTTTTTCTATAGCAAGAAAAATAGCATCAACTAGATTATCAACGTATAAATGATTAATAACTTTTCCCTCGTTCGTGTAAGCAAATAATTTTTGCTGCATAAACGATATTGGTCTTACCGTCCAAGGAATAGAACCTGGCCCATAAACATCTCCTGCACGGATGATAATAATACCAAAATCTCGCGAACTATTTAGTTGCTGTAGAGCTTTTTCTGCTTCTATTTTTGTCTGACAATAAGGATTTTTTTCTTTTATCAGTTGTTCTTTCTCGTTAACACTATTTGGATAATCAAAACCATAAACTGAACCCGTCGAAAGATGAACAAAAGTTTTTATCCCAGCATTTCGAGCAGCTTTACCGATATTAATGGCTCCATCAATATTTACCTGACTAAATTCTTTGATTGAACCTCCTTCTTTTGCAATTTCTTCAGTATGTAAAACTATATCCACATCTTCACAAGCTTTTTGAGAAATAGATATATCAGTTACACTACCGATAATAACTTCAGCACCTAATTTTTGAGCTTTTTTCGCGAGTTCAGCATCTTTTTCTAATCCACGGACTTTTAAGCCTTTAGCTATAGCAATTTCAGTTGTACGTAAACCAATAAATCCACCAATTCCGGTGATAAGTAAAGTTTTATCTGTAAGATTCATGTTTTTTTAAGGGAGATGGGATAGGAATAGGTAATTGGTAATTGGTCAAAGGTTAATAACAAGCAATTACTAACAGTTAGTAACAGCTAATAACTAACAAATAACAAGCAATTACTAATTTTAAAAAATATCTGCTGGGTCTGCGGAGCGGAGTTGATTTATGGTTAATGCACCAGAAGTCATACACATTAAGGCTGTGGCAATTAAAACTATTAATGCGTTGTTGAAGCTCATATTTATAGGTAGTTTTGTGGCTTTCATCGCGAATTCATATAAATACTTGGAGATAATCCAGCCTGGAATATAGCCTAGTACTGCTAAAATGAAAGCTTGTTTAAAAACTACTCTTAATAAATAATTATTGGCATAACCTATCGCTTTTAAAGTCGCGTATGCTACTAATTGGCTGGCAATATTGCTAAATAGTATTTGATAAACGATAACTATACCGACGACAGAACCCATTGTTAGCATCAGATTTAAAATAAAGCCAATTGGTGTTCTATTAGCCCAATATTCTTTTTCAAATTGAATGAATTCATCGTGGGTAAATATGAGAACATCATTAGGTAATTTATCTCTCAATTGCTCGGTAATTATTTCTTGATTGACTCCAGGACTAAGGGTGACTGCTCCTACATCTATTTTGTCTGCTGGTCTAGCATTTTGAAATATTCGTAGAAATGTTGTATCGCTAACAATTAAGTTTCCATCTACTCCGAAGGAAGGACCTAAGCTAAATAATCCTCCGACTCTAAGTCTTAATCCAGATAATGAATCAAAGGGAAATATTTCGATACTCGGTAGAGATTCTCCCCGTTGAAACCTGAGAGCAACATCCCCAAATTCCGGTCGAGAATCTTTATCAAATAGCACTAAATTGGATCTTTTAAGTTTATCTATATTTTCTTCTATTCCTGGTAAATTAATGACAGCTTTGCTGGGTTCAAAACCCATCACGTATATTGAATACTTCTCACCGGTGTCCGGATTTTTAAATTTAGCAAATCCTAAATAAATTGGAGTGACTGATTCTACACCTTCAAATCCCAAACCTTGGTATAAACGAGTTCGAGAAAAGCTTTGGGTTGCAGTTAATGCTTTATATTGAGAACTAACTAAAAATAAATCTCCTTGAAGACTTCGGTGTACCTGGGTTGCGCTGTTGTAGAGAGCATCTTGAAATCCAAGTTGCATAAACATCAGCATTACAATAAAAGCGATACCAGCTACAGCTATTAAAGAACGAAGCTTATTTCGGATTAGCTGTAACCACGCTAAAGGGATTTTTGAAGCCATGATTATCAAGTGCTAAAATCAGCATGAACGGAGTATAAATAACCTGTTTCTATTTATAAAATTACTCATGGGAATAGGTAGTAGGGAGTAAATAGAAAAAAATCCTTTTATTCAATAAAATTAATAGAACAGACCACTACTACTTCACCACATTAATTCAGAAGGTTTGTAGAGACGTAGCAATGCTACGTCTCCCGACGGTTACGGGACAAACGAACCCTTCAGAAGCTAAATGAGGTTAATAATCAGATATTAATCAGATATTAAATTGAATATTCCCTCTCCTTCTTCCGACTAAATTTGAATAGCAACGTCAACTTGTAAGTTTGTTAAACCCATAATTAATTTGTTGTCTTCTAGTTCATCAATGCGAATTTTCACTTCTACGATTCTCCTGTCTGTATCTGCTCCTGGATTAATATTGAGAATTTTTTGTCTATCCACTAATAACCCAATATCGGTAACAGTTCCTTTAAATTTTCGAGGTAATGCTGTGCTGGAAATAATAGCTTTTTGTCCAAGACGAACTTTCTTAATATCCGTCTGATAAACTTCTGCTATTACATACATCTGATTGGTCTTACCTATCTCCATTATTCCTTGAGAGGAAACTATTTCTCCAGGTTTAGTATTAATTTTTAATACTGTCCCGGTTATAGGAGATTTTAAAGTGCTTAGTTCTTGTTCTGCTTTGGCTTGTTTTACAGCAGATTTTGCGCTCTTAACTTCTGCTTGTGCTAATTGCAGGTCTTGCGGACGAACTTCTTTGATGCTGTCTAATCTAGCTTTAGCTTCTCTGATTTGGTCTTGTAGGGTATTAACACTACGATTGAGGGTTGCTTGAGCTTCATTAACTTGCTGCTGTAGTGTCTTTACTTTAAGTCTTCTAGTGTCTGCTACAGAAGCAGAAACCGCTCCCTGTTTATACAGTTGTTGATAGCGATTATATTCGGTTTGTGCATTATCCAACTCTGCTTGCAACCGTGCAATAGTCGCATTTCCTGTAGCAATTTCTCCTTGTAATTGAGATTGTAACCTGGCAATTGTTGCTTTTTGAGCCTTGATGTCTCCTTGTTTTGCTCCAGCTTGTATTTGAGCTAATTTGGCTTGAGCAACTCTAACTTGATCTAAAGCTTGTTGTACGTTGACCGTAGCCCGAGTGTAACCGTCAAGTAGTGCTACTATTTGTCCAGTTTTGACTTTACTTCCTTGATTGACAAATAGTTTTTCTACCCGCGAACCGTTAACTGAATTTGGAGCGGATAATTGAATTACTTTACCTTCAGGTTCAATACGTCCCAAAGCTGTGATTGCTACTCTTGCAGGAGTTGTATCTACGGGTGTAGGAGCTTCCGTTAAAATGTTAGGTCGAAATCGTAAATAACTGTATAAACTTACGATTGCTGTAGCTAAAGCAATAGAAGTCGCTAAAATCAATCGCCATTTCGGGGGAGCTTTTTCCAGAAACTTCCTTTCCTTATCTGCTGACATATGATGATTCCAGTTGTGAAGAGCCAAGTTTTATATAACCGCGATTTTATTATTGTGACTGAATTTACTGATTTACTATCTTAGAAACCGAATAAAATATAATGTCGGATTTTACGCAAAGACAGCAGATAGTAATGTTTGAATTAGTTTTCTAGCTTTTACATTTATTGTTAGATTGTTTGGCTACAATATGTGTATTTATCGACTTCCCAAATGTCTTTTGAATAATTCTGTAGATCAACATTCTAGTAATTAGGTACATAAATAATTAAGGATTTTGGATTCATCCAAGCAAGTTGGATTACCAAAAAGATTGAAGCTATAAACTATAGATTATAAATCTTAGATTTTGAGTTGAATCAATAACCCTATTAAACAACAGGGTTTTAACTAGCTAAATCTAAAACTCTAATCGCTCCTCAATTTATTTGTAGAGATAATCTAAAGTTGTAAATCCAAAGTTAACCTTTGAGTGACGTTTCATCTTTAATCTCCAATATTTCACCGATAACCAATATTGTGCCGAAAAAAAATAATGATTTATTCGTGAAATATTTCCTAATTTTTATTCTATATTATTAATAAGGTATTGTTCTAGTAATTAGCAGTAACGCTCTTCACAAAAACGAAATTTTAATTACAGCGGTCAGACAAATGAAGCGCCCAGGCAATAGACCGAAAAAACTTGTCTTTAAGTATGTCAAACAAGTTTAATATTGTCAACCTACTTCTGAGCATTGTTTTTCTCTTATATATACATGTTTCTGACTGTAAATAATACACTATGGAAGTAATTTAATTACGGCTCCTAAAACAGCCACGTATGATTTTAGATAGATGCCGATACCGCTTGATGTCGCAACGCTTACCACCACAATTTAGTTATCATATATATTTTGTTTAATTGCTATTTATTGGTATTAAATTTTGCCATATATTAGTACTGAAAATAATTTGTTACAGAATTTTAGTGACAATAAATACATACCAAAGTTTATTGTTAGAAATTGCTTTTACTCAGGGAGCAAATTGCTGTTAACAAGAGTCTATAAATCCTCAGCGCTTTTTGCTGAACCCCAATACTATCTTTTATAAAGATTGTTTTTAGCTATGATATTTTTGCCCTGGCCGTAGATTGATTTAAGGCAATATAGGAGGAATAATTTTAGAAATATCTGATTCAGGAAAGATATTAATTATTGTGTAAATATAATTATTGTCAAGCTATTATCAGTTTTATGACATAACACTATTTTATGATATTTATATGAAAGTTTTATGACATTTCAAAGGCATACAAGAATCAATCAAATATCAGCCGGTATATAGTTCTGAATGAACATTAATTATGTCTGAAATATCTAAAGTATCGATAGAAAAAATAAAATACGCTAATAATCGTCGCCCAATAAATGATGAAAAAGTCGAGCAATTAAAAAAATCTATTGAGTTAAACGGTTTGCTTAACCCAATAACAGTAGATGATAATTTTAACTTGATTGCTGGATTGCATCGGTTAACAGCTTGCAAGCTGCTGGGTTTTAAAAAAATTGAATGCCATATAGTTAGTTATGATTCTGATGAAAACGCTAGATTAGCTGAAATTGATGAAAATTTAATTCGTAACGAACTCGAACCCCTTGAAAGGGGAAAGCTAGTATTAGAACGAGAAAAAATTCTTGTGAAATTGGGAATGAGAGCCAAAGCAGGAGACAACCAATACACTCTTAGAGCTTCCGAAAATGGTAGTGAAATGATTTCACCACCAAAAACCACCCAAGAATTAGCCAAACAAGCCGGTTATAGCGAACGTAGCTGGCAGCATGACAAGCAAATAGCGAGGGATATCGCTCCAAAAATCCAGAAAATCATTCAGAAAACGCCTATCGCGGACAAAAAAACCAAATTGCTTGCGATTGCTAGGGCTGGAAGAAAAGAACGAATCCTAGCAGAAAAAGCCTTAAAGGCTTACGAATTAGCTAAAAATCAAAGTAATTATCAAGAAGCCGAACGAGAAGCCAAAATTGCCACTAAATTCCGCGCTCAACAAGAAGAGTTACAGTTACAAGCTTTTCACAGCGCAATGGCAGAACTTCAGGTCAAGTCCGGTAAGAAGGAGCAACCAAGAGTGGAACAGCCAAAAATTCTCAACTCGCTATTCTTAAAAAAAGAGTCGCTGTCTAAAATTGGCGATAAATGGACTTTAGGAAATCGTCATCTTGTATACTACGGGGACACCGCACAAAAAGACTTTATTCGGCTGCTACCTTCAAACGCTGCTTTAGCAATTGCAACATTCTCCGATGGATGGAATCACGATTATTTAGTAGATGAAGCTTCTGTGGTGGCTGTATTACGTTCGGAAAATAATATTTATCAGTTTTGTAACAATACCCAAATGAATTTTCAGTACGAGCTACTATTGGGAAAAATATATGTTGGAATATTTTCGCGACAAGCAATCGCAAAACCACAAATACCGCTGAATCTGGATAATGTGGAAGGGATAATTCAGTATTTAATTAATATGTTTACATCTCAAAACAATTATGTTATCGCACCGTTCATGGGTAACGGCGAAATTTTAATGACTTGCGAAAAAATGCGTCGAGTATGTTTTATTGGTGATGAAAATTTAGATTTAATTCGTAGTGGAGTATCTCGTTGGGAAAAATGGACGGACAAACAACCCGAGAAGATTGCGCGTTCTAATTATTTGTATTTTTGAAATTGGGAGATGGGGAGATGGGGAGATGGGAAGATGGGGAGAGGGGGAGATGGGGAGAGGGGGAGATGGGGAGATGGGG